>NZ_BAAHCI010000001.1:0-30756 GCF_054775955.1 Nocardioides pacificus
CCCGAGAGAGCGGAGGAACCCGCATCAAGACCACCTGAAGAACCGACGGAGAGTGGGGACTTCCACTTGGCCACCAGCGGGGACCAGAAGCTGGCCGTTGACAGAAGCGTGGCCGAGGCGACAATGGATCCAGCAATCAAACGCAGGCCCCAGCTGGCCACCCCGGCGTGGGCCTGAGGGACCGGCAACCCCTCGGTCACAATGAGCTCCTTCTGTCATCTGAATGGCCCTTGGCTCAACTCGAGACTCGGCCGGCTCCGCTACTGCGCCGACGCCAGTCGGCAGCCAGGCGACTCTTGGTGCCCAGAAGCGTCCTCCTCATGCCGCCGACCGTCGGTGCCGTTCGTCGTCCGAGACCACTTCCGTGACGCGCGTCGGACGGTCGGCTGCCGCAACCAGAGGGGGCGAATGTGCACGATAGGCAATCTTGCCTGTTCGGCAATTACCTGGGAGCCTGGTGCCGTGATCGAAGGCCTGAGGGGGAGGAAGCGCGCGGCGACCGCGCAGGCGCTTGCCGAGGCTGCCTTCCACCTGGCGAAGGAACGCGGTCTGGGCGGGTTCGTGATCGACGAGGTCGCGGAGATGGCTGGGTACTCGCGCCGTACGTTCGCGAATCACTATCCCTGCAAGGAGGCGGCGGTGGCAGCAGCCGCCTACGCCGGTATCGAGGCTGCCGCCGACGCACTCGAGGACGTGTCGGAGGGCCGGCCGTTGCTGGATGCGGTCGAGGTCGTGCTGCGGCTGCAGTTGACGACGACGGGGCTGTCCCGGATGCGGGAGGTCTTGACGTTGGCGCGGGCACATCCCTCATTGGAGCCCCACGTGTACCACGTCCAGCACCGGATGCGGTTGGAGGTCGAGGAGCGGATGGTCGCTGTGGCGGCGGGACGCTATCCGGCTTCCTATCTCACTCTGCTGGTCGGCGCCGTCTACGGCATGGTCTCCTCCGCGCTCGAGGGGCTCGTCGCCGTCCGCCTTCCTGGCGATCTGCCGAGTCACGACGCCGTGGAGTTCGAAGAGTTCTTGACCGAGGTCTTCCTCCATCTCCGTACCGGCTTCTGACCCGCACACACATCACTCCGAGGAGCAGCCCCATGTCCACGTTCTTGTACCGCCTCGGCCGCGGCTGCTACGGCAAGCCCTGGCCATTCATCTTGGGGTGGGTGTTGGTGCTGGCTACCGTGGTGGCTGCGTTGGTGTTCAACGGGGTGAAGGTGACCTCGGAGATGAAGATCGACAACACCGAGGCCCAACGGGTCCTGGACCGCGTCGCCGCGGAGCTACCGCAAGCTTCGGGCGGCCAGGCCAGCGTGGTGTTCACCGTCCCGGACGGTGAGCGGTTGGAGACACCGGAGCGGATGACCGCGCTCGCCGAGACCGTGCGGAAGGTCTACGAGTTGGAGCAGGTTGTCAATCCGGCTGACTTGAGCCAGGGCCAGGGTGAGCCGTCGGTAGGACCGGAAGCCGTCTCACCCGGGAACGCGCAGGGTGCTGCTGACTCGCAGCCTCAGCAAGCCGATGGGCCAGACCCGGCACCGCCGCCGTATCGGCCGCTGGTCCTGGATGGAGCGCCGGTGCCGGGTGTGCTGGTCTCGACCCGGGCGCCGGTGGCGCTGTTCCAGTTCCAGTTCACCGTGCCGTCCACGTCGCTGACAGACGAGCAGGTCTCTGCGGTGTTGGAGGTGGTCGAGGATGCCGAGCAGGGAACCGGTCTGCAGGTACTGCCGAGCGACTCGTTGAAGGCGATCGAGATCCCAGTCGGCGCCGCCGAGGTGGTCGGGCTCGCGGTCGCGGCCGTGGTCCTCGTCCTCACACTCGGCTCGCTCGTCGCCGCAGGCCTCCCCCTGGTCACCGCCTTGGTCGGCGTCGGGGTGGGCGTGGGGACGGCTTTCGCCTTGTCGACGTCGGTGGAGATGAACACCGCCACCCCGGTACTGGCGTTGATGATCGGCCTCGCCGTGGGCATCGACTATGCGTTGTTCGTGGTCAACCGGCAGCGCCGACTGATCATCGACCGCGACCTGGACGCCCGCGAGGCAGCTGGCCGGGCAGTTGGGACCGCGGGCAGCGCCGTGCTCTTCGCCGGTCTCACCGTGATCGTGGCGCTGGTCGCGCTCACCGTCATCGGCATCTCGATGCTCACCACCATGGCCCTGGTCGCCGCGGCCACGGTCCTGCTCGCCGTCCTCATCGCCCTTACCCTGTTGCCAGCCCTACTTGGGCTGATCGGAGAGCGGATCGTCTCCGCCAAGACTCGGGCCAAGGGACACAGCCAACGCGAGGATGGCCAGGGCGCCCACTCTGTCGCCGACCGGTGGGTCAAAGCGGTGCTGCGGTTCCGCTGGCCGGTGATCCTCGGGGTGGTCGCGGTCCTGGGCATGGGAGCTGCCCCCGCAGCAAGCATGGACCTGGGGTTACCGACGGGCGCGACCGCGAACACCGACACGGCCGCCCGGCAGAGCTACGAGCTGGTCGCCCAGGGGTTCGGAGAGGGGTTCAACGGGCCGCTGCTGGTGACCGTGGAGTCCTCCGAGGGCGCTGCCCTGGACGCCCAGACCCTGGGCGCAGTCGCGCAGCAGCTACAGCAGCGCGATGAAGTGGTGGCCGCAGTACCTGTGGGAACCAGTCAGGACGGGCAGATGGCGGTCCTCAGCGTCATCCCCACCTCTGGCCCCGATGACGAGGCCACCGCCGACCTCGTCAAGGCCCTTCGTTCACCCAGCTCGGCTGTCGCGCAGGAGTACGACGTCGAGGTGGGTGTCACCGGCTTCACCGCGATCGGCATCGACATGTCCGACCGACTCGCCGAAATCGTCCCGCTCTACCTGGCCATCATCGGCGGCCTGTCGCTGCTGATTCTGCTGGTGGTCTTCCGGTCACTCGTCGTACCGATCCAAGCCACGCTCGGCTTCCTGCTCAGTATCCTGGCGACCTTTGGGGTGACCACCGCGGTGTTCTCTTGGGGGTGGCTCGGCTGGCTGGTGGGGATCGACACCGGCGGGCCGTTGTTCAGCTTCATCCCGGTCATCGTTACCGGGATCCTCTACGGGTTGGCGATGGACTACCAGGTCTTTCTGGTCTCCTCGATGCGCGAGTCCCACGTTCACGGCCACCACGGCGAAGCCGGCGTGGTGCATGGCTTCGACCAGGCCAGCCGAGTCGTCGTCGCCGCCGCGGTGATCATGGTCTCGGTGTTCGCCGGTTTCATCTTCAGCCACGACGTCATGATCAAGCAGATCGGGTTCGCCCTCGCGGCCGGCATCCTCATCGACGCCTTCTTGGTGCGCATCACCTTGACTCCGGCGCTGATGGCACTGTTCGGCGACAAGGCTTGGTGGCTACCGCGCTGGCTGGACCGGCTCCTGCCCGACCTCGATGTCGAGGGTGACCGGCTCCTGCGCACGCTCAACGACCATCAGGACAGCGAGCCGATGCCTCGTCCCGAGTCCATCGGCAAGTAGTGGGCCCGCGCTCCCAGCTGGGCACGGGGAGTGCACTCATGGCGCGCTCGAGGGGCTGGTTAGCACCACCGTGAGCCGTGAGCCGTGAGCCGTCAGCGGTACCAGCGGCCAACCTCACCATGTGTGGATGCATGTCCACTCCCCGCGGTCAGGGAGAGCGCTCGCCGGCCGCGTTGGGCAGGACGCTCGCTGTGGGGCGTCATCTTCGCCCGCTCGCACGCTTATCGAGGCGGCCGCGGTCGGCGGTGGCCGCGGGGAACCCTCGGCCACCTGCCCCCGTGAAGTCCGTTCACCGGGTCAGGGCACTGAAGTCGCAGGAACTTCTCGACCTCGCGCAGGCCGCGCGCGACGTCTCTGTCGATCCGGCTGGCTCGTCGTTGCTCTCGCCGCGCAATCCAGTCACGATCCCATTGCTGCCAGGCGCGGTAGCCCCCGCACCCGATCAGCCAGCAACTCCCAAAGGCGACCATTCCGCCATAGATCCACCACACCGTATGCCACACCGCGTCCGAGAGCAGGTCCGCCAATGGCTGCCAGACAGGCCCGAAGTACATGGGTCACCCCCGCCGGGCGCGGACGGGACGAGAGGAGCGCCCGGATCCCCAACAGTCTACATGCAGGCGCGCATGCATGTAAGCCCCCGACGGGTGAGGCGGCCCCTCGCCGAGGTTGGGGCTATCCAGGGTGCCCGCCGGCGAGTTCTCCGCGCAGGGAGGGCACGGCGGGCTGGCTCGGCTGGAACGCTGGGCTGGGCGGCCCGGCCGGGAGGCGCCGGCTCCCTTGGTATTCCCTGTGGGGCCTGGCCTCTTGTCGGATTCTGGACGCCTGCCGGCGGCGCGGATAACGGTGCCGTGGGAGTCGGTCGACTGTCCGGGTTGGTGCTTGAGCCGGTGGTGCTCTAGTTGTCGCGACCGGGCGCTCGGGGAGAGACCCGGTGTTGCTGCGATCTGCAGCGGACGCCAGACCAAGATGATCGGCTCGAGAAGTCGCGAGCGAGGGCAGTCAGGTGAGCACCGACGTCGTGGCAGACCTAGCGACGGTTCTTCAAGGCGCCGGAAGGGGCACGGGGCTGGGGGTCAGTGTGAACGTACGCCGTCGAGGACCAGGGTCGTCACCGCGCTCGCGAGGCGCTCCTGGTCCAGGTCCTGGGCGCTCACGAGGTAGGACAGGGCGCTGATGGTGACCGCACCGAAGACCGCCATGGCGACCGACCCCGGGTCGGGCACCTGGCGCAGGGAGCCGTCAACTACGCCGTCCTCGATCAGCGACTGCACTGGCTGGTAGTAGGCCGAATGGATCATTGCTGCGATCTCAGGAATCCGACCGGCCCGACCGAGCTCGCCCACCAAGGCCCGACAGACCGCCGGTTGCTCGGCCATCACCCGCAGCTGGGCCCGGATAACCTCGGCGAGCCGGGCCGCTGCGGATCCCTCCGACTCAACCGCGATGGCCACTTCGTCGGCGACGCGATCCAGGGCGTCGCGGAACAGAAACGCGAGGATCTGCTCCTTGCCAGCGAAGTAGTAGTACAGCGTCGCCTTGGGGATGGTGGTGGCAGCCGCGATGTCTTCCATCTTCGTCTGGTCGACACCGTGCTCGGCGAACAGCTCGGCCGCAGCACTCAACTTGACGGCAGTGTGACTGGGAACAGTTCGCATCGAAGCCCTCCGGAGTGATTAGACTGAGAGACTAGAGAGCGGCTGCGGCAACCTCCGGTTGCGACGATGCGCGGTGAGCCGTGGGAGTTGGGCGAGGCGCAGGTTTTGTTGGCGCGATTGTGCCTCGCATCGGAGCTGGGGCTTAGTCGCTAGGTGGCGTCAGTGGTGCCCTGAGCAAAATGCTCCGCGCCGACTTTGACGAAGACAGCCGTCGAAGAGACGACCGCGCTACCGTCCGGCCCGATCGCGCTAGCGGCGAGGAATAGCTTGCGTCCGTCTCGGCGGGCCACGTCGGCCCTCAGGCGGTATGTCGTTCCGATGAGTACCGGCGCCAGGTAGTCGATCGTCAGCTGGCGGGTGACCGCCGGCCCGCCCTCGAGGAAGAGCAAGCACCCGTAAAGGTCATCGACAACGGTGGCGACCGCGCCGCCGTGGACAATGCCGGGCGCCCCTACGTGGCGGGCGTCGAACTCGTGCCACGCCTCTACGCCGTCGCCCTCTCGAACGGCCCGGAGATGATGCCCGTGGGGGTTGTGCGGCCCGCATCCCAGGCAGTGGTCGTGGTGGACCGGCAGTTCGGCGCCGTCGGGGTAGTCAACGAACTTCTCCGACCACATGGCCAGCAGCGCCTGCATGTCAGCCACGCGGGGCTCCCTGCAGCCGCCGCGCCCAGGCAGTGAGAGCCCCGGCCTGCCGTTGGCCGGGATGGGGAGTCAAGAGCCCGCTGACTCCTCTTCCGAGGAGGAGGTCGAGGGTGAGCCGGATCTCTGTGGGGTCTGCGGTGACGTAGGTGCGGCAGATCTTGGCCAACTCGGCGTTGACGCGGTCTTCGGTCGGAACGAGCTGGTCCCGCAGGGCGGGATGCGCGCGAGCGGCAACCCACAACTCCAGGCTCGCGGCGTACAGCGGCCCAGAGAGCGCCTCCGCCAGTAACCGTAGGGCCGTCTCGCGCTGCTCTGTGCCCCCTACACCTTGGGCTCCGGTGGCAGGGGGCTCAAGCAGCTCCATTTGCTCTCGGACGCGGCGTAAACGCTCCTCCGCCAAGTGCTCGACGGCAGAGACGACCAACTGGTCGCGGGTTCCAAAGTGGTGCAACTGCGCACCACGTGAGAGGCCCGCCCGGGCCGCGACCGCGGCACCGGTGGTTCCCGCATATCCGAGTTCCGCAAGGCATGACACGGTGGCATCGAGCAGCGCTCGCCGTGTTGACGCCGAGCGCTCCTCTTGCCTTCTTACGTGAACGGGCATGCTCAGAGACTAACATGCGTGCACGAACGCACGTAGCTGCGCTGTTGCTGGGGCCGGTGGGTAGCGGGTGGATGTGGTACGCCTGTTCAGCTCTGCAAGGTCGATGGCCGATGCGGCCGTCGGGCGGTGTGTTGGCGGGCGCTGCTGGTGTCCGGGCGTCCACCGCCACCCCGGCCCCGCCTGTGCGCAGAGTGTGCTTCCGCCCTTCGGCCAGAACCTCCGCGTGGTCTGCCCATGGAGGGCCTCAGATGTCACACTCGCCGGGTGGTCACAAGGAATCAGGCGGTGTGGGTGGCCCCCGAGGGGGACGGCGATTGGATCGAAGCCACAGTCCTCGAACTGGGCACAACGGTTGCACTCGTGCGACTTGCCGACGCCTTACATAGCGAGTGGGTGCCGCTCGCCCGTGTCGTCGACAGCCCACCCGGCCCATGAGTGATCCAACGAGCTGACCGCATTGCAGGGAGGCGGGGCACGCTCAACTCGACCGCTGTAAAGTGCTCGGTGTTGGCCCAGACCCGTGCCAGCGCGCCCCTGCATCGCTGACTCCCCAGGCCCGGCTTTGCATGCCAAACTCGGTTGAGGTGAGCTGCGCGATGCAGACGCGGTCAGGCAGGATAGAGATCAGCTGGGCGGATGGGGCTCGAAGCGGAGGCCCTGCTGCGATCGTCGTGATCAGGTGCGGGTGACGAGGATCGTGACCCAGTTTGCGGCGCAGCCAGCCCAGGTGGACATCGATGGTCTTGGAGGAGGTCCAAAACGTGTGGTGCCCCAGACATCGCGCATGAGCTCCTCGCGGGTGACGATGCCTGCCCTCCGGCAGACATCGCTCCGCGGCCGGTCAGCCGCCAGATGTCGGGGCGGAGTCGACGTCGTCGATCCACCCCAGCCCGGCGATCGCGGTGGGGAACCCACAGGTCGTCACCGCCAGCATCGCCACCGCCTGCAACTCATCCGCGCTGGCGCCCAGTGCGAGGGCCTTGCGGGTGTTCGACCTGACCGCCCCCTCCGACTGGGCTCCCACAGCAAGGGCGAGTTTCAGTAATCGGACAGTTCGATCGTCGAAAGGTGTCGCACTTGCCATCTCTTGCGCCAGCGTGTCCTGGGCGCTCGCCACACCCGGGTAGCGCTCTCTGAACTCCTGATAGATGCCGGGCAAGTACTCCGCATGGTCCACCAAGACGCTCGCCTCTCCTCCTTGCCACTTGTTGCGTTCTTCCTGTGCAGCCGACAGAGCCACGAGGGGACGTCGCCCCCTCACGCGCATCCGTTCCCGACGCAGACTACTCGGGGCGGGTGTCGAAGGCGGGCACTTCGGAAGGGGCGACGCGGGACTAAGGTCCATATCGCCGGTGCCCTCCTGCGCGGACTGTGGGATGGAACGCCGGCGAGGCCGGCCACGGCGGACCGGAGGCGGGTATGGCAGAACCGACGTTGATCGAACGGGAGCGGACCTACGACCGGTTCGCACCGCACCTTGTCCCACAGCCACACTGGCGGGGACCGCATGCGCTGTGGTTCTGGGCCATGGGGCTGGGGGCGGGCACCTTCATGGTGCGTCACGCGTTCTCGCTCACCGACACCGGAACCGTGCTGGGACTGTCCCTGCTCGATGTCGTGGGCCTGGTCCTGGTCGGGATCGGCGGACTGATCTTGATCCTGGACCTGGGCAGGCCGGAGCGGGTGCTCAAGGCGTTGAAACGCCCTGACCGGTCGTGGATCGCGCGGGGGGCGCTCGCTGACTTCGTCTTCCTGATCATCGGCGCGCTCTATCTGCTCCCCGGCTGGTTCGGGGCGTTGCCCTGGACGGACGAGCCATTCCTGGAAGCAAACCTGACGGCTCAGGTGATGATCGCCATCTCCTTCGCCGCAGCGGCCGTGATCATCGCCTATCCCGGCATGGTGCTCTATGAGTCGATCTCGATCCGCCTGTGGCACTCGGCGCTGGTGCCGGCGCAGTTCATCGCTCATGCACTGACCTCTTCACTGGGGTTGACGCTGCTCGTCCTCGCCGTCAATGGACGGCTGGAGGACGTGCAGACCGAACTCGGTGTCGGCTTCCTTGTCGGCCTGGTGGCCACGCTGGGGATCACCCACATGTACGTCCTCGATCGTGCGCACGAGCACACTCCTGCGGCTCGGGCCGGACTGCACCGCTTGCTGCGGGGTCGGATGGCCGCCCACTTCTGGACCAGCGTGCTGATTGGGTTCGGCGTGCCTGTCGTCCTCACCCTCATCGCTTTCGCCGCCACGGCAGCAGGTCCTGCCCTGCTTGCCATCGGTGGCGCCCTCAGCGTGGCCGGCAGCCTGCAGTTCCGCTATGCCCAGCTGTGCGCTGGCGTCAAGGTCAGCCCTCTCGGCTGAACCGGCATCCCTCGATCCCCCCACAACATCGGAGTTGTTCACATGGCACTGACAGCACCTCTGCCGCTGTTGCCCGCAGAGGGCGAGCAGGTCTTCGCCTCCGCGTGCACCCCCAACTGCTGGATGAACTGCCGCCTCTACGCGCACGTGCGAGACGGCAAGCTCGTCGAGACCACCGCGGCACCGTTCCCCGACTCCCGCTACAACCGTATTTGCCTGCGCGGGCTGAGCCACCCGCAGCGGGTATACGGCACCGACCGCATCACCACGCCGCTGCGCCGGGCCGGGAAGCGTGGGGAGAACCTGTGGGAGGAGATCTCTTGGGAGGAGGCGCTCGACGAGATCGCGGCCAAGCTCACCGGCGTGCGCGAGCGCTATGGTGACAAGGCGGTCTGCTTCGCGCCGCTGTCTGGGAGTTATGCACTCATCAACGGGGCGCTTGCCGGTGCGGCGCACCGCATGGCCAACGTGCTGGGTGCGACCCTCGCGGCCGACTCGATCGACCTCGGCCTAGCCACCGGCGAGACTCAGGTGGCGGCCAACCTGGCCAGCGGCATGGCCGCCTGGATGCTGGCCCATCAGCCCGAGGACATCGCCAATGCCCGGACCATCATCGCGTGGGGCACCAACGTCACCGAGTCCCAGGTGCACAACTGGCACTTCTTCGCCGACGCCCTCGACAACGGTGCCAAGCTCATCGTCATCGATCCACGGTTCTCCGAGGCAGCCAGCAAGGCCCACATCTGGGTGCGGCCTCGACCGGGGTCGGACAGCGCCCTGGCCATGTCGATGGTCAACACCGTCATCGAGGAACGGCTCTACGACGAGACCTACCTGCGCGCGCACACGGTGGCGACCTACCTGGTGCGTGAGGACAACGGGCTGTTCCTGCGGGCCAGCGACCTGGACCCGACCGCGGAACCCGTTGTGCTCGCCCTAGACCCGAGCACCGGTGTGCCCGTCCCGGCCGACCCCAACACGGCGACGACGGCGATCTTCGGCACCTACCAGGTACAGACGCCCCAGGGGGCGGTCACGGTTCGGCCCGCCTTCCAGCTCCTGGCCGACACCGCAGCCGAGCACAGCCCAGAGGCGATGTGGGACGTCACCGACGTCGAGCCCGCACTGGTGCGTGAGGTCGCCCGCCGCTACGCCACCGCCGGGCCGTCGTTCATCTACTCCGGCATGGGTATCGACCGCTGGGACAACGCCGACCTAGTCGGCCGCGGCATCGCGACGCTGGGGGTCATCAGCGGGCAGATCGGCAAGCCGGGGGCCACACCGTTCGGCTCGCTGATGGGCGGAACCGCGATTAGCATCATCTTCACCCCTGGGGTGCTCGATGAGTGGACCATGCCGACCGGCAACCACACGGCCAAGCTCAACTACCTGTTGCTCTACGACGCCGTCGCCAAGGGGGTCACCCAGCAGTGGGTCCCCGCCGACCCCAGCAACCCGTTCGCCGGGCCACGGTCGAGCACACCTGAACCGGTGGACTGGCCCGTCAAGGCGCTCATCTTCAACTGCTCGAACTTCGTGAGCAACTTCCCCAACCAGAACCGCATCCGAAACGAGATGCTTTCGGAGGAGAACGTCGAGCTCGTCGTCAGCATGGAGATGGTCATGAACGACACGGCGCGGATGGCCGACATCGTGCTGCCGGTGACGAGCTGGTTCGAGAACGACGACCTCTGCGCGGGCATGCACCCGTTCCTCATGCGTCAGCAGAAGGCCATCGCCAACGTCGGGCAGGCCCGCTCGGACTACGAGATCTTCGGCGCGCTGGCCCAGCGGCTCGGCGTCGGTCAGTACTTCTCCGAGAGCCCGACGGTGTGGATCGACCGTATCGTGGACAACATCGCCACGACTCTGCAGCGGCCGGAGGTCGCTGAAGAGTTCCGCCGCGACGGCGTCGCCCGGCTCTTCGACTCTGGCTACATCCCGTTGAGCGACGGCGGGTTCATGACCCCCTCGGGGAAGGCGGAGTTCTACGCCGAGGGGGTCATCGTTAACTACCCCGAGTCCATGCCCTCATTGCGGATCCCGGTGACCCACGGCGTCGACCCGCTGCCGCACTTCGAGCCGCCTTTCGAAGCGTGGCGGGACAACCCGAAGTTCGCCAAGTACCCGTTGGTGCTCAATCAGCGACACTCCCGCTTCCGGGTCCACAGCACCTACTACGAGGTGCCCGTCCTGCGCGAGATGGACCCCGAGCCGCTGGTCGAGCTCAACGATCGCGAGATGGCCGCCCGGGGCCTGGTCGACGGCGACGTGGTCAAGGTGTTCAACGACCGGGGCGAGGCCTACCTCAAGGTGCGCACCAACAACGCATTCCCCGACTCCACGTGCAACATCAACAAGGGCTGGCAACGTCACCAGTTCCTCGCCGGCGGCTACCAGGAGCTGACCCACGAACAGGCCAACGTCCGCCACTACAGCTGCTCGTTCTTCGATGTCCTGGTCGAGGCTGTCAAGGCCGACGCGGCCGCCATCCCGGTCATGCCAGAAGCCCAGCGGCGCGGCGCCCCGACCCTCGTGAAGGAGAAGTGACGATGTCCAAGGCGAAGATCCAGAAGGGGGCACGGCCCCGCCGGTGGGGCATGGTGATCGACCTCAACCGCTGCATCGGATGCCAGACCTGCTCGGTGGCCTGCAAGATCAAGAACAACCTCCCCGAAGGGACCTGGTGGAACCGGGTGCTCACGGTCGAGGGAGACGAGATCGACCAGGTCGGGGGCACCGTCGAGCACCCCACCCTGTCGTTCCTGCCCATGGCCTGTCAGCACTGTGAGGAGCCGGCGTGCCTGCCGGTGTGTCCCACGGGTGCTACCTATAAGCGCGAAGACGGCATTGTCGCAATCCACACTGAGGACTGCATCGGGTGCCGCTCGTGCATCCAAGCCTGTCCCTACGGGGTTCGTGTCTTCAACGAGAAGCCGGCCAAACGCCCCACCGACCATGCGCTCGGCTCCTCGGCGGTCACCTCGGGAGTGCGTGGCACAGTCGAGAAGTGCGACTTCTGCATGGACCGCATCGACGCCGGCGGTCTGCCGATGTGCATCGAGACCTGTCCGGCGCGGGCACGGTTCGTCGGCGATCTCAACGACCCCGACTCGGAGGTCTCCCGGCTCATCCGCGAGCAGGGCGCCCAACAACTACAGCCGGAAATGGGCACCAACCCCAGCGTCTACTACATCCCCGTTCAACGGCGCAGCGTGCATCGCACAGGACTCGACTCGATCGCCACCGAGCCCAGCACCATGGGTGTGGGGCTCTCCTAGTGCCCTACCACTGGGGTAGCTGCGGAGTTCACGGTCGCGGATCACCTACCTGGCTGGCCCGGTCGGCGGCAGCTCCGAGACGGCAAGGGCCGCGCGTCCGCTCCGTCGAGACCCCTACTGCCCGACATCGCTCCCTTCTCCCATGAAGGGCGACACTGCTCGCCCGGTCCCTGCGGGACCCCACGACGCCGCCGACCAGAGGACCGTCGCCGAGGCCCTCGTACGCGAGCCATGGACGCTGCCCGCGAGCGCGACAGTCGGCGTGGCGCGGGCCGCTTTCGCCGACGACCACATGCACATGCTCCTGCTCACTCGAGGACCCAGCCTGCTGGGGACGCTGGTGCGCGATGACCTCGAGGCGGACGTCGCCGACATGGCCGCGGCGCTGACGCTCGCGACTCTGACCAACCGCACCGTCGCCCCAGACGTCCCGCTCGAAGACGCGCGCCGCTGGCTGGTGGCCAGAGGCGAACGGCGGCTCGCTGTCGTGGACGAGGACCGGACACTGCTGGGCCTACTGTGCCTCAAGCGCCGGCAGACCGGCTTCTGTTCCGACGCGGACGTCGTCGCCCGAGCCGCTGAGCGGCATGCAACCGGCACCCTGTCCCGAGCCGGGTCTGAGGGATGGCGCTAGGCCTGGCCCTGACCCGGATAGCGCCAGTCGCCAGGCTGCCAATCGCCGCCGCCGGCCCCTGTCCTAGTGGCTGGTGGCTGGCGTCGGGAGTGACCGGGCGATGATCTCCTTCATGATCTCGGTGGTGCCGGCGTAGATCTGACTGATCCGCAGGTCGGTCCACGCCCGCGCGATCGGATACTCCTCCATGTAGCCGTAGCCGCCGTGGAGCTGCAGGCACGTGTCAGCGACCTGCTGAGCCCGTTCCGAGGACCAGTACTTCGCCATCGCGGCGGTGGGGATGTCCAGCTCGCCCTTGACGTGCAGGTCGAGACACTCGTCGATGAAGGCGCGGGTGACGCGGGCCTCGGTGGCGACCTCGGCGAGCTTGAACTTGGTGTTCTGGAATCCGAAGATCGGCTTGCCGAACGCCTCGCGCGTGAGCGTGTAGTCATGCGTCAGGTCCAGCATCAAGTCCATCGAAGCGGCGCAGCTGACAGCGACGATGAGCCGCTCCTGCGGCAGCTGCATCATGAGCTGGATGAAGCCCTGACCCTCCTCGGTGCCGAGCAGGTTGTCGGCAGGCACGCGTACGTCATCGAAGAACAGCTCGCAGGTGTCCTGGCCCTTCAGGCCGATCTTGTCCAGCACCCGACCGCGCCGAAAGCCCTCGGAGTTGCTCGGCACGATGACCAGGGAGACGCCGGCAGCAGCCTGATCGGGGGTGGTCTTGCAGGCGACCAGCACCATGTCTGCGTGGTAGCCGTTGGTGATGAAGGTCTTGGCGCCGTTGACGACGTAGTCGTCGCCTTCTCGGACTGCCTTGGTCTTGATTCCTTGGAGGTCGGAGCCGGTGCCAGGCTCGGTCATCGCGATCGCGGTCACGACCTCGCCGGAGGCCATCTTGGGCAGCCACTCCCGCTTCTGCTCCTCGGTGCCGTAGTGCAACAGGTAGTGCGCGACGATGCCGCTGTGCAGCGCTGCTCCCCAGCTGCTGTCACCGATGCGCGCCTGCTCCTCGATGAGGATCGCCTCGTGGAAGAACGTGCCGCCGCCCCCGCCGTACTCCTCCGGGATCGACGTACACAACAGGCCCAGCTCGCCGGCGCGGGTCCACAGCTCGCGGTCGACGCGCTTCTGGGCGATGAACCGCTCGATGTTGGGCTTGATCTCCTTCTCGCAGAACGTGCGGGCGAGCTGGCGGAAGTCGTCGAGATCCTGGGTCATCCAGGGCGAACGGCGGCCGGGCATGGGTCCTCCAGAGCTAGTGGGTACCGGGTACAACCTGTACCGCAGGCTACGGGTACGTCGTGTACCCGCGCTAGCCCTGTGGGTTAGGTTGCAGTCGTGGATCTCGCGAGGTGGGTGGACACGGCCGTGGTGCGCCGGTCCACTGCGCACGACTCTCATCGAGCTCCGCGGCGCGAACAGATCGTGGTGGCGGCGGCTGACGCGATCGAGGAGTACGGCGTCGGGGTCGGCGCCGCTCAGATCGCCGAACGCGCAGGTGTGGCGCGGCCCCACGTCTACCGCCACTTCGACAGCAAAGAGGATCTCGCCGGCGAGGTGCTGCGGTTCGCGGCGGACCAGCTCATCGACACGGTTCGGCCCGCGATGCAGGTCAGTGGCACCGCCCCTGCCATCATCCGGGGTGTGATCGGGGCTGCACTCGGGTGGGCGGCCGAGCATCCGAACCTCTATCGCTTCATGGCAGTGCGCCAGCAGAACAAGGAGACGCATCAGGCCAGGCTGGGGCGCACGCGGTTCCTGGGGGAGGTGGTGGCCGCCGCGTCGGCGTACCTGCGCACCCCCGAGGTCGAGATCGACCTTCCGGACGGGGTCATGGCCGGGCTGATGGGTATGGTCGATGCCGGGATCATCTGGTGGCTCGACCACCACGACGAGTCGGAGGACGAGGTCATTGCGCGGATCGCGCACCAGGTGTGGTTGATCCTGCGCGATCTCGCTGACAGCGTCGGGCTCGGCATCGACGACGACAGTTACTTGAGCGTCCGATGAGGACCGCTCCAGCGTGTGGACGGCGCGCACCGTGCGTAGCCGCGTGGGTAGAGGAGGCAGAAGCATGGACGTCGAAGTCGGGAAGGCCGACGACCGCCTGGCGGCGGCAATGACGCCGACGGCGGAACCGCACCTCGAGGCGAGCTTCTTCCTCGATCACGACAGCGCTCCGGTGCGCGATTTCACACAGCACGTGATCGCCGGCGCGTCGAGCCCGCGTGAGCGGGCGAGCATGCTCTTCGCGGCCGTTCGGGACAGAGTCTGGTACGACCCCTACTCGGTGTCCCGAGATCCTGAGCACTACCGGGCCAGCTACGTGCTCGAGACGGGCCGCGCCTACTGCGTTCCCAAGGCGGTGCTGCTGACCGCGGTGCTGAGGGCCGCGGGCATCCCTGCCCGGCTGGGCTTCGCTGACGTCCGCAACCACCTGCAGACCGATACCTTGCGGGCCGTCATGGGTGGCACGGACCTGTTCGTGTACCACGGGTACTGCAGCGTCCACCTCGACGGGCGATGGTTGAAGGCGACGCCGGCCTTCAATGTCGAGCTGTGCGAGCGCTTCGATGTGCCCCCGGTGGACTTCGACGGACAGAGCGACGCGCTCATGCACGCCTTCACCTCCGACGGCACCCGGCACATGGAGTACGTGCGGGACCACGGCAGCTTCGACGACCTCCCGCTGGACCGGATCCTGACGGCCCTCGACCTGACCTACGGCCGCATGGCCCCCGGCGTCGGGGTTGCCGACGACGTCTTCGTTGCTCCTGCCGACACCGGGGAGGCCACTGAGCATGCAGCCGTGGACCCGTCGGTGAGCTCGGACTGAGCACTCTCCCCTCAACGGTGCTCGTGCTCGCCTCGGAAGTGGCTCGGTGAGCTGCCGGTCCATCTCTTGAAGGCGTGCGAGAAGTTGGTGAGATCGCTGTAGCCGAGCTCGTTGGCGACCTCGCCGACCGACGTGGAGGGGTCGAGAAGCCGCTTCCTGGCGCGGTCGACCATTGACTGCTGCAGCAGCTCGCGGAAACTGGTCCCCTCAGCAGCGAGGCGCCGTTTCAGGGTGCTCGAGGACATCGAGAACTCGTTCGCGACGGACTGGATCGTCCTTGCCCCGGACCCGTCGTCGAGCGACGCCCGGACTCTGCGGGTGAACTCCGGGGTGTCGGCTCGGCGCGCGAGCGACTGCTGGAGCTCGGTGACGGCGAGTCCGTAGGTGATCGGGTCGGGGAAGCGGCAGGCAGCCCGGAGCGTGCTCGCGGGCATGTGCAGGTAGGAGAAGGGGGCGTCGAACTCGAGCCGGGTCCGGCTCTCCGGCTCTCGGGGTAGCCCGCTCGGCTCCGGCCAGTGGCTGTGCATGGTCGCCTCGGACGCCTCGACGACCAGCAGGTCGATCAACCGCATGAGTGCCAGTCCGCAGTAGGTGACGACCAGACAGTCGAGATCTGGGTCGCCTGCGTTCCCCGACAGCCGGATCGTCAGGTCGTCCTGCTGCGGATGGAACTGCGTGGTGACCGCTTTGGTGATCAAGGGCAGGTAGGTCAGCAGCTCCACGACTTCTGCGACGGTGCACGCGCTGACCAACGGGACACTCAACGGTCCGAAGGACGTGAGCTGTGCGTGTTCTGCGCAGGCGGTCCCGAGCCGGGTGGCCTGCTCGACGTCGAGGTCGGGATAGACCTCGCGGAACCACCGCAGCGGTGCCTCGCCCTTGGTCTGGATGAGAGCCAGCTCACCGGTTCCCTCGCGCGTCATGATGGCGCGAAAACGCTCGACGGCGTCATCGTCGATCGCCGGGCTGCTCAGCAGCTGCACGAAGGCCAGCGACGGGACGCCTGGCTCGTCTGTCTCCACAGGCAGTCCTCACGTGATCCGAATTCACAAGATCCTGACACGATACGACATGGCTTTGCCGGGGACTGACGACGACAGTCATTACCGAAACGTCTATCCGGTGGGCAAAGACAGGAGAATTGTCGATGGCAGTGGTCACCTTCATGTCGCACGATGGGGAGCAGCACGAGGCCCCGCTGGAGGAGGGCAGCTCGCTGATGCAGGTGGCGACGAACAACGCCATCCCGGGCATCGATGCCGACTGCGGAGGCGAGGCCGCATGCGGCACCTGCCACGTGATCGTTGATCCCGCGTGGGCCGACAAGGTCGGCCGGTCCGGTCCCGAGGAGGAGGAGATGCTGTCGATGAACCCCGAGCGACAGCCGACGTCTCGCCTGGCGTGCCAAGTCAAGGTGGGCGAATCGTGGGACGGCTTGACCGTTCAGTTGCCCGAGTTCCAGATGTAGCAGGAGGTCAAGCCAGATGAAGTTCCCAGAAGTGAAGATCCCAGAAACAGTGAAGACGAAGGTCGAGTCCGCCATCCCCCTGGAGCGACAGATCCAGGGCGCGCGTCTCTACGATAAGGGCCGGCGGTGGCTCTCAGGCGCGAACGGGCCGATGTTCGTCGAGGCCCCGATTCCGCCGGTCGAAGAGGTGCCCCTCGCCGACATCGACCTCAGCAACCCCTTCCTCTACCGACAGGGGCGGTGGGCGTCCTACTTCGAACGTCTGCGCAACGAGGCTCCGGTCCACTACCAGCCCCATAGTCCGTTCGGCCCGTTCTGGTCGCTGACGCGTCACGCCGACATCATGGCGGTGGACAAGAACCACGAGGTCTTCTCCGCCGAGCCTCTCATCGTCATCGGAACACCCCCGCGGTTCATGGACGTCGCGATGTTCATCGCCATGGACCCGCCCAAACACGACATTCAGCGGCGCGCCGTCCAAGGTGTCGTCGCGCCGAAGAACCTCCACGAGATGGAGGACCTGATCCGCGAGCGCGTCAGGGACGTCCTGGACAACCTGCCCGTCAACGAACCGTTCGACTGGGTGAGCACGGTGTCGATCGAGCTGACCGCCCGTATGCTGGCCACGCTGTTGGACTTCCCCTTCGAGGAGCGGCACAAGCTCGTCGAGTGGTCGGACCTGGCAACCTCGATGGAGCAGACCAACGGCGGCCCGGCCACTACCGACAACGACGAACTGTTCCGGGGCATGCTCGAGATGGCGCGAGGACTCACTGAACTCTGGCACGACAAGGCCGCCCGGCTCGCGGCCGGCGAAGAGCCCGGGTTCGACCTGGTTACGATGCTGCAGAGCGATGAGAGCACCAAGGACCTGGTCAAGCGTCCGATGGAGTTCATCGGCAACTTCGTTCTGCTGATCGTGGGCGGCAACGACACCACGCGCAACTCGATGAGCGGCGGAGTTCTCGCGCTCAATCAGTTCCCCGACCAGTTCGAGAAGCTCAAGGCCAATCCGGACCTGATCCCGAATATGGTCTCTGAGATCATCCGCTGGCAGACGCCGCTCGCGTACATGCGGCGGATCGCCAAGAGCGACACTATGCTGAACGGCCAGTTCATCCGCAAGGGCGACAAGGTGGTGATGTGGTACGCGTCCGGCAACCGCGACGAGACGGTGTTCGAGCGACCGGACGAGCTGATCATCGACCGGCCCAACGCCCGCAACCACATTGCTTTTGGCTTCGGCGTGCATCGGTGCATGGGCAACCGGCTGGCCGAGCTGCAGCTGCGGATCCTCTGGGAGGAGCTGCTCCCGCGCTTCGAGAGGATCGATGTGGTCGGGGAGCCGCAGTACGTGCAGTCCAACTTCGTTCGCGGCATCAGCAAGCTGATGGTCGAGCTCACCCCCAAGGGCGCGGGATGAGGTCGGAGCGCGCGGTGGTGGTCGGCGCCAGCCATGCCGGGGTGCAGCTGGTCACCAGCCTCCGCCGAGAGGGCTGGTCGGGTGAGATCGTGCTGGTCGGTGACGAGTCGGCGCTGCCGTACCAAAGGCCTCCGTTGTCGAAGGCATATCTGGGCGGGAAGTGCTCGCTGAAGGAGCTGGCCATCCGGTCGGAGGACTTCTACGTCAAGCAGAACGTCGAGCGCGTGACTGCCAGCGTGCAGGAGATCGACCGGCCGGCGGGCGAGCTCGTGCTCGGCACCGGGGACCGCCTGTCCTATGACGCTCTTGCTCTTTGCACAGGAGCGCACCCCCGACGTCTCGGCGCTGAGGGTGCCGACCTCGGCGGGGTGCACTACCTGCGTCGGTCGTCGGACGTGGAGCGGATCCGCGAGGACGCGATCCCCGGGCGCAACGCAGTCATCGTGGGTGGTGGGTACATCGGGCTGGAGACCGCCGCCTCGCTGCGCTCGTTGGGCCTCCACGTCACGGTCCTCGAGGCCGCAGACCGGGTCCTCGAGCGGGTCACCGCCCCTGAGGTGTCGGCCTTCTTCACGCGGATCCACCAAGAAGAGGGCGTCGACGTGAGGACGAACGCCTCGGTCGAGGCCATGGTCGGCGACACCCGCCTGCGAGAGGTGGTCCTGGCCAGCGGCGATTCCGTCCGAGCCGATTTTGTGATCGTCGGGATCGGGATCGAGCCGACCATCGAGCTCGCCGCGGCAGCCGGCCTGGTCGTGGACGACGGGATCGTGATCGACGCCCAGGCCCGCACCAGTGACCCTGACATCGTGGCGGCCGGGGACTGTACGTCGCAGGACATCCCCCGCTACGGCCGACGAATCAGGCTGGAGTCGGTCCCGAGTGCAATGGAGCAGGCCAAGGTGGCAGCGGCGACCATCTGTGGAAAGGACAAGGAGGTGGCGGCGCTCCCGTGGTTCTGGTCGGACCAGTATGACCTCAAGCTCCAGATCGCGGGACTCAACACCGGCTATGACGACATCGTCGTGAGCGGTGACCCGACCCGTGACCGCGACTTCACCTGCTACTACCTCCGGAAGGGCGAGCCGATAGCCGCTGACTGTGTCAACCGTCCCCGAGACTTCATGACCACCAAACGCATTCTCACCCAGGGGACCGCGGTCGACATGGCTGCACTGACAGCGGAGGTGGCGGTGTGAGAAGCCGCAGTAACCGCTGGTCGTGGTCACGACCGAGCCATTGCCCGCCGAGCTGAGCAAGGATGGCTTGGGGGACGACGGTCTGGACGGCGATGAGAGTCCCGCCTATCGTTCCGGACTTGCGTGACTCGCGTCGGTCCGCGGGCGTGAGACACGTCCCCGGAGACGCCCGCGGGCCTGCGTGGTGGCTGGCGTTGCTCGGCTGCAAACCGCTGCTGCTGCTGGGCAGGAGAGCGGACTGGCGCCGCACCGAACGCCTGCCCGGGTCGGGAGGCGCGGTGCTGGGCTGCCGCCGTCGTCGGGTCACCCTGCTGGTCGGGGACCCGGTGCCACTCGGCGACCTCCGGGAGTTGCCGAGGGCGACGGCAGTGACTGTAGGGGTGCAGAGACTTCAGGACACCCTCGCCGCCATGGTCGACCAACTGGCCGACGAGCACGCTAGGTAGCGTGCGGGCGTGTCCAGGTCAGTAACGCGAGTCGGTCTCGAGACAGAGATCGCTAACCTCTCTGTCATGCGGGCACCGTCCATGCGCGAACGGTTCAGGGAGCATATGCGCGCCGCTGTCCTAGAGGCTGCCCACGACCTGATCGTCGACCGCGGCTGGGACCGGGTGCGCATGGGGGAGGTGGCGGATCGTGCCGGGGTGTCCCGGGCGGCGCTCTACAAGGAGTTCGGTGACAAGGCGGGTGTCGGAGAAGCCCTCGTACTCCGCGAGGCCTCGCGCTTCCTGGAGGGCATCCAGAAGGCGTTGGAGGCACACATCGGCGATGCGAAACGCGGCATCGCAGCAGCCGTCGACTACACGTTGAAAGAGGCCGAACGTAGCCCCCTGCTCAAGGCGGTGCTCATCTCCAACCGCGCTCCGGATGTGGCCAGTCAGGCGTCCACAGGGATGCTTCCACTGCTCACGACATCCGGACGGCTTCTCGACCTCGCCTCCGACACCCTAGCCGCATGGGTGGCGAAGAGTTACCCGAGTCTTCCCCCAGACGACGTCATCGACGCGGCCGACACCATGGTGCGCCTGACGGTCAGCCATCTGGCGCTCCCCAAGTGGGACCGAACCGCGACGGCGCGCAAGATCTCCGAGGTGGCGGTCCGGGTGCTCTCCCTCGAATCGTGACCTGGGCCCGACGGGACGACGGGAGCAGTGTGAACTGAGTTTCAGCGGCGTACGGCGTGTTCGTCGCCGCCGTGCTGCTGCCGTAGCACCGTCTTGAGTACCTTGCCGGTCGCTGTGCGGGGCAGCTCGGCTACGAACTCGATCCTCGTGGGGCACTTGAAGTGGGCAAGCCGCTCCCGGGTGTACGCGATAAGATCCTCGGCGGTCGGCTCGGCGCCGTCCTGGAGTGCCACGGTGGCCACTGGGGTCTCGCCCCAGCGGACGTCGGGGACCCCGACGACGGCCACTTCGCGGACGGCGGGGTGTCGGTAGAGCACTTGCTCGACCTCGATGGGGTAGACGTTCTCGCCGCCAGTGATGATCATGTCCTTCTTGCGGTCGACGAGCGTGATGAACCCCTCGGCGTCCATGCGGCCCAGGTCACCGGTGTGGAACCAGCCGCCGCGGAAGGCCTCGGCCGTGGCTTCGGGGAGACCCCAGTAGCCGGTGAACACATTGGGTCCGCGCAGGACAAGTTCTCCGACCTCGTCGGTGAGTGCGTCCTTATCGGCGTCATCGACGATGCGCGCCTCAACGTGGAACACCGCGCGGCCGATGGATCCGGCCTTCTCCTTTACGTGATCGGCGTCCAGGACGGACACGATCGGAGCGGTCTCGGTCATTCCGAAACCCTCCTGGAAGGGCAGCCCCTTGCCCTGGTAGAAGTCAATGACCGGCAGAGGGCAGGGCGCTCCACCGGAGACGGCGAGCTCCAGCGAGGACAGGTCGAAGTCGTCGAAGCTAGGCACCGACATGAGCGCCGCCCACATGGCCGGGACCATGAACTGCACGGTGGCCCTCTCTCGGGACATCACCCTGAGGGTCTGCGCCGGGTCGAACGAGGGAAGCAGTACGTTGGTCCCGCCGAGGTACAGCAGTGGCAGGGTGTGGATCCCGAGGCCCCCGATGTGAAACATCGGCGCCACGGTCACCGTGACGTCGGTCTCGCGCAAGCCGCGCCCGAAGGACAAGCTGTTCACCACGTTCCACAGGTGATTGTCGTGAGTCAGCATCGCGCCCTTGGGTCGCCCTGTGGTTCCAGACGTGTACATCAAGCACGACACGTCGCGCCGATCGACGTCGGCGTCGACTGGACGGGCCTCGCCGCTGGCCAACACCCGCTCATAGCGCAGCTCGCCGTCCTCGGGTTCGCCGCCTACGACCAGGCGGGATCGGACGCGCACTCCCTCGCCGGCCACAGCCGCGCGGGCAACCGAAGCCAGGGGCGCCGAATACACGAACACGCCTGCGCCCGAGTCCGCCAAGAGATAGGTGATCTCGGCCGGCGCAAGGCGCACGTTCATGGGCACGAACACCGCGCCCAGCTTGGCCGTGGCCAGCATCGTCTCAATGAACGCGGTGCTGTTGAGCAGGAGCCCTGCCACCCGGTCGCCCCTCCGGACGCCGAGGGCGCTCAGTGCCCGGGCCAGTTGGTTGGTGCTGCTGTCCAGGGTCGAGTAGGTCAGACGCCGCTCACCGTCGACGATCGCGATCCGGTCCCCGGAGAGGAATGCCCTCGTCGTGACCCAGCTGCCAATTCCCTTGTCCATGGAGATTCCTTCCGGGGATGCTGTCACCCCTGTGAGTGGGTCAGGTCACGCAGTTTGTCCAAACTTGACGACACCGTCAAGATGGTCGGACGCTATCCCGGAGGACACGAGTGATGAATCGCGGATCCAGTTCCCCCCCGCTCACTGCACGCGGCCGGCGAACCAGGTCGGCGTTGCTGCGCGCCGGGCGGGAGTTGTTCGAGGAGTGCGGGTTCTCCGCCGTCGGAATTGATGCTGTTGTCCAACGTGCTGGGGTCTCCCATGGGACGTTCTACACCTGGTTCGATTCCAAGGAGGCGTTGCTGCGCGAGCTCATCAGCGAGGTTGGTGAGGCGATCTTCTCTGCGACCTCGATCGGGGACCGTCTGCCGCCAGAGGCCGCGTACGCTCGCATCGAAGCCGCGAACAGGTCGTTCCTGCGGGCGGTGACCCAACACTCTCGCATTCTGCGGGTGCTGGACTCCCTGGCGGACGTCCGGGAGGACTTCCGGGTGCTGCGGCTGGAGATGCGGGAGTCGTTCGTCCAGCGGGGTATGGAGGGCCTGATCCGGTTGCAGCAAGTGGGGTTGGCGGATCCGAGGCTGCCGCCGCGGGCGACGGCCAGCGCCCTCGGCGGCATGGTGGAATCCTTCGCCCACCTGTGGCAGGACCCGGTAGAGGGGTTGGACGAGGCGGCGGCCGTCGACGTCCTCACGCGCTTGTGGGCCGGGGCGATCGGCCTCGCGCCCGTGGCCTGGCCAGGGGGTGACCGTGCGGGCGCAGCGGCCACCGAGGCGCTTAACGAGTGAGTAGTGGCATTTCAGTGCTGTCAGCGCTGCTCCCAGCGTCATGGCGTCTCTCGGCCCGCGCCACCTTCACCTGCTCTCCAATAGGACGAGGTGCGCCAGGTCTCCGCGACAGCCGTTCCACACCGGAGACCTGCTCCCGGGGTCGCGACCAGGTCAGCGCGGCGGCCAGCTCCCAGGCCGTCGGTGGCCCCCGCCAGGGCGGCGCGGATCTCTACCAGCCGTGCGTCGTGGTGGCCCACGAGCGTCGACACGTGCGCCGCGAGGCCGGCCAAGCGGTACTCCTGAGCGGGCAGCGCCTCGTCCAGCTCGCGATCCAGCCCGGAGACGCGTGCCAGGGAGTCGACGAAGTCTGCCAGCGGGTTGCCCGCCGACTGGGCGTGCACTTCGATGTTGGGCGTGATGCGCGGAAGGACGTGGTCCCCGGAGAAGAGGACGTGACCCCGGTGCTCGTGGAAGTACAGGTGACCGGGCGAGTGGCCCAGCGTGTGGACCGCACGCAGATCCCAGCCGGGCAACGCCAGCCGGTCGCCGTCTCGGATGAGGCGGTCGGGCTCGGCCTGGCGGACGTAGGCCGCGGTCGGCAGCCAGGCACGGGAAAGCGCTTGCAGCTCGTCCTCGGGCACCCCGCAGATTGGCGGCAGCCCGGCCATCTCGTCGAGCAGGTCAGAAATGCCGGCCCCGTACCGGGCGGGCAGCAGCGCCGCGTCGTCGGGATGCAGTCCCCCCACGCACCCGACGCCTCGCGGGCCCGCCCCGGCAGGCCGTAGTGGTCGGGATGGATGTGCGTCACCATCACGCCGCGGACGTCGCGGATTGCGTGCCCGGCCTTGGTCAAGCCGTAGGTCAGGGCCTGCCAAGCCTCGTCAATGGCCTACCCGGCGTCGATGCGCCCGTCGTCCAGCTCGAGCGCATAGACCAGCACGTACCGTAGCGGGCTGTTGGAGATGGGGACCGGGATAGACCAGCCCCTGCTGGACCTGTTCCACCGGCGGCATCGCCTTGTCCGCCCATACCCGCTGCTGCGCAGCGCCGGTGACCTGAAACGGGCGGGGCTCCACGGTCATAGGCCGATCCGCTTGCTGATGACCTCGTTCATGATCTCGTTCGTCCCGCCACCGATGCCGAGGATCCGCGCGTCGCGGTAATGGCGCTCGACCTCCGACTCGCGCATGTACCCCATGCCGCCGAAGATCTGCACCGCCTCGTTCACCACGAAATCGCAGGCGTAGACGGCGGTGTTCTTCGCCATCGACACCTCGGTCGCGACGTCCTCGCCGGCGAGGAACCGCTGCGTCACAGCCCGGGTGTAGCAACGCGCGACGTCGACCTGGCGAGACATCTCGGCGAGCTTGTGCCGGATCACCTGGCGGGAGGACAGTGGTCGGCCGAACGTCTCCCTGGCCCGCGCCCACCCGAGCGCCAGATCCAGGGCGCGGGCCGCCGTGGCGTAGGCCTGAACGGCGAGGCCGATCCGCTCGCTCTGGAACTGCTGCATGATCTGTACGAAGCCGGAGTTCTCCGCGCCTACCAGGTGGGTGGCCGGCACTCGGACGTCAGTGAAGGAGAGTTCGGCGGTGTCGCTGCATCGCCAGCCCATCTTGTCCAGCCGTCGGGACACGCTGAACCCGGGCGTGTTTTTGTCGATGACCAGCAGGGAGACCCCCGTGTGGCCGGTTCCGCCGGTGCGCACCGCAGCGGTGACGAAGTCGGCGCGGACTCCGCTCGTGATGAACGTCTTGGCGCCGTTGACCACGTACTCGTCTCCGTCGAGGACCGCGCGGGTGCGGAGGTTGGCGACGTCAGAACCGCCGCCCGGCTCGGAGACCGCCAGCGATCCGATCAGCTCCCCGGCAAGCGTCGGGCGGACGTAGCGGTCGACCAGCTCGGGACGGCCATTGGCCGCGATGTGTGGCACGGCGATGCCATGCGTGAACAGCGCGGCGCACACGCCGGTGGACCCGCCGCCGTGCAGGATCTCCTCGGTGACTATCGCCGAGTCGATCGAGTCGCCGCCGCTACCGCCCACCTCCTCGGCGAACCCGACGCCCAGGAGACCGATGTCGGCGGCCTTCCGGTGCAGATCGCGCGGCAGCTCGCCTCGCTGTTCCCACTCGTCCATGTGCGGTGCGATCTCCCGTGCCACGAAGTCGCGCGCCAGCCGCCGCAGCGCCACCCGCTCGGGCGTGCGCCACGGGTCGCCGGTGGGTGCGGTCACGTCGATCTGCGTCATGGCTTTCATCCTCTACTCGATGTGCGCCGGGGCCAGCCCCCGGGGAGCGATTGTTCATCGCGGTGCTGCCCTCCCAGGCAACGTCCCGCGCGAATCCCTGAGCCGACACCCCGGTCATCGGGTCTGAATTCGCCTCAAGGTTTGCGTCGGGGAGATCACGTGCCAACGTTTGGCGGTGACTAGGGGCAAGGCTTCGTGCAGCTGCTCGGACAGAGCCAGGGGTGGAGCGTCGCGGGTCCTGTGGGGAAGGATCCCCGCGACCGCCCCGCGGCGCCAGCCATGGACCAAGTCCGCGTCAGCCACGGAAACGCGCCCTCAGCTCCTGCTTCTGGATCTTGCCGGTCGCTGTCTTGGGCAGGCCGGTCAGAACTTCGATCCGCTTGGGGATCTGGAAGCCCGCCAGGTGCTCGCGGCATAACCCGGTCAACCGATCCGAGAGGACGGTCGGGTCGACGGCGGGGTCGGCGGCGACGACGACCGCTGTCACGGCCTCGCCCCATCTGTCGTCGGGTACGCCGATGACTGCGGCTTCGGTGATCTCCGGGGAGCTGAGCAGGACCCGCTCTACCTCGACGGAGGAGACGTTCTCCCCCCCGGTCTTCACGATGTCCTTGAGCCGGTCGGAGAACCAGACTACCCCCTCCTCGTCGAGATGACCGAGGTCGCCGCTGTGGAACCAGCCGTGGGCGAAGCCCGCCGTGTTCGCTTCGGGATTGTTCCAGTAGCCGCTCATTACGTGCGGCCCGCGGTATACGATCTCCCCGGTCTCTCCTCGAGGCACCAGATTCCCGCCGGGACCCATCATTCGGGTGTCGACGGTCACGACCGCCGGGCCCCACGAGGCGCTCTTGGCGTCCTGGTGTGCCGGCCACTGCAGCACGGTGGCCGGCACGCACTCGGTCTGCCCTGACCCGAGCAGCACGTCGGCGCTGGGGAAGGCGGCGGCGATCTTGCTGATCCGCTCCTGCGGCATCGGTGCCATCGCGTACATGCACAGCCGAACTGAGGACAGGTCTCGCTCGTGGAGCCTCGGCGTGGCGAGCACCGCGGCCCACATCATCGGCAGCAGCAGCAGGTGGGTGGCTCGGTGGCTCTCCACGATGTCGAGGTAGGCGTCAGGTTGGAAGCCTTGCGGAAGGATCACGGTACCGCCGGTGAGCAGCACCGGCACGAGCAGCGTGTCCAGTGCGGTGGTGTGGAACAGCGGTAGCACGATCGGGGCCACCGAGAACTTGTGCCCGTGCCGGTGGCCCACCTGCAGAGCAGTGCTCAACGCCGCCACATGAACCGCGAGGTGGCTGGTCAACACGCCCTTGGGTCGGGCCGTGGTGCCCGAGGTGTACAGGCAATGCAAGGTGTCCCGGTCCTCGACCACCACCTGCAGTGGGGTCGGGTCCGCGGCCACATCGTCCCAGCGCAGCGTGGTGCGTCCGGCCACCGAGTCCGACATTTCCCCGGTGACGACCACGGTGGTGATCTGCGGCAGATCGGGGAGTATCTGTTCGAGGAGCGGAACGAATGCGCGGTCGGCGACCACAACGCGCACGCCTGCGTCGGCCAGGATCCACGCCACCTCATCTGGCGGCAGCATCAGATTGACCGGGAGAGCGACGAGTGCGGCCTTGGCGCAACCGAAGAACGTCGCCACGAACCGCCACGAGTTGCCCAGCAGGAACGCCACTGGCTCCTGGCGCTCCAGTCCGGTCTCGAGTAGGCCTCGACCGAGGGCCTCAGCGATATTGTCGAGGCGCGCGTACGTGATCTCCTCGCCGTCCTGCACGATGGCCGGCCGATCCGGGAACTGGAAGGCCGAGCGAGTGAGCATGTCGCCCACCGACAGTCTGGTCGCCAGGTTGAGAGCTAGGGGATCGACCCCCGAAACATCAGGACGCAATGCTGTTCCTTTCGTCGGTCTCCGTCGCGACGAGCGTCGCGCCCGTCTTCGCGTGCCCTGCCGGTCCGGGTGGACCGGCGGAGAAAACGTAACCTGACAGAGCCGTCAGGTTAGCCGGCGGTGATGTGACCTGCAACGCCCCGCCGGCGCGGCCCGCGACACTGACGATCGACGCAATCTTCAGGCACGTGGAGCAGCACTTCGGTGACGGCACGATCGTCACCAATACCGCCGAAGGAGTCCGCCGCACCACCTATGCCGAGTGGGCCCAGCGAACCCGCCGGTTGGGTGGCATGCTGGACCCGCTTGGCGTCACCGGCGACGGCCGGGTGGGCACGTTCGGTTGGAACAGCCAACGGTATCTGGAGCTGTACTTCGCCGCGCCATGCACCGGCCGCGTGCTGCACACGCTGAACATCCGACTGTTCCCCGAGCAACTCACCTACGTCGCCAACCACGCCGAGGATGAAGTGGTATTCGTCGATCGGTCGGTGTTACCGCTGTTGTGGCCGCTGATCGACACCCTGACCAGGGTGCGGCACGTCGTCGTCATGGAGGACGGCGGCATCGCCGAGATCCCCGATGACCCCCGGATCGCCGACTACGAGGCACTGCTCGCCGAGGCGAAACCGGTCGACTTCAACGTCCGTGACGAGAACCTGGCTGCCTCGATGTGCTACACCAGCGGCACCACCGGTAACCCCAAGGGGGTCGTCTACTCACATCGTTCGACGGTGCTGCACACCATCACCTCCCTGTCGGCGAATGCCTTCGGCATGGGGGTAAACGATGTCGCGATGCCGATCGTGCCGATGTTCCACGCCAACGCCTGGGTGATCGCACACGCTGCGCCAGCGGCTGGCGCCGACCTGGTGCTGCCCGGTCCGCTCATGCAATCGGAGCTGCTGGCCGACCTGAGCGTCGACGAGGGGGTGACCTTCACCGCCGGCGTCCCGACGATCTGGCAGGGGGTGCTGCCTCACCTGGCCGGCCGCCCCCACCGGTTGCGCGAAATCGGCTCCGGCGGCTCGGCGGTGCCGAAGGCGCTCTCCGAGGCCTACCGCGAGCAGGTCGGGCTGCCGATCCTGCGGGGCCTGGGGAATGGCCGAGACCAGCCCATTGGCCTCCTCCTCCATCCTGCCTCGGCGCTACGCCGACGCGGACGCCCCCACCCAGGCCGAGCAGCGAGCGCGTGCCGGCATCTCCATCCTCGGAGGCCCGCATCGTCGACGCCGCCAGGCTGCAGCCACAGCCGCGGGACGACCACGCCACGGGAGAGCCGCAGGTCCGTGGACCTTGGTGCGCCCAGGGCTATTACAAGGCCGATGCGGGAGTGGTGCTGTTCGACCGAGGACGGCTGGATGCGGACCGGCGACGTCGCGGCGATGGATGCTCAGGGTTCCATCCGCATCGCCGACCGCACCAAGGACCTGATCAAGTCCGGCGGTGAGTGGATCAGCTCGGTGGACTTGGAGAACGCGATCATGAGCCACCCGAAGGTGGCCGAGACTGCGGTGGTCGCCGTGCCACACCCGAAGTGGGATGAGCGCCCGCTGGCCTGCGTGGTCCTGAAGCCCGGCGAGACGGCCACCGAGGAGGAGATTCTCGACCACGTGCGTCCACTGGTCGCCAAGTGGTGGCTCCCCGACGCCGTCGAGTTCATTGATGAAGTGCCCAAGACTAGCGTCGGCAAGTTCTCGAAGAAGGATTTGCGAGCGAGGTTTTCCTCCTATGAACTGACGTGAGCCGATCTCGGCAGCGTTGCGCCGTGGGCTCGGTAAGCGACGCGCGGCCGCCATGGTCGGGCTGTGAGCGTTGGCTTGAGTCGAGCATCATGCCCCGGGCACGCGACGTGTTCTCTCATCTCGGGTGGCACTCCCACGCGACAGTCGACACGCCCGTTCCGGGCGCCGCGCGGGAAGCGGCCGAGTGGAGGAGGTTGTCGTGTCGGGGCAGGAGGACCGGCAAGCGGCCGCCGCGCCCCCCGGCCGCCGGCTCGTGGGGGAGAGGGGTGGTGATCGTCTGGGGGCCCCCGGGACGGCCTCGCCCAGCGCAGTTCTCGAGCCGTCACTCGACGGGTGGCGCAGGGACGCAGCGTCCTTTCAGGGCCTCGCTGAGGTAGGTACATGCATGCAGGAACGAATGTATAGTCGCGGAATCATGCCCGTCCAACCGGAAACCGCGCAGGTTGCTGCGACGCCGATTCAGGAGATGTCATGTCAGCCGAAGTCCCTTTCCGTCATCCAGAGCCGCGACGAGTCCTACTGGACTATCCCCACCGTCAGGCAGGGCATTGCGGTTCCGGAGCGCTGAGAGACCTCTTGGAGTGGGCCGGTCTGGGGTGGGACGAGGTGCCGAGCGAGGGTCTGGTCTTCGGAATGGGTGGTGGTCTCGGCTTCACCTATCTTCGGGTGCCGGGTCTCACCCCGCCTATCTACTTCGTCGGGCGTAGTAGTGACCTCGAAGTCGACCTTCTTGCCAGGCTGGGTGCAGAGGTCGACGTTCGGGGCACCGACGATCCCGTGACCGGCTGGGGCTGGGTCCGCCACGAGCTCCAGCAAGGCCGTCCCGTGCTGATGTGGGCCGACATCGCTGAGCTGCCCTACCTCAATGTCCGCCTTCAGATGAGTCGGCACGACATCGTCGTGATCGGTTACGACGACGACACGGAGACGGCCTTCGTCGTGGACAACGACCGGGCCGAGGCGCAGGAGGTCCCCTACGAGGCTCTCGCGCGGGCGCGCGCGTCCCGGTCGTTCCCCGTGCCTACGAGGCACACCACCTATTTCGTGAACTGGCCCCAGATCCTGCCCGATCTCCGGCCGACTGCGGCTTCGGCCCTGGCGGCCTCGGTCGAGAACATGCAGGCGGTGGCGACCGCGATCATTCCCGACGCATCGGCGCTGCCGCCGGACGCCGTTGCTGCTGCCGGGATCAGTGGAGTGAGGGTCTTTGCAGAGGACGTCGACCGGTGGCCGGGGCTCATGCCCGAACCGGAACTGGACGTCGTGCTGCGTTCTCTCCACGCCTTTGTAGAGAAGGCAGGCACGGGCGGCGGCCTGTTCCGCCGGTTGCAGGCACAATTTTGTGGCGACGTGGCCCGGCTAACGGGGTCGCCGGAGATGGCGCAGGCGGGAACTGCGCTGTTGCGCTGCGCGGACAGGTGGTCGGCCCTGGCTGCGGCCGGCCGTAGCGACGGATCGACGCTCGATCGCTGGCGACGGGTCAATGAGCTCGCCGCGACCCTCCCCCGCGACGAAGGCCATGCCATCTCTTACATGTGCAAAGCGGCGGGGGAAATGGGCGCTGGGTGACCCATCGGCAGGCAAGTCGGCGAACGCCTCGCGGAGCCATCTCGACCTTCGACTTCACCGAAATCCGAGCTCTCGTCACCCAGAGGACTGGCCTCAAGACGTTGAGCGTGGCGTTCCTACGGTTCAACTCCCCCTCGCGCACGTGAGTGGCGGGTGTCCGTGGCCATGGAAAAGTCCCCACTGGTGGCCAGATAGCGGTCCCCAGCGGTGGCCAGAAGTAAGTTCCCACTCTTCGTCGTGTCGTGAGAGCCGTTGAG
>NZ_BAAHCI010000002.1:0-65264 GCF_054775955.1 Nocardioides pacificus
TCGTCGCGGAACTCCTTGGGGTACGGCTTCGGCACAGTGCACATCCTTCCAGCAGCACCTCTCGGCACCACAGATCAGATGTCACCTATCCGTGCAGCAGTCCCGGTTGTCGGACCACATGCCAGTGCCGTTCAAGTAGTCGAACAGGTCGACAAACGCGACGTTTTGCTCGGCTGCCAGTGCGCGGCAGAGACCGTTGGCCTCCGCTTGCTTAGCGTAGGAGTCGAGCAGTTTGTTGCGCCTGTCTCGTAACGATCAGATGGACGAGCGTCGAAAGTGGGGACGCGCGCACTATGCTGCCGGTCGGACCAACCTCGGGCGCTGGTACGGCCGACTCGGGACGACTGTCAATACGGGGAGCACACTTGTTCAAGCCCGCCCTCGCGCGCGCCGAAAACCAATCCACTCGACCAACGTCGATGCGTTGGGACATCCAAGGGTTGCGCGCCTTCGCCGTCCTAGCCGTGTTGGCCGACCACCTGTTCCACTACCCGCGGGGCGGGTTTGTCGGGGTCGACATCTTCTTCGCGATTTCAGGCTTCCTGATCACCGGCCACCTTTTACATCAGGCAGAGACGACCGGGATTCGCTGGGTCGACTTCTATCGCCGGCGAATCAAGCGGATCATCCCCGCGGCAGCGCTCGTCCTTGTCGTCACGGTCATCGCCTCCTATGCCGCGTTCGGCGCCGCACGAGCCGATTCCATCCGCACCGACTCGATCTGGGCTCTCCTGTTCGGGGCGAACTTCCGCTTCATGGACCTCGAGACGGACTACTTCAACGCCGCGGGCCCGGTCTCACCGCTCCAGCACTTCTGGTCGCTGTCGATCGAGGAGCAGTTCTACTTCGGCTGGCCGATCCTGCTTCTCGTCGTCTACGCCGTGCTGGCCCGCGTCGCGAGTCAGCACGCACGTCGCATCGGGGCGGGCATCGTCATGGTTGCGGTCGTTGCGGCGTCGTTCGCCTGGGCCGTGGTGGAGACCGGCGACAGCGCGACGCGCGCTTATTTCGATACCTTCGCCCGCGTCTGGGAGCTGGGGGTAGGCGCCCTGCTCGCAGTATGCGTCCCGCTCCTCATACGTATCCCCGACGCGCTGCGTCCGGCTCTGGCCTGGGTGGGCGTCGTTGGCATGACCGCGTCGCTCTGGCTAGTCACAGCCGACGCGGGCTTCCCGGCGCCGGCGGCCGCCTTCCCGGTCCTCTCGGCGGCCCTCGTCATCGCAGCCGGCACCTTCGCTGATAGACAGCGGCAGCAGAGGCACCTCTTCCCGTTGACGAACCGGCTCAGCAACTACGTCGGCGACATCTCCTACTCGCTCTATCTGTGGCACTTCCCGGTCATCATCGTTGGCGCTACGGTCCTTGGCGAGAGTACGTCCGACCGGCTTGTACTGCTCGCGGTTATGGCTGGACTCTCAGCTCTCGCGTACCACCTAGTCGAAGATCCGATCCGGCAGTCCGGGTGGCTCGTCCGCAAGAAGGAGCGGCGCGGCGCCTACTTCCCTGCCGAGGTAACCGGGAGTTACCGCTACTTCGTAGTCGCGGGCCTGGTCTTCATCACGATTCTGCTGTCTGCCTCCGCTCTCCGGCCAGTGGAGCCGCCGCAGTCCTTCACGGTGACCGCGCCGACGGGCGAGGCGGGATCAAGCGCCGGAGGGGACGACCTTCCTGGGCGGAGAACTGTTGCCCTTCAACAGGAGATCGCCGCTGCGCTCGCGGCGACGAGCTGGCCCAAGAGCCTCGATCCGTCGATGGACGATGCGATTGGCAGCCCGCAGGCGGCGGCAGACATCCTCCAGTGTGGAGGTGTGCAGCCACTCGACATCGCGGCGTGTTCCTGGGGATCGAACGCACCAGATGCCCGAACCGCCGTCCTTGTGGGCGATTCAGTGTCGATGACCTACGCGGCATCTCTGCGTGAGGTGTTCGCCGCTCGTCCCGGATGGCGTTTCATCACGATGGGGATGTTCGGCTGCGCCTTCACAGACATCCTGATCGGCAATGCCGACCAGGCGACTGAAAGAGCCTGCCCCGCGCGCAAGAAGGATGTCATGGCCGCCGTTCGGGCCATCGAGCCCGATTTGCTGTTCGTGTCGAACGTCTACGAGCCGCGCGTGCCGGCCGGTGCTGATGACCCCCTCTCCCCGGCGGACATGGCGGCCAGCACGGGAACGATCCTGGGTCATGTTCGGCACGCGATTGGAACCCCAGTGATCTTGTCGCCGCCGCCCTCCGACGTCGAGATCGCAGAGTGCTACACCCCATCCAGCAGCCCCGCCGAGTGCGTCAGCAGCGTAGGCGGCTACTGGACCGATCAGGCCGCAGCTGACCGGGCGATGATCGAAGACCTCGGGGGTGAATGGCTCGACGCTTCACAGTGGTTCTGTGTCGAGGAGTTGTGTCCAGCCTTCGTGGATCAGACTCCGACGAAGCTCGACTTCGTGCACATGACGACGGACTACGCCGTGAAGATTGCCCCGGTCATGGCGGAGGCGTTTCAGCGGGCTGGCCTGTTGGACGTTGCAGCGCGGCCCGCATCTCGGCCCTGACGATCGAAACGGTGGCGGCGAGTTGTTCGAAGTTCTCTGCCGACGCCGGGACCTGGACTTACATGAGTTAGGAGTTCAGAAAGAGGAGCGAGCCGTCGCTGAACTCTCGGGCGCTATCGCGCCTGGTTATGCGATCAGGCCAAGTGCGATCAGCTTGGCCCGCAGATCATTGACCAGCGTCTGAGTCGAGGCTGCATCGCTAGCGGAAGCCGGTGTGCCCGACGGACGGAGGGTCGGTGTGGCGCCAAAGAACCCGAGCCTCTGGTCAGTCGCGGTGCCGACCTTGAATCCCGCTCCCTGGGCGTAGAGGCCTGCGCCTGCCTGGGTGATGAGGTTGCCGGACTGGTCGATCTCGAGGTGCACGGCAGTGCCCGGGCGGGAGAACACGATCCGGTGATTCTCGTTGCTGATCCGGTAGGCAACTGTCCCGCTGGTGAGCACGATCCCGGTGTTCCCGGCGGGCCCACGGCCGATGTAGACACCGGTCGCTGCGTCGGCATTGGTCGGCGTGACCGCTCCACCCGAAGCACTGCCAGCGACCACCCGCCCACGCGTGGCCCATTCGCCGTCCGCCTTCAGTTTTGCCAGGAGCTCGACGCCCGGCAACTCGAACGAGAGGGCGCCAAGCTGATCGTTGGCGATGCGGAAGTTCCTCGTTCCGTCGGCGAACTCGATGCCGACATTGGTGTTGCTGCCCTGCCCTACGTACACGCCACCGGGGGTGGATGCTGTGCCAGGCAGGGCGCCCTTGAACAGCGCGGTCCCGGCGAACTCGGCTTTGCCCTCGGCGTAGAGCGACCAGTAATTCGTCGGCGCGTCCGCTGCGGGCTTGCGGAGGAAGAGGTTGTACCCCTTGTCGATCGTCCCGCCCCCGGTGGCGAGGGGCGGGTGGATGTAGGTCGAATAGGCGTTGTCCGCGTGGCCGCCGTTAGAGATCTCCATTTGTGCGCTGAAGGCGTTGGCGGTGCCGTAGTCGGCGTCAGGCGAGTAGGAGTGCAGTTCGCTGATCCGAGCGTAAGTACTGGTAATGCCGAGCATGGCGCCTTCGGCGGTGCCGGTGACGACGAAGTCGTTGGCGCCGAGGACATCGTGGGGGTTGTTGACGCCAAGGGCTGCTTCGCCGGAGAAATCACCGCGGATGGTGACGTTGTTGGAGAACCCGACCTTGTCGTAGCCGTAGGTCGATGGCCCCTGAGCGGCGGCGATCTCGTCCCCATCGATGATGAGGTTGCTGTGGACCGGCACGCGCAGGGACGGAGAGATGCTCCCCTGGCCCCGCCCGAAGATCAGCAGCCCCTTGAAGTGCTTGTTCCCGTCCACCGCCTGACGCTTGACGCCACCGACAGTGGTCTCTGTCGCGGCTGTCTCAGCCGTGACTAACGTGGCCATATGCCGCAGTTGGAAGGCGCCCAATCATTGCACGGCAGAGCGGCCGCCAAGAGGCGACCTGACCATCCCCTCGCGACGCCCACTTCGAGGGGGGACCCCGAGCCTTCTGGCCACCCGAGCCGGGCGGGAGCTCGACGCATCCAGAGACAACAAGCGAGCGCCTCCGGCCCTGGATGGAGCGCGGGCGAACTGACACGACTTCACCCCCGAACGCCCACAGATCCGCAAAGAAATCCGACGATCCATGTCTGAACCAGCACACTGGAGCGAATCGTGCGACTGCGCTGGGGAGCGGGTCGGCTTTCGAGGTGTCGGCCCAACAGCCCGGCGCCTCCCGCGGGGGCGAAAGGCGGGGCTAGGGGCAGATGGAATGCCGCAAGTGCTTCAACGAGCTTCAGGTGTGCCCGGGCTGCCACGGCGTCCCTCCGCACGGCCGGACCTGCGTCACCTGCATCAACTCCGGGGCGGTCTGCCCCAAGCACGGCGCCTTTCACGGGCACCAGACGCCCCCGCCCGACGCCGCGGGCCGCCTCAGCAGCCTCCTTCTCTGTGAGCTCCCGCCCGTGCGTCAGGTGCCGATCAACGCCGCCCGCAGCCACGGACCCAGCAGCTTCATGTAGTCCCCGGTGACGTGCAGCATGTCCCAGCGCACGGTCATCCCCAGGCTGAAGATCGGGCAGCGCCCCTCAATGCAGAACCACGGCCGCGTGTCGACATAGCGCGCCCCCGTCGCCCGCGTCGCGGACAGCTCGGCCGCCTGCTTCCACAGCCACTGGTCGGTGATCACCGCCTCGCAGTCAGCCGGCGTCGCCTTGGGCGTCACGCAGTCCTCGGGGGCGGTGCCCGCCGGGTTGGGAGCGAGTACGACAACCTCGGCGCCGCCGCTCGACAGCTGCCGCAGCGCGCTCCGCATCCCCCGGTCCCACTCGCGCACCGCCTGCTGCTCGGTGGCCCCGCTGGACAGCCGCAGGATGCCGAGCTCGGTGTCGGAGGCGATCACCAGGTCGGGGTCGAGCGCGTCCACCTGGGCATAGACCGCGTCGTGCTGCTGCCCGCACGGGTGCCCGGGGTCCAGCGACACCTCCGCGACGATGTCCACGTCGGCCACCGGGCAGTTGGAGACGCCCACCGCGTGGATGCGGTAGCCCTCCTCCTCCAGCGCCGCCCGTACCGCCGGCACCCACGATACCGCCACCGAGTCGCCCACCACGACCGCCGTACGCGGCGCCGACTCGTCGCCGTACAGGCAGTCCGTGGGTGTCCCGAGCAGCGGCGGGTTGAGGCAACCGGCCGGCGGCTCCATCTCGGGGGTGATGCCCGCCGCGACGTCGCCGAGCGCCGGGGAGAGTGCCGGGAAGCGGGTCGCGTCCAGCGCCTCGCGCAGCCCGTCGCTGAGCTGCTCCAGCGGCGGCGGGCCGTCGGCGGGGTCGCTCACCGCCAGGCCCCGGGCCACCGACGGCGCCGGCGGCGCGCTCACCGGCACCAGGCTGACCACGAGCGCGCTGGCCGCTACGGCGACGATCGCCCCGAGGGCGCCGCCCTGCAGCCGGTGTCGCGTCGTACGACGAGCGCCGCCGGCCGCGCGGGGGCTGAGGAACGGGCGCTCCACCAGGTGGTAGGACGCCACCGTCGCTGCCAGCGTGACCGCGAGCGCCAGGCTCCGCTGGGCCCAGCCGTCGGCGGGCAGGTCGAGGCCGCTGGGGAGCGCGGCCGGCAGCAGCACGATCACCGGCCAGTGCCACAGATACAGCGAATAGGAGATGTCGCCCAGATAGGTCGCCGGGCGCTGGCGCAGCAGCCATGTCGCGCCGATCCGGTCCGCGCCCGCTGCGCCGGTCCCCGCGGCGAGCAGCAGCGCCGCGGACAGCACCGGCAGCGCGCCGACGGGCGCCGGGAAGAGGGAGTCCTCGGTGATCGCCACGACCGAGACGGCAAGGCCGGCGATCCCCGTCAGGGCGAGGGTGTTGCGGGCGGCCGGGGTGAGATGGCCGAGCCGACCGGCGCCGACCGCGAGCAGCGCGCCGACGCCCAGCTCCCAGCCGCGGGTGAGCGTGGAGAAGTAGGCGACGGTCGGGTCGCTCACCGCCTGGTGCACCGCCCACGCGAACGATGCCGCCACGACGACCAGCGCGACGACGCCGACGAGGCGGGCCGCGGTCAGCCGGGTGCGGCGGCGGGTGAGCGCCACCGCCGCGACGACCAGCAGCGGCCACACGACGTAGAACTGCTCCTCCACCGCCAGCGACCAGTAGTGGCGCAGCGGGGAGTCGGGCAGCGCCGAGGCGAAGTAGTCCGTGCCCACGTCGGCGAAGTGCCAGTTGGCCGCGAACCCCGCCGCCCACAGCGCGTCCTCCGCCACCCGCTCAGCCCGATCGGCCAGCAGCAGCACCGCCGAGGCAAGCACCGTCACCGCCAGCACCAGCAGCGCCGCCGGCAGGATCCGCCGCGCCCGCCGCACGTAGAAGTCGCGCAGCGAGATCCGTCCCCCGCGCCCCACCCCCAGCAGCAGCCCGGTGATCAGGAACCCCGAGATCACGAAGAACACGTCGACCCCGATGAACCCGCCCGCGGGCCGCCCGGTCAGGTGGTGGGCCACCACCAGCAGCACGGCCACCGCCCGGAGCCCCTGGATGTCGGCACGGCGGTGCTGGCCGGCGTTGCGGCGGGGGTTCGGGGCATTCATCGCCGGGTCAGGCTTTCATGCCCCGAAACAATGCGTCGGCTTGGCTGGGAATCCGGCCAGAAGTCAGCCGATTCGTGCACGCCGTACGACCCTCGAGTCGGCGCAAGTGCACACTGCCCCGGGCGCCCTTGCGCCGACTCGGCGGGCTGAGCGTGCGCGTTCCTGCCTGCTCAGTATACCTGGGCGAGCACGGCCTGGGCGAGCACGGCCTGCGCAAGCGCCTTGGCGCCGGTCTGGGTCGGGTGGATGCCGTCGGCGGAGAAGCCGTCGCGCCAGGCGTCGTCGGCGACGGCCTCGCGCGTCGCGACCAGGAAGGGTACGTCGAGCTCGGCGGCCACCAGGGCCTGCGCGACCACCATCGGCGCCACCGGCTGACCGTCGGGGAGCACCACCGGCGGCGGGGCGACGACCCACACCTTCAGGCCGTCGGCCTGGGCCCGCTCGACCATCGCCCGCAGCGCGTCGAGAGAGGCGTGCAGGTCCACGCCCTTGCGGATGTCGTTGGTGCCGCCCGAGATCACCACGGCCTTGGGCTTGCGGGCGAGCACGTCGCGGTCGAAGCGCGCCTCCATCTCGAGCAGCGTCTGCCCTGACACCGCGACGTTGGCGAGGTAGCGCCACGGCGTGCGGTCGTCGGTCACGACGTACCGCACCCACGAGCGCTCGGCCGGCACCGACTCGAAGGTCTCTGTGCCCGCCTGGGTGATCGAGTCACCCATGAAGACCGTCGGGATGCCGCGCTGGCTGAGCTCGACGTCGCCCATCGCCTGGACGGCCGCCGTCGCGCCCACCACGAGCGCCGCGACCAGGGCGATGAGCCCGGTCAGCAGGCGCCGGGTCTTGATGATTCCCACGAGACTCCCTCAACCGCGCTGTCCCCTCAATTATGCCGAGGCGCGACGGCGGAAAAGGCCGTTTCCGACAGATCGGCCCGCGCGGGGACTGCGGCTCAGTCCGGGGGCTCGGCCTCGTGCGGCGCGTCGTCCGCCGACACGTTCGAGGGACCGTCGGCGTCGGCGGCCTCGCCGTGGTCGACGACGTCCTCCGTCAAGCGCTCGACGAGGTCCCGGGACTCTTCAGGCTCGGGGGTGGCGGTCATGGGTGTCTCCTGTCGTCGGCGTTAAGACATGGCGCCGGCTCCGCCAGCGGCAGGCAGAGACTCGCGTGCAGCCCGTGCGGCTCGGCGTCCTCGAGCGTGAGCGTGCCGCCGTGGGCGACCGCGACCGTGTGCGCCACCGCGAGCCCGAGGCCCCGGCTGCTCACCGGCCGTGCGTCGACGCCGCGCTCGAAGGGCTGCACCAGCCGGTCGCGGTCGCGCGCCGGGATCCCCGGGCCGGCGTCGCTGACGTCGATGCGGACGGCCGCGTCGTCGGTGTAGGCCCGGACCCGGACGGCCGAGCCGCGCGGCGCATAGGTGAGCGCGTTCTCCAGCAGCGAGGCGACCGCGCGCCGCAGCCGCGCCTGGCAGACCACCGCGTCGATGCTCTCGGGCAGCTCCGGCACCAGCGTGATCCCCAGCGCCGCCGCGCGGGCCTCGGACTCCCCCACCGTCCGGCGCACCAGCGCCGCGACGTCGGCCTCCGTCCGGTCGAGCCGGCTCGCGTCCTCCAGGTCGAGCAGCTCCGAGACCGTGTCGACGACATCGTGGAGCCGGCGCCCGGCGGCCACCAGGGCCTCGAGCGAGCGCCGCGCCTGGGGCGGCAGGTCGAGCGCGAGGTCTTCGAGCAGCTCCGCGTGGCCCAGCAGCGAGGCCAGCGGGGTGCGCAGCTCGTGGCTGACGGTCTCGATCAGCCGGTCGCGCAGCGCCTCCTGCTCTGCCAGCGCCGTCCGCTCGGCCGTCACGTCGGCGACCAGGATGATGCCGCCGCGGATCGTTCCGTCGGCGCGGCGCAGCGGAGCCCCGTTGCAGCGCAGGTGCAGCATCACCCCGTCGGCCCGGTTCACCACGATGATCTCGTCGCGCACCGACTCGCCCCTGCGGGCCCGGGCGACCGGCACCTCGTCGGGGCGCAGCAGCCGTGACCCGCTCTCGTCGTACGTGCGGAAGTGCTCAGGTAGGTCCTGCTCGCTCACCGAGGTGAACGGCACCTGCAGCATCGCCTGGAGCGCCGGGCTCATCATCGACAGGTTTCCGGACGCGTCCGTAGCCGCCACGGCGAGAGTCGTCTCACGCAGCAGCGTCTGCAGCAGGGACTCGTCGAGGGTCCCGTCTCCGTCGCGCTCCCCCACGTGAGACTTGTATCACGCTCCCGCGGGGTGCGCCCGGACCCGCTTAAGACAATGCGCTGTTTTGGCGATCCAGCCCCCTCGGGCTCAGCCAGTCCGTCGCATTCTTTCCGGGGGCGCAGGGTCTCAGGGTCTCAGGGCGGCGTGCAGCTTGGCGGCGATCTGCTCGACGGCGGCGCGTGAGGTGTGCCCGGCGCCGACCACGTTGAGGAACCCGTGGATCTGGTCGGGGTAGCGCTGCAGCTCCACCGTCACCCCCGCCTCGGCGAGCTTGCGGGCGTAGGCCTCGCCCTCGTCGCGCAGCGGGTCGAAGCCGGCGGTCGCGACGTACGCCGGCGCGAGGCCGTCGGGGATCTCGGCGAGCAGCGGCGAGGCCCGCCAGTCGGTGTGCGTGGTCGCGTCGGGCAGGTAGTGCGACGTCGCCAGATCCATGAACGCCTGGCTGAGGAAGAACCCTTCGCGGAACGTACGACGACTCTCGCTGCCGCCGCGGGCATCGGTCGCGGGATAGATCAGCAGCTGGAAGGCGAGCGGGAGCCCCTCGATGGCGGCCGTGATCGCGACCGTCGTCGACAGGCAGCCGCCGGCCGAGTCGCCGCCGACGGCGAGCCGGTCGACGTCCACGTCGAGGTCGTCGGCGTGCTCCACCACCCAGCGGTAGGCCGCCACGCAGTCCTCGTAGCTCGACGGGAACGGGTCCTCCGGTGCCAGTCGGTAGTCGACGGCCAGCACCCGCACGCCCGACTCCTCGGCCAGGAGCCGGCACGCCGCGTCGTGCGACTCCAGGTCGCCGTAGATCCAGCCCCCGCCGTGGAAGAACACCAGCAGCGGCCGCTTCGGCCCCCCGCGCCGCTTGCCGCCCGCGATCGCCGTCGGCACGTAGAGCCGCGCCGCCATCCCCGCGACCGTGACCTCCTCGGTGCGCCCGATCGGCTGCCGGCCGCCCACCAGCCCGGACTGGTGCAGGATCGCCGCGCGCCCGTCCACGATCGGCAGCGTCTCCACCGCCGGGATCCGGGCGAGCTTCTGCAGCCGCAGCATCAGCTGGGTGTCGACCGACAGGGTCTGCCCGTCGCGGACCACCGGCTTGCCGGCGAGGCGGCGCTGCGCCTTCTCCGGCAGGTTCATCGCCGCGGTGAAGAGGGCCCGCTCGGCGATGTCCTTGGCGCGCTTGGCCGTGGCCTTGGCTCTGGTCGACGTGCCCCGCTGCGCGTGCTTGTGCGATGTCATGGGCGCAGAACCTACCGCCCCACTAGGGTCCGGTCCTGTGACCTCCCGCACATGGACCCTCGTCGTCGGTCTCGGCCTCGTGGGCCAGCTCGCCTGGACGGTCGAGAACATGTATCTCAACGTCTTCGTCCACGAGACCATCACCGACGACCCCACGGTCATCGCGGCCCTCGTCGCGGCGAGCGCGATCACCGTGACGCTGGCCACGCTGCTGGTCGGCGCCTGGTCGGACCGGGTCGGCTCGCGGCGGGTCTTCATCGCCGGCGGGTACGTCGTGTGGGGGCTCACCACCGCAGCCTTCGGGTTCCTCTCGGCCGACGCCGTCGCCGGGTGGGCGCCCGTCGGCGACGCGGTCGCGCTGGCCGTCGCCGCGGTGATCGTCGTGGACTGCGTGATGTCGTTCCTCGGCGCGGGCGCCAACGACGCGTCGTACCAGGCCTGGGTCACCGACATCACCACCCCCGCCAACCGCGGCCGGGTCGAGGCGGTCCTCGCGCCGCTCGCGCTGGTGGCGATGCTGATCGTCTTCGGCGGCTTCGACCCGCTGACCCGCGCCGGGCGCTGGGAGCTGTTCTTCGCGCTGATCGGCGGGGTCGTCGTGCTCGCCGGGGTGGTCGCGTGGTTCACGGTCCGCGACGCGCCGACGCTGACCCGCTCGCCCGACGGCTACCTCCGCTCGGTCGGCCACAGCCTGCGCCCGTCGGCCGCGCGCGCCAACCCGGCGCTCTACCTCGCGCTCGCGGTCTGGGCGGTGTGGGGCGTCGCGACGCAGGTCTACCTGCCGTTCCTGATCATCTATCTGCAGAAGACGCTGCGCATCGAGGGCTATGCGCTGGTGCTCGCGATCGTCCTCGTCGGGGCCACCGTCGCCAGCGTGCTCGGCGGGCGGCTGATCGACCGGGTCGGCAAGCTCGCATCCCTGCTGCCGGCGGCTGGGTTGTACGGCGTCGGGCTGGTGCTGATGTACGTCGTGCGGGGGATGTGGCCGGTTGTGGGGGCGGGGCTCGTCATGATGAGCGGCATGATGCTGCTCGTCGCGACCGTCGGCGCCCTCGTCCGCGACGCCACCCCGCCCGCACGCGCCGGGCAGGTGCAGGGGTTGCGGATGGTCTTCGCGGTGCTGCTGCCGATGGCGATCGGGCCGTTCATCGGGGCGGCGGTGATCAGCGGGTCGGGGCAGACCTACACCGACCTCGGGGTCACGAAGCAGGTGCCGACTCCTGGGATCTTCCTGGCCTCGCTCGCCGTGCTGGCGCTGATCGTGGTGCCGGTGTGGTTCCTGCGGCGGGTGCCTCTTGCTCCTCTTGGCACGTCCGGGCCGCGCGAGGGGGTGGCGGCGTGAGCATGCTGACGCGCTGGGGACGCTCGCTCGACGCGGACGCGCCGCTGCCGGAGTATCCGCGCCCGCAGCTGGTGCGGGAGCGCTGGCTGAACCTCAACGGGCGGTGGGACTACGCGATCGTGTCTGGAGCCGGCCCGGCCGCGCTCGCCGGGCCCCAGCCCGCGTCGTACGACGGGGTGATCGTGGTGCCGTTCTCCCCCGAGGCGCCGCTGTCGGGGGTCGGGCGGACGCTGGGGGCCGACGAGACGCTCTGGTATCGCCGCTCCGTCACGCTCCCTCACGACCTGGTGCCGTCGGCCGGCGAGCGGGTGCTGCTGCACTTCGGCGCCGTCGACCAGGTCTGCCGGGTGTTCGTCGGCGGGGTGGACGTGGGCGGGCACGACGGGGGCTATCTGCCGTTCACGCTCGACGTGACGTCGTCGTTCTCCGGCGCGTCCGTGGAGCTGGTCGTGGCCGTGCAGGACGAGACCGACGCCGGCCACCGCTCGCGCGGCAAGCAGCGGACCAAGCGCGGCGGGATCTGGTACACGCCGTTCTCCGGCATCTGGCAGACCGTCTGGCTCGAGGTCGTCCCCGCGACGTACGTCGAGCGGCTGACGCTGGTGCCCGACCTCGCGACGTCGTCGCTCGAGGTGACGGTGCACGCGGGCGGTGCTGCTTCCGACGGGGCTGAGGCTGCCGGGGCGTGCATCGAGCTGATCGCCGACGGGGAGATCGTCACCAGCACGCTCGCGCCGGTCGGGAGCCCGGTGACGCTGCCCGTGCCGGAGCCGCGGCTGTGGAGCCCGGAGGATCCCTACCTCTACGACGTGCGGGTGCGCCTCGGCCGCGACGAGGTCACGTCGTACGTCGGGATGCGGTCCTTCGGCGTCGCGCTCGACGGGGCGGGCGTGCCGCGGCTGCTGCTCAACGGGCTGCCCTACTTCCAGGCCGGCGTGCTCGACCAGGGCTGGTGGCCCGACGGGCTGTGCACGCCGCCGTCCGACGAGGCGATGGTCTTCGACATCGAGACGATGAAGCGGCTCGGCTTCACGATGCTGCGCAAGCACATCAAGATCGAGCCGCTGCGGTGGTATGCCCACTGCGACCGGCTCGGGATGATCGTCTGGCAGGACATGGTCAACGGCGGCTCGGCCTATCGGCCGCGGGTGATCACGCTCCCCGCCGTCGCCCCCGGGGCGCGGCTGCGCGACACCGGGCGGCGCGGGCACCGGGCCTTCGGACGCGCCGACGCCGCCGGGCGCGCGTCGTACGAGATCGAGGCGCGGGAGACCGTCGAGCACCTGCGCAACGTCACCTCGCTGGCCGTGTGGGTGCCGTTCAACGAGGGGTGGGGGCAGTTCGACGCCGAGCGGATCGCCGCCGAGATCGCGACGCTCGACCCGACCCGCAGCGTCGACCACGCCAGCGGCTGGCACGACCAGGGCGGCGGCCACCTGCTCAGCCTGCACGTCTACTTCCGCCGCTTCCGGCTGCCGCCGATGGTCCGCCACCGCCTCGAGCCCAGGGCGCTGGTGCTCTCGGAGTACGGCGGCTACGGCCTGGCCGTCGAGGGCCACACGTGGGGCGCGAAGAAGTTCGGCTACCGCCGCTTCCGCTCGGCGAAGGCCCTGGCCAGAGTCTTCACCGCCCTCCACCGCCGCCAGCTCGCGCCGACAGTGCCAGCCGGCCTGTCCGCGACCGTCTACACCCAGTTGAGCGACGTAGAAGACGAGATCAACGGCCTGGTGACCTACGACAGAGAAGTAGTGAAGCTCGAGGAGTCAGTGGTCAGGTCAGCCCTAACCCCCCTAACCCACCCCTGAGTCGGCGCTAACGCACCCCGCAAGGCGGCCGAGTCGGCGCTAACGCACACCCGTACGACGCCGAGTCGGCGCGAATGCGCATGATCGCGCGCGATCCCTCGGCCGGCTGGCACCCTGTCCCCCATGCGTTTCCTCTCCGGGCTCCTGATCGCACTCGGCGCCCTCGCCGCCACCGTCGCGCTCGCCGCGCACGTCGCCAACCAGACGCTCCTCGACCCTGATCGGCCCGGCACGCTGCTGGCCGCCGCACTCGAGAGTCGCGAGCTCGACAACCAGGTGATCAGCGCGATCGAGCGCAGCACCGGCCCGCTGAGCTCCCAGCAGAAGCAGGGCATCACCGCGATCGCCGACGACGAGCGGGTCCGTGACGCCGCCAAGCAGGTCCGCATCGACGACGAGGGGCAACTCGACCTCCGGCCGCTGAAGGACGAGCTCGCCGACCAGCTCGAGGCCGCCGGCCAGCGCGGGGCCGCCCGCAAGCTGCGCGCGGTCAGGACCGACCGGCGCGTGGCCCTGCCGCCCGAGCTCAACGAGCGCTACACCCAGGCCCGCGATCTTGGCGAGTGGGCGTTCAACACCGCCGCGCTCACGGCCCTCGCCGCCTTCGCGCTGGGCTTCGTCCTCGCGCCGTCCAAGCGGCACGCGGCCCGCTCCATCGGCTTCGCTCTCATCGGCACGGTGCTGCTCGCCGTACTCGGCTATCTGCTGCTGCCACGCCTCGTCGGGGCCTTCGGCAATGCGTACGTCGACGCCGCCGCGACCGCCGCCATCTCCCTGCAGACCGACATCGTGGCCCCGATGATCCCGGTGCTCCTCGTGGCCCTCGCGCTCGTCCTCGCGTCGTACGTCATCCCCAGCCGCCGCTGAGGCGGCGGGCACCACAGCGCACTCGCGCCGACTCAGCGGGCGTGGCGAAGCGACACCCGGCGTTCACCTGCTGGTGACACACTCAGAGGATGACCAGCGAGACGAGTTCCCTGCCTGCCCACGTCGCCGGATCGCTCGACGAGGGACCCGTGGAGTTCGGGGCGCGCGGCGTCGAGAGCGACAGCTTCGACATCGACCCGCCCTACGTGCCGGGTGAGGAGGAGCTGGCGGCGCTGGAGCAGTTCCGCGACCGGTTCCTCGACCGCGAGGTGTCGTGGCTGCACTTCAACGAGCGGGTCCTCGAGCTCGCCGAGGACGACTCGCTGCCGCTGCTCGAGCGGGTCCGGTTCCTGGCGATCTTCGCGAGCAACCTCGACGAGTTCTTCATGGTCCGTGTGGCCGGCCTCAAGCGGCGGATCGCCGCCGGCGTCGCCGTCCGCGCCGCCAGCGGGATGCTGCCGCGCGAGGTGCTTCGCTGCATCTCCGAGACCACCGGTGAGCTGACCCGGCGCCACGCGTGCCTGTTCCGCGAGAAGATCATCCCGGCGCTGGAGGAGCACGGCATCGAGCTGGTCCGCTGGCCCGACCTCACCCGCGAGGAGCAGAAGGAGTGCAAGAAGCTCTTCAAGGAGCGCATCTTCCCCGTCCTCACGCCGCTGGCCGTCGACCCGGCCCACCCGTTCCCCTACATCTCCGGGCTCTCGCTCAACCTCGCCGTCGTGGTGCGCAACCCCAAGACCGGCAAGGAGCACTTCGCCCGCGTCAAGGTCCCGCCGATCTTCGACCGCTTCATCTCCGTGGGCAACCAGCGCTTCGTCCCCCTCGAGGACGTCATCCGCGAGCACCTCAAGCGGCTCTTCCCCGGCATGGAGGTGCTCCAGGTCCACAGCTTCCGCGTCACCCGCAACGAGGACCTCGAGGTCGAGGAGGACGACGCCGAGAACCTCCTCGCCGCCCTCGAGAAGGAGCTGCTGCGCCGCAAGTTCGGCCCGCCCGTGCGCCTCGAGGTCGAGGACACCATCGACCCGGCCGTGCTCGACCTGCTCATCACCGAGCTCGGCGTGCACCGCGACGAGGTCTTCCAGCTCGCCGGCCCCCTCGACCTGCGCGGGCTCCACGACATCGCCGACCTCCCCCGCGAGGACCTCAAGTACGACGCGTTCGTGCCGACGACTCACTCACTGCTGGCCGAGGTCGAGTCGGCCTCCCCCGTCGACGTGTTCAAGGCGACCCGGCGCCGCGACGTACTCCTGCACCACCCCTACGACTCCTTCGCCACCTCCGTGCAGCGCTTCCTCGAGCAGGCCGCCGCCGACCCGCACGTGCTGGCGATCAAGCAGACGCTCTATCGCACCTCCGGCGACTCCCCGATCATCGACGCCCTCATCGACGCGGCCGAGGCCGGCAAGCAGGTGCTGGTGATCGTCGAGATCAAGGCCCGCTTCGACGAGCAGGCCAACATCCGCTGGGCGCGCAAGCTCGAGCACGCCGGCTGCCACGTGGTCTATGGCCTGGTCGGCCTCAAGACCCACTGCAAGCTGTCGATGGTCGTGCGCGACGAGCCCGAGGGCATCCGCCGCTACACCCACATCGGCACCGGCAACTACAACCCCAAGACCGCCCGGATGTATGAGGACCTCGGCCTGCTCACCGCCGACGAGGCGATCGGCGAGGACGTCGCCCACCTGTTCAACAACCTCAGCGGCTACTCCCGCAACGCCGAGTACGCCGAGTTGCTGGTCGCCCCGGACTCGGTCCGGCTCGGCCTGGTCCGCCAGATCCACGAGGCGATCGTCCACCACCGCGAGGGCCGGCCGTCGCGGATCCGGATCAAGGCCAACTCGGTGGTCGACGAGAAGGTCATCGACGCGCTCTACCTCGCCTCCCAGGAGGGCGTGTCGGTCCAGCTCCTGGTGCGCGGCATCTGCGCCGTGCGCCCCGGCGTACCCGGTCTGTCGGAGAACATCGAGGTCCGCTCCGTCCTCGGCCGCTTCCTCGAGCACAGCCGCGTCTTCTGGTTCGAGAACGGCGGGCAGCCGGTCGCGTGGATCGGCTCGGCCGACATGATGCACCGCAACCTCGACCGGCGCGTGGAGGTGCTCGTCCGGGTCCCCGACGAGCGCAACGTCTCCCATCTCGGCGACATGCTCGACCTCGCGTTCGACGACGCCACCGACGCGTGGCTGCTCGACTCCGAGGGCACCTGGCGCCGCAACGGCGGGTCGCTGCACCTGCAGGACACGCTCATCGAGCGCCAGCGCCGACGCAGGGGGTGAGCGTCACACCACCCTGAGTTGCGTGCGGAGTCGCCGGACCCCCTAGCATGATCGTCGTTCAGATCCTCCTCATCAGGAGTTCGACGTGGGTTTTCGTTTCCGCCCGGTTGACGGTTCGTTCTACGACCTGTTCACCGAGTCCGCACAGCACCTCGTCACCGGGGCCGGCCTGCTCGCCGAAATGCTTGGGGAGGGCGTCGACCGAGAGGACGTCGCCCGCCGCATGCGCGACGCCGAGCACGCCGCCGACGAGACGACGCACGCCATCATCCGGCGGGTCAACAGCACGTTCGTGACGCCGTTCGACCGGGAGGACATCTACGCGCTGGCCTCCGGGCTCGACGACGTGATGGACGAGATGGACGAGGCCGTCGACCTGATCCTCCTCTATGAGGTCCAGGAGCTGATGCCGGAGTTCTCGACGCTCGTCGAGGTGCTCCAGCGCTGCGCCGAGCTGACCGCGGAGTCCATGCCGCGACTGCAGGCGATGAAGGGTCTCGAGGAGTACTGGATCGAGATCAATCGCCTGGAGAACACCGGCGACAAGACCCACCGGCGCACCCTGGCCCGTCTCTTCTCGGGCGAGTTCAAGTCGCTTGAGGTCCTCAAGCTCAAGGACATCGTCGAGTCGCTCGAGGCGGCCATCGACTGCTTCGAGACGGTCGCCAACACGGTGGAGCAGATCGCGGTCAAGGAGTCCTGACCCGTGGAGCTCGCGATCATCATCGCGGTTGTCGTCGTCGCCCTCATCTTCGACTACACCAACGGTTTCCACGACGCGGCCAACGCGATCGCCACCTCGGTGTCGACCCGTGCCCTGACGCCGCGCATCGCCCTCGCCATGGCCGCGGTGATGAACTTCATCGGCGCGTTCCTCGGCCAGAAGGTCGCCCAGACGGTCAGTGAGGTCATCTCACCACCCACCGGGACCCATGGTCTGGTGATCGTGATGGCCGGCCTGATCGGCGCGATCACCTGGAACATGATCACCTGGTACTACGGCCTGCCGTCGTCGTCCTCGCACGCGCTCATCGGCGGCCTGGTCGGCTCGGCGCTCGCCGCCGGCACGTTCGTGCACTGGGAGAAGGTCATCGACAAGGTCGTCATCCCGATGATCCTGTCGCCGATCGTCGCCTTCTCGCTCGGCTTCGCAGCGATGCTGGCGATCATGTGGGCCTTCCGGAAGGTCAACCCGCACCGGGTCAGCCGCGGCTTCCGGCTCGCGCAGACCGCCTCGGCCGCCGCGATGGCGCTGGGTCACGGCCTGCAGGACGCCCAGAAGACGATGGGCGTGATCTTCCTGGCGCTGCTCACCGGCGAATACGTCAACGCCGGCGACGACCTCCCCATCTGGGTGATCCTCGCCGCCGCGACCGCGATCTCGCTCGGCACCTGGTCGGGCGGCTGGCGGATCATGCGGACCCTCGGACGTCGGATCATCCACCTCGACCCGCCCCGCGGGTTCGCGGCCGAGGGTGTCGCCGCGTCGGTCCTCTACTCCACGGCGTACGTCTTCGAGGCGCCGATCTCCACCACCCACACCATCACCTCCGCGGTCATGGGCGTGGGCGCCACCAAGCGCCTCTCCGCCGTCCGCTGGGGCGTGGCCAAGTCGATCCTCACCGCCTGGGTGCTGACCTTCCCGGCCGCCGGCGCCGTCGCGGCGATCGGCTACTGGGTGACGCACTTCTTCCTCGAGGTCGTCTGACTCTCTGCTCGTCCACTGACGCCCGGCGCCCCCTCGAGGGGTGCCGGGCGTTTGTGATCCAGATCCGGTCCAGACCACAGGTGCCGGCCCTCAATCCAAGGGGGCCTCGGCACCGAAGACGTGGTGTCGCCAGCACGTACGTCAGGAGCCCCCCATGCACCCCCACCAGCCTTCGCACCTGCGTGCTCCCCTCGTCGTCGAGACGCGACAGGTCTCCACCACCGGCGCCTGGCTGGAATGGGTCGACACCGCCCTCGCCCTGCGCCGCACCTGGATCCCCGAGTCGGTCCTCGCCGAGGCCGTCGCCTCCGCCGAGGGCGGCCACGCCTTCACCCCCGCCGACGCCGAGGTCCGCGACGCGATGATCGCCGTCGGCCTCGCCGAGCGGGCCTGGTTCCACTCCGCCCGCGGCACCGCCCGCGCCGTCGAGCTGTGGCGCAGCCGGTCCAGCGCCGCCTGACCGTCCCCCTTCTCCGGGTCGTGTGCCTGAGCACGCGCTCCGGCGCGCCGTGAGGCACACGAACTGCCCGAGGCGGATCGTCGTACGGCGTCTCAGGCGACCGGCGTGACGCCCAGCGACTCGAGCAGCTCGACGACCCGCCCGCGGATGTCGTCGCGGATGGGGCGCACCGACTCGACACCGAGGCCGGCCGGGTCGTCGAGCTTCCAGTCCTCGTAGCGCTTGCCCGGATAGAACGGGCACGCGTCCCCGCAGCCCATCGTGATGACGACGTCGGACTCCTCGACGGCCGCGTCGGTCAGGATCTTGGGCTCCTCGGCGGCGATGTCGATGCCGACCTCGGCCATCGCCTCGACAGCGGAGGGGTTGACCGACGCGGCGGGCGCGGAGCCGGCCGAGCGGACCTCGACGGCGCCGCCGGACAGCGCGGCCAGCCAGGCGGCGGCCATCTGGGAGCGGCCGGCGTTGTGGACGCAGACGAAGAGGACGGACGGCTTGTGGCTCACGGTGTTCTCCTGGGGTTGAGGGCGGGTGAGCGACAATTCAGCAGGAAAACGCAGAGCGCCGGGAGCCCGCCTGAGCGTGGACTCCGCAGATAGGCATCGCGTTTTCCTGCTGAATTGTCGCTCGACTCAGATGCCGAGCTCGCGCAGCAGCGCGGTGACCCGGGCCTGGACGGCGTCGCGGATGTCGCGCACCGTGTCGAGGGGCTGCCCGGCGGGGTCCGGGACGTCCCAGTCCTCGTAGCGCTTGCCGGGCAGAATCGGGCAGCTGTCGCCGCACCCCATCGTCACCACCACGTCGGCGGCGCGGACGACGTCGTCGACCAGCGGCTTGGGATAGGCCTCGGTCAGCGTGATGCCGCGCTCGGCCAGGACAGTGACCACGTCCGGGTTGATCTCCCCGGTGGGCGCCGAGCCGGCGGAGCGCACGTGCACCCGCCCACCCGAGAGGTGCTCGGCCAGCGCCGCCGCCATCTGGGAGCGCCCGGCGTTGTGGACACACACGAACAGCAGCTCCGGCACCGGCTTGGCGACCCTGCCGTCCGCCTGTGCCGCCGCGGTCAGCCGCTCCCTGGCGAACCGGCCGACCAGCACCGGCAGGTAATCCCGCACGGTCGCGGTCGCCTCGAGCTCCGCGCGCGCCTCCGCCACGGCGGCCGCGATCGACTCCGGCGAGAAGACGCCCTCGAAGCGATAGCCGAGCTCCTCGACGGTCCGGTCGTACGACGCCTCGCGGCGCGCTGCGTCCGTGTCCATCAGGGCCGCCTCTCGTCCGACGAGACCGGGGCGGGCACGGTCTCGGCATGGGGGAACTTGTCGCGCAGCCAGAGGCTCACGTAGACCAGTCCGACCAGCACCGGCACCTCGATCAGCGGCCCGACCACGCCCGCGAGCGCCTGCCCGGAGGTGACGCCGAAGGTCGCGATGGCGACGGCGATGGCGAGCTCGAAGTTGTTGCCCGCCGCGGTGAAGGCCAGCGTCGTCGTACGCTCATAGGTCATCCCGAGCCCCTTGCCGAGCGCATAGCCGCCGCCCCACATCAGCGCGAAGTAGACCAGCAGCGGCAGCGCGATGCGGACGACGTCGAGGGGCCGGTTGGTGATCTGGTCGCCCTGCAGCGCGAAGAGGATGACGATCGTGAAGAGCAGCCCGATCAGCGCCCAGGGGCCGACCTTGGGCAGGAACGCCGACTCGTACCACTCGCGCCCCTTGGCCCTCTCCCCCAGCTTGCGGCTGAGGTAGCCGGCCAGCAGCGGGATGCCCAGGAAGATCAGCACGGACTTGGCGATCTGCCACGCGGAGACGTCGAGGGCGGCGGTGTCGAGGCCGAGCCAGTTCGGGAGGACGTCGAGGTAGAACCAGCCGAGGCCGGCGAACGCGATCACCTGGAAGATCGAGTTGAGCGCGACCAGCACCGCGGCCGCCTCGCGGTCACCGCAGGCGAGGTCGTTCCAGATGATCACCATCGCGATGCAGCGGGCCAGCCCGACGATGATCAGCCCGGTGCGGAACTCCGGCAGGTCCGACAGGAAGATCCACGCCAGCGCGAACATCAGCGCCGGCCCGAGCACCCAGTTGAGCACCAGCGACGACACCAGCAGGCGGCGGTCGGAGGTGACCGAGTCGAGCTTGTCGTAGCGGACCTTGGCGAGGACGGGATACATCATCACCAGCAGCCCGATCGCGATCGGCAGCGAGATCCCGTCGATCTCCACCTGGCCGAGCGCGTCGTCGAGGCCGTCGACGGAGCGGCCGAGCAGCAGCCCGACGACCATCGCCAGGCCGATCCAGGCCGGCAGCCAGCGGTCGAGCATCGACAGCTTGCCGACGACGGCAGGCTGGGGGTGGGATGGTGCGCTCACGGACGGCATGGTGCTCCTGGATTGACGACTGTCGATGCACTCAGCAGCCTGTCACCCGGCTTCGAACCATGTCAATATCGACCTGTGTCAATGTAAGGTGAACAGCATGAGTACGACGCCCGCGCCGAGCGCCCCTCCGAGCGTCCAGCCCGCCGACGCCTGCTGCTCGGGCATCGGTACGACGCCGCTGAGCCGCGCGGACGCCGAGGAGCTGGCCAGGCTCCTCAAGGCCGTGGCCGACCCGGTCCGCCTCCAGCTGCTGTCGATCATCCGCGCCAACGAGGCCGGCGAGGCCTGCGTCTGCGACCTGACCCCGGCCGTCGGCGTCTCCCAGCCGACCGTCAGCCACCACCTCAAGATCCTCACCGAGGCCGGCCTGCTGGTCCGCGAGCGCCGCGGCTCCTGGGCCTGGTTCGCGATCGTCCCCGAGCAGCTCGAGCGCGTCGCCGAGATCCTCCGCTGACGCCGCATCGCCCGCCTCGATCGCCCGCCCGCCCCCATGTAACGCGGGGTTATCGGTACTGCCCCACCGCTATAGCGCTGCGGCAGGTCGCATAACCCCGCGTTACATGGGGGCTGGGGACGCGACGCAGCGCCCGCTCAGGCCGACGCCACGCCCGCCACCAGGTCGCGCACCTCGGCGGTCTTGGGGACCCGGCCGGAGAGCAGCACTCGCTCGTCGACCACGAGCGCGGGCGTCGCCATCACGCCGTACCCCATGATCGCGGCGTAGTCCTCGACCTTCTCCACCTCCGCGTCGAGGCCCAGCTCGGCGAGCGCCTCGCGGGTCACCTTCTCGAGGTTCTTGCAGTTGCGACATCCGGGCCCCAGGATCTTGACGATCATGACGGTCCCCTTTCGTGAGGGTTCAGGCGATCAGGAAGTTGAAGAGGTAGCCGACGGCGATGATCGAGGACCCGACGACGGCGATGTAGATGGCCAGCAGCGGCACCTTGAGCACCCGGCGGAGCAGGATCATCTCGGGCAGGGACAGCGCGACGACCGCCATCATGAAGGCGAGCAGCGTCCCCATCGGGAGGCCCTTGTCATAGAGCGCCTCCACCAGCGGCAGGATCCCGGCCGCGTTCGAATAGAGCGGGATGCCGACCAGCACCGCGACCAGGACGCCGAACGCGTCGCCCGGCCCCGCATAGCGGGTGAAGAAGTCCTCCGGCGCCCAGCCGTGGATCACCGCGCCGACCCCGATCCCGACGAGCAGGTAGGGCCAGATCTTGCGCAGGATCGTGCCGACCTCCTCGACCCCCATCTGCACCCGCTGCTCGAAGCGGAGTCCGGCAGTCGAGTCGATGACCTCGCCACCCAGCTTGGTCTCGAAGACGAACGGCTCGACGAAGCGCTCGAGGTGCAGGCGTCCGAGGATCCACCCGGCGCCGATCGCGATCGAGAGCCCCGCGCCGACGTACATCAGCGTGACCTCCCAGCCGAACAGCGTCAGCAGCAGGCCGATCGCGATCTCGTTGACCAGCGGGCTGGCGATCAGGAAGCTCAGCGTGACCCCGAGCGGGACGCCGGCGGCGACGAAGCCGATGAACGCGGGTACGGCGCTGCAGGAGCAGAACGGCGTGGCGACGCCGAGCCCGGCCGCCATCACGTTGCCGACGCCCTCGCGCCGCCCGCCGAGCAGGGCCCGCGTGCGCTCGATGCTCATGTAGGAGCGCAGCACCGTGATCACGAAGATGATCCCCGAGAGCAGCAGCGCGATCTTGACGGTGTCGTAGAAGAAGAAGTGCAGCCCCTCGGTCAGCCGCGCGTGCGGGTCCATGCCGAGCAGGTCGTGGAAGACGAGGTCCCAGAGTCGCTCGTTGACCCAGTACGCCGCGACCCACAGGCCCGCCGCCGCCAGCAGCGTCAGGGACCGTCCTCGCGTGGAGGCCGGCAGGTGCGCGACGACGCTCATGACCCGGTCGCGCTCCCCACCACGGGCAGCGCCGCGTCCAGCCGCGCGAACGCATCCTCGGCCAGCGTGTAGTCCACCCACCGCCCCCGCCGGCTCGCGGTGACCAGGCCGGCCTCGCGCAGCACCTTGAGGTGATAGCTCAGCAGGTTCGGCGCCACCGGCACCCGGTCCTGCAGGTCGCACACGCACGCCGTACCCCGCTCTTCCAGGCGGCGCAGCACCGTCCAGCGCACCGGGTCGGCGACGGCCGAGAGCAGCGCGAGCGACTCCTCCATGTGCGTGGCGTCGCGGGCGGTGATCAGGTCAACGGCGTTCGAACCAGCCATGCTTCGACCGTACGGCGAGCGCGGCCGCGGCGGCAGGGCTGAAGGTCCCCACAGTTCAAGCGGGCTTGATCTGACCGAGTGCTCAGTCGCGTGCACGAGCCAGCGGGACCACCGACGCCACCACGAGGGCGAGCATCGCCAGGACCAGCAACAGGCTGTCGGTGTACATGCAGACCACGGCCGCCAGCAGCTGCACCCCGACCGCGCAGCCCAGCGCGGTGCCCCTCTGCCACGGGAGCGCCAGTCGCGACCGGAGATCCGGGGCGAACATGGCGGTGAGCTCAGGGGCGTCGTGGACCAACTCTTGCTCGATCCGCTCGAGCGCTCGGCGGTCCTTCTTGCTTAGTGTCATTTCCTTTCCCCTCTGCCGCTCCGAGAGGCGGCGACATGGAGGTCGTACGAGCAGGCCTATTTCGACGATCTCCCCGCCGATCCCCGCTGGCAACAGGCTGGCGCGGTGACCTGCGCCACTGCTCGGCACGGGCGGATGCAGCGTCTTGCATTTACCTTGAGGATTTCGTGAGGTGCAGCGGTGGGGAGGCTTGAGATCAGCGGAGCAGAGTAGTGCTCACACCGAGAGAACGACCGGCTCACGAAGCCAGGTCACCCAAGCAAAGGAACCCAGTCATGAAGCTCGCAGCCTCCAAGGCCACCACCGCCAAGATCCTCGCGTCGGTCGTGCTCGTCGGCGGAGCGGCCAGCGTCGCCGGGCTGGGCACCTTCGGTGCGTTCACGTCGACGACCACGGCTCAGCAGTCTGTCGGCTCGGGCACGGTGACGCTCGACATGACCCAGCCGACCACCCAGGGCCTCGGAGTGGCGGCGACCGGCATGGTCCCCGGAGACCGGATCGAGCGCGCAGTGACCCTGACCCGCAGCGGCAGCGAGCTGTTCGGCACCGTCTCCCTCACCACCGCTTCGGTCGCCACCCCGACCCCGTCGATCCTGACCACTAACACCACGATGGGCCTTCAACTCGCGGTCGACTCCTGTGACAAGGCTTGGACCGTTGCCGCAGACAAGTCGCTCACCTGCTCGGGCATCACCACGAGCGTGCTGGCGTCCAGCCCGGTCGTGGCGGCCAACCGCCCCCTCGGCAGCGTCACAACCGCCCTGAACAACGAGGCGATCAAGGTCGCCAACCTTCGGGTGACCCTGGCACTGCCCACCGCCGCGGACGACACCTTCCAGGGCAAGAGCGACTCCATTAGCTTCAAGTTCGACGCTACCCAGCGCGCTGGCAAGGCACTCTGACCAGCCGGCGGGCCCGTCCCCCGTGGGGGGAGGACGGTCCCGCCGCCCGCATGACCCGCACCACCGACCAGCCAGCCGACCACGACACCTGACAAGGAGCCCGCCATGACGAACGTCATCCAGTTCCCCGGCACCCGGGCTCACACCGTGGTCGCCCCGTCGCACCGCGCGGCGCCCACCCGGTCCCCGCTGTCGATGGTCGGCACGGTCCTGCGCAAGCTCGGCAAGCTGACGATCAACCTGCTGCTCGTGCTCTGCCTGGTCGCTTTCCTCGGGCTCGCGGTCGGCCCCCACCTGTTCGGCTACCGCACCATCACCATGCTGACCGGCAGCATGGCGCCGATGATCAACCCCGGTGACGTCGTCATCTCCGTCCCGCACCCCGCGGAGAGCGTCGAGGTCGGCGACGTCATCACCTACCAGATCCCCGTCGAGGACAACCGGATCGAGACCCACCGGATCACGAAGGTCATCGAGAAGAAGGACGGGAGCATCGCGATCAAGACCAAGGGTGACGCCAACAACGGCGTCGACCCCTGGACCGCGATCCTCCAGGACGACGTCGTCTGGAAGACGGAGTACGTCGTGCCCGGTCTCGGCAAGGTCATCCGCGCCATGCGCACCCCCATCATCCAGGATGTTGTGTTCTGGGGCGCCCTCGGCGCTCTCATCCTCCTGGGACTCATCCTGATCTGGAAGCCCGCCAAGGCGGACGACGAGGAGAACGACATGCTGGTCGCCGACCACCCGAACGCCCTGGACGACGCGGCGCTCACCAAGTTGGCGATCGACGTCGACGACGAGGCCTTCGTCTCGATCTTCGCGCACCGCTACCAGGAGATGCTGCCCCAGCGCCTCGACAAGATCACCGCCGCGCTCGCCGCGGACGACCTGGACGGCGCCCTCGAGGCATCGCTCAGCCTCAAGGTCTCCTCGAGCACCGTCGGCACCCGCGAACTGCAGGGCCTGGCCGAGGTCATCGAGCTCAACGTCCGCCGCCACGACGTCGCCGCGGCCCGCGCCGCCGCCGAGGGTCTCCCGCAGGCCGTGGCCCGTGCCGACGAGGCGCTCGCGACGTACATCTCGGAGCACCGCAGCGCCTGACGCAGGCCGCACCACCAGTTCCCGCACGAAGACCGGGCCAGCACGCACCACGCTGGCCCGGTCTTCGCGTCTGGGTCTGCGTGTCAACTCTCCCGGCGTCGAGCGCGTCCCAAGAGACAATCAGGGAGGGGCACGATGGCGAGCAGAGGCTGTAACGCGATCGGGATCGTCACGCTGCTGGCGCTGATGACCGCGTGCGCCGACGACCGGGACCGCACCGCGATCGCCGAGTCGTCGCTCCCGGCGCCTCCCGTCGAGGAGGGGATCCGCGTGGCCGTTCCCTCCCACTGCGGCGTGCTCGGCGTGAGGGTCGAGGGAGAGCTGTGGCTCGCCCATCCCCGTTTGGGAGACCACAATCCGCCTCCGGGCTGGGACGAGAACGAGACGACAGGGGTCCTGCTGAGGACTGGTCCCGGACGGGCTGTCTTCACCGGCGACGGCGGCCAGCGAGCAACGTTCGAACGCGCCCCTCGCGGCGCCCCCGACCCCAACGCCGGCTGCGAATGACCCCCCGAGCCGGTCTTGAGGTTACTGGGCGTCTTGCATTTACCTTGAGGGTTTCGTGCACCTGAGCCACCGCTCCACTTGAGATCCGTGCAGCAGAGTTCTGGTTATAAGAGATCGACCAGCCGAGAAGCCGCTGGTCCCCACGAAAAGGAACCAGTCCCATGCTGAAGACCACCGCCTCCAAGTCCACCACCATCAAGGTCCTCGCCTCCACCGTGCTCGTCGGCGGCGCGGTTGCCGTGGCGGGCCTCGGCACGTTCGGTGCGTTCACGTCGACCACGACGGCTCAGCAGGACGTCGCAGCCGGCACGATCACCCTGACCCTGAACGGCAAGACCGCGGCCACCCCCATCCCGCTCGACGGCATGGTGCCCGGTGACCACTTCCAGCGCGCGTTCAATCTGGCCCGCGGTGCAGGGGACGAGCTCTTCGGCTCCCTCACCATCGACTCCAACGTGACCGGCGACGCCGGCCTCGTCGGGGCGTTCGACGCGGTGCTGAAGACGTGCGACGCACCGTGGGTGCCTTCGGCGACCGCCAGCAAGGACCTGACCTGCGCATCTGGAGAGCGGGAGCTCGCTAACGTGACGGACGTCGCCCAGGACCTCCCCCTCCCCGCCGGCATTCTGGACAGCACCCTGAACGGCACCAGCCGCCAGCTCAACCTCGCCGCGTTCTACACGTTCACCGACCAGGGCGAGATCACCGACAATGCCCTGAAGGGCAAGAAGGCGACGATCGACTACACCTTCACCGCGACGCAGCGCGGCGGCACCGCCCGCTGACCAAGCACTCAAACACCGACGAGCCCGGCCCCCTCACGGAGGCCGGGCTCGTCGTACGTCGTGATCAGTCCGCGGTCTCCATGCGATAGCCGACCCCACGCACCGTGCGGACGAAACGTGACTTGCCCCGCGCCTCGCCGAGCTTGCGACGCAGGTTGCCCATGTGGACCTCGACCAGGTGCGTCTCGCTCGTCCAGACGTCGCCCCACACCTCGCGCAGCAGTGCTTCGCGCGACCACACGCGTGCCGGCGAGCGCATCAGCGTGGCCAGCAGGCCGAACTCCGTCGGCGTCAGCGCCAGTTCCTCGTCGTCACGCAGGGCGCGGTGTCCGTCGACGTCGAGCGTGAGCGTGCCGTGCCGCAGGACCTCGTGCCCCTCGGGGAGCCGCTCGCTCACCACGACGGGATGCGACGCGACCTCCGCGACGACAGGCGCGGTCTCCGGCGGCTCGGTCGCGAGCGGCGAGCCGGGCCCGCGGCGCGGGCGGCGGAACATCGCGTTGACCCGAGCCTTGAGCTCGCGGACGCTGAACGGCTTCGCCAGGTAGTCGTCTGCGCCGGTCTCCAGACCGATCAGGCGGTCGATCTCGTCGCTGAGCGCGGTGACCATGATGATGTAGGCGTCGGTGATGGTCCGGATGCGCCGGCAGGCCTCGACCCCGTCGATGCCGGGCAGGCCGACGTCGAGGGTGATCAGGTCCGGGTCGAGGTCTCGGACGGTGTCCACACCGGTCAGACCGTCGCCGACGATGGTCACGTCGAAGCCTTGCGAGACGAGCGCGAACTCGACGAGGGCCGCGATGTCCGCGTCGTCCTCGATGACGACAGCCCGCCGTTGCTCCGTAGCCACTGTTGCCATGGCCCCGATGATGCCATCGATCTTGCTGAATCCTTGAGGTTGCGTAAAGAATCGCTTGAAGTCTGCGCGCGATACTTGTCTCATGAGCCGCTTCGACACCGCCCGCCGAGGGATCTCCCTCGTGCTCGCTGTGTTGTGCCTGCTCGTCGTGCCGGAGCTGGCGTCGGCGAAGTTCCAGGGTCAGGCCACGGCGACGCAGTCGGTGGGGACGCTTGAGTTGGCCAAGCCGACCAGCGTCGAGGGTAGTTTCCGCTGCACGAACCTCTTCGTGGTGTGGGAGGTCGTTGACGTCAACACCACCAAGGTCACCCATGCCAATCCGACCCGGCTGGCCTACACGTACAAGTACGAGCTGCTCCGCGGCGACAAGGTAGAGCGGACCCTGGAGTCGGCCTCTCCGACTGTGCACCTCCAGGACTCCATGGGCCTGGGCTGGAGTACCACCACCTGGACGGTCCGCGTCTACGTTAAACACGGCAGCTGGACGAGCCGCGAGCCGTGGGAGAAGAGCTTCACCTGCAAGAGCGGTTTCGATCAGGGCCCTCTCTGAACCCCTCGCCCTCCGGGCAGCGGCTGTCAGCCGCCCGGCCGCCCGACCGCGATGAAGATGCGCCGACTCGGCTGTGTAATTGCGCCGACTCGACGAAGGGCCCGGGGGATGACTCCCCTGGGCCCTTCGTCGTACTGCCTCTGCCTCCAGCCGAGCAGCGCCTACCCCAGCCTCAGCCGAACCGACCCGAGATGTACGCCTCCGTCGACGGGTCGTCCGGGTTGGAGAAGACCTTCTTGGTGGAGTTGAACTCCACCAGGTGCCCCGGCTCACCGGTCGCCTTGAGGTTGAAGAAGCCGGTGTCGTCGGAGACGCGGGCGGCCTGCTGCATGTTGTGGGTGACGATCACGATCGTGTAGTCGCTCTTGAGGTCGTGGATCAGGTCCTCGATGGCGGACGTGGAGATCGGGTCGAGCGCCGAGCAGGGCTCGTCCATCAGCAGCACCTGCGGCTCGACGGCGATGGCGCGGGCGATGCACAGCCGCTGCTGCTGACCGCCGGAGAGGCCGCCGCCGGGCTTGTTGAGACGGTCCTTGACCTCGGTCCACAGGTTGGCGCCGCGCAGGGACTTCTCGACGATCGAGTCGGCCTCGGACTTCTTCATCCGGCGCGCGTTGAGGCGGTTGCCGGCGAGGACGTTCTCATAGATCGACATCGTCGGGAACGGGTTGGGTCGCTGGAAGACCATGCCGATCTGGCGGCGTACGGCGACCGGGTCGACGCCGGGGTCGTAGAGGGACTGGCCGTCGACGACGACCTTGCCCTCGACGCGCGCCCCCGGGATCACCTCGTGCATGCGGTTCAGCGACCGCAGGAAGGTCGACTTGCCGCAGCCCGAGGGGCCGATGAAGGCCGTCACGGAGCGGGCGGGGATGGTCATCGTGACACCTTGGACGGCGAGGAAGTCGCCGTAGTAGATGTCGAGGTCGGAGACGTCGATGCTCTTGGCCATGTCAGGGTTCTCTTTCGGAAAGCGTGGGGGGTCAGCGGCCGGACTTGGGGGCGAACCGGGAGCCGATGAAGCGGGCGATCAGATTGAGACCCATCACGATCGCGATGAGGACCAGCGCCGCGCCCCAAGCCCGCTCCCGGCCGAACTCCGGCGGGATCCCGGGCTGCATGTAGGAGTAGTAGATGAAGACCGGCAGCGTCGCCATCCGCTCGCTGAAGGCGTCGAAGTTCACCGAGTCGGTCTTCCCGGCGATGATCAGCAGCGGCGCGGTCTCGCCGGCGACCCGAGCCACCGCCAGCATGACACCGGTGATGATGCCGCCGATCGACGTCGGCAGGACGACCTTGGTGATCGTGCGCCACTTGGGCACCCCCAGTGCTAGGGAGGCCTCGCGCAGCTCGTCCGGGACCAGCTTGAGCATCTCCTCGGTGGCGCGCACGACGATCGGGACCATCAGCACCGACAGCGCGACCGAGCCACCGAAGCCCATCCGCACCCCGGGCCCGAAGATGATCACGAACAGCGCGTAGGCGAAGAGCCCGGCGACGATCGAAGGGATGCCGGTCATCACGTCGACGAGGAACGTGATGATCCGCGCCGGCCGACTCCCCGCGCCGTACTCCACGAGGTAGATCGCGGCGAGGACGCCTACCGGCACCGAGATGAGCGTGGCCCACCCGGTGATGATAAGCGTGCCGACGATGGCGTGGTAGATGCCGCCGCCCTCGCCGATCACGTTGCGCATCGAGTAGGTGAAGAACTCCGCCGACAGCACCGGCAGACCGTTGGAGAGCACCTGCCACAACAGCGTGACGAGCGGGATCAGCGCCACCACGAAGGCGCCCCACACCAGGCTGGTCGCGAAGCGGTCGGTGGCACGACGCTTCCCCTCGACGGCGCCCGACCAGACCGGGAGCGCCACCACGAAGACGACGGCGGCCACGAAGGCGATCGCGACCGGCCCCCAGCCGAGGAGCAGTGCCAGCAGGCCGGCGACGGCCAGCGACAGGACGGCCACGAGGCCCGGGGCCCAGCGCGGGAGCTGGGGGTGGACCAGCGCCACGGAGCTACGCGAGGTGGGGGCCTTGGCGGTGTCGACGACGCTCATGTCAGCGAGCTCCCTTGGTCTGTCCGCGGGCGCCGATCCAGCGGCCGGCGAAGTTGACGGCGAAGGTGACCACGAAGAGCACCAGCCCGCTGAAGATGAGGACGTTGACCTTCATCCCGGACGCCTCGGGGAACTGCAGCGCGATGTTGGCCGCGATCGTCGAGGGGTTGACCGAGGAGATCAGGTTGAATGTGACGACGCCGGTGGCGGAGAGCACCATCGCGACCGCCATCGTCTCGCCGAGCGCCCTGCCCAGTCCCAGCATGATCCCGGAGATGACCCCGGATCGGGAGTAGGGGAAGACCGTCAGCCGGATCATCTCCCACCGGGTGGCGCCCAGCGCGAGGGCTGCCTCCTGGTGCAGCACCGGCGTCTGCGAGAAGACCTCGCGGCAGATGGCGGTGATGATCGGCAGCGCCATGATCGCCAGCACCAGGCTGGCGGTGAGGATCGTGCGCCCCGTGCTCGACGGCGGCCCCTCGAACAGCGGCAGGAAGCCCAACTTGTCGTGCAGCCAGCCGTAGACCGGCACCAGGTGGCGGCCGAAGAACTCGATGCCCCAGAGGCCGTAGACGACAGACGGTACGGCGGCGAGCAGGTCGATCAGGTAGCCGATGGGCTTGGCCAGCCGGCGCGGCGCGAAGTGGGAGATGACCAGGGCGAGGCCGATCGACAGCGGTGCGGCGATCACCATCGCCAGCGTCGCCGCGAGCAGCGTCCCGAAGAGCAGCGGCCAGACGTAGACGAGGAGGTTGTCGTCGCCGAGCTGCTCGGGCGAGGCGGTCACCGCCGGCATGCCCTCGAGCACCAGGAAGATCCCGACTCCCGCGAGCGCCGCCAGGATCAGGAACGCCGCAGCGCTGGCCAGGCCGGAGAAGACGGCGTCACCGCGGCGCGACGACCCGGCGCCGTCCGCGAGCGCGGCGAACACCTCGTCGTCGGAGTCGCCCGATCCGACGGCTCGGCGAGGCCCACCGGGTGGGGTGTCGACAGAGGACACGGAGGAACTTCCTTCCAGATCTTGCGGTTGGTGCGGCTGATCCCTGACGCGGAACAAGGACCCGCGTCACCCGAGACCGGGTGACGGGGCCCTCGCTACGCGCGAACGCTGTTGTTCACAGGCTGTCGATCACTTGACGCTGATCGCCTCGACGATGCCGCGAGCCTCTTCGGCGAGCGTCGCGGACAGCGGCGCCGAGCCGGCACCGGCGTCGGGGTCCGCGGCGGCCTGCTGGCCCTCGTCGCTGATGATGTAGCTCAGGTAGCCCTTGACCAGGTCGGCGGTCTCCTGGTCGGCGTAGGTCTGGCAGGCCAGCAGGTACGACGTGAGGACGATCGGGTAGGTGTCGGCCTCCTCGGTCAGGTAGTCCAGGTCGAAGGCCATGTCGACCTCGGGGCGACCCTCGACGCGCGGGGACACCTCGAGGATCTTGGCCGCGGCCTCGGGGGTCGGGCCGACGAAGTCCTCGCCCACCTGCACGTTGGCCGTGCCGAGGTCGCCGGCCTGGCTGGCGTCGGCGTACCCGATGCTGTTCGCGCCGTTCGTGACGGCCGAGACGACGCCGGAGGTGCCGCTGGCGCCCTCACCGGCCTGGATCGGCCAGTCGCCGACCTCACCGTGCGGCCAAGCGTCCGGCGCCACGGTCCCGAGGTAGTTGGTGAAGTTCTCCGTCGTGCCCGACTCGTCGGAGCGGTGGACGGCCTGGATGGTCTCGTCCGGGAGCTCCACGCCCTCGTTGGTCGCCGCGATCGCCGGGTCGTTCCACTTCTTGATCTTGTCGTTGAAGATGCCCGCGATCACCTCGGGGCTGAGGTTGAGCTCGTCGACGCCCTCGAGGTTGTAGATCACCGCGATCGGGCTGACGTAGTTGGGGATCTCGATGGGGTCGCTGCCGCACTGCTCCTTGGCAGCGCTCAGCTCGCCCTCGTCGTCGCTGAGGTAGGAGTCGGAGCCAGCGAAGGGGTAGCCGCCCGAGGTGAACTGCTCGCGGCCACCGCCCGAGCCGATCGGGTCGTAGTTGACGGTGACGTCCGGGTTCGCCTCCTGGAAGCCGGCGCGCCACACGTTCTGCGCCGCCTCCTGCGAGCTGGCGCCGCCGCCGCTGAGGGTGCCCGAGAGGCTGGAGCCGCTGTCACCGCTGCCACCCGACGGGGAGTCCTCCTCGTTGGAGGCGCCGCAGGCGGAGACGGTGAGGGCCAGGACGGCAAGCCCGGGCACGAGCGCCCGGCGGAACGAAGTGATCGTCACTTCTCTACTCCTGAAGTCTGTGAAAACGCTGACGACCTGAAGGTAGGGAGCCGAGGTGTATGGATACGTCGGGGCGAGTGAACGAGGGGTGAACACGCCAAGCCCGTCCGGCCACGAAAGCAAAAGAACGAGACGGCCATCACATGAACGAGCCCCGGGAGGCTTGACGCGGCCCCCCGACCGGTCCACATTTCTGCCCCGCCACGACCTGGGAGTCGTGTGCCTGCTGACGCGCCCCGCCGCGCCCACGAGCACACAACCCGAGACCACCCTCAGAGCGAGGCGTGCAGCTCGGTCGCGACGACCTTGCCCTTGCGGTGGTGCACGACGAGCATCGCGCCGGGCTCCAGGCGTACGGCGGGCAGGCCGAGCGCGTCCCACACCAGCGGCAGCACCGGCCGGTGCGTGCACAGCACCGAGCCGGAGCCCTTCGGCTCGGTGCCCGCCAGCAGGTCCCCGACGACGGCGGCGACGCTCTCGGCGGTGGCGTCCTCCTCGCTGAGCACGTCGTACGACGCGGGCTCGACGCCGTGGGCCTCCGCGTAGGGCCGGACGGTCTCGGCGCACCGGACGCTGCTCGAGGTGACCACCCGCTGCACGCCGTACGCCGCGAGCACGGGCACCAGGGCGGCCGCCTGGGCGACGCCGGCCTCGGCCAGCGGGCGGAGCCGGTCGTCTGAGGTCCACTGCTTGCGCGAGGTCGCCTTGCCGTGGCGCAGCACGACGAGCGGGCGCGTCTCCTTGCGGACCGGCGCCGACTCACCCAGCGCCTCGCGCAGGGTGTCGCGGTCGAAGTCGTAGGTCAGCCGGTCCATCGCCTCGTCGTAGGAGACCCACTCGACCCGGTCGATCTCGTCGTTCACGGCATAGCCGCTGACGTCGTCGGCGCCGACGACGCGCGCAACCCAGTAGTGCACGGTCTTCATCCGCTCGCCCACCGGATAGCGCTGGGCCCGCAGCGGCGGGCCGAGGCGGACCGCGACGCCGGTCTCCTCCAGCACCTCGCGGACGGCGGCGGTCGTGCTGTGCTCGCCGGGGTCGAGGTGGCCCTTGGGGAAGGACCAGTCGTCGTAGCGCGGCCGGTGCACGAGCAGCACGTCGCGGCCACTGCGCGTGACCACTCCTCCGGCCGAGACGATCTCCAGGCTCATGCCGCTAGTCTCACACCACCCTCGACCTCGACAGGAGTCGCCCGTGCGTCCACTGCGCGCCGTCCGATCCCGGATGACCCGGCGCACGGGACTCGTGGCCCTCGCCGTCGTGGTCGTCCTGGCCCTGGTCGCCGGAGCCGTGGTCGCGCTCGGGTGGTGGCGCGAGTCGCAGCGCACCGAGCTCGAGCGGGCGGCTCGGATGGCCCCGGACTCGACGCTGCGCCTGTCGTGGACCGACTGGGCGGCGGTCCGCGCCGAGCTCGACGTGGACCTCGACGCCTCCGCGAGCGGCGTCCGGGTCGACGACTTCCTCGACGCCGGCTTCGAGCGCGACCTGACCTCCACCACCGCCCTGCAGGCCTCGGCCGCCACGATGCAGGAGAGGTTCGGCTTCTCCCCCGCGACGCTGGAGTGGGAGGCGTTCACCCAGTCCGAGGAGGGGGCGCTGGTCACGATGCGGCTGCCGGAGTCGACCGACTTCGACGAGCTCGCGGACACCCTGGCCGCGCTCGGCTACACCGCGCCGCAGGACGACGACGGCGTGTGGCGCGGCGGCTCGGCGGTCGTCACCCGGATCGGCGGGACGCTCAGCCCCGAGCTGCAGCACGTCGCGCTGCTCGCGGACGAGCGCCTGGTGCTGACCTCCGACACCGCGACCTACCTCGAGACCGCGCTCGCCGCCGTCGACGACGAGGACGCCGGGATGGAGGACGTCGAGGACGTGGTCGTCCCCTCCGGGGAGCCGCTCTCGGCGGTCGTCTACACCGGCGACCAGGCCTGCCGGTCGCTGGCGATGTCGCAGGCCGACCAGACCGACCAGAGCCAGGCCGACGAGCTGGTCCGCGCGGCAGGCGGGGTCCATCCCCTGACCGGCTTCGCGATGTCGATCCAGCCCGACGACACCGTGCGCGCCGTCCTCGCCCTGGAGGACGACGAGCGCGCCCGCTCCGACGCCGACAGCCGCGCCACCCTCGCGACCGGCCCCGCGCCGGGCCAGGGCGGGGACTTCGCCGACCGGTTCGCGCTCGCCTCCGCCACCGCCGAGGGCCGCAGTGTGATCCTCGACCTCGAGCCGGGCGAGGGCGAATACGTGCTCTCCGACCTCAGCTCCGGGCCGGTGCTCTTCGCGACCTGCTGAAGAGCCCTACTTGAACCGGCGCAGCCGCAGGCTGTTGGTCACCACGAACACCGACGACAGCGCCATCGCGGCGCCGGCCAGCATCGGGTTGAGCAGCCCGGAGGCCGCCAGCGGGATCGCCGCGACGTTGTAGGCGAACGCCCAGAACAGGTTGCCCTTGATCGTCGCGAGGGTACGACGCGCCAGCCGCACCGCGTCGGCCGCGACGCGCAGGTCGCCGCGCACCAGGGTCAGGTCGGAGGCCTGGATCGCCACGTCGGCGCCAGTGCCCATCGCGAGCCCGAGGTCGGCCTGGGCCAGCGCGGCGGCGTCGTTGACCCCGTCGCCGACCATCGCGACCACGCGGCCCTCGGCCTGCAGCCGCTTGACGACGTCGACCTTCTCCGCGGGCAGCACCTCGGCGATGACCTCGTCGATGCCGACCTCGGCCGCGATCGTGCGGGCGGCGCGCTCGTTGTCGCCGGTCAGCAGCACCGGTCGCAGCCCGAGCCCGCGCAGCCGGGTGACCGCCTCGACGGAGGTGGGCTTGATCGTGTCGGCGACGACGATGACGCCGCGCGCCCGACCGTCCCAGCCGACGGCGACGGCGGTCCGGCCCTGGGACTCGGCGCGCTCCATCGCTGCCACGAGGTCGTCGGGCAGGTGCTGGGACCACTCGGCCAGCAGCCGGGGGCGGCCCACCAGCACGGCGTGCCCGTCGACGACTCCCTGGACGCCGAGGCCCTCGATGTTGGCGAAGTCCTCGACCGGGGCGAGCTCGTCGCCCTCTGCTTCGGCGCCGGCCACGACCGCGCGGGCGACGGGGTGCTCGGACCCCTGCTCCAGGGCGGCCGCGAGGCGTCGTACCTCCGCCTCGGACTCGCCCGCCGCGGCGACGGTCTCGACCAGCGCCATCTTGCCGGTGGTCACGGTGCCGGTCTTGTCGAGCACGACGGTGTCGATGCGCTGGGTGGACTCCAGCACCTCGGGGCCCTTGATCAGGATGCCCAGCTGGGCGCCGCGGCCGGTGCCGACCATCAGCGCGGTCGGCGTGGCCAGCCCGAGCGCGCAGGGGCAGGCGATGATCAGCACGGAGACGGCCGCGGTGAACGCGGCGGTCGGGCCCTCGCCGAGGCCCAGCCAGAAGCCGAGCGTCGCGACGGCGAGCGTGATGACGACCGGGACGAAGATCCCCGAGACCCGGTCGGCGAGGCGCTGGACCTGGGTCTTGCCGTTCTGGGCGTCCTCGACCAGCCGCGCCATCTGGGCGAGCTGGGTGTCGGAGCCGACCCGGGTGGCGCGCACGACCAGGCGCCCGCCGGCGTTGACGGTCGCGCCGACCACGGCGTCGCCGGGCCCGACCTCGACCGGGACCGGCTCGCCGGTGAGCAGCGAGGCGTCGACCGCGGAGGTGCCGGACTCGACAGTGCCGTCGGTGGCGATCTTCTCGCCGGGACGCACCACGAAGCGGTCGCCGACGGTGAGCTGGTCGGCGGGGATCAGCTCCTCGCGCTCGCCGGGCCCGCTCCCGCGCAGGACCGCGACCTCCTTGGCGCCCAGCTCGAGCAGCGCGCGCAGCGCGGCGCCGGCCTGGCGCTTGGAGCGCTTCTCGAAGTAGCGCCCCGCCAGCAGGAACGTCGTGACACCGGCCGCGACCTCGAGGTAGATGTTGGCCAGCCCGTCCCCGCGCTCGACCGTGAACTGGAACGGGTGGGTCATCCCCGGCTCGCCGGCGCTCCCCCACAGCAGGGCGACCAACGACCAGCCGAACGCCGCGAGCACGCCGACCGACACCAGCGTGTCCATCGTCGAGCTGCCGTGGCGGGCGTTGGTCCAGGCCGCGCGGTGGAAGGGCCAGGCACCCCAGACGATGACCGGTGAGGCCAGCGTCAGCGAGATCCACTGCCAGTTGGTGAACTGCAGCGGCGGGATCATCGCCATCGCGATCACCGGCACGCTCAGCAGGGCCGAGACGGTCAGCCGCTGGCGCAGCGCGAGGACCTCGAGGTCGCCGGCGGAGGGGGCGTCGTCGCCCGGCGCGTCCCCCCGCTCCGACCTGGGCGGTCGGGGCAGGGCGGCGGAGTAGCCGGCCGCCTCCACCGTGGCCAGCAGCTCGTCGGTGCTGATCGTCGCGGGGAAGGTGACCTTGGCCTTCTCGGTCGCATAGTTGACGCTGGCGGTGACGCCCTCGAGCTTGTTGAGCTTGCGCTCGATCCGGTTGGCGCAGGACGCGCAGGTCATCCCGGAGATGGCCAGCTCGAGATCGGTGCTCCCCGCAGTGGACTCCGCTGTGGACTCCGGGGCGGTGGTCTCACTCATCGTGGGTCCCTCCCTCGTCGTGCTGGCCCTCGTCTTGCTGGTACGTCGTGTGCTGGCCCGGCTCCTCCGCGGGCTCGTCGAGCGGGCCGATCACCCGGCCGGCGCCGAAGGCCGCGCCGAACGCGACCACGAGTCCGGCCGCGAACGCCGCGACCCGCACCGACGTACTCATGCCAACGCGTAGCCGGCCTCTTCGACCGCGGACGCCACGGCGCTCGGGTCGACGGGGTCCTGGCTGGTGATCGTGAGCTGACCGGTCTCGAGGACCACGTCGACCTGCTCGACGCCGGGGATCTCCTGGACCTCCTCGGTCACGGAGGCGACGCAGTGGCCGCAGGTCATGCCGGTGACGGTGTAGGTGCTGGACTGGCTCATCGGGTTCTCCTTCAGGGATGGTCGGACGGGGCGAGCAGAGGGATCAGGACCGGACCAGGCGCGCGATGGCGTCGACGGCTTCCTTGACCTTCTCCTGCGCCTCGCGATCGCCGGCGCGTGCGGCGTCGACGACGCAGTGGTTCATGTGCTCCTCGAGCAGGCTGATCGAGACCGCGTGCAGGGCCCGGGTCATCGCGGAGATCTGGGTGAGGATGTCGATGCAGTACTTCTCCTCCTCGACCATCCGCTGGATGCCGCGTGCCTGCCCCTCGATGCGGCGCAGACGCTTGAGGTGGTCGTCCTTGTTCGGGACGTATCCATGCTGGTGCTCGGCCATGCCCCCCACCATACCCCCGAGGGGTATAAACCCAACCCCAAGCAGCCGACCCGTCAGAAAATGCAGCTGACCCGTCAGAAGCTTCTGACGGGTCAGCGAGAGTTGGGGACGGGTCAGCGAGTTTGTGACGGGTCGCTGAGAGTTGGGGACGGGTCGGCTGCGGGCGTCTCGGGCTCGGCCTGGGGCTCCTCGGGGGTGGCCACGCCGAGGATCTCGTCGATCTCCTCGGGCAGGAGGGGACCCTCGGCTTCGCTGGCCGCGATGATGAGGTTGGTGGTCAGCTCCACCTCACCGAGCAGGACGCCGTCCTCGAGCGTGACGTCGAACTGGTCGTGCACGCGGGACTCCTCGGGCAGGCTTCATGACAGGGACGCCCCCGTCGGGACCAGCGTGCCCCCTCAGCGGGCCTCAAAACCCGGTAATGCACGAAAAATGCCCCATCCGGTGGACTCCCGGAGACGGCAACGAGGCCCCACCCGAACGGGTGAGGCCTCGTCGTCAGTCGTTGGACAGGTGCTGTCCAGCGCGATCTGAGATCAGATGGCGCGAACGTTCTCCGCCTGGGGACCCTTGGGACCCTGGGTGACGTCGAACTCGACCTTCTGGTTCTCGTCGAGGGACTTGTAGCCCTGCGACTGAATCGCCGAGTAGTGCACGAAGACGTCGTCGCCGCCGTCCTCCTGCGCAATGAAGCCGAAACCCTTCTCGGCGTTGAACCACTTCACGGTGCCCTGAGCCATTGCTCAATACTCCTTAGTCGGGGCGAGAGCCTTCACTTCGAAGACCCACAAAAGATGCGGTGACACGTCGCTCCGACTACGCGAGTTGAGCCTCACGAAGCAGAAACGCCGTTGGATCACAAACTCCGCGGGCGTCAGCCGTTCTGGAACTTGCACCTGTTGCAGGACAAACAGTACCAATGACCGCCCCCGTGCAAACCATCCACGGCAGGAAAATTCTGCGAAACGTGGTGAAGGTTCTGCTACAGCCAGGTGTCGGGACGGGTTCAGGCCCCGACGCGGGCGCGCATCGGGAAGCTGATCACCGAGGCGAGGCGCTCAGTCGGCTCGGCATCGGCGATCACGTGCCGCGAGTCGTCGTAGGCGCGCCGCGCCGCGCCGACCCGTCCCAGCATGACGTCGGCGCGCATGACCGCTCGCCAGGCGCGCTCGGTGGACATGTCGACCCGGACCGCCCGGTGGGCGTAGTCCAGCGCCAGCTGGTGCTGGTCGGTGCTCGAAGCGGCCTCGGCGGCCAGCACGAGGGTCTCCGAGCGCAGGCGGCGGACGCGGTCGCGCTCGACGACCGCCCACGGAGCCAGCTCCTCGTAGGCGAAGAGCTCGCCCAGGTGCAGGGACTCCGAGTCCTGGGCGGCGGTGACGGCGGCCTTGAAGTCGCGGTGGCGGGTGTGCCGCTTCACGGCGCGGGCCCGACGCTCGTAGGCGAAGAGGTCGACCCAGGTGTCGACCAGTGACATGCCGGTCTCGACCGCGACCACGCAGACCGAGCCGACGGTCAGGTGCAGGTGGATGACGGCGTCGCGCAGGCTCGCGGCCGCCTGCGTGCCCGACTCGCCCCACAGCGTCGAGGCGACCTCGTCGGGCTCGAGCACGTTGCCGTGCCGGGTCGCGAGGAACCGCAGCAGCTCAGCGGCGCGAGGAGAGGTCCAGTCGGCGTCCTGGACCATGGACCCGTCGGCGCGCTCGACCGTGAACGTGCCCAGCACGGTGATCTTGACGACTCCGCTGCCCCACATGACCCCTCCAGGGTTTGCCCACGACGTGTCGGGCTCCCCTCCAGTAGACGCCCCATGCGGGCCGTGGTCGAGGGTTGTGGACGAACAGGTGGGGACCTGTGGCGAGAGTGTGGTTCGGGCGAGGACCGCCGGGTCGGGCGATCAGCGCTCGGCGATCAGCGCTAGACGGTCAGCGCTTGACGGTGATCCGCAGCGTGTCGCGTCCCGGCAGCGCGTAGGTCGAGCCCGACCACGTCACCACGACCACGTGCACCCCGGGGCGCAGGCCCTTGAGCACGAACGCGCGAGTGGCCTTGGTGGCTCCCGCGACGTTCGCCGCGCCCAGCTTCCGGCCCTTCTCGGTGAGCGTGACGGTGCCCTTGACCGGAGTGCCCGACCGGTCGCTGACGACGACGTTGACGCGAGCGGCCTTGCCGCGCCGTACGACGCCGGGCGCGGAGGCGGACACCGTGCTGGGCGCCTTGCCGACGGTGACCGGGGTGGTGCGCGCGGCGCCGTCGAGCCAGCCCGCGCGGGTGGCCGCGGTCGCGACGTGGATCCGCTTGCCCAGCTGGGCGGGGGCCAGCCGCAGGGACGACCCCGCCCCGAGCGTCGTCTCCCCCGCCACCCACGTTGGCTCGACCACCGCGAGCCCCGGCGTCCAGGACCCTTCCGTGACGCTCAGCGTCGAGCCGACGTGCGGGGCGCCGACGATCGCCGGGGCGAGCGAGCTGGTGACCGTGCCGAGAACCAGGCGCTGCGCCCCCAGATCGAGGGCGTCGATCTGCCCGGCGAGGACGGTGACCAGGCTGGCGCGCTCCTGGTCCGGCACGCGCTCGGCAAGGTCGCTGAAGGCGACGCGGTAGGTGCCTGGGGCCAGCCGGAGCTCGTAGCGGCCGCCGTAGGTGAGCGCCGAGGCGGCCGGCACGGTCGACCCCACGGGGGTCGCCGCGACCTTGACGTTCTCCCAGGGGGTCCCGCCGGGACCGGTGACGGAGCCGAGTACGACGTGGTCGGCCGCCGCCATCGCGATCGCGGCCGGGGCCGGACCGTCGACGGCAGGAACGACGGCCGTGGCCGGCGCCGCGACGAGTGCTGCGATCGCAGCGCTGAACAGGAGGAAGGCTGCGGGGCGGCGCTGAGGCATCATCGGAAGGCGTCCTGGGTCTGGCTGTGACAGGTCAGCGTCAAGCCTAGGAATGCCGCCAGCCGCTGTCGGGGTTCAGGCGCCCCGGTCGGGTCCTGCGGCGGCCTGCTCGACGACCCACGCGGCGGTCTCGCCGATCGGGCGGCCCCGCTTGCGGGACAGCTCCACCAGACGGTCGTAGGCGTCCGCGATCGCGATGCTCTCCTGGAAGGCCAGGACGCCCTTGGCCTGTTCGATGCGGGAGCGCCCGGCCAGCACGGAGCGGATCCGCGCGGACAGCTCGTCGACGCTGAGGTCCAGGGAGCGCACCAGCAGCAGCGAGATCACGTCTGCGAACGCCTGACCGAGCTCGTCGGCGACCTCCGCCCTCTCGGACGAGCGGAACACGTTGAGCCCTCCGAGGACCCGGCCCTGCCACATCACGGGGAAGGCAGCCACGGCGTCGAACCCGGCATCGACAACGGCCCGACCCACCTCCCCCCAGCGCTCGACGAGCGCGTCGGCCGGGCCGAGCGCAAGCGCCTCCCCCGCGTGGATGACGTCCCGACACGGGCCGCGGTCGGCTTGGGCCTGGTAGAGCTCCAGCTCCTCGACGCGGTGCGACGTCGCGGCGAGCAGCTCCAGCTCGCCTCCGTCCGCGACGACCATCACGCCGGCGGCGTCGGCGTCGAGCACCTCGAGGCAGCCGCTGAGCAGGCGCGCCAGGGTGTCGTGTGCATCGCGCTGCTCAACCACCGCGTGGGTGGCCTCCGCGAAGACCTGAACCGCCGTACGAGCCGTCATGGTGTCTCATCCCCTCGGAAGTCCGCGTTGCTGCTGAAGTCCTGACGCCGCTCGAGGATCTCCTCGGCCACCTCGTCCATCCCCAGTCCGTGGCTGAACGCGAACGCCCGCATCAGCGCGATCGCGTCATCGGGCGCGATGGCGAGCTGGGCGACCACCATCCCGGTCGCCTGGTGCACCCGGTCGCGGGCGCTCCATCGCGCCACCGCATCGTCGGCGTCGGCGGACTGGTGAAGGATCGCCGCCCCCACCGTGTCCGCGAGCGTGTACACAGCCCTGCCGGACGGCGATCGTCGCGCCGGCCCTCGACTGTGGACCGTGATCACCCCCAGAACGGTCGTCTGAGTGCGCATGGGAAAGGCGTCGACGACCAGTTCGCCCAACTGCTCGCTGACGGCCTGATCCAGCATCGGCCACCGACCTCCACCGCCGTTCCCCAGGTGGGCGCGGACGTGCTCCCCGGAGGCGCAGGCTTCCGGTCCGGGGCCCTCGCCCAGCACGTCCTGGAGGTCCTCCAGGCGGTCGGCCGTGGCATCGGTGACGCAGACCGTGGTCCGCTGCGGGTCGTTGTAGGCAACGGTGATGGCGCCGCCGTCCGCCCCGAGGATCTGCACGAAGGCTCCGCACAGGCGCAGCGCGAGCGGCCTACCGCTCCGGTCCTGGGCGAGGGTGTGCGCGAGCAGGGAGAAGAGGTCGGCACGTGATCGCGCGCGCGTCGGGTCAGCAACGTCGCCCTCGTCCTCTCCTGGGTCCACCCCTCCAGGCTACTGCCGATCGCCCCTCCGCAGCCGGGCCACGAGTCGATCGCGTCCACGCCGAGCCCTCGGCGCTCGGATGTCCGGGGGATCCGCGGGAGTCTCGGCTGCACCGGCGTGGCGCTGGCGCAGCCGCTCGCGGATCTCGTCCGGCGTCATCTGGGTACGACGACGCTCGTTGCGCGCAACAATGGCGCCGGTGGCGGCCACGCCCGCCAGCCCGGCGACACCGAGCACCTTCCACACCTTCACGAGGAGCCCTCCTGTGCCTGAGTCGGTCCTGAGCCTGGAGCAGGCGGTCGACCTGACCCGCACCGGCGACCTGTGGCTGTTCCGTGGCCGGTCGGCCGCGGACCAGGCTATCCGTGCCGTCACCAACGCCCCGGTCAACCACGTCGGGATGGCGGTGGTGCTCGACGACATGCCGCCGCTGATGTGGCACGCGGAGCTGGGTCAGGGCCTCCTCGACGTGTGGAGCGGGGCCCACCACCGCGGGGTCCAGCTGCACGACCTGCGCGGCGCCGTCGAGCAGTGGGTGACCCGCTACGGGCAGCGGCCGTGGCTGCGCCAGCTCGAGGGCGAGGTCACCCCCGCGATGGAGGACGCGGTGCTGCGCACGATCGCCCGGATGGACGGGACGCCGTTCCCTTCGACCGCGAGGCTCGCGGGCAGGTGGTTCCGCGGACGGCTGCGCCGCCCCGCCCCGGTCGAGTCGACGTACTGCGCCGAGGTCGTCGCCGGCACCTACCAGGCGATGGGCCTGCTGGGCTCGGAGCGGCCGACGAACTACTACGACCCCGGCATGTTCTGGTCCGGCGACGACCTGCGGCTGCTCGGTGGCGCCACGCTGGGCCGGGAGATCGCCGTACGCGTCCCGGGCGCTAGCGGGTGAGGGAGGGGCCCCCGCGCGCCAGCAGCCTGCGCTGGGCGCGGCGGCCCTGGGCGACGACCAGCGGCACGGCCGCCAGCCCGAGCGTGGGCAGGGCGTCCGCGAGCCGGGAGACGGCCCCTCGCCACCGCGGCAGCGTGGTGACCGGGCGCGGACGGTCGAGGACCTTGGCCACCGCCGCCACGACCTCGGCGGGCTGGAGCAGCTTGCCGGAGAAGGACAGGGCGGACTCCGGGTCCTCGAGCTTGTCGAAGAGCATCGGAGTCCAGATCCCGTCGGGGCAGACGCAGGAGATGTCGACGTCCTTGATGCCCGCTCGGCGCAGGTCGTGCAGCGTGCTGAGGCTGAAGCCGATCGCGGCGTGCTTCGACGCGGCGTACACCGCCTCGCCGGGGACGGCGGTGAGGCCGGCCAGCGAGACGATGTTGACCACGTGCCCACCGGCCCCGCGCATCGCCTCGATGGCGGCGACGGTGCCGTTGATGGTGCCCAGCGCGTTGACCTCGATCATCAGCCGGCGCTGGTCGGGCGACTGCGTCCAGGCCGGTCCGGTGAGCAGCACGCCTGCGTTGTTGACCCAGACGTCGAGCCGGCCGGCGGCCGCCACGATCGCGTCGCGGGCTGCCTCGACCTGCGCGTGGTCGCGGACGTCGACGGCCATGGCCAGGGCACCGCGACCGATCTCGTCGGCCGCCGTCTGCGCGGCCGCGCCGTCGACGTCGGTGACCAGCACCTGGTGGCCGCGCGCGGCGAGGAGCTCGGCGATCTGCCGGCCCAGTCCGCGCCCGGCTCCGGTCACGACCGCACCGGCGGGGGCACCGGCAGGCGTCGTCATCGCAGACCCGCCCGGATCTCGCCGTACGCGATGCCGCCGTGGGCGTAGGTGGGCACGACCGGCCAGAACCGCTTCCACGACACGAGCTCGGTGCTGGGCAGGATCTGCAGCCAGCGCGGGTCGTCGCGACACGGGTCGGCCATCGTCTTCTCCTTGACCATCGAGTCGTACTGGTCGAGGGAGTCCTCGAGCGTGTTGGCGTTCGGGCAGATCTCGCGGCCGAACTGCTCGTGATACCTGCGCACCCCGGGGATCTTCGAGAGCTCGGGCTGCCAGTTGTCCAGGGAGATGCCGTTCTCGGAGGAGACCCAGACCCCGTCGGGGGTGTTGAGGACCAGCGAGTGGTTGCCGTCGGTGTGCCCCGGGGTCCACAGCAGGGCGACGCCGGGACCGAGCTCGACGTCGGCGTCGAAGGTGACGAACCTGTCGGGGTCGACCCCGTCCAGCCCGCCCTCGACGTACCACGCCCACTGCATCGGGTGCAGTGACTGCAAGGTGGCGAGCTCGCGGCTGTGCACGAGCATCCGCGCGTCGCCGAAGAGAGGAGTGCGCGGCTCGCTCTCGCCGGGGATGACCGCGCTCGACCCGAGGATCATCCGGGGGTCCTGGACGTGGAGGTGGTCGAAGGTGCAGAAGTCGATGTCCGCGGCGCTCAGGCCGAGCTCGGCCAGCACGTCGCCGGGCTCGTTGTAGTACTGCACCAGCAGCTTCTCGACGAGCCCCGCGCCCGGCACCTTGTCCATCAGCGTCTGCAGGTTGGCGTAGAACGGCGCCTCGGCCGACCCGGCGGGGACGGTCGGCTCGAACACCAGGGTGCGCGGCGTCCCCGCCCAGTCGTCGTACTGCACGACGATCATCCGGTTGATCATCGAGATCAGCGGCAGGGTCGGCACCGACACCGCGTCGTGGAAGGCGTACTTGACCGGGTACGGCGCGGCCGCGATGTCGACGGACCGGACGGCTCGCACCTGGCCCTGCTCCTTGAAGCGGACCTTGTACGCCGCCGCGGCCTCGCGCACCGCACGCAGCCGCTCACCGCGGGGCCACACGTCGTGCACGCCGTCGAACTCCGGGATCGTGCGCGCGCCGCAGTCGGTCAGGGTCGTCGCCATCGGGCCTCTCCTCTGCTGGGGGTTCTCATCCTCTGCTGGGGTTCTGGCCGATCTTGGGACACCGAGCGGCCGAGAACTTGTTTCCGCGCGACAATGCGGCCATGGGGCCGATGATCCGAGCCGCGAGCCTGCGGGGCTTCGCCGACCTGGTCGACGACCTCGGCGGCGACCCCGCCGCCCTGGTGGCGCGCTTCGGCATCGACCCCCGCGCGCTCGGCGACGACGACGCGCTGATCCCGATCACCGCGCACGACCTGATGCTCGACGCCGCCGCCCGCGAGCTGGGCTGCCCCGACCTCGGGCTCCGGCTCGCCGAGGCCCAGGACCTCTCCATCCTCGGCCCGCTCGCGGTCGCGATCGGGGCGTCCTCGACGGTGGCGGAGGCGCTGGACTGCGCGTCGCGGTTCCTCTTCGTGCACAGCCCCGCGCTGCGGGTGAGCGTCGAGGAGGACCCCTCCGGCCGTCGCGGCGTGGTCGCCCTCGCCTATCGCAAGGACCTGCGGGAGTCGTCGTACTCGCCCCAGGCGATCGAGCTCGGGCTGGGCCTGTTCTTCCGGGTCGCGGTGTCGCTGCTCGGCGAGGTCCGGACGCTGCGCTCCGTGCTGATCCCGCACCAGCCGCTGTCGCCGGTGCAGCGCTACCTCGACTACTTCGGCGCCGACGTCCGGTTCGGCGCCAGCATGCCGGCGCTGTGCGTGCACCGCGAGCTCCTCGAGCAGACCTTCCACGACGCCGACGACGCCATCTCGGCGCTCGCGCTCGAGCATCTCGCCCGCCGCTTCCCCGACCCTCGACTCCAGTTCACGGCGCAGGTCCGGCTCGCCCTCGCGGAGTCGCTGCGCACGGCGCCGCCCACGGTCGACAGCATCGCCCGACTGTTCTCGCTCCACCCGCGGACTCTCCAACGACGGCTGGCCGCGCACGGGACGACGTTCGCCGCGCTGCTCGACGAGGTACGTCGTGAGGCGGCGCACCGCTACCTGAGCACCACCAGCCTCCCGGTCGGCCAGATCGCGCTGCTGGTCGGCTTCAGCGAGCAGTCCACGCTGTCCCACGCGATGCGGCGCTGGTCCGGTGCGTCGCCTCGCGAGATCCGTCGCGGGGCGGTCGCGGAGTCCTAGGGTGTCGCGCATGAGGCTCGCCGGCGCGTTGACGATGGTCCTCGGGTTCCTCGTGTTCGTCGGACTCGCGACTGTCCCCGCGAGCGTCACCGTGATGGAGGAGCGCGTCTCCTGCAATCCGCCGGCACTGGACGTCTTGGTCACCGAGGCCGATCCGACCTCGAGCCCTCGCGTGCGCCGGATCGAGCAGCGCATCATCGACGCCTGCGTGAGCCAGTCGTGGGAGCGCCTCATCGTCGGCACCGCCGTCGGGGCGGGCATCGGGTTCGCCGGGCTGCTCCTGCTCGTCCGCAGGCCGGCGCCGAGGTATCAGGCTCCCGGGTCCTCGTCGGGCATTGCGCCCCCTGGCCCGCCGGAGCGGTCGGGGCCGTCGGTCGAGCCGGAGCTGCCGGCTCAGCCGCGCCACCAGCAGCCTTGGGGATAGTCGGCTGCTCGGGCCATCGCCGGAGGGCAGGTGAGGGGCACGGGCGCGGGAGGTCTCCCATCCGGATACCCTGAGCCGGCGGGTAGGTGGGCGCCCCTGGACGACATCATGGCTATCGGCGATGTTCTCCGGACGTGCTCCTAGATCCCCCGGGCCTCTAGCTCAATGGTTAGAGCAGCGGACTTTTAATCCGTTGGTTGTGGGTTCGAGTCCCACGGGGCCTACTGCCTTCGGCGAACTAGCCCGTCGGAGTGAGGCATCCGCGTGCCTCGCCGATCGCCTTCATGCCGCTGATGTCGCCGGCACCGAAGTCGAAGTGGTCGTTCGAGATCATCGGCGCCATGATCTGCTCCGGGCCCCTCGCGTGGCCGAGATTCAGGCCGTGCAGGATCTCGTGGACCATGACCTGCCCCCAGGTGAAGCCCCAGCCGGCCTCGTGGCCGGGGCGGGCGAACGGAATGCCGTCGCTGTCCAGCAGCACCTGCGCGTTGTACAGCCCCGAGTGCCACCCGGAGGGTCCGCCGATGCCGATGACCGACCCCCTCAGCGAAGAGTTGGTCGCCTCGGTGCCCCAACCGATGAGGATGTCGCTCGCGCTCCTGGAGTCGCCGGTGAACGGCACGCGCGCGCTCGGCCCGACGTACTCGAACGTGATGCCGGTGTGCTCGCTGATCCGCTCGAAGGAGCGCTGGACGTCGGCGAACGAGCCGGCGTAGGAGCCGAGCTCGTTGTACGCCCAGGTGATGGGCTCGCAGGGCGCGCGCCAGGCGTAGCCCTGGGCCAGCCAGCCCCAGTCGTTCGCGTCGCCCAGGCGGTCGACAGGTGTCGGGTCCGGCGTCGGCTCGGGCTCAGGAGTCGGGGTGGGCGTCGGCGTGGGGTCGGGCGTCGGCTCGGGGATCGGCGTGGGTGTCGGCGTCGGAACGGGGACCTCGACGACGCGCACCCGAGCCGTCTTGCTGACCGGCTTCCTCGCGCCGACCGTGACCGCCTTGAGGACGAGCGTGCCCGCCCTGTTCGGGGCGAGCACCGAGAACTGGAAGACGCCGTTGGCGTTCGGACGCTGGACGGCCACGAGGCTCCACCGTCTGCCCGACTTGCTCAGCAATCGCATCGCTCGGGCGCGGTTGTTCTTCGCGTGCGGCGCGGTGCCGGCAACGGTGAAGCGAGCACCGGTGCCAATGCTGGCCGGGGCGGCGAGCAGCGTTCGAGGAGCGACACGCTTCACCCGCAGGCCGCGCTCGATGCCGTCGGACCCGGTCACGGCGTGCTGGACGGCCGCGTCGCGCGGCGCTGCGGCCAGGCCCGACGGAGTGGTCGAAAGACCAGCCAGGGCTACCGCGGCCGCGGCCGAGCCGATCAACGCGGCCCTCGACCTCGCCGTGATGGTGCCCCGCATCTGCGCTCCTCGTGTTCGTGGTGATCGCGGCACAGGTGAGGGACCGTCAGGAACGGTCACCACCAGCCGCACCCCTCTCAATCGGCTCAGCGCCGCCCCGCCTTGAGAGCGAATCCCTCAACGGCGCTCATCGGGCCAGACCCGAGATCGGCGCTGAAACCGGCCGACGTCGGCCACCGCGGCGCGCAGCCACACGCCATACGGCGAGAGGAGGCCCCGCAGGCGCGGTCAGCGGCACACCGGACATCACCGAATGGGCACAAACAACATGCCCCGGCACGAAAGGGACGCCGTTGGGGACCAAACGGCACCCCCGAGCCTGCGAGACCGGCGCACCCGGCCAACGTCGGCCACCGCGGCGCGCAGCCACACGCCGTACGACGAGAGCGGGCCCCGCAGGCGCGGTCAGCGGCACACCGGACATCACCGAATGGGCACAAACAACATGCCCCAGCACGAAAAGGACGCCGTTGGGGACCAAACGGCACCCCCGAGCCTGCGAGACCGGCGCACCCGGCCGACGCCGACCACCGCGACGCGCAACCACACGCCGTACGACGAGAGGAGACCCCGCAGGCGCGGTCAGCGGCACACCGGACATCACCGAATGGGCACAAACGACATGCCCCGGCACGAAAAGGACGCCGTTGGGGACCAAACGGCAGGCCCGAGCCTGCGAGGCCGCGGCTCCGTCAGACCCGGGTCAGCCCGGCGGCCTCGTCCTCGAGCTGCTGGGCATACATCAGCGAGGCGGTGTCCTCGCCGGCGGCGAGCCAGACGACGAACCGGATCGTCAGGGGGACGACGACGAACGTCCCGGCCAGGGCGAGGAGGGCGAGGAGTGGAAGGAGGGGCAGGGCCACCGAGGCGTACACAGGCTGTTCTCTCGAGGTTCAGAAGGGTCGGTAGAGGGAATGCCGGTGGGGCCAGGACGACTGCGACGGCACACGAATCCTACGGTCGTCCGAAGGTCGAACTTGACGGTTTTCCCCCTCTGCGCGGAAGTTCGCAGTGAGGTCCCGGACACACTCGAGAGGTGACTGTGCTCGTCCTCCCCGATCGGCTCGCGCCCCGCCTCCCGCTGGTGGTGTGCGGCACCGCCGTGGGTGACTGCGCGGCCGAGCGCGGCCACCACTTCTCCGCTCGCGGGGACGCCTTCTGGACCCTGCTCCACCAAGCCGGGCTGACCCCCGCGCTGCTCGTCCCGACCGACGACGAGGACCTCCCCGAGCACGGGGTGGGGCTGGCCAGCCTGGTCCAGACCCCGGGCGCGCCCACCGGCTTCGATGTCCCCGACCTGGCCGCACGCCTCGCGACCGCGACCCCGCAGTGGGTGGCCTTCAACGGGCTGGTCGCGGCCACCGCCGTCGCGCGGGCGCACGGCCAGCCGCGCCCCCACCTGGGCCCGCAGGCCTGGCGGGTCGCGGGAGCCGAGGTCTTCGTGCTGCCCAGCAGCAGCGGCGTGAACCGGCGCCGCGACTACGGCGGCCGCCCCACTCGCCTGGCGTGGTGGAGCGAGCTCGCGGACCGGATGCGGGACACCGAGCCCACGCGGTAAGTTCGGCCTTGCCTACGGCTGCGTAGGTTCGCCGACGAGGAGATTCATGAGCGCCGCAGAACCCAGCTGGACCAGTTCCTACGGCCCGGGGGTCCCGGCCCGACTCCACTACGGCGACACCACCGTGCTCGACCAGTTCGAGACGTCCGTCGCGGAGCACGGCGACCGGCCGGCGCTCGACTTCCTGGGGCGCACCACGACGTACGCCCAGGTCGGCGAGCGGGTACGCCGCGTGGCCGAGGGCCTGCGCCGGCTCGGCGTGAAGGCGGGCGACAGCGTCGCCCTGGTGATGCCGAACTGTCCGCAGAACGTCATCGCCTTCCACGCCGTGCTCCGCCTCGGCGCGGTCGTCGTCGAGCACAACCCGCTCTACACCGCGGCCGAGCTGCGCCACCCCTTCACCGACCACGGTGCCAAGGTCGCGATCGTCTGGGACAAGGTCGTGCCGGTCATCGAGGAGCTGCGCGACACCGACGCCGTCGAGCACATCGTCGCCGTCGACCTGACCGCCGAGCTGCCGCTGGCCAAGCGCCTGGCGCTGCGTCTGCCGATCGCCAAGGCCCGCGCCTCCCGCGACCAGCTCACCTCCCCCGCGCCCGGCGCGATGCCCTTCTCCGAGCTGGAGTCCGCCACGCCGATCGACGAGGCCCACCCGCGTCCGGTGGCCGACGACGTCGCGCTGCTGCTCTACACGTCCGGCACCACCGGCGTCCCCAAGGGCGTCCCCCTGCGCCACCGCAACCTGATCGCGAACTGCACCCAGGGACGCGCCTGGGTCCCCGGCCTCGTGCCCGGGCAGGAGTCCTTCCTCGTCGCGCTGCCGATGTTCCACGCGTACGGCGTGACGATCAGCGTGCTGTTCGGGATCAGCCTGGCAGCCAAGCTGGTGCTGCTCCCCAAGCCGGAGCTCGACCTGCTGATGGCCGCGATCAAGCGGGAGGTGCCGACGTTCATCCCGGCCGTCCCGCCGCTCTATCACCGCATCGTCGACGCCGCGGAGGACCGTGGCATCTCGATCACGGGGGTGCGCTACTCCCTGTCGGGCGCGATGCCGCTGCCCGCCGAGCTCGTCGAGCGCTGGGAGGCCGCGACCGGCGGCCTGCTGGTCGAGGGCTACGGGCTCACCGAGACCTCCCCGGTGGTGGTCGGCAACCCGATGACCAAGGACCGTCGCCCCGGCTCCATCGGCGTGCCCTTCCCCGACGTGCTCATCCGCCTCGCCGACCCCGAGGACCCCACCCGCGAGGTGGGCCCCGGGGAGCGCGGCGAGCTGCAGGTCAAGGGCCCGCAGGTCTTCGAGGGATACCGGGGGCTCCCGGAGGAGACCGCCCAGGCCTTCCACGACGGCTGGTTCCGCACCGGTGACGTGGTCACGGTCGCGGACGACGGGTTCATCACCGTCGTCGACCGGATCAAGGAGGTCATCATCACCGGCGGCTTCAACGTCTACCCCAGCGAGGTCGAGACCGTCCTGCGCCACCACGAGTCCGTGGCCGAGGTCGCCGTCGTGGGACTCCCCCACGAGGACGGCAGCGAGCAGGTCGTGGCCGCGATCATCCCCGCCGAGGGCCGGGACATCGACGCCGACGAGCTGCGTGCCTACGCGCACCGCGAGCTCACCGGCTACAAGGTGCCGCGCCGCTTCGTCGCCGTCACCGACCTGCCGACCAACCCGATGGGCAAGATCCTGCGCCGCGAGGTGGCGGCCCAGATCGGCGACGCCGACGGCCTTCCGGGCTGAGGCACCTCGAGCCGAGTACGTCCCAAGCAGACGGGCCGGCGCGACGACCCTCAGGTCATCGCGCCGGCCCGTTCAGATCAGGCCCCTTCACAGCGGGCCCGAGTGGGTCGGATCAGGTCAGCCCTTCAGGCTGTCGACGAAGTCGGGGTTCTCCTCGAGCCACGCCTCGACGGCCTCGTCCTCCTTGCCTGCGCCGTACTCGTTCACGACGAGGTTCTCCAGGGAGCCGTACTGCTCGTCGTCGAGGGTGAAGTTGCCCATCATCTCGGCGACGTCGGGGAACTCGTCGGCGAAGCCGTCGGTCGCGATGGCGTTTAGCGTCTCGGCCTCGCCCAGCGCGCCCTCGGGGTCCTCGAGGTCCTTGATCGGGAACTCGGAGTTCGCCCAGAACGGCTTCCAGAGCGTGACGACGATGTCGTCCTCGTTCTCGGTCGCCTTCTTCAGCTCGGTCAGCATCGCGGTCGTCGAGGACTCGACGAGCTCGTACTCCTCGTCGATGCCGTAGGTCGGCATGACCTCGTCCTTGGTGACCTTGGTCAGGCCGGCGCCGGGCTCGATGCCGATGATCTTGCCGTCGAAGTCACCGCCCCTGCCCTCGAGGTCGGAGATCGAGGTCAGGTCGCTGTACTCCGGCACCGCGAAGGTGAGCTTGGCGCCCTCGTACCAGGCCCCGAGGTCCTCCAGGTCGTCGCCGTACTCCTCCATGTAGCTGGCGTGCGTGACCTCGGGCCAGGCCGAGGGGTAGACGTCGATGTCGCCGCGGGCCACACCGGTGTAGAGCAGTGCGGCCTCGGAGATCTCCTCGATCTCGACCGTGTAGCCCTCGTCCTCGAGCACGTTCTTCCACAGGTGTGCGGTGCTCAGTCCGTCGGTCCACGAGGGGATGATGCCCAGGGTCACGGTCCCACCGCCGGACTCGCCGCCACCGGAGGCGGTGTCGTTGTCGTCCCCGTCGTCCGAGCCACAGGCCACGGTGGTGCCGGCGAGGGCCAGGAGGCCCGCTGCCATGCCGACTGCTCGGGATACCTTCATGCGCGTCATTCGTCGTGTCCTCTCATCATTCCTCGCACGACCCGTCACCGGGTCGTCTGGACGGCGCCGTCCTCCGGCGCCGCAGTCTCGGGGGCGGGGCCATCCGTGCCACCGGCGCCGCCTGCCTTCGTCGTACCGGCCGGCCCGCGGCGCAGCAGGGGCACCGACAGCAGCCGGCGCCAGGGTCCCGGGCCGCCGGACCCCACCGTCGCGGTGAGCCGGTCGAGGTAGATCGCCAGCACCACCACGGACAGGCCGGCCTCGAAGCCGAGTCCGATCTGGAGGCTGGCGATCGAGCCGACCACCACGCCCCCGAGCCCACCGGCGCCCACCAGGCCCGCGATCACGGCCATCGACAGGGCCAGCATGATCACCTGGTTCACCCCGGCCATCACCGTCGGCAGGGCGAGCGGGAGCTGGATGCCGCGCATGATCTCGCGAGGCGTGGCCCCGAAGGCGTGCCCGGCCTCGACCACCTCGGCGTCGACCTGCCGGATGCCGAGCTCGGTGAGGCGTACGGCGGGCGGCAGCGCGAAGATCAGCGTCGTCACCAGACCGGGCGCGGTTCCGATGCTGAACAGCGACACCGCCGGCACCAGCCACACCATGCCGGGCATGGTCTGCATCAGGTCCATCACCGGCCGCACGGCGCGGCTGACCCGGTCCCACCGGGCCGCGGCGACCCCCGTCGGGATGCCGATCAGGAGCGCGGCCAGCGTCGCCAGCAGCACCAGCGACAGCGTCTCCATCGCGTTGTCCCACTGGTCCATCGCGATGATCAGGGTCAGGCCGACCAGCGAGGTGAGCGCCAGCTTCCAGTCCTTGACCAGCCAGGCCAGCACGGCGAAGAGCACCGCGAGGAGCAGGGCCGGCGGTGACTGGAGCAGCTCGGCCAGCCCGTCGACGGCGTCCTCGATGACCGTGGCGACGGAGTCGAAGAAATCGCCGAGGTGCTCGCGCACCCAGTCGAAGCCCTCCTCGATCCAGTCGCCGAGCCGGATCCGGGGGATGCCGGACTCCACGGTCTCGGCTCTGAGGTCGCTCGCCCGGGTCAGGGTCGAGAACGATGCCGCGCCCATCACTTGCTCTCCTTGGTCAGGGCCGCCGGGGCCGCCGGAGCGGTCGGGGCCATGGGGGCCATGGGGGCCGTCAGGGAGAGCGCGGCGTGCGCGCCGCCCGTCGTACTCGTGCTGTCCAGGCCCCCGACCGCGCCCAGCGCGCTCAGCAGCGTGACTCGCGGGATCACCCCCAGGAGCCGGCCACGGTCGTCGACCACGGCGAGGGCGGTCGGGCTGTCGGCGGAGGCAGCGAACAGGTCGGCGACGGCGACGTCCGGGCCCACGGTGACCGCGGGGCGGAGCACGGAGGCGAGCTCGCCACCGCGCTCGACCGCTCGGGCCGCGTCGTCCTCGAGGACCACGCCGCGCAGGTGATGCTCCCGGTCGACGACCATCAGGGCGGGGGTCTGGTGCTCGCGCATCAGCTTGTGCGCGACGCGCGGGCCCTGCTCGGTCCCGAGCACGGCGACCGGCGGCTCCATCACCGAGGAGGCGGTGAGCACGCGGGTGCGGTCGACGTCCTGGACGAACTGGGCGACGTAGTCGTTGGCGGGATCGTTGAGGATCTCCTCGGCCGTGCCGATCTGCACGATGCGGCCGTCGCGCATCATCGCGATCCGGTCGCCCAGGCGCATGGCCTCGTTGAGGTCGTGGGTGATGAACAGGATCGTCTTGTCGAGGCGGTGCTGCAGCTCCACCAACTGGTCCTGCATCTCGCGGCGGATCAGCGGGTCGAGGGCGCTGAACGCCTCGTCCATCAGCATGATGTCGGTTCCGGCCGCGAGGGCCCGTGCCAGACCGACGCGCTGGCGCATGCCGCCCGAGAGCTCGTCGGGCCGGGATCCGCCCCACCCCTCGAGGCCGACCATGGCCAGAGCCTCGTCGGCACGTCGCTCGCGCTCGGAGCGGTTCATGCCCTGCACCTTGAGCCCGTACGCCGCGTTCTCGCCGACCGTGCGGTGGGGCAGCAGCGCGAAGTGCTGGAAGACCATGCTGACCTTCTCGCGGCGCACCTGGCGCAGGTGCCGAGCGTCCATGGAGGACAGCTCCTGCCCGGCGACCTGGAAGCTGCCGGCCGTCGGCAGCAGCAGCCCGTTGGCCATCCGGATCAGCGTGGACTTCCCGGATCCGGACAGGCCCATGACCACGAAGATCTCGCCCGGCGCCACGTCGAACGTCGCATCGATGACCGCGGCGGTGAGGCCGTGCTCGCGCAACTCGTCTCGGGAGGCACCGGCTCGGAGGCGCTCCACGGCGCGCTCGGGGCGGCGCCCGAACACCTTGTAGACGTCATGGGCTTCGATCATCGGCACGTCGGCTCAGGGCTCCCAGAGCGAGGGCGTCGACCCGTCTGTCGACGCCGCTGTAACGGGCTGACACCGTCCGTGGTCCCCGCGACTCCGCGGAGGGGCCCCGATCGCGCATGGCACCACACAGACTGGCGTGACCTGGAGCCGAGCTCCGGGCATGTCAGCCGCCGGGACAACCTAACGAACTCTGCGGCCCCCGGCACATCCCGGGCGTCGCCCGGGGAAGGGGGCCCCGTCTGCGGCCCGCGCTCAGCGGCCCGAACTCAGCGGCCCAGTCTCAGCGACCCAGTCGCAGCCCGGTCAGCACCGGGGTGACGAACCGCTCCACCTCGGCGGGCCGGACGTCGCGTGCCGTGAAGACGGTGACCGCCCACGCCCGCTTGCCGGATCCCGCGGTCGTCACGGTGAGCACCAGGCCAGTGCCGTCGTCGCGCGCCGCTGCGCCGATCGAGCGTAGGCCCGCGTGGCCGTCCAGCACGCTGGGCACCGTCGCTTCGACACTGACCTTCGGATAGGCCGCCCGGATCTGGGACAGCACCTGCTCGTGGACCCGCTGCGGCTTGCCGGCCGAGGCCGGCGACACCGTGACGACCACGCGCCGCCCGGCCCCGACAAGGCGCACGGCCTTGCCGGGCCGGGTGGCCTTCATCTTCTTCGGGACCGGCACCTCGAACCCGCCGCCGCGCGCCTTGACGGTGCGCAGGGCGGGCTCGGTGGTGGTGCCGGCGACCGGCTCGGCGTCGTCCTGCGGTCCCCAGGTCATCCACGCCAGGGCGCCGGCGGCGACCAGGGCGAGGGCGCCGACGAGGGCGGCGACGACGACACCGCGGGCACCTGTGCCCGGCAGCCGGTCCAGAACGCCCATCAGCTGGCGTCGACCAGGGAGGTACGACGGCTCCACGCGACCAGGAACGAGCCGAGCGCGAGGCCGAGCAGGCCGAGGCTCAGCAGCCCGGACCAGACGCCACCGGTGTTGGGAAGCACGCCGTCATCATACGAGCCGCCGGCCTGGGCGCCGCTGCCGTCGCCCCCACCGTTGCCGTTGCCGTCCCCGCCACCGTTGTTGTTGCCTCCGGGGTTGTTGTCCCCGCCGTCGTTGTCCCCGCCGTCGTTGTCGTCGCCACCGTCGGTGTCGGTGTCGACCGGGCCCTGGTGGACCTTGGTCTCGGCCTGACCGACGAGCGCGTCGACGGTGCCGTCGAGGAGCAGGACGTGCAGGGCCTCCTGGGCCGCGGAGCGGTTGGTGCCCGGACCGGAGTGGGTCTCGCCCTGGTTGAGGAAGGCGCACAGCAGCGCCGGCGAGGTGCAGCCGGGCGGCACGGAGATGCCGATCGGGTCCTCGAGGGTGAGGACCTCGTTGCCGGCGAGGGTGAGCCCGGCGATCTTCGAGGTGCGCGTGCTCTCACCGGTCTTGGAGTTGGAGGTCGTGGTGGTGCTCAGCGCCTCGATGCCGACCGCGCAGCCCTCGCCGGCAGCGCCGGGGACCAGGCACACGTCGGCGACCGACGTGGTCGCCTTCGCGATCGTGTGGCCACCCTTGTTGCGGGTGATCTCGCTGGAGCTCTCCGCGACGCCGGCCTGCACCGGACCGTCGCAGTCGGCGCCGGTGGGGGTCTCCCCACCGAGGCAGGCGCGGGCCAGGCCGATGCTGCTCGAGGAGCGCGAGCCAGGGCCGTCCTCGGAGGCGGACGCTTCCGCGAACAGCAGCGCGGCACACAGGGCACCACCGCTGGCGTCGCACACCGGGGCGAGCGGGTCGCCCGCCTGGGCCTCCTTGGTGCCACGGGAGTCGGCCTCGGCACCGATGATCGTCTGTCCGCCGAGCGCGAGGACCGTGGCCTGCGACTCGGTGCTGTTGTCGTTGCCGACCGACGCGCTCGTGCCGCCCACCTGGGCCAGCTCGTTGTCGGCCACCTCGGCCGCGACGCCCTGCGTGGAGGCGTGGTCGTCACCGGTGGGGTCCGGGGTCTCGTGGCCCTCGGAGTCCCCGTCGTCGGTGGCGGCGCTGCCGGCCTTGCTCGCGCCGTCGGGTGCCGTGGAGCCGGTCCCTCCGGCGCCCTGAGCTGCGCCGGCCAGACCCTCGAGCACCGGGGCGAGCGGGGCGGTCAGCGTCTCGAGCAGCGCTCCCAGCCCGATCTGGTCGCGCGGCTGCGTCGTGTCGTCGCCGGCCGCGATCGCGGCGGTGGGTCCCATCAGGACCAAGCCGAGGGCGGCGGTCGTCGCCACCGTCCCGCGGATCCAGCGGGGCCTCCGAGTCATCTGACCCGGTCGTGAGTTCTTGGATGCGTGCATGCGTGGGTTCTCCTTCCCGTCCGCCGCCTTAACGAAGCACCTGTGGTTGGGGTCACGCACCGTGACAACGTGTCTCACATCACCCGTCCGGCTGGCTGCTCAGCGACCGCTTGCCACCCGTCGCCGCCGTGGGCCACCTAGAGTGCGCGCATGTTTCACTACGTCGAGGAGAACCTCACCCCCGAAGAGCTCGCGCACGAGCGCGATGTCTACACCCCACTCACGGACAGCGTGCGCCAGCTCGTCGACGCGACGATCCGCACCGAGGTCGACGACGCCGAGATCGACGCCGTACGCCGTGAGGTCGACGCGCTGGTCGCGCGGCTGCGCGCGAAGCAGATCCCGGCCTCGTTCGGAGCCCGGATCGCCGACGACGGGACGGTGCGCACGCACGGCAACGCCGTCATCGGGATGCGCAACCCGGTCGCGATCCCGCTGGACCTGCAGACCGACGAGGACAAGCGCGTGTGGGCCGACTTCCACGCCGGCGCGGCCTACGAGGGCCCGCCCGGCCTGGTCCACGGGGGCGTCTCGTCGCTGCTGCTCGACCAGGTGCTGGGCACGGCGGCCGCGGCCGCCGGGGCACCGGGGATGACCGGCACCCTGTCGGTGCGCTACCGCCGCGGCACGCCGCTGGGCGACCTCCACATCGAGGCCAAGCTCGACCGGACAGAGGGCATCAAGAGCTTCGTCAAGGGCCACATCGCCGACTCCGACGGCATCACCGTCGAGGCCGAGGGCGTCTTCATCCTGCCCCGCTGGGCCCGCGAGCTGATCGCGGCGGAGAAGGAGAAGGCGCCCAAGCAGTACGAGTGATCGGGGGGCGCCCCCCGATCGTCCAGGCCCGCCGGCGCTCAGCCCGGGCGGCTGTCCGCCATCCGGCTCTGGGCGGGGGTGCCACGCTCGCCGGCGTCGGTGAGGCGGGCCTCCTCCGCTGCCTGAGCCTCGAGCTCCTCGCGCCGGGTCCGCTCGGCGTCGTCGCGCGCCGCGTCGTACGCGCCGGGGTCGGAGACCAGCGATGCGGTGCCGCCCTTGAGCCGGGCCAGGGCACTGCGCGCGAAGATCTGCTGCTCGGTGGTGGTGCGCTCGGAGCGGCCACGGCCGATGAACGAGACCGCCCAGCTGATCAGCGCGGTGAAGCGGCTCTTGAAGCCGGTGATGTAGACGAGGTGCACGGCCAGCCACATCAGCCACGCGATAACGCCGGTCAGGCGCAGCTTGCCGACCATCGCGACCGCGCGGAAGCGGCTGATGATCGCCATCGAGCCCTTGTCGAAGTACTTGAACGGGCCCTGCGGCGCCTTGCCCGAGAGCCGGTGGTCGATCTCCTTGGCGGCGTACTTCGCCCCCTGGATCGCCACCTGCGCCACGCCGGGCAGGTTGTCGAGCGCGATCATGTCGCCGACCACGAACACCTCGGGGTGCCCGGTCAGCGTGAGGTCGGGGTTGACGCCGATCCGGCCGGCCCGGTCCAGCGGAGCGCCGCTCTGCTCGGCGAGCATCTTGCCCAGCGGGCTGGCCTGGACGCCGGCCGCCCAGATCTTCGTGACCGCCTCGATGCGCTCGACGCGACCGTCCTTGAACTTCACCTGCAGACCGCGCTCGTCGACGTCGGTCACCATCGCGCCCAGCATCACCTCGACGCCGAGCTTCTCCAGCTCGGTCTTGGTCGTCGCGCCCAGCTTGGCGCCGAACGGCGGCAGCACCTGCGGCGCGGCGTCGACCAGGATCACGCGGGCGGTGCGGGTGTTGATGGAGCGGAAGTCGCGCTTGAGGGTGCGGTGGGCCAGCTCGGCGATCTGGCCGGCCATCTCCACCCCCGTCGGACCGGCGCCGACGACGACGAAGGTGAGCAGGTGGTCGACGTTCTCGCCCCGGTTGGCGCCGAGCTCGGCCAGCTCGAAGGCGCCGAAGATCCGGCCTCGCAGCTCGAGGGCGTCGTCGATGCTCTTCATGCCGGGAGCGAACTCGGCGAAGTGGTCGTTGCCGAAGTAGGACTGGGTGGCGCCCGCCGCCACGATCAGCGAGTCGTAGGTCAGGACCGTCTCGCGGTTGAGCACCTGCGAGGTCACCTGACGCTTCTCGAGGTCGATGTGGGTCACCTCGCCCAGGAGCACCCGGGCGTTCTTCTGCCGGCTGACGATCTCCCGGGTCGGCGGCGCGATCTCACCCTCGGAGAGGATGCCGGTGGCCACCTGATAGAGCAGGGGCTGGAAGAGGTGGTGGGTGGTCTTGGCGACCATCGTCACGTCGACGTCAGCCCGCTTCAGAGCCTTGGTGCCGAAGAGGCCACCGAACCCGGACCCGATGACCACGACGTGGTGCTTGCCGGGTGAATTTGGCTGGGCTGACATACGTGGACCTCTCTGGTGACTAATATCTGGGACGAAGTACCCAACAGTGGATGCACACATCCTCTTCCCTCGACGCCCATCAAACGAACCCGGGCCGGGGGTTTCATCTCGGACTGTTGCGGGTATGGACGCACTCGTTGGTGTGACTTCGCCCTGCTCCGGGGTGATCTCAGGACAGTGGTGGGGAATACGCGAATGCCGATGAACAGGGAGGCGCTCCCGCTCGGAGCGACCCCACGTTCAGTGGCGGACGCACGACGCTGGGTCGTCGACACCTGCCGGGAGCTGGGCCGCGAGGACCTCGTCGAGTGCGCCGAGCTGGCCGTCTCCGAGCTCGTCACCAACGCGGTCCTCCACGCCTCTGGCCCGATCAGCGTCCGGGTCCGCGGCACCCGCGAGCATCCCCGCTTCGAGGTCAGCGACGGCTCCCCCCAGCCGCCGGACTTCTCCACCGGCGACCACGACGAGGACGAGCTGCTCACCGTCGGCCGCGGACTCGGCATCGTGGCCATGTGCTCCACCGCCTGGGGCGCGGAGATCGACGCGAGCGGCAAGATGGTGTGGTTCACCCCCGCCGATCAGGTCCAGGCCGAGGAGCCGCCCGGCGTCGTCTACGACCTGGCTGCCCCCGTGCAGTCGAGCGACACTCCTCCCCCAGCGGAGCTCCTGCCGGTCGAGTTCAAGGGGCTGCCGCTGCAGCTGTATCTCGGCTACAACCGTCACTACCGCGAGCTGCGTCGCGAGCTGCGACTGCTGTCCCTGGCCCACCAGGCCGACTATCCACTGGCCAAGAACCTCTCCGAGCTCTTCGACACCTTCGAGCGCGAGTTCCGTGACAGCACCGGGCTCGACGCCATCGAGCGGGCCCTTCGCGCCGGCACCAGCAGCGTCGACCTCGTCGTTCACGTCCCCCCGAGCACGCCGAACGTCATCAACCAGATGCTCGACCTCCTCGAGCTCGCCGACGCCTTCTGCCGGGCACAGCGGCTGCTGCTGCTGGCCCGCTCGGACGCCCAGCAGCACTTCCAGCGCTGGTTCCTCGGCGAGTTCGTCCGCCAGAGCCGCGGCGACGCCCCGGCCCCCTGGCCGGGCCACGCCCCGCCACTCGCCGACAGCGGCACGTGACGCGCTCGTCCTCCTCGCTCGCAGTCACTCCGCTTCCGGCCCCCTCACTGCCCGCCCTGTGCCTGCTCGTCGCCGTCGGAGGAGCCGCAGGTGCGCTGCTGCGCTGGGGGCTGGGCCAGCTCGCCCCGGACGGGTCCGGCTTCCCCTGGACCACTTTCGCCGTCAACGTGGTCGGCTCGATCCTGCTGGCGCTGCTGCCGGCCCTCCCCGCCGTACGACGTCGCCTCGCTCTGACCACCCTGCTCGGCCCCGGCCTGCTCGGCGGCTTCACGACGCTCTCCGCCTGGAGCGAGCAGACCCGCGCCCTCGTCGACGCCGGCGACGGCGCCCTCGCTGCGTCGTACGCCGTGGGGACGCTGGGCGCCTGCCTCGTCGGTGTCGCGCTGGCAGACCTGCTCTCGACGCGTCCCGCGCGGATGCTGTTCGACGCCGAGGGCGGCGACCTGTGAGCCTGCTCGCCGAGGGTCTTCTCGTGGCCGCGGGCGCCGGCGTCGGGGCTCCGCTGCGCTACCTCGCCGGGCACTGGCTCGATGGCGACGTGCAGGAGGGGGACTTCCCGACGGGGACGCTGCTCGTCAACGTGGCCGGCTCGCTGCTGCTGGGCGTGCTCTCGGCCCTGGCCCTCTCCGGGTCGTGGGCGGCCCTGCTCGGTGTGGGCTTCTGCGGCGGGCTCACGACGTACTCGTCGTTCGTGGTGCGCGCGCACGACCTAGGCGCGCGCCGCGGCACGCCGTACGTCGTGGCGACGGTCGTCTTGTCGCTGGCGGCCTGTGGCCTGGGGTTCTGGCTCGCCAGCTGACCGCTCAGGCGTAGCCGAGGGCGTGCAGGCGCTCGTCGTCGATGCCGAAGTGGTGCGCGACCTCGTGCACCACGGTGATCCGGACCTCCTCGACGAGCTCCGCCTCGCTCTCGCACATCTCCAGGAGGGGGCGACGGAAGATGAAGATCCGGTCGGGCAGCGTCATCCCATAGCTGCCGTCGCGCTCGGTCAACGCCACCCCGTCGTAGAGCCCGAGGAGGTCCGGGTCGTCGGGGGGCGCGTGCTCCTCGACGAGGACCACGACGTTGCGGATCAGGGTGGCCAGCTCGTCGGGGATGTCGTCGAGCGCCGCATCGACCAGCGCGTCGAAGCGGGCGGCGTCCATCTCGATCACGAGCCCATTGTGCCGGGCGGGTGGGGAGCGGCCCGGATCGTCGGGGAATGCCCGGGCGGGAAGTGACCTGGCCGTGAAATGCAGAGAGCGGCTCAGGCGAACCTGAACCGCTCTCCAACTCTTGCGACCCCGACGGGACTCGAACCCGCGGCCTCCGCCGTGACAGGGCGGCGCGCTAACCAACTGCGCTACGGGGCCATGGTGATGCTGTTGTCCTCGGCAGCAACTTGCACTGGCGAAGCGAGCGAAACTCTAACCCATCGCTGCGCCGGACTCCCAATCGAGACTCCGTTGTGCCCGCGCAAGCGCACCCCCAACGGGATTCGAACCCGTGCTACCGCCGTGAAAGGGCGACGTCCTAGGCCGCTAGACGATGGGGGCCTGCACCCTGCCCGGCAAGCCGGACGGGACGCCGGATCAGCATAGAGCCCGGGCCAGCCCGCCCCCAAACCGTGGCGGTTTCCGCGCGAGGCGGGTGCTCATGTAAGGTTTCCCCCGCTTGGGCAGGTAGCTCAGTTGGTACGAGCGTCCGCCTGAAAAGTGGAAGGTCGGCGGTTCGACCCCGCCCCTGCCCACAAGCACTGAACGCCCCCGCCGGTCTCCGGCGGGGGCGTTCGGCTTTCGTCTGGTCTCACTTCCGGTCTCAGTACGTAGGGGTCCGGCGTAGTTCGCGGCCCACGCCGCCGCCTGTCCGCGATCTTCGGCAATCCACAACATGGTGTCGGCCCCTCGTGCCAAAGTCACGACATGGGAACCCGTCGGCGCATCTCAAGACGCCCAGTAGCGCTCCCCCGGATACAGACAGGGCGGACCCTCCTCCTGTTCGGCCATGCGCACGTCTGCGATGGCGGCCTGGTCCGAGCCACCTTGACTGGCCTGTCCCCACGTCACGCAAGCATGCGGGCCGAGAAGTGGCTCCGCTCCACAGATCGCGAAGCGAAGGTCTAGCCGATGCTTAAAGCGCGCCTACTTGCGTCGTCACTAGCCCCAATGGCGTTTATCGTTGCCTTGCGCGTCAGTGAAACACACCCACTGTGGGCGTCCGCCCTGGCCGTGTTGGGATGCCTCGCCGTGTGGAGCCTGTTTGGCCTAATTGCAGCGCGATCGGCAACTAACGAACAGCCATTCAAGATCAGGTCGATACGCGACGAGAGCGCACAGGTTCCCGCCTACCTGCTGACTTACCTCTTCCCATTTCTGTTCTTGACCGTCAGTGGGTGGCGAGACTGGGTCGCCTATGCCATCTTTGCAGCCCTACTGGTAGTAGTCATCTACCGAACGGATTTGGTCCTTGTGAATCCGATTCTGCTTGCAGCCGGTTATCACGTTTACATCATCGAATCGACATCCAACTTCGAAGGATTGCTCATGGCGACAAAGCGGCCTCTCGTGGGTCAGACAGTCAACGCAGTGCACCTAACCCCTGGCGCGGTCAAAATGACGAGCCTGCAGTCCGAGGACTGACAGCACCGTGACGGACATCGAGGATGAAGTCGCCCAGGTCGACGTTGAGGGATCGCTAACCCTGAGCGTTGGATGGCGATCCGGACAAAAGACCAAACTGGCTCAAGTCGCTATGGGTGACGACGTCGCCGCAGAACTCCGAGGTGTCCTGCGTGCCACCGTGGTGGACCTCCAGGAGCGCTCCCCCGAACCGTGGGCACCGGACGCGGACCTCAGCCCAGAGACCTACTTGTGGCTACCGCGCGGCGATCTCGGTGACGCTCCCGTGCTCGCCAGCGAACACCAGGGGCTATCGCTCGCAGAGGCATTAGCAGCGGCTGAGACACTGATGCCGCTCACGCCAGGCAAGTTGCCCACTCAAGACCTGACGTTCTACGCACTTACCGTGGGCAGCACACCCGGGGAACGCGTTTCCTTCCTCCGCCGGACCAACCCTCGGCGTGGACTCAAGGGCGGTCGGGTGCTGACGAGTCTTCACGATGTCCTCACTCGGATCTCCGATCCGATCTTTGCGTTCGACGACTTGGTGGATCTCGTGTTTGTCGGAGACCGAGTGTGCGTCCTGAGCCAAACGTCCTTCGTAGCCCTCTTTCGCACCCAGCAAGTCCTGATCGCTCAGGTGCCGGGGTGGAGCGCAGAACTCGCCGCCCACGTCGAAATGACCGAAGACGGCCGGGCACGACTCACGGCCAAGGCAATTCGGGATAGCAGGGCGAAGACGCGACTGGAAGCCATTGTCAGGCGGGGACACCTCGCGAACGTATCCGCTAGCACCATCAAGACGCGCATGGTCGACGTCGGACTCGACCCGACGTTACTCTTGGACGCCAACGGGCGACTTCGCCTCGACGACGATGACATCCCCACGGTATTGCAGTTCCTGAACGAGGATCTATTTGTCGGAGCGCTCACCAACGTGGGGTTCCGCGCAGACAGGAAGGCTCAGCGCTGAATGAGTCGCACTTCCCCACGCGATTGCAGCGCGGGACCCCAGCACAGGGAGGATCTACGACCGCTGATTAGTCGTAAGCAGCCAAGCGAGTCAATATCCGGCGAGCGATCGTGATGAGGCGGACGGCATCGGGAGACCTCACCCGTAGATAGATATTCGTCCCTCTGCTTCCTCTCGACAGATACGATCTACACGACCTCGACCCCTGGAGACTCCGTTGAGCGGTGAGAGCGGACAAGGGAGCAACGAGAACCTCGTTGCGTGGCTTGCTGTGCTGATCGCCTTCGTAGTCGAGTGCGCGTGGACGCTCTCCGCGAGCGAATTTCAAGAACCAATTGATCTGGACGCCGTCGCCTCCCCAGTGGTCTCGGCGGCCGTGACAGACGATCCAAAGAACCAGATCTCTAATGATGATCCCGCCGGTCGAAGGATGCAGAAGTCGTGGGAGAGGTTCAGCGACACGAGTCGGTCCGCCTTGCCTCCGAGACTGGAAATTAGGGGCGAGCCCGACCAGGGTGCGTCCGATGGATCAGGCGCGCCAAAGTTGGTCACGTACACCATGACCGCCTGGTCTGAAGAATGGATCCAGGCGTCCTACGACTACGTGGTGTTTGCCATACCAGTCGAGGCGTCACTCCTCGATGGGAGCCTCGTCCCGGACGCCCTAGACGCGCCGTGCACCTCGCACACGAAACCCGTAGATCGTCCCTCACTAGTCCCGATCGGCGAGGGAATGGAACACGCGCAGGGATTCGTTGCGGACAACCGGGTCGTAGACGGGACCCGTGTAGTCGCCTGCGAGATGCGGAAGATCTGGTGGTCGGTGTCACCTCACATCTACCCGTACATAGGCACAAGCATCTCGTTCACCTTGCCTCGATCTAGCGCACCCTACTCGTCAGTCGAGTACGACGATGGACTCGCAGCCACGCTCCTGCGGAGGGGGAGACTGGGGGATTCGGTGGCGGGAGCGACTTACGCGAACTCGTGGCTTGAGCAGGCGCAGGCCCAAACCACGCTTCAACTGGACAGTCCAGAACCCGTGGTTGATGCCTGGCCGAGCGACGTAGCCCGCTCACCGCACCGAGCAACGCAGACGATTGAGGCTCAAGAGGGACTGCTGCACGGATAGGTGACATCTGATCTGTGGTGCCGAGAGGTGCTGCTGGAAGGATGTGCACTGTGCCGAAGCCGTACCCCAAGGAGTTCCGCGACGA
>NZ_BAAHCI010000003.1:0-76683 GCF_054775955.1 Nocardioides pacificus
ACGCGCACCACCCCAACCACCACCCATCCAGGTGACGATCAGGCGCCGGGGCAACCTGCAGAAACTTACCCGATCCACCCACCCCGGTCAAACCGGGCCGAACCGGACCGCAACCCCCCAGACACACCCCAACCGGGCCAGCCTCAACCCCGCCCCGAAGGACACGACCAGACCGCCCCAACCAGGAGCATCAAGAGAGAAGATCAAACCGAGGCCGGGAGCCCGCACCCCTCAGGGCCTTGCTCCCCGCCGCACTCGGCGACAAACAGAACATTAGACCCACCTCGACCAACCATGCAAATCGGGTCCGCCTGGACCCTCTAGGGCCTCGTGGAGGGGCTCGCAGGGCGATAGACCGACACAAAGGGATCGCCGGCGAGCCAGTACCTCCAGGGCCGTTCCGCGGCCAGTCGAAGACCCACGCGTGGACCGCTGCTGACGTCGAGGCCCATGTCCGACGGACGGAGGTCGAGCTCCACCCCTCCCGGCGCCACGGCCGCGCCGTTGTGTCCGAGGTCGAGCGCGAGCGCCTGGCACAGGCGGGCCGGCCCCCGCGCGAGGTCGCGGTCCGAGGAGGTGCCGCGCCGTTCACGCGCGAGGTCCACACCGTCAACGACCTCCCCCGCACGCAGCAGGACCGCGGACCCGACGCCTTCGGCATCGGTGACGATGTTCGCGCAGTGGTGCATGCCGTAGGTGAAGTACACGTAGAGACGGCCGGGCGGTCCGAACATCACGCTGTTGCGCGCCGTACGGCCCCGGTCACCGTGCGAGCCTGGGTCGTCGACGCCCCCGTAGGCCTCCACCTCGGTGAGTCGCACCGTCACCCCCGCGTGCGTGAGCGTGGCACCGAGGAGCGCCGGCGCCACCTCGGGGGCGGTCCGGCCGAGCAGGTCGAGCAGCTCAGCCGAGCCGGTCACGGCAGCTGCGGACCACGGCGTCGAGCTCCTCGAGCTGCTCGGCGACCCGGGCGGGCGCGGTGCCGCCTCGCCCGCTGCGGGACGACACGGATCCCTCGGCGCTCAGCACCTCGCGCACCTGCGGGGTGAGGTGCTCGGAGATGTCCGCGAACTGGGCGTCGGTGAGCTCGTGCAGCTCGATGCCGAGCTCCTCGCAGCGCCGTACGCACTCCCCCGCGACCTCGTGGGCGATCCGGAACGGCACGCCCTCGCGCACCAGCCACTCGGCGACATCGGTGGCCAGGGAGAACCCCTGCGGGGCGAGCTCGGCCATCCGGGCGGTGTTGAAGGTCAGGGTGCGCACCATGCCGGTCACCGCCGGGAGCAGCACCTCCAGGGTGTCGACGGAGTCGAAGACCGGCTCCTTGTCCTCCTGGAGGTCCCGGTTGTAGGCCAGCGGGAGCGCCTTGAGCGTCGCCATCAGCCCGGTCAGGTTGCCGATGAGGCGCCCAGCCTTGCCGCGGGCGAGCTCGGCGATGTCGGGGTTCTTCTTCTGCGGCATGATGCTCGAGCCGGTCGACCAGCTGTCGTGCAGCCGGACGAAGTCGAACTCGCGGGTCGCCCAGAGGATGACCTCCTCGGCGAGCCGGCTCACGTCCACGCCGATCATCGCCGTCACGAAGGCGAACTCCGCGACGAAGTCACGCGCCGCGGTGCCGTCGATCGAGTTCGCCGTCGAGCCGGTGAATCCCAGCTCCGCGGCCACGGCGCGTGGGTCCATCCCGAGGCTGGCGCCGGCCAGCGCGCCCGAGCCGTACGGCGAGTCCGCCGCGACGCGGGCATCCCAGTCGCTGAGGCGCTCGACGTCGCGCAGCAGCGGCCAGGCGTGGGCCAGCAGGTGGTGCGAGAGCAGGACCGGCTGGGCGTGCTGCAGGTGCGTGCGCCCCGGCATGATCGCGCCGTGGTGCTCGGCAGCCTGGGCCTGGATGGCCTCGACCAGGTCGAGGACCCTCCCGGCGACGACTCGACCGTGGTCGCGCAGGAACACCTTGAACAGCGTGGCGATCTGGTCGTTGCGCGAACGCCCTGCGCGCAGCCGCCCCCCGACCGTGACGCCCACCTCCTCGACCAGGAGCCGCTCCAGCGCCCCGTGGACGTCCTCGTCGCTGGCATCCGGCTGCAGCTCGCCCGTCGCGAAGCGCTCCCCCAGGACGTCGAGCCCGCGCAGCAGCTCGGCGTGGTCGGCGTCAGTGAGCAGGCCGGCCGTGTGCAGCCCGTTGGCGTGCGCGCGCGACCCGGCCAGGTCGTAGGGGGTCAGGCGCCAGTCGAAGTGCGTGGACTTGGACAGCGCGTCCAGCTCCGGGCTCGGCCCGCCGGCGAACCGGCCGCCCCACAGCTTGCCGGTGTTGGTGGTCCCAGGGTTCTCGGTCACGGGGTCCTTCGTATCAGGGTCGAGTGCGGTGGACGATCGAGGTCAGTCGACCGGCAGGTTCTTGGGGTCGTTGGCCAGCGCCAGGAAGCGCCGGGCGAGCGCCTCGCCACCGGCCGGGTCGCGGCCGATCACGAGGAGCGTGTCGTCCCCGGCGATGGTGCCGAGGACGTCGCCCAGCTCCGCCTTGTCGAACGCGCTGGCGAGGAACTGTGCGGCGCCGGGCGGGGTGCGCAGCACGACCATGTTGGCGCTCGACTCCGCGCTGACGAGCAGCTCCGAGCAGAGCCGGGCGAGCCGGTTGCCGGCGGGCACCGTCTCGCGCAGGTGGGCGGGGGTGCGGTCCCCGCCCTCCCCTGGTACGGCGTAGACGAGCGCTCCGGAGCGCGCCCGCACCTTGACGGCGTCCAGCTCCACCAGGTCGCGGCTGAGCGTGGCCTGGGTGACATGGACTCCGCGGGCGGCCAGCAGCTCTGCGAGCTCCGACTGGGACCGGATCTCGTGCTGCTCGAGCAGGTCGATGATCCGACGCTGGCGCGCGATCTTGGTGATCGGGCTGACCGCGGAGTCCTCGCTCACGCCTCCTCCATCAGCCAGCTGAGGACCGCCTTCTGCGCGTGGCGACGGTTCTCCGCCTCGTCCCACACCGCGCTCTGGGGACCCTCGAGGACGTCCTCGGTGATCTCCTTGCCGCGATAGGCGGGCAGGCAGTGCAGCACCACCGCGTCGGGCTGGGCGTGGGTCAGCTTGTCCGCGTCCAGCGCGAAGGCCGCGAAGGCCTGCAGCCGCGACTCGCTCTCGGACTCCTTGCCCATCGACACCCAGGTGTCGGTGATCAGCACGTCGGCGCCGGTCGCCGCCTCGACGGGGTCCGCCACGAAGGTGGCCGAGCCCCCCGTGGTCGCCGCGATCTCGACGGCACGGGCGAGGACCTCAGGCGAGGGCTCGAAGCCGGTCGGCGCCGAGATCCGCACGTGCATGCCGGCGGTGGCACCGGCGAGCAGCCACGAGTGCGCGACGTTGCAGGCACCGTCGCCCAGGAAGGCCGCGGTCTGGCCGGCCAGCGGCCCGCGGCGCTCGATCACGGTCTGCAGGTCGGCGAGGAGCTGGCAGGGGTGGAACTCGTCGGTCAGCGCGTTGACGACCGGCACCCCCGCCCAGTGCGCCATCTCCTCGAGCTTGGCCTGCTCGTAGGTGCGCCACACGATCACGCTGGCCTGGCGCCCCAGCACGCGGGCGACGTCGGCGATCGACTCACGCTCGCCGATCGCCGCGAGGCGTCCGTCGATGGCCATGGGGAAGCCCCCGAGCTCCGCCACCCCGGCCGAGAACGACGACTGCGTGCGCAGCGTCTGCTTGTCGAAGATGAGGGCGACGCTCTTGGGTCCGGCCAGCGCTTTCGCGTCGTACGGCGCCTGCTTGAGCTCGGCAGCCAGCGCGAGGACACGTGCCTGGTCGGCGGGGCTCAGGTCGTCGTCGCGCAGGAAGTGGCGGGTCACAGGCCGGCCTCGTCCAGGATCGCCGGCCAGGCGGCCAGGAAGGCGTCGGCCTGCTCGACGGTGAGCACGAGCGGCGGCGCGAGCCGGATCCGCTCCGGGGTGCAGGCGTTGATGATGAAGCCGGCCCGCTGGGCCGCCTCGACGACCTCGGCGGAGCGAGCCGCGTTGAGGTCCAGCCCGATCAGCAGGCCCTGACCGCGCACCTCGGTGACGCGATCGTCGTCCGCCAGACCGGCCCGCAGCTGCTGCCCGACGGCGTCGACGTGGTCGAGCAGGCCGTCCTTCTCGATCGTGTCGATGACCGCCAGGGCGGCTGCCGACGCGACGGGGTTGCCGCCGAAGGTCGTGCCGTGGTTGCCGGGCTGGAGCAGCGTGGCGCTCTCCCCCGTGGCGATGCAGGCGCCGATCGGGATGCCGCCGCCGAGGCCCTTGGCCACGGTGACGATGTCGGCGGTGACGCCGGAGGCGCTGTGCGCGAACCAGGATCCGGTGCGGCCGATGCCGGTCTGCACCTCGTCGATCCACAGCAGGGCACCGTGGCGCTCGGTGATCTCGCGGGCGGCGGCCAGGTAGCCCTCCGGTGGGATCACGACGCCGGCCTCCCCCTGGATCGGCTCGACGATGACCGCGGCGGTCTGCTCGGTGACGGCGGCCTCGAGCGCGGCGGCGTCGCCGTACGGCACGAAGGTCACCTCACCGGGCAGTGGCTCGAACGGCTCGCGGTAGGCGGCCTTCGAGGTCAGCGCGAGCGCGCCCATGGTGCGTCCGTGGAAGCCACCCTCCATGGCCACGATGTGGGTGCGACCGGTGCGCCGGGTGAGCTTGAACCCGGCCTCGTTGGCCTCGGTGCCGGAGTTGGCCAGGAAGACCCGGCCCTCGGCGCCGAGCAGCGCGAGCAGCCGCTCGGCCAGCTCGATCTGGGGCGCGCTGGCGAAGAAGTTCGAGATGTGGCCGAGCGTCCCCAGCTGTCCGGTGACCGCCTCGACGAGTGCCGGGTGGGCGTGGCCCAGGGAGTTCACGGCGATGCCGCCGAGCAGGTCGACGTACTCCTTGCCGTCCTCGTCCCACACCCGGGCGCCCTCGCCCCGGCTCAGCACGAGCTTGGGCGGCCCGAAGGTGTTCATCAGGGACCCGGCGTAGCGGGCCTTCCAGTCACTCATGCCGGTGCTTCCTTCGCCTTGCGGATCTTGGTCTCGACGCCGGGCAGCACCTGGGTGCCGATGCCCTCGTCGGTGAAGAGCTCGAGGAGCACGGCGTGCTCCTCGCGGCCGTCGACGACGGTGGCGCGCGGGACGCCGTTGGTGACCGCGCTCAGGCAGGCGCCCATCTTGGGCACCATCCCGCTGGCGAGCCGCGGCATCATCTCGGCGAGTGCCTCGGGGCTGATCTCGCCGACCAGGTCGTCGCTGTGCGGCCAGTCGCGGTAGAGGCCCTCGACGTCGGTGAGCACCAGCAGCTTCTCGGCGCCCAGCGCGACGGCCAGTGCCGCGGCCGCGGTGTCGGCGTTGACGTTGTGCACGACGCCCTCGACGTCGGGCGCAACGCTGGAGATCACCGGGATGCGACCGGCCTCGACCAGGTCGAGCACGGCCTCGGGGCGCACCTTGGTGACCTCGCCCACCAGGCCGAGGTCGACCTCCTCGCCGTCGACCACCGTGCTGGCGGCGACCGCAGTGAACAGGCCGGCATCCTCACCGGAGAGCCCGACGGCCAGCGGGCCGTGGTCGTTGACCAGGCCGACGAGCTCGCGCTGGACCTGGCCGACCAGCACCATCCGGACGACGTCCATCGCCTCGGGGGTGGTGACGCGCAGTCCGCCCTTGAACTCCGACTCGATGCCGAGCCGGTCCAGCATCGCGGAGATCTGGGGGCCGCCGCCGTGGACGACCACCGGCTTGAAGCCGGCGAAGCGCAGGAAGGCGATGTCCTCGGCGAACGCCCGCTTGAGGCGCTCGTCGGTCATCGCGTTGCCGCCGTACTTGATGACGATGATCTTGCCGTTGTACTTCTTCAGCCACGGGAGGGCCGCGGCCAGCGTGGCGGCCTTCTTGGGGTCGGGCGCGGGCTTGGTGTTGTGGTCGCTCATGAGCTGTACGCGCTGTTCTCGTGGACATAGGCATGGGTGAGGTCGCTGGTCCAGACGGTCGCCCGCTCGGATCCGGCCTTGAGGTCGATCGTGACGGTGACCTCTCGCGCCTCGAGCGAGACCTCCGAGGGGTCCGCGTGGGGCGTGGAGTTGCGGCAGACCCACACGCCGTTCATCGCGACGTCGAGGTCCGCGGGGTCGAAGGCCGCCTGCGTGGTGCCGAGGCTCGCCAGCACCCGTCCCCAGTTGGGGTCCTTGCCGAAGACGGCGGCCTTGAAGAGGTTGCTGCGGGCGACGCTGCGGGCGGCCTCGACAGCCTCGTCCTCGGTGGCCGCGTTGAGGACCGTGATGGCGATCTCGTGGTCGGCGCCCTCGGCGTCCTTGAGCAACTGCATCGCTAGGTCGGTGCAGGCCTGGGTGAGGGCGTCGGTGAAGTCCTCGAGGGGCGGCGTGATCCCGCTCGCGCCGCTGGCCATCACCGTGACGGTGTCGTTGGTGGACATGCAGCCGTCGGAGTCGAGGCGGTCGAAGCTGACCCGGGTCGCCGCGCGCAGGGCACGGTCCAGGTCCGCCGCGGGCACCACGGCGTCCGTGGTGAGGACGACGAGCATGGTGGCGAGCTGGGGCGCGAGCATGCCCGCGCCCTTCGCCATCCCGCCGATGCTCCAGCCGGCGCCCTCGACGACCGTCTGCTTGCTCACCGAGTCGGTGGTCATGATGGCCTCGGCCGCCTGGGTGCCGCCGTCGGCGCTCAGGGCGGCGTGGGCGGCGTCGACGCCGTCCAGCAGGTTCTGGCGGGGGTTGGCCAGGCCGATCAGGCCGGTGGAGCAGACGACGACGTCGATGGCGCCGATCCCCAGCTTCGTCGCGACCTGCTCGGCGACCGCGTGGGTGGTCTGGAACCCCTCGGCGCCGGTGTAGCAGTTGGCGCCGCCGGAGTTCAGGACGACAGCGCGCACGACGCCGTCCTTGACGACCTCCTGGCTCCACAGGATGGGGTTGGCCTTGCAGCGGTTGCTCGTGAAGACGGTGGCCGAGTCGTAGGCGGGGCCCTGGTTGACGACCAGGGCCAGGTCCTTGGCGCCGGTCGACTTCAGGCCGGCGGCGACGCCGGCAGCGGTGAACCCGGCGGGTGCGGTGACGCTCATTTCTTGGGCTTCTTCTTTCCGGTGGACGCCTCGGACGACGGGCCCTTCTTCCGCGCCTCGGACTTCTCGGCGCGGGAGCTCTTGGACTGCGTCTTCTTCGGCGGTACGACGGGGACGGCGACGGCGACGGTGTGGCCTCGTCGTCGCCAGGCCTCGGTCGCCTGCTCCGCCTTCGGGGCGGGCACCAGGATCCAGTCGGTGTCGAAGGTCGAGAGCGCGAAGACCGGGATCTCCGCCTCGGCCAGCGGCGCGAGCAGCGAGCTGAGCACCCCGATCAGCTCCGGGTCGAGAGGGCCCTGCACCGCGAAGGCGGTCAGGCCCTTGTAGGCCGGCACCTTGGCCGGCACGTCGCGCCCGGCGCAGATCAGCGAGGTCTCGGTGGCCGTGGCCGTGATCGAGAAGAGCGACGCGGACTCGGCCCAGGTGGGGATCTCCGCACCGGCGGGCAGCTTGATGACCGCGAGCTTCTCGGGGAACTGCTGCAGCGTGAAGGTCGGCCCGGTGGGGGCCTCTGCCTCGGGAGCTTCGATCTCCTCGGAGCCCTCGGGGCTCTCGAAGTTCTCAGCACTCTCGGGGCTGGTCTCGGTGGGCTCGCTCACGGTGCCATCCCTACTGTCGTCAGGCCCTGGGTCTCGTCGAGGCCGAGGGCGAGGTTCATGCACTGGACGGCGGCGCCGCCGGTGCCCTTCGCCAGGTTGTCGACCACGCCGACGGCGACCAGGCGCCCGGCGGACTCGTCGACGGTCACCTGGAGGTGGATCGCGTTGGATCCGGTGACGGACTTCGTCTGCGGCCACTGCCCGGCCGGGAGGACGTGCACGAACGGCTCGTCCGCATAGGCCGCGGCATACACGTCGTACGCCGACTCGGCGGTGACGCCCGGACGGACGGGGGCGGAGACGGTCGCGAGGATGCCGCGCGGCATCGGCACCAGCAGCGGCGTGAAGCTGACCCGCACGTCGGCGTCGGTCACGCGGCCGAGGTTCTGGATGATCTCCGGCGTGTGCCGGTGCACCCCGCCCACGCCGTACGCGCTGGCGTTGCCCATGATCTCGCTGCCCAGCAGGTGGGGCTTGGCTGCCTTGCCGGCTCCCGACGTGCCGCTCGCCGCGACGACCACGATGTCGGGGTCGACCAGGCCGTTGGCCACGGCCGGAGCGGCGGTGAGCGTCGAGACGGTGGGGTAGCAGCCGGGCACGGCGATGCGCCGCGCGCCGCGCAGCTGCTCGCGCTGGCCGGGCAGCTCGGGCATCCCGTAGGGCCAGGCGCCGGCGTGGGTGCCGCCGTAGAACCGCTCCCACAGGGCGGGGTCCTCGAGGCGGAAGTCCGCGCCGCAGTCGATGACGACCACGTCGTCGCCGAGCGCGTTGGCGATCTCGGCCGACTGGCCGTGCGGAAGCCCGAGGAAGACGACGTCGTGGCCGCCGAGGGTGTCGGGGTTCGTCGGCTCCAGCACGCGGTCGGCGAGCGGCACGAGGTGGGGCTGGAGGGCGCCGAGCCGCTCCCCCGCGTTGGAGCCGCCGGTCAGCGCGCCGATGGAGACGCCGGGGTGGCCCAGCAGCAGACGCAGGACCTCACCCCCTGCATATCCGGAGGCACCGGCGACGGCGACGGAGATCTGAGGCGAAGACATGTGCATGACTATACACTGCTCTGCATCTTTTCACGCAGCGGATTGCATAAGTACGGTTCCCCCGAGCCCGGCCCCCAAACCGCGGGTCGGTGCAAACGCACACGTCACGGGCCCCGAGTCGGCGCAAGCGCACGTCGTACGACGCCCGAGTCGGCGCAAGCGCACGCCGTGGGAGCGCCGAGTCGAGTCGGCGCGGATGCGCACCGACCCGTCACCCCCGCCGTACCTATGCGTGAGCGGTCTCGCGCGAACGGGTGGCCCTCGGCTCGGCCTCAGGAAGCGGTCGTACGACAGCCTCCGCGGAGCCACGACCACGCATCCGTACCTCACAAGCCTCTTCCCGTCCCACGGGACAGGCAACCGCTGAACTTGTCGGGCGTAACTTCGCCCGACAAGTTCAGCGATCCCCGGCTGACCGGGGAAACCGACAGCCCCTCAGCGCTGGGTGGCGCCGGTCTGCTCGACGGCGCGGGCCACGGCTGCCTCCCGCGCGGCGCCGGCCTCACCCTCCTTGAGGGTGCGGTCGGCAGCGCGGAAGCGCAGGGCGAAGGCGAGGGACTTGCGGCCCTCCTCGACCTGGTCCCCGGTGTAGACGTCGAAGAGCCGGATCGACTCCAGGAGCTCACCGGCCCCCTCGCGCAGGGCGGCCTCGACGGCCGCGGCGGGGACGGAGGCGTCGACGATCAGGGCGACGTCCTCCTTGGCCACGGGGTACGACGAGAAGCGCGGCGCCGGCGTGATCGTGACGGCGTGCTGCACCAGCGCCTCGAGGTCGACCTCGGCGGCCGCCGAGCGGGCGGGCAGACCGTAGGCCTTGCACACGGTGGGGTGCAGCTCGCCGGCATGGCCGAGGACGACGTCGCCGAGCAGGATCTCGGCGCAGCGACCCGGGTGCCACGGTGCGACCGCGGCGGCCCGGACCTCGATCTCGACCCCCAGTGCGGCAGCGACGTCGCGCACGGCGTCGACGGCGTCGGACCACGCGGCGGCGCGCCCCTCGCCCCACCAGCCCGCGGTCTCCCGCTCACCGGTCAGCGCGACCGCGAGGTGCATCGGCTGGTGCGGGACGGCCTTCTGGATGGCCGCCCACTCCTCCTCCGAGGGTCGCCGGTCGACCGGGAGGATCGGTGCGGCCTCGGTGCCGGTCGGCAGGAACACCAGCGAGGTCTCGAACAGGGCGACGTCGGCGATGCCGCGCCCCACGTTGCGACCCAGGGCGTCCAGGACACCCGGCAGCAGGCTGGTGGCCAGCGCGGGCTCCTCCGAGGACAGCGGGTTGGCGATCCGCATCGCCTGGCGACGCGGGTCCGCCTCGGGCAGACCGAGCCGGGCCCAGTCGGCGTCCCCGACGAAGGGATAGCTGATCACCTCGCTGAAGCCGGCGCCCGCGAGCACCAGCCCGACCCGGCGACGCAGCCGCTGCTCGGTCGTCAGGCCGCGCCCGGGCGGGGCCGGGGGCAGCACCGACGGCACCTGGTCGTAGCCGACGATCCGCGCCACCTCCTCGACGAGGTCGAAGGGCTCGCTGATGTCGGGGCGCCATGACGGCACGACCGCGGTCAGCGAGTCACCGTCGACGGTGACGTCGCAGCCGACGGCCTCGAGGTGCGCGACCGTGGTCTCGGCCGCGATGTCCATGCCGGTGATCCGGGCGGGCAGGTCCAGCGCCATCGAGACGGTACGGCGCGCCGGCGCCTCGCCGACGACCGTGACGCCCTCGTCGAGGGTGCCGCCGCCGTGCTCGACGAGCAGCGTGGCGACCCGGTCCGCGGCGTACGCCGCCAGCTCGGGGTCGACACCGCGCTCGAAGCGCTTGGAGGCCTCCGAGGGCAGCTTGTGACGACGCTGGGTGCGGAAGATCGAGACGGGGTCGAAGCACGCGGCCTCGATCAGCACCTCGGTGGTGGTCTCGGAGAGCTCGGTCTCCTCGCCGCCCATCACGCCGGCCAGGCCGATCGGCCCGGAATCGTCGGTGATCAGGATGTCCTCGGGGCTCAGCTTGCGCCGTACGCCGTCGAGCGTCGTCAGCTGCTCGCCGTCGCTCGCACGGCGGACCCGGATCGCGCCGGACAGCTTGGCGCGGTCGTAGCCGTGGATCGGCTGGCCGAGCTCGAGCATCACGTAGTTGGTGACGTCGACACCCAGCGAGATCGGGCGCATGCCCGCCTGGGTCAGGCGCGTGGCCATCCAGTCCGGGGTCGGCGCGGCCGGGTCGAAGCCGCTGACCTGGCGGGTCACGAAGACCGGGCAGGCGACGGCGTCGTCGACGACGACCGGGTGACCGGAGTCGTTGGCGGCCGGGACCTCGCGCTGCGCCGGGTCGGTGTACGGCGCACCGAAGCCGAGCGCGGCCTCGCGGGCGATCCCGCGCAGCGACAGCGCGTAGGCGCGGTCGGGGTTGATCTCGAACTCGATGACGGCGTCGTCGAGGCCGAGCAGGCCGAAGGCGTCCTCGCCCGGCTCCCTCGCGTCCTCGGGCAGCACGATGATGCCCTCGCCCGAGCCGAGCGCGTCGGCCGGCAGCCCGAGCTCGGCCGCGGAGCAGATCATGCCCGCGGAGAGGTGGCCGTAGGTCTTGCGCGCGCCGATGGCGAAGCCGCCGGGCAGCACGGCGCCGGGCAGCACCACGACCACAAGGTCGCCGACCACGAAGTTGTGCGCTCCGCAGACGATGCCCTGGGGCTCGCCGGTGCCGTTGGCGTCACCGACGTCGACGGTGCACCAGTTGATGGTCTTGCCGTTCTTCTGCGGCTCCTTCTCGAGCGTCAGCACGCGGCCGACCACCAGCGGGCCGGTGATCGCGTCGCCGGGGGCGACGAGCGCCTCGAGCTTGAGGCCGAGCATGGTGAGCTTGCGCGCCAGCTCCTCGGTGGACAGGTCGACCGGCAGGTCGACGTACTCGCGGATCCACGAGACGGGGGCGCGCATCAGATCTCCACTCCGAAGGGCTGGGTGAACCGGACGTCACCCTCGAACACGTCGCGCAGGTCCTCGACGCCGTGGCGGAACATCAGGGCGCGGTCGATGCCGAACCCGAACGCGAAGCCGGTGTAGCGGTCGGGGTCGACGCCGCAGGCCACGAGGACCCGCGGGTTGACGACGCCGCAGCCGCCCAGCTCGATCCAGCCCTCGCCGCGGCAGGTGCGACAGGTGTCGGCGCCCGCCTCGTCGAGACCGCTGCCACGGCACACGAAGCAGACCAGGTCCATCTCGGCCGACGGCTCGGTGAAGGGGAAGTACGACGGGCGGAAGCGGGTGGTGATCCCGTCGCCGAACAGCGCGGTGGTCAGGTGGTCGAGCGAGCCCTTGAGGTGAGCCATCGTGATGCCCTCGTCGATGACGAGACCCTCCACCTGGTGGAACACCGGGGAGTGCGTCGCGTCGACCTCGTCGGTGCGGTAGACCCGCCCGGGGCAGGCGATGTAGATAGGGGGCTCGCGGGTCAGCATCGTGCGGGCCTGCACCGGCGAGGTGTGCGTGCGCAGCACCAGCGCGGCGGTGGCCGGCTCCAGCCAGAAGGTGTCCTGCATGGTGCGCGCCGGGTGGTCGGGCCCGAGGTTGAGCGCGTCGAAGTTCAGCCACTCGGCCTCGACCTGCGGCCCCTCGGCGATCTCCCACCCCATCGCCACGAAGATGTCCGCGATCCGCTCCGAGAGCGTGGTGATCGGGTGTCGCGCGCCGCGGGTACGGCGTGCGGTGGGCAGCGTGACGTCGACGGTCTCCTCGACCAGCATCCGCTCCTCGTGCTCGGCCTCGAGCACGGCCTGACGCTGCGCCAGGGCCTTGTTGACCGCGCCGCGCGCCTGGCCGACGCGCTGGCCGGCCTCCTTGCGGGCCTGGGGAGGGAGGGCCCCGATCTCCCGGTTGGCCAGCGCCAGCGCGGAGCGGTCGCCCGCGTGCTCGAGGCGGGCCTCCTTGAGCTCGGCGAGGTCGGTGGCCGCCGCGATGGCGCTCAGCGCCGCGTCGCGTGCGGCCTCGACCTCGTCGGCACGCAGCGGCGTGACCTCGACGGGGTCGTAATCGGTGTTGGGGCCCGACATGGTTGCCTTTCCGGCGGGAGGGGTGAACTGCGCTCAGTCTAGGAAGTCGGCGTCACGGGCCGCCAACCGGTTGGCGGCCACTCTCGGTCGCCATCGCGAGGGTCACTCCTGGCGGCGGTCCTCCGCGGGCCAGGACACGCACACGCGGGCCCCTCCCGCGGGCGAGTCCGAGATCGCGACCCGGCCGCCGTGCGCCCGCGCCAGGCCGACCACGAGGTAGAGGCCGAGTCCCGACCCGCCGCGCTCCCCGTGCTTCCAGAACTTCGTGAAGACGCGCTGGCGCATCTCCTCGGGGATCCCCTCCCCCTCGTCGTCGACGGTGACACCGACTCCGGGGAACTCGGCGTCTGCCGGCAGCGCGCTCAACGACACGCGCACCGTCCCGCTGCCGTGCCGCACGGCGTTCTCGACGAGGTTGGTGAGCACCTGGGTGAACTTGTCGGGGTCGGCCGTGATCTCCGGCAGCCCGCCGGCCACCGCCAGCTCGATCGCACGGGAGGTCCCCGCGCCGACGGACTCCACGACCCTGCGGCTGAGCACCTCGGCGTCACAGGGACGGGGGTAGAGCGAGAGCCGGCCGGTGTCGATGCGGGCCACGTCGAGGAGCTCGGCGATCAGCCGGCTGAGCCGGTCGGCGTCGGCGTTGACGGTGGTGAGCATCAGCTTCTTCTGGGCGTCGGTGAGTTTGTCCCAGCGGTTGAGGATGGCCTGCACGAAGCCCTTGACCCCGGTGAGCGGGGAACGCAGCTCGTGGGCCACCGTCGCCACGAGATCCGAGCGCTCCCGGTCCAGGCGTGCTCGGCCGCGGCCCGAGCGGATGCTGATGGCGACCCGGCTGATCGCGCCGGCCGGCTCTCGATGGATGCGGGCGGCGACCAGCACCTCGACGCCGGAGGGCAGCAGCCAGGACTGCTCGGGCACGCCGGTGCGGGTCCGCAGGCCGACGAACGGATGGTTGGACCCGCACCAGTCGCGCCCGTCCTGGTCCTGCAGGGTCAGGACCTCGGGCAGCCGAAGTCCCACGAGCTCATCCGCAGGGCGGCCCAGCATCCGGGCGGCGACATCGTTGACGGCGAGCACGACCCCGGCGCCGTCGGAGATCACGGCCCCGTCGGGGAGCAGGTCGAGGTCGTCCACCCTCAGCGCTGCACCTGAGAAGGAGGGGCTGGGGAGCGTTGGGCCCGGGCGGAGGCGTAGAGGCAGATCGCCGCGGCCGTGGAGAGGTTCAGGCTCTCGGCGCGCCCGTGGATCGGGATCCGGACCCGGCGGTCGGCCAGCTGGGCGAGCTCGTCGGGGAGCCCCCACGCCTCGTTGCCGAACAGCCACGCGGTCGGGGCGCTCAGCAGACCGGAGTCGGCGGCCTCGTCGAGGTCCACCTCCCCCGCGCCGTCGGCGGCCAGGACCTGCAGGCCGGCGGCCTGGGCGGCGCGGACGGCCGCGGCGGTGTCCGGCTCGGTGGCGAGCGGAAGGTGGAACAGGCTGCCGACGGTGGCGCGCACGGTCTTGGGGTTGTAGGCGTCGACGCTGTGGCCGGCGAGTACGACGGCGCCCGCGCCGGCCGCGTCCGCACAGCGGATCACGGTCCCCGCGTTGCCCGGATCGCGCACGTCGGCGCAGATCGCCATCAGGCGGGGGGCCGGGTCGAGGACGTGGGCCAGCGGCCGGTCGACGTACCGGCACACGCCCACCACGCCCTGCGGCGTCACGGAGTCGCTGAGCGAGGCCAGCGCCTTGTCGTCGACGAGGGTCCAGCGCGGCTCCTCCGAAGCGCGAGCGGCCAGCTGCGCGCCGTACTGCTCGAGCGCGGCGGGGGTGGCGAACACCTCGAGCACGCAACCGGGGACACCCAGTGCGCCCTCGAGAGCCTTGGGGCCGTCGGCGAGGAAGAGTCGCTCCTCGCCTCGAAATGCACGACGGGCGAGCTTCCGCGCGTTCTTGACCCGGGTGTTGCCGCTGGTCAGCGGCACCCCGGAGACCGGGGTCGGGTCGGTGCGGAAGCTCGCCACGTCGTCAGGCTTGCCTCAGGCGCGCCGAAGCGCGGCTGAGATCAGGCCGAGGCCTCGACCTTGGGAGCGTTGACGTCCTCGGGCAGCGCGGCCTTGGCGGCCTCGACGAGGGCGACGAACGCAGGCATGTCGTTGACAGCCAGGTCGGCCATGATCTTGCGGTCGACCTCGATGCCGGCCAGGTTCAGGCCCTGGATGAGGCGGTTGTAGGTCAGGCCGTTCGCACGGGACGCGGCGTTGATGCGCTGGATCCAGAGCTTGCGGAACTCGCCCTTCTTCTTGCGGCGGTCGTTGTAGCTGTAGACCAGCGAGTGGGTGACCTGCTCCTTGGCCTTGCGGTACAGGCGCGAACGCTGTCCGCGGTAGCCGCTGGCCCGCTCGAGGATTACCCGGCGCTTCTTGTGGGCGTTTACCGCCCGCTTGACGCGTGCCACTGTCTTACTCCTTGCTCAGCAAAAAATTCGGGGTGATGCTCGGCGTCGGCCAGAGCATCCGGGGAACGAGAGGGCTCAGAGCCCGAGAAGCTTCTTGGCCTTGCCGCGGTCGGCCTTGGCGAGCTCGACCGTGCCGGTCATCCGTCGCGTGACCTTCGAGGCCTTCTTCTCGAGGTTGTGTCGCTTGCCGGCCTTCTCCCGCAGGATCTTGCCCGAACCGGTCACCCGGAAGCGCTTCTTGGCACCGGAGTGCGTCTTGTTCTTCGGCATCTCTTTCGCTCTCTTATCTGGTCGGGCCGCATCGCTGCGACCTGCGTGGTGAAGCTGGTGTCGCCCCTCGGGGGCTCAGGCCTCGATCTCGGGGTCGAGATTCTCGGAGCGGCCTCGCTCCTTCTTCTTGGCCACGGGCCCGGCGGCGTGCGCCGCGTCACGCTCGGCGCGCTCGTCGGCCTCGGCCGCCGCCCGCTCCGCGATCTTGGTCTGCTTCTCGGCCTCGATGTCGACCTTGGCCTCGGCCTTCTTCTTGTGCGGGCCAAGCACCATGACCATGTTGCGGCCGTCCTGCTTGGGCGAGGACTCCACGAACCCGAGCTCGGTCACGTCCTCGGCCAGCTTCTGCAGCAGACGGAAGCCCAGCTCGGGGCGGTGCTGCTCGCGACCGCGGAACATGATCGTGATCTTGACCTTGTCCCCGGCTCGCAGGAACCGCACGACGTGACCCTTCTTGGTCTCGTAGTCGTGCGCGTCGATCTTGGGACGAAGCTTCATCTCCTTGATGATGACGTTCGTCTGGTTCCGCCGAGCCTCACGGGCCTTCTGGGCGTTCTCGTACTTGAACTTCCCGTAGTCCATGAGCTTGCAGACGGGGGGACGCGCCGTCGGGGCGACCTCGACCAGGTCGAGGTCGGCCTCCTGCGCAAGCCGAAGCGCGTCAGCCGTCGGGACGATGCCGACGGTCTCGCCATTGGGTCCAACGAGACGGACCTCGGAAACCCGGATCCGGTCGTTGATGCGGAGCTCGGTGCTGATGTGTCCTCCTGGAAGAAACGTGTCCGGCAACCTGCTCTGGAAAACAGAAAAGGCTTCCGCTGGTGCAAGCGGAAGCCAGTCGCGACACGTCCCCCGCAGCTGCAGGGCACGTACCTACGAGGAAATCGAACCACGGCGGAATCTGGTGCCGTGCCACACTTTCCTCGGGACCGGACCCGACGACCTGTGCCTGCCCTTGAGTGAACTTCTCGAGCGAACTCGAGAGCCTGCGGCGGTCGGTGCGGGTGGGAGGCGAATCGTGCTGAGCCTCCGCTTGTGGATCGGCTCCGTCGAGCCCACACGAGTGCGGACGCAGCGGAACTGATCGGTCAACACCCGATGCTAGCCGATCATTCCCCCGGGGCACCAATCCAGCCGTAGCCCTCGCCCACCCGGGCCAGCGTCCAGCCGGCGGCGAGCGACACGAGGTCCTCCCCCTCCACCACGAAGGTGACCGGCCCCGCGATGTCGACGACCAGGGCGGCCGCCTGGTCCTGCAGCGCGGACTGCGCCGCCACGCGCAGGGTGACCGGGACCGGCCGGGCCTCGGGGTTCCAGGCCTGCAGCGAGGCCGTGCCGGTGAACGCCAACAGCGCCAGCCGGCCGTCGCGCCCGGTCATCAGCACGGCGGCCATGTCACTCGACTTGTCGTGCGCCAGGCCCGCCTCGTCGTACTCCACCTCGCCGAGCAGCGCCACGACCGGGACGAGCACCCGGCTGTCCTGGACGGCGGCCAGGGTGTCCGCGAAGCGAGCGCGCCCCGCGGCATAGTCCGCGAGGGCGGTCACGACCTCCGGCGCGGCCTCGCCGCTGTCCCCGGCGAAGCCCGGATCGGGGATGGAGGTGCCGGCGAAACGGTCGGGTGCGGACATGAACCTCATTGTCCCATCCCCTTGACGTCGCTGTGCAAGGCTTGAGGGGTGGATGACGCAACGTGGCTCGCCCTGGCAGCTGTGCTCACCGCGCTCGGCGCGGCCTGGACCGTCTATGCGTGGCGACACCGCGGCGTCGCGTCAGCCCTGCGCGGCGCCGGGCTCACGCTGCTGGCTCCGGCGGCCTTCCTCACCGACACCCTGGAACTGATCGGCGACGTCGGCCTCGCCGTCGGCGACTGGGCCACCGGCCTGGTGCTCTCCCCCGTCGTGTGGCTGGGCATCTCCCTGGCCGGGCTCTCGGTCGTCCTCTTCGTGGTCTCCGGCATCCTGCGCGAGCGCGGGTACGGCGTGACGCCGCGCGGTGCTGCGGCCGGGGGGCAGGCGGCCCCGGGTCAGGTGCCCGGCGCGGCCGAGCGCCGCGCCGTCCCACCGGCTCCGGCGGGACGCGGCGAGCCCGCCATCGACGACGACCTGGCCGACATCGAGGCGCTGCTCCGCAAGCGCGGGATCAACTGAGCCGGCCGTGAGTGACTCGCTGGTCGAACGCAACCGGCTCGGGCGACGGCTGGACCGGGCCGTGGGGGCCCTGGCCGAGCCTGCCTCCACCCCGACGATGGTCGTGGACCTCGACGCCTTCGACGCCAACGCGGCCGATCTGGTCAGGCGGGCGGGCGGCAAGCCGATCCGGGTGGCGTCGAAGTCGGTGCGGATCCCCGCACTGCTGAGCCGGGTGCTCGCGCGCGACGGCTTCTCCGGGATCCTCGCCTACACCCTGCGCGAGGCGCTGTGGCTGCACGAGCAGGGGATCAGTGACGACATCGTGGTCGCCTACCCGACCGTGGACCGTGGGGCGCTGGCCCGGCTGGTCGCCTCGCCGGCCGCCGCGGGCGTGATCACGCTGATGATCGACGACGTGGCCCACCTCGACGTGGTCGACAGCGTGCGCTCCTCGCGGGCCGTCCCCGTGCGGGTCGCGCTCGACATCGACGCGGGACTGCTCGTCGCCGGCCAGCACGTCGGCCCGAAGCGCTCCCCGCTGCAGTCAGTCGGCCCGGCTGTCGAGCTCGCCCGGTCGGTGCTGGATCGCGGAGGCTTCCGGCTGGTCGGCGTGATGACCTACGAGGGCCAGGTGGCAGGGGTGCCCGACCAGGTGCCGTCGGCCCGCGCCCGCTCGCTGGTGGTGCGTCGGATCAAGAGCGCCTCGGTGCGCCAGCTGGCCGAGCGCCGAGCGCAGGTCGCCGAGGGACTGTCCGCACTGGTCGACCTGGAGTTCTGGAACGGCGGTGGCTCGGGGTCGGTCGAGACGACGGCGGCCGACCCGGTCGTCACCGAGATCGCCGCGGGATCGGGGCTGCTCGTGCCCACGCTCTTCGACCACTACGAGTCGTTCACGCCCGTGCCGGCCTCCTTCTTCGGGCTTCCTGTCGTGCGCCGTCCCAGCCCGCACGTGGCCACGGTCTTCGGCGGCGGGCTGATCGCCTCCGGACCCGCGGGCGACGACCGGCTGCCGACGCCCTGGGCGCCGCCCGGGCTGTCCCTGACGCCGCTGGAGGGCGCGGGCGAGGTGCAGACGCCGCTCACCGGCGATCCCGCCTCCGCGCTGCGGATCGGGGACCTGGTGTGGTTCCGGCACGCGAAGTCCGGCGAGGTCTTCGAGCACGTGTCGCAGGTGCACCTGCTGGCCGGTGACCGGATCGTCGAGACCGTCGCGACCTATCGCGGGCACGGGCAGGCGTTCTGAGCGTGGCTGCTGCCTCGGTGTCGGGGGCGGCCCGGCGGGTCCTGGCGATGCTCGTCGCCGGAGAGGCCCGGTTGGGCGGTGGCCGGTTGCTCGCGATCGACGGGCCGTCGGGCTCGGGGAAGACCACGCTCGCCGAGGAGGTCATGGCGGCGGTGGCAGACGTGGCGCCCGCGCTGGCGCCCGTACGCGTCGTACACACGGACGAGCTGTTGGACGGGTGGCGCGGGCTCCCGGGGCTCGGCGTCCGCCTGGATCCGCTGCTGACGCCGCTGGCTCGTGGCGAGACGGGCCGCTACCGGCGCTACGACTGGCACGCCGGCGAGTTCGCGGAGGAGGTCGAGGTCGCCCCCACTCCCCTGCTGGTGCTCGAGGGCGTCGGCGCCGGCCTGCGCCGCCACGCCCACCTGGTCACGACCCTCGTCTGGGTCGACGCCCCGGAGGAGGTCCGGATCGCTCGGACGCTGGCCCGCGACGGCGCCGACCTCGCCGCCCACCTCCCCCAGTGGCGGGCGGACGAGCAGCACCACTTCGCCGAGGAGCACACCCGCGCGCGAGCGGACACAGTGATCCACACCCCCACGTGACCCGTCCCCAGATCTCGCTGACCCGTCCCAAGATCCGCGCGACCCGTCACAAGATCACGGTGACCCGGCAGAAGCTGCGCCCTCGCCCGCGGGCCGGACCAGCCCGGCTCTAGGGTGACGAGCATGGTCGCGCCCTCCGGAGAGCAGTTCGAGATCGCCGCCGCGGGCTACCGCGCCGTCGTCACCGAGGGAGGCGGAGCACTGCGTCACCTCGAGCACGACGGGCGAGCGCTGGTGGACGGCTTCGCCGCCGACGAGATGTCGTACGGCGGGCGCGGGCAGCTGCTGGTCCCGTGGCCCAACCGGCTGCGCGAGGGGCGCTACGAGTTCGACGGCGCCGAGCACCAGCTGGGACTGAGCGAGGCCAAGCGCCACAACGCCTCGCACGGACTGGCGCGCTGGGTCCCGTGGGCGCCGGTGGAACACACCGCCGAGGCCGTCACGCTGCACCACCGGCTGATGGCGCAGAGCGGCTATCCCTGGACGCTCGACCTCGTGGTGCGCTACGAACTCTCCGCCGAGGGGCTGGTCGTCACGCAGGCCGTCACCAACCACGCGGCCGGCCGCGCGCCGTACGCGAGCGGGGCGCACCCCTACCTCGTGGCAGGGCCCGGGCCGATCGACGGCTGGGAGCTCAGCCTGCCGGCGTCCACCCGCTCGCTCGTCGACGACCGGCTGCTGCCGGTGGGTCGCGAGCCGGTCGCCGGCACGCCGTACGACTTCCGGACGCCGCGGGCGATCGGCGACACCGTGTGGAACGACGCGGTGACCGACCTCGACCGCGACGACGACGGGCGCGCGGTGGTCACGCTGCGCGACCCCGCGGCGGGCACCGGCGTGCAGCTGTGGGTCGACGAGCAGCACGGGTGGCTGCAGGTCTACTCCGCCGACGACGTCCCCGCCACCGCTCGGCGGTCGCTGGCCGTGGAGCCGATGACGGCGCAGGCCGACGCGTTCCGCTCGGGTGAGGACGTGGTCGTGCTGGGCGCTGCGGGCCAGCCGGAGACGTCGTACGCCGCGAGCTGGGGCATCCGCGCGCTCTGACCTGCGACGTTCTGACGGGTCACCGTGATCTTCTGACGGGTCAGCGAGAGTTGGTGACGGGTCAGCGGTTGATCAGGGCGTCGAGCTCGCGCACGGCCTGGGTCGCGCGGGAGCCGTCGGAGCCCTGGATGCCGATCGCCGACGCGGTGGTGCCGTCGGTGAGGTCGAGGACGGCCCAGGGGGCGCCGGGGGTGAGGTGGATGGCGACGACCTGGGCCCAGGCATAGTCGCGGCGGCGGAAGCCGTTGACCACGACGAGCCCCTCGTCCGTGGCGGTGACCCGCGAGCGCGCCAGGGCATATCCCACGGCGACGACCAGGCCCGCGAGGAAGATCATCGTGATCACCTCGAAGACCGTGAACTTGGCGCGGATCTCCGGCCCCAGGGCGACGCCGGCCACGGCGAGCACCGCGGCGAGGCCGACGCCGGCGCCGATCACCGCGATCCGGACGCCGAAGGGACGCCAGGTGCGCGGCAGGGGCACGGGCTCAGAGTCGGCAGGCATGGATCTCCATCAGCAGGATGCCGCGCGCGCCGAGCTGGAAGAGCTCGTCCATCAGCCGCTGCGCGCCCGCGCGGGGCACCATCGCCCGGACGGCGACCCAGCCCTCGCGATGCAGCGGGGACACGGTGGGGCTCTCGATGCCGGGCGTCAGCGCCACGGCGGCCGAGACGTTCTCGCTCTTGATGTCGTAGTCCATCATCACGTAGCTGCGCGCCACGAGGACGCCCTCGACGCGACGCTTGAAGGTCTCGAAGCCGGCCGCCGCCTGCTCGCTGCCGGCGCGGGTGATCATCACGGCCTCCGAGGCCAAGATGACCTCGCCGAAGGTCTCCAGGCCGGCCTGGCGCAGCGTGCTGCCGGTCTCGACGACGTCGGCGATCACGTCGGCGACGCCGAGCTGGATGCTGGTCTCGACCGCGCCGTCGAGGCGGGTGACGGTCGCGTCGATGCCGCGCTCGGCGAGGAAGGCCTCGACCACCCCGACGTACGACGTGGCGATGCGCTTGCCCTCGAGGTCGGCGAGGTCGGCGAAGCGCCCGGCCGGACCGGCGAAGTGGAACTTCGAGCGACCGAACCCGAGGCCCATCACCTCCTGCGCCGAGGCGCCGGAGTCGATCAGCAGGTCGCGGCCGGTGATGCCGACGTCGAGCGTGCCCTCGCCGACGTAGAGCGCGATGTCGCGCGGGCGCAGGTAGAAGAACTCCACGCCGTTCTCGGCGTCGATGAGCGCGAGCTCCTTGGAGTCGCTGCGCTGGCGGTAGCCCGCCTCGCGCAGGATCTCGGAGGCAGACTGCGACAGCGCGCCCTTGTTGGGGACCGCGATCCGCACGAGACGGTCGGTGGAGCCGTTCTGGGGGGCGGCGTTCTCAGGGGAGGACATAGGGGTGGGGGCCTTCTTCACAGGTGGGCGTAGACGTCGTCGAGGGTCAGGCCGCAGGCGATCATCATCACCTGCACGTGGTAGAGCAGCTGGCTGAGCTCCTCGGCCGCCGCGTCCTTGCCCTCATGCTCGGCGGCCATCCACGACTCGGCGGCCTCCTCGACCAGCTTCTTGCCGATGGCATGGACCCCGGCGTCGAGCTCGCGCACCGTGCCGGATCCCTCAGGTCGCGTCTGGGCCTTCTCGTTGAGCTCGGCCCAGAGTTCCTCGAACGTCTTCACGGACGCACACCTTACGGCGTGGGCCGGGCCCCGACGCACTCCGCCCACGCGGGGCGGGCGCCGCGGGTGCCCGGCACCACTCGTCGTACGACGTGGCTCAGGCGCCGACGTCGTAGCCGCGCTTGACCCGCCGCAGCGTCTGCGCGGTGATCAGCGCCGCGGACGCCGCCTCGTAGCCCTTGTCCTCGTGGGAGTCCGGCAGTCCGGCGCGCTCGAGGGCCTGTCGCTCGTCGTCGCAGGTGAGCAGCCCGAACCCGACCGCGGTCTGGCTGTCCAGCGCCACCCGGGCCAGCCCGTCGGTGGCGGCGTTGCAGACGTACTCGAAGTGCGGTGTGCCGCCGCGGATGACGACGCCGAGCGCGACCACGGCGTCGTACCCCTGGGCGGCCAGCGCGGCCGCGACCACCGGCAGCTCGAAGGCGCCGGGCACGCGCACGATGACCGGCGCCTCGACCTGGTAGTCCACCAGCGCGCGCTCGGCCCCGTCGAGGAGCCCGTTCATCACCACGTCGTGCCAGCTCGAGGCCACCACGGCGACCCGCAGGTCGTGGCAGTCCAGCGGCTGCGGGCGCGGTGCCCCTGCTCCACTCATCGGTCGACTCCGTTCGTGAGGATCTCGGCTCCAGGCTCGAGATCGGGCTCGATCCCGGGCTCGATCCCGGGCTCCAGTCCCGGCAGATGGTGCCCCATCCGGTCCCGCTTCGTCAGCAGGTAGGCCAGGTTGTGGCCGTTGGGCCGCGGCGTGAGCGGCACCCGCTCGCTGACCGCGATCCCGAACTCCTCGAGGCTGGTGGTCTTGGCGGGGTTGTTGGTCAGCAGCCGCACCTGCCCGATCCCCAGGTCGCGCAGGATCTGCGTGGCGGTGCCGTAGTGGCGCGCGTCGGCCGGCAGGCCGAGGTCGAGGTTGGCGTCCACGGTGTCGCGACCGCCGTCCTGCAGCTGGTAGGCCTGCAGCTTGGCGACCAGGCCGATCCCGCGGCCCTCGTGGCCGCGCAGGTAGACCACGACGCCGCAGCCCTCGGCCACGATCCGCTCCATCGCCTCGTCGAGCTGCGGGCCGCAGTCGCAGCGGCTGCTGCCGAACACGTCGCCGGTGAGGCACTCGGAGTGCACCCGGGTCAGGATCGGCTCGCCGCGCTCCAGGGCACCGGCGAGGTCGCCGTGCACGAGCGCGATGTGCTCGCTGTTGTCGATGGTGATGCGATAGCCGTACGCCGTGAAGTCGCCGAAGCGGGTCGGCAGGACCGTCTCGGCGGCCCGCTCGACGTGGCGCTCGTGGCGCCGTCGGTAGCGCACCAGGTCCTCGATCGAGATCATCGCGAGGCCGTGCTCGTCGGCGAACTCGCGCAGCTCGGGTCCGCGCTTCATCGTGCCGTCGTCGTTGACGACCTCGACCAGCACCCCGGCCGGGGTGAGGCCCGCCATCCGGGCCAGGTCGACGGCGGCCTCGGTGTGACCGCGCCGGACCAGCACGCCGCCCTCGCGGTAGCGCAGCGGGAAGACGTGGCCGGGCCGGGTGAGCTCCCACGGCTCGGTCGCCGAGTCGGCGAGCCGACGGGCGGTGTGGGCGCGGTCGGCCGCGGAGATGCCGGTGCTGACGCCGTCGCGGGCGTCGACCGAGATCGTGTAGGCGGTGCGCAGCTTGTCCTTGTTGTGCGGCGTCATCAGCGGAATCTCGAGACGGTCGAGCATCGCGCCCGGCATCGGCACGCAGATCACGCCGCTGGAGTGCCGGATGGTGAAGGCCATCAGCTCCGGGGTCGCCCGGGCCGCGGCGAAGATGATGTCGCCCTCGTTCTCGCGGTCCTCGTCGTCGACCACGACGACGGCCCTGCCGGCGGCGATGTCCTCGATCGCTCGCTCCACGCTGTCCAGACGCACGCTGCTCACGCGGTCACCAACCTCTCGTCGTCGCTGTCGTCGCTGTGCTCGGTGGGGTCACTGTCGTCCCGGGCAGCGCCCGGTCCGTCGTCGTGCGCGGCGCGCAGGCTGCGCTCGGCTCGCCACCAGGTGGCGAGACCGAGGACGCAGAAGGCGCCGTAGAACAGGTACATCCCGGCCGTCGGGTAGTAGCCGGCACGGATCAGGGTGGTCACGCCGACGACGTCGACGAGGATCCACACGATCCAGAACTCGACCCAGCCGCGGGCCATGCCGTAGGTCGCGAGCATCGAGCCGGTGAGGATCCAGGCCTCGGTGGCGGGGCCCCACGAGCCGATCTCGCTCAGCACGGCGTAGGAGACGGCATAGCCCACCACGCCGAGCCCGACCAGCAGCGCGAGGTTGCGCCGCCCGGCCCAGCGCGGCGCGATCGCTCCTCCGTCAGCCGCTCCCCCGGCGGAGCGTGCCCGCCGCCAGCTCACCCAGCCGTAGACCGCGACCGCGGCGAAGAACACCTGCCGCCCCGCCTGGCCCCACAGCGCCTCGCCGTCGCCGTGGCTGCTGAGCTCGCCGGTGGAGAAGACCACGAAGAGCAGCACGTTGCCGACCAGCCCGATGGGCCAGGCCCACACCAGCCGGCGCATCCCCAGCAGCGCACTGGCGAGGCCGAAGACGTTGCCGACGACCTCCGGCACGCTCAGGCTGCCTCCCGCCACGGCGATGGTGCCGTGCAGCAGCCACTCGTAGAGGCTCACGAGCCCTCCCCGGGTGCCCTGAGCCGCTCGACGTACCCGCTGGCGAGCAGCTTCTCGACGTGCTTGGCGATGATGTCGACCTCGAGGTTGACCCGGTCGCCGACCGCACGGAAGCCGAGCGTCGTGCGGGCCAGGGTCTCGGGGATCAGGCTGATCGTGAACGACGCGTCGCGTGCCTCGACGACCGTCAGCGAGATGCCGTCGACGGTGATCGAGCCCTTGTCGACGAGGTAGCGCCCGAGGGCATCGGGCAGGCTGATCTCGACGACCTCCCAGTGCTCGCTCGGAGTCCGGGCCAGCACCGTCCCGACGCCGTCGACGTGTCCCTGGACGATGTGGCCGCCGAGGCGCTTGTGGGCGGTGACGGCGCGCTCGAGGTTGACCCGGTCGCCGGGGCGCACGCCCAGCAGCGAGGTCTTGTCGAGCGTCTCCTGCATCACGTCGGCGGTCCACAGCGTGCCGTCGGTCTCGGCGACGGTGAGGCAGCAGCCGTTGACGGCGATCGAGTCGCCGAGCGTGACGTCGTCGAGCACGGTGGCGGCGCGCACGGTGAGCCGGATGGCGTCGCCCTGCTCGTCCACGCGCTCGACGGTGCCGAGCTCCTCCACGATTCCGGTGAACATGTCAGTGGTCCTTCTGGTTCGGGACGGGCTGGTTCGGGACGGGCTGGTTCGGGGTGAGCCCCATCGTGAGGCGGACGTTGCGGTCGCCCCCGTCCTCGCCGAGGACGGTCACCTCGCGCACCACGAGGTGCAGCGCATCGGCGATGGTGGTGATTCCGAGGTCGCCGACCGCGTTGCGCCCGGCGCCGAGCAGCATCGGCGCGACGTAGGCGACGACCTCGTCGACGAGCCCCGCGTTCACGAAGGCCGCGGCCAGCGTCGGCCCGCCCTCGAGGAAGACGTGGCGGCGCTCGCGAGCCCACAGCCCGGCCAGCGCCTCGTGCGGGTCGCGGGTGTGCAGCCGGACGGTCTCGGCGCGGTCGTTGAAGACCCGGCGCCCGGGGTCGAGCTCGCGCAGGCCCATCACCGCGCGCAGCGGCTGTACGGCGAGCGGCCGGTCGTGCTCGTCGCGGACGGTGAGCTCGGGGTCGTCGACGGCGACGGTGTTGGTGCCGATCAGCATGGTGTCGCACAGCGCCCGTAGCCGATGGGTGTCGCGACGCGCGGCGAGACTGCTGACCCAGCGGCTGGTGCCGTCGGCCGCGGCGCTGCGGCCGTCGAGGGTGGTGGCAAACTTCCAGGTCACGAACGGGCGCTGGTGCTCGATCGCGAAGCTCCAGACCTCGTTCACGGCCCGGGACTCCGCGGCGAGGAGCCCGTCCTCGACCTCGATGCCGGCGGCACGCAGGGTCTGCGCTCCCCCGCTCGCCACGGGGTTGGGGTCGCGCTGGGCGAAGATCACGCGGCGTACGCCGGCGTCGACGAGGGCCTGCGCGCACGGACCGGTGCGGCCGGTGTGGTTGCACGGCTCGAGCGTGACGACGGCGGTGGCCCCGCGTGCCCGGTCGCCGGCCCGGCTGAGCGCGTCGGCCTCGGCGTGCGGCGTACCGGCCCCGCGGTGGTGGCCCTCCGCGACGACGGTGCCGTCCTCGGCGAGCAGGACGCAGCCGACCCGGGGGTTGGGCGCGAGCGGGACGCCCGGGGTGCAGGCGATCTCGAGGGCGCGCGTCATCGCGCTGTGCTCAGCTGCGGTGAACTGCGCTGTGGTCATTCGTCAGCCCTGCCCTGTGTCCGGTCGCGGACTCCGGGGCGTGACGGCAGGATCTGCCCGGTCCCGTGCCGTGGTCGGCTCGAGACGTCGGGCGGGTCACCACCTGCGTGCGCTTCCCATCCGGACTTTGACCGTCGGTCCAGGAGTTCCACCTGGTCAACCGACCGCTGGCAGCGGCCGGGTCGCGGACTTTCACCGCCGGCTCGGATTTTCACCGACCCCAGAGCACGCGAGCTGTGAACTCGTCTGCCCGAGATTGTGTCACAGGCCTCGGACGGTGCGATGAGAGGTGTCGCACACCGAGACGGCGTGCTCGGCGGGACTCGAGGCGCGCTCAGCGCCCGGTCGCCGCCTCGGCCCTGGCCCGCAGCTCGCCGACCATCGCGTCGGGGTCGGCGGCGGAGTAGACGGCCGAGCCCGCGACGAACACGTCGGCACCGGCCTCGGCGCACCGCTCGATGGTCTCGAGCGAGACGCCGCCGTCGACCTGGAGCCAGGTCTCGACGCCGTGCTTGTCCATCATCGCCCGGGCGCGGCGGATCTTGGGCAGGCACAGGTCGAGGAACTTCTGGCCTCCGAAGCCGGGCTCGACGGTCATGATCAGCACCATGTCGAGCTCGGCGAGCAGGTCCTCGTAGGGCTCGATCGGCGTGGCGGGGCGCAGCGCCATGCTGGCCCGGGCGCCCTGGTTGCGGATCTCGCGGGCCAGCCGCACGGGCGCCTTCGCCGCCTCGACATGGAAGGTGACGCTGCGACACCCCGCCTCGGCATACACGGGCGCGTTGCGGTCGGGGTCCTCGATCATCAGGTGCGCGTCGAGGGGGATGTCGGTGGAGCGCGCCAGTGCCTCCACCATCGTCGGCCCGAACGTCAGGTTGGGGACGAAGTGGTTGTCCATCACGTCCACGTGGACCCAGTCGGCGCTGCCGATCCGGCTCACCTCCGCGGCCAGGTTGGCGAAGTCGGCGTTGAGGATGGACGGCGTGATCTGGATTCCCACGCGGTGATCTTTTCACGGCGCCCGCCCTGCGGCGTACGCCGGTGCGCGCTGGGATCGGGGGTGTCGGTTTCCCCGGTCGACCGGGGAACGCTGATGTTGTCGGCCGAAGCTTCGCCCGACAACATCAGTGATTGACAGCGCCGACTACCTCGCCTGCCCCAACTGACCGATCCGCACCACCAGCCCCGGCCCCCTGTCCGTCACGAGCGCTGACGTCGTACGCGAGCGCCCGATGTCGTACGGCGAGCGCCGGTGCGCGCTCAGTCCTCCGGGTCCGCCGGCGGCTCGGCGCCCTCGGACTCGTCGCGCTCGGCCCACTCCAGCAGCGGCGACAGGTCGAACACCTCGTCGTCGATGCCGGCATGCAGGTCGCCGAGCTCGGCGTAGCGCTGCGGGACCGTGAAGATCGTGAAGTCGCGGGGGTCGGCGTCGTCGATCTCGTCCCACCGGATCGGCGTGGAGACCCGCGCGTCGGGCAGACCTCGCACGGAGTACGCCGCGGCGATGGTGTGGTCGCGCGCGTTCTGGTTGTAGTCGGGGAACACGGCCGTCGGGTCCCGGTCCTTGCGCCACCACGTGGTCGTCACGTCGTCGGGCGCTCGGCGCTCCACCTCGCGGGCGAAGGCCAGCGCGGCTCGCCGTACGTCCTTGAAGCCGTGCTCCGGCGGGATCCGGACATAGATGTGCAGCCCCTTGCTGCCGCTGGTCTTCGGGAAGCCGACGGCGCCCAGCTCGTTGAGCACCTCGTGGGCCACGTGGGCGACCCGGCGCACGGTCGCGTAGTCGCAGTCGTCCCCCGGATCGAGGTCGATGCGCCACTCGTCGGGCCTCTCGGTGTCGGCGCGCCGGCTGTTCCACGGATGGAACTCCACCGTCGACATCTGCACCGCCCAGATCACGCTCGCGAGCTCGGTGACGCACAGCTCGTCGGCCGTCCGGTTCCAGCGCGGGAAGTGCACCCGCACGGTCTCCACCCACGGCGGCGCGCCCTGCGGCAGCCGCTTCTGGTGCACCTTGTCGCCGTCGAGCCCCTTGGGGAAGCGGTGCAGCATGCACGGCCGCTCGCGCAGCGCGTTGACGATGCCGTCGCCCACCGCGAGGTAGTACTCGACCAGGTCCAGCTTGGTCGCCCCGCTCTCGGGGAAGTAGACCCGGTCGGGGTTGCTCACGCGGACGACCTTGTCGTCCACCTCGATCTCGGTGGACGGCGTCTTGGATGCGGCCATGCGACCAACCTAGCCAGCGGCCGCACCCCAGCGCGGCGATGAGAGCTCGCCCGCGCCGCGGTCTGCCTGTGCAGGAGCGCACGACACGACGAGAGGAGCCTCGCGATGAGCAGGGTGCTGGCAGGGATCACGACCTCGGTGGACGGCTACGTCACCGGCCCGGACGACGGCCCCGGCTGCGGGCTGGGACGCGGCGGCGAGCGGCTGCACCACTGGGTGATGGGCGGGCCGTGGACCTACAACGGCGAGCACGACCCCACAGCGATGACCGGGGCCGACAAGGACTTCTTCGACGCCTTGGTCGCCACCACCGGGGCGGCGATCTGCGGTCGCGGCATGTACGACGCGGCGGACGCCTGGGGCGGCAGCAACCCGTTCGGCGGGCCGCTCTTCGTCCTCACGCACCGGCTGGGCGACGCCCCGCCGCCGGAGAGCGGGTTCACCTTCGTGGACGGCCTCGACACCGCCCTGGCCCGCGCCCGCCGCGGCGGCCGAGGGCAAGGACGTGTCCATCGGCGGAGGCGCCGACGTCATCCGCCAGGCCCTGGCCGCCGGGGTGGTGGACGAGCTGGCGATCTCGGTGGCGCCGGTGGTGCTCGGTGCCGGGAAGCGCCTCTTCGACGGCTTCGACCACGACGTCGACCTCGAGGTGCTCACCGTCCACCACTCGCCGTACGCCGTGCACACGCGGTACGCCGTACGTCGGTGAGGGCCGCTACGTTCGCCGCATGGACTTCGACCAGCCCCCGGTGGTCCGGGTGTCGGCCCGCCGCGACCACGACCTGTCGGCGCACGAGTGGCCGCTGACCGTGCCGGCCGTCGCCCAGGTGATGGACGAGGGGCTCGACCTGGCCAAGGGCGTGACGCTGCTCGTCGGGGAGAACGGCTCGGGCAAGTCCACCCTCGTCGAGGCGGTGGCGATGGCCTACGGCCTCTCCCCGGAGGGCGGCTCCACCCAGGGGCACCACGCGACGCGGCCCACCGAGTCCCCCCTGAGCCGGGCGCTGCAGCTGCAGCGCGGCATCGGGGCGAGCCGGTGGGGGTTCTTCCTGCGGGCCGAGACCATGCACGGCTGGTACACGTTCATGGACAGCCACTCCAGCGGCCGTGACCCGAGCTTTCACGAGATGAGCCACGGCGAGTCGTTCCTCGCGGTGCTGCGCAGCCGCTTCGACTCCCCCGGCCTCTACTGCCTCGACGAGCCGGAGGCGGCGCTGTCGTTCTCCTCGACGATGGGGCTGATGGCGGCGCTCAACGACGTGGTCGAGCAGAAGGGCCAGGTGCTGTGCGCCACGCACTCCCCCGTGCTCGCCGCGCTGCCGGGGGCCCGGCTACTGGAGGTCGGCGAGTGGGGTCTGCGCGAGACCACCTGGGAGGAGCTCGACCTGGTGCAGCACTGGCGGCGCTACCTCGACGAGCCGCAGCGCTACCTGCGCCACCTCGCCGATTGAGCCCCTGGCCGCTCCGGAGCTGTCAGCTGCGCCGCAGCAGCGCCAGGAACATCGCGTCGGTGCGGTGCCGGTGCGGCCACAGCTGCATGGTGCCGGGCAGCGGCCCGGTCGCGTCGGGTACGTCGGGGAGCAGCGCGGTCACGTCCTCGAGGACGACGTCGTCGCGCTGGGCCAGCACGGCCTCCACGACGCCGGCCGTCTCGGCGAGCACCGGCGAGCAGGTCGCGTAGAGCACGACGCCGCCCGGTCGGACGCTGTCCAGGGCACCCGCCAGCAGCGCTCGCTGCAGCGGCACGAGCTGTTCGAGATCGCTGGGACGACGCCGCCAGCGCGACTCCGGACGCCGACGCAGCGCCCCCAGACCCGAGCACGGGGCGTCGACCAGCGCCCGGTCGAAGGCGTCGGCCGGCCACGCGGGGCGGGTGCCGTCGCCGGCGACGACGCCGCTCACGCCGGCCGCGCCGGCCAGCGACCGGCGGACCAGACCCGCCCGGTGCGGGGCCCGCTCGTTGGCCAGCAGCGACGCACCGGCGCCGGCGGCCAGAGCGGCCAGCAGCGCCGCCTTGCCGCCCGGACCGGCGCACAGGTCCAGCCAGCGCTCGTCGCGCCCCTCGACGCTCGCGCGGGCCAGCGCCACGGCGACCAGCTGCGAGCCCTCGTCCTGGACCCCGGCGCGCCCCTCGGCGACCGCGGGCACGCCCGACGGGTCACCGCCGGCGAGCTCCACGCCGTACGGCGAGAAGTGGGTCGGCTCGCCCGGGAGCTCGCCGATCTCCGAGCGTCCGGGCCGCGCCACCAGCACCACGCGAGGTGCCTCGTTGTCTGCAGTGAGCAGCGCGTCGAGCTCGTCGCGGCGCTCCCCGAGGGCGCGGCCCAGCTCCTCGACGACCCAGCGCGGGTGGCTGTGCGCGACGACGCCGAAGCCGACGGGGTCGGTGCCGGGGTCGGGCGCGACCCGCCGCACCCAGCCGGCCAGGTCGTGCTCGGCGACCTTGCGGAGCACGGCGTTGCTGAAGCCGGCGGGGCCCTGTCCGACCTTGGCGCGGACCAGGTCGACGGTGGTGCTGATCGCGGCGTGCGACGGGACGCGCATCGACAGCAGCTGGTGGACCCCCAGGCGCAGCGCGTCGCGGACCTTGGCCTCGAGCTTGGGGCGGTCCAGGCAGGCGTCGATGATCACGTCATAGGTGCCCTGGCGCCTGATCGTGCCCGAGACCAGCTCGGTGGCGAAGGCGGCGTCGCGCCCGCTGAGCCCGTGGCTGGCGAGCATCGGCGGCAGCGCGAGGTTGGCGTAGGCGTCCTCGAGACGCACCGCCTTGAGCACGTCGTACGCCGCGGAGCGGGCCGGGTCCACGGGAGGCTTGGCCCGCGGCGGCTGACCTCCGGCCGGCCGCGCCCCGGCCTGACGTCCCTGCGGGGGACGCCCGCCGCGGCGGCCACGGGCGCGTGGGTCGGCCATCAGGCGTCAGCCGCAGGGGCCTCGTCGCCGAACCGGACACCGGGCTCGAGGCGTACGCCGCGCGCCCAGTCGGCCGCGTTCATCTGCTTCTTGCCGAACGCCTTGACCTCGCCGAGCCGCACCGGCGCGGTCGCGGTGCCGACGAAGACGGCGTTCTTGGTGACGTCGAGGACGCCGGGGGCCAGCGGCTCGTGGTCGTCGGCGACGGTGACCGGACCGATCTTGATCCGCTCGCCCTCGTGCAGCGACCAGGCGCCAGGACCCGGCGTGCAGGCGCGGATGCGGCGGTCGACCGCGACGGCCGGCTCGGTCCAGTCGATGCGGGCGTCCTCGACCAGGATCTTGGGGGCGAAGCTGACGCCCTCCTCCTGTTGCTCGCGGGCGACGAGGGATCCGTCGGCGATGCCGTCGAGCGTGGAGACGAGCAGGCCCGCGCCGCCCTCGGCGAGCCGGCCCAGCAGGTCGCCGGCGGTGTCGGTGGGCCGGATCCGCTCGGTCATCACGCCGAACGTCGGGCCGGCGTCGAGCGCCTTGACTATGCGGAAGGTCGTGGCGCCGGTGACCTCGTCGCCCGCCCACAGCGAGTGCTGCACCGGAGCGGCGCCGCGCCAGGCCGGCAGACACGAGAAGTGCAGGTTGACCCAGCCGTGCTCGGGGATGTCGAGCGCCGACTGCGGCAGCAGCGCGCCGTACGCCACGACCGGGCAGCAGTCGGGACGCAGCTCGCGCAGGGCGGACTGGAAGTCGGGGTCGCGCGGGTGCTCGGGCTTGAGCACCGGCACGCCCAGCTCCTCGGCGCGCACCGCGACCGGGCTCGGGACCAGCTTGCGGCCGCGGCCGGAGGGCGCGTCGGGGCGGGTGACCACGCCGACGAGCTCGTGGTCGGACGCGACGATCGCGTCCAGGGCGGGAAGGGCGACCTCGGGGGTGCCGGCGAAGACGACGCGCATCAGAGTCCGAATCCGTTCGTGCGGTGGGGGGAGAGCTTGATGGTGGGCTGCTCGGCGCCGAACCAGTCCGACTCGCGGATCTGCTTCATCGCCGCCTTGCGGGACTGCTCGTCGAGGCGGTCGATGAAGAGCACGCCGTCGAGGTGGTCGGTCTCGTGCTGGATCGCGCGGGCGAGCAGCTCGGAGCCCTCGATGGTGACCGGGTCGCCGTGCATGTTGAAGCCCCTCGCGACCACGGAGAGGGCCCGGCGGCAGTCGAAGGTGAGGTCCGGCAGCGACAGGCAGCCCTCGGGACCGTCCTGCAGCTCCTCGGAGAGGTCCAGGCTCGGGTTGACCAGATGGCCGGCCTCCCCGTCGACGAACCAGGTGAAGACCCGCAGCCCGACGCCGATCTGCGGCGCGGCCAGCCCGGCGCCGGGCGCATCGAGCATGGTGTCGTGCAGGTCGGCGACGAGTCGGCGCAGCTCGCGGTCGAAGTCGACGACCTCGAGGGCGGGCTTGCGCAGGACCGGGTCGCCGAACAGGCGGATGGGCTGGATGGGCACGGAACTCCTTGCGGGTGGACTGCCGGGACAGTCTAGTGAGGCTGCGAGGCACCCCCGACCGCCCGGGCGGTTCGGGCGGTCAGGTCACAGGGTGGGCGGGTCGACCTGGATGCGTACGGCGTCGAGCTTGCGGCTGCTGCGCACGCGCTGCAGCTCGCCGAGCGCCCGGGACAGGGCGGGCCCCTGGGCGCGCGGGACCCGGATCACCGCCCGCACCTCCTCCTCGCCGGTGGGGACCGGGCCGAGGACCTCGGCGACCTCGGGGGCGGCCAGCAGCGTGAGCGCGTCGTCGACCGCGCCCGGCGCCCCGGTGATCGAGGCCAGCCGGCTGGCCGGCGGCAGGTGAGCCTCGACGCGCTCGCGTGTCTCGCGCTCGGCGAACCCGGCCGGGTCCCAGCGCACCAGGGCCTGCAGCGCGGGGTGCGACGGGTCCCCGACCGCCACCACGTCGCCGCCCGGGGTCACCAGGGCCGCCGCGTTGCACCAGCGACGCAGCGCCTCCTCGTCGGTGCGCAGGTCCGCGCGCGCCAGCACCAGCCAGGTGTCGAGCAGCACCACCGCGCCATAGCCACCGTCGGCGACCGGCTCCGCCCCGGGAGTCGCCACGACGATGGCGGGCCAGTGTGGGACCTGGCTCAGCACGCTGTCTCCCCCGGAGGTGCGCACCCGGACCTTGGGGAAGGTGCGGCCCAGCTCCTCGGCCGTGCGCGCCTCCCCCACGACCGGTGCACGCAGGCCCCGGTGGCCGCAGTGGGTGCACGACCACGCGTCGTTCGCCGTACCGCACCACCGGCAGGCGGGGGGCGTCGTCGGGCCGGTGAGCCCCAGCGGGCCCGCGCAGGTCGCGCACCTGGCGGGGGTGCGGCACCGCTCGCAGGCCAGGCTCGCGGCATAGCCGCTGCGCGGGGTCTGGACGAGGACCGGGCCCTGCTCCAGGCCGGCGCGGATCGCATCGAAGGCCCGGCGCGGCAGCCGGGAGGCGCGGGCGAGCGGATCGCGCTCCAGCTCGACGTCGGTGGCGCCGGTGACCGAGACCGTGACCTGTCGGCGCACGACCTCGCGCGGCGCGGCCAGCTCGCGGGCCCAGCCGGTGCGCAGCAGGTAGCCCGCCTCGACCGAGCGCGCGAAGCCCCCCACGATCGCGGCGGTGTGCTGGGTCTCGGCGCGCAGCAGCAGCGTCTCGCGGGTGTGCGGGTACGGCGCGCGGGGCTCGGCGTGCAGGTCGTCGCCGTCGTCCCAGATCACCACCAGGCCGAGGTCGTGGACGGGCGCGAGAGCGGCGGCGCGGGTGCCCACGACGATGCGACGCGTGCCCCGGCTGACCGCCAGGAAATCGCGGTAGCGCTTCGCCGGGCCGCTGTCGGCGGTCAGCGTCACGTGGTGGCCCTCCCCCAGCACCGCCGCCAGCGCGGCATCGACACGGGCGACGTCCTTGCCGTCCGGGACGCAGACCAGCACGCCGCGTCCCGAGGAGTACGTCGCGGCGGCGGCGTGGGCGACCAGCAGCGGCCAGTCGGCGCCGGGAGGCGGGTTCCACACCGCGCGCGGGCTCTGGCCCTCGGCGAGGTGGGTGAGGAAGGCGGCGGCGTGCTCGTGGGCGGACCAGACGCTCGTCGCCGCCTCGGGGGCGTAGGCCGGCGGATCCGCCCGCGCGGGCGGCGGCTCCTTCTCCACGGTGGCGTGCCGTGGCGGCACGGCCAGGCGCAGCACGTCGGAGCGGGTGCCGGCATAGCGTTCGGCGATCAGTGCGGTGAGCTCGGCGACCTCGGGGGCCAGGACGGGCTCGGGGCTGACCAGGCGCCGCAGCGGGAAGAGGCGGCCGGTGTGCTCACTCGCGGCCGCGCGCGCCACGACGTACCCGTCGACGTCCTGGCCGGCGAAGCGCACCTTGACCCGGGCCCCCGGGACGGCGCCCTCGCCCATGGCCGCCGGCACCGTGTAGTCGAAGGGCCGGTCCAGGTGGGCCAGCGGCACGTCGACGAGCACCCGCGCGATCGGGTCGACCTCGGCCGGCTCGGCCTGCTTGGCCTTGGCCTTCTCACCCGCCGCCTTGCGCTGCTTCGAGCGGCGCACGGACGCCCGGACCAGGCCGGGCAGCAGCTCGGGCTGGTCGAGGGTGGGGTCGGGGCCGATCGAGTCTGGGCCGGAGGAGTTCATCGCGGGTATTCCTACCAGCCGGCGCGGACAGTCCCCGGCCGGTCCCCGTGCCGGGCCCCGCGCTCGTCGTACTGACCACACGAAACGGTCACTTCCCACGTGAACCTTCACGTGGGAAGTGACCGTTTCACGAGTTAACTCGTGAAACTAACCGAGGGCTCAGACCCCGACAGCAGCCTTCAGCGCCTCGGCCCGGTCCGTGCGCTCCCAGGTGAAGTCGGGGAGCTCGCGGCCGAAGTGGCCGTAGGCGGCGGTCTGGGTGTAGATCGGGCGCTTCAGGTCCAGGTCGCGGATGATCGCGGCGGGGCGCAGGTCGAAGACCTCGAGCACGGCGTCCTGGATCTTCTCGTCGGGGACGACGCCGGTGCCGAACGTCTCCACGAAGACGCCGACGGGGCTGGCCTTGCCGATGGCGTAGGCGACCTGCGCCTCGCAGCGACGGGCGAGCCCGGCGGCGACGACGTTCTTGGCCACCCAGCGCATGGCGTAGGCCGCGGAGCGGTCGACCTTCGACGGGTCCTTGCCCGAGAAGGCGCCGCCGCCGTGGCGGGCCATGCCGCCGTAGGTGTCGATGATGATCTTGCGACCGGTCAGGCCGGCGTCGCCCATCGGCCCGCCGACGACGAAGCGACCGGTGGGGTTGACCAGCAGCCGGTAGCCCTCGGAGGCGATGTCGAACGTCGCGAGCACCGGGTCGATGACGTGCTTGCGGATGTCGGGCAGCAGCGTCGACTCGAGGTCGATGTGGCCCGCGTGCTGGGTCGACAGGACGACGGTGTCCACGCGCACGGGGCGGTTGTCCGCGTCGTACTCGATGGTGACCTGGGTCTTGCCGTCCGGGCGCAGGTAGTCGAGCGTGCCGTCCTTGCGCACCTCGGTCAGCTTCTGCGAGAGACGCTGCGCGATCATGATCGGCAGCGGCATCAGCTCGGGGGTGTCGTCGCAGGCGTAGCCGAACATCAGGCCCTGGTCGCCGGCGCCCTGCTGGTCGAGCTCGTCGGCCGAGGACTCCACGCGGGTCTCGTGGCCGGAGTCGACGCCCTGGGCGATGTCGAGCGACTGGCCGCCGATGGCGACCTGGACGCCACAGCTGTGCCCGTCGAAGCCCTTCTCGGAGCTGTCGTAGCCGATCTCGAGGATCCGCATGCGCACCAGCTCCGCCACGGGCGCGTAGGCCTTCGTGGTGACCTCGCCGGCCACGACCACGAGGCCGGTGGTCAGCAGCGTCTCCACGGCGACCCGGCTGTCGGGGTCGTGCTCCAGGAGGTAGTCGAGAACCGTGTCGCTGATCTGGTCAGCGATCTTGTCGGGGTGACCCTCGGTCACCGACTCCGACGTGAAAAGACGTCCAGCCACAGTCGTACTCACTCCCGTTCGATGGTGTGAGCGACACCTTAGTCGTGTCGCCCCAGAGGGGTTCTAGGCGTCCAAGCGCGCGTGGACCTGGTCCCAGATCACGTGCGCGAGCGAGGACTTGGATCCGTGCGGCACCTCGACGCCGGCGCCGTCGGCGGCCAGGATGACCGCCTCCGTGTCGGGGCTGCCGAAGACGGCTCCCCCGCTGACGTCGTTGACCACGAGCAGGTCGCAACCCTTGCGGGCGAGCTTGGCCCGGGCATGCTCGAGCACCGAGCCGCTCGCGTCGCCTGTCTCGGCAGCGAAGCCCACCACGACGCTGCCCGGTCGGCTGCGGTGCTGGGCGATCTCGGCGAGGATGTCGGGGTTCTGGGTGAGCGCGATCGGCTCGACCGAGCCGTCGTCGCGCTTCTTGATCTTGGCGTCGCTCACGTCGAGCGGCCGGAAGTCGGCAGGGGCAGCAGCCATCACCACGGCGTCCGCACCGGCCGCGGCCGCGACGACGGCGTCGCGCAGCTCGGCGGTGCTCTCCACGCGTACGACGGTCGTCCCGGCCGGATCGGGCAGGCTCACGTTGGCGGCCACCAGCGTCACCTCGGCGCCGCGTGCGGCCGCCGCCCGGGCGAGCGCGTAGCCCATCAGCCCCGAGGAGCGGTTGCCCAGGAAGCGCACCGGGTCGAGTCGCTCGCGGGTGCCCCCGGCGGAGACGACGACGTGGCGGCCGGCCAGGTCGGCCGAGCCGGCGCCCCGGGCCAGCACCTCGGTGGCCAGCTCGAAGATCTCGGCCGGCTCGGGCAGCCGGCCCTTGCCGGTGTCCTTGCCGGTGAGGCGACCCTCGGCCGGCTCGACGACGATCGCGCCCCGCGAGCGCAGGATCGCGACGTTGGCGGCCGTGGCGGGGTGCTCCCACATCTCGGTGTGCATCGCCGGGACGAACACGACCGGGCAGCGCGCGGTGAGCAGGGTGTTGGTCAGCAGGTCGTCGGCCAAACCGTGCGCCGCCTTGGCGAGCAGGTCGGCGGTCGCGGGGGCGACCACGACGAGGTCGGCGTGCTGGCCGATCCGGACGTGGGGCACCTCGTGGACCGACGTCCACACGTCGGCGGCGACCGGCTTGCCCGACAGCGCCGCCCAGGTGGGGGCACCGACGAACTCGAGCGCGCTCGCGGTGGGTACGACGGTCACGTCGTGGCCGGACTCGGTCAGCCGGCGCAGCAGCTCGCAGGCCTTGTAGGCCGCGATGCCGCCGGACACGCCGAGGACGACAGAGGGCCGTGCCCCGCGGGGGGACACGGCCTCGTCGTCGTGCTGGGAGGTCAAAGGACCGATGAGATCACTCAGCCGGGCCGCTGAACGCAGCCTCGGCGGCGGCCGCCTTCGCAGCGGCCTCCTCGGCGGCGAGCTCGGCCGGGTCGACGTCCTCACAGGTCAGCAGGTCCTCGTTGATCTCGCGCAGCGCGATCGAGAGGGGCTTCTCCTGCACGTGGGTGTCCACGAGGGGGCCGACGTACTCGAGCAGGCCCTCGCCGAGCTGGGAGTAGTAGGCGTTGATCTGCCGGGCGCGCTTGGCGCTGTAGAGGACCAGCTTGTACTTGCTGTCCGTCTTGGTCAGCAGGTCGTCGATCGGGGGGTTGGTCACGCCCTGGGCGTCGATGTTCGGGGCAGACACGCGTGAGCCTCACAGTTGTTAGGGGGTGGAGCTGGGATGGAGATGGCGACCGAAAAGGTCACAGTGTCATCAAGGCTACCAACTCGTCGGCCGCAGCATGAACTTCGCGGTTCACGATGGTGACGTCGAACTCCTCCTCGGCGGCCAGCTCGAGCCGCGCGGTCTCGAGGCGACGGGTCCGCTCGGCCTCGGACTCGGTGCCGCGGCCGACCAGTCGACGCACCAGCTCGTCCCACGACGGGGGCTTGAGGAAGACGAAGAGCGCCTGCGGCATCGTGGTGCGGACCTGGCGAGCGCCCTGCAGGTCGATCTCCAGCATGGCCGGCCGACCGGCCGCGAGCGCCTTCTCGACCGGTCCGCGCGGGGTGCCGTAGCGGGCCGCCTTGTGCACCACGGCCCACTCCAGCAGGGCGTCCTCGGCGATCATCCGGTCGAACTCCTCGTCGGAGACGAACCAGTAGTGGACACCGTCCACCTCGCCAGGGCGCGGAGGACGCGTCGTGGCCGAGACGGAGATCCAGACCTCGGGGTGCTCCTCGCGGATCCGGGAGGCGACGGTGCCCTTGCCGACGGCTGTCGGGCCGGCCAGCACGACCAGTCGCGAGGTGCCCTGCGGGGTCTGGTCAGTCACGCGCGGTGAACTCGCGCTCGAGGGCGGCGACCTGCTTGGCCCCGAGGCCACGCACGCGCCGGCTCTCGGCGATGCTCAGACGCTCCATCAGCTGCTTGGCGCGGACCTTGCCCACACCGGGCATCGCCTGCAGGAGGTCGACCACGCGCATCTTGCCGATGACCTCGTTCTCCTGGCCCTGGTGCAGGACGTCGACGATCGAGGCTCCGGAGTTCTTCAGCCGGTTCTTCACCTCGGCACGCTCCCGGCGCGACGCGGCCGCCTTCTGGAGCGCCGCCTGGCGCTGTTCGGGCGTGAGCGGGGGCAATGCCACGTGGAGGTCCTCGTCTTCGTGCGGGTGGAGTCGGTCGTCAATGTAGTCAGAACCGAAATTGCTTGGCAACGCGGTCCGAGCCAGCGGCACGGAACCTGCGATCCGGGTCACAGCCTCTCCCGCTCGCAGGCCGTCGCTGCCGCTCGGCGGGCTCAGCCGTAGAGCGAGGTCTTGCACACGTCGAGGGCCTGCTGCTCGATCGAGCTCATCGCCTCCACGGTCTCCGGATCGCCCAGCGCGGTCGCCGCGGCGGCGATCATCGCCTGCTCCTCCTCGGTCACGTCGCCGGGCGGCTTCTTCGGGTCGTACGTCGCGGGGTCCGCGCCGGCGTCGTCGAGGGCGCCGTCGAGCGCGGAGAGCCGCTTGACCACGAGGCTCCACTCCGCCCGGATGTCCGTCGGGGCCTGGGCGGCGAGGTCGCGGTAGGCGGGCAGCGCCTCGAGCAGGGCATAGCCGGACCGCGACTCGGCGACCTCGGCCAGGTCCTCCTGGTGCTCGCCCACGGCGTCGCAGTAGCGCTCGCCCTCGTCCGCGCAGCCGGCCACCGCGAGTCCCCCGGCCACCAGCACGGCCCCGAGCGCGGCGGCGGCGCTGCCCCGGATCCCCCGGCCACCCTGGCTTCTCCGACTGGCTCGCATCATCGCCTCATCCGCGCAGCACGGCGAAGGCGTCGTTGACCCGCAGCGCGGCCTCGCGCAGCGCCTGCGGATCCGGGCCGGCCTGCAGGATCTCGCGCGAGGAGGCCGGCAGCACGTGGCGGGCGGCGTCGCCGAAGACACGTCGTACGTCGTGGAGCGTGCCGCCCTGCGCCCCGACGCCCGGCGCGAGCAGGGGGCCGTTGATGGCGAACGACTCCTCGGTGCCGGTCACCGTGGCGCCAACCACGGCGCCGAAGGAGCCCAGCGGACTCACGCCCTCGTTGAGCCCGGCCAGCTCGTCGAGGACGGTGCCTCCGACGGTGCGCCCAGCCTCGGTCGTGGCGTGCTGGAACTGCGGACCCTCGGGGTTGGAGGTCAGCGCGAGCACGAACAGTCCGGCGCCGTGCCGCACGGCCGTCTCGACCATCGGGAGCAGCGAGCCCATCCCGAGGTAGGGGCTGGCGGTGATGGCGTCCACGGCCAGCGGCGAGGCCGGGTCGAGGTAGGCGTCGGCGTAGGCCTGGGAGGTGGAGCCGATGTCGCCGCGCTTGACGTCGAGCAGCACCAGCGCGCCGGCGTCGCGGGCCGTGGCGATCACCCGCTCCAGGACCGCGATCCCGCGGCTCCCGAACCGCTCGAAGAACGCCGACTGCGGCTTGAGCACCGAGACCACCGGGGCGATCGCCTCGGTCGCGGTCAGCGCGAAGCGCTCCAGGCCGGCCACGTCGTCGCCCAGTCCCCAGCGGTCAAGCAGCGCGGCGTGCGGGTCGATGCCCGCGCAGAGCGGTCCTCGAGCCTCGACAGCAGCGTGCAGGCGGGCCCCGAAGGGGGCGGTGGGACCGGTCATCGGGTCTCTCCTCGCAGGTCGGCCACGATCCTCGTGACGGCGGTGGGGTCGTGCAGCAGAGCGGTGCCGACCTGGACGGCGCGGGCACCGGCGTCGAGGAAGCGGCGGACGTCGTCGGCGGTGCTCACCCCTCCGGCGGCGATCAGGGGTACGGCGGGCAGCGCGGCGTGCGTCTGGGCGACACAGCGCAGCGCCACCGGGCCGACGGCCGGGCCGCTGAGCCCGCCGGGGCGCCCGTCTGGGAACGCCGCGGGCAGCGCGTGGCCGATCACGACCGCATCCGCACCGGCCTCGCTGACGGCGCGGGCCGTCGACACGACGCGGGTGACGTCGGGGCGCACCTTGGCCCAGACCTGGAGGCCGCGCGGCAGGTCCTGGCACACCGCCGACACGACGGCCGCCGCCCGCTCGGGCTCGGACGCGTCGAGCACGCCGCAGCCGGCGGGGTCCGGCTCACCGAGGTCCAGCTCGAGGCCGACCAGCCCGGGCGCCCGCCCGAGGCGCCGTGCGAGGTCGGCGTACTCCCCCACGGTCGTCCCCGCGATGGACACCACGACCCGGACGCCCTGCTGGACCAGCCAGGGCAGCTCGGTGGCCAGGAACGGCTCGAGGCCGGGGTTCTGCAGGCCGACGGCGTGCACGAGACCGGCCGGGCTCTCGACGATCCGCGGCTGCGGACCGCCGACTCGTGGGTCGAGGGTGATCGTGCGGGTGACGAAGGCGCCCACCGCGTCCAGCGCGCCGTACGCGGCGAGCTCGCGACCGCTGCCCGCGCAGCCGGCGGCGGTCATCACCGGCGAGGCCAGCCGCAGCTCGCCCACCCCGACCGGCTCGAACCCGCTCGCGTCCTCGCTCACGGGACCGCCTCCAGCAGCTCTGCCCAGCGGACCCGGTCGCCGCGCAGCACCGGGCCGTCGACGCAGGCTCGCACGAGCCGCGCCACCCCGTCCTCCCCGACGACGGGGATCGTGCAGCCCTGGCACAGGCCGGTGGCGCAGGTGAGCGGGCGCTCGAGGGCGGTCTGGCTCCAGGCGCCGGCCTGCTCGGCGGCGAGAGCGGCGGCGTGCAGCGTCGCGACGCTGCCGGCGGCGTAGACCACGTCGGCGCGGGCGCGGGCGATGAGATCGGCGACCGCGTCCGCCACGGCACCGCGCTGGCCCACCGAGCCGTCCGCGGTGACGACGGTGACCGACCGGGCGGTCCGGCGCGCCTCGAGCGCGTCGAGCAGGTGGGCCTCGTCGGAGGCGCCGAGCAGGAGCGTGACCGTGCTCCCCCGCTCCCGCAGCCGCTCGGCGAGCGGAAAGAGCGGCGCTGCGGAGTGCCCCTCCCCGACGAGCACGCACGCCACCGGCTCCTTGGGCAGCGCGAACGGCCGTCCCAGCGGCCCGGTGATCGCGACCCGCTCGCCCACCGCGAGCCCGGCCAGGTGGGCGGACCCGACCCCGCGGGGCTCGACGACCACGTCGATCGTCGGGCCGTGGCCGCCCGTGGGCTTGACCCGGTGGATCCACAGCGCCCGCCGGCCGAGCCGCACGCTGTCGGCGGCGGTCCCCTCGGCCGGCCCCAGCGAGAGCGCCACGAACGTCCCCGGGCGGAACCGCTCGGGGATGCCCGGCGCCGTCAGCGTCAGGTGCTGGTAGGCGCCGACCCGCTTGGTCGCCAGCACCTCGCCGACGGCATGCAGGGGGCCGACGGCGGGGCGGGAGGTGGCGCTGGGGGCCTCGGTCATCTCGTCGTGGCGTCCAGCCCGCGCACGATCCGCGAGGGCCACACCGGGCCCTCGTAGACGAAGGCGCTGTAGCCCTGCAGCAGGTGGGCGCCGGCCTCGAGGCGGGTCCGGGCGTCGTCGACCGTCGTGATGCCGCCCACCGAGACCAGGGTCAGGGCGTCCCCGACCCGGGTGCGCAGCAGGCGCAGCACCTCCAGCGACCGCTCCGCCACGGGCTGCCCCGAGACGCCGCCCGCGCCGATCGCCTCGACCTGCGCGGCCGGGGTGAGGAGGTGGTCGCGTCGGATGGTGGTGTTGGTGGCGATGATCCCGTCGAGCCCGATCGACTCGGCGAGGTCGGCGACGGCCAGCACGTCGTCGTCGCTGAGGTCGGGCGCGATCTTGACCAGCAGCGGCACCGGGGCGGCCCGGTCGGCGGTGACCGCGTCCGCCTGCCGTCGTACGGCGGTGAGCAGCGGCTCGAGCTTCTCCACGGCCTGCAGGTCGCGCAGCCCCGGGGTGTTGGGCGAGCTCACGTTGACCACGAGGTAGTCGGCGAACGGCGCGAGCAGCCGGGCGCTCTTCTCGTAGTCGCCGATGGCGTCCTCCTCGGCGACCAGCTTGGTCTTGCCGATGTTGACCCCCAGGACCGGGCCGCCGTCGCTGAGCCGGCGCGAGGCACGCTGGGCGAGCCGGCGAGCCACCACCTCCGCGCCGTCGTTGTTGAAGCCCATCCGGTTGACGATCGCCCGGTCCGCGGGCAGCCGGAACAGCCGCGGCTTGGGGTTGCCGGGCTGCGCCTCGCCGGTGACCGTGCCGATCTCCACGTGGCCGAAGCCCAGCGCGCCGAGCGCGTCGATGCCCACGGCGTTCTTGTCGAAGCCCGCCGCCAGCCCGAGCACGTGCGGGAAGCGCAGCCCCATCGCCTCGACCGGCGCCGCCCCCGCCGTCCGACGTCCGAGGACGCGCGCCGTGGCGGGACGGGCCGCCCGGATCCCCGTGAACGCCGTGTGGTGGGCGCGCTCGGGGTCGGTGCGGGTCAGCAGGCGGTCGAAGAGGAGGCGGTAGGTCACTGCGTCTCCCCCGGCGGCGTTCCGGGCACCTCGGGCGCCCGGGCCCAGTCCTGCAGGCTGCGCACGCCGATCGTCCCGCGCCGCATCGCCTCGATGCCCTGCACGGCAGCACCGAGGCCGGACACCGTCGTGATGCAGGGGATGTTGGCCATCACCGCCGCGGTGCGGATCTCGTAGCCGTCGATGCGCGCGTGACCGCCGGAGGTGCCGTAGGGCGTGTTCACGATGAGATCGATCTTGCCGTCGAGGATCAGCTGGACCGTGGTCGGCTCTCCGTCGGGGCCGGGGCCCTCCCACTGCTTGCGCACGACGGTCGTGTCGATGCCGTTGCGGCGCAGCACGTCGGCGGTCCCCTGGGTGGCCAGGATCTCGAAGCCCTGGTCGGCCAGCACCTTGATCGGGAAGATCATCGAGCGCTTGTCGCGGTTGGCCATCGAGACGAAGATCCGACCCGACGTCGGCAGCGGGCCGAACGCCGCGGTCTGCGCCTTGGCGAAGGCGGTGCCGAAGTCGGCGTCGAAGCCCATCACCTCGCCGGTCGACTTCATCTCCGGGCCGAGCACGGTGTCGACGTTCTGCCCGTCGGCGGTCTTGAACCGGTTGAAGGGCATCACCGCCTCCTTGACCGCGATCGGCGCCGAGGCCGGCAGGTCGCCGCCGTCGCCGGTGGCGGGCAGCACCCCGGCGGCGCGCAGCTCCGCGACGGTCTCGCCGAGCATCACCCGCGAGGCCGCCTTGGCCAGCGGGATCGCGGTCGCCTTGGAGACGAACGGCACCGTGCGGCTGGCACGCGGGTTGGCCTCGAGGACGTAGAGGATGTCGGAGCTCAGCGCGAACTGGATGTTGAGCAGCCCCCGCACCCCGACGCCGCGGGCGATCGCGAGCGTGGCGTCGCGGATCCGGCCGATCTCACGCGCCCCGAGGGTGATCGGCGGCAGCGCGCAGGAGGAGTCTCCGGAGTGGATGCCGGCCTCCTCGATGTGCTCCATCACGCCGCCGAGGTAGAGCTCCTCGCCGTCGAAGATCGCGTCGACGTCGATCTCGATCGCGTCGTCGAGGAAGCGGTCCACGAGCACCGGCTGCTCGGCGTTGATCAGCCCGTTGGCGACGTACTTCTCGAGGTAGCTCTCCAGCGAGGCGTCGTCGTAGACGATCTCCATGCCGCGCCCGCCGAGCACGTAGGAGGGCCGGACCAGGACCGGGTAGCCGATCTCGGCGGCGATCTCCTGCGCCTCGGGGTACGACGTGGCGGTGCCGTGCTTGGGGGCGGTCAGCCCGGCCTGGTGCAGCACCCGGCCGAACGAGCCGCGGTCCTCCGCGAGGTGGATCGCCGCCGGCGAGGTGCCGACGATCGGGACGCCGGCGTCCGCGAGCCCCTGGGCCAGGCCCAGCGGGGTCTGGCCGCCGAGCTGGCAGATGACGCCGGCGACGGGGCCGGCCTGCTGCTCGGCGTGGACGACCTCGAGCACGTCCTCGAGCGTGAGCGGCTCGAAGTAGAGCCGGTCTGAGGTGTCGTAGTCGGTCGAGACGGTCTCGGGGTTGCAGTTGACCATGATGGTCTCGTAGCCGGCCTCCGAGAGGGCCAGCGACGCGTGCACGCACGAGTAGTCGAACTCGATCCCCTGCCCGATCCGGTTGGGCCCGGAGCCGAGGATGATCACCGCCTGCTTCTCGCGGGGGCGGACCTCGGTCTCCTCGTCGTACGACGAGTAGTGGTAGGGCGTGGCGGCGGCGAACTCGGCCGCGCAGGTGTCGACGGTCTTGTAGACCGGGCGCACCCCGAGGGCCTGGCGCACGCCGCGCACGACGTCCTCGCGCAGGCCGCGGATCCGGCCGATCTGGGCGTCGGAGAAGCCGTGCCGCTTGGCCAGGCGCAGGATGGTCTCGTCGAGACGCTCGGCGGCGTCGATCTCCTCAGCGATCTCGCGGATCAGGAAGAGCTGGTCGACGAACCACGGGTCGATCTTGGTGGCGTCGAAGACCTGCTCGGGCGTGGCGCCGGCGCGGATCGCGTCCATCACCTCGCGCAGCCGGCCGTCGTGCGGGACCTTCACCGACTCCAGCAGCGCGTCGCGGTCGAGCGCGTCGTGGCCCACGGGCGCGAAGTCGAAGACCGCGTTCTTGCTCTCCAGGGAGCGCAGCGCCTTCTGCAGCGCCTCGGTGAAGTTGCGCCCGATCGACATCGCCTCGCCCACCGACTTCATGTGGGTGGTCAGCGTGGGGTCGGCGCCGGGGAACTTCTCGAACGCGAAGCGCGGCACCTTCACCACGACGTAGTCGAGTGCCGGCTCGAAGCTGGCCGGCGTGCTCGAGCCGTCCTCGCGGACCGTGATGTCGTTGGGGATCTCGTCGAGGGTGTAGCCGATCGCCACCTTGGCCGCGATCTTGGCGATCGGGAAGCCGGTGGCCTTCGAGGCGAGCGCGCTCGAGCGCGACACCCGGGGGTTCATCTCGATCACGATCAGCCGGCCGTCTGCGGGGTTCACGGCGTACTGGATGTTGCAGCCGCCGGTGTCGACGCCCACCGAGCGGATGATGCCGATCGCGAGGTCGCGCATCTTCTGGTACTCGCGGTCGGTCAGCGTCATCGCCGGCGCGACCGTGATCGAGTCGCCGGTGTGCACGCCCATCGGGTCGAGGTTCTCGATCGAGCAGATGATCACCACGTTGTCCGCGGTGTCGCGCATGACCTCGAGCTCGTACTCCTTCCAGCCGATGATCGACTCCTCGAGGAGCACCTCGGTGGTCGGGCTGGCGGCCAGGCCGGAGCCGGCGATGCGGCGCAGGTCGGTCTCGTCGTAGGCCATCCCCGAGCCGGTGCCGCCCATCGTGAACGACGGGCGCACCACCATCGGGTAGCCGAGCGTGTCCGCGGCGGCGAGGCAGTCCTCCATCGAGTGGCAGATGACGGACTTGGCGCACTCGCCGCCGAGCTCCTCGACGATGCCCTTGAATACCTGGCGGTTCTCGCCGCGGTCGATGGCCTCGATGGAGGCGCCGATCAGCTCCACGCCGTACTTCTCCAGGACGCCGGCGGCGTCGAGGGCGACCGCGCAGTTGAGGGCGGTCTGGCCGCCCAGCGTCGCCAGCAGCGCGTCGGGGCGCTCCTTGGCGATCACCTTCTCGACGTACTCCGCCGTGATCGGCTCGACGTAGGTCGCGTCGGCGAACTCCGGGTCGGTCATGATCGTGGCGGGGTTGGAGTTGACCAGGATCACCCGCAGGCCCTCGTCGCGCAGCACGCGGCAGGCCTGGGTGCCGGAGTAGTCGAACTCACAGGCCTGGCCGATGATGATCGGCCCGGAGCCGATGACCAGGACCGACTTGATGTCGTCACGCTTCGGCATCTCAGGCCTCCTTCCGGATCAGGTCCACGAAGCGGTCGAAGAGGTACGCCGCGTCGTGGGGACCCGCGGCGGACTCGGGGTGGTATTGCACGGAGAACGACGTGAGCCGACCGTCCGCGTCGCGCAGCTCGAGGCCCTCGACCACGTCGTCGTTGAGGCAGACGTGGCTGACGCTCGCCTCGCCGTACGGCGTGGTGGTGCTGCCGGTGAGCGGGGCGTCGACGGCGAAGCCGTGGTTGTGCGAGGTGACCTCGACCTTGCCGGTGGTGCGGTCCATCACCGGCTGGTTGATGCCCCGGTGGCCGTACTTCAGCTTGTACGTGTCGAAGCCCAGGGCGCGGCCGAAGAGCTGGTTGCCGAAGCAGATCCCGAAGTAGGGGATCTGCTCCTCCAGCGCCCCCTGCAGCAGCGCGATCTGGTGGGTCGTGGCCGCCGGGTCGCCGGGGCCGTTGGAGAAGAACAGCCCGTCGGGCGAGATCGCCTTGACCTCCTCGAGCGTGACCGTCGAGGGCAGCACGTGCACCTCGATGCCGCGCTCGGCCATCATCCGCGGGGTGTTGGCCTTGATGCCGAGGTCGACCGCGGCCACCACCAGCGGCTTCGCCCCGTCGGCGACGTTGCGCGCGGGGACGACGTAGGCCTCCTGGGTGGTGACCTCGTCGGCGAGCTCGGTGCCGGCCATCTCGGCCGCCCCCAGGACCCGGGCGAGCAGCGCGGCGGGGTCGGTCTCGGTGGTGGAGATCCCGACGCGCATGGCGCCGCGCTCGCGCAGGTGCCGGGTCAGCGCCCGGGTGTCGACGCCGCTGATCCCGACGACGCCCTGCTCGCGCAGCTCGTCGTCGAGGGTGCGCCGGGCGCGCCAGTTGGACGAGACGCGCGCGGGGTCGCGCACGACGTACCCGGCCACCCAGATCCGGCGCGACTCCGGGTCCTCGTCGTTGACGCCGGTGTTGCCGACGTGCGGGGCGGTCATCACGACCACCTGGCGGTGGTAGGACGGGTCGGTGAGCGTCTCCTGGTAGCCGGTCATGCCGGTGGAGAACACCGCCTCGCCGAAGGTCTCGCCCTCGGCGCCGAACGCCTCGCCGCGGAACGCGCGGCCGTCCTCCAAGACCAGCAGGGCGGGACTGCGGGTGCCGAGCTTGTGGCCACTCACGCGAGGGCTCCTTCCAGAACGGTGGGTACGCCGCGCAGCAGCGTGGCGTGCACGGCACCGGTCAGCGACCGGCCGTGCCAGGGGTTGTTGCGCGAGAGGGACACCGAGGCGTCGCGGTCGACGGTGACCTGCGCCTTAGGGTCCACGAGGGTGAGGTTGGCGGGCTCGCCGACCTCGAGGGGCCGGCCCTGGTGCTCCAGGCCGGCGATGCGGGCGGGGGTGGCCGACATGACCCGGGCCACGTCGGCCCAGCCCATGGCGCCGGTCTCGACCATCAGCGTGGTGACGACCGAGAGCGCGGTCTCGAGACCGAGCATGCCGAAGGCCGCATCGACGAACGCGTGCTCCTTGTCGTGACGCGCGTGCGGGGCGTGGTCGGTGGCGACGGCGTCGATGGTGCCATCGGCCAGCGCCTCGCGCAGCACCGCGACGTCCTCGTCGGGGCGCAGCGGCGGGTTGACCTTGAACGTCGGGTCGTAGCCGGCCAGCAGGTCGCTGGTGAGCATCAGGTGGTGCGGGGTGACCTCGGCGGTCACCGCGATCCCCTGCGCCTTGGCCCAGCGCAGCACCTCGACGCTGCCCGCGGTGGAGACGTGGGCGACGTGGACCCGGCTGCCGGTGTGGCGGGCGAGCATCACGTCGCGGGCGACGATGACCTCCTCGGCGACCCCGGGCCAGCCCGGCAGTCCGAGCCGGCCGGAGAGCTCGCCCTCGTGGCAGCAGGAGGTGGGCCCGGCCAGTGTCGGGTCCTGGGAGTGCTGGCTGATCACGCCGCCGAAGGCCTTCACGTATTCCAGCGCCCGGCGCATCACCCGGGCGTCGGCGACGCACTTGCCGTCGTCGGAGAAGACACGCACCTTCGCGCGGGAGCGGGCCATCAGGCCGAGCTCGGCGAGCTCCTCGCCGGCGAGCCCCTTGGTGACCGCACCGACCGGCACGACGTCCACGAGGCCGGCGGCGCGGCCCAGGTCGAGGACCCGCTCGGCGTTCTCCGCCGTGTCGGTGACCGGGCTGGTGTTGGCCATCGCGAGCACCGCGGTGAAGCCGCCGACCGCCGCGGCCCGGGAGCCCGACAGCACGGTCTCGGCGTCCTCACGCCCCGGCTCGCGCAGGTGGGTGTGCAGGTCGACCAGGCCCGGCAGCGCGACGAGGCCGTCGGCGTCGATGACCCGGGCACCCGTCGCGGCGACCGAGCCGATCTCGCGGATGACGCCGTCCTCGATGAGGAGGTCGGCGGTGGTGGCTCCCAGGAGGGAGGCTCCCTTGATGACGAGCGTTCCTCGGTGGTCGAGCTTGTCGAGACTCACGACTGAGCCCCCTCTCCGGCGAGCAGGTGGTAGAGCACGGACATGCGGACCGCGACGCCCGCGGAGACCTGGTCGAGCACCGCGGACTGGGCCGCGTCGGCGGCGTCGGCGGCGATCTCGAGCCCGCGGTTCATCGGGCCGGGGTGGCAGATCGGCACGTCCGGCCCGAGCAGCGCGAGCCGGTCGCGGGTCAGGCCGTAGCCGACGGTGTACTCGCGGGCGCTGGGGAAGAACCCGCCCGACATCCGCTCGCGCTGGACCCGCAGCATCATCACGGCGTCCGCCTTCGGCAGCACCGCGTCGAGGTCGTACGACGTGGCGAAGCCGGCCGCCGCCGACCAGGCGTCGATGCCGCTGGGCATCAGCGTCGGCGGGGCGACCACGGTCACCTCGGCGCCGAGCTTCGTCAGGCTGAGGACGTTGGAGCGGAAGACCCGGCTGTGCGTCAGGTCGCCGACCAGCACGACGTGGCGGCCCTCCAGCGAGCCGAGCCGGCGCTGCAGCGTGTAGGCGTCGAGCAGCGCCTGGGTCGGGTGCTCGTGGGTGCCGTCGCCGGCGTTGATGACGACCGCGTCGACCCACTCGCTGACCTGCTGCGCCGACCCGCTGGCGCCGTGGCGCATCACCAGGGCGTCGACGCCCATCGCGCAGACCGTCAGCACGGTGTCGCGCAGGCTCTCGCCCTTGGAGGCCGAGGAGCCCTTGCCGGTGATGTTGATGGTGTCCGCGGAGAGCCACTTGCCGGCGATCTCGAAGCTCGACCGGGTGCGGGTGGAGTCCTCGAAGAACAGGTTGATGACCGTGCGTCCGCGCAGCGCGGGGAGCTTCTTGACCTCGCGGCGCTGCACGTCGTGCATCTCCGCGGCCGTCTCGAAGAGCGTGGCGATGTCGTCGACGCCGAGGTCGTCGATGGAGAGCAGGTGCTTCCTCATGCGATCCGCACCTCGTCGACCCCGTCGACCTCCTCGACCCGGACGCTGACCCGCTCCGAGCGTGCGCTGGGGAGGTTCTTGCCGACGTGGTCGGCGCGGATCGGCAGCTCGCGGTGGCCGCGGTCGACCAGCACGGCGAGCCGCACCACGGCCGGGCGGCCCAGGTCGTTGAGCGCGTCGAGCGCAGCCCGGATTGTGCGGCCCGAGTAGAGAACGTCGTCGACCAGGACCACGGTCTTGCCGTCGATCCCGGCGGCCGGCATCGACGTCTTGTGCGGCGTCCGGGTCGGGTTCGCGCGCAGGTCGTCGCGGTACATCGTCACGTCCAGGGACCCCACGGCCACCGGCGTGCCCTCGACCGAGTGGATCCGCTCGGCGATCCGCTTCGCCAGCGGGACCCCGCGGGTGTGCAGCCCCAGCAGGACGAGGTCGCCCGCGCCCTTGTTGCGCTCGAGGATCTCGTGGGAGATGCGGGTGAGTGCCCGGGCGATGTCACGGGCGTCGAGGACGGTGCGGCCCTCGGGGGTGGTCCCGGCCGAAGCGGGGACGTCAGGCGTCAAGGCAGGCATCAGCGTGCCGGACCTCCTTCTCCGCCTCACAGGACGGCTCGTTAAAGGATGTCGATCGGCGCCGACCCTACCAGTGCCGGGACCGCGCTGGACCGGTCGTCCAGCGGCGGTGGACGTCGTGTGCGTCACGCTCCTCGGCGGGGATCGCCACGAGCGACGACGCAGCCTGCCAACCAACCCCGACTCGCCTGCGTCATATCCCGCATGAGCCCACGCTTCCTCGCGGACACCGCAGCCCCCGGCGCGCGTCGTACGGTCGTGCTCGTCGTGACGGGGACCGCCCTGGTGCTGGCGCTGGTCACCAGCGTCGCGGTGGTGCTCGGCTACCGCCACCTCGACCGCAACCTCACCGTGCTGCCGGGAGCAGAGGGTCTCAGCGACCGCCCCTCGGAGGTGGCCGTCGACGGACCGAGGCGGCCGATCGACGTGCTCGTGATCGGCAGCGACACCCGCGACGGGGAGGGCAACGGCATCGACTCGGCGGCGGGCGCGGGCGGGGCCGACGTGACGATGCTGCTGCACCTCTCGGCCGACCGCGAGCGGGTGTACGGCGTGAGCCTGCCGCGCGACGCCGTCGTCGACCGCCCGGCGTGCACCGGCGATGACGGCGAGCGCCTGCCCGCGGCACAGGAGGCGATGTTCAACACCGCCTACGCCGAGGGTGGAGCGATCTGCGCGGTGCAGACGGTCGAGCAGCTGACCGGCATCCGGCTGGAGCACTGGGTGGTCGTCGACTTCAACGGGTTCGTCGACATGGTCGACGCGCTGGACGGCGTCACCGTGTGCATCCCCGAGGAGGTCGACGACCCCGAGCACGACATCCACCTCGAGGCAGGGACGCGCGAGGTCAGTGGCCGGGAGGCGCTCGACTACGTGCGCGAGCGCAGCGTGCTCTCCGTCAACGCCGACCTCGGGCGGATGCGCCGTCAGCAGGCGTTCGTCGCCGCGATGGTCAGCAAGGTCTTCGCCGCCGAGACGCTCTCCGGCCCGGACCGACTCTGGGGGTTCCTGCAGGCGGCCACCCGCTCGCTCGCCCTCGACGAGGAGCTCGCGAGTCCCGCCGCCCTGACCGACCTGGGGATGCAGCTGCGCGACACGGGGGCGGACGGGGTGGAGTTCGTGACGGTCCCCGTCGCGGAGTGGGAGCAGGACCGCAACCGGCTGGTGTGGACCGACGAGGCCGAGTCGCTGTGGACGAACCTGCGCCACGACCGGCCGATCGGGCGCGACCTGGTGGACGGCGCCGTGTCGGCGGCGCGCGAGCCGGGTGAGGCACCCCGCGGCGAGCGGGCCCGGGAGGCGGCGCGCGCCAACGGGCTGTGCGCCTGACGCCGGCCAGCTCGGTCCCGCCACGGCTGACGACCTGGTGCGGCTCGGGTCTCCATCGGACCTGACCCGAGATACCTGCGTCCCCGACCTGAGTCGGCCCTCAGCGCGCCCGCGACGAGCGGGCGAAGGCGGCCTGAGGGTCGAGACCGGTTCGAATCCGCCAGGCGGTGAGCGCGACGGTGATCCCGGCGAGGTGCTGGGAGCTGGCGAGGTCGACGCCGAGCAGCCGCTCGATCCGCTCGATGCGGGCGTAGAGCGACTGGCGACGGATGCCGAGGCGGCGAGCCGCCTCAGCCTTGGACCCGGCGGCCAGATAGGTGTCGAGGGTCCGGACCAGGTCGGCCGCGTGGGCCCGGTCGTGGTCGATGAGCGGCCCGAGCTGCTCGGCGATGAGGTCCACGAGCGCCGACGGCTCGACGTCGACGAGCAGGCGCGCCAACCCCGTGTCGCGGGCGAGCAGGACACCCCCGGCCACCCCCGAGCGGTGGGCGTGGCGCAGGACCTCGCGGGCGCGGACCACCAGCCCGGGCAGGGCAGCAGGGTCCGTGGTGCCGGCGGAGACTCCGACCAGCGGCGGCCCACCGCCGGGCGTGAGCGGGAGGGCGCCGGCCGCCTCCTCGACGAGGACGCGGAGGCGCTGCGCCGACGACGGCGCCCGCAGCACGACCAGCACATCGGCCCCCACGACGCCGGCCAGCACGGGCCCGGCCACGGCGGCGAAGGCACGCTCGACCTCGAGCAGCAGCTCGACCGCCGGCGTCCGCGGGTCGCCCTCGACCGCGACCACAGCGGCCGGCTGGGCTTCGGGAAGCCGCCAGCCGGCATCCTGCAGCCGACGCAGCACCTCGGGCGCGCCGACGAGGCCGCCGGAGGCGAGGTCGGTCACGACGGCCTGTGCGAGCGAGGGTCGCTGGCCCAGCGACGGATGCCGGCCGAGCTCGAGAGCGATGGCGACGGCCGCGCGCTCCGCGACGTCCGCGATCGCCGGATCGCCGGATCGCAGCACCAGCGCGCCCACCGGCCCCGTCGAGGTGCGGACCTCGGCGGCCGTGCTGCCCTCGCAGTCGGGGGCACTGATGCCGCTGCGCTCGACCACCCGCCCGTCCAGGTCGAGCAGCTCGGCTCGGCACCCAGCGGCGCGGGCGGTGGCATCCAGCAGCGCCCGCATCCCCTGTCCCGCCACCACCACTGCCAGCAGGTCCCGCCACAGCGCCTCGTCGGACCCGGCGGCGCCGAGCTTGCGCTGCACGAGCAGGGAATGGAAGTCCTCGACCATCCGCTCGAACGGCACGACCGAGGTCAGTGCGAGCACCACGAGACCCCGCCGCCGAGCGGCCTGAACCATCGCCTCCGGCACCACGAAGAGCGACCGCCCGAGTTCGAGCGCCATGACGGCGACGCCGGCATCGGCGAGCTGCTCGACGTACGCCGACAGCTGCTCGGCCGAGCGGCCGTGCAGGCCCAGCCCGGTGCTGAGCAGGACCTCGCCGCCCGCAAGCAGCGTGCCGATCTCGTAGACCTCCGAGGAGTGCACCCACCGCACCATCACCGGCTCCGGGTCGCCGACGATCACGCGAGCCGTAGCCGCGCGGAACGACGGGAGGGACAGCACCTCCGGCAGCGGGACCAGCACCGACGACTCCTCGTTCCGGATGATGTGGCGCGCCGGCAACGGACGGACCGTCCGTCGGCCGGCGCCGACAGGAGGACACTATGCCCCTGTCCCCCCACCCCGGCCTCTGGTGTCGTGGTCCGCATCACACCTCGACGCATCCGGAGGCTCACATGACCACCCCCATCCGCCACGACGACCTCCACTTCCTCCAGCTCGCCATCGAGCAGGCACGCACCGGCTGGGACGAGGGCGGCGTGCCGATCGGCGCCGCGCTCGTCCACGACGGCGAGGTCCTCGCCGTCGGACGCAACCGCCGCGTGCAGCTGGACAGCGCGATCCGGCACGGCGAGACCGACTGCATCGAGAACGCCGGTCGCCAGCCTGCGAAGGTCTATCGCAACAGCGTGCTCTACACGACCCTCTCGCCGTGCTTCATGTGTGCCGGGACGGCGGTGCTCTACGACATCCCGCGCATCGTGGTCGGCGAGAACCGGACCTTCCAGGCCTCCGAGGACTGGCTGCGCTCACGCGGCGTGCAGGTCGACGTCGTGGACGACGAGGAGTGCTACGCACTCATGCAGAGGATGCTGACCGAGCGCCCGGAGATCTGGGCCGAGGACATCGGGGAGGAGGCATGAGCGCCGACCTGCGGCCCGCCGAGGCGGAGGTCGTCGACAAGGACTTCCCGGTCACCCCGGTGCCGGCGTACGCACGGAAGTCGTTCTTCTCCCTCGCGATCGTCCTGCTCGGCTTCACGATCTTCACCCCCACGATGCTCGCCGGGGCCGCGCTCGGCACGGCGTTCACCTTCGGCGACCTGCTGCTGGTGATCCTGGCCGGCTCCGCGATCCTCGGTGCCTACGTCGCCGTGCTCGGCTGGATCGGCGCCCGGACCGGCCTGACGACGGTGGTGATGGCGCGCTACTCGCTCGGCACGAGCGGCTCCAAGCTCGCCTCGGTGCTGCTCGGCGGCACCCAGATCGGGTGGTACGGCGTCATCATCGGCACCATCGGCGAGCTGACCGCCCAGGCGTTCGAGTGGGACTCCTACGGCGCCAAGGCAGCCGTCATGATCGCCGCCAGCGTGCTGATGTGCGCGACCGCCTGCTACGGCTACGCCGGGATGTACTGGGTCTCGGCCGTCTCAACCCCCCTCATCCTGGTCCTCGCGGTGTGGGTCGTCGCCCGTTCGCTGGACGAGGTCGGCGGGTGGGGCGGGCTCCTCGACGCCCAGCCCTCGACCTCGATGACCCTCGCGGTGGCGATCACGACGGTCGTCGGCACCTTCGTCTCCGCCGGCACCCAGGCGCCCAACTGGACCCGCTTCGGACGCAGCGGCCGCGATGCCGTCCTCGCCAGCCTGATCGGCTTCCTCATCGGCAACGGTCTGATGATCTTCTTCGGCGCGATCGGCGCGATCACCTTCGGCGAGGGCGACTTCGTGCTCGTGCTCTACCAGCTCAACCTCGTCGGCTGGGGGGTCGCGCTGCTCTTCGGCAACCTGTGGAAGAGCAACGCCGACACCGCCTACGCGTTCGGCGTCGCCGGCGCCGAGCTCTTCCGCAAGCCCAGCAAGACCCCCTTCGTGATCGCAGGCTCGATCATCGGCACCGTGCTGGCGCTCGTCGGGGTGCACAACCACCTCGTCGACTACCTGGTGCTGCTGGGCATCTTCATCCCGCCGCTGGGCGGCGTGATCATCGGCGACTATCTCGCCCGCTGGCGCGCGGGCATGCCCGAGGGCCATTCCCTGCCGGCCGTCGACGGCCGCAATCTCGCGGCGTACGCCGTGGCGAGCCTGCTGGCCTGGCTCTCGGACCACTACGCGGTCGGCATCCCGCCGCTCATCGGCATCGTGGTCGCAGTCGCGCTGGCGCTGGCGATCGGACGGATGCGCACCCGGACCGCGATGACCGCCTGAGGCCCTTGCGCTCGTGCGGGGCGCCCGACCGGCGATCACCCACCGACGACCCGGACGCGACCTCCGTCGCGTCCGGGTCCGTCGTGCCAGTCGGGTGCTCGTCGATGAGCCCAGGACAGGTCGACGGCGCCGTCTCGACCGCCCTCAGTCGCGGCCCAGGTCGCCCAGCGCCGCCTCCACCGCCCGGTGGAAGGTCGGATAGGCGAAGTGCATCGTGCGCAGGGTGTCCAGGGGGATCTCGGCGTGCACGGCGGCGGCGAGCATGCCCAGCACCTCTCCCCCGGCCGGCCCCATCGCCGTACCGCCCACGAGGACCTGTCGGTCGGCGTCGGCGACGAGCTTGATCAGGCCCTCGTTGCCGGCCTGGTGGATCCAGCCGCGGCTGGACCTCGGCATGTCGGCCGACCCGGTGATCACCCGGATCCCGGCCTCGCGGGCCAGCTCCTCGGTGAGCCCGAGCGAGCCGATCTCGGGGTCGGTGAAGGTCACCCGCCCGACGGAGCGGTAGTCGGCCCAGGGGCCACCCTCGCCCAGCACGTCGCGCACGACGACGTCGCCCTGGTAGAGGGAGACGTGGGTGTAGTCGCCCTTGCCGGTCACGTCGCCGACCGCCCACAGCCCCTCGCCGGCGCGCATCCGCTCGTCGGTCTCGACCACGTCCGCGTCCGGGTCGAGGCCCACGGTCTCCAGACCCATCCCGGTCAGGTTCGCCCGCCGTCCCCAGGAGAGCAGCAGCTGGTCGGCCTCCACGACCCGGTCGTCGACGCAGATCCGGAACCGTCCGTCGTCGCGCGACACCGACGAGACCTCCGCCTCGGTGACGATCTCGACGCCCTCGCCGCTGAGGACGCCGGCCAGCAGCTCGCAGACCTCCGGCTCCTCGCTCGGCACCAGGCGCGGTCCGGTCTCCAGCAGCGTGATCTTCACCCCGAAGCGGGCGAAGGCCTGGGCGAACTCACAGCCCATCGCCCCGGCGCCCAGGATCACCATCGACTCCGGGAGGTCCTGGGTCTGCGCGACGTCGCGGTTGGTCCAGTACGGCGTGTCCGCGAGGCCGGCGATGTCGGGCACCCCGGGGTCGCGGCCGGGGTTGATCACGACGCCGCGCGCCGCGACGTACTCGCGGGGGCCGTCCTCGGTCTCGACCACGACCCGCCCGGGACCGTCGAGACGACCCTGGCCGCGCACGATCGTGACGCCGGCCTCCTCCAGCCGCTGCACGTGGCTGTCGTCGGTCCAGCCGGCGGTGGCCTGCTTGTCGATCCGCGCGGCGACCTGGTCCCAGTCGGGGGTGATCTCGACGTCGCCGCCCAGGCCGTCGGCACGGCGGGCCTCGGCCAGCGAGTCGGCCGCGCGGATGATCATCTCCGAGGGGATGCAGCCGAAGTAGGGGCACTCACCGCCGACCAGACGCCGCTCGACGCCCACCACCGAGAGCCCTGCGCGGGCCAGCTTGTTGGCGGCCAGCTCACCCCCGGGGCCAAGCCCGATCACCACCACGTCGACGTCCATGCGGCCCAAGTGCCCAGCCCCGGCCATCTGACACTCCCCCGGGCCGCACTGCCGCGTCACGTGTCAGCGCGACAGGTGGCGGGCCCGCGCGAAGCAGAACAGGCCGTAGCAGCCGATGCCCAGGGCGATCGCGCCCAGCAGGAAGGGGCCGAACGGCTGCTGCAGCACCTTGTGCAGCGCCTCGTCGAGGCCGCCGGACTTCTTCGGGTCGTGCGTGGCCGCCGCATAGACGAACAGCGCGCCGATGACGCCGACGGCGACACCCTTCGCGACGTACCCGATCTTGCCGAGCAGGATGTAGGCGCGGCCGGCATCGCCGGTCTTGCCCTCGCTGGCGAGGTCCTTGGTGTGCTTCTCGCTGAGGCCCTTCCAGATCTGGACGGCGCCGTAGCCGATGACCGCGAGCCCCGCGGCACCGACCAGGAACTGGCCGCCGGGCCAGTTCATGACCTGGGCGGTGTAGCCGTCGGAGCTGCTGCCGCCCCCGCCGCCCTTCTTGCCTCCGGAGCCGCCCGACGACCCGCCGCTCGAGCCGGCACCTTGGGCGACCTGGAACGCCGTGAAGGCGAGCGCGCCGTAGACGATCGCCTTGAACGCGTCGCCCGCGCGGTGCTTCCACAGGTCGGCGCCGTCGTCCTCACGGTGGCCGACGGCCATCTCGAGCAGCCGCCAGAGCACGAGCAGCGCCATCCCGAAGGCGACCAGCCAGATCAGCACCCGCCCGAAGCTCTGCTGGGCCAGCTCGTGCAGAGCACCGGTGCTGCTGGCCGAGCCCTCCTGGTCGCCGAGGGCGAGCTGGAGCGCCAGCCAGGCGATCACCAGGTGCACCACGCCATAGACCACCAGCCCGAAGCGTACGGCTCGATCGATCCAGTCACTGTCCTCCGCACGACGCCCGAGATCGTCGGCGTGCGTCTTCATCTGAGCCATGGACATGACTGTGCCCCCGGGGGCATCGCCACAAACGACGTGGCGGCTCCCGGGGGCACAGTGTGGATCAGAGCGTCGACTTGTCCCGCATGATGTTGCCGAGCACGCCGTTGACGAAGGAGGGCGACTCGTCGGTCGACAGGTCGCGGACCAGGGTCATCGCCTCGGAGACCGCCACCGCGTCCGGCACGTCCTCGACGTATAGCACCTCGAAGACGCCCAGGCGCAGCACGTTGCGGTCGACCGCGGGCATCCGCTCGAGCGTCCAGCCGTGCGCATAGGAGCTGAGCAGCTCGTCGATGCGGACCTGGTGCTCCACCACCCCGCGCACGAGGGTGGCGGTGTAGTCGTTGGTCGGGCCCTCGCCGTCGGCGATCGCCTGGTCCAGCGCCGCGACGGCGCTCTCCCCGCGCATGTCCGAGGCGTAGAGGACGTCGAGCGCTCGCTTGCGTGACTTGGAACGTGCACCCATCAGGAGGAGACGCGACCCAGGTAGGAGGAGTCGCGCGTGTCGACCTTGATCTTCTCGCCGGTGGTGATGAACAGCGGGACCTGGATGTTGTGACCGGTCTCGAGCTCGGCGGGCTTGGTGCCGCCCGAGGAGCGGTCGCCCTGCAGGCCGGGCTCGGTGTACTTCACGATGAGCTCGACCGAGGCCGGGAGCTCGATGTAGAGGACGCGGCCCTCGTTGGTGGCCACGATCGCCTCCTGGTTCTCCAGGAGGAAGTGCGTGGCGTCGCCGACGGTCTCCGGCGGGACCTCGAGCTGCTCGTAGGAGCTGGTGTCCATGAAGACGTAGGACGTGCCGTCGTTGTAGAGGTACTGCATCGTGCGCTTGTCCACCGTGGCGGTGTCGACCTTGGTGCCGGCGTTGAACGTCTTGTCGACGGTCTTGTTGGTCAGCACGTTCTTCAGCTTGGTCCGCACGAAGGCGGGGCCCTTGCCGGGCTTGACGTGCTGGAACTCGATGACCGTCCAGAGCTGGCCGTCGATGTTGAGAACCATGCCGTTCTTCAGGTCGTTGGTCGATGCCATGCGCCAGGAACCTTGCCTTCGTCGAAGAGTGGGGGACGTCGCCGGTGACCGCACGAGACGGGTCGCTGGCAACAGCCGGTCATTCTAGCGGCGCCGGGGCGACAGCGACGAACCAGTGGCCCGGCCGGGCGATCCTGGCAATATCCGGCGCCGCGGCGCCGGACGGCGCAGAGTGGACCCACCGTCTTCCTGGGAGGGAACATGCACAAGCTCGCCACCACCACCGTCCTCGTGCTCATCGCAGCGCTGGGGACGATCGGCACCGGCAGTACGGCGACCGCCGCCTCGGCGCCTACGTTCGCCAACTGTGACGCCTTGCACCGCGTCTACCCGCACGGTGTGGGCCTGCCCGGCGCTCGGGACCGCACGTCAGGCACCCCGGTGACGTCGTTCAAGCGCAGCCGGGCGCTCTACCGGGCGAACAAGAAGAGCGACCGCGACAAGGACGGCGTCGCCTGCGAGCAGCGCTGACCCTGAACCGGAGGGCCCAGACGCCCTTAAGCACCGACGCACGAGGAGCACCGACCCGATGGGTCGGTGCTCCTTCGGCATCCTGCGAGGCGGTGGTCAGCCCTTGAAGGCGTCCTTCACCTTGTCGCCGGCCTGCTTGAGGTTGGCCTTCGACTGGTCGGCCTTGCCCTCGGTCTTCATCTCGTCGTCGCCCGTGGCGCCGCCGAACTTCTCCTTGGCCTTGCCGGCGACCTCGTCGATCTTGTGCTTGGCGTCGTCGCTCATCGTTCCTCCTCGGGGTCGGTGCGAACGTTGGGACCAGACGTCCCACCTCAGTCAGTACCCACCAGACCCCGCACCAGTCCCCACCAGCCGAGTCGGCGCAATTTCACAGCCGAGTCGGCGCATCTTCACAGCCGAGTCGGCGCAGTTTCACCTCAGCAGCACGGGGCTGCCATGACGGGCGCAGACATCGCGGTACGCCGCGGCGAGCCGCGCGAAGGCGTCCTGGGACTGCCCGAACACGTGCGCCCTGCCGAACACCTCGATGCGCCACCCGGCCTCCGCCGCCAGCCAGGCGCGCCGTTGCGCGTCGTACTCCATATCCGCGGGGTCGCTGTGCCAACGCTCCCCGTCGTACTCCGCCGCGAACAGCAGCTCCTCCAACCCCATGTCGAGGAAGAAGACGCCCCCGTCCGCGCGCTGGACGCAGATCTGCAGCTCCGGGCGAGGCAGCCCCGCGTCGTACCAGTGTCCACGCAGGCCGGACTCGCCCCACGAGGCCGCACGGCCGTCCGCACGCGGTGCGAGGATGCGTAGTTGCACCACGCCGCGCTGGCGGGCGAATCGGCTCAGGGCGTCCATCAGCTCGCCATGGGTGAAGTCGCCCAGCGACAGCATCGCGTCCATCCCCGCCAGCGCGGCGACCCGCGATTGGAGTCGCCCCAGGTCGAGGGCGGTGCGAAGTGGGGTCGTCACCCGCAGTCCATGCACCTCCCGGAGATCCTGGGGTGCAAGCGTGCGCTCGCCACTGGCCGCGAGCTTGTTGCGCAGCCGACCGGCATCGGCCGGGCGGAACATGGACACGGGTGGCACGACGCGGTGGCTGTTGGGCGCCAGGGCTCGCTCTCCTGCCCACAGCCAGGCCGCGGTGTGGTCGGTGATGAACGCATCGGCCGGTACGACGAGGCGCAGCGCCGCGACCCGGAGATGGAGGGTGTCGCCGGCCTGGGTGGGCAGGTAGACGCCGTGGATCGGCCGCCACAGCAGCCGCGCGTCGCACAGCGCTGACAGGGACCGATCCGTGACACCGGCCTGCCGCGCCTGCGCGCGGGTGAATGGCGCCGTGGCCGGCAGGGGGAAGTCGTCCGGCAGCCGGAGCCCGAAGCGTTCGTCCATGCCGCCGGTCTGCCCCGGCGGCCACTGCTCAATCCGGCGGGTCTCCTGGCTGTGGATAACCCGGAGATATGCGCCGACTGGGCTGTGAAGATGCGCCGACTGGGCTGTGGGGGTGGGGCTTGGGCTACTGGGCCAGGAGGTGGAGGGCCTGGTGGTAGCCCTCGATGCCCTGGCCGGCGATCACGGCGACCGCGTGCGGGGTGACCACCGAGTGGTGGCGGAACTCCTCGGGGCGCTGGGCGGGGTCGGAGATGTGGACCTCGACGAGTGGGGCCTCGAGCTGAGCGCAGGCGTCGAAGACGGCGTAGGAGTAGTGGGTCCAGGCTGCGGCGTTGAGCACGACCGGGGTGGCGTCGTCGGCGGCCTCGTTGAGCCAGTCGACCATCACGCCTTCATGGTTGGTCTGGCGCACCTCGACGTCCAGGCCGAGGTCGCGGCCCCAGCCGACGCACAGGTCGACGAGCTCGGCGTAGGTCGTGGTGCCGTAGACCTCGGGCTGGCGGCGGCCGAGGCGACCCAGGTTGGGGCCGTTGAGGACCAGCACCCGTGTCATGCCGCGCCTGCGATGCTGACGAACGCCTCCCGCAGCCAGGCCTCGTCGGGACCGGCCAGCACCGTGGGCTGGGCCAGTCCGTCGAGGACCACGAACCGCAGCTGGGAGCCGCGCGACTTCTTGTCGACCTTCATCGTGGCCAGCAGGTCGTCGAAGCCGGCGCCCGCATAGGTCGTGGGCAGCCCGACGCGGGCGAACGCGGTCCGGTGCCGCTCCGCGAGCTCGGGGGTGATCCGGCCCGCCAGCCGCGCCAGCTCCGCGACGTACACGCATCCGATGGCGACGGCCTCGCCGTGGCGGATGCCGTAGTCCTCGGCGCGCTCGATCGCGTGCGCCAGCGTGTGGCCGTAGTTGAGCGCCTCACGCCCCGGGTGCCCGCCCGTGCCGCCGGTCTCCTTGAGGTCGGCGACGACCACCTCGATCTTCACCGCGATCGCCCGCTCGACGAGCTCACGCAGGACCGCGGAGTCGGCGGTGAGCAAGTGCGGGTCGGTCGCCTCGACCAGCTCGAGGATCGTCGGGTCCGCGATGAAGCCGCACTTGATGACCTCCCCCAGGCCGGCGACGAGCTCGTCGCGCGGCAGCGTGGCCAAGGTGGAGAGGTCGCACAGCACGCCGGCGGGCTCGTGGAAGGCGCCGACGAGGTTCTTGCCGGCACCGGTGTTGATGCCGGTCTTGCCCCCGACGGCGGCGTCGACCATCGCGAGCAGCGTGGTCGGCACGTGCACGACCCGGACGCCGCGCAGCCAGCTCGCGGCGACGAAGCCACCCAGGTCGGTGGTGGCCCCGCCCCCGAAGGTGACGACGGCGTCGGAGCGGGTGAAGCCCCTCTCCCCCAGCGCCTCCCAGCAGTCGTTGGCGACCTCTGCGGTCTTGGCCTGCTCCCCGTCCGGGAGTCCGAGCGCCAGCACGTCGTACTTCTCGACGAGCCGCTCGACGACCGGCTGTGCGATCTCGCCGAGCTCGGCGGCATAGAGGAACGCCACGCGCTGCACCGAGTCGCCCAGCATCGCCGGCAGGCGGTCGGCGATGTCGTGCCCGACCACCACGTCGTACGGCGAGGCGCCGCCGACGTGGAGGACGCTTGCATCGGAGTCGGTGCTCATCGCGGACCCTCCTGGGCCTGACCGGCCCCCACCAGCGCGGCGACGTCGGCGGCCACCTCGTCGGGGGTGCGGTCGTCGGTGTCGACGATGTGGGTCGCGACGGCCTCGTAGATCGGGGTGCGCTCGTCGAGCAGCGCCTTCACCCGGGCCCGCACGTTGCCCATCAGCATCGGACGGGCGACTCCGAGTCCGACCCGCTTGACCGCGTCGCCGAGGCCCACGCGCAGGAAGACGACGGTGTGTCCGGCTAGCAGGGCCCGGGTGCCCTCGTCGAGCACCGCTCCCCCGCCCAGCGCCAGCACACCGGTGTGCTCCTCGAGCGCCCGCGCGACCGCGGCGCGCTCGACGGCGCGGAAGTAGTCCTCGCCCTCGTCGACGAAGATGTCGGAGATGCTGCGCTGCTCGACGTTCTCGACGTCGTGGTCGGTGTCGCGGACGGGAACGTCCCACAGGCGGGCGAGGAGGTCGGCGACGGTGGTCTTGCCGGCCCCCATCGGACCGACGAGCACGACGCGCGGGCCGGGATGGGGCCCGGGGTGGGGGCTGCTCACTTGAACCTCAGCGTGTCCAGGTAGCTCTCGGCGTTGCGGCGGGTCTCGGCCACCGAGTCGCCGCCGAACTTCTCCACGACGGCCTCGGCGAGCACGAGGGCGACCATCGCCTCGGCGACGATCCCCGCCGCCGGGACGGCGCAGACGTCCGAGCGCTGGTGATGGGCGACGGCCTCCTCGCCGGTCGTGACGTCGATCGTGCGCAGGGCACGCGGGACCGTGGCGATCGGCTTCATCGCCGCGCGCACCCGGAGCACCTCGCCGGTGGACATGCCGCCCTCGGTGCCGCCCGAGCGTCCCGTCGTACGACGGATCCCGTCGGCGGTGTTGACGATCTCGTCGTGGGCCAGCGACCCGGGGGTGGCGGCGAGGTCGAAGCCGTCGCCGACCTCGACTCCCTTGATCGCCTGGATCCCCATCAGGGCGCCGGCGAGCCGTGCGTCGAGGCGCCGGTCCCAGTGCACGTGGGAGCCGAGGCCCGGCGGGAGGCCGTGGACGACGACCTCGACGACGCCGCCGAGGGTGTCGCCGTCCTTGTGGGCCTGGTCGATGCGCGCGACCATCGCCGCGCTGGCCTCGGGGTCGAGGCAGCGCACGGCGTCCTCGTCGAGGCGGGCCACGTCGTCGGGCTCCGGCACCAGGCCGGCGGGGGCGGGGACGCCGCCGAGCTCCACGACGTGGGAGACGATCCGGGCGCCGACGCTCTGCTCGAGGAAGTTGCTCGCGACCCGGCCCAGGGCGACCCGGGCGGCGGTCTCACGGGCGGAGGCGCGCTCGAGGATCGGGCGGGCCTCGTCGAAGTCGTACTTCTGCATGCCCACCAGGTCGGCGTGGCCGGGGCGCGGCCGCGTGAGCGGAGCGTTGCGCGCCAGCGCCTCCAGCTCGACGGGGTCGACCGGGTCGGCCGACATCACCTTCTCCCACTTGGGCCACTCGGTGTTGCCCACGATGATGGCCACCGGGCCGCCCTGGGTCTCGCCGTGCCGGACGCCGCCGCTGAAGGTGACCTCGTCCTGCTCGAACTTCATCCGAGCGCCGCGGCCGTAGCCGAGGCGGCGCCGCGCCAGCGAGTCGCCGATGTCGTCCGAGGTGACTCGGACATGGGCCGGCAGACCCTCGAGGATTGCGACCAGGGAGGGGCCGTGGGACTCGCCCGCAGTGAGCCATCGAAGCATAGGCGCAGTCTTTCACGCCCACCCCGACCCGGCCTCAGCCAACCCCTGACGCGAGACCGTCCCAGAGGGGCTCGCCCACCAGCACGCCCAGCAGGGCGCCGATGAGCATGAACGGCCCGAACGGCAGCGCGCGGCGCTCGATGATCCGCAGCATCGCCAGCACCAGGCCGCCGACGCCGCCCAGCAGGAAGCCCGCATAGGTGCCGACCACCAGCGGCCCCCACCCCAGCTGGCCCAGCGCGATCCCGAGCACGCCGGCCAGCCGGACGTCGCCGTACCCCATCCCGCGCGGGTGGATCAGCCACAGCAGGAGGAAGAGGCCGCCTGCCCCGAGCCAGCCCCACGCGGCCCGCACGACGTCGTCGTGGTCGCCGCTCACGGCCCAGCCGAGCAGCACCAGCCCGGCCACCACGGCGTACGACGGCGCGATCACCCGGGTGGGCAGCAACCGGGTCCGCCAGTCGATGAGCGCCAGCGCCACCCCGACCGGCACCAGGAACACCAGGGGGACGGCGGCCCACGACCACCCGACCACGCCTCCGACGAGCGCCCCCACCACAGCGGCCACCACCGCCGCCCGCCACCACAGCCCCGGCAGCGCGGCGATGTCCCGATACAGCTCCTTGCGACCCGTCACTCCCTCGACCACTTCGTCGGCGTGTCGCGGCGCCAGTGACGGGTCGACGGCCGAATCGAGCTCGGCCGCGGGCTCCGGGATCCGAGCGATCAGCCGAGGGACCAGCAGCCCCCCGGCCCCTGCGACGCCCCCCGCGGCGAGCGCGGCCAGGACCGCAGAGTCCATCAGCGTGCCGCCAGCGCGGCGGCGCCCGCCGCACGCATCGCGTCAAGCGGCGCCGCCTGCCCGGTGAAGAGCTCGAACTGCACCACCGCCTGGTGCACGAGCAGGTCCAGCCCGCCCACGAGCGTGCGGTCCGCGGCCGAGGCGGCGAGCGGCGTCGGCCACGGGTCGTAGATGACCTCGAACACGACCGGCACGTCCGCGCAGCGCGCCACCAGCTCGGGCGTCTGCGCCGACGCAGGGATCGTCGAGACCACGACCTCGCCGAGGACGGAGGCGGCCGCGAGGTCGCCGACCTCCACCCGCGGCGCCGACGGATGGGCCGACACGGCCGCCACGGTCTCGGCGGCGCGCTCGGGAGAGCGCACGAGCAGCCGGATGGCCCGCGCTCCGAGGTCGCACATCGCCAGCGCCGTCGACGTGGCGGTCGCGCCACCTCCCAGCACCGTGACCGTGGAGACGTCACCGTCCCACCGCTCGCGTACGGCGGCCGCGGCCCCCGGGATGTCGGTGTTGTCCCCGAACACCCGCTCCCCGAGCACCAGCGTGTTGACCGCCCCCGCGAGGCGCCCCCGCGCGCTCACCTCGTCCGCGAGGGCGATCGCCGTCCGCTTGAGCGGCATCGTCAGCGACAGTCCGCGCCACGTCGGGTCGAGCCCGCCGAGGAACGCCACCAGCCCGTCCTCGGCGACCCGGCAGGCGTCGTACTCCCAGTCGAGCCCGAGTACGGCGTAGCCGGCGCGATGCAGCACGGGTGAGAGGGAGTGGGCGATCGGGTCGCCCAGGACGGCGCAGCGGGTGGTCATCAGCAGGCGTCGGAGGTCTCGCAGTACTCCTTGTACTCCGCCTTGTAGGTCAGGAACTCGTCGTAGTCCTCGGCAAACTTGGTCTCCCCGGTCTTCAGGTTGACCGTCACGTAGTAGAACCAACCGCCCTCGACGGGGTTCGCGGCGGCGTCTATCGCCGCGTCGCCGGGGGCCTCGATCGGGGTGGGGGGCAGTCCCTGGTTCTGGTAGGTGTTGTAGGGCGTAGGCGTCTCGAGGTCGTCGGTGGTGAGGTTGACGCCGAGGTCGCGCTGGAGCCCGTAGTTGACCGACGCGTCGATCTGCAGCAGGCCGTTGGTCTCGTCGCCCTCGAGGCGGTTGTAGATCACGCGCGAGATCTTGGGCATGTCGTCGCCGCGCCCCTCGGCCTCGACCAGGCTGGCGACGATCATCAGCTCGGCCGGTGTGTAGCCGAGCCGGGTCGCGGCCTCCTCGAGCCCGGCCTCGTCGGCGGCCTGGCGCCAGCGGTCGACCATCGTGGTCAGGATCGAGCGCGGCGTCGCCTTCGGCCCCAGGTCGTACGTCGCGGGGAACAGGTAGCCCTCGGCGTTCCCCTCGGCGTAGTCCGGCAGACCGATCGAGCCGGGCTTGTCGAGGACCTTCTCGTAGGCCTTGCGCTTGAACTCGGTCTTGTCGGCGAGCAGGTCGAGGATGTCGTCGAGGCGCAGTCCTTCGGGCACGGTGAGGAAGTTGCGCACCATGTTCTTGGGGTCGATGAGGACGGCCAGCGCATCGCGGGCAGGCATCTCCTCCTGGACCTCGTAGTAGCCGACCTGGATGCTGCTGCACAGCGGCTCGGCGGAGCAGGCACTGGTGAAGGCCTCGACCGAGGCGACCACACCGGCCTCCTTGAGGCTGCGACCGATGTCGCCGCCGGTGTCGCCCTCCTGGACCTCGACCATGACCGCGCCCTGGCCGGGGCCTGCGAAGTCGTCGGGGTCGCCGAACCGGTCGTTGAGCGCGTCGATGCCCTTGCTGACACCGAAGTAGAGCCCGCCCACCACCAGCGCCAGCACGACCAGCACCACGGCACAGCCGATGCCGCCGCGCCGCTTCGCCTTTTGGCGACGGTGACCGCCCCGGTGGTGGGGGTCCGGCTCGCTCAGCGGCAGCACGCTGATCGCAGACTCATGGTGGTCGTGGTCGTGCTCGAACTCGTCGTAGAACTCTCCCTCGCCGTGCTCGTCTCGCGCGGGTTCGGTGTCAGTCATGGGTCTCCTCGACGATCTCGCCCGGCGCGACCCCCGTAGCGCGCTCCGTGTCCAACGCGTGCTGAAGGATCAGCACGGCTGCTGCCTGGTCGACCACCGCCCGGCGCTTGGCGCCCTTGCGACCCTGGCCGCGGAGCATGGACTCCGCGGAGACGGTGGTCAAGCGTTCATCACACAGCCTCACGGGCACGGGGGCAACCCGCCGCGCCAGTCGGCGCGCGAACTCCCGCACCTTCGCCGCGGACGGCCCCTCGCCGCCGGAGAGCGAGCGGGGCAGCCCCATCACGATCTCGACGGCCTCCTCCTCGGTGAGGATGGCGAGGATCCGCTGCAGGTCTCCGCGTCCTCGACGGACCGTCTCCACCGGGGTCGCGAGGAAGCCGGAGGGGTCGCTGCGCGCCACACCGATCCGGGCGTCACCGGGATCGATGCCGAGACGCACGCCGTGCCGCACGCCTAGGCCTGCCCAGGGCGGGGGGCGGCCCCGAGAGCGCGGGCGACCTCGGCGTTGACGGCGGCGAGCGCCTGGTCCAGCTGGGTGGTGTCGGTGCCGCCGCCCTGGGCCACGTCGTCCTTGCCGCCGCCCTTGCCGCCGACGAACGGTCCGACCGCCCGGACCAGCGCGTTGGCGCTCAGCCCGGCCTTGCGGCCCTCCTCGTTGACCGCGGCGACGACGGCGACCTTGCCGTCGCTGACCCCGAGCACCACGACGACGCCGGGACGCGCGGCGGAGAGCCGGCCGCGGATGTCGAGGGCGAGCGTGCGCGCGTCCCCGCCGGCGGCACCGTCGACCCGGTGGGCGACCACGGCCGCTCCTCCGATGTCGCTGGCTCCCTCCGCGAGGGATCCGGCGCCGGCGAGGACCTGCCCGAGGCGGGCCTTCTCCAGCTCCTTCTCCGCGGCGCGGAGCCGCTCGACCATGTCGGAGACTCGCGCAACGAGGTCGTCGGGCTGGGCCTTGAGCATGCCGGTGAGCTGGCCGACGACGTCGCGCTCCCTGGCGAGGTAGGCGAAGCCCTCCAGGCCGGTGAGCGCCTCGACCCGGCGGTTGCCGGAGCCGACCGACGACTCCGAGGTGACCACGATCGTGCCGACCTGCGAGGAGTGCTCGACGTGGGTGCCGCCGCAGAGCTCACGCGACCAGGGGCCGCCGATCTCCACCACGCGCACCTTCTGGTCGTCATAGGTCTCCCCGAAGAGCGCGAGCGCCCCCCAGTCCCGCGCCTCGGACAGCGTCATGAACTGCGCCGCGACGGGCAGGTCCGAGCGAAGCGCGGCGTTGGCGACCTGCTCGACGTCGGCGACCTGCTGCGGGCTGAGCCCCGAGGTCCAGCCGAAGTCGAGACGCAGGTAGCCGGGCCTGTTGTAGGAGCCGGACTGCAGCGCCGTAGGCCCGAGCACCTCGCGCAGCGCCGCGTGGACGACGTGGGTCCCGGAGTGCGCCTGTCGGGCACCGGTGCGCCAGTCGTGGTCGACCTGCGCGTGGACCTGGCCCGCGGAGGCGGAGCCGAGCGCCAGCTCGCCGTCGATGACGCGGACCTGGTGCACGACCAGGCCGCGGACGGGACGCTGGACGTCGAGCACCTCGAGCCGGCCACCGTCGAACTCGATGATGCCCGCGTCGGCCGCCTGACCACCCGACTCGGCGTAGAAGGGCGTGCGGTCGAGCACGAGCTCCCCCACCTCGCCGTTCGCGAGGCTGTCCACCGAGCGGCCGGCGCTGAGCAGCGCGAGCGGGCGGGACTCGGTCTCGAGCGTCTCGTAGGCCAGCCAGTCCGTCGGCCCGTTGGCGTCGAGGATCCCGCGGTAGACCGAGGTGTCGGCGTGCTGACCCTTCTTGGCCTTCGCGTCCGCCTTGGCCCGGTCGCGCTGCTCGGCCATCAGGCTGCGGAAGCCTGCCTCGTCGACGCTGAGCCCGGCTTCGGAGGCCATCTCCAGCGTGAGGTCGATCGGGAAGCCGTAGGTGTCGTGCAGCGCGAACGCCTTCGCACCCGAGAGGCTGGTGCCGCCGCCCTGCTTCACCTCGCCGGCCGCCTGGTCGAAGATCTGGGTGCCGGCGAGCAGCGTCTTGCGGAACGCGTCCTCCTCGGCGTAGGCGACCTGCGCGATGCGGTCCCAGCCGGCCTCGAGCTCCGGGTAGCCGAGCTTCATCTTGTCCATGCTCACCGGCATCAGCTCCGGCAGCGCGCGACCGTCGTACCCCAGCAGGCGCATGGAGCGTACGGCGCGCCGCAGCAGCCGCCGCAGCACGTAGCCGCGGGCCTCGTTGCCGGGGGTCACGCCGTCGCCGATCAGCATCATCGCGGAGCGGACGTGGTCGGCGACGACCCGGAAGCGCACGTCGTCGGCCGGGTCGGCGCCGTAGCGGCGACCGCACAGCTCGGCGGCCTTCTCGATGACCGGGAACATCTCATCGATCTCGTACATGTTGTCCTTGCCCTGCAGCAGGTAGGCGACCCGCTCCAGGCCGAGGCCCGTGTCGATGTTCTTCGCCGGGAGCGGACCCTCGACGTCGAAGTCGTCCTTGGCGCGCACCGTCGCCAGGGACTCCTGCATGAACACGAGGTTCCAGATCTCGAGGTAGCGGTCCTCGTCGACGATCGGCCCGCCCTCGGCGCCGTGCTCGGGACCGCGGTCGTAGTAGATCTCGCTGCAGGGCCCACCCGGCCCGGGGACGCCCATGTTCCAGTAGTTGTCGAGCAGCCCGCGGCGCTGGATGCGCTCGGTGGGCAGACCCGCGACGTTGCGCCAGATCTCGATGCTCTCGTCGTCGTCGCCGAGCACCGTGACCCAGATCCGCTCGGGGTCGAAGCCGTAGCCGCCGTCGTCCACCGAGCCGGTGATCAGGGACCAGGCCAGCTCGATGGCGCCCTGCTTGAAGTAGTCGCCGAACGAGAAGTTGCCGCACATCTGGAAGAACGTGCCGTGCCGGGTGGTCTTGCCGACCTCCTCGATGTCGAGGGTCCGCACACACTTCTGCACGCTCACCGCGCGGTCGTACGGCGCGGTCTCCTGGCCGAGGAAGTAGGGCTTGAACGGCACCATCCCCGCGTTGACGAACAGGAGCGTGGGGTCGTCGAGCAACAGGGATGCCGACGGCACCACCTGGTGTCCGTTGCGCTCGAAGTGGGCAACGAACCGTCGGCGGATCTCCGCGGTGTCCATCAGTGGGTGTCCTTCTCGGGGCCGGGGATAGTCGTGGGGGTGGGAGTGGTGATCGGGGTGGGCAGCGGTCGGGCCGCGGGGGGCGTCGAGGAGCTCAGCTGGGGTGGGCCGCCGGTGACGAGGCCGAACCGCTCACGCAGCTCGTCCTCCTTCTCCACCTGGCCGGCATGGATCTCCTCGCGGAACATCCTCGCGCCGACGGCCATCGCACCGAGGCGGTCGCGCAGGCCGTCGGCGGTCAGCGCCTCGGCGGCCCGGCGGGCCCGGGTGAGGGCATAGGCCCCGGCCCCAGCGCCGGCGGCGAACCAGAGCGCCCGGCTCATGCGATCCTCCGCTGCTGGGCGTGCAGGTCGCGACGGGCCTGCTTGATCTCGGCGCGGCGCTGACGCCGTGCCCGCTTGACCTCGCGTCCCATCTCGAAGCGGATCCGGTTGCGGGTCTCCGGGGCCAGCGCGCGGCGCAGCCCGTGCACGAGACCGGCGGCCTTCACCGCCGACTCCCGCGCCACGAGGTCGGCGAAGAGCCGACCGTCGATCCGCTCGCCCGTGGTGACGCCGGCCGGCAGCGCGTCATCGGACTGGTCGCCCAGTCGGGTGATGACGTACTCACGCTCGTCGTGCGCCACCGGTGCGGGGGCCTCGGCGAGGCGGCGTTCGATCTGCGCCAGGCTGTCGCGCAGCTCGGCGGTCTCCGCGCGGGCCGCCGCGAGGTCACGCTCGGTGCGCGCACGCAGGCGCAGCAAAGCCCATGCCAGCACCAGCGCGATCACCGCCGGGACAGACACCGCCAGAACAGGCCAGAGCTCCATCACAGTGCCAGACCCTATCGCCCGGTCTCTAGCGTGTGCCCTTCACGCCCCGGACCAGCCGCCGGACCCGTTCCCAGCGCTCCTTGATCCCGGCCTCGGCCCCCAGCGACGTGGGCTGGTAGTAGCGAGCGTCGAGCACCACGTCCGGGGCGTACTGCTGCTCCGCGATGCCGAAGGGCTCGTCGTGGCTGTAGAGATAGGTGGAGCCGTGCCCCAGCTTCTTGGCCCCGGCATAGTGGGCGTCGCGCAGGTGGCTCGGCACCGGCCCGATCTTGCCCGCGCGTACGTCGGCGCTCGCGGCGCTGATCGCTGTCGTGACCGCGTTGGACTTCGGGGCCACGGCCAGGGCGATCGTCGCCTGGGCGAGCGTGAGGCGGCCCTCGGGCATGCCGATCAGCTGCACCGCCTGGGCGGCCGCGACGGCGGTCGTGAGCGCGGTCGGATCGGCGAGGCCGATGTCCTCGCTCGCCAGGATGATCAGCCGGCGCGCGATGAAGCGCGGGTCCTCACCCGCCTCCATCATCCGGGCCAGGTAGTGGAGCGCGGCATCCGCGTCGGAGCCCCGGACCGACTTGATGAAGGCGCTGGTCACGTCGTAGTGCTGGTCCCCCTGCCGGTCGTAGCGCACGGCCGCCTGGTCGACGGCCGTCTCCGCGGTCGCGAGGTCGACGACGGCCGCGCCCTTGGAACGGGCTGCACCGGCGGCCGCCTCGAGATAGGTGAGTGAGCGACGCGCATCACCGCCCGCCAGCCGCACGAGGTGCTCGAGTGCGTCCTCCTCGAGCTCGAACTCGCCGGCCAGGCCGCGCTCGTCGACGAGGGACTGCGCCATCACGGCCCGGATGTCGTCGTCGGTCAGCGACTCCAGACGCAGCAGCAGGCTGCGCGAGAGCAGCGGTGAGATCACCGAGAAGAACGGGTTCTCGGTCGTCGCCGCCACCAGCGTCACCCAGCGGTTCTCGACACCGGGGAGCAGGGCGTCCTGCTGGGCCTTGCTGAAGCGGTGCACCTCGTCGACGAAGAGCACGGTCTCGCGACCGGTGCGGACCAGCTCCGAGCGCGCCGCGTCGATGGCCGCGCGGACCTCCTTGACCCCCGCGGACACCGCGGAGACCTCGACGAAGCGCCGGTCCGTCTGCTGGCTCACGATCGAGGCGATGGTGGTCTTCCCCGTGCCGGGAGGACCCCACAGGAGCAGCGACATCGACTGGTCGCCCTCGATCAGGCGGCGCAGCGGCGACCCGTCGGCCCGCAGCTGCGACTGGCCGACGAGCTCGTCGAGGGTGCGAGGGCGCATCCGGACGGCCAGCGGGGCGGAGGAGTGGGTGTTGCCGGACAACGCCCCACCGCCCCCTGCGGGGGTGCGTGGGCCGTCCTGCGACACCTCGAACAGTCCCTCCACCCCGTCAGCCTAGGCGACCGTGGGGCGTCGTACGGCGACGGCCTCAGCCGCGCGAGGACGCCGCGACCGTGGCCTCCTCGGCGAAGTGGCACGCCGAGGGGTGCGACCCACCCAGGTCCGGGCGGGCGATGAGCTGCGGTTCCTCGACGGCGCAGATCTCCTTGGCCATCCAGCAGCGGGTGTGGAACCGGCAGCCCGAGGGCGGGTTGGCGGGTGAGGGCACGTCGCCGGTGAGCCGGATCTGCTTGCGCAGGCCGCGCAGGGACGGGTCCGGCACCGGCACGGCCGACAGCAGCGCCTGCGTGTAGGGGTGCGTGGGCCGCTCGTAGATCTCGTCCTCGGTGCCGAGCTCGGCGATCTTGCCGAGGTACATCACCGCCACCCGGTCGGAGATGTGGCGCACCACCGACAGGTCGTGGGCGATGAAGACGTAGGCCAGCCCGAGCTCGCGCTTGAGGTCCTCCATCACGTTGATGACCTGGGCCTGCACCGACACGTCGAGCGCGGAGACCGGCTCGTCGCAGATCAGCACCTTGGGGTTGAGCGCGATGCCGCGCGCGATCCCGATCCGCTGGCGCTGCCCACCGGAGAACTGGTGCGGGTAGCGGGTGATGTGCTCGGGGCTGAGCCCGACCATCTCCATCAGCTCCTGCACGCGCGCCTTGCGGCCGGCCCTCGGCGTGACGTCCGGGTGGATGTCCAGCGGCTCACCGATGATGTCGCCGACCGTCATCCGCGGGTTCAGCGACGTGTAGGGGTCCTGGAAGACGATCTGGATGTCGCGACGGATCTTGCGCATCTGTCGCTTGTTCTGGGCATACATGTCGACGCCGTCGAACTCCAGCGTCCCCTCGGTGGGCTCCTCGAGCCGCATCAGCAGACGGCCGAGCGTGGACTTGCCACAGCCCGACTCCCCCACCACGCCCAGCGTCTCGCCGGCGCGCAGCTCGAAGTCGACGCCGTCGACGGCCTTGACGTGCCCGACGGTCCGGCGCAGCACGCCTTCCTTGAGCGGGTAGTGCTTCTTGAGCCCGACGGCCCTGAGGATGACCTCAGACATCGAGCACCTCCTCGGCGAAGTGGCAGCGGCTGAACCGGCCCGGCACGACCTCGCGCAGGTCGGGGTGGTCGACCCGGCAGACGTCCTGGGCCCGGTTGCAGCGGGGGTGGAACGGACACCCGTCCGGCATCGCCAGCAGGTTGGGCGGCAGGCCCTTGATCGCGAAGAGCTCCTTGCCCTTCTGGTCCATCCGCGGGATGGAGGCGAGCAGGCCTTCGGTGTAAGGGTGACCGGGGTTCGCGTAGAGCGGTCCGACGTCGGCGCGCTCCACGATCTGCCCTGCGTACATCACAGAGATCCGGTCAGCCACGTCGGCGACGACGCCTAGGTCGTGGGTGATCAGCATCAGCCCCATCTTGCGCTCCTCGCGGAGCTCCTGGAGCAGGGCCATGATCTGCGCCTGGACGGTGACGTCGAGCGCCGTGGTCGGCTCGTCGGCGATCAGCACCGCCGGGTCGAGCGCGATGGCCATCGCGATCATGATCCGCTGGCGCATGCCGCCGGAGAACTGGTGGGGATAGGCACGGACCCGCTCCTTGGCGGCCGGGATCTGCACCCGCTCCATCAGCCGGACCGCCTGGTCGAGCGCGTCGCGCTTGTTGGTGCCGCGGTGCACGCGGAACATCTCCGCGATCTGCCAGCCGACCGGGAAGACCGGGTTCAGCGAGGAGAGCGCGTCCTGGAAGATCATCGAGATCTCCGGTCCGCGCACCCGACGTCGGTCCTTCTCGGCCATCTGGAGCAGGTCCTGACCGCGGTAGCGGATCTTGCCGCGCGGGATGTGCGCGGGCGGCATATCAAGGATGCCCATGATGGCCTGGGCCGTCACGGACTTTCCCGAGCCGGACTCGCCCAGGATGGCGAGGGTCTCCCCCTCCTCGAGGTGGAGGTCGACGCCGTTGATCGCGCGGGCCACACCGTCGCGGGTGTGGAACTCCACGTAGAGGTCCTCGACCTCCAGGAGCGAGCCTTCGTAGGGCCCATCGCTCTTGGACGGGCGGCCCATGGTTTCGGCTGTCATCGAATCACTTTCCGGTTCACCGCGACTTGGGGTCGAACGCGTCTCGCACCGCGTCACCGAGCATGATGAACCCGAGGACCGCGAGGCTGAGGAACATGGCGGGGAACAGCAAGATGTGGGGGGCGGAGCGCATGGCGCGCGTGGCGTCGGAGATCATCAGGCCCCACGAGACGGTCGGCGCCTGCAGGCCGATACCGAGGTAGGACAGCGACGCCTCGGCCGCGATGAACACGCCCAGGTTGATCGTCGAGACCACGATCACGGGCCCGAGCGCGTTCGGCAGGATGTGGGAGCTGATGATCCGCAGCGGGGAGGCCCCGAGCGCGCGGGCCGCCTGCACGTAGTCGTTCGGCTTCACCTGGAGCACCGACGAGCGCATCAGCCGGAAGATGCTGGGCCAGCCCAGCACCACCAGCACGAGCACGACCTGGCCGATGATGGCCAGGTAGCTCGAGGTGTCGCTGCGCAGCGTGGCGAGCAGGATGATCGCGCCGAGCAGCAGCGGGATCGCGAAGAAGATCTCGGCGAAGCGGCTGATGAGTGCGTCCAGCCAGCCCCCGTTGTAGCCCCCGACGAGCCCGAAGAAGGCGCCGAGCAACGCTGTGCCGAGCGTGGCGAAGAGGCCGACCAGGATCGAGGCACGCGCGCCGTGGATGCACCGGGCGTAGATGTCGTAGCCCTGGATGTCACGGCCGAACCAGTTGTCGCCGTTGGGCGTAGCGCGGGCGTCGGAGAGCAGCGCCAGGGAGGGGTCGGTGTCGGTGAAGAGCGTCGGCCACACCGCCATCAGGACGAAGATCGAGATGATGAAGGAGGAGATCCAGAACAACGGCTTGCGCCGCAGCTCGCCCCAGGCCTGTCCCCGCAGCGACTGCCCCGTCACGCGGGCCGATGGTTTCTCGTCGGGGCCCCCGACGGGGAGCCCGGCGCCGTGCGCACCGCCCGCCAGTGATGCCGATTCAGTGGTGTCAGTCATGGCTGATCCTCGGGTCGAGTACGCCGTACAGAAGGTCCACGATGAGGTTGGCGAGCAGGTAGACCAGCACCAGCGCGGTGACCGCGCCTACGACGGCCATCCCGTCACGGTCGTGGATGCCCTTGAAGATGTAGTTGCCGATCCCCGGGACGTTGAAGATGCCCTCGGTGATGATCGCGCCGCCGAGGAGCGCCCCGAAGTCGTAGCCTAGGAAGGTCACCACGGGGATCATCGAGTTGCGCAGGGCGTGCACCCCGACGACCCGGCCGCGGCCGAGGCCCTTGGAGGTCGCGGTGCGGATGTAGTCGGACTTCATGTTCTCGGCGATGTTGCTGCGCATCAGCCGAGCCAGGTAGGCCAGCGACGTGGAGCCCAGCACGAACGCGGGCAGCAGCAGGTCGTAGAAGGTGGCGTCCATCGACACGGTCACCGGGAACCAGTTCAGCCGCACGCCCAGATAGAGCTGCGCCACACTGGCTGTGACGAACACCGGGATCGAGATCACGAACAAGGTGCTGACCAGCACCAGGGCGTCGATGAACCCGCCCTTCCTCAAGCCGGCGAGGACGCCGGCCAGGATCCCGATGGTGGCTTCGAACAGGAGAGCCATCCCGGCGAGCTTGGCGGTGATGCCGTAGCGCTCGCGGAGCTCCTCGCTGACGGGGCGGCCGTACTGGTTCTCACCCAGGTCGCCCTGGACGACGTTGCCGAGGTACTTGCCGTACTGGATCAGCAGGGGGTCATCGAGGTTGTACTTCTCACGGAACTGAGCGACGTAGGCGTCGGAACAGGGCCGCTCGCCGCACTTGCCGGCCGTGGGGTCGCCCGGCATGGCGAACACCATCGCGTAGATGAGGAACGTCGCACCGAGAACGACCGGAATCATCTGCAAGAGCCGGCGGGCGATGTAGGTGCCCATCTTGCCTCCGTCATATCGATCTCGAACAGAGCACACGGGGTTGCCGCGTGCCGGGAAATTGTTGCACCTGCGGAATATCTCCCCGCAGACGGGGGTGTGCCGACCGGTCTGTCACCGGTCGGCACAC
>NZ_BAAHCI010000003.1:76807-145661 GCF_054775955.1 Nocardioides pacificus
CCGAACGAGTTGATGGCAACCTCGTTGACCTTGTCCGACCAGCCGACGTTCGCCGTGGAGTACCACAGCGGGATGACGCGCATGTCCTCGGCCAGACGCAGCTCCGCCTCCTGGTAGAGGGTGTTCGCCTCCTCCAGGGTGGGGGCCGCAGCCGCCTCGGTGGTCAGGCGGTTGAAGTCGGCGTCGTCGAAGTCGTAGTAGTTCGACGCCGCGCCCTTGCCGTACAGCGGGACCAGGAAGTTCTCGATGGACGGGTAGTCCATCTGCCAACCCGAGCGGAACATGCCCGTGGTCTTGCGCTCGTCGAGGTCGGTGAGGAACGTCGCGAAGTCGACGGTCTTCTTGACCGTGCACTCGATGTCGAGAGCCTGGCTGATCGAGTTGCAGGCAGCCTCGGACCACGGACCGTGGTCGCCGTCGCCGTTGACCGTGATCGTCAGGCCGTCGCCGTTGTAGCCGCCGGCCTCCTCGAGGGTGGCCTTGGCCGCCTCGGGGTCGTAGACACACGCCTCGCCGCACTGGTCGGCCTTGTAGCCGTCGACGACGGGCGAGACCCAGCCGGTGGCCGGCTCACGGGTGCCGGCGAAGATCTGGTCGATGATCGTCTGGCGGTCGATGGCCATCGAGATGGCCTTGCGGACGCCCGGGTTGGCCAGGTCCTTGTCCACGTCGGGGTTCATGCCGAGCAGCTGGATCACGCCGACCTCGCGGGTCGCGCCGCGGTCGTCCAGGTCCGCCAGCCACTGGTCGTCGGTGAGGACGTCGGTGGGGATCTCGTTGGTGACGTCGATGCCGCCGCCGGTGACCTCGTTGTAGGCCGCGTTCGGGTCGGTGAAGATCCGGAACGTGATCTTGTCGACCTTGCCCGCGTTGTCACCGGAGTACTCCGGGTTGCGGCTCACGACGATCTGCTGGTTCTTGTCCCAGGTGTCGACCTTGTAGGGGCCGGCGGACACGGGGGCGTCACCGAACGCCTCGGGGTCCTCGAAGAAGGACTCCGGGAGGGGGGCGAACGCGGTGTAGCCGAGACGCACGGGAAGGTTCGAGACCTTCTCGGTGGTCTTGATCGTGAAGGACGTGTCGTCGACGACCTCGAGGCCCGAGAGCTCCTTGGCGGCCGGCTCCTTCTTGCACTCGTCGTCGCTGCACTGCATGTCCGCGTAGCCCTCGAAGGGCTCGAAGAAGTAGTTGGCCTGGTAGCCGTTCGGGCCGTAGGCCGCGTAGTTCCAGGCGTCGACGAAGCTGGCAGCCGTGACCGGCGTGCCGTCGGAGAACTTGTAGTCGTCCTTGATCGTGACCGTGAACGTCTGGTTGTCCTCGGTCTCGATGGACTCCGCGATGTCCATCTCGGGCTCGGCGTTCTCCACGTTGTAGTGGATCAGCTTGGCCGTGGTGACGTCGAGGACGTCACCGCCACAGGTCTCGGCGGTGTTCTGCGGGACGAGCGGGTTCTCCGGGTTGCAGCCACGGACGGTGATCTCGCCGCCGGTGCTGCTGCCGCTGCCGCTGCCGTTGCTCGTGTCGTCGTCGTCGCCCGATCCGCACGCCGACGCAACGAGCGTCAAGGCAGAAACCGCGACGACAGCCATGGAACGGGAAACGCGTCGCATGTATGTCCTCCTTCAACTGGCAAATCAATGAGCCCGATGTCCGAGCGCTGGACGGGACTCTATGTGAAACTGGCACTCCCGATCGATCACCCACGCGTAACGATCCGGACACGGCACCCGTCGCGGGGCATTCTGTGCGTCAGCCCTCGGACGGGACTTCCTGCACCGCCTTGGCGTCCACACCGGCTTCCTTGCGCTGTTCCGGCGTGATCGGCGCGGGCGCTGCGGTGAGCGGGTCGTAGCCGCCACCGGACTTCGGGAAGGCGATCACCTCGCGGATCGAGTCCGCCCCGGCCAGCAGCGACACGATGCGGTCCCAGCCGAAGGCGATGCCGCCGTGCGGCGGCGCGCCGAACGCGAAGGCGTCGAGGAGGAAGCCGAACTTCTCGTCGGCCTCGGCCTCGGAGATGCCCATCACCTCGAAGACGCGCTTCTGGATGTCCTCGCGGTGGATACGGATCGAGCCGCCGCCGATCTCGTTGCCGTTGCAGACGATGTCGTAGGCCCAGGCCAGCGCGTCACCGGGCGAGGAGTCGAAGGTCTCGAGGTCCTTGGGTGAGGTGAAGGCATGGTGCACCGCGGTCCATGCACCGCTGCCCACGGCGACGTCACCGGCGGCGGTGGCCTCGTCGGCAGGCTCGAAGAGCGGCGCGTCGACGACCCACAGGAAGCTCCATGCGGACTCGTCGATGAGCCCCAGGCGGCGGCCGATCTCGAGTCGTGCGGCGCCGAGGAGAGCCCGGCTGGACTTGACCCCGCCGGCGCCGAAGAAGATGCAGTCGCCGGGCTCGGCACCGACGTGGCCGGCCAGGCCGTCGCGCTCGGCGTCGGTGAGGTTCTTGGCCACGGGACCACCGAGGGTGCCGTCCTCGCCCACGAGGACGTAGGCGAGCCCCTTGGCACCGCGCTGCTTGGCCCACTCCTGCCAGGCGTCGAGCTTCTTGCGGGGCTGGCTCGCGCCGCCGGGCATCACGACCGCGCCGACGTAGGGCGCCTGGAAGACCCGGAAGGTGGTGTCGCTGAAGAACTCGGTGCAGTCGACGAGCTCCTGGCCCATGCGCAGGTCGGGCTTGTCGGAGCCGAAGCGCGCCATCGCCTCGGCGTAGGTCATCCGCGGCAGCGGCGTGGGCACCTCGTGCCCGATCAGGCTCCACAGCGCGACCAGGATCTCCTCGGCCAGCGCCAGGACGTCGTCCTGCTCGACGAAGCTCATCTCGATGTCGAGCTGGGTGAACTCCGGCTGACGGTCGGCGCGGAAGTCCTCGTCGCGGTAGCAGCGGGCGATCTGGTAGTAGCGCTCCATGCCGGCGACCATCAGCAGCTGCTTGAACAGCTGCGGGCTCTGCGGCAGGGCGTACCAGCTGCCGGGGCGCAGGCGGGCCGGCACCAGGAAGTCGCGGGCGCCCTCGGGCGTGGAGCGGGTCAGGGTCGGCGTCTCGATCTCCACGAACTCGTGGCGGTCCAGCACGTCGCGAGCGGCCCGGTTGACCTTGCTGCGCAGGCGCAGCGCGTTGCCCGGGCCGGTACGACGCAGGTCGAGGTAGCGGTGCTTGAGGCGGGCCTCCTCGCCGACGTCGACGTGGTCGTCGATCGGGAACGGCAGCGGTGCGGAGGCGCTGAGCACCTCGACTCCCCCGTCGGCGTCCGCGATGACCTCGATCTCGCCGCTGGGCAGGTTGGGGTTGGCGTTGCCCTCGGGACGCAGGGAGACGGTGCCGGTGATCTTCAGGCAGTACTCGTTGCGCAGCGCGTGCGCGACGGCCTCGTCGCGGACGACGACCTGGACGATGCCGCTGGCCTCACGCAGGTCGAGGAACGCCACGCCACCGTGATCGCGCCTGCGGCCCACCCACCCGGCGAGGGTGACGGTCTGGCCGACGTGCTCGGCGCGCAGGGCGCCGGCGTCATGGGTGCGGATCACGAGAGTTGCTCCTTGGTGGTGGTGGATTCTTCGCTGTCGTTTGTCGAGCCTGACGAGCCTGTCGAGACCAGCCGCGCCAGCGTCGGCACGAGCTCGTCGAGCGCGACGCTGTGCTGCTCGCCGGTGTCCATGTGCTTGAGCTGGGCGCTGCCCTGCTCCAGGTCGCGCTCGCCGATCACGACGACGTAGGCGGCGCCGGACTTGTCCGCTGCCTTCATCGCACCCTTGAGACCGCGTCCACCGAAGGACTGGTCGGTGCGGACGCCGGCCCGACGCAGCTCGGTGGCGAGCAGGGCCGCGCGGGAGCGGGCGGCGCCCAGCGGTACGACGTACGCGTCGAGGGCGCGGGCGGGCCCGACCGACAAGCCCTCCGCCTCGCAGGCGAGGAAGGTGCGGTCCAGCCCGAGTCCGAAGCCGATGCCGGAGAGCTCCTGGCCGCCGAGCTCGGCCATCAGGCCGTCGTAGCGTCCGCCGCCGCCGATCCCGGACTGGGCACCGAGGCCGTCGTGGACGAACTCGAACGTCGTGCGCGTGTAGTAGTCGAGGCCGCGGACCAGCCGCGGGCTCAGCGTGTACGACGTGCCGGCGGCGTCGAGCAGCCCGCGGACCTCACCGAAGTGCTCGGCGCAGTCGGCGCACAGGTGGTCGAGCATGAGCGGGGCGTCACCGAGCTGGGCCTGCACCTCGGGGCGCTTGTCGTCGAGGACGCGCAGCGGGTTGAGCACCGAGCGCTCGCGCGTCGCCTCGTCGAGGTCGAGCCCGGCGAGGAAGCCGGTGAGCCGCTCGCGGTAGGCCGGACGGCACTCGCGGCAGCCCAGCGAGGTGAGCTCGGTGCGATAGCCGGTCAGCCCGAGAGAGCGATAGCCGTCGTCGGCGATCGCGATCACCTCGGCGTCCAGCGCCGGGTCGTCGGAGCCGATGGCCTCGATGCCGAACTGCTGGAGCTGGCGGTAGCGGCCGTGCTGGGGACGCTCGGCGCGGAAGAACTGGCCGGCGTACCAGAGCTTCACCGGCAGCTGGCCGCGGTCGAGGCTGTGCTCGATCACGCTGCGCATGACGCCGGCCGTGCCCTCGGGACGCAGGGTGAGCGAGCGCCCGCCGCGGTCCTCGAAGGTGTACATCTCCTTGGAGACCACGTCGGTGGACTCCCCCACGCCGCGCACGTAGAGCGCGGTGTCCTCGAAGATCGGCAGCTCGATGTAGCCGTAGCCGGCGTTGATCGCGGGTGCCGACAGGGCCGCCTGGATCGCCAGCCACGCGCCGGAGGCGGGCGGGAGGTATTCGGGCACGCCCTTGGGTGCCGCGAGCTTGGACTTCATGTGATCTAGAGACCTCGGGTGATTCGGCCCGCGGACCCGGCGTCGCCGGGCGACTCGATGAGCTCGCGCAGGTAGGGGTTGGTGGCGCGTTCGCGACCGATGGACGTCTGCTCCCCGTGCCCGGGCAGCACGACGATGTCGTCGGCCAGCGGCAGCACCTTGTCGGTCAGGCTGCGCAGCATCGTGGGATGGTCCCCGCCCGGCAGGTCGGTGCGACCGATCGAGCCGGCGAAGAGCAGGTCGCCGGAGAACATCAGCTCGGAGATGTCCGCCTGGCCCGCCGCCGCGCCGTACGGCGTGCGGAAGGTGACCGACCCCTCGGTGTGCCCGGGGGTGTGGTCGACGACGAAGGTCAGGCCGGCGATCTCCAGGCTCTGGGCGTCGGCGAGCTCGCGCACGTCGTCGGGCTCGGCCCAGGTGTAGTCGCCGCCGAGCAGCATCTGCGTGCTCTCCCGCGACATGCCGGCCATCGGGTCGGTGAGCAGGTGCCGGTCGCGGGGGTGGATCCAGGCCGTGGCGTCGTACGTGCCGGCGACCGGGGCCACCGACCACATGTGGTCGATGTGGCCGTGCGTCACCAGGACCGCGATGGGCTTGAGCCGGTGCTCGCGGACCACCTGGTCGACGCCGGATGCCGAGTCCTTGCCCGGATCGATGACGACACACTCGTTGCCCGCCCCGGTCGAGACGACGTAGCAGTTCGTCCCCCAGGGACCGGCAGGAAACCCAGCGATCAGCACTCACGCAGGGTACCGAGCACGCCCAGGTTCCGTCGCATCGGTTCTGGGGACCCCCGCGCGACCAAGGAGCGGAGCGCTGAGGGGGCCGATGACCGACACGTTCGAGCGACGATCGCTAGCATGGGCGCCTGCCAGCGTTCGGCCAAGCGAAGAGGATCACCAGTGACGGGTCAAGAGTGGGGACGAGTTGCCGAGGACGGCACCGTCTACGTGCGCACCTCGGACGGTGAGCGGTCCGTGGGGCAGTACCCCGAGGGCACCCCCGAAGAGGCACTGAAGTTCTTCACCGAGCGGTACGCCGCCCTGGCCTTCGAGGTCGAGCTGCTGGAGAAGAGGATCGGCTCCGCCGTGATGACGCCGGAGGAGGCGACCGAGTCGGTCAAGAAGGTCCGCGAGCAGGTCATCGGGGCCAACGCGGTCGGCGACCTCGAGGGCCTGGCCGCTCGGCTCGACGCGCAGGGCGCGGTCATCGAGACCCAGCGTGAGGCGCGCAAGGCCGAGAAGGCGGAGAAGCTCGCCGCCTCCAAGGTGGACAAGGAGCGCATCGTCGCGCAGGCCGAGAAGCTCGCGACCGGCAACGACTGGCGCAACGGTGCCAACCGGCTGCGCGAGCTGCTCGACGAGTGGAAGGCGCTGCCGCGTCTGGACCGCGCCTCGGACGACACCCTGTGGCGCCGCTTCTCCACCGCGCGTACGGCGTACACCCGTCGCCGCAAGTCCCACTTCGCCGAGCAGCACGAGAAGCGCGACGCCGCCAAGGCGATCAAGGAGCGCCTCGCCACGGAGGCCGAGGCCCTGGCCACCTCCACCGAGTGGGGACCCACGGCCGGCCGGTTCCGCGACCTGATGCGCGAGTGGAAGGCCGCCGGCCCCGCCCAGCGTGACGAGGACGAGGCGCTGTGGAAGCGGTTCCGGGGCGCGCAGGACGCGTTCTTCGGCGCCCGCGACGCCACGAACGCCGAGATGGACCGCGAGTTCGCAGCCAACGCCGAGGTCAAGGAGGAGATCCTGGTCGAGGCCGAGGCGCTGCTCCCCGTCACCGACGTCGAGGCCGCGAAGCGCACCTTCCGTGACCTCGCCGACCGCTGGGACGCCGCCGGCAAGGTCCCCCGCGACCGGATCAAGGACCTCGAGGCCCGGATGCGGAAGGTCGAGACGGCCATCCGCAACATCGAGGACGAGCAGTGGAAGCGCTCGAACCCCGAGAAGTCCGCCCGCGCCGACGACATGGTCAGCAAGCTCGAGAAGGCCATCGCCGACGTCGAGACCCAGCTCGAGGCTGCCCGCACCAAGGGCGACGCGAAGAAGGTCAAGGACCTCGAGGAGAACCTCGCCTCCCGCCAGGCCTTCCTCGACATGGCTCGCAAGGCCGCCGAGGAGTTCAGCGGCTGACCCAGGGGCTGCGCACCCGTTCGCCGGTCGAGCAGGTTGCGCACCCGTTCGCTGGTCGAGCAGGTTGCGCACCCGTTCGCTGGTCGAGCAGGTTGCGCACCCGTTCGCTGGTCGAGCAGGTTGCGCAGCAACCGACGTCGAGACCCCACCCTCACCCGATCGGGATCTCCGCACTCCTCACGCCCGCACGCGTCTCATCCCCGATGAACTCCACCCGGTACACCGGCCCGTTCACCGTGTCCGTGAACACCGCCACCCCATCGGCGTCCGTCACGGCCACATCCACAGCCGTCCCCGCCAGCGACCCGAACTTCGCGATCAGCCAGACCCGCTTCCCTGCCACCGGCTCACCCGAGGCACTGACGGTGAGCCGGGCGCCGGCAGTCCCCTGCTCGGTCTCCCATCCCCTGATCCTGGTGGGCGCCCGGACGAACACCTCCGGTGAGACGGACTCCTCATACGGGCCGGACTCCTCGAGCACCCAGGCGAAGGTACCGGCACGAGGCATGCTGACCCCGAGACTGACCCGTCCGTTGCGGTTGGTCAGCGCGGAGCCCACCTCCTCCCAGTCCTCGCTGCCGTCCCACCACACCCAGAGCGAGACTCGCGGGGTGCCCAGCAGCGGCTCCCCCTCAGGATCCGCTCGCGTGGCCCGAGCGTTCAGCACGACCTCACCGCTCTGCATCGCGTTGAACGTGTCGGTCCAGACGGTCAGTCGCGTCGGGATGGACTCGAAGGGCGGGTCCACCAGGAAGAAGGTCATGGTGTCGGTCGCAGCGCGCCCGTCGGCCGTGCGGATCGTCAGCCGGAGGGTGATCTTCCCGGTCTGGGCCACGCAGGTGACCTCCGGGTTGGGGCGCGTCGCGTCTCGCAGCATGCACTGTCCGCGGGTCACGGCCCAGTGATAACCGGTGATGTCCCCGGTCGTGCGCGCCTCCAGTGGCTCGGCGTAGTCGGCCCAGGCGTTCTCGAGCGGCGCGATCTCCACGCTCGGTGCGGCGCCGGTGAGGAACGAGACCCGGCCGGCGAGCGTGCGTGACAGGCCGGTCCTGCCGACCGCCGTCAATCGGACCGCCGGCTCCCGAACGAAGGAGTCGCAGGTGAAGGTGACCCGGCGACCGCGGGAGTCGGAGGCGGTGCAGCCCGGAGCGAAGCTCCAGGTGTACGACGCGCGCGGGCCCTTGGTCGTGGCCGTCGCGGTGACCGATGCTCCGACCGGGGCCCGGCGTCGCGAGAGGTGCAGCGTCGTACGGGGGGCCGTCAGCCTGGGCACGACATCGAGGAACGGTGAGCGGGCCATGTTCCAGTGCGTCGCCAGGTAGGAGCCGGCGGGCGGCCTGGTGTTGAAGTAGTCGTCGTTGTTGCAGTCGAAGAGCAGCTCCTCGCCCTCCGGGCAGAACTCGCGCATCTCGACGTCGTCCGCGTCGGCGTAGCACATCGCGTCGAACTCGTCGGTGCAGTGACCGGCGACGCTCGCGTGTGGAGCATCGGGCTGGACGGCACCCAGCGTGTGCGCGATCTCGTGAGTCACGATGACGTGATCTGCCGCCTCGCCGAAGCAGGTGGTGTCGATCAGGGCGTAGGCCGGCATCTCGCCGTCGTTGCGGTTCCCGTGCTTGGAGGAGTCGATCGCCTTGTTGCCAGCGCACGCGGCCTCAGCGCCGGTGAAGATCACGTACTTGCGGTCGGGACGGTCATAGCCCGCCTCGATCACGGCGGTCGCTGTTGCCACGTAGCCGCTCTCGAAGCTCCCGGCCGGGACCGTCACCTCGGGCATCATCGGGATGCACCGCCGGTCATGCACCCAGCGGACCCTGCGCCCCCCACCGGTCTTGAGCGCCGACGCGGCGAAGGTGTCGTCGGCGTTGGCGAGGTCGTTGAGCATCTTCGGCATGAGCTCGGCGCGCCGGGACTTCGTGCCCTCCTCGACGGCGAAGAGCGCCTGGACGCGATACCAGTCCTTCTTCCTGTTCCCGTCCGAGCAGGAGGGACGCACGTGGGCGCCCAGCTGGGGAAGGCGCGAGCTCCCCGCAGGACGGGGCCCCTCGGCCGTGCCGTGAAACTGCCCGAAGGCAGCCGCGCGACGCTTCACCTTGGCCCGGGTCTCCTTGCCCTGGCTCTTCTTCACCCAGGGCGCGTCCGTGTGCACGTCCGAGTGCGCATCCCCCGCCTGCTTCACCGCAGCAGGCGCCTTCACGGTCGGGGCCTCAGCGACCGACTGCGCCGGCACCGCCAGCACGAACGACGCCACAGCCGAGCTCAGGACAGCGGCAGCAAGAGCACGCACACGCACAGGAGGACCCCTCAGTAGGGCCGACAGGCGTCGGCGACCTCACATTGTGCCGACCCACCCCCTTCAGCGCCCCGATTTCAACAAACTCCCCACCGCGTCGCTGGTCGAGCAGGTCGCGCAGCAACCGACGTCGAGACCACCACCCCCGCCGGTCGAGCAGGTCGCGCTAGCGACCGACGTCGAGACCACCACCCCCGCCGGTCGAGCAGGTCGCGCTAGCGACCGACGTCGAGACCACCACCCCCGTCGGTCGAGCAGGTCGCGCTAGCGACCGACGTCGAGACCACCACCCCCGTCGGTCGAGCAGGTTGCGCAGCAACCGACGTCGAGACCTACCGCCTATCCACAGCCCCCAACAGGGCCCCTTGCCGACCGAGCCGACCGCGCGCAACCCTCAACCGGTGCCCTTCACCTACATGCTCGAGTGCTCCGACGGCTCCTTCTACGTCGGCAGCACCCGCGACCTCGAACGCCGCCTCCACCACCACCAGACCGGCCTCGGTGCGTCGTACACCCGCACTCGCCGCCCGGTCAGGCTCGTCTGGCACGAGGAGCACGAGAACGTCGCCCTCGCCTTCGCCCGCGAGAAGCAGATCCAGAACTGGAGTCGGGCCAAGCGGCTGGCACTGATCGAAGGGAGGTACGGCGCGTTGCCGGAGCTGGCTTGGGGGTGGGGTGAGGCGGGACCTCGGCGCGGGTAGGTCTCGACGTCGGTTGCTGCGCAACCTGCTCGACCAGCGGGGTGGTGGTCTCGACGTCGGTTGCTGCGCAACCTGCTCGACCTGCGGGGGCTACTGGGTGACGCGGTAGGCGTCGAAGACGCCGGGGACGGTGCGGACGGCGCGCAGCACGGAGTCGAGGTGCTTGGCGTCGGCCATCTCGAAGGTGAACCGGCTCTTGGCGACGCGGTCGCGGGTGGTGCTGAGCTGGGCGCTGAGGATGTTCACGTGGACGTCGGAGAGCGCCATCGTGATGTCGGAGAGCAGGCGCGCGCGGTCGAGGGCCTCGACCTGGATGTTGACCAGGAACGTCGACAGCGCGGTGGGCGCCCACTCGACGTCGAGCAGCCGCTCGGGCTGGTTGTTCAGCGACGAGGCGTTGGTGCAGTCGCGGCGGTGGACCGACACTCCCCCGCCCTTGGTGACAAAGCCCAGGATCGGGTCGGGCGGCACCGGCGTGCAGCACTTGGCGACCTTGACCCACACGTCGGCCGCACCCTTGACGATGACGCCGGAGTCGCCCGGCGTGCTCGCCTTGGACCGCGAGCGGCGGTGGGTGATGTTGATGCCCTCGGCGAGGTCCTCGGCGGCACCGGCGGGCCCGCCGTGCACCTCCAGGACGTGCCGTACGACGGCCTGGGCGCTGAGGTTGCCCTCACCCACGGCGGCGTAGAGAGCGGTGACGTCGGCGAGCTTGAAGTGGGCGGCGGCGACGCTGAGCGTGTCGTGCGAGAGGAGTCGCTTGAGAGGCAGGCCCTCCTTGCGCATCATCCGGGCGATCTGCTCCTTGCCCCGGTCGATGGCCTCCTCGCGGCGCTCCTTGGTGAACCACGCGCGGATCTTGGAGCGCGCCCGCGGCGACTTCACGAAGGTCAGCCAGTCGCGCGAGGGTGCGGCACTGTCGGACTTGGAGGTGAAGACCTCGATAACGTCGCCGTTCTCGAGCGTCGACTCCAGCGGCACGAGGCGTCCGTTGACGCGCGCGCCGATGGTGCGGTGCCCGACCTCGGTGTGGACGGCGTAGGCGAAGTCGACCGGCGTGGCGCCCAGTGGCAGCGCGATCACGTCGCCCCGGGGGGTGAAGACGTAGACCTCGGCCCGGTTGATCTCGAAGCGCAGCGACTCCAGGAACTCGCCCGGGTCCTCGACCTCGCTCTGCCAGTCGAGGAGCTGGCGCACCCAGGTCATGTCATCGATGTCGCCGCGCTGCTCGGTGTCGACGCCGCTGCGGGTGTTCTCCTTGTACTTCCAGTGCGCCGCCACGCCGTACTCCGCACGCCGGTGCATCGCGAAGGTGCGGATCTGCAGCTCCACGGGCTTGCCCTGGGGACCGATCACCGTCGTGTGCAGGGACTGGTACATGTTGAACTTCGGCAGCGCGATGTAGTCCTTGAACCGGCCGAGCACCGGGTTCCACCGGGCGTGCAGGACACCGAGGGCGGAGTAGCAGTCGCGGTCCTCCTCGACGAGGATCCGGATGCCGACCAGGTCGTAGATGTCGGTGAACTCGCGACCACCGACGATCATCTTCTGGTAGATCGAGTAGTAGTGCTTCGGCCGACCGGTGACCCGCGCCTTGACCCGGGCCTCCTTGAGGTCGGCCTCGACCTGCGCGATCACCTCGGCGAGGAACTGGTCGCGCGACGGGGCACGCTCGGCGACCATCCGGACGATCTCGTCGTAGATCTTCGGGTGCAACGTCGCGAACGCGAGGTCCTCGAGCTCCCACTTGAGGGTGTTCATGCCGAGGCGGTGGGCCAGCGGCGCATAGATGTCGAGGGTCTCGCGGGCCTTGCGCTCCTGGGTCTCCTGCTTGACGTAGCGCAGGGTCCGCATGTTGTGCAGCCGGTCGGCGAGCTTGATGACCAGCACCCGGATGTCGCGCGACATCGCGACGATCATCTTGCGGATCGTCTCGGCCTGGGCGGAGTCGCCGTACTTGACCTTGTCCAGCTTGGTCACGCCGTCGACCAGGCGCGCGACCTCGTCGCCGAAGTCTTCGCGCAGGGCGTCGAGGGTGTAGGGCGTGTCCTCGACCGTGTCGTGCAGCAGCGCGGCGACGAGCGTCGGCTCGGTCATGCCGATGTCGGCCAGGATCGTCGTCACCGCGAGCGGGTGGGTGATGTAGGGGTCGCCGCTCTTGCGGGTCTGGGTGCCGTGCATCTTCTCGGCGACCAGGTAGGCGCGCTCGAGGAGCGCCAGGTCGGCCTTCGGGTGGTTGTTGCGTACGGCGCGGAAGAGCGGATCGAGGACGGGGTTGCCGACCTGGGAGCGCGTGCCGATCCGGGCCAGTCGTGCGCGCATGCTCCGTGCGGAGGTGCTGGTCGCCTCGGGCGCACGCTCCCGCAGCGGGGGAACGGCGCCATCCTCGGTCATTGGCACAGTCTAGGGCCCGGCGAAAGGCCCGTCAGACCGACGTCACGACCGTCATCGCGACGTCGCGGAGAGCGGCGCGCCCGGGGAGGAAGGTGAGCTCCATCAGCACCGCGATCGCGTGGACCTCGCCACCGCAGGCCTGCACCAGGTCCTGGGTCGCGGCGAGGGTGCCGCCGGTCGCGAGCACGTCGTCGACGAGCAGGACCCGCTCGCCCGGGGCGATCGCGTCGCAGTGGATCTCGAGCGTCGCCTCGCCGTACTCGAGTGCGTAGGAGACCGCGTGCGTCTCACGGGGCAGCTTGCCGGCCTTGCGGACGGGCACGAACCCCGCTCCCAGGGCGAGCGCCACCGGGGCGCCGAGGATGAAGCCGCGCGCCTCCATGCCGAGCACCTTGTCGACCACGGTGCGGCCCTGGTCGTCGCGACCGGCCTGGGCCAGCGCCTCGATCACGGACGTGAACGCCTCGTGGTCGGCGAGCAGGGGGGTGATGTCCTTGAAGACGACGCCCGGCTCGGGGAAGTCGGGAACGTCCGGCACGAAGCGCGCCATCGCGTCGGAGGCGCGCAGGAGGACGTCGCTGGGGCTCACGGTGCGCTCACAGCTCCTTGCGCAGGTCGGGGCCCTCGTCGGGTCGCTCGGCCACGGCGTCGCTCGCCATGTCGTCGTCGACCTCGTCGACCGGGTCGGGGATCACGCTGGCCACGGCGCCGCGAGCCACCTCGACGACCACGCCGGGGGCGAGCTCGACACGCAGCCGATCGGGGGCATCGGAGCCGACGACCGTGCCGAAGATGCCCGAGGAGAGCATCACGCTCTCACCGGTGGTGAGGGCGCTCTGCATCTTGCTGAGCTGCTTCTGTCGACGCGAGGCCGGCCGGATGACCAGCAGCCAGAAGATCACCGCGATGGCGATGATGGGCAGGAACTCCACGAAACAGCCTTTCGGACGCACAGCAGGTGAGCAGATGACCGCCGCAGGTGCAGCGCTCAGGGGGTCGAGTCTAGTCGTCCAGGCGTACGACGAGCGCCCCGGGCACCGCGAGTGACGGGCGAGGCCGGGCCGCCCTCACTCCTCGAAGAGGGGCTCGTCCCCGAACGGATAGGCCGAGGGCGGCGCTGTGAGCCCGAGGTGCTGCCAGGCCGCGGGGGTGGCGATCCGCCCGCGCGGCGTGCGGGCCAGGAAGCCCATCCGCACCAGGAACGGCTCGGCGACCTCCTCGACCGTCTCGCGCTCCTCGCCGACTGCGACGGCAAGGGTGGAGACGCCGACCGGTCCCCCGCCGAAGCGCCGGCACAGGACGTCGATGACGCCGCGGTCGAGCCGGTCGAGACCGCACTGGTCGACCTCGTAGAGGTCCAGCGCGGCGTGCGCGATCGGCAGCGTCACCACGCCGTCGGCGCGGACCTGGGCGAAGTCGCGCACCCGGCGCAGCAGCCGGTTGGCGATCCGCGGCGTGCCCCGCGAGCGGGACGCGATCTCCGCGGAGCCCTCGTCGGTGAGCTCCACGCCGAGCAGGCCGGCGGAGCGGTGCACGATCTGGTCGAGCTCGTGGGGCTCGTAGAACTCGAGGTGGGCGGTGAACCCGAACCGGTCGCGCAGCGGGCCGGGCAGCAGTCCCGCGCGCGTGGTGGCTCCGACGAGCGTGAACGGCGGGATCTCGAGCGGGATCGCCGTCGCTCCGGGTCCCTTGCCGATGACGACGTCGACCCGGAAGTCCTCCATCGCCATGTAGAGCATCTCCTCGGCCGGGCGCGACATCCGGTGGATCTCGTCGACGAAGAGGACGTCACCCTCGTTCATGCCCGACAGGATCGCCGCCAGGTCGCCGGCGTGGGTGATGGCGGGCCCGCTGGTCAGGCGCAGGGGGGTCGACATCTCGCCGGCGATGATCATCGCGAGCGTGGTCTTGCCGAGCCCGGGCGGCCCCGAGAGCAGCACGTGGTCGGGGGCGCGACCCCGCTGGCGGGCGGCCTCGAGGACCAGTCCGAGCTGCTCGCGGACCCGCGTCTGGCCCACCACCTCGTCGAGGCTGCGCGGACGCAGGGCAGCCTCGACGGCTCGCTCGTCGCCCTCGGCCTCGGCGGCGGTCAGCGAGCGCAGGTGGGCCTGCTCGATCGCCGCCAGCTCGTCGACGCCCAGCTCGTCGGTGTCGTCGTCGTAGTTCATCTCAGGCCTTGCTCAGCGTGCGCAGCGCCGCGCGCAGCAGCGCGCCGATGTCCGGGGCGTCGCCCGCGTCGGGGGCGACCGCGTCGACGGCCTTCTCGGCCTCCTTGGCCGACCAGCCCAGGCCCACGAGCGCCTCGTGCACCTGCTCGCGCCAGGCGGGGGCGGCGGGCGCCGCGCCGGGCCGGGCCACTCCGCCGGTGGGCGGGCCGATCCTGTCCTTGAGCTCGAGGATGATCCGCTGGGCGCCCTTCTGGCCGACGCCGGGGACGCGGGTGAGGGTCTTGACGTCCTCGGTGCCGATGGCCCGGCGCAGGTCGTCGGGGCTGAGCACGGCGATGATCGCCTGCGCCAGCTTGGGCCCGACGCCCGACGCGGTCTGGACGAGCTCGAAGACCGTCTTCTCCTCGGCGTCGAGGAAGCCGAAGAGCGTCAGCGAGTCCTCGCGCACGACCATGCTGGTGGGCAGCATCGCCTGCTGGCCGGTGCGCAGCGTCGCGAGCGTGCCGGGGGTGCACATCAGCTCGAGACCGACTCCACCCACCTCCACGACGGCGCTGTTGAGGGTGACGGCGGCGACCTCGCCGCGCACGAACGCGATCATCTCTTCCTCCCTGCGGCAGCGACGGCTGCATCGATCCGGGCCTGCGCGCCTCCGCGCCAGATGTGGGTGATGGCCAGCGCCAGCGCGTCGGCGGCGTCGGCCGGCTTCGGTGGCGCCGAGAGCCGCAGGATGCGCGTCACCATCGCGCCCACCTGGGCCTTGTCGGCGCGGCCGCTGCCGGAGACCGCGGCCTTCACCTCGCTGGGGGTGTGCAGCGCGACCGGCAGCCCGCGGCGGGCGGCGCACACCATCGCGATACCGCTGGCCTGCGCGGTGCCCATCACCGTGCTGACGTCGGAGCGGGCGAAGACCCGCTCGATGGCGACCGCGTCGGGCTGGTACTCGTCGAGCCAGGCGTCGACGCCCTTCTCGATCGTGACCAGCCGGATCGGCACCGGCTCGGAGGCCGAGGTGCGCAGCACGTTGACGTCCACCATCGTCAGGGGGCGGCCGACCTCGCCGTCGACGACGCCCATCCCGCACCGGGTGAGTCCGGGATCGATCCCGAGGACACGCATGAGCAACCTTCCGTCCGAACACCTGTTCGGAGGAACGCTATCCCGCCGCCCACGCCGTACGGCGCAGGACACGCGGGCCGCGCGCCGTGCCGGACGGTCGATGCTCACTCCTCCTCGAGCGCCGCCATGACCTCGTCGGACACGTCGTGGTTGGCGAAGATGTTCTGCACGTCGTCGAGGTCCTCGAGGACGTCGACGAGGCGGAACATCTTCGCGGCGGCGTCCTTGTCGAGCTCGACCTGCAGGTCGGGCACGAACGACGCGTCGGCGGAGTCGTAGTCGATGCCGGCCGCCTGCAGGGCGGTGCGCACCGCGACCAGGTCGGTGGCCTCCGAGATCACCTCGAAGGCGTCGCCGAGGTCGTTGATGGTGTCCGCGCCGGCCTCCAGGGTGGCCTCGAGCAGATCGTCCTCGGTGACCGTCTTGCCGTCCTGCTCGGCGGGCACGACGACGACGCCCTTGCGGTGGAAGAGGAACGAGACCGAGCCGGGGTCGGCGAGCGACGCGCCGTTGCGGGTCATCGCGGTGCGGACCTCCATGGCCGCGCGGTTCTTGTTGTCGGTCAGACACTCGATGAGCATCGCGACACCGCTGGGGCCGTAGCCCTCGTACATGATCGTGGAATAGTCCGCGCCACCGGCCTCGGCGCCCGAGCCGCGCTTGACCGCGCGGTCGATGTTGTCGTTGGGGACCGACGACTTCTTGGCCTTCTGGATGGCGTCGTAGAGGGTGGGGTTGCCGCCGATGTCGCCGCCGCCCATCCGGGCCGCGACCTCGATGTTCTTGATGAGCTTGGCGAACATCTTGCCGCGCTTGGCGTCGATCGCGGCCTTCTTGTGCTTGGTCGTCGCCCATTTGGAGTGGCCAGACATACGTCCCTCTTCTACTCGGACTAGGTGCGCGGGCGTCGCGCTCTCAGCAGCTGCGCAGGCGACGCCGTCAACGAAGGCCCTGTCGGGCCGCGACGATCCTACCTGTGCCCGCCGACGTGGGGCGGGGCAGCCGGAACAGCAGGTCGACGGCCCGGTGACGCCGGGCTCGCACCAGTCCGGCTCCGGCCAGCAGCGGGCAGCCGATCGCCGCGGCCAGCAGCGGGAGCGGAGCCCTCACGCCGCACGCCACCAGCAGCTCGACCACCAGCAGGCTGACCAGCAGGTGGCAGGCGTAGTAGACGACCGAGGAGCGTCCCACCGACGCCAGCACTCCCCAGCGCACGCGCCCCACCGCCGATGCCAGCTCCACCGGCACCCGCGGACCCACGAGCCGGGCCAGCAGGTCGCCGACGAGGAACCACCCCAGCAGGGACACGAAACGGTGCAGCTCGGGATCGCTCAGCAGCCCGGGCTCGAGCAAGTCCGCGGCCAGCACCAGGCAGGGGCCGGCGAGGGTCCGCACGGTGGCCGGCAGTGGCGTCGCGAGCAGATGGAACACGAAGAGGTAGGCCAGGAACCACAGGTAGGTCGGCGGGTCGTAGGCGAGCCGGCCGAGGAAGTCCCACGGCACCCCTCCCCCGCTCCGCAGCACGTGGACCGTCAGGTGCAGCCCGTCGAGCGCGGCCCACACGGCGTACGGCCAGGCCAGCGCGCGGAGCTTGCCCTCGACGTGGTGCCGGGCGCCCTTGGCCAGCGAGCGCGGCAGCAGCAGACCGGACAGCAGCACCAGCAGCGGCATCCGACAGGGCTCGAGCTCGGTGTTGAGGATCGTCAGCGGCGTCGGCACCGGCCGGTCGGCGACGCCGGCGACGACGAGCTCGGCGTGAAGCAGCACCACCGCGAGGACACACGCACCCCGGATGCCGTCCATCCAGCTCTGTCGGGCCATTCGGGTCAGGCTTCCCACGCCGGATCACCAGGCGGCCAGGAACCGTCGAGCGGCGAGGGAACAGCCGATGAACCTTGTCGGCGGCTCAGGCCAAGCGGACCAGGTCCACGAACAGCCGGTGCATCCGGTGGTCGCCGCCGACCTCGGGGTGGAAGGAGGTGGCCATCAGGGCCCCTTGGCGTACGGCGACCGCGTGGTCGTGGGTGCGCGCAAGCACCTCGACCTCGGGTCCGGTCTCCTCGACCCACGGCGCCCGGATGAAGACCGCGTGCACCGGGTCGTCCAGACCGACGACGTCGAGGTCGCCCTCGAAGGAGTCGACCTGCCGGCCGAAGGCGTTGCGGCGCACGGTCACGTCGAGCCCACCGAGGGTCTCCTGGCCGGCGGCGCCGCCGCGGATCCGGTCGGCGAGCATGATCATCCCGGCGCAGGTGCCGAAGGTGGGCATGCCGTCCTTGATCCGCTGCTGGAGCGGGTCGAAGAGGTCGAAGGTCCGGGCCAGCTTGGCCATCACCGTCGACTCGCCGCCGGGCAGCACGAAGCCGTCGCAGCGCTCGAGCTCGGACACACGTCGTACGCCGATCGCGGTGGCGCCCAGCGAGCCGAGGGCCTGCAGGTGCTCGCGCACGTCGCCCTGCAGGGCGAAGACCCCGATGGTGGGGGAAGACATCAGTGACTCCAGGAAGGGGGGACGGAGGAGACGATCAGGGGCGGGTCGATCAGGGGCGGGTCGATCAGGGGCGGGGCTGCCAGCGGACGGCGACCTCGAAGCGCCCATCGACCACGCGCGGGGCCAGCCCGTGGTTGCGCAGACACAGCGAGACGGGTCCGGCGAGGGCGTCGCCCTCGACGGCCAGATGACCGGTGGCGTGGCGCAGCTCGCCGATCAGCAGCGGCTCGTCCACCGCACGCCACACGTCGAGCTGCCCGAAGCGCAGCAGGCCGCGCAGCGTGGCGCCGGCGGCGAGGATCCGCTCGGTCTCGGCCCGGGCCTCCTCGATCGAGGCGCCGACCAGCACGCGCACCCGGTGCTGCTCACACTCGGCGAGCGCCGCCCGCAACCGGTCGTGGCCGGTCTGCTCGGGCCACGACGCAGCGTCGGTGGCGAGCGCACGCCGCTCCCCCGCGATCCAGGCCCGTGCCAGCACGGAGGCCTCGAGGTGCGGGAAAGCGGCGTCGATGACCGTGATCGAGTCGGCCAGCAGCTCGTCGGGTGGCAGCAGGGCCGACCGGACCTGGAGCCGCACGTGCTCGCGCAGCTCCTCCTCGGTCCGGCTCTGCTGCGAGGTCACCAGCCGCGCTCGGAGAGGCGGTGCGGCTGCGGGAGCTCGTCGACGTTGATGCCGACCATCGCCTCGCCGAGGCCGCGCGAGACCTTGGCGACCACGTCGTGGTCGTCGAAGAAGGTGGTGGCCTTCACGATCGCCTCGGCGCGCTGCTCGGGGTTGCCGGACTTGAAGATGCCGGAGCCGACGAAGACACCCTCGGCGCCGAGCTGCATCATCATCGCGGCGTCGGCCGGGGTGGCGATGCCGCCGGCGGTGAAGAGGACGACGGGCAGCTTGCCGGCCTCGGCGACCTCGCGGACCAGCTGGTAGGGCGCCTGGAGCTCCTTGGCCGCGACGTACAGCTCGTCGGCCTCCATGGAGGCGAGACGACGCAGCTCGGCGCGGATGGTGCGCATGTGCATGACCGCGTTGGAGACGTCGCCGGTGCCGGCCTCGCCCTTGGAGCGGATCATCGCCGCGCCCTCGGTGATCCGGCGCAGGGCCTCCCCGAGGTTGGTGGCGCCGCACACGAAGGGGACGGTGAACTTCCACTTGTCGATGTGGTTGGCATAGTCGGCCGGGGTGAGGACCTCGGACTCGTCGATGTAGTCGACACCGAGGCTCTGCAGGACCTGGGCCTCGGCGAAGTGACCGATCCGGGCCTTGGCCATCACCGGGATCGAGACGGCCTCGATGATCGAGTCGATCATGTCGGGGTCGCTCATCCGGGAGACGCCGCCCTGGGCGCGGATGTCGGCGGGGACCCGTTCGAGGGCCATCACGGCGACGGCGCCGGCGTCCTCGGCGATCTTGGCCTGCTCGGCGGTGACGACGTCCATGATGACGCCGCCCTTGAGCATCTCGGCCATGCCGCGCTTGACGGTCGAGGTGCCGGACGTGGGGGCGCCGGCGGTGGAGCTTGCGGGGGAATCAGTTGACATGCGCTGAGCGTAACGGTCGTCTCAGGTGGCGGACGACGCGTCTTGCGCCATCGCCTGCTGACGCACCACCCAGATCCGTTGGGCCACCGTGATCGTGCTCGCGAAGGCCAGCAGCCACAGCGCGACGTACATCAGCACGGGCAGGTCGAAGATCGCCCCCAGGCCGGTCATCACGAGGATCAGCACCAGCCGGTCGGCTCGCTCGGCGATGCCGACCTTGGCCTCGAAGCCCAGCGACTCGGCGCGGGCGCGGGCATACGAGGTGAAGGAGCCCATGGCCAGGCAGATCAGGGAGAGCCACAGATACAGACGCGAGTCCCCCGGGCCGGCGAAGTAGAGCGCCAGCCCGCCGAAGATCGCCGCGTCGCCGATCCGGTCGAGCGTGGAGTCGAGGAAGGCACCGAACTTGCTCGAGCGACCGCTCAGCCGCGCCATCGTCCCGTCGAGCATGTCGCTGAACACGAACGCGGTGATGAACAGCACCCCGCCGAGCAGTCTCCCTTGGGGGAAGAACGCGAGCGCGCCGACGCAGACCCCGATCGTGCCGACCAGCGTCACGGCGTCGGGGCTGACGCCCAGCCTGGTCAGGAGGCGGGCGACGGGGGTGATGACCTTCGTCCAGAAGGCGCGGAATCTGTCCAGCATGGCGGGAGCAGGTTAGCCGGTCGGCGACGAAGTTCGTCGAGGGGGCGTACGGTCACCCCATGGAGCCACTCAGGCTTCCAACCCAGGAGCCACCATGGCCGACAAGTCGCCCCGCCAGGGCATGTCCAAGAAGTCCAGCAAGTCCATCAAGGAGAAGCGCTCCGACAAGCGCGACAGCGCCGCGAACGCCACCGCCATGGAGAAGGCCGCCCTCAAGGGCAAGAAGTAGCCCCTCGCTGGTCGAGCAGCCCCCTTCGCTGGTCGAGCAGGTTGCGCTAGCAACCGACGTCGAGACCCCTACCCCCAGGCCGAAGCAAACAACGCCCGAGTCTCCGTCAGCAGCTCCGGCAGCGTCTTCGTGCGCCCGATGATCGGCATGAAGTTCTGGTCGCCCGACCACCGCGGCACCACGTGCTGGTGCAGGTGAGCCGAGATCCCGGCCCCCGCGATCGCCCCCTGGTTCATCCCGATGTTGAACCCCTGCGCTCCCGAGACCGATCGGATCACCCGCATCGCCTGCCGGGTCAGGTCGGCGATCTCGGCAGCCTCGGCGTCGCTCGTCTCGGTGTAGTCGGCGATGTGCCGATAGGGGCACACCATCAGGTGTCCCGGCGCATACGGATAGAGGTTCAGCACGACGTAGGACAGCTCCCCGCGCGCGACGACCAGCCCCTCCTCGTCGCCGAGCGTCGGGATCCGGCAGAACGGGCACTCCTCGGCTGACGAGCCGGCCGGCTTGTTCTCGCCGCGGATGTAGGCCATCCGGTGCGGCGTCCACAGCCGGTCGAGCTCGTCGGGTCCCCCGATGCCGTCCTGGTGCAGCGATTCCTGAGACTGGCTCATGGCCTCACCCTAGGACGGGCGCTCAGTACTGGTGGAACCACCGTCCGAGTTCGGCCTCGACGCCGGGGCAGGTGAGGTTGTGGTCGCGCCGGTCCTCCAGCCACTGCCCGAGTACGGCGTCACCGCCCTGGATGGTGTCCTCGGGAGCGCAGCGGCTGAGGGCCTCCTCGGCGGAGGTCTCACCGGCGGCGCGCCACTCGGGCAGGCCCAGGGTGAGGTCGTCGACGATCTCGGCCCAGAGGTAGGCCGTGGAATAGACGCCGACGTCGTAGCCGGCGGCGCGGTAGCCCTTGACCGAGCCCTCGACGACCGCCGCGTTGGCAACGGGATCGGCGCTCCACTCGAAGTCCTTGACGGGCTCGACGTCGACCCAGACCAAAGGGGAGCGCAGGCCCGCCCGTCGCATCACAGCGACGGCATAGAGGGCCTGGTGATAGCCGGTGTTGGCCAGCGCTCCGAGCTCCGTCGCGCCGTCGTAGGGCCCGGTCTGCGCGTGCTCGGCGACCGCGGCCATGCCGGGCCAGCTCACGACGGCGTACGCCGCGGCCATCAGGCCCCGCTCGCGCACCCAGGCCACCTGGTCGGCCAGGCAGGGGTTGTCGGTGAAGCCGGGTCCGTTGGTGAGCCCGAGCACGACGTACTCCGCCTCGGGGACCGGCATCGGCATCCCGAGGGTGCGGCGCTCGGGGATGCCCATCCCGGGCGGGCACTGTGGCCAGCTGATGTCGGCGCCGAGCACCGGCTCGCCGGCGGGCCGAGGCTGCGGCTTCTGCGGCGGCGGCAGCTCGGCTGCGGCCTGCTCAGCCAGCTCGGCGAGGGCCTGCAGCTGGGCGGTCTGGTCGTCGTGAATCGGCTCGACGACCGAGGTGGCGCCGGGCCGCTCCGGCACGCGGCCGGCATCGGGATGGTCGACCGTCTGCTGCGGGCCACAGCCCACCAGCAGGGCAGCGCTCAGCGCGGCCGTCAGGACGACGGCCGCGCTGCGCTGCCTCAGGGCGACGCCCGCGATCTCCGAGGCCTTAGACCTGCTCGCGCGCGGCGACCGCGGCCAGCACCCGCTCGATGGCCTCGTCGATCGGGACGCCGTTGTCCTGGCGCCCGTCGCGATAGCGGAACGAGACCGCGCCCGCGGCGATGTCGTCGTGGCCGGCGATCATCATGAACGGCACCTTCTGCAGCTGCGCGTTGCGGATCTTCTTCTGCATCCGGTCGTCGGAGTCGTCGACCTCGACGCGCAGGCCCATGGCGCGCATCCGCTTCGCCACGTCGTACAGGTAGTCCGCGTGCACCTCGGCGACCGGGATCGCCTGCACCTGGACCGGCGCGAGCCAGGGCGGGAAGGCGCCGGCGTAGTGCTCGACGAGGACCCCGAAGAACCGCTCGAGGGAGCCGAACTTCGCGGAGTGAATCATCACCGGCTGCTGACGCGAGCCATCGGAGCCCTGGAACTCCAGACCGAAGCGGGCGGGCTGGTTGAAGTCGTACTGGATCGTCGACATCTGCCAGGTGCGACCGATGGCGTCGCGGCACTGCACGGAGATCTTGGGGCCGTAGAACGCTGCGCCGCCGGGGTCGGCGACGAGCTCGAGACCGGTCTCGGTGGCAGCGGTCTCGAGGACCCGGGTCGCCTCGGCCCACTCCTCGTCGGAGCCGATGAACTTGTCGGAGTCGGCGTCGCGCGTCGACAGCTCGAGGTAGAAGTCGTCGAGGCCGAAGTCCTTGAGCAGTCCGAGCACGAAGTCGAGCAGGTGCTTGATCTCGTCAGGCGCCTGCTCGGGCGTGCAGTAGGAGTGCGAGTCGTCCTGGGTCAGGCCGCGCACCCGGGTGAGCCCGTGGACCACGCCCGACTTCTCGTAGCGGTAGACGGTCCCGAACTCGAAGAAGCGCAGCGGCAGCTCACGGTAGGAGCGCCCGCGCGAGCGGAAGATCAGGTTGTGCATCGGGCAGTTCATGGCCTTGAGGTAGTACTTGCTGTTCTCCAGCTCCATCGCCGGGAACATCGTGTCCTCGTAGTAGGGCAGGTGGCCCGAGGTCTCGAACAGGGCGCCCTTGGAGATGTGGGGGGTGCCGACGTAGTCGAAGCCCTCCTCGATGTGGCGCTGGCGGACGTAGTCCTCCATCACCCGCTTGATCACGCCGCCCTTGGGGTGGAAGACCACCAGACCGGAGCCGATCTCGTCGGGGAAGCTGAACAGGTCGAGCTCGCGCCCGAGCTTGCGGTGGTCGCGGCGCTCGGCCTCCTCGATGCGGTGCAGGTGCTCCTCGAGGGCCTCCTTGGACTCCCACGCGGTGCCGTAGATGCGCTGCAGCTGCTTGTTCTTCTCGTTGCCGCGCCAGTAGGCCGCGGCCGAGCGCATCAGCTTGAAGGCGGGGATCCGCTTGGTGGTCGGCAGGTGCGGACCGCGGCAGAGGTCCTTCCAGGCGATCTCGCCCTTGCGGTTGAGGTTGTCGTAGATCGTCAGCTCGCCGGCACCGACCTCGACGGAGGCGCCCTCGGCGGCGTCCTCGGAGTGCCCGGCGCCCTTGAGCCCGATCAGCTCGAGCTTGTAGGGCTCGTCGACCAGCTCGTTGAGCGCGTCGGCGTCGGAGACCACCCGGCGGGAGAACTTCTGCCCCTCCTTGATGATCTTGCGCATCCGGGACTCGATCTTGACGAGGTCCTCGGGCACGAAGGGCGTCTCGACGTCGAAGTCGTAGTAGAAGCCGTTCTCGACCGGTGGACCGATGCCGAGCTTGGCGTCGGGGAAGAGCTCCTGGACGGCCTGGGCCATCACGTGGGCGGTCGAGTGGCGCAGGATGTCGCGCCCGTCGGCGGAGTCGATCGCGACGGCCTCGACCTCGGCGCCGTCGGCGAGCTCGTGGGCCAGGTCGCGCAGCTCACCGTCGACCCGGGCGGCGATCACCGCGGTGTCGTCGGCGAAGAGCTCCCACGCCTTGGTGCCGGCCTCGAGCGTCCGCTCCGTCACCGCTCGTCCAGACGTCGAGGGCTCAGAGCTCTCGTCTGCGCTGAGGACGGTGACCTTGATCTCGGACACGTGATGGGCCTTTCGTACGACGGTCGTGCGGACCCGGTGATCGTATCGGGCCGGGGAGACACGCCGTACGGCCCAGTCAGCGAGGCAGCGGCGAGTAGAAGACGAGGGCGTTGCCCTGGTTGTCGTAGACGACCGCGCGTCGCTCGTGGGCGTCGTTGTAGGCCGCCCGGATGACGGCGCCGCCGGCCTTCTCGACCGCGATCACGGCCGCGTCCACGTCCGCGGTCTTGATACCCGGGACGACCTTCCCGGGCAGGGGGTGATCGACCGCAGTGGCCAGTGCCAGCGTGAGCGAACCGCCGTCGAGTGCGGCGAAGTGTGCCCCGTCGCGGAACTTCAGCGACATTCCGAGGCCCTCGGTGTAGAAGTCGATCGAGTCGTCGAGGTTCTCGGTGCTCAGCATCAGCATCCGAACGTCGTAGTCACTCACGCAACACCCTCCGCACTCGTGGCCCCGGGCCTGTGCCCCGAGCTCGGGCGTGAGCTCGTGGGATGGGGCGCTGGCGCAAGCGTAGCGGTGCCCGTCGCCCGGAGCAGCGACGACGGCCTCCCCCGATGCCCGCGAGGTCAGGACGATGAGGACGTCCGCGAGCACAGGCACAGGAGAGGTCGGGCTTCCCGCGCCCTCGAAGGGCACCGGATCGCCGACCGGCCGGCCGTCTTGGGGTCGAACCGCTCGGTGTCCTGGCGCGGCAGCTCGCCGTCGGTCTCGACCCGACGTTCCACACCGCCCGCGGCCCGCCGTACACGATTCCGAGGGCTCCGGAGGGCCATCCGAGGCGCCCTGCCCCAGGAGCGGAACGTGATGGTCGTCATCGCCACCGACGAAGAACAGGACATTCGCCGCGTCCGCATACCTGCGGCCGAGCATTGGGCCGCACTCGTGGAGCACCCTCGCGGGCGGCGGTGTGCGACGCGTTCCGTCGTGGGTCCCCGTTCGCGAAGGCGCAGGCCGTGGTCGCAGCCAGCGCCAGGCCCGCGACAGCACGCGGCGCAGCCCGAGGGGTCACCGTCGCTCGACGAGCACGACCTCGGCAGCCGCCGCGTAGGTCTCGAGCCGAGCGACCTCGCTCAGCTCGGGACTCGCGCTCATCAGCTCCTCGAAGGCGCGCCGCTCGCCCTGGCCGGTCTCGGCCAGTCCGTTGCTGTGCCAGTCGTCGAAGAACAGCACCGCCCGGTCGGCCAGGAGCGGGGCGAGGAACTGCAGGGCGGTGCGGGCACTGCTGTAGGCGTCGCAGTCGATCATCGCCACAGCGACCTGCTCAAGCCCGGTCCGGGCGGCGAGCTCGGGGGTCGCGGTCTGGTCGAACCACCCCTTCACGAGCTCGACGCGGCCCATCGCGACGCCGCTGCGGCGCAGGTTCTGCCGCGCCGCCCTCTCGGAGAAGCGGAACTGCCCCGGCTGCCACACGCCGTTGTCCTCCTCGGCGACCTCGTCGGGCAGGCCCTCGAAGCTGTCGAAGCCCACCAGCCGCATCTGTTCGACTCCGACCGCACGGGAGGCGTTGGCCATGCACACCATCGAGTCGCCGCGGCACACCCCGAACTCGACGTAGTCGCCGACCGGCTGCGAGGGGCCGGCACCGAGCAGTTGGAGCGCTTCGACGAAGGCCGCCTCGAGCTCCGGCAGCGGCACCAGCGGCTGGCGGGTCTGCCGGCGGTGCAGCACATGGCGACGCACCTGAGACTTCACCGCCTCCGGGAACAGGCGCCTGATCGTCCGGGTGGCGTTCGTGCTTGTGCTCATGGGACCGCACGCTAGGTCGAACCCTTCCGCAACGGAAGACTCGTCGACGAGCCGTCCCCGATTCCGGGTATGCCGCAGCGCTGCCTCAGGAAGGCGGGGGCTGGCGTCAGGACAGCTCGCGACCCAGCAGATCGATGAACTCGTCAGCCATCTCCAGGTGCCGTGCGAGTCTCGCGCGGCGCTCGTGGGCGCCGCCAAGGATGGCGTCGACGCGTTCCCGGGCGGCCTCGCGCGCCTCGCGATCGACATCGGGGCGGCGCAGTGCCTCGATGTCGAGCATCACCGCCTTCATCTCCGCGAGGGAGAAGCCGAGCGGCTTCATCCGGCGGATGACCAGGATCTTGTCCACGTCGTCCTCGGTGTAGAGGCGAAACCCACCGTCCGTGCGCCCCGAGGGCGTGATGAGTCCCACTTCCTCCCAATGACGCAGGCTGCGCAGGGACAACTCCGTTCGGGCGGCGACCTCACCGATGTGCATCGCCGCGCACGCGTCTGCTGTCACGCCCTGGAGCTCACCGTTCATGTGGGCACGCCCGCTCCTGGTCCTGCCGACCCACCCTCCAGCGAGGGAGGGAAGCCGACTCATTCCGTCTCTTGCCGAAGACGACGCCAACTTGGCGTCCATTGTGACGCATTGGGCGTCGCCCGTCTCGCGATCGAGTCGCGACGTAGGGGCACGAAGAAGGCCCCCGGTCGGCGTCTCCGCTGGCCGGGGGCCTCTCGTGGGGGGGCGATACTGGGTTCGAACCTGATTTCTGGGGCTTCGCTTGCCTGCCTCATGAGCGGCGTTTTACCCTTCTGACCTGCGGTTTTGCAGATTCTCGGGAGTGGACACACGTGGTCTCCAAGGACTACGAAAGGTCATCTGAGGACTACGTAGGGACTACGAAAGCGGGGTGCCACAGGTGGCTGATCGTCGGCAGTTCGGCCAGATCATGCGGTTGGCGAGCGGGCGCTACCAAGCGCGCTATACCGATCCCATCGGGCGGGTCAGCAACGCCGGTACGCGACTGCGCCACAACGCTCCTTACACGTTCGTCACAAGGGGCGATGCGGAAGCGTGGCTTGTCGACGAACGGCGACTACTGTCCGCAGGCACGTGGACGCCCCCAGCCATCCGTCATGCGCGAGCATCGGTCAAGCCGGTCACTCTCGGCGAGTACGCGCCTGGTTGGCTGGCCGGCCGAAAGGTCAAGGGACAGCCGCTGGCCGACCGGACCCGCGACCACTATCAGGACCTGCTGGACCGCCTCATCCTTCCGACGTTCGGCAGCGTCTATCTCAAGGACATCTCCCCCGAGGCCGTCGCCGACTGGTACGACACCGCGGCCGCTGACCGGCCTACCTACCAGGCCCACGGCTATTCGCTGCTGCGCGCCATCATGCGCACCGCCGCTGATCCCACCAAGAACAAAGGTATGCCCCTCATCCCCTTCAACCCCTGCGGGATCTCCGGCGGCGGCTCAGCCGGCAGCAAACGCAAGATCCGGCCCGCCACGGTGGCCGAGACCATCACCATCGCCCAGCACATGCCCGAGAAGCACCGACTGATGGTCCTCCTGGCCGACGGGTGCGCTTTGAGATTCGGTGAGCTGGCCGAGCTGCGACGTATGGATGTGGACGTGAAGAATGCTGTCATCCATGTGCGCCGCGGAGTGGTCCGCTCGAAGTCAGCTGGCGTCGTCGCGAAGGCGCCCAAGAGCGAGGCCGGGATCCGTGACGTCCCCATCCCACCCGACATCCTCGATGCCGTCATCGAGCACAAGAAGCACCACGCGGCCCCTGGTCTCCAGGGCCTGATGTTCCCCGGTGCCAACGGGGGGCACCTCTCCCCCAGCGCCTTCTACGGCAAGGTCTCCAAGAAGCGTCGCGGCAAGCCCGACACCAGAGGCTGGGGGTGGTACGAGGCCCGTCGCCTCGCCGGCCGCGAGGACCTCCGCTTCCACGACCTTCGTCACGGCGCCCTCACGGAAGCCGCGCGTCACGGCGCGACTCTCGCCGAGCTCATGGCACTAGGCGGTCATTCCACTAGTGCCGCTGCGATGCGATATCAGCAGGCCGCTTCCGGCCGGCTCGCCGAGCTTGCGCGAAAGCGTGCCGAAGCCAGGGGCTGGAACTCGGATCCGGATCTGGCGCGGACTCGGGATGGACGGGTCGGCACATCCATGCGGACTGCGAAGTCGTCCGACACGACGATCAGCGTAGGTTGGTCCCACTGAGATTGACACTAGATCGCCAGAGCCGGCTCGTTGGGTCGCTGCTAAGCAACGGGTCGGTGGCGGTCTCTCCTCGCACAGCTTCGTCCGACCCGTGTCGGACCGAGGCCCGCCTTGTTAGGTCGCTGTCCCATTCGGCCTCGACACAGAAGATCCCGGGTCGCTTGATCGGGGGCACGCCTAACAACGTAGGTGAGTCGGCCGCTCACGAGGCGCGTTCGTCCATCTCGGCGCTTTGCTCAAGACGGCAAGAAGGTCACCGCTTCGGCGACACCGTGGTCGCCCCGCAACCTGAGCACACCGACCAGAGCACTCGTATCGCACCCGACCGCTCCGGCGAGGATCCTCCGAGACGCGCTCTTGGCCGGCGGTAGGCCGGTCAGCCGGGCGACGGTCTCCACTGGGGACTCACCGAGCCGCGCCTGCGTGACGCCTTCGACCACCAGGGCCGGTCCACTGCGCGTGAAGCGGAGTCGCGCGATGTCGCCGGCCTGCAGCCCCAGGTCGTCCACGAGCGCCTTGATGGAGCCGAGGTGTGGTCCGACGTGACTCTCGTGCGGCCAGGTCAGGGCCACGGTGCGCAACGGATGGTGCAGGTCGAGCTGGTCACCGGGCGAGACGCCGAGGTGGGCGGCGACCTCCTGCGGCACCGGCCGACCGCTGCCGCGCAGGATCTCGGCGTCCACGGTTTGGTGCCAGATCAGGGTGTCGTCGTCCTGGAGGTAGAGCCCGGGGACCTCCGCCGGCCGGTTGCGCACCGGGTAGGGCTCCCCGTCGCCACGCAGCCGCACGACGGCGCCCTCGACCACGAAGGCCGGTGCTCGGGAGTACGTCGCCACGCTGCTCGGCGATACGTCGTACTCCTCGGCCAGGACGGCCCCTAGGTCCGAGACCGTGCGCGGCCCGTCGGCGAGCGCACGTCGCATCAGGTTGGCGACCGAGGTGTAGACGGAACCGCCCCAGGCGGCGAGCCCGACGGTGTTGCGGCTGGCCCGGACCACGCGCGGGTCCTCGTAGAGACGCTGACGGACGCTGCGGATCGAGAGGTTCTCACCCACCGCCTCGATCAGCTGCTCGACGCTCATCGGCTCACCCTGCACCGTCAGCACCGCGAGACAACGCTCGACCGCGCTCCGCGGCCACAGGACGAGAGCACCGTCCACGGCCTGCACTCCGGGGATGCGGGCGACCGCCCCGTCGAGGTGGTCGTCATGGACGCCTCGCTGGCGCAGTGTTTGGAGGAGCTGGTCGCGGTCGAGCACCGGGCCGTCGCCCAGGAGCGGCACCTCGCCCGCGGTCGGCAGCTCGAACGCCTGCCGGCGTACGCAGCCGTCGTCGACGACGTAGCCGGCCAGCCACACGAGCACCCGCTGGGTTAGCCCCAGGGCGCCCAGGCTGTCCGGCAGGGGTGCGAGCGCACCGCACTCGTCCTGGAAATCGGACACGGCAGTCTGGAGTAGTTCTGCCTGGGGGCCCCGGGCGAGCAGGGCCCGCGCGTCCGCGATCAGTTTGGACTCGATCTGGCGAATGCGCTCACGCGTCACGCCGTGATGCTCGCCGAGCTCGTCGAGCGTCCAGGGCTCCCCGGCGACAGTGCGCAACTGGAGGATGCCGAGCTGCCGCTCGGTCAGGTCAGTGAGCCAGCGGCTGATCACCGACAAGCCGGTCATCGTCTCGGCCGTGGGTTCGGAGGCGTCGTCCGAGGCGTACACGGGCTCGTCCGCCTTGTCGGCCTCGATCCACTGCACCGCTGGGAGGTCGTCGAGGTAGTCCTCGCTCGGCCGCTCGTCGGTGTCCTCGGCCCTGTGCATCGAACCAGCCTCACGCGCGGACGGCTCAGGGTCAGTGGGGACGACGACCTCCCTTGCCGTCGTCGGGACCGGTGCCCCGTCGGCCAGGTGATAGCGGGTGCCCCGCTTCGCTCCCGTGCGGTAGAGCACGCCTTCGGCCATCAGTCCCCGAAGCAGCTCGAGCACCCGGTTGCCTTCGAGGCCGGTCGCCTCTCTGACGTCGCCATTGGAGATAGGTCCTTGCGCCGCCAGCTCCAGGACGGTCGCGCGCCCGGAGGCCGGGTCCTGGGCAGACGTACGCCGGAAGTCCGGCTGCCGGGCGCCCACCTGGACCTCCCTGGTCACCACGAGCGCGGCGGACGCCTCCGGCTGGACGAACGCCCCGACGGACACCGCGGGTGCCTGCGTCACCGCGGAACCCTTGGTTGGTCCGATCGCCGGGGCGGGCTCGAGCAGCTCCTCCTCGCCAAGCGGCGACTCGTCGTCGGGCAGGGGCCCAGGGGTCCAGACGTCGTTGTTCGACGCCGCGCCCTGCGCTCCGAGCTCGTCGTCGGCTTGGAAGGGGCCGATGCCGAGCTCGTCGAGGGTGGTCCAGAGTGTGCTGAGCGCCCGCTGGCTGTCGAGGTAGTACTCCGACTCGCGCACCCGCCAAAAGGTCCACCCGCACCGGCGCAGCTCGAGCTCGCGGTCGAGGTCGCTCTGCACCTGCTCAGGCGAGGAGTGCCAGGCGTCGCCGTCGCACTCGACCGCGAGCTTGCTGCCGCGGCCGGTGACGACGAGGTCTATCCGGCGGTGGTTGACCTCCACCTGCGGTGTGACGTGATAGCCGGCGCCAACGAGATCGAGGAAGACTCGCTGCTCGAAGAGGCTGTCGAACGCCCGGTGTCGGCGGTCGCGAGTGACTCCCTCGGGCACCGGCAAGGTGGCGCCCGAGTGCGCGGCCTGCATGTAGGTCAGCAACGAGTGCCGCAGGTCTGCGTTGGACAGCCGGTCGGGCGTCACGGAGTGGAAGAGCCACAGCTGGTCCTGGGCCCTCGAGGCGGCCACGTTGAAGCGCCGCTGGTACTCGTTCTTCGTCAGCGTCGCGAAGCGCTGCTCGGGACCGACCACCATGGACAGCAGCACAATGTGGCGCTCGTCGCCCTGGAAGTCCGGCGGTGTCCCGACCCGCAGGCGTCGCTCCTCCATGACCTCGCCGGGGATGCGGTTGATGAGCGCGTTGCGGATGACGTCGACCTGCGACTGGCCCTGCAGGACCACCACGCCAAAGGTCTTGTCGTCATAAGCGGGATCGGCCAGGCACGCCTCGATCGTCTCGACTATCGCTTCGGCCTCCACCGGGTTGTGAAGGCGGGCGTACCTGCCCTCGCTGTAGCCGCCGGCCACGTAGGTCGTGCGCAGCGGCGGAAGGCGGTCGGCCCCGAACTGGCGCATCGGCACGAGCGGAGCATCGCGGTAGAACATCTGGCTCGACCACGTGATGATCTCCGGCATGCAGCGGAAGTGCTCGCGCAGCCGCACGACCTGACCGAAGCGCGTGCGCAGCATCGAGAAGATGCTCGACCGTGGAGTCAGCGTCGCCCGCAGGTGAGCCGGCACATCGTGCAGGTAAGAGTCGAGGCGGTCGAAGACCTTGTCGAGGCTTCCGGCGCTAACCTCGCTGGGCGTACACTGCTTGTCGTCGCCGACGACGATCACCCGCGGCGCGAGGTAGAGCAGGAACAGGCTGGTGATGTCGGCTTGCGAGGCCTCGTCGACGATGACGACGTCGAACGCGTTCTGCTGGGCCGGGATGCTGGCCAGAACCTGCTGGAGCGGCATCACCCAAGCCGGCACCGCGCCCTGCGCGGTCTCCATCGCGGAGCGCGCCGCCTGACGGTAGCGCTCGGCGTACTTGCCGGTACCCATGCCTACGTTGGTGAGGTTGTCGCGGTAGGCCTGCAGCGCCTGCACCTGGGAGGCGGTCATCCGCATGAGTGCGGCCTGCCAGGCCTTGGCCGCGGCTAGTTCAGCGGTGACCTGGCCGAGGTCAGCGTCGAGCTGGGCCAAGTTGTCGTTGAGGTCCGCGTCGCGGTCGGGGTCGCTCATCCGCTCGACCCACGTCGCCGCGCAACCCCACGCCCACGCCTCGGGCCAGGCGTCGATGCGCCGCGCCCAGGTTTCCTCATCCCCGCCGGCCTCGACCAGGCGGACCAGGCCGACCGAGACGCCGAGCAGCCGGCCGCGCAGCTCGGCATGCCGCATCGCCTCGGTGTGGAGTCGGTTCCCCTCCTCCAGCGCTGCCAAGCCAACGTCGTATGCGTCGGCGTCGGCTTCCCGCAACGCGGCCGACAACCGGGCGAGCTCGGGCGCGGCACCGCCGTAGGGCACCACGGCATCGACCATCTCGGCCAGTCGCCCCAGCTCCGCTGTCGCCAGCCCCGCGGAGTGGGTCGCGATCAGCGCGGAGGCGTCAGCGCACAGCCGCTCGACCTCGGCGGTCGAGGCCGGAAGGGCTCGGTGACTGGAGCCCAGCGCCTCGGCGAGCCGATCGACCGCGGCGACGACGGCCTCGACGGCGGCGAGCCCCTCGCGCACCGCCAGCAGCTGGGAGACCAGGACGGCGCGCGGCCCATCGGTCGGCACCGGGACCTCGAGGGGCGCCAGCAGCTGCTGGAGCGCACGCGCGTTGGCATAGACGTCGAGGTGAGCCTGGACCTGGCGCGCCTGCGCGGCTGTGGCGACAGGCTGTCCGTCGACCTGCACCGTGGCGAGCCAGGGCTCAGCTGCTTTCTGCGCATCGGACTTGAACATCTTCTTAAGCGTGCCGCCAGCCTGCAGGTGGTCGGCCAGGGCGTTGAATGCCCGGCGCGCGTCGTCGGTCGGGGCGTCGAGCCCGTCGATGCGGGTGAGCCCGAGGTGCTGGTCGGCCACGACTGCGCCGTTGACGTACGTCGCGTGCTCGGCGGCTCGCGACCACAGGTAGGGGTCGCGCCGGGACAGGACGGTGTCGGCAAGGTTGCGCGGCCAGGGGTCTCGGACGACGCGGACCCGGGCGAGGACGTCCTCGGTGTCGCGCAGGAGGGCGACCAGGTCGAGCAGGTCCATCTCGGACCGGTCGATCAGCTCGCGCACTCGCTCGTCGACGCCGCGCGCGGCGGTGTTGCCTGCCGCGACCTGGCCCGCGAGGTCGCGGACGGCGCCGGCGCTGGGCAGCGCATTGGCGGAAGGAAACGTCTGGCCACGGCGGGTGGCGTGAGCCGGCGTGAGGCGCGCCTGGAGCTGGACTAGCTCGTGCAGCTGTGCGGCCGTAAGCGGCAGGTCTCCCTCAACGGGGATCGGCACCCAGCCGAGCTCGGGCCGGCGCTCGGTCACGGCTCGGGCAATGGTGGCGGCCGTGCCGGCGTACCCGGAGGCGATCTCGGGGTGCTGGTAGGTCTCGCTCTCGCGCAGTGCGCGGATCGCCTCAAGGGTTGAGGCGCGACGTTGCTTGAGCTCGCGGCGTTTCTGGTCGAGGTCGCGCACGGTGCGCTCATCCGCGGCAGGGTTGAAACCGGACTTGCGCGCGGCCAGGCTCGCGACGCTGCGGCTGAGCTCGGCCGAGCCGCCGCGTGCGACGTCGGTGATAGAGACGCAGAGTTCCTGCATCTCCTCGGGCAGCTTCTCGCGGATCACGCGCAGGGCCTGGGCCTTCTCGCTGGTGACGAGGATCCGCTGGCCGCTGGCGAGCAAGGAGGACATCAGGTTAGCGATGGTGTGGGTCTTGCCGGTGCCGGGGGGGCCTTCGACGACCACGCCGCTGTCGCCGCCGAGGCGAGTAATGATCTGGGCCTGCTCCTCGTTGGCCGGCAGCGGGAAGAGCGGGTCGTGGGCGAGATCGGCGGCCGCGGCGGCGCCAGTGCGCTCGAGCCAGGTGAGCCGGTCCTCCGGCTCGATCGCCTCGACGAGCTGCGCGATCCCGAGCGGGACGGGCTCGTCGGGTCGCTCCGCCGCGTGGATCATCTGGTCGTAGTAGTTGAGGAGCGCGAACGCACCGCGCTTGCGCAGGACCAGCGCCGGGGCGGGGCGGAGCCGCGGCATCGACATCCGCGCGGTGTCGTCACCTACGTCGACGGCGATGGTCGCCGCGCGACCGGCCCACTCCTTGAGGAAGCCCAGGACCTCCGGATCGAGCGCGCTCGCCACCGACTCGGTGAGACGGTCGCGGAGGTAGGAGGTGCCGCTGGGGTCAAAGACCGGATGGCCGGTTAGGAGCTGGGAGTCCTCGAGACTGATGGTGGCGTCGGATGCGAAGACGCACAACAAGTCGCCAGTCTCGGGGTCCTGCTCGACGGTGGCGGCCTGGGTGACGAGGTGGGTCGAGATCGCTTCGGCACCGTCGCGGCTGGAGACCTCGAGCAGGCCGCTAGCGACGACGAGCTCGTAGGACTCGGGCTGGTCGAGGAGCTGCTGGCGCATCGTGGCTAGGCTCCGGTGCAGCTCATGCTGCGGCCGACGCAACCGGTCGACCTCGGCCCACCGTCGCCAGCCGCCGGCCCAGGCGTGGTAAGCCGAGTGCAGCCCCGGTACCGCGTCCGCCTCGACCCGCTCCGGGCCGCCAGCAGGGTCCGGTCCGGTCGGCTTCAGGGGCGGCTGCTCGAGGGAGCTGTCGTCGCGGTCGCGCAGGTCAATCCAGCCGTGCAGCTGCGCGGGAAGTTCGGGGGCGGGGTCGAGGGAGATGCGCGGGGCGCGAAGCACCGCCTGACCAGCCGCTGCGAGCGGATCGATCTGGGCGAAACCGAGCGCCCCGGCCAGCCAGTAGTAGCCGGGGTGGGACTGCAGCGAGAGGACCGGCCTGCTTCGCGACGCCACCAGCTCGCGCAGGAAGGCCATCAGCCGGCCAACGCGATCCTTCAGCTCGACGTCGTGCTCGCGACCAGTCCCCATGTCTGCTCCCCTCGTCCAGCACCGCGGGCTCGGCGCCCAGCGGTCCCTTACCAAGTCAACACTCTAGGAGGGCCCGCCGACACACCCGCGTCGGCGGTGGCGGATGACCCTTGTCGGGCACAAACGTCCGGCGGCGGGCATGAGACGTCGACATTCCTCGCATCCGCTGCCGGTCAGCAAACCAACTGATCCGCGCCAGCCACCTTGAGTCCCGGCGACGAGCACATCGCTTAACGAACCGACACCCGGGGAGCAACGAGGCATGTGCTCCCTCAGGATCATCCGAACGCTCGGCCAACGTCTTCAATGCGAGCTCGCGTGGGAGCACCTCAGGGAACTTCAACCCTTCGAGCGCCGCGGGTGCGACCTCGACATCGGCGACCGCAAGCACCTCGGGCGGCGCGTCGGCCAACGCCCGTTGCGCGCGCTCACCCAGCAGGCGCGGCTGGTGGTTGTCTATGCGCTGCGTGGGATCGAAGAGCCCTGCAAGGCAGCCTGCAGGGCTGCTTTGGCCCGGCTCCCTGCGTGGGTCCACCAGGTCCCGTCGTCGCCGGAAAGCTGCACCACCAGTCCGCGGCCGCTGACGGTGTGTCCGCGGTCATCACGAAGCTGGGCCAGGCCGTCAGGGCGCGCTTGGACAGCCTGACCTGCGGGTGCTGTCCCAGCAGCACCTGCCGCTCCGCCTGACACAATTCGAACGACAGGGTGCCCGGATCGCTTCAGCGCATAGCGGCGCGCGCGTCGACTGGCTCGATCTGGCACCGGCGTCGTTTCCAGTCGATGTGGGTGACCTGGAAGGACCGGCTAGCACGACGATTCGCGGTCCGCGGTCGCGCGTGATGCACCTATTGCTGAGTTCCAGGAAGGTCAAATCAACCCACGCCTTGACGCCGCCCCTGTCGGGCAGCAGCCCTCGAAGGGCATCGAGTGCGGCCGCCTTGGCCGGTGTCGCGGGCTCACCATCACGACCCAGTTCGGGGAGTCCGCCTTCACCGCGCCAAGCCCTTCTAAGTGGTTTCCTAGTCTCCGCGTCGATCCAACGATCCTGTCAGATCGGGACGACAATAGCGGTCAAGGCAGCTTGCGCCCCACAGTTTTGTCCGAGACGATTTTACCTTGCGACCCAACCACCAAGATCGCTGCATGACCGACGCCCTCTTCGAGCTGCCGGGCGCACCGGCGGGCACCGACCCAGGTCAACCGCCTCGAAGCGAGGCCAAGCGGTCCATCGACTACGTCGCAGACGCAGTGCTGGAGTTTGGCAAGGTCAGTGGCGTCCACGAGCTGCTCAACAGCGTGGCGACCCTGTGCATCACCACCAAGTACAAGCCCTACAACTGCCTACTCATGCGCCTCCAGCGACCAGCAGCCACTGTGGTCATGCCAGCCCACAAGTGGGAAGAGCGCTACGGCTACGTCGTGCGGCCCGGCGAACAGCCGATCGTGCTTCTGCAACGAGGCGGGCCGGTGATGTTCCTGCTCGATCGCTCCCAGGTTTAGCCTGGCCGCAAGGCGAGAGAGCTGCCGGCATGGATGAACAACCCCTACGCGATGGCCGACGTCATCGACTCCCGAACGGCAACTCACTGGATCGCCGACAACGCGCTCTACGACGGCGTACGCATCACTGATGCCCCTCTGGGCATCAGGTTCGCTGGCTGCGTCAGCCGCTCCAAGAGCGGTGTGGTTCAGTCAGTCCTGCGAAAGCGCCCTGAAGCGGTTTGCGAGCGCCGACCCACCCGCTTGACATCGAGCTCAACTCGACCTAATCGCCCACTGAGAAGCTGGCCACCCTGGCCCACGAGCTCGGACACGTCTACTGCGGTCACCAAGGCGAGGGGCTCGACGATCACTGGGACCATCGCTCACGACTGCCCTTGGAGCAGAGAGAGCACGAGGCAGAGTCGGTCGCTCGGGTGGTGTTCTCGACATTGGCCCCTGGACTGCCACTCCCCGACCATCTGTCGAAGTACTTCGAACTGGGCGAGCCACCACTACGTGGGCTCAGCCTCGAAAGGGTGTTGAAGGCAGCAGGCAGGGTCCTGGAGATCGCTCACGGCTGGCACCCGCGCTGGGACTGACTAGACCATCTCACAGCCGATCGATCCACGTGTCCTCGTCGCGCTCATCCCAAGCGGGGGCCGGGTCGGCTTGCCCCGGTCGCCGGTCCCCGAGCCGTGCCAGCACGTCCATGCCCTCGCGATGGATGAGGTCGCGAAGCGATGCCAGGGGCGACCGACCGTCGCCTCAATCATTGCTTGCCGCTTCGACATCGAGGCTAAATGCGCCGCGTCGAGCGCCTTGTGCAGCAGCTCGACCTGCCACCCGGCGATTGGCACTCCTTCGACGAGGGCGTGGGCTCTGCCGCCCCGTCCGGCAGAGCCCCGCGGGGTGGTGGGCTTTGAGGTGATCCTCGGTGCCTACACGTCGCTGCTCTCGATGGCGGCGACCGGCTCAGTATCGCTGGTCTCGTAGAGCTTGGCCATGGACCCCCTCCGAGAGGTAGCGGCGATCGCCGGCGATCCATTCGTCGTGCATGTCCATCAGCACCGCGCCGACGAGCCGGATCACGCTGGCGGGGTTGGGGAAGATCCCGACGACGCGGCCGCGGCGCTTGATCTCCTTGGTGACTCGCTCCAGCGGGTTGGTCGACCAGATCTTGCGCCAGTGCTCGCGCGGGAACGAGGTAGACGCGAGGACTTCGGCTTTGGCCTCGTCCATGTAGGGGCCGATCTTGGGCCACCTGGCGGCGAACTCGTCGCGGGTCTTGTCACACGCAGCGTCGATGTCGTCGGGCTTGGCCTGGGCGAAGATCATCCGGAACGCGGCGGCCACGTAGTCGACTTGCCCCTTGGAACGTGGGCCAGCAGGTTGCGGGCGAAGTGGACCCGGCACCGCTGGTGCGCGACGCCCTGGAAGGCCCGGGACAGGGCCTTGACGAGCCCGGCGTGCTGGTCGCTGATCACCAACTGGACGCCACCCAGACCACGTTGCTTGAGCGAGTTGAGGAACCCGCGCCAAAAGATCTCGTCCTCGCTGTCGCCGACGTCCAGGCCGAGGATCTCCCGCTCACCGCCAGCGGTGACACCGGTCGCGACAACGACGGCCATCGACGCGACCTGCCCGCCCTTGCCCGGCTTGTGGCGCACGTGGAGGTAGGTCGCGTCGAGGTAGATGTAGGGGAACTCGACGTGATCGAGTACTCGGGTGCGGAACCGCCGACGGTCTCATCGAGGCCGGCGCAGATCCTCGAGACCTCTGACTTTGAAACCCCGCTGCCGCCCATCGCTTCGACCAGGTCGTCGACGCTGCGGGTTGAGACGCTGTGGACGTAGGCCTCCATCACCACCGCGTACAAGGCCTGATCGATCCTGCGGCGGGGCTCGAGGATGATCGGGAAGAACGACCCCTTGCGCAGCTTGGGGATGCGTAACTCGACGTCGCCGGCCTTGGTCGTCAACATCCGCGGCCGGAGGCTGTTGCGCTCAGTGACGCGGTCCTCGGTCCGCTCATAGGGTGCGGCGCCGATGCGCTCGGTCGCTTCGAGTCGCTCTGGGTCCTCTGCGGTCAGCGAGCAGTGACAGTCGACCGCCGTCGGCCCATTACGGACCGTACGGCGACCGGCCGCGCATGAACGGCTTCAGCACCTCGGGTGTGATGGCCGGGTCCGCGGGCATTCTTATCGGCGTACCGAGTGGGTCAAGACGCTCTCGGTACGCCTTCGCCCATTGGAGCCAGTCAGCGGCCTCCCCTCTAGAGGCGGGCGGCTGCGCCGCAACGAGCTCGGTCATCGCAAGCAGGTAGTCATCGAGTTCCCGCGCGCGGCGCCACGCGTCTAGCTGTCCGAGGAGCACGCGAGCGCGGTGTTGTTCGCGCACTTGGACCACAGCCTCGTCACGCATCTGCTCCCATTGGTGGCGGCGCTGGGCGGCTTCCTCCTCGCGCTGGCGTCGGAGCCGCTCCGCCGCATCCGCGCGCAGTTCCAGCTCTTGAAGCACCTCTGCGAGGCGCTCCGTCAGGTCCGTGGTCTTGGTGTCGGCGAACGTCTGCTGCCTGACCTTCCAGCCCTCGACCACTTTGATGCGCAGTCGGCCCGAAGGCACCTGGTCGTGGGAGGGGATGGTTTTCCAGGAGTACCGCTCCTTGGCGCGCAACTCGGCCGCCGTCGGAACGTGCGGCACCCGGTCGTTCGATTCATCGAGGACCAGCGTGTAGGGGTGCTCGTGCACGCGCTGCTGGTGAGGGCGAGGCGAGTCGGCAACGACTACTGACTCCGATTCGGTTGTGTCCCTCTCCTCGTCGGCGACCATCACGGTGATCTTCAAGTGCCCCTTGGCATGGTGGTAGCCGCCCGCAGGCACGGGTGCCGCTACTTGATGTCCACGCGCGACTGCCTCCTTGGCCAACGCGTCGAGGATGCGCAGAGCCCGCGAACGCACCACCGTGTTCATCTTGAGGCGGTCCTTGTCATCACGCAGACGAGCGACGACGGGGTGCGGCTTGCGCTGGTGCTGCGAGACCGAAACCCGCTCCAGGACGGCCGTCATCCAAGTCGGCTGGTCGACCAGACGCAGCACTCGTTCATCCCACGTAGCGCCTCGCTCGACACGCACCAGTTGGCCCTCAGGCACCTTGCAGTACCGGGTAGCAGACGCGGCGAGACCTTCCCAGTAGCCGGCTCGGGGCGCTGAGACCTTCAGCGTGCCGCCCGCCTCCACCAAGTCGGCCATCATCTGGTCCACCGGCCGTAGAGCGGGATTGGTCTTTGGGTTCGTCTTTGGCGACGTGACCTTGGACAGGTGCACCGGTGTCGACGCCGAAGCCTCCCGGCGCGGCCGCGTGTGGCCTGGCACCGTCGAACGCCCCGTGCTCGCGGCTGCCCAGTGGTTCTCGGGGTACGCGCCGTGCTCGGCGAAGTAGCGCCCCGCGGGCGTGGCGGTTGCTCGCCAGATACCGCCTTTGCGGCTGATCTCGATCAACCGCCTCCCCTTCAGCGCCACTGCGGTCGTCTTGTAGGTGCTATCTGTCATGACGCCGTCTGGGCATCCGGCGACTACCCATTTCAGCACGCCCAATTGCCGAGGGTTCACGGATCGCTCAGGCACGGCCGGAGGCTAGCGGTCGCTTCCGGCGGTGCCGAGTGCGGGGACCGGTTTCGCTCCCACCTAGGACTGCTTGTCACTGGGCCACAAACGGGGACCTGCTTCCCGAAAGTCGCAGACGCCCCTATAGGTCAAGACATCGCTGGCTCAATTTTCCGCGTGGCGGTTTGGCGGGAGCGGTGGTCGGTCATCACGGCCTGGTAGACCTCGCGGGCGAGGCAGCGCTTGAGGCACCGGAGGATGTCGCGCTTGGACGGGCCTTCGGTGGTGCGGCGAGCGACGTAGTCGATGGTCGGCTGGTGGAAACGCATCCTCACGATCACGGCACGGTAGAGCGCTGCGTTCGCTTCTCGGTGGCCGGCTCGTGAGAGTCGGGGCAGTCCCTTGAACGCGTGCCCGCGCTGGGGCGGCACGTACGAAATACGTCCCTGACGCTGGAAGACACCATCGCGCAGGACGCGACTGAACGGACTTTCGCCACAGCTCCCCGCCAGCCGTCTCCTCGCGGATCAGAACCGGTTGCTCCATCGTCGTCACGCAGTCGACGTGGTGCATCATCGGGAAGAGGCCGATGATCCTGAGCGCGACGCAATTTTGTGCGATCGACTGCGGTCATGAGCCAAACTCGCGCCAGACCTGCGGCGTTGCGGTTCGGGGAATGGTGGCGTCACTCGGTTGCGGGCCCTTGCGAATCAAAGCGAGCCCAATCCGAGCCCTCCAACAATCGTCTCGACGGGTGACAACCGCCCCAGAGAGAGCCCCTACAGCGGCGCACGACGCCGATGCGCCGGGTCACCTCAACCCTTCTGGGTGTGCGGTCCGCACCCCCCGAGTCACGCGGCGGGCGTCCAGCACGCCGAGCCGCCGGACATCGCGACCCGCGGTGAACGATCACTTCGACGAAGCCGCAAGCTCGGCCAGGTCGACTATTCGGTCCCGAGGGCTGGTCATGTTTGCTTTCGCCCACTCAATGACTTCCTGCTCTTGCGTGAATAACACGACCTGGCACTCGACGCTCAGTTCGTGAAGCATCCTCAGGATGGCGATCGTGCGGCCCTGATCCGATTGAACCGTGACGTCATCGAGGATGAGTGGTGCTTTCTCGTGCCCGCTCCCAAGGACTTGGGCAAGCGCGATGCGGAGCAGCAGGAAGATCTGTTCCATGGTCCCCTGCGAGAGCAGGCGCGCTTCACGTACGACTCCCGTGGCCTCGGTGACCTTCACGTCGAGGTCGGAAGGATCAACCATGACGTCCAGATACCGGCCGTCGGTGATCCGCGGCAACAGTGGCCGGACTCTAGCTTCGAGCGCAGGGGCGATGTTCGCGTGAGCCCGGTCTCTGGCCAGGTTGAGCTGCGCTACCGCAGCGTCGATGCAGGCTCGCAGCGTCTGCACCTCGGCCAGCGCTCGTTCGGCGGTTGCTTCGTCCTCGAGGGCTTCGGACACCGATCCCAGTCCGCGACTCAGCTGCTCCTGCTGGCCAACCAGAGCACCCGCTCGGCTGACCAGGAGCTCGTGACGCGAAGTGACCTGAGTTCGAAATGACTCCACGTCTGCGGGGAGTTCCTCGGGCTCAGGGCCGGTTGCCTCGATGAGGTCGGCCAGGTCCTGGTGCCAGTCCGTCAGGGCTCGCCCTTCTAAGACCTGGTCGAGACGCGTCGCGAGCTGCGCGAGCGCCGCGTGCTCGGCACGTCCCTGCTGTTGCTCCGTGAGCCATCCGCGCAGTCGAGTTGCAGCAGTTTCGGCTGAGGATTCCGCCTCGCCCTCGCCGAGACTTCTGACGAAGTCCAGGACAGCGGTTCCCTGGCGTTCGCGCTCCACCGCCGCGGCCGTGCGGTCATCCTCAAGCTGCCGACGTTGGGCAAGGGCCGCGGTCAGATCGGTGCGGCGGGCGGCCTCCTGCGCTGTTACTGCTCGCCGTCGACAAGCCTCGGAGTAGACCTCCACCGCACGCTCGAGCCGCAGGACGTCGTCGTCCGTGCTCTCTTGGGCGACCTCCTCCCCCAGCACGACCGCGAGCGCTCGTACGGCGTTGTCCCGCTCACGGCGCAGGAATTGCTCTGCGTCATCATGGCGTCGACGTCGTGACCGTGCCGCGTCGGCGTCGTCGATCGCGCGCGCAAGTTGACGCAGGGCGTCGGGCTCCGGCTCGAGGGACTCGTTCAGTAGCCGAGCTCGAGTGGCCGCACGAAGTTCTTGGTGCTGACGGAGAGCGTTCTCCTGTGCCTTCAGCTCAATCTGCAGGTCCAGCGCTCGGGGGTTGGTCTGTGGCGATACCGGAGCTGTGACGTCCTCAAGCTGCGGAAGATCGGGTGGGCGCGGTGGCGCGGGACGGTCCGGTGCATCGAGAGCACCGGCCGCACTGTGAGCAGGTGTCCGCGGCCGCCGTCCGGTCACGAGTCCGGCGATCAGGCCTGCGCCTCCAGCGAGAGCCAGGGCGATGCCGGCGACGGGAGCACCGGCTGCAGCAACCACGACGCCCACGAGGAGCAGCAGGGCGCCACCTGCTGCGCTAAGGCCGGCGCGCTTCTTCCTCGCGGACGCTTGCTGGGCGGCGGCTTGCATTGCCTCGCCGTGTCGAGCGAGGCCCTCGCCCTGCGCGCGCTCGAACTCCGCGGTCAGACGGACGTGGTCCTCGACCGCCCGGGCGTAGACGCGGCGACGTTCCTCATTGCGTCGGAGCGCCGCTTCGTAGGCAACCTGCGCCTCGCGATAGCTCTCCGCCGACTTCCGCTCCGCCTGCTGCAGCGCCCCAAGCTCATCGGCCATCCGCGGGTCGACCACAGGGACGTCCGCTTCGAGGGTGTCGGCAAGCGTACGGAGCTCGTCGGCGGTGAGGGTCACAACTGGGACAGCGAGATCGGTCTCCGGAGCACCGTCGACGTGTGTCCGCAGAGCGGTTGCCGCGCGAGTCAGTGCGTCACGTGCGTTCAGGATCTCCTTCCGAGGCTCCAGGTCTCCTTCGGGCGGTGAGGGTAGTGCCGCGATCTCGCCTTCGAGCTCGGCGGCGGTCGCTCCCTCGGGCAGTGAGGGCACATCGGTGCCGGATTCGTAGGCGCCCAGGGCGATCGTCGCAGCGCGAATGCGGTCCTCGTCGATCTCGGTTCCTGCGCTCTCCGACGAGTCCATCTGGCTCGACAGCGTCTCTGCTTGGCGAATGCGCTGTTGCAGGGTCCGGATGTCGGCCCACCGCTCGATCCGTTCGGCGCGCTCGACTTCAGCCTTCGCCTGCCTCAGCTGGGTCGCGATGCCTTGTCGCTGGACGATCACGTCCATGAGACGGACGAGTTGGTCTCGCCGCTCCCCGCTGAGATTTCGGGCCTGCGCGAGCGCCTCGGAGCGGGCCCGTAGCGGCTTCCTGCCGAGATGTTCGGATCCGACATGTTGACTGCGCAGTTCAGCGAGCCAAGCAAGCGCTCCCTCGGCGGTCACATCGGCGACCTCGCTGGTGGCCGCTCGCTCCAGGAATTCCTGCAGCGCCCCAGCGTCCTCCAGCACGCGCAGCACATCGGCCTGTCCGGTGAAGATCGTCGCGCGAGCTGAGTCGCGGTTCAGACCGAGAAGCCGGCTGCCGTCGAGAGTCGATTCGGTCGTCAGGTCGATGCCCAGGCGCTTCGCGAGCTCCGGAATCGGCACGCCAAGGCCGGTCGCGGAGTCAACCACCCGGGACTCGCCCTTGTGGAGGTCGTGCTCGAGGGCGAGCACAAGCCCGTCGTCGAGTGTCACCGTCACGCCGGCGCTCCACTGGGACCCGGACCATGGCTTGTGCCTGTTCCGGAAGTCGGCCTGCGTGATGGTGCCCCGCCCCCGGGCCTTGCGCCGGCCGGCCAGTCCGGCGTACATGGCCGCGAACCAACTCGACTTACCGGACTCATTTGGTCCGTGCACGATGTTCAGTCCGGGGGCCAACTGCAGCGATGCGCCGCGGAAGGGACCGAAAGCGGTTGCTCGGACTTCGTTGAGGTGCATGTCAGGACCCCGTCGTGGACGCGCGCAGAGCCTTGAGGCCCAGCGCGGTGGTCTGGTGGCGTTCTCGCTCGTCACCGCGCGTCAGGGCCATGGCACGGAGGAACTCCGCGCGGGTGCTTCGATCCAAGGCATCGGGCACCTCCGCTCCATAACCCAGGTCACTCACGTCGACAACGACATCCGGCGCGATCTCGGGACCCCCGAAGCCGGGCAAGAGAATCTGGGATGGAAGCTCACCCGACAAGCGCAGCAGAACGGGTCCGTCACCACTGCACGCACTCTTGACCACAGCCTCGAACTCCTCTTGGACCTCCAATGTGGTCACGTCGAGCTCCACCAGCGAACCTGGCTGCCCCTGCAACCCGATGACCTCAGGGCCGACGCCGGGATCACGGGTGTTCACAAGAAGCGCCGAGCCCCCGGCGGTGCCTGGCTCACGAACCAGGTCCACGACGACATGCATCTGCGAGCCCTCCGCCGTTCCGCTGATGACAGCCTGATCACCAGCGACCAGTCCACCGAGGTCACCCTCGGACAGCCCAGCCCTCACGAGGGTGCGCAACCCTTCTTCGAGCCCCTCCCTCGGGGGCCGCGGCGCCCGGCTGGATTGGGACGTCCAGGCGCTGCCCCACACCGTGGGCATCATTGGCGCGGACTGGAAGGCGGCGTCCGTCCAAATATGCATATTGGCGGGCCAGGCGCCGAGCTCATACGGGTCCCCGTCACCGTGCCAGTCGAGCGGCCCCGGCGCGATGAGGACGTGCCCGGGAAACGAGCCGAGAACCGCAGCGGCGTACTCCACCGTCTCCGGGAGCACCGTTGACCGGTCCATCAGGTTGCCCACCACCACGATGGCCTCCAGGTCGCGCTGGCTCGCCTGCTCGACTACCTGCGCAAGCGCGTCGCGCGACCAGCCTCGCAAGGCGTTGCCCCAGGCGCTTCCCAGCTCAGGCCAACCCCGATCAAGATGCACACCGGTGACCACCATGATCTGACTCATTCAACCCCCTAGGCTCTGCACGTTTATATCCTTCAAGTCCGACCGCCGCCGAAGAACGGAGCATGCTCACGTGAGCGATCCTCTCGCGCTACTGCTGCCGGGAACACGTGTCCATGGTTTGACGCGCAACGAGGTCGCCGAGATCGTTGAAGTCACACGGGTGGGTGCGGGGGCTTACATCCGCTATCGCGACGACCTCGGCCTCGTCGCATCGCGGATGCTGTCTGAGGCCGAGTTGTTCGAGCTGGCACCGGTCGCCTCGTCGGCGCCCACCCTCGACGCCGACATCGAGCATTTCCGACTGGCCATCGAGGCAGTGCGAATTCGACACGCACATATGCTCACGCCGCTCCTTGCTGTGTCCTCTTCGAACGTGGAGCCGCTTCCACATCAGGTGCAGGCCGTCTACGACCACTTGCTCCGCAACCATCCACAGAGGTTCTTGTTAGCGGACGACCCGGGTGCAGGCAAGACCGTGATGGCGGGCCTGTTCATCAAGGAAGCGATGGCCCGCGGCTGGGTTCATCGCTGCCTAATCGTTGTGCCCGGAAGCCTGGCGGAGCAGTGGCAGGACGAGCTGAGCGAAAAGTTCGGGCTGCGGTTCGTGGTCTTCGACCCGTCTCTAGTCAGGCGACACGCGGGTACAGAGGACCCACTGCGTCACCTGCCGCACCTGATCGTGCGGTTGGACCAGTTCGCGCGGAGTCAGCGCCTGATGGACCTCGTCGCCGGTTCGACGTACGACTTGGCGGTGGTCGACGAGGCGCACAAGCTGACTGCCCGCACGTGGGGGAACAAGCTCATCAAGTCCAAGCGCTTCGAGTTCGGCGAACGTCTGCGCGACCTGTGCCCCAACCTGCTGCTGATGACGGCAACGCCGCACAACGGCAAGGAAGCGGAATTCCAGCTGTTTCTGTCGCTGCTCCGCGAGGCCGGCCGGGAGGAGTACGTCACCGACGCGACGAGTGCCGGCTTGATGCGCCGCCTCGTCAAGGAACAGCTCGTCCATCTCGATGGCTCGCGGCTCTTCCCCGAGCGCCGCGCCAGCACCGTCGCCTACCGACTCTCCGGGCTCGAGCATGATCTCTATGAAGACGTTAGCGAGTACGTGCGCGAGGAGATGAACAAGGTCTCCGGCGACGACACCAAACGGACCGTCGGCTTCGCTTTGCTCGTCCTCCAGCGACGCTTGGCCTCCTCCCCCGAAGCGATCCTGCGCTCGTTGGCCCGCCGACGCGATCGTCTGCAGGGGGAAGCCCTTCGCGTCCGGGATGCTGACGACCGGCTCGCCGGCGCCCTCGCGGCGAGCCTGGGGCTCCAGTTGCCGGACGTCGACGAGCTAAGCCCGGCTGACGCGGAGATCTACGAGGACGACACCGCGTCGGTGGCGACGGCGGCCCGGACTCTTGAAGAGCTCGAAACCGAGATCGCCATACTCGAACGGCTCGTGGACAAGGCCGAAGGGGTGCGGAGCGCCCGCGTGGACGCCAAGTGGGAGGCCTTAGCCGGTCTGCTGACTAGCGCGCAGATGTATGACGAGCACGGCGACCGTCGCAAGATCATCATCTTCACCGAGCACCGCGACACCTTGGAGTACCTCGAAGAGCGGCTCTATGAGTTGCTGCCGCCCACCACCGGCATCGAGGTCATTCATGGGGCGATTAGCCGGCCGGATCGGCGGCTGGCCCAGATCCGTTTCAAACAGGAAGCCGCCAGCTCAATTCTGTTGGCCACCGACGCGGCCGGTGAGGGCGTGAACCTCCAGACTGCCCACCTGATGGTCAACTACGACATCCCATGGAACCCGAACCGGCTCGAGCAGCGCTTCGGACGGATTCACCGCATTGGTCAGCGGCAGATCTGTCACCTATGGAACCTCGTCGCGGTGGACACCCGCGAAGGCGACGTGTTCCGGACGCTCCTCGACAAGCTCGAGGTGCAGCGCGAGGCGTTGGGCGACCAGGTCTTTGACGTCCTGGGCCAGGTGTTGACGGACACGAGCCTGGGCCAGCTTCTCTCGCGGGCACTGGAGGGGGCGGACGCAGCCGAGATCGCGTCTGCACTCGGCAGGGTCTCCACCGACCTCGAGTCAGCCGTTCGCGAGCGGGCCGCCTCCGTCAGCACTCTGACGGCAGCCGAGCTGGCCGTCCTCAGGCGCGAGATGGAACTGGCGCGTGCTTCGAGCTTCCAACCTTCTGTGATCCGGGACTTCACCCTCACAGCCATGTCACGGCTCCGCGGAGACGTCGCGATCCGCGGCGACATGTGGCAGATCCGGCACGTGCCCGAACGGGTGCGCGACTCGCCCGGCGCAGGAGTCCTGCTGCGCTATGACTTGGTCACCTTTGAACCTCTCAACGGCGACTCCCCCACCCTCTCGCCGCCCGAACTGCTCTCCCCCGGCCACCCGCTCTTGTCGGCCCTCGTCGACATCGTGGATGCAGATTTCGGCGATGTGCTCACCCAAGGGGCACTGCTCGAGGATGACCGGGAGCACGACGATTACTCGCTCGTCACCCTGGAGTTCGACATCGCCGATGACTCCTTGGCCTCTCTTGTCACGATCAAGCTCAAGGCTGGCCATGAGCTCGAGATCGTCGACCCAGCCCTGTTCACCAGCCTGCCACCACACCACCCCACGCCCACGTTCGACGACTTTGAGGCGGCAGCCCAAGCTACTGCCAACGCTCTTGAAGCCGTCGCCCCACGGTCCGCGAAGGTCCGGGCAGTCGCTCACGTCCGTGGTGTCGCGTCACTCCACGTTGCGCAGTCCTGGCAAGCCGCGCGTCGGAGCCTTCGCGCCGAACTAGTCGCCCAAGGTGCAACCGAGAGTGAGCTAGTGGAGGCGCCGCCTGGCAAGGGATGGGACTTCATGGTCGGCACCGAAACGCTCACTTTCGTGTCTGCAGTTCCAGCCGGCCATGAGACACCTCGCCGGCGGGCCGAACTTCACGCCGCCGCAAATGTCGGAGCCATCTATCAAGTTCGTGTGATGACGGACCATTCCTGCACGGAGTCGTGACACCTGATTCCTGGTGGATTTCGAGGGGTGTCGCTAACAGGTTTGGCACGTCGGCCTCTGAGCGCCATCGGTGCGCCGCGCCGCCGAGTGCGGTCTCGGATCGGGAAGCTACCGATTCAATCGGTGGAGTGAGGGGTTCACCTCGTTTCCAAGCTGCGCTCGAGGGGGGGGCGACGAACTCGATGGCTACTTTGACGACGGCGTGGCCGCTGCTCGCCCTCGCGCTGGAGGTTGCCGCGCCCCTGCCAGTCCATCTCGCCACCGAAGGCGATCTAGTCGCCGTGGTTGCGCGGCGGATCCGTGGCCGGCTCACCGACCACCTCGGCACACCCTCCAAGTTGGTGAGCTCGAAGTTGAGGGGCTTCAGGTCCTCGTTCGCCTTCCAAGCGGCGTCCATCCGCGCATAGTCGCGTAGTTGTCGCGGTACCAGCGGCCCTGGGCCCCTGGGATCCAGTCTCGAGGACGAGCGCAGCCGGCGGGGTCGGTCCGTTGCACGCGGCCAGCGCGAGCGGTGCGACCAGCGCGGCCGCGGTGCGGCGCGCAGTGTCTTCATGATCGGCTCTCTTGTTTCAGGTGTGTTAGCTCTTGGGCCCAGCACCGTCCGTGGCAAATCCATCTCGCTGAACGCCATCGGAGACACCGCACCCGGGGAGGGGGTTGCCGGGAACGAAGTGCAGTGTCAGTTGAGTCCCCGATAGTGGTGTAGCGCGGTCGCCGAGATCGTCACCGGCGTGTACGGAAGACGTAGATGCGGCCACCGCGTGATCCTTCGAGTGAACCTCTCACAGCACCCTCGAACGGAGTCATCACGATGACCGCACCACACATTGTCGACCCTGCTGGCCTGCTGGGTGAAGCCCTCGCCGAGGCGAGTCCTGATCTGATGCGTCAGCTGCTGCAGACGATGATCAACGCGCTGTTGTCCGCCGACGCCGACGCGGTCGTGGGCGCCGAGTACGGCCGGCCCACCCCGGGCCGGGTCGCGCAGCGCAACGGCTACCGCCACCGCGACCTCGACACCCGCGTGGGGACCATCGACGTGGTGATCCCCAAGCTCCGGAAGGGCACCTACTTCCCCGAGTGGCTCCTCGAGCGCCGCAAGCGCTCAGAGGCGGCGTTGATCACGGTCGTGGCCGACTGCTACCTCGCCGGGGTGTCCACGCGTCGGATGGACAAGCTCGTCAAGACCCTCGGCATCGACTCGCTGTCGAAGTCACAGGTCTCACGGATGGCCGCCGACCTCGACGAGCACGTCGAGCAGTTCCGCCACCGCCCCCTCGACACAGCCGGGCCGTTCACCTTCGTGGCCGCTGACGCGCTCACGATGAAGGTCCGCGAAGGCGGTCGAGTGATCAACGCCGTCGTCTTGGTCGCGACCGGCGTCAACGGCGACGGGCACCGCGAGGTCCTCGGCATGCGCGTGGCCACCAGCGAGACCGGCGCGGCATGGTACGAGTTCATCGCCGACCTGGTCGCCCGTGGCCTGTCCGGCGTTCGGCTGGTCACCAGCGACGCCCACAAGGGTCTGGTCGAGGCAATCGCTGCGAACCTGCCTGGCGCGTCCTGGCAGCGCTGCCGCACCCACTACGCCGCGAACCTGATGTCGGTGACGCCGAAGTCGATGTGGCCGGCGGTGAAGGCGATGCTGCACTCGGTCTACGACCAACCCGACGCGCCCGCGGTGCGCGCCCAGTTCGACCGACTGCTGGACTACGTCGAGGAAACTGCCCGAGGTCCACGAGCACCTCGACACCGCCCGCGCGGACATCCTCGCCTTCACCGCGTTCCCTAAGGACGTGTGGACCCAGATCTGGTCCAACAATCCCGCCGAGCGGCTCAACCGCGAGATCCGGCGCCGCACCGACGCGGTGGGCATCTTCCCCACGCGCGAAGCCATTGTTCGACTCGTCGGCGCGGTACTGGCCGAGCAGACCGACGAATGGGCCGAGGGCCGCCGCTACCTCGGACTCGAAGTCCTGGCCCGCTGCCGCGTCAACATCGTGCCCACCACCCAACCCGAGATCGGAGCTGATGACCTGCCCGCACTGACCGCCTGACCAACCCAAGCGAAGGAACGCAGCGCTACACCACTACAAGGGACTTGACCGCAGTGTCGGGTCCGTATGTCACGATCCACCGGTGAACAACAGCCTCAACCCCGACGCCGCCGCAAGCTTCGGAACCCCAGGCCACATCGGATGGGTCCGGAACGTCTTGGACGAGAACGTCGCCAACCTTCGTGAAGGGTTCCCCCTCGGCGAACGGACGCGGTTCGCCGGCACCCGGATGACCTTGCTCGACGTGCTGCGCCGCGGCGGCGTGATCGCATCGCACTACCCCGGCCTCGACTGGACCCCGAAAGCGCTATCACCGGACGCGCCGGTCTACGTCCAGGGCGTCCTCCCTGCCGACCTCTGGGAGGACGCGATCGAGGTGCTCGCGTTCGAGAAGGTGATGGGTGAGGCGATCGTCGTCGGCTGCAAGTTCGGCGGCGAGATCGAGTTCGTCCTCGCCACCGATGCCGGAGGCCAGCTGCTTCTCGACGCGCTGAACTACGGCAGCACTCCCCCGCGGGTGGTCGGCCGCGGCTCCAAGCAGACGGTCGCTGCGCCATCAGCCCCGGAACCCGAAGCCCAGCCCGCACGGGAGGAGTCGCCTCGTCTGGCTGAGTCCGGGTACACCGACTGGTTCCTTGCCGAGCTCAACCGGCACGGGGTCCCGATGCTCGACACTCCGCCCGACGACTGGCCCGACGATCCGGACTTGGTGCCGGTCCCCGGGTTTTCCGCAACAAAGTTCATTGCCGAAGCGAAGGCGGCGAGAGCACCTGTGGTGCTCGACCGTCACGACGGCACCACTATCGACGAGGAGGACGGTAAGCCTGGACCGCCGATGCTCATGGCGGGCTTCCTCCACGAGGGCAAGGTGACCTACGTCGTCACGTGCGACGAAGGCGGGGTCGAGGTACGCGCGGAGGTCGCCGGAATCACAGTCGAGGACCAGGTTGCGCTCGAAGAGTTGCAGGAACGCCTTTACGGGAAGGTGAGGACCTTCGCTCACGCCGTGCGGGTCAGCAGCCCGGACTTCTTGGTCCATCCCGAGGAGGCGATGCGGGAGGAATGGGCGGCACGGACACCGGTCCTGCCGACCCAGGCGATGCTCGTAGAGGACGCGGCCCGCTACCGTTCCGCGATCGATGCGTACTACGGGCGGATCGGCCACTCCTATGACGACCGGTACACCGACTTCTCCAGCTCCGGCACGCCGGTCCCCCAACGGCTGCGGCCGATGGTTGACGCGATCGTCGGCGACCCGGACTACGGCCACCACCTGGACCCGGACGGCCGCGACCGGATCGCGCGGCGGCACGCAGGTCACCTGTCCGAGGATGAGTGCGAGGCGGTCGTCGGTGCTGCCTACTACACGTTCAAGTACACGATCGGGAAGGCGATCGGCTTCCACGCACTGCCGTGGGCAAGGCACCTGGCGGCCCACCCCGACGTGCGACCGGAGTGGCGCACCGCCGACCTGGAGCGATGGGTCGACAACCAGCTGGGCACCGGCGCGGATCCGCGCCTCGTTCAGGAGATCATCTGGGAGATCAGCCGCCTGCTTCGGCGTCGTGCCAGCGCGGCGCGGCTGCTCGCCCACGACCTCTACCAGCGCATTCACCCGTCCGTGCTGGACAGGGTCGGGTTCACCTCACGTCGCGAGGAGCGGCATGCGCTCCTGGTCGACACGCTGGCCGAGCTGCCCGAGGAGATCCGCCGACTGGCAGGCGACTACATCATCGACAAGGAACGCGTCGAGCGGACCAAGTCCCGCGAGCGACGGTACGCGACCGCCGGCCGGGCCCTACTGGCCTACGGGTTCACGCCGGCGGGCACGGCCAGCACGCTCAAGATCGGCTCTTCGGTGCTCAAACGTCTCCTCACCTCCCACCCAAAGGACATAAAGCTGAAACGCGACGACCCGCTCTGGGGACTGCTGCAAAATAGGTGACAATTGATCTGTGGTGCCAAGAGGTGCTGTTGGAAGGACGTTCACCGTGCCGAAGTTCTAGCACCTCGTCAATACGTTCGCGCTTTGCGAACTCAATACCAGATTGCACGCCTAGTAGATGACTCCTCGCCAGGTGCTGCCACAGCCATAGCAAACGTCCACCTCGAGTCGCTCTTCTGGCGGGGTGAGACGACGGCAGTATCGGCAGTATCGAAACCGTGCTCGGCGACGCTTGAGCAGCGCCGCGATGACAGGCCGGGCCGCGTCAACGAACTCAGGACCCATCCCGTTGACGGTGCGGCGGTCGCTGGACTCCCAGCGAAGGCCATGACTTCCGCCCCACGAGCCCACCGGGACACCCAGTTCCACTCCGTCATCCAGTGTCCGAAGGGTCAGCTGGTACGGCTCCCCGGACACGTGCCAAGGACCGAAGGCGCTCCCCCATTCCTCCGGCAGAGCATCTGAGTTTGCGCCCTCGTCTGGCAACGGCAACCATCCGGCTCCGAACGCGTCAACGAAATCCACAACCGGCACGGCGAGGGTCTGGGCCAAACGCTCAGTGATGCTCGGGTCCGGGGGCATCGGTCCCGCATCGTCGTCCATGTACTCATCCTTCTCTGTCGCTATTTGGCGTGGACCTGCACGAGTATCTGTCTACGTGGTCTGACCGGGCGAGGCTCCGGCCATCCTCTTCAGGGCCTCCACCAGGAACCGCTGCGGACGCGCCGAAGGCAGCACCGCCAGGACGGCGTCCAGCGACTCCTCCAGCGAGTGCCCATCAAGAACACCGACCCAGGCCGCGACCGTCGGCGTACGGCTGTGGCTCGCGACGCAGTGCAGGTACACCTTGCGCCCTTCGCTCCGCAGCCGAAGGGCAGTTCGCGCCGCGTCGTCGATGACGAAGTCCAGGTTGGGGTTGTCGTCGGCGACCGTGTCGAGGAGCCGTACGGCGTGGCTGTCGACGTGTTCGGGGATCTGCGCGGTGCCGATGCGGCAGAGGCTGACCACGGCGTCGATCTCCTCGGGCAGGTCGTCGAGCGCCAGGGCCCCGCCGATCCACACGCCGTCGACGAGCGGGTGGACCACGAAGGTGTCCTCGCCGCCGTAGCCGCGGTAGTCCATCCGCTCGCATTGCGGCCACTGGCTGCCACACGGCGCTCTCCCGCCGTGCACGGTGAGCGTGGCCATCGAGACCAGGGCGGCTGCGCCGCGGCGACCGGGGACGCCCCAGCCGTGCAGCGGAGCCTGCCACTCCTGGGGCACGGCGCTGGCTCCCCAGCGGGCCCCGAGCAGTGCCCCGGCGATGGCCGCGACGGTGTCGGTGTCGTGGCCGATCCCGATCGCGGTGGCCAGCGCCTGCTGGAGGTGTCGGCACGCCATGGTCTCCGGAACCGGGGTGTGGACGATCGCCGACCACGCGGCCTGGAGGGCTCCGACGACCCAGCCGTTCTCTGAGAAGCGCGACGGGTCCAACTCCTCGGCCTCCCGGAGGATCCCGGCCCACCGCTCAGCGTTCGGGAGGTGGGGCAGGACGTCGTCGGCGGTCGGCATCTCGCCCGTGAGGACGGCGTGGCGGATCATCAGGCACCACAGCGCGGCGCCCTCCCCAGCCAGCGAGTCGTGGTGGGTCAGCGCGGAGACCGCCATGGCGGCCTCGACCAAGGCCTCTGGGTCGTCGAGGTGGGCGAGCGCGACGGGTGCGGTCCGCATGAGCGACCCGTTGCCGGCGCTCCGGCCCGATCTCGCGTGCAGCTCGCTGGCCGCGGCCGTCATCTCGACCCCCGTCGGGGTCGGCCCGGCGGCCCACAGCACCTGGGAGGTCTGGATGCCGACGTCCGGTGGGTGGCCCGCGTACCAGTCCGCGAAGCCCTGGGCGATCGCATCGAGTGCCTCCTCGCTTCGCAGGTCGGCGCCGGTGGCGGCAACACGGGCGATGGCGACGGCCTGGGCGGTGTCATCGGTCCACTCCCCCGGCGCGAATCCACCGAGCCCACCGCCGATCATCGCCGGCCAGCCCTCATACGGCGCGGAGCCGAACTCGTAGCCGGCGCCAAGAGCGTCGCCCACCGCAGAGGCGAGAAGGGCCCCGCAGGCGCGGTCAGTCTGTGCACTGGTCAGCCTCATCGGGATTCCTCCCCAGTCACGGCGTTTCGGATGGTGGCGTACTGCTCGTCCGTCAGCTGATCGCTGAAGTACGCCGCTTCCACCTCGGTGAAGGTGTCGGAGGGGTCGTCGTCGAGTATCCCCACCATCTTCATGTGGATGATCTCGGACCGGGTCAGGCCCTCTACCTCAGCGGCCTTGCGGGCGCCGGCGGCAAGGACCAGGTGCGCGATCTCGGGCGCCACCTCCTCCGCCTGGCCCTCTCCGTCGCGGACCTGCCGCAACAACTCCTGCACGGTGCTCATGCTTTCCCCCTTCATCCCGCCACCAGCATCGGGTGGCGGACATTGGACATGCGGGTGTGGACGATGTCGTCCTGCCAACGCAGGACCGAGGCGTCGACGTACTGCGTCCGTCCCGAGTGCTCCATCCCCAGCCCAGCCGGACGCGGGACCACGAGGGGCGTGCGCCCGAAGCGGTCGATGAAGCGCCTCGCGCGACGGCCGGGCGTTGCCTCGACCGGTGCGTGCAGGGCGTCGAGAGCAGCGGCCTCGAGGATGGGCTGCAGTTGGCGACGGAGGCTGAGCTGATGGGAGAACACCTCAGCAACGTACGGCTGGCCACCGACACCGATCAGAACGCCGGACTGTCCCGGCAGGAGTCGGTAGTCGGACCAGTCGCTCCTGGTGGCGTCGGATTCGTCGAGACGCCGTACGAACGACCCGGTCGGGTTGTCGCTGCCGGCCGTGTGTCGGGCGACCCGGGTCCACACCTCGCCCTGGACGTCGACGTCGCCGCGGACCGCCTCACGGATGTACGGCGTCGCGCGCCGCCCACGGGTCTCCTGCCGACTTCCTCCCGACCAGCGTCCCTGCTCGACGCAGGCGACCTCGACAGGGATGCGTTGGTGGACGCCGATGAGCATGGGCCGGGTGGCCATCCGGTGCTGCCAGCCGCCCTCGAAGAGCTGACCCTCGAGGACCAGGGCGGGTCGGTCGCCGACGTTGCCAACCATCAGCGAGCCCACGTCGGGGCCGTCGTCCATCTCGGACACCTCGAGCTGCCGCGTCGAGAGCGTGTAGCGGCCGGGACCGCTGGTGGCGCTCCACAGGGGGAACACCGTCATGGCGCCGCGGGTGTGACCGCGGCCGATGTGCAGGTCCTGCATCATCACTTCTCCTTCTCCTCGATCCGTTCGGATCGACAAGGAGGACTGTGCCGAAGAGGGCCGATTTGGCCCGGTTACCCGGGTAACCCCTCGAGGAACCCCGGCGGCAGGTCGTCGAGGGTGATGGTGCGGGTCAGACGCACCAGGTAGTGGCCGAGGTGGTCGGTGTCGCGGAGGTCGAGCCACCGCTCCCGGTTGACCCGGTCCCGGGTCTTGATGATGACGTTCTTCACCGCCTGCTCGCTCTTGCCGAGCCGCTGGCTCGCAGATAGGGCGACGTTCGTCGGCTTGGGCTGCCGGGTCAGCAGGTGGAGGTAGGCGACGGCCAGCACCTGACGGTGCGCCTCCGGGATATCGACATGGCTGACGGCGTACGCAGTGCGCTGGCCCTCCTCGCGCGGTCCCGGCACGTCTTGCAGAACGTCGAGCCCTTCGGCCTCGCCAGCACCGATGACGACGTGGAGGTAGAGGTGGTCGTCGAGCTCCGGGAAGGACATCAGCGCGCGCCCGGGCTGCAGCGCCACCATCGCCCGTGACCCGAAGGTGTGCTTGCCGATGTAGCGGCTGGCCACCGTGGCCCTCGGCCGGCCGAGTTGCACGACCCACCCACGGTCGTAGGGGATGAAGCGGCATAGCCTGCTCGGCACCCACTTCTCCGGGATGTGCAGCCCCGCGGAGGGCATGCGGCCAGCCGAGGCGGGCTCCCACGGAGGCAGCGCCCATGTCCCGCGCACGACGTCCGCGATCTTGAGAGAGACCCTGCCCTCGAACAGACGCTCTTCCACACCGCTCACGCTAGGGGCGTCCCGTCCCGGCGCGCGGGTCTTGGCGTCTACGCTTCCCGGCCCTCCGCGTGAGCGGTACGGCGGCGCGACTACTCGTCACGCGAGTGGCCCAGTTGCTTGTTGATCCGGACGCGGTACTCCTCCGCGAGTGCCTTCACCGCAGCGCGGGCCTCCTCGAGCAGGGGGCGTACGCCTTCCCGGTCCTCGATCGGCCGGTAGCCATACCTGTCAGCGTGCCTCTGGACCGCGGCGATCCGTGCTTCTCCTTGCTCCGGGTCGTCGCGGAACTTCATGCGTAGGAAAGCGACGTAGTGCTGCTGGCTCTTCTTGGCGTTGCAGGCTGCGCAGGCAGGCACCAAGTTGCCCAGCCGGTGTTCTCCCTGGCGCACACGGCTGATCGGCACGGCGTGGTCCATCTCGGTCTTCCCGAGCAGACCGCAGTAGGCGCACCCCCCGGCGAAGTCCTCGACCTTGATCCGCTCCCAGTCGGCCTTGCTGAAGGTCTCGAACGACAGGCTGCCCAGGAGGTGGCGGACAAGAGCGTTTTGGACGGTCCCTATGGGAGTTGCCCGATACCGGGCTCCGCCCGGCGCGGTGCCCGTGGTTCCGGTCTTGTCGACCGTTTCCTGGGCCCACACGATGAAGTCCTCGTCCACGCCGAGCGGCTCGATGCCCTTCGCCACCAGGTAGGCGACGAAGTGCGCCGTGTGAAGGGGCGCTACCCACTCTGACGTGACCCAGAACCCCGCCCCTGAGAAGGGAGCCGACAATTTCGCGCTCCAATACTTGGCGGGCTTCTGGTTCGAGACCTTCGCCAGCAATACGGGGTAGCTTTGTCTGAAGGTCGCCAGGCAGTAGGCCTTGTCCTGCAGGTTGATCAGCTCCCCCGGCTCCCGGCGGCAAAGCTCGAGGATCTGCGGCAGGTGCCTGCGCACGAACTCGCCGATCGGCGCGGCCTGGTTCGGCTCTGGGATGACGGCCAAGAAAATTCTCCTCCTCAGGACATACGGTTGCCACATGGGGGACATGACGAAGTTTGTCGTCACACAGGTCGGACCGTCAGCAACCGAGGCGTTGAGTCGCATCGTCGCAGACCTGCAGCGCGACGACCCGCTGCGACCGGTGGATGTCGTCGTCCCCAGCGCCTTGGCGGGGGTGACGCTGCGCCGCACCCTGGCCGAGCCGGCGACTGCCAACGTGCGTTTCGGCTCCCTACCGCAGGTCGCCAACCGGCTGGCGCGGCGTGCCATGGCCCTGGCTCACCTGCGTCCGCTGACCGAGCCGGCCCGGGTGTTAGCGGCGCGACAGGCGGTCAGCCGTCAACCGCACCAACCCGGGTCACTGGCCGCAGCGGCCGCCCACCCCGCCACGGCCTCGCTGATCACCGCCCTGTTGGCAGAGCTAGACGAGGTCGACGCTCACGCGCGGCACGACGAGTTGGCCGGCACCGGCGCCAGGGCGGCCGAGGTTGCGGGGCTCCACGCCGACTTCCGCCAGGCGTGCGCAGGCCTGCAGACTCCTGCCGACATCGCCCGGCTCGCGGCGAAGGCGGTGCGCGAGGGGACGGCACCCGAAACCACCGTGGTCCTCTTCGTCCCCTCGCGCCTCTCCCCCGCCGAGCGAGGACTCGTCGAGGCACTCGCGCTGGCAGAGCGTCTAGTGTGCGTGCTCGCGGAGCCGAAGGAGTCAGGGCAGCACGACGACCTCGAGCGGTGGCTCACCGACCTCCTCGGCAGCCCCGAACGCCTGGACGCATCCAGGGATTCCCAGGAGATTATGCTGACCTTGGCCCCCGACGCGGAGGAGGAGGTCCGCGAGGCTGTGCGCCGTGTTCTGTCCTTCCTGACTGAGCACCCAGTCCGTCCAGAGCGGATCGCGATCGCCTACCGCTCGGCGACGCCGTACTCCCGTCTCCTCGACGAGCAGCTCACGGTGGCGGGTCTGCCGTTCCACGTGAGCGGCGGCAGGAAGCTGGTCGACTCGGTCGCCGGCCGGACCCTGGTACGGCTCCTTCAACTGCACCTCGACGACTACCCTCGCGCCGCCCTACTGAGCTGGGTAGCGGACGCCCCCATCGTGACCGCCGACGGCGCGCCCGTGCCTGTCGACCGGTGGGAGCGGATCTCGCGTAGCGCCGGGGTCAGCCGCGGGCTCGACACCTGGCGTCGTCGTCTGGACACCTACACCGCCGACGAGATCGCCAGGCGCGAAGAGCCCTCCCTGTCCCTCTCCCCGGAGGACCAGGAGGCCCGCCGCGCCCACCACGACCACCGCATCCAGGAGTGCCACGAACTCAAGGCCTTCGTCGACTCGGTGGCCGAGACGTGCGAGGCGGTGGCAGACGCGCCGTCCTGGGCGGACGTCGCCCGGGGGCTCCGCGACGCCGTGATTCGCTTCCTCGGCGATCCGCGCCGTGCGGACCGGTGGGTCGTGGACGACGAGGCACGCCGCTGGCGGCGCGTCGAACGCGCGGGGTACGACGGCGTACTCACGGCCATCGACCGGCTCACGCTGCTCGACGACGTCGCCGCCGGCAAGCCCTCCTTCGACACCGTCCTGGAGGCCGTGTCCAGAGAGCTGGACACCTCGCTCGCCGGTGGAACGACGCTCGGCCGCGGCATGGCGGTCACCCCCCTCGCCGACCTCGCGGGCGCCGACCTGGACCTGTTGGTCGTCCTGGGCATGACCGAAGACGCGTTTCCCCCGCGGGCTCGCGAGCATCCCGTCCTGGGAGACGAGGCCAGAAGGGCGATCCCCGGCCTGCTCACCACCACCGACCGTCGGGCAGCCGAGCGTGACGCCTTCCTCGCGGCGAAGGCCTCTGCCCACCGCGTGGTGCTCTCCGCGCCCCAGGCCGACGTACGCGCGCAGCGCGCTCTGCAGCCCTCGCCGTGGTTCATGGAGGAGGTCGCACGACGGGAGGGCCGACTGGTTACCTCACGTGAGCTGCCCACAATGGACCGTCCGTGGCTACGCCGGCACGACTCGTTCGAGCAGGCGCTGCGGAGAACGGGCGTGCCAGCCAGCACCCAGGAGCTGGACGTGCTGTTGGCGCTGACCGACCGCGGCCACGAGCTCGAGTCACATGACGACCGCTACGCCCGGTCGCGCGTCGCCGTACAGGAGCGGCGCGACGCGACGTACGGCGAATGGACCGGGCACGTGGCGGACCTCCCAGTCGCCGTCCGGGAAAGCGTCGACGCGAACCTCTCCGCCAGCACCCTCCAGACGTTTGCCACCTGCCCGCGCCGCTTCTGGCTGGACCGGATCCTTCGGGTCAGCCAGCTCGAGGACCCAGGCGACGAAGACACTCTTGATGCAATGCGGCGCGGGTCCCTGGTCCACACGGTCCTCGAGCGGTTCTTCGTCGAGTGCCTGCCCCAGGACGGGCCCCCGGCGCGACCGGGTCGGAGTCCGGACCAGCCGTGGACCGACGCGGACGTTGCAAGGGTCCATGCGCTCCTCGACGAGGAGGCGGCAACGTTGGAGGGACAGGGCGTCACCGGACGTCCGCTGCTGTGGGAGGCACACAAGGCGCAGCTGCGCCGACGGCTGACGCGGATCCTGCAGGTCGACAGCCGACAGCGGGCTGAGCGGGGAGCCACGCCGCTTGCGCTCGAGGCGGCCTTCGGCAAACACGACGAGCACCGAGGACGAGACGTGCCTCCACTCGAGCTCACCCTCCCTCGCTCAGGAAACATCAGCCTCGCCGGGTTTATCGACCGGGTCGACCAAGCCAAGAACGGCACCCTCGTGGTCACCGACTACAAGACAGGCGGCGGGTTCGGCTACGACGCCATCCCGACGGTGGGAGGCAAACCGTCCTCGGACCCGGACCTGGTCGACCGCGGACGCAAGCTGCAGCTGGTGCTCTACGGACTGGCGGCGCGACGCGAGTTCGGCGACCCAACCACACCGGTCGAGGGGTACTACTGGTTCGTCGAGCACGGTGACCTCCACCGCGGCGGTCCCGTGGACCCGACGGCCGAGCAGCGGTTGCTCGAGGTGCTCGACGTCAGCGTCGGTGCGATCCGGGCCGGCGTCTTCCCCGCCTATCCCGGCGCGGCGAGCTGGCAGGGTGGGTGGGAGAACTGCACCTATTGCCCCTTCCAGCGGGTCTGCCCCACCACGCGGGAGGAGCAGTGGCAGGCGGTGAAGCAGTCACCGCCGGTGCAGGAGTACGCCGCGATGGCGGACCCTGTGCCCGAAGCGGCGGCCGAGACGAGCAAGGAGTCCCAGTCGTGACCGAGCAGACGCAGCCCGAGGACCAACGTCCCCCGGAGGACCAGACCCAGCGTGACCTGATCCGGGACGCGCACGGCCGCACCCTCTTCGTGGAGGCCGGTGCCGGGACCGGAAAGACCACGGCACTCGTCCAGCGCGTCGTGCACATGGTGGCGACCGGTCACCTGCAGGAGATGTCGGCGCTCGCCGCCATCACCTTCACCGAGAACGCCGCTGCCGAGCTGCGCACCCGCATCCGCGAGGCGCTGGAGGAGGCGCTGGGCGACAACACGCCGTACGACGAGACCCAGCAGTCGCGATGCAGGACAGCGCTCGCCTCCCTGGACGAGGCGACGATCTCGACCTTGCACGGCTTCTCGGCCCGCATCCTCTCCGAGATGCCGCTCGAGGCGGGGCTGCCGCCGGGATTCTCCGTGAGCGACCCGATCACCGCCCAGATCGAGGGCGGTCGGGCCTGGGGCGACTTCGTCGATGACCTCCTCGATGACGTCGAGGTGCACGACCACGTGGTTGCTGGCCTGACGCTCGGTCTCACCCTCGGCCGGCTGCGTGCGACGGCTGCGGAGTTCTCGAGCCACTGGGACGAGCTGCTTGGCAAGCCGTTCGCCCACCGGTCGTTCCCCGACCTCGACGTCTCCCCCGTCCTCGACGGGCTCCACGAAGCGCTCGAATCGCTGAGCGACGCTCCCGACGACGACCGACTCACCACCTACCTGACCTCGTTCGTACAACCGCTCAGCGAGGAGCTCTCTGCGCTGACGGACCGGATCGACCTGATTGAAGCGATGCACCAGGCGAAGCAGCTGGACCGTCGGACGTTCCCCAGCAACAAGAAGACCTGGGAACAACACGGCGGCAAGGAGCGTGTGTCCGTCCCGCTAGAGCGGGCGCGGGACGCGCGAGCTGCCCTGCTCGCCCAAGTCAGCGGCGCGGTCACCGAGGCATTGTGCGCCCGACTCCAGGACTTCGTGCTCATGGAGGCAAAGCGGCGCCAGAGGGAGGGGCGACTGGAGTTCCACGACCTCCTGGTCCTAACCCGCGACGTCCTGCGAGGCAACGCCGAGGTGCGTAGCCGGATGCACGACCGATTCCGAGTGATCCTGGTCGACGAGTTCCAGGACACCGACCCCCTCCAAGTCGAGATCGTCTGTCTCATCGCTGGCGACTGCGGCGACAAGCCCCCAGCGGCTTGGGCGGACATCCCCGTGGCGGACGGGCGCCTCTTCTTCGTGGGCGACCCGAAGCAGTCGATCTACCGCTTCCGCCGTGCCGACGTACAGATCTACCAGCAGGTGGGCAAGCTCCACGCCGCGGGCGGCACCAGCCTGCAGGTCAACTTCCGGTCCGTGCCCGGCGTCGTCCGACCGGTAAACAAGCTCTTCGGCGCGCTGATGGACGTCGCCGAGGGACAAGTGACCTACGCCGACCTGAAGTGGCACCGGACGGAAGATGCCGGCGGGGGGCGCCCGGTCCGCCTCCTCGGCGGCCCACAGGCCGGCGCCAAGGCCGCCCAGCTCCGTGAGCAGGAGGCTGCCCACATCGCCGCGACGGTCAGCCGCGCCATGAGCGAGCAGTGGCTGGTGACTCGTAACAGGGGCGGCCAGCAAGCGCTCAGGTACGCCGATGTGGCAGTGCTGCTGCCGACCCGCACCTCGTTGCCGGCGTTGGAGGAGGCCTTAAAGCACGCGGAGATCCCGTACCGGGTGGAGAGCCGATCCCTCGTGTGGGGCACGGACGCGGTCCGCGACGTGGTCACGATCCTGCAGGCACTCGCGAACCCCGCCGACGAGGTGGCGATCGTCGCAGCCCTTCGACACCACGGGCTCGCCTGCTCCGACGACCACCTGACCGAGTGGGCGGCCGCCGGCGGCCGCTGGAGCTACCTCGCCCGGACCCCGGAGGGGTTCGCCACCGACCACCCGGTGGTCGAGGGGCTGGCGCAGCTCAGGCGGTGGCACGACCTGCGCTGGTGGGTCCCGGTCAACCAACTCGTCGACCGGGTGGTGCGTGAACTGCGCCTGGTCGAGTTGACCGCCGAGCTGCCACGCCCGCGCGACCACTGGCGTCGCTTGCGGTTCATCGTGGACCAGGCTCGTGCGTTCTGCGACGCGGGCGGCACCGGCCTGGCCGAGTTCGTGACTTGGGCGGCCAGTCAGATCGACTCCGAGGCCGACGTCTTGGAGACCGCTGTCCCCGAGCCGGACGACGACTCGGTGCGCATCCTTACCGTGCACGGTTCGAAAGGCCTGGAGTTCCCGCTGACGATCCTCGGGGGCCTCAGCGTCCCGCCCCGCTCGCTGACCGAGGTCGTGTGGGGCGGGAAACGACCCGAGGCACGCCTGAAGTCCGACGCCCTAGAGACAGACGGGTTCGCCACACGGAAGGCGGAGGAGAAGGATCGCGATCTGGCCGAGGCCATCCGGCTACTCTACGTCGCGATGACCCGCGCCCAAGACCATCTGGTGGTCAGCTGCTACCACAGCCCGCCGAAGGGCAAGGGCGCCTTGCTCTCGCATGCGCAGCTGGTCTGGGACCACCTAGGCCAGTCAGACCTGGTGACGGTGGAGTCAGAGGCACCGGAAGCCCCGTCCGACCCCGCGCCTTTGGTCCTGCCGCTGGCCGCGGCAGCGCCGGACGATCGCGACGCCGCCATGGAGACGCGCGAGGCCATGCTGACGGCTGTCCGGGCACGGGTCGCCGCAACGGCAACGTCGCTTGTAGCCGAGGCCCAGCAGACCGCCGCAGAAGGAACCGTCCCGCTCCCCCAGTCGGCGTCGGCTCCGCCCCTGGCACCAGGCAAGGGCGCGGCACTCGGGTCAGCGGTTCACGGCGTCCTCGAACTGGTGGATCTGGCCATGTCGAGCAAAGCGGAGGTGCAGGCGCTGGCCGACCTCCTGTGCGAGGAGCTGGGAATCCCCGACCTGGCCGGGGAGGTCCATGCCCGGGTAGAGCGGGCGCTGACCTCGAAGCAAGTGGCGGCCGCGGGAACCTCGGGCAGATTCTGGCGAGAGGTGTTCGTCGTCGCCCAGGACGGCGAACGCTACGTCGAAGGCTTCGTAGACTTGCTCGTCGAGGACGAGGACGGTCTACGCGTCGTCGACTACAAGACCGACCATGCCCGCACCGACGACGAGCGCGCCCTCAAGACGAAGCACTACCAGCCGCAGCTCCAGGCTTACGCCGCCGCGCTGAGCAGGGTGCCCGGCGTCGACGTACGACGAGGCTCCCTGCTCTTCGTCGGTCGCGACGACGCGGTGGACGGAGACGTGCCGCTGGCGGTCATGGAAGGACCTACCTCGTGAGCACCCGAACGAAGGAGTCTTCCGCCGCTGCGGGCGCGCGCTTCGAGTCCTCGGCTACGGCTAACGGGTTCGCTGCGTCGGCAATGGGTGGCGGGCGCACTGGTCGAGTCAGGTTGCCGCATGGAGTGACTCATGCCTGCATCAAGCATCCCCTTCCTTTCCCCAGGCCCGAGCGGGACACCGACCTCTCGAGCCACACCGCCGACCACCTCGCCCGTATCGCGGCAACCCTGAACAACCGTCCCCGCCCTACCCTGACCTACGGTCTCTAGCCCAAGCGCTGGCCGCGCGGCTGACAACCACGCCAGCAGCCTGCCCTTGCCTAGACCGAGGGATCTCGCCGATCGAGTTGTCTGGCAGATCGCATGGACGGCGTGTGAGGTTGTGTGCCGCAGGCTGCGCTGATCCCCTAACCGGGGAATCTGATGCGGTTGCCGGACGATGCGCCGAGCTCCTCAAGACGCCGCACCAGCGGCGTCCACTTGTTGCCCTCCCCGGCCGGGAGTCGGTGGTAGAGGTCCCGGACCGCCGCCGACAATTGCCGGTCCTCGTCGCAATCGAGCAATCCTTCGAATCTCTGGTCGAGCAGCCAGGAGGAGTCGCGAGCCGCGTGACCGGCCACCCGATCAAGAAAGAGCTCTTGCGCCCGTCGCCCTGGAAGACCTGCTTCCGCCGCGAGCTTCACCCAGTCCAGTTGCCCGGCCCAGAGCGCTTCTCGTATGTCGTCCCCGTCGGTGTCCAGGACGGTGCCGAAGGTGCGGTGCTCCCCCTTCTGGTGCTCCTCGCGATACGCCTGTACTTCGTGTGCCAGTCGGATCACGTTGTCGTCGGTCATCGACACTCCCACGGCGAGGAGTCGTTTCGTCAGGAGAAGGGATTGGAGCACCGCAGCGGACGGGCGGTTCGCCGCGTCGTACCGGACCATGTGCCTGCGAGTGAGGACAATCTGTTTGACGTGCTCGACGTCACCGTGGAGCTTGAGGATCCACCTGTCGGCGCCGTGGGCGGAGTTCCAGGGCATCACCGCTTGAATCTCTCTATCCGTGGCCCTCACCGCCTGCTCGTAGAGAGTGTCGTAGTTTGTGGTGACGACCTCGTGACAGTCCAGGCTGGCCAAGAGTGCGTGCAGCAGGGAGGGGCGAGAGATGCCGGTCACCATCGCCGCAACGCTTTGTTGGAAACCCTCCTTGTCCTTGCGCTCGATGAGTTCGGCTCGATCAATGGAACTCGGAACCTGCTTCGGGTCCGGGTAGGTGATGCCGATGTCTCGTTCGAGATGCTCTAGCAAGCCCTGCCATGACGGAAGTCCAGCCGCAGCCGAGGCCCCGGCCCCCATGAGGATCGCGAGCTGGCCATCCCGTGCCGCCGTGCCCAGTTCGCGGGCAAGGCTCTCGAGACGCGGTTGCAGCCTCTTAGTTAGCCGCCGCCTGGCGTATTGCGCGGCAGCGAAGACCGCCGGGTCCGGCGTGACGAGCACAACATCGATTCTCAACTCCCGAGAAGCTTGGGCGAGCCTCTCGACCAGCATGCGCAGGACAGTGCCGCGATCGCCCGCGTACCCCCCGCGACCGATGCCGATAACCGGGACAGCGACCAGCGGAAGCGCCCCAGACCCTCGCGTGGGTGGGTGGGCGTCACGGCGAAGCTCGATCCTCCGCAAAGCGCCGATGACTCGGTCGATCACCGCATCGTAGGGGTCCAGCCCATTGCCGATGCTTACGGCCCAGACGCGATCGGGTGCCGGCCTGATCCGGCCATAGCCACGCTCCGTCCAATGGGCCGGTAGGAGTGGCCGCTCGCCGACCAGGGGAGCCCATATCGGGTTGAAGTCATACGCTTGATCCACTGGCACCAGCGCCGCGTCGTGAATCACCGACTCGATTCGCCCATGGATGATGAAGAGGTGGCCTTCAGGCTCGATCATGTCGGTGAGTATGAGGCCAAATACCGGCCGGAAGCACTGCCCGGCCCTCCGCGTCACGTCGCAGGAGCGTCAGTTCGTCGACGCGTCGCTGCGCGTTCCTCGTCAATCGCGGCAGCATCCCCCGAGTGGTGGCCTGCGAGGCCAGGAAGTCCTATCGTCTGGTCATGGCCACGTGGATCTGCGACTACTGCGGAGAAAGCGGTCAGGTGCCGCAGGGCCAGACCTCGGATCAGATCAACTGCCCTGTCTGCGGAGAGCCGGTTCTCCCTGGCCCCCGGTGATCGCGGGCATTTTGGCGCAGTGCCGCCGGTGCCACACCGACGCGCATTCGCTCACAATCGGAGACTCCGTGACTCCTCCCAGTCCCGGTGTGTCGGACGCTTACACAGCCAGATCGTTCGCGGTCCACCCCGGCTCGAGCGTGAGCTTGCGTGATGCGACTTCTCCAACTAGGTCAAAGAAGCCCTCGTGCACTCCGCTTGACGGGTCCTCGACGGTGTCGTGCGCGTAGAGAATCACGAAGTCCACGGGCCGGCCGTCGTCCTTGCGCCGGATGACGCGACCGAGTCGCTGCACCATCTGTCGGCGCGATCTGCTGGCAGTCATGACGACACCGAGATCGACCGTCGGTACGTCAATGCCTTCGTCGAGCAGCTTTGGTGCGGCCAGCGCCTGCAACGCACCAGTCGACAGATCGTCGAGAGATCCGCGGCGCTCCTTGTCGTTCATATCGCTGTGCAGTGCCGAGGCGGGCACCCCCCACTCGCGAAGCACTAGCGCCGCGTTCTCCGCCACTTCCTTGGACTGGGTGAAGATGACGGTGCCTTGGCTTTGGCCGATCATCTCTGAGAGCTCCTCGATGGCGTCGAGCTTCCCACTCACGGCGGCGAGAAGCTGACGGCGCTTCCGCATGGCCGTTTCCGCCATCCGCGCCGCCTTGCCGATCTCACCACCTGCTCCGCGAAGCCGACCGAGTTCCATGGAGATGCTGCTGCCCGCGCCCTTGAGCGCACCGCTGCCGCGCAACACCTTCATGCCGTTCGAGATCTGACGCGACAAGCCGTCGTACTCAGCTTGCTCGTCGTCCGAGAGACTCACGGGTGCCATGACCAGGCGGAACGGGGCCACGACTCCCTCCCGGATGGCACGATCGAAGGTGACCTGCATGATGCTGCCCCCGACATAGGGGGCCAGCACTGCCTCGACGGCGTCGTCGCCTGACCTCTCGAGCGTCGCCGTTAGTCCCAGCCGTCGCCGGTAGTTCGCCCTCAACGCGTACTGGAACTGTTCCGAGCCGTAGCGGTGCACTTCGTCAGCCACCAGCAGGCTGTCAGGAGAGAGCGCGCTCAGGTCGTGCCGGAGAGCGGAGTTCACCACTGCGATGGTCACATCGGCGGTCTGCGGGTCACCAGAACTGTGGCCGCCGAGCCGTGCGACTCGAAGGTGCGGGAGGAAGGTCTGAAAGCGGGCTGCCCACTGGTCCTGCAGGTCTACCGACGGCACGAGAACCGTGCTCCGCTCACCGCCGCGTACCGCTTGAGCGACCGCTTCGAGCCCTAGGTGCGTCTTCCCAGTTCCCGTGACGGCTTCGACGATCCCGTGGCACCCGTTGTCGTACCAAGCGCGGATGGCTTCGCGTTGCCAAGCCATCAGACCGAGCAACAGGTCGGGCACCGGTCGGGGCCCCTCGGAGGCGCCAACGTGGGTGACCTTGCGTTCAGGCGCTTCTGCGACCCCGACCAGGTCGCGGTAGACGTCCCTGCCGTCGCCGGTCCGCACAGCCTTCACGGGGGCTGCCGGTAGCCCACTCGCTGAAGGGGCGGCGGCCTCGCGCGCGACGGCAGCGGTGGTCGCGACACGCCATCTCGGAACAGTCGCCCCGTCGCTCACAAAGGAGGTCCTGTCGCCATACATGAGCGAGTTGACCTCGGTCTTGCCGGCCGAACGGCCGCGACGACCCAGCTCGTAGGCGATCTCACGGGCGGTCGATCCCGGGGCCTCCCTAAGAGCGGCGATCACAGCTGCCCTGAGGCTTCCGTCAGTCGAAGCCGCGTTTGCGGACGCGACCCCCATACGACCGAGGTAGACGAGCCGGTTCTCGACGGGGGTCACGGCGTCACCGCGCTCGTCGACGAAGACGCGTCCGCCACCCGGCCTGATCGCGAGGAACGCCTTGACCGTCGCTTCGGCTGCCTGCTTTCCCACCAGGTCAGCCAGGTTCACACGATCGGTGAGGCTAGCCAGGGAACCGGTAGCCGCGCTGAGACGCCAACGGGCTGCACCCTTGGTGCGGGGCCACGTGGATCCAGGGGCAACCGGAGCCATTGCCAAGACGATGCCCGAGTCCGAGACGATGCCGGGGGCTGCTGAGCCCACCGGACCCGAACCGTTCGTCAGGTCACCCGCGGGCATGGACCCCACGAGTGCAATGAGCGTTTCCAGTTCGGTCTCCAGGCCGATCGATTCCCCCATTCATTCAGGGTAGGAATTCTGGACAGCCAAGGTAGGAATTCCAGCGGTTGTTCGTTGTGGAACTGGAAGGCGCACAGGGGGATTCGGTGAGTTCACAGCAGGTCGATGTCGAGGTCTTCAATGCCGATCGCCAGGTCGACGGTCCGCTGCGCCGTCCGGTGCGGCTACTGCCGACTGGTGATGCGGGGGTTGTGTATGGCGGGGAGGTGTACCCGCTCTACCGCGGCAATCGCATCGACATCACGGCGCCGTGCTACGACAAGTACGACTGTGCCAGCTTTGTCGCCGACGGCGAGCTGATCCCCTTCGCCGCCACGCCGACCCCCAGTACGCGAGGGGTGAGACCGGCCCCGGTGCCACTCCCCGAGGGCGACTGGAACCTCGAGACCAACCGGTTCGGTCACTACGTCGTCTTCAACGCAGACGAATCCACGGCCGAACACGTCGTGGATCGCCTTGACGCGGGTCCATTGGGAGTACGGCGTTGGGACGCGAGCCACCGCCCTGCGAGCGACGGTCGCCACTACGACTGGTTCGTCCGCCTCGCATTCAAGGGCGAACGTGACGAGTGCCTGCGACAAGTCAGGTCCCACCTGAGCCACAGCGGGACACCACCGGCACAACCCTTGGAGCTTGACGGGGTGCCAAGCAACCTCCGCACCGCGGTGCTCAGCGCGCTGCAGAAGGCGCTGGCTGTCGCTCGAGAGAACTCAACGCTGAAGCAAGAGCGCGACAGGCTCAAAGCCGACCTCGCGCAGGTCCGGGCCGAGACCAACAAGATCCGCATGGGGGACTGCTGCACGGATAGGTGACATCTGATCTGTGGTGCCGAGAGGTGCTGCTGGAAGGATGTGCACTGTGCCGAAGCCGTACCCCAAGGAGTTCCGCGACG
>NZ_BAAHCI010000004.1:0-287713 GCF_054775955.1 Nocardioides pacificus
CGTCGCGGAACTCCTTGGGGTACGGCTTCGGCACAGTGCACATCCTTCCAGCAGCACCTCTCGGCACCACAGATCAGATGTCACCTATCCGTGCAGCAGTCCCCGGCGTAGTTTGTGCAGGTTTCGCAGCCAGCCGAGCTCATGCTCCTGAGTGATCCTGTGTTTCCGGTCCGCTTCGCCTCGTTGAACGCGTCAACCCAGTGTCGAGCGAAGGATTGTGCACCGGTTTCGCTCTTCTCCTCCCAAGCCTCAGCCGATGCCGTCCCACTAGGCGTAGTCACCGCAGCCGACGTAGCCGGCGGCTTCGCCTCAGGCTCCTCGTAATCCTCGCTGCAGCCTGTGAGCAGCAGCGGCAGGCACAGCAGAGCGATAGCGGGGCGGTGGCGCAGTTTCACGTCGGGTCCTCACTGTCCGAGAGCCGCCGAGGAGGAGTCGGCGCAGGGCTACGTTAGTGAAGTCAGACGCGGGCGCGACAGTCCCAGTTCCCCGCCTGTGGACAACGGGCCGGCAAGAAATGCCCTCAGGCTGATCGCATCAACCGGACGCTGGAACCGCTGCGACTCTTGTCGACCTGGAGCTGGACTGGGATCCGGGCGCGCATCTCGGAGACGTGGCTGACCACGCCGACGACGCGGCCGCCGTCGCGGAGCTCGTCGAGGGTGTCCATCACGTCGTCGAGCGTCTCGGGGTCGAGGGAGCCGAAGCCCTCGTCCACGAAGAGCGTCCCCAGGTCTGCGCCGCCGGCCTCCTGGGTGACGACATCTGCGAGGCCCAGGGCGAGGGCGAGCGACACTACGAACGTCTCACCGCCCGACAGCGTCACCGGGTCGCGCTGCTCGCCGGACCAGGCGTCGCGGACGATCAGGCTGAGTCCGCCGCGGGTCTCACCGGCCCCCTTGTGGTGCGTGTGCTCGAGGGCATAGCGCTGGTCCGACATCGTCGCCAGTCGCACGTTGGCCGCCGCCACCACCTGCCCCAGGCGGTAGGAGAGGACGTAGGCCGACAGCCTCATCTTCAGACGGTTGTCGGCCGACTTGCCCTCGACGAAGGAGGCCACCCCCTCCGCCACGACGTACGACGCGCGCGCCGGCGCCCACGTGGCGAGAGCGGCGCCTAGCTCCTCGACGAGCGTGCGCAGCCGGCGTACCCGCGCCTCGCGCACCCCGGCGTGGCTGTGCAGGGCGGACAGCGACGCGGCGAGCTCGGCATGAGCCGTCGTGAGCCCCGCAAGGTCGGGCTCGTCGGCCTCCGCGGCCTCGACCAGCTCCGGGTCCGTGAGCTGGGCGAGGACCCGGGCCCTCTCCTGGTCGTAGGCGTCCAAGGAGCGCTGCAGTGCGTCGCACTCCGCCTGACCGAGCAGCGCCTGCTCCGCGGAGTCGACATCGTCGAAGCCGTGCTCGGTCGCGCAGGCGACCAGCGACTCCTGTGTCTCCACCACTCGGGTCTCCGCCTGGTCGAGCTCCTGCATCTTGCGCAGCGCATCGGTCAGCACGTCGTTCGCCGCCTGGAACTCTGCCACCACTTCGGACAGGGAGGTGTGCCCAGTGCCCGCGACCGCAGCCGCGAGCTCGCGTGAGATCCGGTCGACCTCGCGCTCGAGTGAGAGCCGGGTGGAGCGCAGGGCCGACAGCTCGTTGCCGAGCGAGGACGCGCGGTCTCGCGCGGTCGTGCACTCCGCGTCGAGTCGAGCTGCCTCGGCCTCGAGGTGCGCGACCCGGGCTGCCGTGTCGCGGCACTCCTCCAGCACCGCGACAACCTCCTCGAGCTGGGCCTCGACCTCGGACTGCGGCGCGTCCCCGGCAGCAGCACGTGCGCCGGCGAGCTGGGTGTGCAGGTCGCGCACCTGCTGCTCATGAGCGACCCGGGTGATCTCGGCATCCTCGTGCGCCCGGCGGGCCTGCTTCTCGTCGCGCTCACTGGGGGCGCCACTGGCGGGGACGGCCTTGTGCGGGTGCTCGTCGGAGCCACACACGGGGCAGCACGCACCGCTGGCCAGCTGCCCGGCGATCTCGGCGGCCATGCCCTCGAGCCGAGCCTCACGCAAGGACAGCCAGCGCTCGCGCAGCGCCTGGGTGTGGTCGACCGCCTCGCGCAGCGCCGACTCGGCGCCCTCTATCGCCGGCTCCAGCCGCGCCACCAGGACGCAGCCCTCGCGGCGCTTGATGAGATCTGCGCGCTGGGACTCCAGCGCCGCGATCCGTGACTCCGCGGCCACCGCCGCGCTGAGGTCGGCCCGTGTCTGCTCCACGCGCGCCGGGAGCTGCTCCACCAGGAGCAAGACGTCGCGCTCGTCGGCCTCGAGGGACTCCACGCGGGCAGAGGCGGCGGCGAGCTCGGACCGTGCCTGTCGGAGCTCGGTCTCCCGCGGAGCCAGCGCGCGAGCATCAGCGAGTCGATCGCGAGCTCGCTCGCAGGCCCCCTCGATCGCCGCAGCGTCGACGTCGAACGCGCCGAGCAGCGCGGCCGACTCGCTGCGAGCATGCTCTGCCGCAGAGGCGGCGCGCTGGCGACCAGCGACTGCCTGGGTGGCCAGGCCGATCAGCGGCCGCACCGGAGCGGCCCGCCGCGCGCGACCGAGCCGTTCACGCCCCTCCTGCGCCGTGTCAGCCCGGGCGTCAAGGTCCTCGAGCACCGCCAGAGCGCGAGCATGCCGTCCGCGTCGCTCGACGATCCGACGACCCTCCTCGAGGGCCTCGCGCGCCGCCCGCTCGGCGGGAACGGCGGCGCCCATCGCCTCCATCAGCTCGCGGTGTCCCGCTTCCGCCCCGTCGAGCAGCTCCTCGGCCCATGCCGAGACCACGCCCTCCTCGGTCGCCTGCTCGAGCGCGTCGTCCCACTCGTCCGGCATCGGCTCGTCCGCTGACTCGCTGATCCGACCGAGGATCGCCACGACCTCGGCCCGGTGGCTCTCGCAGCCCTTGCGCAGCTCGATGCGACGATCGCGCAGCCAACGCTCGATGTCGGCGAAGCGGTCGGTGCGGAAGAGCTTCTGCAGGAGCTTCTGCCGGTCCTCCGACCGGGAGCGCAGGAACGCCTGGAACTGCCCCTGCGGCAACATCGCGACCTGCGTGAACTGCGACATGTTCATGCCGAGCAGGTGGGTCACCAGGTGTCCGGCCTCGTCGTTGCGGCTCGACAGGTGCACCCACTGCGAGCCCTGGTGCTCCTCCACCAGGACCTTGGCCTGCTCGGTCGTGGTCCCGGTCCCGCGCTTCTTCGGACGCTCCCAGGCGGGGGAGCGGGTGATCCGGAACCGCCGGTCGCCGAGCGTGCAGTCGAGCACGACCCGGGGCGCGGCGCCCTCGGGGGCGGTGTCGCAGCGCAGGCGCCTGGCGGCGCTGCGATCGCCCGGCACGTCGCCGTAGAGCGCAAAGCAGACCGCGTCGAGGATGCTGGTCTTGCCGGCGCCGGTGGGGCCGGCAAGCAGGAAGAGCCCGGACTCCGACAGCTCGTCGAAGTCGACCTCGACGGTGTCGGCGAACGGTCCGAACGCGCTGATCTCCAGCTGGTGGAGCCTCATCGCCCGCCTCCTGAGGCCGGCGGCACGCTGACGTCGAGGTCGCGGTCGTCGCAGCAGCTGTCGCAGGCGTCGAGCAGCAGCGCCGACTCGGCCGCGGAGGCCTCGGCGCCGCGCAGCTCGCGCACGAAGTCGAGCGCGATCTGGTGGTCGGACTTCCCCCGGATGGCGGCGGCCGCCACCGATGCGGCGCTGCCGCCGGCCGGCTCGAACCCGAGGACGAGCGTGTGGGGGAACCGGCGCTGCAGCCGCTCCATGGCCTGTAGCGGGCGGACGTCGTCGGTGAGCGTCGCCTGCACCCACGAGCCCTCGTGCTCCGCCAGGGCCGGATCCGCCAGGAGCGACTCGAGGTCACCGCGGATCCGCGCCAGCGGCCGCGGGACGGGCGCCTCCACGAACTCCGTGGCCCCGAGCCCGTCGCGGCCCAGCTCGACCAGCCACGAGCCCTTGCGGTGCGACGCCTCCGAGAAGGAGTAGGCGAGCGGCGAGCCGCTGTAGCGCACGGACTCGGTCAGCGTGTGCCTCCCGTGCAGGTGACCGAGTGCGGTGTAGTCGATCCCGTTGAAGAACGAGGTGGGCACCATCGAGACGCCGCCGACGCTGATGTCGCGCTCGGAGTCGCTCGGCTCGGCGCCGGCCACGAACGCGTGCGCCATGACGACCGACCTGGTGTCTCGCCGACCCGAGAGGTCTTGCCGTACGCGCCGCAGGGCCTCGCCGATCGCCGCCTCGTGCGAGCGTGAGGACAGCTCCCAGGGCTCGCGGACGGCGTCGGGATCGAGGTAGGGAAGCCCGTAGACCGCGACAGAGCCGTGCTCGTCGTCGAGGAGAACGGGCTCTCCGACGGTGGTCGCGTCGGTGCGGATGAAGACGCCGGCCGCGTCGATCAGCCGGGAGTTGAACCCCAGGCGGCGCGCCGAGTCGTGGTTGCCGCTCGTCACCACGACCTTGGCTCGGGAGGCGGCGAGGCGCGCGAACGTCTCGTCCGCCAGCTGGACGGCGTCCACCGGCGGCAGAGCCCGGTCGTAGATGTCGCCGGAGACGACGACGAGGTCGACCTGCTCACCCTCGACGACGGCGAGCAGGTGGTCGATGTACGCAGCCTGGTGGCCGAGCATGCCCTCGCGGTGGAAGGAACGCCCGAGATGCCAGTCGGAGGTGTGAAGGATGCGCACACGAAGACCGTAGAAGAGGCCACCGACAGTCCGGGGAGCCCACGCCGTTCGAGGGCCCTCGTGCTGGTCACAAAGGGCTGACGTGGGGGCTAGCGTGGGGACATGGATGAGCTCACGTGCCCCCGCTGCGGAGGCCCGGTGGCGCTGCCACCCGGTGCCGATCCGACCACCGAGCATCGTTGCATCGACCCTGCCTGTGACGGGACGGTGCGGGACAACCAGCCCGGGTCACTGGGCGGGGACAACGGCGGAGGGTGAGGCTCAGCAGTAGCGCACGCACCGCTCCTCGGTGGTGAAACCGAAGAGCGCCAGCCCGGACTCCTTCGCCAGTCGCACGGACAGGCTCGTCGGCGCCCCCACGGCCACCAGCGAGCCGACTCCCGCTGCCACCGCCTTCTGGACCAGCTCGAACCCGGCCCGACCGCTCACCACGAGGCAGGCGGCCGCCGGGGCCGCACCGGCGAGCACCCGCGCCCCCGTGACCTTGTCAACGGCGTTGTGGCGACCCACGTCCTCGCGGACGACGAGCGTCTCGCCCTCGGCGGTGAACAGACCGGCAGCATGCACCCCGCCGGTGCGCTCGAAGACCGGCTGGGAGGCGCGCAGCCGCGCCGGAAGGCGTCGTACAACGTCAGCCGAGGGCAGCTCGCCCGTCCACGGCGCCGGCCGCGGCACGTCGAGGACCTCGGAGATGCTGTCCTTGCCGCACACGCCGCAGGCCGAGGATCCGGCGCTCATCGCCCCATGACGATGGGCCGGGTCGGTGGCCGGGGGAGCGGTGAGGGTGACCGTGACGACGTTGAACTCCTCCTCGGGGTCGAGGTCGCTGTCGGTGCAGTAGGCCACGGTGTGCACATGACCCGGACCCGCCACCCCCTCGTGCAGCAGGTAGCCGGCCGCGAGCTCGAAGTCGTGCCCCGGCGTGCGCATGGTCACCCACACGCGCTCGGCCGGGCGCCCCGGCCACGCGAGGCGGATCTCGAGCGGCTCCTCGGTGACCAGCCGGTCCTCGTGGCGCCGCTCGCCGTCCACCGTGAGCTCGTGGACCCGGGTGCGCACCGTCGGTCCCGGCCGCCGTGCCCTGCCCACCCCACCGCTCAGACCGGCCGTCACGACGTCACACCTGCCCGAACGTCCTGCGCACGGCGAGCCGCCGCGCCAGCTCGTCGGCCATGTCGACCACCCGGCGGCGCAGGCTCAGGTCCAGGTCCGCGGAGTCCGCCAGGGTGTGCGCGCGGGCCAGGGTCACCTCGTCCACCGCCGTCATCGGGAAGAAGGCCTGCGCCCCGTCGGCGAGACTCCATCCGCTGCGCACGCGGACGGTGGCCGGCAGCTCGGCGAAGTAGCGCTCGACGTACTCCTGCGTCAGGTGCTCCTGACCGACCTGCCACATCCCCTCGCCCGCGGCCTCGAGCTCGTAGTTGGGCACGTCGTCCTCGCCGGTGAAGCGGCGCCAGGCCCACGCCTTGGCCTCCGCGTCCGGCAGCGAGGCGATCGCGCGGGTGTGCTCGACGCGGGAGCGTGCGGTCGGCTCGTCGGCGAGGCGGGCGTCGAGCTCGGCGCGATCGGTGTCCCCGATGACCGCGAGCCGGACGAGGATGCGCCATCGCAGGTCGAGGTCGACCTCCAGGCGCTCGGGCAGGTCACGTCCCCCGAGCCAACCGCGCAGCTGCGCGGCATCACGGGAGGAGGACACCGCCGACTGGAACGCCGACAGCTGGAGCGTGGAGGAGGCCGGGGCGCGACCGAGCAGGGACCGGCACGCGCCGTGGATCCGCTCGAGCGCTCGCAGCGGATCGCTCGAGAGGGGGGCCACCTTGCCGATCGCCCAGGGCAGCGTGTAGCCGGTCGCGTCGTCGTTGGTCTCGACCGGGATCGCCGCCTCGAGCAGGTCGAGCACCCGCTCGGGGCTGATCGCGGCGTTGTGGAAGGCGCTGCGCACGCCGTTCCAGATGCCGGCACGCAGCAGCTGGTCCTGGGTGGTGGGGAGGAGGGAGGCGAGCGCCTGCACGGTCTCGGCGTCCGGTTGGACCAGGGCCCAGGTGTCCTCGAAGGGGTCCAGCACGACGGCGGCCCCCGCGGGAGCGTCGTACGGCGTCTCGGCCGCGGCGACCGTGACCCGGGTGCTGCTCCACTCGCCGCCCGGCTGTGCGAGCGCCACGCCGAACGTGTGCTCGCGGTCGGCCGGGTGGTCGGCCGGGGGAGTGCGGCGCAGCACGCCGGCCGCGCGGTCGAGCACGATCGTGTCTGGCCCGGCCGTCCGCAGCCAGTTGTCGGTGAACGCCGTGAGGTCCTGCGCCCCGGCGCGCTCCCAGCTGGCGAAGAGGTCGTGCATGGTGGCGTTGCCGAACCGGTGGCGGGTGAAGTGGTCGATCGCGCCGGCGAGGAACACCTCGTCGCCCATGCGGGCGTTGAGCTGCTTGAGGATCGCCGAGCCCTTGGCGTAGGAGATGCCGTCGAAGTCCTGCAGCGCCGCGGTGGCGTCGACGGCTCCGTTGCCGGCCACGGGGTGGGTGCTCGGCCGCTGGTCGGCGGTCAGGCCCCACTGGCGTCGGGCGTAGGCGTTGTGGGTCCAGGCGTCGTCGTACTCGGTGACGTCGGCGGTGACCCGGTTGCCCATGTACTCCGCGAAGGACTCGTTGAGCCACAGGTCGTCCCACCACTGCGGCGTGACGATGTTGCCGAACCACTGGTGTGCCATCTCGTGGGCGACCGTCGTCGCGCGCTGGATGCGCACCCCGCGCGTCACCCGCGAGCTGAAGATCAGCGGGTCGCGGAAGGTCACGCAGCCCGGGTTCTCCATCGCGCCGGCGTTGAACTCCGGCACGAACGCCTGGTGGTAGTCGCCGAACGGGTAGCGGATCCCGAATAGCCGGTGGAACTCGTCGAAGCACTGCTTGGTCATCGTGAGCAGCTCGTCGGCGTCGGCGTCGAGGTCCTTCGCGATCGACGCGCGGGCGGAGAGGCCCAGGGGAATGCCGTCGTGCTCGTCGCGGATCAGGTGGTAGGGCCCGGCGACCAGCGTGACGAAGTACGTCGAGAGCGGCTGGGTCTGCTGGAACTCCCAGACACCGGCCTCCACCTGCTCACCCGGGGCGTTGCCCACCACGATCCAGTCGGTCGGCGCCTGCACGTGGAAGGTGTAGGGCGCCTTCAGGTCGGGCTGGTCGAAGCACGCGAAGATGCTGGGCGCCGCGTCCATGAAGGACATGCCGTAGACGTAGTGCTTCCCGTCGGCCGGGTCGACGCTGCGGTGCAGCCCCTCCCCGTCGTTGCGGAAGCGCATCACGGCGTCGACGACGATCTCGTTGCGCCCGGGGACCGTCTCGAGGGGGACCCGGCCGCGCTTCAGGGTGTCGGCGTCGACGAGCTGGCCGTTCAGGCGGATCTCGTTGACCCGCAGGGGCTTGAGGTCGAGGAAGGTGGCTCCGCCGGTGCTCTCGAAGCGGATGGTCGTGACCGATCCGAACGTCGCGTCGTCGGCGGCCAGGTCCAGGCGTACGTCGTAGTCCTCGACGGTGAGCAGCTGCGCGCGGGCCTGTGCCTCGGTGTGCTGGAGGCTGTGGAAAGGGTTCGTCACCCGGCCAAGCCTAGGTGGGGCACACTGACGCCATGGACGTGACCGAGATCCTGCTCCCCGGCGTGGGAGTCGTCTACGAGTTCGAGACGGTGAACGGCGTGCGCACGGGAGTCGTGGCGCGCCGGGACGGGGCCTTCGACCTGCTGCGCTACGAGCGACGCGACCCGGACGCCGCCGAGACGCTGCTCTCGCTCACGCGCGACGAGGCCGAGACCCTCGCCGGTCTGTTGGGCGCGCCGCGGATCGTGGAGAAGTTCGCCGACCTGACGCGTGAGATCCCCGGCCTGGTCTCGGCCACCGTCGACCTGCCGGCCCGCTCGCCGTACGACGGTGCATCGTTGGGCGACACCCGCTGCCGCACGCAGACGGGCGCGTCGATCGTCGCGATCGTCCGCGGCGACGGTGTCCTCACCTCGCCCGGCCCCGACGAGCGACTCCGCGCCGGTGATTCCTTGGTGGTGATCGGCACCCGGGACGCGATCGACGCCGTCCGCCACATCCTCCTCGGTTAGGCGCGCGTGGAGTCCTTCTTCCTCGAGCTCGGGGTCATCCTGCTGATCCTCGGGCTCCTGGGGAGCGTCGCAGGGCGGCTCGGCCTCTCGGCGATCCCGTTCTTCCTGCTCGCCGGCCTGATGCTCGGCGAGGGCGGCATCCACGGCCTTGGCGCGTCCAGCGAGTTCATCGAGGTCGCCGGCGAGCTGGGCGTGCTGATCCTCCTGCTGATGCTCGGCCTGCAGTTCTCCGCCGAGGAGTTCGCGGCGTCGATGAAGCGGCACACTCCCTCCGGGCTGGTCGACCTGGTGCTGAACGCACCGGTCGGCTTCGTGGCCGGCCTGCTGCTGGGCTATGACTGGCAGGCCTGCCTCGCGCTCGCCGGCGTCACGTGGATCTCGTCGTCGGGGATCGTGGCGCGGCTGCTGAGCGACCTCAAGCGCACCGGCTTCCGCGAGACCCCGGCGGTGCTGTCGATCCTCGTGCTCGAGGACATCCTGATGGCGGTCTTCCTGCCTCTGCTGGTGGTGGTGCTGTCGGGCGGGACCGCCCTGGCCGCGGTCGTCGCCGTCGCCGGCGCGCTCGGCGTCGTGTTGCTGGTCCTGCTCGCCAGCCGTCACCTCGGACATCACCTGGGCCGCGCGCTGGGCCACGAGAACGACGAGCAGGTCCTGCTGCGCGTCCTCGGGCTGATGCTGGTCGTGGCCGGGCTGACCTACATGGTGGACGCCTCGGCCGCCGTCGGGGCGTTCCTCGTGGGGCTGGCGATCCCGCCGGGCACGGCCGAGCGTGCACGCGACGTGCTGCGGCCCCTGCGCGACCTCTTCGCCGCGCTGTTCTTCCTCTCGTTCGGTCTGGCCACCTCGCTGCACGAGGTCGTGCCCTTCCTGCCGGCCGCCCTGGCCCTGGCCGTGGTGAGCGCGTCGACCAAGGTCCTGACCGGTGTCTACGCCGCTCGCCGCGATCACGTGGGCACCAAGGGACGCGCCCGGGCGGGGACCGCGCTGATCGCGCGGGGGGAGTTCTCGATCGTCATCGCGGAGCTGGCGGTGACCGCCGGCTACACCGAGATCGGCCCGCTGGCATCGTGCTACGTGGTGCTGCTCGCCGTCGTCGGCCCCTTGCTGGCGAGGTATGCCGATCACCTCACGGAGTCGCCACGGACCTGGTCTCAACAGGTGTGACGTCGCCAGCGTGAGGGCCACCAACCCAGCCGACCCGTCACTCACTCGACCATTGCGGCGGCGTGTCGCGGCGGCATCGACGGGTCGCCGGCGCAACGGGGGAGAGGCGTACGGCGGCGGTGACTGCGCGACGTACGGCGGGGCTCGCCGCGCCGTACTTCCCACACGAAACGGTCACTTCCCACGTGAACCTTCATGTGGGAAGTGACCGTTTCACACGTTAACTCGTGAATCGAGAGGCGCGTGTGACCCGTGAGACGCCTGGGAGCCGGCTCAGCCCCGCGTCTCCAGCGCCTCGGTGAGCATGGCGACCAGGGCCTCGAGCTGGACGTCGGCGGAGGAGGGGAGCTCCTCGTCGGAGCCCTCGAGGGCGCGAGCGGCGAGGCCGGCCTTGCTGTCGATGAGCTCGGCGATCTTGGTGTCGATCGTCTGGGCGGCGATGATCCGCCAGGCGGTGACCGGCTCCTCCTGCCCGATGCGGTGGATCCGGTCGATGGCCTGGGTCTGCTCGGCGTCGGTCCAGGAGAGCTCGGCGAGCACCATGTTGGAGGCGACCTGCAGGTTGAGGCCGACTCCGGCCGCGGCCAGCGAGCAGACCACGATCGAGACCGACGGGTCGTTGACGAAGGCATCGATGTTCTTCTGACGGCGCGCTGTGGTCTGGTCGCCGCGGATGGACGAGTACTTGATCCCGCGCTTGGCGAAGGTCTCCTCCGCGTGGTCCATCACGTCGACGTGCTTGGCGAAGAAGACCACCTTGCCGACGCTGCGCGCCAGCTGAGCGGCGTAGTCGGCGGCGAGGCCGGCCTTGGCCTGGCCGATGCGGCGCATCATCGAGAAGACGTTCTCGTCGGTCTTCGTGGCGGCCGTGTCCTCGCGCTCCCAGGTCGCGACGCGGCGGACGAGCTCGCGGTCGATCCCGTCCACCACCGCTCCCGACGTACGACGCTCCAGCGCGCCGTCGTAGCGCTCGACCAGCCGGCGGGCGAGCTCGCGCTCGGCCTCGCGGATGGAGCGGCCGACCTCGTCGTCGAGCTCCACGGGGAGGTCGGCGACGCGGCGGGCCGGGATGTCGGCGGCGACGTCGATCTTGCGGCGCCGGACGATGCCCATGTCGACCACGCTGTTGCGGGCCGCGGCGTAGAAGCCAGGGTCGGCCGGGGTGAGGCCGGCCTCCTCGAGCTTGTCCATGAGCTCGGGCAGCGGCTTCTTGTCGTCGATCCAGCCGAGGAACTGCCAGATCGCTCGGAAGTCCTCGATGTCGTTGATCAGCGGGGTGCCGGTGAGGGCCATCAGCAGCGGGTGGGCGATGCGCTTGCGGATCCGCTCGGAGAGCTGCAGCACGTGCTGCGAGCGCTGCGAGGTCTTGTTCTTGATGAAGTGCGCCTCGTCGACCACCATGCCGCGGAACCCGAGGTCGCCGAGCCAGCCGACATGGCGGTCGAGGACCTCGTAGTTAACGATCACGATGTCGGCGAAGCCGTCGATCGTCTCGCCGTCCCCGTGGATCACCGTCGCCGGACGGTTCGGCGTCCACAGGTGCGCCTCACGCGCCCAGTTGGTCTTGACGACGTTGGGCACGACGACCAGCAGCGGGTAGGCCTCGGCGGCCTGCGCCGCGAGCAGCGCCTGGGCGGTCTTGCCCAGACCGGGCTCGTCGGCGAGGAGGAAGGTGCGGTGGCCGGCAGCGGCGGCCCCGACGAGCTGCGCCTGGTGGGGCATCAGCTCGAGGTCGCCGGGGACCTTGACGGTCGTCGGCTCCGGCAGCGGCATGCAGGCGCGCGCCCGGCCCCCGCCGTACTCGAAGGAGCGGAAGAGGGGACCCAGCAGCTCCCAGTCGGCCAGCAGCCGCTGACGCTGGGGACGCGGGGGAGCGGCCGAGAAGTCGGGGACGAGGAACGGGTTGGCGAGCTGGCGCGAGATCACCGACTGGGGGACGACCTGGCGCTCCGGGCGTCCGGCGCCGTTCGCGGCGGGCGGGGGAGCGGCCTCCTCGACCGGGACCTCGAGGCCGGCGGCCTCCAGCATCTCCCGCTTGAGCACCTTGGCCGCGTCGGACACCGTCGCGTTCTCGTCGAGCAGCGTGAGCAGCGAGGTGTCGCGCACCGCGGTCGTCGCGAGGATCGTCGCGATGCCGTCGAGGCGCTTGAGCTGCTCGGCGCGCTGCGCCTCCGTGCTCTCCGCATCGCTCTTGATGCGCTCGCGCTCCTGGCGCACCAGGAGGGCGACGACCTGGAACTTGGTGCGCGTGGACGGCATCACGGCCCCCCGCTGCACGGCACCCTCGATGTCGCGCACGGCGCGAGCGAGCACCGGGATCACGCCCTCGTTGTCGTGCGCGCGGGCACGACGCTGGTCGCGGGGGGCGCTACGGCGAGCGCCCTGCTGGCGCTGGCCTCGTCGAGCCACAGACTCCTCCTCCGGATACCCGGCCTGAGCGCCGCCACGGGGTCTTGCACCCGCTCGCGCACACGGCCGGGGAGATGGGACGTCGTACGACGTGGGTCGAGACCCACTCCGAGACGCCACGCGGTCCCACGGATCTGCGAGAGATCGAGGAGACGGACCCCGACGGTCCGTCCACCCCAGGGAACCTACGACCACCTGGTGGTGGCCGGGTCACCAGGCACGGCGAGCGCCGCACGATGGCAAGACCATGCTAACCCCATGCCGGGACGCCGGCGGAGTCGACCGGTGGACGAACGCCGACGTCCCCCGCCGCGAGAGCCGGACCGCGAGGCCAGACCCTCGTGACGAGGGACGTCGGGAAGATGCTGAGGAGGCTGTCGGTCAGCCCTGGATGCCGATGGCGAACTCGACGCGGCCCTCCTCGTCGACGCGGGCGTCGAGCACCTTGTCGGCGAGCTGCTCGGCCGACGGAGCGTCGAGGTAGACGGATGCTCCATCCGCCTCCACGATCTGGTCCCCGGGCTCGGGCTGAGGAGCCGCCGTGACGGCGAACGACGCCTCGGGGGTGTCCTCGCTGGTGATCCGCAGGCCCGCGCTGTCGGCGAGGCCCTGCTGGGCGGTGATGTCCTTGACGATCGTGCTGGCGTTCTCGGTGAGGGTGAGCATGCTCCACCTTCCGATAGCTTGCAGAGACGCCACCCACCCTTGCGCGGGCACGGAGCCCACTCAAGTCGGGCCGGATCCCGGGCGTGTCGGTGTGACAGAGGTCTCTGGCAGGCTGTCGCCATGAGCGACGAGACCCTGCCCAGGACCAGGCGCAGCATCGACCTGACCCGCATCGGCGACGGCCGCTACCGCGCGACCAACGACCGCGGCGGTGTGCTCCCCATCGGGTCGGGCGCCGATCCCGACTTCACGCCCGTCGAGCTGCTCCTCGCGGCGGTGGCCGGGTGCAGCGCGATCGACGTCGACCTGATCACCTCCCGCCGCGCGCAGCCGGTCGCGTTCGCCGTGCACGCCGAGGGCGACAAGATCCGCGACGAGCAGGGCAACCGCCTCGACGGCGTCCGGGTCAGCTTCGACCTGGTGTTCCCCGAGGGCGAGGCCGGCGACCGGGCGCGCGCGATGCTGCCGCGGGCGATCGAGCAGACCCGCGACCGGCTCTGCACCGTCGGGCGCACCGTCGCCGTCGGCGCTCCCGTCGAGTACGACGCGGGCCCGGCCGCGCCGCCGGCCTCCCGCGGCTGATGGCCGGACCCCGCTGGTCCGCGGACCGGATGCCGCGCCAGGACGGGCGGCACATCGTCATCACCGGGGCCACCGGTGCCCTCGGGCTGGAGTGCACACGCCGGCTTGCGGCGGCGGGCGCCCACGTGACCATGGCCGTGCGCTCACCGGACAAGGCGCGGGAGCTGTCGCGCGACATGCCCGGCAACATCGTGATCCGCCGCCTCGATGTCTCCGACCTGGCCGACGTCCACGAGTTCGCCGGCGACACCGGTGCGGTCGACGTGCTCATCAACAACGCCGGGGTGATGGGCATGCCGCTCACCCGCACCGCCGCGGGGCTGGAGCTCCAGCTCGCGACCAACCACCTGGGCCACTTCTTGCTGACCAGCCTGTTGCTCCCGCGACTGCGTGACCGGGTGGTCGCGATCTCGTCGGCCGCGCACCGCTCGGGCCACCTGGACGTCGCCGACCTCAACTGGGGGCAGCGGCCCTATCACCGCTACGGCGCCTACGCGCAGTCCAAGCTCTGCAACCTGTTCTTCGTCGCCGAGCTCCAGCGGCGGCTGACCGCAACGGGCTCGACGCTGCGCGCGGTGGCGGCGCACCCGGGCTACAGCGCGACCGGGATCCAGGGCCAGACCGGGTCGCGGGCCTTCACCGCCCTGGCCAAGGTCGGCAACAGCCTGCTGGGGATGTCACCGGCGCAGGGTGCTCTCTCGCCGCTGTTCGCGGCGACCATGGACGTGCCCGGCAACAGCTTCATCGGGCCGCACCGGGCGCGCGAGATGAACGGGTGGCCCACCCAGGTGGGCCGCAGCCGAACGGCCAGCGACCCCGATCTCGCCCGACAGGTGTGGGCGAGATCGGAGTCGCTGACGGGGACCGAGTGCCTGTCGACGGCCCCGTGACGGCTACTTGATGGTGACGCCGCTGATCTCCACGGCGGTCTTGGGTGCGATCCCGTCGTCGGCGTTGCCCGCCGCGGCGACGTCGGCGACCAGCTGTGTGCTCTTCTCGTCGAGCCGGCCGAAGAGCGTGTAGTCCTTGGCCAGACCGGAGTTGGAGTCCTCGTAGACGATGAAGAACTGCGAGCCGCCCGAGTCGGGGAGCTGGGTCTTGGCCATCGCCAGCGCGCCGGCGGAGTAGTCCTCCTGGCCGGTGAGCTCGTCGGGGATGGTGTAGCCGGGGCCACCCATGCCGGAGGCGGTCGGGTCGCCGCACTGCAGGACGTAGATCCCCTCGGTCACCAGCCGGTGGCACTCGGTGTCGGCGAAGTAGTTCTGCTCGGCCAGCGAGACGAACGAGTTGACCGTGCAGGGGGCGCCGTCGGCGTCGAGGGTGGCGGTGATGTCGCCCAGCCCGGTGCTGATGGTGACCGGGACCTCGCCGGTGACCGTGGGCTCGGCCGGAGGCATCTCGACGTCCTTGGCGGCGTCACCGGCGTCGACGTACTCGCAGGAGCCGGCGGCCGCGGGCGGAGCGTCGTCCCCCGCGGGCGTGGACGAGGAGGACTCGCTCGTGCTGGGGTCGGTCGCCTCGTCGGCGTCGTCGTCACCACAGGCGGCGAGGACGGAGAGCATCAGGACGGCGGTCGGGATCGCTGCAAGTCGTCGGAGCATGCGGCGATCGTAGGGGAGGCGACGACGGGTCAGGAGTTGAGGCCTCGCGCGGCCACCTGCCAGATGGCCGGACCGGTCGAGTCGACGACGTGGAGCTGATCGGCCAGGTTGACGGCGTTGCAGGCGTGGTTGGGCACCAGCTCGACGACGGTGCCCAGCGGTGGCAGGGCGGCGCCGGCGAGGTCGACGACGGCGTGGTGCTCCGAGAGCAGCACGACCCGCGCGTCCGGGTGGGTGAGCATCCGCCCGAACCCGGAGGCGTACGGCGCGCGGTCGGCGCCCAGCGCCTTGCTGCCGGCGTCCACGACCATCCGGCCCCCGGCGTGGCTGATCACGGTCGTGCGGCAGGTGAGCGCGATGTCCTCGGGCGGCATCGCCCCGAGCTCCCACTGCTGGGCGTCGCCGAACACGTAGACCCCGGGGCGCAGCTCGGTGAGCAGGTCGGTGTCGGAGTGGGTGAGGCTGGGCGTCGATCCTCCGCTCACGACGCTCGGCTCGATGCCGGCCGCGTGCAGAGCCTGAGCGGCCGTCCGCAGCGCCGCCGCCTCGTCGGACGCCGAGCCGGCTAGGGCACCGGGCGCATAGCTGTGCCCCGGGAAGGTGAACACCCCGTCGACGTGCAGTCCTGCGCGTCGAGCGATCAGGGCCACCTCGCCGGCGAGGTCTGGGGCAGCGCCGGTGCGGTGGTGCCCGCTGTCCACCTCGACCAGGACCCGCAGGGCGGTGCCGCCCAGGTGCCGGCCGAGGTTGGCCGCACCCTCCACGGAGTCGACGCCCACACTCAGCCGCGTGCGGTCGAGCAGGTCGCGCAGCCGTCGTGCGCTCGTCTCGTCCGCCCAGAGCGGGAAGGCGATGAGCACGTCGTCGAAGCCGTGCGACGCGAACACCTCCGCCTCGCCGATCGTGGCCACGGTGATGGCCTGGGCGCCCGCCGCGAGCTGGAGCCGTCCGATCTCCAGGCACTTGTGCGTCTTGACGTGCGGCCTCAGCTCGACCCCCGCGGCGGCCGCGCGCTGCGCCGTACGCTCGATGTTGCTGCGCAGACGGGGGAGGTCGACGGCCAGGTAGGGCGTCGCCGGGGTCACTGCTCCTCGTGGATCTCGGGGTCGCCGCCGAAGAGCCGCCCGTTGGCGCGACCGAGCCCGGTGATCGCGGCGACCTCGTCGTCGGTGAGGGCGAACCCGAAGATGTCGAGGTTCTCCCGCTGACGGGCGGGCGTGGCGGACTTGGGGATCGGGATGGCGCCGAGCTGGACCTGCCAGCGCAGGATGACCTGGGCGGGCGTGACGCCGTACTTCTCGGCGGGGCCGGTGACGACGGGCTCCTCGAGCGGCGCCTCGCGCTTGCCCAGCGGGCTCCACGACTCCGTCCTGATGCCGAGCCGCTGGTGCTCGTGGCGCATCTGCGCCTGTGGGAAGCGCGGGTGCAGCTCGATCTGGTTGACCACCGGCACCACTCCGGAGTCGTCGATGATCTGCTCGAGGTGGGCCCCGCTGAAGTTCGAGACGCCGATCGAGCGGACCACCCCCTCCTCGCGCAGGGCGACCAGGGCTCGCCAGGCCTCCGGGAAGCGGCCGACGCTCGGGTTGGGCCAGTGGATGAGCTGCAGGTCGATGTGGCCGAGCCCCAGCTGCTCGACCGACTCGCGCACGCTCGCGATCGCGTCGGCGTAGGCGTGGTGGCGCCCGGGCAGCTTGCTGGTCACCTGGATCTCGTCGCGGGGGATGCCGGAGCGGCGGATGCCCTCTCCGACCTCGCGCTCGTTGCCGTAGTTCACTGCCGTGTCGATGAGCCGGTAGCCGGTCTCGACCGCGCTGTGCACGGCGGCGATCGCCTCGTCGCCTTTCAGTGGATAGGTGCCGAACCCGATGGCGGGGATGCTGGTGCCGTCGTGCAGGGGATAGGACGGGATCTGGATCTCGGTCTCCATGTCAGACAACCTAGCCAGCAGGGGCGATGATGGGGGCCGTGTCCCCTGCCTCTCCCGTCACATTCCCCGAGCTCCGTGCCGACTGCAGCCGATGCGTGGGGCTGTGCTGCGTGGTGCTGCCGTTCTCACGATCGGCGGACTTCGCCTTCGACAAGGCGGCGGGGGAGACGTGTCGCCACCTCGGTGACGACGACGGCTGCACGATCCACGACGAGCTGCGCCCGCGCGGCTTCCCCGGCTGCACGGTGTTCGACTGCTTCGGCGCCGGCCAGCGCGTCGTCAACGACACCTGCGCCGGACAGCCGCGCGAGGAGATGGCCGGGGCGTTCGCGGTGCTCCGGCAGCTCCACGAGGTGCTGTGGCACCTGGAGCAGGCCCTGGGCATGGGGCCCGACGCGGAGCTCCGGGCCGACCTGACCACCGTGCTCGACGCCGTACGACGTGACGCGGCGCAGACGGGAGGGGCCCTCCTGGGCGTGGACCCGGGTGTCCACCGAGCGCGCGTGGGCGCCCTCCTCGACCGCGTGGCAGGGCAAGCGCGAGGAGAGGCGAGCCCCGGGCCCACGTGGCGCGGTGCCGACCGCGTCGGTGCCGATCTGCGCGGCACGGATCTGCGGCGAGCCGACCTGCGCGGCGTCAGGTTGATCGCCGCGGATCTGCGGGGCGTCGACCTGGAGCTTGCTGACCTCCTGGGCGCCGATCTCCGCGACGCCGATCTCCGAGGCGCGCATCTGGAGCGCGCGCTGTTCCTCTCGCAGAGCCAGGTCAACGCGGCGCGTGGTGACGGCGCGACCACGCTCCCGAGCGCACTGGCTCGCCCTTCTCACTGGTGAGTGGGAAGCGTCAGCTCGACTGAGGGCCCGTCGCCGGCCGAGCGGTGTGCGCCGGGTGCCCGGGCGAGCGCCGTTCCTCCTTCATCTCGGCCTCGTAGAGGTGCTCGCGCCCCTCGACGAGCGTGTCTCGCGCCTGCTTCTCGAGCGACTTGAAGGGCTCGTAGTAGGTCTCGGCGTACTCCTCGATGATCTGGAAGCTCCACCGCCCCTCGAGCAGGTTGCGGCCCACCAGCTCGTGCTCCACCCGGTCGGCCAGGTCGGCGTGGCCCGCCTCGCGCAGCTCCTCGACGGCCTCGCCGAGGGTGAGGTCGGCCGTGCCGTGCAGCCGGTGGAAGGCATAGAGGTGGCCGCGGGCGTCCTCGACGGTCTCGAGGGCCTTGGAGAGCTTGCCGAGCGCGGAGACGGTGGCGTCGCTGACGCCCTCGGGGCGCTGGTGGGCGGGGGTGGGTGAGTCCATGGCGGCTCTGTTGCCAACGACCCGGTTCTCGAAACGTCGAGGTGGGTACTGCGCCGGCATGACTGATGAGAAGTGGGAAGCGATCCAGGCCGTAGTCGACCGCGTCAGCTCCTGGCAGGACGGCGCCGAGGAGCGCGTCGTCGAGGACGAGCTGCGCAAGGGGTTCGGCGAGGTCGGCGTCGAGGTCGAGGACGCCGACGTGAGGAAGCTCGCCGACGCGATCGAGGAGAAGCACGGCGCGGTCACTGCGCGGGAGGTGCTCGGCTGACCGTGGCGTGAGACCCCGCCACGACCTCGGTCCCGGTCGCCCGTTCGCCCCTAGGGTCGACGGGTGACCGGGACCTGGTACTTCCTCTTGATGCTGTTCCTCCTCGCCGGCGTGTGGTGGCTGGAGAAGAACCGGCGGCGGCTTGCCCGTCGTGCCCGGGCCAAGGGGGACGAGTGGGGCAAGGGCATCGCGGAGAGGGCCAAGGCCAACAACCTCCCCGCCGCGCTGGATGCTCTGGGCCGTTCTGTGGTGCTGAGAGCCGACCACGGGTCCGCGCTGGCGTTGGTCGATGGGGTCGTGGACAGCAGGCGGACCTACCAGCGCAGGGGCCCCGGGGTGTGGCTCGTGGACTTCGCGCGATCGGACGACCTGGTCGTCGAGGCCGTGCCGGGATCCGGAGGCACCGAGGTGGTGCTCACGTCGATCCGTGAGTCGTCCGGAGCCCCGGGGAGCCCGATGTGGACCCAGTTCCTGGACCGTGTCGTGAAGGCTGCGGGCAAGCAGGACATCCCCAGCGAGGAGCGTGCAGGCGCCGTCTACGAGCGCCGAGCGGTCGCGGGGGAGGACGAGCAGACCTGGTTCCGCGCCTGAGCGGATGGCCGCCGCAGCGCCACCAGCAGCACGAGGCCCGCGACGAGGCCCCAGAATGCCGAGCCGATGCCGGCCACGGTGACTCCCGAGGCCGCAACGACCAGGGCGACGGCTGCCGGCTCGCGCGTCCCCTCGGCCGCGAAGGCCTGGGCCGAGGCTCCGGCGAGGGTCCCGAGCAGGGCCAGGCCCGCGATGGTCTCGACGAGCCCGTGGGGGGCCGCCTCCGCGACGCTCGTCACCAGAGCTGACAGGGGCCCGAGGGCCAGGTAGGAGCAGCCACACGCGACCCCGGCCACCCACCGCCGCTCGCGGTCCGGGTGGGCGTCCGGCCCCGCTGCCAGTGCGGCGGAGATGGCAGCCAGGTTGATCGCGTGGCCACCGGCCACCGCGCCGACCGCGCTGGCGGCGCCGGTGTAGAGCAGCGGCTCGCGCATGCGGGGGCGATAGCCGAAGGACGCGAGCACCGCCATCCCCGGGATGTTCTGGCTCGTCATCGTGACGATGAAGAGCGGTACGGCGAGCGCCAGGAGGGCGCCCGCGTCCCACGCCGGCGTGACGACGACCAGGATCGGAACCGCCGCGGCAGTGTCCACCGCGGTGAAGGACCCGTCGAGGAGCATCACCGCCACGGCTGCGAGCAGAGCCCCGGGCACGGCCCACCGCCGGGCGACCACCGTGAGCAGCAGCCAGGTGGCGATGACGGGCGTGATCGCCAGCGGGTCCTCGACGACGGCGCGCACCGGCGCGGCGCACAGCGAGAGCAGCACGCCCGCCAGCATGGCGTTGGCCAGGGGCAGGGGTATCGCGGCCACGAGCCGACCGAGCAGGGGGATCAGACCGCACGCCGCGAGCAGCACCCCGCAGAGCAGGAAGGCGCTCACGGCGGCGCCGAAGCCACCGTGGGGGAGGGCGGCCCCGGTGAGCAGCGCCGCGCCGGGGGTCGACCAGGCCATGGTGATCGGCATCCGCAGCCGCCAGGAGAAGAGGATGCAGCCCGCTCCCATCGTGAGACAGAGCACGAGCAGGCCCGAGGCCGCCTGCTCGGTCGTGGCACCCACGGCCCGCAGGCCGGTGAGGACCACCGCGAAGGAGCTGGTGAAGCCGACGAGCGCGCACACGACGCCCGCGAGCACCGCATGACCGGTGCCGGGGCCGGCGACGCTGGAGGTAGGGGTGCGAGGCACCCGCAGGACTCTAGGGCCTGGCAGAGGGCCACCCATCCGTGCGCCGCTGTCTCCGCTCGGTTCGTCGGGAGGCCGTTCGCCGTTCAACGTGCGCCGCCAGGCTGCGGGCGCGGCCGCACACTCGGGTGCGGCCCGGCTCGATGACCCGGAGGTTCCATGTCGACACGCTCCTCGTCCACACCCGCTCGCGCCGGCCTTGCCGCGCTCGCCCTCACGGCCGTCGCCGGCACCATCGGCTTCGTCGTCACCCACCCGTCCGTGCCAGCGGAGGCCCGACCGGACCCTGGGTGGGACCGCAGTGCCTACCGCGGCCAGGTGGAGGTCGTCCCCGCCCGCCGTGCCACCGACCGCGACGTGATCCGCGGCCGCGTCTTCGTCGACCAGGACCGCGACAGCCGCCTCGACCGGCGTGACCGGGGGCTGCGCAAGGTGCTGGTCTCCAACGGCAAGGACGTCGTCACCACCGACTCCCAAGGCCGCTACGCCCTTCCGGTGCGCGACAACATGACCGTGTTCGTCACACAGCCGGCCGGCTACCAGGTGCCGGTCGACGAGCACAACATCGCGCAGTTCGCCTACCACCACCTGCCTCAGGGATCTCCGGAGCTGAAGTACGGCGGGATCGCGCCGACCGGGCCGGTGCCGGAGGCGGTGAACTTCCCCCTGGTGCGGAGCCGGGGCACGGCCGCCGCCGTGCAGGACTGTGTGATTGCCGGAGACCTGCAGCCCTACGACAAGGAGGAGGTCGGCTACGCCCGCCGAGGGGCGATCGCCGACCTGGCCGCCCGCCGCGACTACGCGAGCTGCGGTGCGCTGTTCATCGGCGACGTGGTGGGCGACGACCTGTCGCTCTACGCCGACGTCAAGGAGCTCACCCGCGAGCTCAACGGCCCGGTGCGCTTCCTGCCGGGCAACCACGACCTCGACTACGACTCCCCGACGGCCGAGCACTCCTTCGACACCTTCCGCGCGCAACTCGCTCCGACGTACTTCTCCTACGACGTGGGGCGCACCCATGTCGTGGCGCTCAATACCGTGCGCTACCCGTGCACCCCCGAGGTGGACAACACCGACGGCGAGCGGCCCAACTGCGACAACCCGGGGAGCAAGCCCTCCTACAACGGCCGTCTCGACGACGACCAGCTCGCCTGGCTGGCCGAGGACCTCGCCCGGGTCCCCGAGGACAAGCTGGTCGTGGTGGCCAGCCACATCCCGCTGCTGACCTTCGCCGACGAGGCCAGCGCGCGCCACCAGGTCGACCAGCTGCTCGACGTCTACGCGCTCCTCGAGGGCCGCGAGGCGGTGGCAGTCGCGGGGCACACCCACACGGTCGAGAACATGAAGACCGGAGACCTCTTCAAGGGCTGGCGTGACCTCTTCGGCATCGACGGGCTGCCCTTCCCGCACATCGTGGCGGGAGCCATCTCGGGGGACTGGTACTCCGGCGCGGTGACGGACAAGGGCTACCCGGTCGCGGTCGGCCGCGACGGGGCGCGGCCGGGCATCCTCACCCTGAACATCGAGGGCAGCTCCTTCCGGGAGCGCTTCACGCTGACCGGCGAGAGCGACGACGTGCAGATGCAGCTCGGGGTCAACTCTCCGACCTACCGGGAGTGGTACGTCGCGCGCCGGGCGTGGAACAAGACGAAGGCCGGCGCCGCTCCGGAGCTGACCGAGCCGCTGGTCGTGGACCGCGAGGACCTGGCGGGTGGGACCTGGCTGACGACGAACTTCTGGATGGGCGCCACCGGTTCCACGGTGGAGGTGAGTCTCGACGGGGCGCCGGCCGTGCCCGCCGTACGCACGCAGCGGGCCCGGGGGGAGGGACAGCTGATCGGTCCTGAGTGGTCCGACCCGGTGGCCGTGGCCCAGCAGCTCGTGCACGGCGGCAGCGTGGCGGACCGGATGATGCACCTCTGGCGCACGGAGCTGCCCGCCGACCTCGAGCCGGGCCGCCACGAAGCGCTGGTCAGGGCCACCGACTCCCACGGACGGACCTTCACCGAGAGCCTCAAGTTCGAGGTTCGCTGAGCCGCGGGCAACCGAATCGTCGTCCCGCACGTCTAGACAAGGCAGAAGGCACAGTGAGGCAGGGCCATGAGGCCCTCCAGGCGACGGGGGACGACATGCGGGTGGGCTATGCGGTCGGGTTGGTGGGGCTGCTGGGGGCGCTGGCCCTGTGGCTGATGGGCGACGCCTTCCAGGCGGTCACTCTCACCGGGGAGATGCGCGAGGCCCCGCTGACTCGACCGGGTCCCGGCTGGCTGGCCGCCACCCTGGCGGGAGCAGCCGCACTGCTGGGAGCGGTCGCGACGGTGATCCAGTCCCGTCGCGACCGGTCCCGCTGATCAGTCGTCGTCCTCGTCCTCGTCGTCGTCCAGGAGCCCTTCGGCCTCCGCCTCGGCCACCAGTCGGCGCACGTTCTCCAGCGACCCGCAGCCGGCATCGATGAGCCGGTTGCGCTCGGCACAGAAGTCCAGACCGAGCTTCGCGCGGACCCGGGGGGAGACCTCGTCGCGCGCCGGGTTGAGGATCGTCAGCTCCTCCTCGGCGAGGTGGTGGCTCACGGCGGCGGTCAGCTCCTCCACGGCGTCGTCGAAGGCCTGCGTGTCGGTGCCCTTCAGCTCCAGCACAGCCAGCAGCGCCTCGTTGCCCTCCGCGTGCTCCTCCTCCCCGTGCTCCGCCTCGTCGTCGGAGATGGCTCTCTTGCGCTCGAGGGCGGGGTAGACGAACCGCTCCTCGGCCAGGGCATGGGCGACGTGCAACGCGGAGAAGGCGCGTCGCACCGCATCCCGGTCCGAGCTGCTGTCGCGCAGCTGTCGGAGCAGGGTCTCGAAGCGGCGGTGGTCGTCGAGGATGACGTCGATGACGTCACCCTGCGTGGGGCGGCCGAGGTCGATGCTGGTGGTCATGGGCTGAGCCTAGCCACGGGAGCGCGAGGGCCGGCGCTCAGCGCACGCACAGGGTGATCAGGCACAGTGGCGACGTGCCGCCATTCCTCGACCAGATCGCTGTGGACAGGGTCTCCGGCGACCTGCTGCTTCCCGCCCTGGTTGCAGGGCTGTTGGTCGTGGTCCCGAGCGCGTGGCGGCTGACCAGGCACGTCGTGACGATCGCTCATGAGGGCGCCCACGGGGTGGCGGCCGTGCTCAGCGGCCGCCAGCTCGCGGGCATCCGCCTGCACTCCGACACCTCCGGCCTCACCCTGTCCCGTGGACGCCCAACGGGGCCCGGGATGATGGTGACCGCCGGCGCCGGCTATCCCGGACCGGCACTGCTGGGTGTGGTGGCCGCGGCGCTGTCGAGCCAGGCCGGCCCGGTCGTGGCTCTGTGGACGGCGCTGGTCCTGCTGGCGCTGCTGCTCCTCCAGATCCGCAACTTCCACGGCCTCTACGTCGTGGCCCTGGCCGGCGCCACGGTCTTCGCGGTCACCTGGTGGGGGAGCGAGGAGGTGCAGCTCTTCGTCGCGCGGGCCGGGGCATGGTTCCTGCTGATCGCGGCGCCGCGCGCCGTCATCGAGCTCCAGCGCACACGGGCACAGGGGAGAGGTCGCGACTCCGACGCGGACGTGCTCGCTCGGCTCACCCGTGTCCCGGGACTGGTCTGGGTCGGCGTCTTCCTGCTGGTGACACTCGCCTGCCTGGTGGGCGGGGGAGCGCTGCTCCTCGACCTCGCGTGAGGCCGGCTCAGCCGACCCGCTCGAGTAACTCCAGGACCCGGTCCAGCAGCAGCCGAGCCGCGGCTGCGTCGTACGACGGGAGGCTGGTGTCGGCGAACAGGTGCTGGTCGCCGGGGTAGAGGTGCAGCGTCACCTCGGGGTGCACGGCGGTCAGCGTGCGGGCGGCCTCGAGGTCGCCACCGTCGACGAACCAGGGGTCGGTGTCCATGCCATGGATCTGCCCGGGCAGTCCCGCAGGCCAGGAGCCGAACTCGGTGGCCGGGAAGCACGCGTCGAACAGCAGGGCGCCGCGCGCCCCGGGTCGGGTCTGGGCGAGCTCCTGTGCCGGCAGGACACCGAGCGAGAATCCGGCATACACGATGGAGTCAGGCAGCGACTCGGCTGCTGCGCGCGCCCGTTCCGAGATCGTGGCGAACCCGGTCTCGCGTGCGTGGCCGACGCCCGCGTCGAGGTCGTCGAAGACCCGCCCGTCGTACAGGTCGGGCACGTGGACCGTGTGGCCGGCTGCCCGGAGGCTGTCGGCGAAGGCGTGCACCCCGGGTGTGAGGCCGAGAGCGTGGTGGAAGAGCAGAACCTCTGACATGGCTTCCTCTCGCGTCGAGTGGATTTCGCACAATCTCTGAGACCCTCACAAATCTATCGAGCGGAGGGCTGTCCTCATCCCTCGCGGGCCCCCGCGCCCCAGAAGAGCGGTCCGGACGCCGACACCGTCACGGCCCAACCAAGGGCGGCCAAGCGTCCCGCACGGTAGTGGGCGATCTGCTCGTTCAACAGCGGTTGCGGACCGCGGGCTCCGTAACCAGGACACCGGATTGTGCACTCGTGAATCTTCGAGAGCTTGGGGGAGTCAGTCGCCCCAGAGCCGCCTGAACAGGGGCGTTGCTCGTCTCGCGCCGACGTGCGAACGTCGGCCGCATGCTGAGGCTTGGAGCGGTCGTGACGAAGGTGTCGGACGTCGTGGGAGCCAGCACGTTCGGTCCGAAGCCCTCGGATACGGGAGGGATCCAGACAATCCTGCCTTCCTGGTGCCTCAGGACGGACCGGCGACCCGGCTGCACCTGGACGGCGACGACAGGACACACCTGGACCTCTGGGTCGACGATGAGGCCGAGCAGGCCGCCGAGGTGAGCCGTCTCATCACGCTGGGTGCTCAGCGCGTCGACTGGGACTACCCGGACGACGCCGACTTCGTCGTGCTTGCCGATCCTGACGGCAACCTGTTCTGCGTCGTCGACCTGAGCCACTAGGCAGTTCGCCTTTGTTTACCAGCGTTGGCACTGCCGGGGAGTGGTCGAGATCCACTACCTGACATAATGTCAGTTATCGGCGATATTGCGAGACACGCCAAGAGGGGCCGTCGGGTCAGCTTCCTTGGGCCGAGCTCCACAGCTGCCACACGGTCGTCCGCACCGACCGCGGCTGCTCGAGAACGACGCGTGTTGCGTGGGCGACGTCCTCGGGACGTAGGAAGTCGTCCATCTCGGGCGAGCCTTCGACGCGCCCGGCTCCCAGGGCGAACTCGGTCGATGTGCCGGCGGGACAGATCAGCGTGACGCGCACACCCTCGCCACGAACCTCCTTGTCGAGGCCTCCGGCCAGCCCGACCTGCGCGAACTTGGTGCCCGCGTAGACCGCCTCGTTGGCATCGCTGCGGAAGCCGGCCACCGAGGCGATGATGACGATGTCTCCCCCGTCACCCTGGGCCCGGAACTGACGCATGGCTGCTCGGACGGTCCAAACCGTCGCCAGGTAGTTCGTCTCGACCATCTCGCGGATCTGGGTGTCGTCCAGATCGAGGATGCCGCCGTAGGCGCCGATGCCGGCGTTCGCCACGACCGTGTCGAGTCGCCCCCATCGGTCGACGGCAGCGGCGATCAGCTCGGCGCTGTGCTCCGGGGTCCGGACGTCTCCGGGCACTGAGCAGGCCTGCTCAGCACCGAGTTCGCCGACGATCGCGTCCAGGCGCTCCCTGCGACGAGCGCCCAACGCTACGTTGCCCCCGGCGTCCACCAGGGTCCGGGCGATCGCGGCGCCGATGCCGGCGCTGGCGCCGGTGACTGCGGTGGTCGTGCCGTGGATGGAGCGCGTGACGGGGCGGGACATCGGTGCCTCCTAGGGCGGAATGGGTCCTCCGAATCAAGGTAGACCTCCCCCAAGCGGCGGTGCGTGCTGCCCCTAGGCGCCGAGGTCGACGTCGAGCTTGTAGATCACTGAGACGAAGTGGAGCTCGAGCTGGCTGGGTGGTGGGTCTGCGGACACCGGCACCGGGATCGGTGGGGCCTGGGAGACATGGGTGTGTCCGGTGGGGGTTGTGACCTCCACGGTGTGGCGTCGATGTCGGCCGCTGGTGGTGCGGTGACGCCAGCCGGGTGACTCCTTGGCGTAGTTGCACGCCGCACACAGCCCCTGACCCTGCTCCAACGTGGTGGTCCCGCCCTGGTGGCGTGGGGTGACGTGGTCGGCGTGCCGCACGGGTGCGTCGCAGTAGGGCGTGCGGCAGGTCTCCCCGTCGCGTGCGAACAGCATCCGCCGCAACCGACCGGTGAACAGCTGCGTGGTGGAGTCCATCGCGACCAGCGCGTTGTCGGCCGGGTTCGCGAACAGCCGCCGGATCGCGACCCGCGCCTCGGGGTCCTCCAACAGATCGGCCAGCACATTGGCGGGGATCGGGCCGTAGCCCACCAGGTGGGCCGGGGTCTGCCGGTCGACACCGAGCAGCATCTCGGCGTTCATCACCAACTGGATCTCGATGCGCTGCGCCCCCAGGGTCGCCGACTGGGTCAACCGGGCCACGAGTTCGTCGGCCATCAGCTGGGCATGGGTGCGTGGATCGTCGTGGGCGCGCAGGAAGTCCGCCCGCTCGGTCAGGGTCCGCATGATCGGCACCGCCTCCCACGCCGGCACCTCCGCGCAGATCCGGACCATCCCGTGGGCCAGGGTCCGGCTGGTGACCCGCCGACGTGCCCTGGCCTTCGCGACCCGGCCCGCGGCTCCCTCGGGGTCGAGGTCGTAGACCATCCGCCGCACCGCACCCATCACCTCGCGGTTGCCCATCCCGCCCAGCAACGGCCCCAAGGTCGCGTCTACACAGGCGCGGTCCTCGCTGGAGAGGTCGGCGCTCTCGCGGACCATCACCATCGCCCGCTGCTCACTGATCTCCCCGGCCGTCAACGCCGCCAGCGTCGCGGGCATGTCCTTGACCAACGCCACCGCGAGACCCACATGCTGGCGGGCCGCGTGCGGCGACTCGCGGCGTGCGAGCGCGACCTCGTGGGCCACTCCCCGCCCGCACCGCTCACTCGGGACACCACGCTCGGCGTCGCCCACCAGCCGCCTCGCGTGCAGCTGCGCGGTCAACCGCGCCTTCGCCGCAGCCGCGGCACCCGTGAGGCGCTCCAACCCCGCCAGCTCATCGATCAACGCCCCATCGGAGAGGTCCTCGCCATCGATCCCGGCCAACATCTCGACCCACACCGCGCCCAGATCCACGCCCGGATCAACACCCGCCTCGACCGGCACGCCCGAACCGGCAACGCCGGCAGTGTCGCCACCGGAGCCCGTGTCGAGGTCGTAGCCGATGAGTTCAAACATACGAGCGATTGTAGTCAACGCCGAACCACTGTGGAACCCCTCGTGCGGGATCTGTGGATGACATCAAGACGCCCTCCTGCCGCTGGCCTGCACCGCCGATTCGGCACCACTCCAGCAGAGACCGCCGACACCGCGGCCTCAGCCGCCGACTTCCTCCTGGATGGTCAACAGCATGGTGCCCTCCGGGTCCTGGAGATAGGCGATCTGTTCGCCCCAGGGTGTGTTCTGCGGCGCCGTGACGACCCGCCCTCCCGCCTCCCCTGCGGCTGCCGCGGCGCCGTCCAGATTGGGGACATAGAGGCACAGGTCCACCGCGTGGCCGGTGGCCGGCAGTGGCACCTCGCCGTACATCGCCTCGCCGGTGCCGACACCCAGGGCGATCTTCCCGAAGCCCAGGTCCAGGGTGACGTAGACCTGCTCGCCGTCCTGGAGGAACTCATAGCTCTGTCGAGCCCCGAAGACGTGCTCGTAGAAGGCCTTGGTCCTGCCGAGGTCGTGACAGTTGATGATGGGGAAGATCTCGCCGCCTGTCATGCCATCGACGCTACGTTCGAGACTCCTGTGGGGGCAACAGATCCGTCAGTCGACCCGCGACGGCGTGGGGCGCGGCCAGGCTCGCCCCTCGCGACGCTCGATGTCCGCGTTGAAGCGCTGCAGCAGCTCCGCCAGCCGGCTCACGTCGTCCTCCGGCCACTCCTCGAGCACGCTCTGCAGCCCACGCACGTTGAGGCCTCGCTCCCCCGCGAGACGCTGCGCTCCCTGCTTGGTCACCCGGAACTTGCGAGCCAGTCCGCCCTCCGGGTCGGCGATCCTCTCGACCAGTCCGGCCCGCATCATCGCCGCCGTCTGACGGTTGAGCGTCGAGGCGTCCAGGCCGAAGGCGGCGCTCAGCTCACCGATCGACATCGGACCTTGTACCTGCAGGCGGCTCATCAGCGTGTAGGCGCTCCGGTCGAGGTGACTCTCCCCGTCGCCGTGTCGTCGCGCAGGGGCGAGGTGGCGCCCGAGCACCATCGTCTCGAACTCGATCTCCTCGAAGCGTTCGGTCACGTCCACGGACGGAAGTGTAACGCGCACAGCATGTGCATGCTGCACATCATGTGTAGAATGCATCCTCGTGTCCTCTACCTCTCCTGTCTCCGCACCCCCGGGCGACGCCCCGAAGACCCACTCGAACGCTATCGTCGTCGTGCTCGCCATCGCCGGCATCACCGCCGCGATCATGCAGACGCTCGTCGTACCCCTGATCGGGGACCTGCCCGTCCTGCTGGACACCAGCGCGTCCAACGCCTCCTGGGTGATCACCGCAACGCTGCTCGCGGCCGCCGTCGCCACCCCGGTCAGCGGCCGGCTCGGCGACCTCTACGGCAAGCGCCGGATCATGCTGATCTGCTCCGGCTCCCTCGTGCTCGGATCTGTCGTGTGCGCCCTGTCCTCCTCGGTCATCCCGATGATCGCCGGTCGCGGACTCCAGGGGATCGGCATGGGCCTGGTCCCCCTCGGCATCAGCGCGATGCGCGACCTGCTCCCCGCGGAGAGGCTCGGCACGTCCATCGCCCTGATGAGCGCCTCGATGGGGATCGGCGGGGCGCTGGGACTCCCGGTCGCCGCCGCCGTCGCCGAGCACACCAGCTGGCGCGTGCTGTTCTGGGGCGCGACCGTCCTGGCGCTGATCGTCGCGCTCGCCATCTTCCGGTTCGTCCCGGCCACCCCGATTACCGCGTTCGGTCGCTTCGACCCGGTCGGGGCCCTCGGTCTCGGCATCGGGCTGGTCTGCCTGCTGCTCGGCGTCTCGAAGGGTGCGGACTGGGGGTGGAGCAGCGCCACCACGCTCTGTCTGCTCGTCTCCGCGGTGGTCGTGCTGGTCGCCTGGGGCTGGTTCGAGCTGCGCACCAGCGACCCGCTGGTGGACCTGCGGGTCACCGCCCGGCCGGTCGTCCTGCTCACGAACGCCGCATCGCTGGTGATCGGGTTCGCGATGTATGCCCAGTCGCTGATCCTCCCCCAGCTGCTGCAGATCCCCGAGGAGACCGGCTACGGCCTCGGCCAGAGCATGCTGGAGATGGGTCTGTGGATGATGCCCGGCGGCTTCGCGATGATGCTGATCTCCCCGCTGGGCGCCAAGCTCTCGCACGTGCGCGGGCCGCGCGTGACGCTGGCCCTCGGCTCCTTCATCGTGGCTGTCGGCTATGTGCTCGCGGTGCTGCTGATGGGCTCGACGTGGGGCATCCTCGTGTCGGTCTGCGTCTCCAGCGGCGGCGTCGGCATGGCGTACGGCGCGATGCCGGCCCTGATCATGGGCTCGGTCCCGCTCTCGGAGACCGGCTCGGCCAACAGCTTCAACACCCTGATGCGCTCGGTCGGTACGTCGATCTCGGCCGCCGTGGTGGGCGTGGTGCTCGCGCAGATGACCACCGACTTCGGTGGCTACAGCCTGCCCAGCGAGAACGGCTTCAAGACCGGCCTGCTCATCGGTGCGGGCGTCGCGGCGCTGGCCGGGATGATCGCCCTGCTGATCCCCTCGCGGGCCAGTCAGCAGGCGGAGTACCGCATCGAGCACGCGGAATCTCCGGAGGAGCCGGCCCACGCTCGCTGATGGATCGCGGAGGTGCTGCCGTTTGATATACCTGTCGAAGGTATAACAAACGATCGGGGAAGCCATGGCACAGCCCAATCCCTACACCCCCGGCCAGGTGCCTCGCATCCTCGCGGGGCGCCAGGCCGAGCGGGAGATGATCCGCGACCGGCTGGGGCGCGTGGCGACGTTCGCGGAGTTCGGCGGCTCGCTGCTCGCCTTCCATGCGCCGCGCGGTCTCGGGAAGACGTCGCTGCTCCGAGCCGCTCAGCGCGATGCCGACACGGCGGGCTTCGTCAGTGTCTGGGTCGCGGCCGCCCATCGTGGCTCGGTCCTCGCCGAGCTGGTCCGAGCCACCGAGCGCAGCGTCTCGCGGCACGACGCCCTGTCCGGGGCCGCCGCCACGCGCTGGCGCGCCAAGCTCGACAAGATCCAGCTCGAGGTCGGACTCCCCGGGGCCAAGGTCAGCGCGGAGCTCTCCCCCGACCGGGCGCCCGCCGCGCCCTCGGCGCCGATCGGCGCCCTCGAGGACCTCCTGCACGACACCGCGACCTTGGTGCGCAAGAGCGGCGGCGCTGGTCTGCTGGTCTTCGTGGACGAGATCCACGCAGCGAGCCAGGGCGACCTGGCCGTGCTGCTCAACGCCCTGCAGAACCTCGACGGCGAGCGTCATGCCAATCCTCTCGCCGTCTTCGCGGCTGGTCTGCCCTCCACTCCGGAGGCGTTGACCCGCGCCGCCACCTTCGGGGAGCGCACCGCCTTCGTGCCGCTGCACCGGCTGGACGCGGTCGACTCGGCAGCAGCCATCGTCGAGCCGGCCCGGGCGCTGGACGTGAGCTGGACCGACGACGCGATCCGCCAGGTCGTCGCCGACACGGCCGGTTATCCCTACTTCCTGCAGCTCCTGGGCTCGGCGACCTGGGACGCCGTCCGGCCGGGTGCCGGGGCGACCATCGGGATGGCGGACGTGCGCACCGGCTATCCGGGGGCGGCCGAGCAGCTGCGCTCCCTCTACCGGGCCCGGTGGAAGGCGGCCTCCCCCGCCGAGCAGGACTTCATGGCGGCCATGGCGACGGCAGGAGTCGACGCAGTTCCCCGCGCCCAGATCGCGACGGCTCTCGGCAAGGAGTCACGAGCGCTGAGCACCCCGCGCGACCGCCTCATCGAGAAGGGCATCATCGAGCCGGCAGGGCACGGTCTGGTCCGCTTCACGCTGCCCGGCTTCGGCGTCTATGTCGCGGCGGAGACGTCCAGCGCGCCGGCCCTGGAGAGCACGGCCCTGGCTCGGGCCGTCTTCCCGGAGCTCGGGCCGGGCGGTCGTCCTCCCGGGACCTGACGACCGGCGACGACGGTCCCGACAGGGTCGTTTGTTCTGCTCTTACACATTTTGGCCACAGTCCAGCACCACCCGCCCCACACCGGTCATTTCGGGCCCGCGGACAGGAGAGGATGAAGGTCCGCGCCGCGGTGGAGCCACGCCCCCTAAGTGCTCCGCCGCGGTGCGCTCCAACGCAGTTCCTCGGACTGCCGGACCTCAGCTCTCGACGTCGATCGTCGCCACGCGGCGCAACAACGGCCGGTCGTGGCGCCCGCCGCGGATCTCGCCGCGCGACCACCACATCTTCAGCCCCGTCGGCGTGACCTCCAGGGTGGCCAGGTTGTTGTCGAACCACGGCCCCCGGGTCAGCTTCCAGCGCAGCACCGGGCGCGGCACCTTGGCCAGGCGTGAGACGACGTGCCCGACCGGGCCGGCCACGCCGTAGGACAGCACCGCGGTCACCCATCGCATGAACCGCGGCAGCGGGTTGCGGATCGGCGAGCACACGGCCTGGATGATCCGGCTGTGGACCTCCACGTCCCCGCCACGCACTCGGGGGTCCGGCACGGCCTCGGAGACGAAGCTGTGGTGCACGTCGCCGGACAGGAAGGTGACGGTCCGCGGAGCGCGACCGCGTCGTCCCGCCGCTACGTCGAGCGTCATCCCCGCCACGGCGGCCCAGCCCTCCTGGAAGGCCGCCCAGTGCTCGAGGTCGACGGCCTGGCGGATCCGCTCCCCCACCCGGCCGGCCCGCTTGCCCCAGGCGCCCTGGGCCAACGCCTCGCTGAACGCCTCCACGTGGTGGAGCCCCGGGGCCAGCAGGAACGGCAGCGACGTGCCGACGAGCAGGTGCTCGAACCCTCCCCTCATCTGGCCGTCGAGCCACTCCATCTCGCCGGGGTCCAGCATCGAGCGCCGGTCGGGAGCCAGGACCCGCGCGGCCCTCGAGTCGATGACCACCAGCCGGGCCTGCTCCCCGAAGTCACGCGCATAGCTCCAGCGGTAGGTCTCCGGCTCCTGGTCGGCTCGATCGGCGAACGCGTCGAGGTCAGCGGTGATGTCCAGCTCGCCGGGCCCGTCGTACGACGCCACCTTCTGCCACAGCGGGTCCTCCGCGCGCCCGGCCGCGGACATGTTGCCGAGGTGCTGGTAGACCCAGTAGGACCCCAGCCCCGCCACGATCCGGCCGTGCCACCAGGAGGTGGCCTCCATTTGCTGCTTCCACGTGTGGCTGGTGTTCCAGTCGTCGCGGATGTCGTGGTCGTCGAAGATCATCGCGCTCGGCAGCGTCGAGAGCAGCCAGCGGTTGGCCTCGTCGCTCCAGGCGAGCCGATAGAGGTGGGCGTACTCCTCGTAGTCCTTGAGCTCGTCGCCCGGCTCCTCCTCGATGTCGCGACGCGAGGAGATGAACTCACGCATCTCGTCGGTCGTCTCGTCGGCATAGACCTGGTCGCCGAGGAACAGCACGAGATCGGGCCAGCGCTCGTCCTCGCTCTCCGACTCCGCGTCGGTGACGCCGGCCATCCGCAGGGCGTAGGCCCGCATCGCGTCGACGCCGTGCGTGCGGTTGCCCGCGCGATCGTGGGTGACGCTCGTGCGGCACGAGCCGAACGCGATCCGCAGCGGCTTGCCCGGCTCGAGGGTGGCGATCACGGGATCCGGGTACGGCGAGTCGGCGGGTGGCCAGATCGGGCCCCCGTCCAGCTCCACGGCGTAAGGCGTGACCGAGCCGGGCGCCAACCCCTGGACCTCGACGAGGGCGTAGTGGTGCCCGTGGGCGGCGAACGTGGCCGCCTGGGCCGTGTGGTCGCCCGCCCGCACGGTGACCGTGCCGGCGGAGGCGGTCTCGACCCAGATGGTCGCGGACGTCTCGTCGACGTAGCGCATGAGTGGACCGAGCAGGAGCTCGCTCACGGCTGGAGCAGTACCTTGATGGCGCGGCGCTCGTCCATCGCCCGGTAGCCCTCGGCGACCTCGTCGAGCGGCAGGGTCAGGTCGAAGACCAGCCCGGGGTTGATCGCACCGGTCTGCACCAGCTGCAGGAGCTCGGGGAGGTAGCGCCGCACCGGCGCCATCCCGCCGGCCAGGCCGACGTTCTTCTGGAACATCCGGCGCACGGGCAGCTCGACGCCGTGCGGCACGCCGACGAAGCCGACCATGGCGCCCGGGCGGGCGACGCCGAAGGCGGTCTTGATGGCCTGGTCGGTGCCCACGCACTCGAGCACGGCATCAGCGCCCACGCCCGCGGTGATCTCCTTGATCCGGTCCCCGCCCTCGCGGCCGCGCTCCGCGACGATGTGGGTGGCGCCGAACTGGGTGGCGAGCGCCTGGCGGGGCTCGTGGCGCGACATCGCGACCACCTTCTCCGCCCCCATCTGGGCAGCGGCCAGGACGCCGCACAGCCCGACCGCGCCGTCGCCGACGACGACGACCGTGTCCCCGGGCTTCACTCGTGCCGAGACCGCGGCGTGCCAGCCGGTGGCCATCACGTCGGTCAGGGCCAGCAGTGAGGGAACCATCGCGGCGTCGGGCATCCCGTCCGTCGTCACCAGGCTGCCGTCGGCCTGGTGGACGAGGGTGTACTCCGCCTGGCCGCTGGCTGTCATGCCGAGGTTCTCGCAGGCGGACTGCATGCCGGCCCGGCAGTGGGCGCAGGTGTTGTCGCAGTGGCAGAACGGGATGATGACGAAGTCGCCGGGCTTGAAGCTGCGCACCTCTGCGCCGACCTCCTCGATGACGCCGACCGCCTCGTGGCCGATGGTGTCTCCGGCGGTGATGTCGTTCTCGCCCCGGTAGGGCCACAGGTCGGACCCGCAGATGCAGGCGGCGGTGACGCGTACGATGGCGTCGGTGGGTGCCGAGATCGTCGGCACAGGCAGCTCCTCGAGGCGGATATCGCGGGGAGCGTGGATCGTCGTGGCTCGCATGATCCCGATCCTGCCATGCCGACCGAGGGACGATCCGAGAGCGACCCAGGCCCTGAGCGACACGCCGGCCTCGCCGAAGTTGCCGTATCTCATATATGAGATACCGTCTTCGCCATGACCGAGGACTACAAGGGCCGCATCGGCAACCTGATCCGTGACGCCCGCAAGCACCGTGGTCTCACCCAGACCCAGCTCGCGGAGCTGCTGGCCACCAGCCAGAGCGCCATTAACCGCATCGAGAAGGGGCAGCAGAACCTGTCCCTGGGCATGATCGCCCGCATCGGCGCGGCACTCGACTCCGAGATCGTCGCCCTCGGCGCCGGCCCGACCCATCTGCGCGTCACCGGCCCGACCACGCTCTCGGGCTCGATCGAGGTGAAGACCTCCAAGAACGCCGGCGTCGCGCTGCTGTGCGCCTCGCTGCTCAACCGGGGGCGTACGACGCTGCGCAAGGTCGCGCGCATCGAGGAGGTCAACCGGCTCCTCGAGGTGCTCGAGAGCCTCGGCGTCCAGACCCGGTGGCTCAACGAGGACAACGACCTCGAGATCGTGCCGCCCGCCGACCTGGACCTCGCGAACATCGACGAGACCGCGGCGCGTCGTACCCGCTCGATCATCATGTTCCTCGGCCCGCTGCTGCACCGCGTGGAGGAGTTCGAGCTGCCCTACGCGGGCGGCTGCAACCTCGGCACCCGCACCGTCGAGCCGCACATGTCGGCGCTGCGCCCGTTCGGCCTCGAGGTCAAGGCGACCGACGGGATGTACCACGCCAGCGTGAACCGGGCCATCGAGCCCGAGCGCCCCATCGTCCTCACCGAGCGCGGTGACACCGTGACCGAGAACGCCCTGATGGCGGCGGCGCTGCACCCCGGGACGACGGTCATCCGCAACGCCTCGTCGAACTACATGGTCCAGGACCTGTGCTTCTACCTGCAGAAGCTCGGCGTCGTGGTCGAGGGCATCGGCTCCACGACACTGCGCGTCACCGGCCGCTCCGAGATCGACGTCGACGTCGACTACGCCCCCAGCGAGGACCCGATCGAGGCGATGTCGCTGCTCGCCGCCGCGATCGTCACGAAGTCCGAGATCACGATCCAGCGGGTGCCCATCGAGTTCCTCGAGATCGAGCTCGCACTGCTCGAGGAGATGGGCTTCGTCTACACCCGCTCCGAGGAGTACGTCGCGCTCAACGGCCACACCAGGCTCATAGACATCACCACCAAGCCGTCGCAGCTGCACGCGCCTCTCGACAAGATCCACCCGATGCCCTTCCCCGGGCTCAACATCGACAACCTGCCGTTCTTCGCGGTCATCGCGGCGGTGGCGGAGGGCCAGACCCTGCTGCACGACTGGGTCTACGAGAACCGCGCGATCTACCTGGTCGAGCTCAACAAGCTCGGTGGCCAGGTCAAGCTGCTCGACCCGCACCGAGTGATGATCGAGGGTCCGACCCACTTCTCCGGCACCGAGATCGTCTGCCCGCCGGCACTGCGCCCGGCCGTGGTCATCCTGCTCGCGATGCTGGCCTCGAAGGGCACCTCGGTGCTGCGCTCGACCTACGTCATCCACCGCGGCTACGAGGACCTCGCCGAGCGGCTCAACCTGCTGGGCGCCAACATCGAGCCCTTCCGCGACATCTGAGCCGCTGACGGGGGCATACTGCCCCGGTGAGCAGCCCCGCGCGTCGTACGACCCCTCGTAGCGGCCACGCCTTCCTCGATGCGGTCCTGGACCCCCCTGGCGGGGTGCTGGCCTTCGCCCACCGAGGTGGCGCCTACCACCCCGAGATCGAGGGTCTCGAGAACACCATGGCGGCGTTCCGGCACGCCGTCGAGCTGGGCTTCGACTATCTGGAGACCGACGTCCACGTCACGTCCGACGGGGTCCTGCTGGCCTTCCACGACCAGGTCCTCGACCGGGTCACGGACAGCGAGGGCGAGATCGCGAAGATGACCTATGCCGAGGTGCAGGAGGCGCTGATCGGGGGACGCGAGCGGGTGCCGTCCCTGGGCCAGCTCTTCGACGCGTTCCCCAGGGCCAGCTTCAACATCGACCTCAAGTCCGACGGCGCGGGGTCGGTGCTGGCGGAGTTCATCGCCGAGCGCGACGCGTGGGACCGGGTGCTGGTGGGGTCGTTCTCGGGCTCACGGCTCAACGCCTTCCGCAGGCTCGTGCATGGCCGGGTGCCGACCTCGGCGCACTCTCTCGAGGTGCTGGCGTTCCGGTTCCTGCCCTCGGGACGACTCGCCGACCTGGTGACCAGGGGCCGGGTCGATGCGCTCCAGATCCCCCATCGCCACTTCGGGATCAGGGTGGCGACCCCCGGCCTGATCCGGCGCGCCCACGCGGCCGGCAAGCACGTCCACGTCTGGACCATCGACGACCCGGACGAGATGGTCGCGCTGATCGACCGTGGTGTCGACGGCCTGATGACCGACCGCACGGACATACTCAGGCGCGTGCTGCGAGAGCGCGGCCTATGGAGGGAAGAGGCATGACGCAGCTGTCGGAGCAGAAGGCGGCATCGGCACGGAGCGGCTTCGGCTGGCCGGTCTATGCCTGGGGACTGTGGGACTGGGGCTCAGCGGCCTTCAACGCGGTCATCACGACGTTCGTCTTCACCGTCTACATCACCTCGGACGACTTCGGGACGGGGGCGGCGGCGAAGCTGGGGTGGGTGCTCGCGGGCGCCGGTCTGCTGATCGCGCTGTTCGCACCGATCTCGGGTCAACGAGCGGACCGCTCCGGGCGGCGGGACTTCTGGCTGGCCCTGAACACCGGCCTCGTCATTCTCGCCTCGCTGGCGCTGTTCTTCGTCAAGCCGAGTCCGGACTACCTCTGGTTCGGGCTGGTGATGCTGGCCGCCGGCAACATCTTCTTCGAGTTCGCCTCGGTCAACTACAACGCGATGCTCAACGGGATCTCCACGCCGGCCAATGTGGGGCGCGTGTCCGGACTCGGCTGGGGCCTGGGCTACATCGGCGGCATCGTGCTGCTGCTGATCGTCTACTTCGGCCTGATCAACCCCGAGGTGGGCCTCTTCGGGGTCACCGGGGACGACGGGCTCGACGTCCGCGTGACGATGCTCTTCTGTGCCGGCTGGACGCTGCTGTTCTCGCTGCCGGTGCTGCTCACCGTCCGTGACAAGAGCGCCCGCGCGGAGCGGGGCCCCCGCGTCGGCATCATCGAGTCCTACCGGATCCTGTTCGGCACCGTCGCGGACCTGTGGCGCACGGACCGCAACACCGTCTACTTCCTCGGCGCCTCCGCGGTCTTCCGCGACGGCCTGGCCGGCGTCTTCACCTTCGGTGCCGTCATCGCGGCCAAGGTCTTCGGCTTCAGCGACAGCGGGGTGATCATCTTCGGCATCGCGGCCAACGTCGTGGCCGGCATCGCCACCATCGCCTTCGGCGCCCTGGACGACCGGTTCGGCCCCAAGCGCGTCATCGTGCTCTCGCTGTCGTCGATGATCGTGGCGGGACTCCTGGTGTTCTTCCTCCACGAGGGGGGCACCACGATCTTCTGGATCTTCGGCCTGATCCTGTGCATCTTCGTCGGACCCGCGCAGTCCGCGTCACGGACGTTCCTCGCGCGCCTCATCCCCGAGGGCCAGGAAGGTCAGGTCTTCGGGCTGTACGCCACCACGGGGCGCGCCGTGAGCTTCCTCGCCCCGGCGTTGTTCTCCGGCGCGCTGTGGCTGGGGATGGTCCTCACCGGCGCGGACGACATCGACGACGCGCAGCACTGGGGCATCCTCGGCATCATCCTGGTCCTGGTCCTGGGACTGGCGCTGCTGATCCCCGTCAAGAGCGGTGTCCGGAAGGATTCCGCGCTCGTCACCCATCCCCCGCTGTGAGTTGCCTCCACCACATCGCGTGATTTCCGGAATCTCTGGGGTACCTCTACCGTTGAAACAGATACGACGGTGGGAGGGGCGCTCGTGCGCCCCTGCTCACGGGTCCCCCGTCGATAGTCGTACAGCGGTTTTTTCAGTCATCTGGAGGTGGCTCAATGGCGGAGCGCACACTGCGTGGAGCTCGGCTCGGAGGCCAGAGCTTCGAGGACGAGCGTGGCATCGAGTTCGCGGCTCGTCAGCAGGTCGGTTACAAGTGCAAGCAGGGTCACGAGTTCGAGATCACGATGTCGGTCGAGGCCGACATCCCCGCGATCTGGGAGTGCCCGCGATGTGGCGCCGAGGGGCTGAGCACGTCGGGCATCGTCCCTGAGGTGAAGGCTGAGAAGCCCGCTCGCACCCACTGGGACATGCTGCTGGAGCGTCGCTCCGAGAAGGAGCTCGAGGACATCCTCAAGGAGCGCCTCGACCTCCTGCGCGGCGGCGAGATCGGTCCGGCGCACCTGCACCGGGCCAACGCGAAGAAGCGCAAGGCGACTGCCTGAGGCCTCGCGCCCTCAGTCGTCCAGCACCTCGCCCTGGACCACCGATCCATCGGATCGGGGTCCGGGGCGATTGCTTTGCCCCATCACTCCCCCGGTCAGCTTGCGGCTGACCACGCGGGTGAGAGCCCGCCGTGCGACGGGTCGGGTCACCGGCAGGATGAGGAACACCGCCACGATGTCGCTGAGGAAGCCGGGCGTGAGCATCAGCGTGCCGCCGATCAGGATCAGCGCACCGTCCGCGATCTCGCGGGCCGGCATCCGACCGCTGGCCAGGGCGTCGCGAAGAGCGACCCAGGCACGACCGCCCTCGCGCTTCATCAGCCAGGTGCCGAGCACCCCGGCCAGGATGACCAGGCCCAGGGTCTGCCATCCGCCGATCACCTGCCCGACCTGGATGAGGACGTAGACCTCCACCAGGGGGACGACGACGAAGGCGACCAGGAGCAGCCACAGCCAGCCGCGCCGCCGACGACGGGGTGCCTGGTGCTCCTGCGCCGACCAGGTCATCGCGCGCTCCGGACGCGACCGCGACGCAACGACTCGCCGAGCTGGCGGCGGCGCTCGCTGAGGCCCCACGAGGTGATCCTGCGCAGCGACTCCGTCGCGACGGCGGCGGTCATCTTGGACTCCCCGTGCACCCGCTCCACGAACCGGATCGGCACCTCGGTCACCCGCAGCCCGGCATCGAGGGTCCGCCACGCCAGGTCGGTCTGGAACACGTATCCCGTCGACTGCACCGAGGCCAGGTCGATCTTCTCCAGGGCCGCACGGCGGAAGACGCGGAAGCCGGCGGTGGCGTCGTGGACGCCGATGCCGAGCAGCAGCCGGACGTAGAGGTTGCCGCCCCGGGAGAGCAGCTCGCGGCGCAGCGGCCAGTTCTCCACCGAGCCTCCGGCGACCCAGCGCGAACCGATGACCAGGTCGGCGTCCTCCAAAGCGGCGAGCAGCACGGGCAGCTCCTCGGGCTGGTGGGAGCCGTCCGCGTCCATCTCCCCCACCACGTCGTAGCCGGCGTCGAGCGCCCAGCGGAAGCCCGCGAGGTAGGCCGCGCCCAACCCGTCCTTCGCGTGGCGGTGCAGCACGTGGACCTGCGGGTCGTCGGCAGCCAGGCGATCGGCGATGTCGCCGGTCCCGTCGGGCGAGGCGTCGTCGACGACGAGCACGTGGACGGCGGGGGTGGCCGCGCGGACGCGACGGACGATCGGCTCGAGGTTGGCCGCCTCGTTGAAGGTCGGCACGACCATCACGACGCGGCCGATCTCACTGCTGTTCACGCTGTCTCCTCGTTCCTGGACCCTCGACGATACGCGAGCGCGGCCAGCACGAGGCCGAGGAGTGTGAGGGCCACGGCTCCGCGGGCAAGCCAGGGGCTCAGCCGCACCGCGGGGGTGAGCTCGTCGACCAGTCCCACGTCGGCCTGCAGGACGGTGCGGGTGCGCGCGTCCGCCTCTTGCAGCACGGTCCCGTCCGGGCCGATGATCCCCGAGACGCCGTTGACGGCCGCCACCACCGTGTAGCGCCCGGTCTCCAGGGCGCGCAGCCTGCTGATCTCGTACTGCTGCTCGATCTGGTCGGTGTGGATGAACATCGCGTTGCTGGTCTGCACCACGAGCAGCTGGGCGCCTTCACGTACCTGGGCGTGGATGCCGTCGTCATAGGCGACGTCGAAGCAGATGGCGTCGGCGACCAGCGCGCCCCCGATCCGCAGGGGCGCCGTGCCGGTCCCGCCCAGCATGTCGCGCGGCACGAGGTCGAGGCGACTGACGCCCTCGGTGATCCAGCTGTTGCGGAAGGGGATGTACTCCCCGAACGGGACGGGGTGCCGCTTGGTGTAGCGGTCGCCGCCACCGGTCTCCGGATCCCAGACGATCCCCTGGTTGAGCACCTGGCCGTCCTTCGGCCCGTCGACGATGGCCCCGACCAGGATCGGCACGCCGATCGCCTCGGAGGCGGCGCGGATGCCGGCGTTGACCTCGGCATCGCGGAACGGGTCGACGGCGGTGGAGTTCTCCGGCCAGACCACGAAGTCGGGCCGGGTGCCGGCTGCCGCGCTCAGGCCCACGGAGCCGTCAGGGCCGGACGCCGCGGCGAGGTCCACCGTTGCCTCGACATGGTTGGCCGTGACCTGGCGGTGGTCGAGCAGGATGTCGTCGCCGCGCCCCGGGACGTCTCCCTGCACGGCGGCGACGTTCACGGTGTCGACCGGCTCCACGTCGTACGACGCGAGCGCGGGCAGCGTGGCGACCAGGCCGGCGGCGGCCACGGCGGCGAAGGCCGGGCGCGGCCGGCGACGTACCTCCACGGCTCCCCAGGCCAGCGTGGCGCCCAGCAGCGCGAGGAGGAACCCGACGCCGGTGGCGCCCACCCAGGGCAGGGCACCCGAGAAGGGGGTGTCGACGGTCGCGAAGGCCAGCCGGCCCCAGGGGAAGCCCCCGAAGGGCCACGACCCGCGCAGCAGCTCCATCGAGGTCCAGGCGGCCGCGAACCACAGGGGCCACGCGGGCAGGCGCATCAGGGCCGCGGCGATCGCGCCGAGGACGGCCAGGTAGACCGCCTCGAGCGCGGCGACGCCCAGCCAGACGTCGACGCCGACCACGCGGAGCCAGAACAGCAGGGGGTAGAAGAAGCCGGCCCCGAACGCGAGCCCGGGCAGCCAGGCGCGCTTCGCCGGCAGCCCACGCACACACAGGGCGAGCCCGGCCAGCGCGACGGGCGCGAACAGCACCAGTCCGACCGGCTCGAACGCCAGGGAGAGGGATGCGCCGGCGACCAGGGCGAGGAGGGTCCGCAGCAGCACTCCCTCACGGTACCTCGGGGCCCACGGCGGCTCGCGGCAGGCGACGGAAGGGGGCCCGCGCGCTTCGGACCAACCCGGAACCGACTGGCTGTCGGCGGCGGGAAGTTGTCTAAGGCGCGCAGGCCCCTTCCGTGTCCACCCTCACGGGGCAGCACCGACCTCCGTGAACAATGTCGGAAGGGTTCGTGGTACCCGACCCTCCGACACGGCCACTCGGACGCCGGTCTGCCTACCGCGATCTGCGCAGGCGGACCCCGGCACTCTCTGATGTGCGAGCCCGGGCTGTCAACTGGGGTCTGACCTGGGAAGACGCGCGTTGTCGCAGGTCAGAGGGCGTGCCCTGCGTCACGCCGGGTGATCACGATTTGCCGACGGTTCGGCGTGTCGCCCGGGACACGCCGTCAACCCGGGACGACGACGGTGCCGGTGGCCTCGGTGGCCAGCAGCGGCGGATCCAGGACGGTCGCCGCACCCGGAGCATCGGTGGTCGCCGCGCCGCGCGCGACGACGTACACCGTGAAGCGCATGGCCCGCGAGCGTCGCCCCGCACGGACGAGCTCGGCGGTGATCTCGAGGACGTCGCCGGCGCGGACCGGCGCGCGGAACTGGACGTCGTCGTACGACGCGAAGAGACCCTCGTCGCCGTCGGTGAGGATGCACAGCTCGGTGGCCACGTCACCGAAGAGGCCCAGGGAGTAGGCCCCGTCGACGAGGTTGCCGGCGTAGTGGGCGTGGGAGTAGGGCACGTAGCGGCGGTGCGTGACGCGCAGGCCGGGGGTCGGGCTGCCGGGTCTGGGGCTGCTCATGAGGCCGTCCTCGCGCTCACCCGGTCGACCAGGAAGCTCGCCACCTCGCCGGGTGTGGTGCCGCGGGTGAAGACCCGGTCGACGCCCAGCTCGGCGGCCATCTTCTCGTCGAAGCGGGGCCCGCCCACCACGAGCAGCGGCCGGCGCTCGGCGGGATAGGCCTCCCGAAAGGCCGCCGACATCTCGCGGGTGTTGAGCAGGTGCGCGTCGCGCTGGGTGACGACCTGCGAGACCAGCACGGCGTCGGCCTGCTCGGCCTGCGCGCGTTCGACCAGCTGGGGGACCGAGACCTGGGCGCCGAGGTTCACGACCTTGATCTCGCGGTAGTACTCCAGCCCCTTCTCGCCCGCGAAGCCCTTGATGTTGAGGATCGCGTCGATCCCGACCGTGTGGGCGTCGCTGCCGATGCAGCCGCCCACGACCACCATCCGGCGGGCCAGGCGCTCCTTGACCGCGGCGTTGACCTCCTTCGGCGTCAGCAGCGGGTAGTCGCGCTCGACGATCTCGACCTTGCTGGTGTCGACGAGGTGGTGGACGCGGCCGTAGACCACGAAGAACGTGTGACCGGGACCGAGCGGGCGGGCGTGCGCGACGAGGGCCGGGTCCATGCCCATCTTGTTGGCCAGCTGCACCGCAGCGCCCTCGGCGACCTTGTCGTGGGGCAGGGGCAGCGTGAACGACATCTGCACCATGCCGTCGCCAGTGGTGTCGCCGTAGGGGCGGACGATGCTCATCGCTCCTCCAGGAGGTCGGTGGCGGGGTTCGTGTAGAGCTCGGACTTGCGGGCCACGCCGTCGAGTCCGCGGCCGGCGTCCGCCGGACGCTTCATCAGGCCGAAGGTCCCGTCGGCGATGGCGTCGAGCAGCCCGTGCTCGTGATCGAGGATCTGCTCCATCAGGTCGAGGGACTCCCCCAGCACCTGGTTGGCGCGGGTCACGATCACCCCGTCCGGGGCGGGGTGGAAGTCCTCGTGCAGGCTGCCGGCCGCCTGGAGCACGTAGCGGACGTTCTGCAGGGCCAGGTCGCGGTCCGAGAGCCAGGGGGTGACCACGGCCTCGGTCATCATCCCGACCAGCAGGATGCCCTGACCGGTCAGTGCGCCGGCCAGGTTGAAGAAGCCGTCCAGCAGGTGTCCGCGGAAGACGTCGCCGGTCATGTGCCGGGTCGGCGGCATCCACTTGAGCGGGGCGTCGGGGAACAGCTCGCGGGCGAGCAGCGCGTGCGCCAGCTCGAGGCGGAACGAGTCAGGCACGTCGGGGTCGATCTCGAAGGCGTGGCCCAGACCGAGCTGCCAGTCCTCCAGCCCCGCCTCCTTGGCGAAGTACTCGTTGAGCAGCTGGCTCGTGGTGACCGTGTGGGCGGCCTCGATCGCGTCGGCGGTGGTGAGGTAGTTGTCCTCGCCGGTGTTGATGATGATGCCGGCGCGCGCGTGCACCTGGCGGCTGAAGCGCTGGTCGACGAAGGTCCGCACCGGGTTGATGTCGCGGAAGAGGATCCCGTACATCGAGTCGTTGAGCATCATGTCGAGACGCTCCAGGCCCGCCAGGACCGCGATCTCGGGCATGCACAGGCCGGAGGCGTAGTTGGTCAGCCGGATGTAGCGGCCCAGCTCCCGGCTGGAGTCGTCCAGGGCGGCCCGCATCAGCCGGAAGTTCTCCTGGGTGGCGTAGGTCCCGGCGAAGCCCTCGCGGGTCGCCCCCTCGGGGACGTAGTCCAGCAGGCTCTGGCCGGTCGAGCGGATCACCGCGATCACGTCGGCACCCTCGCGGGCCGCCTGCTGGGCCTGTGGGATGTCCTCGTGGATGTCGCCGGTGGCAACGATCAGGTAGATCCAGGGCTTGCGCGGGGCGTCGCCGATGCTCGTCACGAGCTGCTCGCGCTCGGTGCGGCGCTCGTCCACGCGTCGTACGCCCGCCTCCACGCTCGCCCGGGCCGCTGCGCGGGCGAGCTCGGCGTCGCGCCCCTCGGGCAGCCGGAACCGGATGGAGCCGGCGGAGGCCTTCTCGGCCAGCACGGCGAGATCCGCGGCCTCGCCGCGGACGAGCGCGTCCCAGACCGGCAGGGAGACGCCGTGGGCGAGCCCGCCGTCCTCAGCGAGGTCGCCGCGCACGCAGTCGAGCAGCCGGTTGGCCCACGGGATGCCGTCGGCGTCCGCGCCGCCCAGTCCGGCCAGGCGCAGCGTCGCCCGCTCGACGGCGACCGTCGTGTGCTGCTGGGCGAGGTCGACGATGGGCCGCCCGACCCGGGAGGCAAGGTCACGTGCCCGAGCGACCGTGGCGGGATCGAGGTTGAGCTTGCTCATCGGGTGGCCCCCACTGACTCTGCGTCGAGGCGGCGTTCGAACAGTGATCGCACGCCGTCGGTGGTGCGCAACAGCTCCAGGGCGTACGCCGCGTGGCCGGGCACGTAGCCGTTGCCGACCAGCATGGTGACGTCGGCCGCCATCCCCTCCGCGCCCAGGGCTGCGGCGGAGAAGGAGGTGGCCATCGAGAAGAAGATGACGGTGCCCGCGTCGGCGGTGGCGAGGATCGCGCCCCCCTCGCAGCCCGGCACGTCGACGCAGACCACCGTGACGTCAGCTGGCCCACCCGCGGCGGCGACGGCGTCGCGCAGCGCGATCGGGCTGCGGGCGTCAGCGATGACGACCTCGTCCGCCAGCCCGCTGGCCTGGAGGAGCTCGGCCTCGGCCTCGTGGGGGACGACGCCGATGGTGCGGCCGGCCCCCGCGTCGCGGGCCGCCGCCAGGCTCAGGGAGCCGGACTTGCCGGCTCCGCCGACGACGGCGACCGTCGGCGCGTCGTACTCCCCCACGACGCGGGCGGTCAGCGCCGGGGCGCCGCAGACGTCCATCACCGCGAGCGAGAGCTCGGGGGCGAGGTCGTCGGGCAGCCGGGCGGCGATGGAGCGGCCGAACAGCACGGCGTAGCCGTCGCACGGCACCTGCTCGCCCTGGGCGTCCCAGCGGGCCAGGGCGTCCTCGATGACCAGCGGGGTCAGCGTCAGGCTGACGAGCGTCGCGACCCGGTCGCCGACGCTGAGCCCGAGCCTCGACTCCGGGCCGACCTCCTCGACGACGCCGACGAGCATGCCCCCCGAGCCGGTCTCGGGGTTCTGCATCTTGCCGCGCTCCCGGACGATCTCCAGCACCTCTGCGCGCAGGGCGTCCGCGTCGAGGACCCCGTCGGCCCCGGTGTGCCCCGTGTGCCCTGTGTGTCCCATGTGATTGGTGTGCTTGCCCGCGAGCTGGCGGTAGGACGCGGCGTCGAGGTTGAGCCGCTCGACGCGGACCCGCACCTCGTCGGGCCACAGCTCGGGGCGGGTGTCGAGCCGCTGAGCGGCCTGCGGCAGGGCCCCGGCGGGCTCCAGGACACGGTGGAGGCCGAGCGGGTCGCTCGAAGTGACGGGGTGCACGGCGTTTCCTCCATACAGATGTGGCATTTGCAGGAAATCCTACGGTGATGTGATGGACTAGCGTCAGTTAATCCGTCTACTCTCGCAGACGTATCGCAGGTCACACAATCACGCAGGGAGTCTTCATGAGCACCGACACCGGCCAGCCCTACCCCTACCGGCGCGTCGAGCTCGTCGAGCCCGACTGGACCCGCTTCCCCGGGTGGCGCGACGTGACCGCCGAGGAGTGGGCCTCGGTGCAGTGGCAGCGCTCGCACTGCGTGAAGAACGTCCGTCAGCTGCGCGAGCTGCTCGGCGACCTGGTCGACGAGCGCTTCTATGCCGACCTCGAGCGCGACCAGGCCGAGCGGGCGACGATGTCGATGCTGGTGCCGCCGCAGATGATGAACACGATGGTGCCCCACGAGGTGCCGACCGGACCGGGATCGCTGACCGAGGCGCTCTACGCCGACCCGATCCGCCACTACATGCTTCCGGTCTTCTCCGACCGCCGCACCGACTGGCCCTCCCACCCGCACGCCACCCGCGATTCGCTGCACGAGCACGACATGTGGGTGGCCGAGGGGCTGACCCACCGCTATCCGACCAAGGTGCTCGCCGAGCTGCTGCCCACCTGCCCGCAGTACTGCGGCCACTGCACGCGGATGGACCTGGTGGGCAACTCGACGCCCGTCATCGAGAAGCTGAAGTTCGCGGCCAAGCCCGTCGACCGGCTCGACGCGATGATGGACTACCTGCGCCGCACCCCGCAGGTGCGCGACGTCGTGGTCTCCGGCGGCGACGTGGCCAACATGCCGTGGCCGCGGCTGGAGGACTTCCTGACCCGGCTGCTCGAGATCGAGAACATCCGTGACATCCGGCTCGCCACGAAGGCGCTCGTGGGTCTCCCCCAGCACTGGCTGCAGGACGACGTCCGCGCAGGCGTGGAGCGGGTGGCGACCACTGCCCGCTCGCGGGGGGTGTCGCTGGCGATCCACACCCACGCCAACCACGCCAACTCGATCACGCCGCTCGTGGCCGAGGCCACCCGGGCGATGCTCGAGGCCGGGGTGCGCGACGTCCGCAACCAGGGCGTGCTGCTCGAGGGCGTCAACGCCGACCCGCACGCGCTGCTCGACCTGTGCTTCCGGCTGCTCGACGGGGCGCAGATCATGCCCTACTACTTCTACATGTGCGACATGATCCCGTTCTCGGAGCACTGGCGGGTCTCGGTCGCGGACGCCCAGCGGCTGCAGCACCACCTCATGGGCTACCTGCCGGGCTTCGCGACGCCGCGCATCGTCTGCGACGTGCCGTTCGTGGGCAAGCGCTGGGTGCACCAGCTCGCGGAGTACGACACCGTGCGCGGCATCTCCGGGTGGACCAAGAACTACCGCACCTCGATCGAGTCCCTCGACCCCGAGGCGCTGACTCGGACCTACCAGTACTACGACCCGATCCACACCCTCCCCGTCGAGGGCCAGGAGTGGTGGGCCGAGCACGGCAAGCGTGACGAGACCGCTCTGCGGGCCGCTGAGGCGGCCGAGGCGTCGCGGCGGACGGCGGCCCTGCAGGCGTACTGAGGGGGCTCAGACCACCGAGCGGTTCTCGTACGGCGTGGAGAGCACGATCGTCGTCCGCGTGGACACGTTGGCCGCCGCGCGGATCCGGGCGAGCAGGTCCTCGAGGTCGAGGGGCGTGGCGACCCGGATCTTGAGGATGTAGGACTCCTCGCCGGCGACCGACCAGCACGACTCGATCTCGTGGATCTCGCGCAGGCGCTGGGGGCAGTCATCGGGCTGCGAGGGGTCGATGGGGCGGATGGAGATGAACGCCGTGAGCGGCAGGCCGATCTCGGCGTGGTTGATCGTGGCGCCGTAGCCGAGGATCAGGCCGCGCTGTTCCAGCCGCTTGACGCGCTGGTGGACCGCCGACGTCGACAGGCCGGTCGCCTTGCCCAGGTCGGTGTAGGACATGCGGCCGTCGCTCGCCAGCAACGTCAGGATCTGCCGGTCGGTCTCTTCCACGGACGCACCCTAGCCGCAGATGGGGATCGGAAGAACGCGTTCCACCTGCTGGTGGGACGACCTCTAGGCTTCCGGTCATGACTGAGTCCCCGCGTCTGATGCTGCTCGACACCGCGAGCCTCTACTTCCGGGCCTTCTTCGGGATGCCCGACTCGATCAAGGCCCCGGACGGGACGCCGGTCAACGCCGTCCGCGGGCTGATGGACTTCATCAGCCGCCTCGTCACGGAGTACGAGCCCACGCATCTGGTCTGCTGCTGGGACAACGACTGGCGTCCGCAGTGGCGGGTGGACCTGCTGCCGACGTACAAGGCGCACCGCGTGGTCGAGGAGGTCCCGAACGACCCGGACGTCGAGGAGGTGCCCGACCCGCTGCAGGCACAGATCCCGGTCATCCTCGAGGTCCTCGAGGCGTTCGGGATCGCGGTGGTCGGCGCCGACGAGCACGAGGCCGACGACGTCATCGGGACGCTGGCGACGGGGGCCGGGATGCCGGTCGACATCGTCACCGGCGACCGCGACCTCTTCCAGCTCGTGGACGACGAGGCGCAGGTCCGCGTCCTCTACACCGCGCGCGGTGTCGGCAAGCACGAGCGGGTCGACGACGCGTGGGTGTGGGCGAAGTACGGCGTGCACGCCGCCCAGTACGCCGACTTCGCCACGCTGCGCGGAGATGCCTCCGACGGGCTGCCGGGGGTCCCCGGGGTCGGGGACAAGACGGCGGCCACGCTGCTGGGGCGGTTCGGCGACATCGCCGGGATCAGGGCCGCCGCCGAGGACCCGTCCGCCGAGATGGGCCCAGGGCCGCGCGGGAAGATCAAGGCGGCCGCCGACTACCTGGCGGTCGCCCCGAAGGTCGTGGCCGTGGTGCGCGACCTCGAGCTGGGCAGCCCGGACCTGACGCTGCCCCGCACCCCTCGCGACCCTGAGCGCGTGCTGGCCCTCGACGAGCGATGGGGGCTCGGCAGCTCCGCCGTACGGCTGGTGGAGGCGTTGCAGGGCTGAGCAGCAGCGCTCAGCGCGCTCTCCGGCCGCGCAGCCGGGACAGCACGCGCCGCCACCGTCGGCGGAGGCTCGACCCGCCTCCCCCGGGCTGGGGACCGTCACCGATGCCCTTCCAGATCTCCCGGGTGAAGTTCGAGTTCGTCATGGTCCGTCACTCTGCTCCTCCTCGGCCCTCGCGGCAAGGGCGTCGCGACGTGAGCGCCCGGCACTTGACCGCGTCGTACGTTGGAGGTCATGACTCACATCGCAATCGTCGGCGGCCACGGCCAGGTGGCCCTCCATCTCCATCCACTCCTCGTCGCTGCCGGGCACACGCCGGTGGCGCTGGTCCGCAAGGAGGAGTACCGCTCCGAGCTCGAGGCGCTGGGCGCGCAAGTGCGGCTGCTCGACATCGAGCGCGACAGCGCAGACGCCTTCGCCGAGGCCTTCGCAGGCTGTGAGGCGGTGGTCTTCGCTGCCGGCGGTGGTGCGGACGGCAACATCGAGCGCAAGCGGACCGTCGACCTCGAGGGCTCGTTGAAGTCGATCCAGGGCGCCCGGGCGGCCGGCATCAAGCGCTTCGTCCAGGTGTCGGCCATCGGCGTCGACGAGCCCCTCCCCGACGACACCGCGGAGGTCTGGAAGGCGTACGTCGAGGCGAAGCGCGACGCCGACGTCGCGCTGCGCGCGAGCGAGCTCGACTGGACGATCATCCGGCCCGGTGCTCTCGTCGACGACCCGGCCACCGGGCAGGTGGAGCTCGGCGAGCGCGTCGAGCGTGGCAGCGTTCCACGGGCCGACGTGGCCGCGGTCGTGGCGGCGGCCGTCGACGCGGACGCGGCGATCGGAGCCCAGTGGGAGCTGGTCTCGGGTGACAAGAGCGTCGCCGACGCCATCGCGGCGGCTCAGAGCTGACCCGCTCCCCCGGCCGGCTACTCAGCCAGGGCTGAGTAGGCGACGACGCCGCGACGCAGACGCTTGACGGCCTCCCGGGCCGTCGAGCGCAGCGCGGCGTCGTCGCCGGCCGCGTCGGCCACCTGACCGGCCAGGTCGAGGAGCTGCTTGACCCAGCGCACGAAGTCGCCGGCGGCCAGGCCGGTGGCGGTCAGCACGTCGTCGAGCTCGTCGCCCTCGGCCCAGCGGTAGGCCGCCCAGGCGAACCCGAGGTCGGGCTCGCGCAGGTAGTCGAGGCGGTGCTCCTTCTCGAGCGCGTCGAGGCCGGCCCACAGGTGCACTGTCTCGGCGATCGCGTCCTGGATGGCCCCGCCCGGCACCCGCGGCACGGCGGAGTCGTCCGCGCGCCGCGTCTCGTAGACGAGCACCGACAGTGCCGCGGCCAGCCCGGAGCCGTCGAGTCCGTCCCAGACGCCCTGGCGCAGCGCCTCCGCCGCGACCAGGTCCATGTCGTTGTAGATCCGCTGCAGGTGTCGGCCGCGCTCGGTGACGGTGTCGCCCTCGAGGTAGTCCAGCGCGGTGAGCACCTCGCAGACCCGGTCGAACTGCCGGGCCACGGTGTTGGTGCGCTGCTCGACGCGCCGCCGCAGGGTGTTGGCGTCGCGGTCGAGCTTGAAGTAGCGCTCCGCCCAGCGCGCGTGGTCCTCGCGCTCGGGACACTCGTGGCAGGGGTGCGAGCGCAGCTTGGTGCGCAGCCGCTCGATCTCGCTGTCCTGCTTGGTGGTGGCGAGCGTGTCGCCCTTCGACGACTTGCTCGCCCGAGGCTGCGGCGCCAGGTTGTGCGTCGCCGAGCGGAGCGTCGCGGCGAGGTCGCGCCGCATCTGCGGGTTGCGCGCGTTGAAGTTGCGCGGCACCCGGACCCGCGACAGCGCGTGCACGGGCGTCGGGAAGTCGACCAACGCCAGCCGACGGGCCTGGCGGTCACTCGTCACGACGTAGGGCCGCGGCTCCTCCCCCGTCAGCCCGGGGTCGATCACGACGGCGTACCCGGCGTACTTGCCCGTCGGCACCGAGATCACGTCGCCGGGTCGCAGCCGACTCAACGACGTCAGCGCCTCGTCGCGGCGGTCGAGACGCCGGGCGCGCGCGGCGCCCTTCTCGGCGTCGTTGATCGCGCGGCGCAGACCGGCGTACTCCATGAAGTCCCCGAGGTGGCAGGTCGCCGCCTCGCGGTAGCCGTCGAGCGCGTCCTCGCTCTTGCGCAGCTGCCGGGCCATGCCGACGACGGCGCGGTCGGCCTGGAACTGAGCGAACGACGACTCGAGCAGGTGCCGGGCGCGCTCGCGGCCGAACTGGTGCACGAGGTTGACCGCCATGTTGTACGACGGGCGGAACGACGACTTGAGCGGATAGGTCCGCGTGGAGGCGAGCCCGGCCAGCTCGCGCGGGTTCATCCCCGGCTGCCACAGGACGACGCCGTGGCCCTCGACGTCGAGCCCGCGGCGTCCGGCGCGGCCGGTGAGCTGGGTGTACTCCCCCGGCGACAGGTCGGCGTGCGTCTCGCCGTTCCACTTGCTGAGCTTCTCGATGACCACGGTGCGCGCGGGCATGTTGATGCCCAGCGCCAGCGTCTCCGTGGCGAAGACGATCCGGCACAGCCCCTGCTGGAACAGCTCCTCCACGCACTCCTTGAAGGTCGGCAGCATCCCGGCGTGGTGCGCCGCGATGCCGCGGGTCAGGGCGTCGAGGAACTCGTGGTAGCCCAGGACCTGCAGGTCCTCGCGCGGCAGGTGGGCGCACTTGGCCTCGACGAACGCATAGATCGTGTCGCGCTCCTCGGGACTCGTCAGCCGGAGGTTGGCGTTGAGGCACTGGGTGACCGCGGCGTCGCAGCCGACCCGGCTGAAGATGAAGTTGATCGCCGGCAGCAGCCCGTCGCGGTCGAGGCGCTCGACGACGTCGACCCGGCTGGGGATCCAGACCCGGCGGCCGTTGCCGATGGGGCGCCCCGAGCTTCCCCGGTCGTTGCCGGCTCGGTCGTCGCGTCCCCGGGTGTTGCTGCGTCCGCGTGGTGAGCGGCGGTCCTTGATCCGGGTGGCGGCCCACTCGTCGCGGGCGATCTTGACCAGCTCGTTGTTGACCGGGGCGCCCTCCTGGACGAAGCCGGCCGCGGCATCGACGTCGGAGTCGGCGAAGAGGTCGAGCAGCCGGCGCCCGAGCATCACGTGCTGGTAGAGCGGGACGGGCCGCTTCTCCTCCACGATCGTGGTGGTGTCGCCGCGGACGGTCTCCAGCCACTCGCCGAACTCCTCGGCGTTGGACACCGTCGCAGAGAGCGAGATCAGCGCCACCGACTCGGGCAGGTGGATGATGACCTCCTCCCACACCGCGCCGCGCATCCGGTCGGCGAGGTAGTGGACCTCGTCCATCACCACGAAGCCGAGACCGGTGAGCGTCCGGGAGCCGGCGTACAGCATGTTGCGCAGCACCTCGGTGGTCATCACCACGATCGGCGCCTCACCGTTGACGCTGTTGTCCCCGGTGAGCAGACCGACCTGGTCGGCGCCGTAGCGCTTGACGAGGTCGGAGTACTTCTGGTTGGACAGCGCCTTGATCGGTGTCGTGTAGAACGCCTTGCGCCCGGTCTGCAGGGCCAGGTGGATCGCGAACTCGCCGACGATGGTCTTGCCCGACCCGGTGGGCGCCGCCACCAGCACGCCGCGGCCCTCCTCGACCTCGCGGCACGCGCGCACCTGGTAGTCGTCGAGCTCGAAGTCGTAGAGACCCCGGAACTCCCGCAGGACCGGGTGGCGCTGGCCGGCGCGGAACTCGGCGTAGCGCTCTGCTGCGGTCTTGTCGTCGTCGCTCATGCCAGCACCTTCAGCGCGCCGGGCGCGCACTCGATCGTCAGGGGAAGGGGTCCGAAGCGCTCGCCGTCGGCGTAGGCCACGATCCCCGGGGCGGCCACGGTCACGCGGCGCACCCGGTGGTGCTCGTACTGCGGATGGGAGACGTGCGTGCCGCGGAACAGCTTCGGATAGGTGCGGACCAGCTGCGCCTTGCTCATCGGCTTGATGATGACGACGTCGAGCAGACCGTCGTCCAGGAGCGCCCCCTCGGTGATCCGCAGACCCCCGCCGAACGACGGGCCGTTGCCCACCGCGACCAGCATCGCGTCGAGACGGCGGGCGGCGCCGTCGAGGTCCAGGCTGTAGGGCAGCGGCTCGAAGGTGCGCAGCTCGGCGAGGGTGGCGAGGTTGTAGCGCATCTGTCCGCGCGGCCAGGTCATCGTGTTGGCCCGCTCGTTGACGACGGCGTCGAAGCCGGCGGCCAGGACCGTCAGGAAGTACTGCGTGCCGCACCGGGCCAGGTCGACCTGACGCGTGCGGGAGGCGATCACCCGGTCGACCGCGGCCGACGCGTCGAGGTGCGGGATGCCGAGCGATCGTGCGGCGTCGTTGCCCGAGCCGGTCGGGATGATCCCGAGCGCGACGTCGGTCCCGGCCACGGCCTGCACCCCGAGGTGGACCATCCCGTCGCCGCCGCAGACCACCAGGGCCTCGACCCCCTCGCTCACACACTGGCGTGCCAGGTCCTGTGCCTCGTCGGCGTCGCGGCCCCGCAGGTCGCGCACCGCGAGCCCGGAGCGACGCAGCCGCTCGACGACGTGGTCGTGCACGCCGTGTCCGCGTCCCTTACCCGCAGTCGGGTTCGTCAGCAGCGCTATCTCACGGGTTTGCACGGACACGCATGTGACACTATCCGGCGGCCCCTCGCCGCTGGGGTGAGGACGCTCCGATGCGCAGCAGGACGGCGTAGCGCTCGGGCGAGGCACCCACCGCGCGGGCGAGCCGGCTGATCGCGTCGAGCGCGCGCTCGGCGTCGAGCTCCGCCCCTGGTACGGCGAGCGTCAGGCGCCCCTCGCGCTCCACCAGGTGCACCTGGCCGTGGCGCCAGGCCTGGTGCGTGGCGCGTCGTACGACCTCGTCGGCCACCGGGGCCGGGTAGGCCTCGTCGACCGCTAGCAGGTCGCAGGGCAGCGCCTCGTCAGGGGAGGTGAGTCGGCCGGGCACGAGGTGGCCCGACGTGCGCACGCCCGCCTCCGTGGCCCAGGTGACCTCGTCGACGCCCAGCCACTCGGGGAGGTCGAAGGGGTCCACCGCGCTCGGCGCAGGACCTGGTGTGGAGGGGCCCGTCATAGGGGCGAGAGCTCGTCGTCGTCGAGCGTGGCCAGGGTGTCGCCACGGCCGCGGCGCCGGTCCATGATCCGCACGATGACCTCGGAGATCGCGAACAGGCCGAGCATGGGGATCGCCAGGAAGAGCATCGAGAACGGGTCGGTCGAGGGGGTGGCGACGGCGGCGAACACGAAGGTCCCGATGATCACCCAGGGGCGGTAGGCGCCCAGGGCCTTGCCGGAGAGCACGCCCGCGAGGTTCAGCAGGATCACGAAGACCGGGATCTCGAAGGCGATGCCGAACACGAGCAGGGTGCGGGTGAAGAAGCTCAGGTAGTCGCCGAACTCGACGAGGTTGGTCAGCGAGCCCTCGGTGAAGCCGATCAGCACCTCGAGGCCCTTGGGCAGCGTCCAGTAGCCGACCCAGACGCCGGTGAGGAAGAGCGGCCCCGCGACGGCCGCGAAGACCCTGCTCCACTTCTTCTCGTGGGCGTGCAGTCCGGGCAGGATGAAGGCCCAGATCTGGTAGAGCCAGATCGGGCTCGTCGCCGCCACTGCGACCACGCCGCACAGCTTCAGGCGCAGCATGAGCGGGCCGCCGATCCCCGCGACCGTCGCCTGCGTCGACACGTCGGCGCCCAGAGCCTCGCGCGCCGCGTCGTACGGGCCGAGGATGAGCTGGAAGATCGGGTCGAAGAAGAACAGCGAGACGATGATGCCGAGGACCAGCACGGTCATGATCTTGAGCAGGCGCGCTCGCAGTTCACGCAGATGGTCGGAGAGGGCCATCCGGCCGTCTGCTCCGACAGGGTGCTGGGGCCTGCCGCTGTAGAGCTGGATGAGTCCGGAGAACACGGCTGTGACCTCAGTCAGAAGCCGGCGGACGGGCCGGGGTCAGCGGTTCTGGCTGTCGGGCCGGATGTCCGACGCCTGGATGTCCGACGCCTGGGTGTCCGCGACCGGCGGCGCCTGCGGCGGTGCGGCGGGAGGCAGCTCGGCGGGGCCTTCGGCTGTCGCGCGACGCGTCTCGTCGGGGTCCTCGTCGTCGTCCATCAGACCCTTGGTCTCCGACTTGAAGATGCGCAGTGCGCGCCCCGTGCCGCGGGCAAGCTCCGGGAGCTTCTTGGCGCCGAAGAGAAGCACGATCACAAGCAGGATCAGGAGCAGCTCAGTGGTACCGGGCACACCGATCAGCGGGATGGTCATGGCGTCCTCACCTAGAAGTACTGCGGGTAGTGGTCATCGTACGCGCATCACGCGTAGAGCCCGAGAGCCTGCCGGGCCTCTTCGACGAAGTCGTCGCTGAGCTCGGCGGGTGTCACGACCCGTGCGTGCGGAGCAAGACGGAGCAGCAGCCGGCGCAGCCACCGCTGATCGGCCACGTGCAGGTCGACCTCCAGCGAACCGTCGGGCTGCGTACGGACGGCGTCGACAGGGTAGTACTCCGGCACCCACCGCGCAGAGGGGGCCAGCAGCAGCGTGACCGGGGTGGTGTCGGCCGAGGCCTGGAAGAGCCCGGCCGAGAGGTCCCGTGGCGCCTGCGGCGGCGTGACGACCTCGGTGTCGAGCACCACCGCGTGGTGGACCCGGTCGAGGCGGAACAGACGGGGCGCCTCGGCACTGTGGCACCAGGCGTCGAGGTAGGCGTGACCGTGCGCGGTGACTACGCCGCGGGGGTCGACGGTGCGCTCGGACTCCTCGTCGCGCGCCGGCACGTAGTAGGTCAGCTGGACCTGACGTCCGCGAGCCACCGCGTCCTCGAGGCTGGTCCGCAGCCGGGTCAGCTCGGCCTCGGCCGGGTCGGCCCCGGGGTCGATGAGCGTCGCAGTCCCCTGCGCTGTCGCCGCCTCGAGCTTGGCCAGGGTCCGGTCGACGATCACCCGGGTGTCGTCGCCGGCTCCGTTGCGCAGCGCCCGGAGCGCCACGATCAGTGCAGTGGCCTCGGTCGTGGTCAGCCGCAGCGGGCGGGCGAGATAGTCGGCGTTGAAGACCCGGATGACCCCGTCGGCGTCCTCGCCCTCCAAGGCATCCAGGTCAACGTCGATCAGGTCGTCGGGATAGCCGCCCGGCAGACCGCACATCAGCAGCACCTTGAGGTCGCGCACCAGCTGCTCGGGCTCGACCCCCAGCGCTGTCGCGGCCTCCTCGAGCCGGACCTCGTCGTGGGCGTGGAGATAGGGCACCAGCGTCAGCAGCCGGGACACCTGCTCGCGGGCGTTGGGCTGGACGGGAGGCTGCGCCGGAGGTGGGGGCGGGGTCATGCGGCACCTCCAGGGACCTGGCGCGCCACCACGGCACTGAGGCGGGCGACGACCTCCTCGCGAAGCCGCGGCGGGGACACGACGTACACGTCGGAGCCGTGGCTGAGCAGCTCGTCGGCGATGCCGGGACCGGACTGGCCGAGGACCACCTGGTCCCAGGTGGAGCGGGTGTCGGGACCCTCCACGCCGGCGTCGATGCTCACCGCGTGGCGGCGCAGGCCGTGACCCGTGTCGGTGCGCACCAGGAGGACGGCGCTCTCCGCGACCGGGGCCGGTGCGAGGCGCCGGGTGAGGGCCCCGACATCGGTGCCCGGGGGCACGACGTACGAGCCAGGGGGGCCGGCATGGCTGACCGGGCCGGTCACCCGGGACAGCCGGAAGACGCGCTCCTCACCCCGGTCGGCGTCGAGGCCCACGGCATACCAGCGGCCGGACGAGCGCACGACGCCCCAGGGCTGGAGGTGGCGGGTGGTCGCCTCGTCAGCGCCGGCGCGGCGATAGGCGAACGACACCGGGATCCGCTCCTGCGTGGCCTCCCAGAAGGCGTCGAACGCCGGCTCGTCCGCCGTGAGCCTGGGCTCCACGAGGTCGAGGGCCGTGAGGTCGACCGGCAGCCCGGCGGCAGCGAGCTTCTTGAGGGCCTCCGAGGTGGCGTCGGCCAGTCTCGCGTGCTCCCAGACCCGGGTCGCGAGGCCGATCACCGCGGCCTCGTCGGCCTCAAAGCGGATCTCGGGCAGAGCGAACTCGTCGGGGCGGATCCGATAGCCGGGCTCCTCGAAGAAGGCGTCCAGGCTGCCCACCTCGATGGGTACGCCGAGGCTGCGCAGCTCCTCCTTGTCACGCTCGAACATCTTCTCGAACGCATCGGTGCTGGCGTCGGGGTAGAGGATGGCGCGGATCCGGTCCTTGGGCACGTAGTGACGCTGGACCAGCAGCATGATGAGCAGGTTCAGCAACCGCTCGGACTTCGGTGACGCCATGACCCTCCGCTCCTCGTGCGCTGACTACTGCTTCTTCTTGTCCTGCTTGGGCTGGGCGGGCTCGGAGGCAGCGGGCTCGGAGGCAGCCGGCTCGGAGGCGGCCGGCTCGGAGGCGGCCGGCTCGGAGGGTGAGGCCTCCGGGGCGGGCGGGGCGGCCGTCTTCTTGGTGGCGCCGAGGATGTCGACGACGAAGTACATCGTGTCGGTGCCCTTGATGTCGCCCTGGCCCTTCTCGCCGTAGCCGAACTCCGGCGGGATCGCGAGCATCACGCGACTGCCGACCGGGACGCCGACCAGCTTGAGGTCCCAGCCCTGGACGAAGCCGCCCTCGCCGATCGGACCGGCGTAGGGCTCGCGGGTGTAGGTCTCGTCGAAGGCCTTCTTGCCCCCGAAGACCTTGCCGAAGTAGTCGACCGCGATGACGTCGCCCTTCTCGACCTTCGGTCCGGTCCCCTCGATCACGGTGGCGGCCGACAGCCGGGCGGCAGGCTTCTTGACGTCTGCGAAGTCGAGGTCCGTGACGCCGATCTCGCCCTCCACGATCTCGGGCATGAAGGCCGGCGCCTCGACCTCCTTGCCCTCCGGGGCGGAGAGGACCTGGTCGACCAGGTCGACGACGACGAGCACGCTGTCGCCGTTGCCCAGTCCGAGCGAGGCGTTGCCCTGCGCGCCGTACGCGTCCTCGGGCGGAGCCGCCACGACGACGCGGGAGCCGATGGTCTGCCCCTCGAGCGCCTCGATGAGGAAGGGGGGCAGGGCCTCACCGACGGTGAGGATTGTCGGCACCTGGCCGTCCCAGGTGCTCACGGTCTGCTTCGAGGTGTAGCCGTTGCCGAGCCACAGATGCGCGAAGACGCTGTCGCCCTCGGCGATCTCGGCTCCGTCGCCCTCGACCAGGACCTCCGACTCGAGCTCGGCGGCCTCCATCCGGCCCTCCCAGGTGACCTCGGGGACGGTGCCGAAGTCGTCGGAGACCTCGACCGTCTCCAGCGCGTCGCTGCTCTCCTCGTCGTCCCCGCAGGAGGCGAGGCCGAGCGCCAGGCTCAAGGCTAGGGGGACAGCCAGCAGACGACCGGGGCGAGGACGCACGTGAACAACCTTCCAGACAACGACTTCGGGACAACCGCGAACGGCGTTGTCACCCTATCCGGCGCGGCGCAACGGCCTGCGCCGGCGGCTCACATCCCGTCGATCAGGCGCTGCACGCGCTCGTCGTACGCCTTGAACGGGTCCTTGCACAGCACGGTGCGCTGGGCCTGGTCGTTGAGCTTGAGGTGGACCCAGTCGACGGTGAAGTCGCGACGCCGCTCCTGGGCGTGCTTGATGAACTCGCCACGCAGGCGGGCACGCGTCGTCTGCGGCGGCACCGACTTGGCCTCGAAGATCTTCAGGTCGGTGGTCACGCGAGCGACCTTGCCCCGCTTCTCGAGGAGGTAGTAGAGCCCCCGGTTGCGGTGGATGTCGTGGTAGGCGAGGTCGAGCTGGGCGATCCGCGGGTTGCCCATCGCCATGTCGTGCTTGGCGCGGTACTGCTCGATCAGCTTCCACTTGATCACCCAGTCGATCTCGGTGTCGACCAGGCCGAGGTCGTCGGACTCGACGGCCTTGAGCGTGCGCTCCCACAGGTCGAGCGCCTGCTCGATGACCGGGGTGCTGATCTCGCGACGGTCCACGAAGTCGCGGGCCTTGGCGAGGTACTCCCCCTGGATCTCCAGCGCGCTGGCCTCGCGCCCGTTGGCGAGACGCACCTTGCGGCGGCCGGTGGGGTCGTGGGAGATCTCGCGGATCGCGCGGATCGGGTTCTCCATCGTGAGGTCGCGCATCACCACGCCCTCCTCGATCATCCGCAGCACGAGGTCGCAGCTGGCCACCTTGAGCATCGTGGTCGTCTCGCTCATGTTGGAGTCCCCGACGATCACGTGCAGTCGGCGGTACTTCTCCGCGTCGGCGTGCGGCTCGTCGCGGGTGTTGATGATCGGGCGGCTGCGCGTGGTCGCGCTGGAGACGCCCTCCCAGATGTGCTCCGCGCGCTGGGAGACCGAGTACGACGCGCCGCGGGGCGTCTGGGTGACCTTGCCGGCCCCCACCATGATCTGGCGGGTGACCAAGAACGGGATCAGGATGTCGGCCAGCCGGCTGAACTCCCCCGCCCGGCTGACCAGGTAGTTCTCGTGGCAGCCGTAGGAGTTGCCGGCCGAGTCGGTGTTGTTCTTGAAAAGGTAGATGTCGCCGGCGATGCCCTCGTCGTGCAGTCGCTGCTCGGCGTCCAGCAGCAGCCCCTCGAGCACCCGCTCGCCGGCCTTGTCGTGGGCGACCAGCTCCAGGATGTCGTCGCACTCGGGGGTGGCGTACTCCGGGTGGCTGCCCACGTCCAGGTAGAGCCGCGCTCCGTTGCGCAGGAACACGTTGCTGCTGCGCCCCCAGCTCACGACCTTGCGGAACAGGTAGCGCGCGACCTCGTCCGGCGACAGCCGTCGCTGCCCCCGGAACGTGCACGTGACGCCGTACTCGTTCTCGATCCCGAAGATGCGCCGGTCCATTTCGCCACCCTAGGCCCATGGCCCTAGGAGAAGCGTCACATCGCGAGTCCTCCTGCGTCGGATGCTGCCGTTTGGTCCCCAACGGCGTCCATTTCGCGATTCCTCATGCAGTCTCTGCCCAATCGGGGACCCCATTGACCTTCCGCCAGCGGTTCTCCAGCCGCGCCCGGCCGGCCGGTGACCAGCACGATTCCGCGACGAGCCGGCGCCAGCGGTGCACCCGGGTCGGCACGTGCTTGCGTCCCAGGGCCTGGTCGATCTCCCGGAGCACCAGAAGAGGTCGGTTGAGGAGCTCGTCAGCGGTGAAGGCGCGCCGGCGGTACGGCGTGCCCGCGAGCCGCCGCTCCCGGCGAAGGTCGTTGGCCTGCACGTCCGCATCGCGGTGCACGCCGCCGTCGTACTCATGGAGGAACCAGGTCCCGACGACCAGCAGGTCAGCGCGGGCGATGAAGAGCCCGTCGTCGTCGAACACCTCGAACTGGGGCTCCACCGCGATGCGCATCAGCACGTGGAAGACCCGCAGCAGCGTCTCCCAGGGTGACTCGGCCCGGCCATCGGAGAGGCGCACGGCCGCACGCAGCCGCCGTACGCCGGGGCGTGGCGCTGTATTGCAGAGGATGAGGAGGCGCTTCGCCGTGGTGTGGCCGGCATGGAGGGCCGCGTCGACCAGCACGATCAGATCGAGCAGGGACAGGTCACGAGCCGCACGCAGGAGGATCTCCTCGGCGGAGTCGATCGGTACACCCCGGTGGTGGTGGATCTCAGCGGCGCGGGTGAGGCGCGAGCAGATCAGCGCCGGCCGTCGCGGTCGCGGGTCGTCGTACTGAGTGGCGGCGAAGACCGGGACGTACTCCGGGAGCCGCGGCATGCTCCACCCCAGCAGCTGGGCGGCGGTCAGGTGGGTGAACACCGCGCCGCCAGGCAGGACCAGAGCCCACGCCTTCAGGTCACGGATCAGTTCCTCCTCGGGCGTCGAGCCCGCGACGTGAGGCAGGTAGAGGCCGTGGCCCACTCGTCGAAAGCCGGCTTCGCGGATATGCCCCCGGATCGCTTCGGCGGCCCCGATTGGTTCATCATTCATGCTGGCGAGCCTGACCGACCAGCGAGGTCGGCGACAACCCGTCGTACGCGCCTGTGGAAAACCCACGCGGAGCTAGTCGGCGACGAGCCGTCGGAGCCCTCGAATGGGCAGAGACTGCAGGCCAAGTCACGAAATGCATGCCGTTGGGGACCAAACGGCAGCCCGAGCGTGCGAGGGCCTCGGTCAGAGGAGACCGGCGTGGTCCAGGGCGAGGTAGGTCTGCTCGGTGACGCCCAGGCGGCCGGCGCGGAGCTCGGCGCGGAGGGTGGGGAGGTCGATCAGGACGGGGACGCAGTCCTCGTAGTCGTCCAGCATCTGCTCGTACGACGCGACGCAGCCACGCGCGACCGCGGCGAAGCGGGGGCCGGTCCCGTTGCCCGCCATCGTGGAGCCCACGACCTCGATGGACGCGCAGGCGTAGCCCGTCTCCTCGCGCAGCTCGCGGGCCGCGGCGTCGGCCGGGTCCTCGCCGAGGTCGACGATGCCGCCGGGGAGCGAGAGCACCTGACGGGCGGGCCCGGGGCGGTACTGGCGCACCATCACCACCCGGTCGTCGGGGGTGAGCGCGAGGACGGCCACCGTCGCCGGAGTGTCGAGGATGTCCCACAGCGCCTCGCGCCCGTCGGGCAGGCGCAGGGTCCGGTGGAGGACCCGGACGAAGCCGTCGTAGGCCACCCGGTCCTCCCCCACCGGCACCCAGCCGGGGCGGGGCTCAGCCGGATCCGTCACGCCAGCGGGTCGCCCGGATCGACCTCGGGAGCGACCGGCGGAGCCACCGGCGTGTCGTCGGCCGCCTCGGACGGCGAGACCGTGCCCCGCTCCCCCAGCACCTCGGCCAGCCGGGCCGGGCGCAGCCGGACGAACTTGCGCGGCTGGGTGCGGGTCCGGTCGAGCACCGCCACCTCGAGGTCCTCCACGGGGATCACCCGGTCTGCGGCGTCGGAGTGGCCGAGCGCGGTGACCGCGAGACGGATGGCGTCGTCCAGCGAGGCACCGGCCACGTAGTGCTCCTTGAGATGGCCGGCCACGACGTCGGCGGCGCCGCCCATCACGGCGTACCCGTGCTCGTCGGCGACCTGACCGTCGTAGGTCAGCCGGTAGACCTGGTCGTCGGCCGCGTCGTCCCCGATCTCGGCGACGAACAGCTCCACCTCGTAGGGCTTCTCGCCGCCGCTGGAGAAGATCGTGCCCAGCGTCTGCGCATAGGCGTTGGCCAGCCCGCGCCCGGTGACGTCGCGCCGGTCGTAGGCGTAGCCGCGCATGTCGGCCAGCCGGACCCCGGCGATGCGGAGGTTCTCGAACTCGTTGTAGCGCCCGACCGCGGCGAAGGCGATCCGGTCGTAGATCTCGGAGACCTTGTGCAGGGCCTGGGAGGGGTTCTCGGAGACGAACAGGACGCCGTCGGCGTACTGGACGCAGACGACCGACCGGCCGCGCGCGATGCCCTTGCGGGCGAAGTCGGCGCGGTCCTTCATCAGCTGCTCGGGCGAGACGTAGAACGGCATGCTCATGGCTGTCTCCCTCTCAGACCAGGCCCGCGGAGGGGCCGTCGGGGCGGTTCATCCGCCCGGCGATCACGCGGTCGGCGATGGTGGCCACCTCGTCGTCGGGGAGCCGGCGGCCCCCGTCCGCGGTGACCACGTGGACCACGGGGAAGATCCGGCGCGCGATGTCCGGCCCGCCGGTCGCCGAGTCGTCGTCGGCCGCGTCGTAGAGCGCCTGGATGACGGCCGTCGTGCACTCCTCGGCCGTAAGGTCGTCGCGGTAGAGCTTCTTCAGCGACCCGCGTGCGAAGAGCGACCCGGAGCCCACCGAGTGGAAGGACGTCTCCTCGTAGCGCCCGCCGGTCACGTCATAGCTGAAGATCCGGCCCTGGTCGCTGTTGAGGTCGTAGCCGGCGAAGAGCGGCACCACGGCGAGGCCCTGCATGGCCATCCCGAGGTTGGAGCGGATCAGCGCCGCGAGCCGGTTGGACTTGCCGTCCATCGACAGCGTGGTGCCCTCGATCTTCTCGTAGTGCTCGAGCTCGGTCTGGAAGAGCCGCACCATCTCCACCGCGAGGCCGGCGGTGCCGGCGATGCCGACGCAGGAGTACTCGTCTGTGGGGAAGACCTTCTGGATGTCGCGCTGGGCGATGATGTTGCCCATCGTGGCCCGGCGGTCACCGGCCATCAGCACCCCGCCGGGGAAGGTGGCCGCCACGATCGTCGTCCCGTGCGGCGCGAGGTCCCCGGCGTTGCCCTGGGGTACGGCGCGGCGCGAGGGCAGCAGGTCGGGGGCCTGGTCGGCGAGGAAGTCGGAGAACGAGGACGTCCCAGGCATGAGGTAGGCCGCGGGCAGGCGGGGGCTGTCGCTCACGCTGCTCACTCGCCGCCCTTCTGGATGAAGGACTTCACGAAGTCCTCGGCGTTGGTCTCCAGCACGTCGTCGATCTCGTCGAGGATCGAGTCGATGTCGTCGTCCAGCGCCTCCTTGCGCTCGGCGACGTCGGTCTCGGGAGCGACCTCGGTCGTCTCCTCGGTCTCGGTCGACTTGCGGGGCTGCTTGTGCTCCTGTGCCACGGGGTGCCTCCTTGGTGAGGGGTCACAGGCGACCCTATCCACTGACGGTGACGAAGCGGTGCGGCGACTCAGCGAGTCAGGGCGGAGAAGAGCTGCTCGGCCGTGTCGCACCGGTCGAGCAGGTCTCCCACATGGGCCCGGGTCCCGCGCATGGGATCGACGGTGGGGATCCGCTGCAGCGATGCGTGCCCCGGAAGATCGAAGATCACCGAGTCCCACGACGCGGCGGCGACGCTGTCGGCGTACTTGTCCAGGCAGCGACCGCGGAAGTAGGCCCTGGTGTCGTGCGGGGGCTCGTGCATCGCACGCTCGACCTCCGCGTCGCCGAGCAGCCGCTCGATCCGACCCGAGCGGACCAACCGCTGGTAGAGCCCCTTCTCCGGGCGGATGTCGGAGTACTGCAGGTCGATGAGGTGGAGCTTGGCGTCGTCCCAGCCCAGCCCGTCGCGGTCGCGGTACTGCTGGAGGAGCTTCAGCTTGGCCACCCAGTCCAGCTCGCGCGCGCAGAGCATCGGGTCCTGCTCGAGCCGGGACAGCACGGACTCCCACCGGGCCAGCACGTCGACGGTCTGCTCGTCGGCATCGCTGCCGTAGCGGTCCTCGACGTACTTGCGGGCCAGGTCGAGGTACTCCATCTGCAGCTGGACGGCGGTCAAAGTGCGGCCGTCGTGCAGACGGATCAGGTGGCGCAGCGTCGGGTCGTGGGAGACCGCGCGCAACGCGGCGACCGGGCCGTCGACGCTCAGGTCGCGATCGATGAAGTCGTCCTCGATCATCGCCAGCACCAGTGAGGCCGTGCCGACCTTGAGGTACGTCGAGATCTCGGCGAGGTTGGCGTCGCCGATGATCACGTGGAGCCGGCGGTACTTCTCGGGATCGGCGTGCGGCTCGTCGCGGGTGTTGATGATCGGTCGCTTCAGCGTCGTCTCGAGGCCCACCTCGACCTCGAAGTAGTCCGCGCGCTGGCTGATCTGGAAGCCGTGCTCGCCGCCGTCCTGGCCGATGCCCACCCGGCCGGCACCGGTGACGACCTGACGGCTCACGAAGAACGGCGTCAGGTGGCGCACGATGTCGCCGAACCGCGTCGAGCGGCGCATCAGGTAGTTCTCGTGAGCCCCGTAGGAGGCGCCCTTGTTGTCGGTGTTGTTCTTGTAGAGCAGGATCCGCGCGCCGTTGGGCAGCTGGGCCGCCCGGTTGGCGGCGTCGAGCATGACCAGCTCGCCGGCCTTGTCCCACCGGACGATGTCGAGCGGCGTCGTCACCTCGGGCGTGGAGTACTCCGGGTGGGCGTGGTCGACGTAGAGCCGGGCGCCGTTGGTGAGGATGACGTTGGCCAGCCCCAGGTCCTCGTCGGTGAGCTGGGACGCGTCGGCCGCAGCACGGGAGAGGTCAAAGCCCCTAGCATCACGCAGCGGCGACTCCTCCTCGAAGTCCCACCGGGCGCGACGTGCCCTGGCGGTCGCCGACGCGTAGGCGTTGACCACCTGCGAGGAGGCCACCATCGGGTTGGCCGTCGGCTGCCCCTGCACGGAGATGCCGTACTCGACCTCGGTTCCCATGACGCGGCGGACGCTCATGCGGCGAGCCTACTCGGGGGCGCCGACAGCCGGACCCGGTCTCAGCGGCGGCCCATCACCATCTTGGCGACGTAGAGCACGACAAGGACGACGAGGATGATGAGCAGGATCTTGATCACGAGGGTTCCCTCCCTGTTCGGGCGCCACCGGTGCGGCGCCGCCTCCTCGCCGTACCCCGCGACCGTGCGACGAAACGGCTATCGTCGCCGGATGGGTGTCTGGACCGACCACGTCGTGCCCCGCCTCACCGAGAGCTCCCTGAGCAGCGACGAGGTCGGGCGCTGGCGGCGCCGTGCGACCGCAGGGCTGCACGGTCGTGTGCTGGAGCTCGGCTTCGGCTCGGGGCTGAACCTCGCCTTCCTCCCCTCCGCAGTCACCGAGATCGCCGCGGTGGAGCCCTCCGATGTCGCGTGGAGCCGGTCGGCCCCGCGGCGTGAGGCGTGCGGTGTGCCGGTCCGGCGGATCGGCCTGGACGGCCAGTCCGTCGAGGCCGAGGACGGCACCTTCGACGCCGCGCTGACGACGTTCACGCTGTGCACGATCCCGGACGCCGGCCGGGCCCTGGCGGAGGTACGACGCGTGCTCGCTCCTGGCGGGGCGCTGCACTTCCTCGAGCACGGTCTCGCCCCCGACGAGTCGGTGCGGGTCTGGCAGCGGCGGCTCGAGCCGATGCAGCGCCGGGTGTTCGCCGGCTGCCACCTCACCCGGGACGTGCCGGCGCTCGTGAGCGAGGCGGGGCTGGACGTGGTCGAGCTCGAGCAGCTCTACCTGCCGGCTCCGGCGGTCTCCCGGCCGTGGACCTTCGGGTCGCTCGGCCGGGCGGTGCGCCCGCCCGGCTGACCGCCCGGCTGTCCGTCAGACGTCCCAGACCTACAGGTACTGGCCCTAGAGATATTGGCCCGTGTTGGAGACCGTGTCGATCGAGCGGCCCGGCTCGGTGCCCTGCTTGCCGGTGATGAGCGTGCGGATGAAGACGATCCGCTCGCCCTTCTTGCCCGAGATCCGCGCCCAGTCGTCGGGGTTGGTGGTGTTGGGCAGGTCCTCGTTCTCCTTGAACTCGTCGACGCAGGCCTGCAGCAGGTGCTGGACGCGCAGTCCCCTCTGGTCGTGCTCGAGGAGGTCCTTGATCGCCATCTTCTTGGCCCGGTCGACGATGTTCTGGATCATCGCCCCGGAGTTGAAGTCCTTGAAGTAGAGGACCTCCTTGTCGCCGTTGGCGTAGGTCACCTCGAGGAAGCGGTTCTCCTCGGTCTCGGTGTACATCCGCTCCACCGTGGCCCTGATCATCCCGGCGACGCAGGCGTCGCGGTCGCCGCCGAACTCCACGAGGTCGTCGGAGTGCAGCGGCAGGTTGGTGGTGAGGTACTTGCTGAAGATGTCACGCGCCGACTCGGCGTCGGGTCGCTCGATCTTGATCTTCACGTCGAGCCGGCCGGGTCGCAGGATGGCCGGGTCGATCATGTCCTCGCGGTTGGACGCCCCGATCACCAGCACGTTCTCCAGCGCCTCGACGCCGTCGATCTCGCTCAGCAGCTGCGGGACGATCGTGTTCTCGACGTCGGAGGAGACCCCCGATCCACGGGTGCGGAAGAGCGAGTCCATCTCGTCGAAGAAGACGATGACGGGCGTGCCCATGCTGGCCTTCTCGCGGGCCCGCTGGAAGACCAGTCGGATGTGGCGCTCGGTCTCGCCGACGTACTTGTTGAGCAGCTCGGGGCCCTTGATGTTGAGGAAGTAGGACTTCCCCTCCTGCCCCGTCTTCGCCGCGACCTTCTTGGCCAGCGAGTTGGCGACCGCCTTGGCGATCAGCGTCTTGCCGCAACCGGGGGGACCGTAGAGCAGCACGCCCTTGGGGGGCTTGAGCTCGTGCTCGAGGAACAGCTCGGGGTGCAGGTAGGGCAGCTCGACGGCGTCGCGGATCTGGTCGATCTGCGCGATCAGGCCGCCGATGCGCGAGTAGTCGATGTCGGGGACCTCCTCGAGGACCAGTTCCTCGACCTCCGACTTGGGGACCTTCTCGTAGACGTAGCCGGCCTTCGCGTCGAGCAGCAGCGAGTCGCCGGCCCGGATGACCTCGTCGCGCAGCGGCTCGGCGATGCGGACCACGCGCTCCTCGTCGGCGTTGGCGATCACCAGGACGCGGTCGCCGTCGGCCATGACCTCCTTGAGCATCACCACCTCGCCGACCTGCTCGTAGTCGAGCGCTGCGACGACGTTGAGGGCCTCGTTGAGCATGACCTCCTGGCCGCGGCGCAGCTCGTCGAGCTCGACGGTGGGACTCACGTTGACGCGCAGCTTGCGCCCGCCGGTGAAGACGTCGACGGAGTCGTCGTCGTTGCGGGCCAGGAAGGTGCCGAAGCCGGCCGGGGGCTGGGCCAGCCGGTCGACCTCCTCCTTGAGCTTGAGGATCTGGTCGCGGGCGTCACGCAGCGTCTGTGCCAGCCGCTCGTTCTGGCCGGTGACCGCCGCGAGCGAGCGCTGGGTGTCGGCGAGCCTCAGCTCGAGACCCCGGGACTGGGCGGGGCCGTCCGCGAGGCGCCGACGCAGGTCTGAGACCTCAGCCTCCAGGAACCGCACCTGGCTGAGGAGCTCCTCGGGGCTGCGTCCCTGCTGGCCGGGCCCGCCGTCGGAAGCACTGTCCGATGCCGACATGAGCGTCACCTCCTGTGTATGCCAGCGACCCTACCGCTGTCCTGGAGGAAGGGAAGGGACACACGCGCGGCGAGAACGACGTTCAGTCCCAGGAGGGCTCCTCCACCACCTGGGGCGGCAGGCCGGCGGGCCGGGGGCCGCCGTAGTCGACGCCGTAGGCGCCGGGCGCGGGACGCCGCTTCTTGACCGGCGCGGTCTCGCCGGGCGCCATCCGGCGCGCGGTCACGAGGAACGCCGTGTGCCCGATCATCTTGTGCCCGGGACGCACCGCCAGCCCCTCGACGTGCCAGTCGCGCACGAGCGACTCCCAGGCCTGCGGCTCGGTGAACCCGCCGTGAGCGCGCAGCGTCTCGACGATCCGGCTCAGCTGCGTGGTGGTCGCGACGTACGCGCAGACGATGCCGCCCGGCACGAGGGCGCCGGCCACGGCCTCCACGCACTCCCAGGGGGCGAGCATGTCCAGGATGATCCGGTCGACGTGCGCGCCGGAGGCGGGCAGGGCCTCGGCCAGGTCGCCGAGCTCGAGGCTCCACGCAGGGTGGTCGCCGCCGAAGAACTGGGTGACGTTGCGCCGCGCGACGTCGGCGAACTCCTCACGGCGCTCGTACGACGTGACGCGGCCGTGCGGACCCACCGCGCGCAGCAGCGAGCAGGTCAGTGCGCCGGACCCGACGCCGGCCTCGACGACGTGGGCGCCGGGGAAGATGTCGGCCATCGCCACGATCTGGGCGCTGTCCTTGGGGTAGACCACGGCCGCGCCACGGGGCATCGACACCACGAACTCGGAGAGCAGCGGGCGGAAGACGAGGTACTGCCCGCCGGCGGTCGAGGTGATCGTGAACCCCTCGTCGCGCCCGATCAGGTCGTCGTGCTCCATGCCGCCGCGGTTGGTGTGGAAGCTCTTGCCGGCCTCGAGGCGGATGTTGTGGCGGCGCCCCTTCTGGTCGACCAGGCGCACCCACTCCCCCTCGCGCAGCGGTCCGCGGTGCACGCCCGACCAGGCCTCGGGTGCCACGTCGACCCACGGGGCGTTCTCACGCGGCGGGTGCTGGTCCAGGGCCTCCTGGTCCAGGATCTCCGCTTCCGACAGCTGGGGGTCCGTCAGGGGGTCAGGCGTGTGCTCGAGCATGCGCGGAAGACTATCGGCGGGCGCTGCGGAACGCCCTATCGACGTCGGCGGTCGACAGCACCCCGAAGAGGTGGCCGTTCTCGTCGACGACGAGGTACTCCGAGGCCGGCGTGCTGCCCAACGCGACCACCAGGTCCTCGCCCGACAGGGAGCTGGACAGGGTGAGTCCCGGCTCGATGCTGCGCGCGATGCTCGAGACCGGCAGCCAGGGCCGGCGCTCCTCCGGCGTCGCGAGCAGCCCGGCCTCGCTGACGATGCCCACCGGCCTGCCCTCGCTGGTGACGGTCACGATGCTGCCTGCCTCGACCTCCTGGGCGCGTCGTACCGCCTCGGCGACCGAGACATCGTCAGGCACCGCGAGGGTACGGCGGGCGAGGTCGCGGGCGACCAGGCGCGGCAGCTTGGCGCGCAGGCGCCCCGACGCGATGGAGGCCGATGCCCCCGTCCAGAGGAAGAGCGCGATGACGAAGGCGATCAGGTAGTCGAAGACGTCGGGGCCCCGGCCGAGCACGGCGGGCTGGGCGGCCGGCCACAGCAGCATCGCCAGGGCTGCGACCCGTCCCCCCCAGCCGGCGGCGATGGTGCCGCGGTGCACGTTGCCGGTGAGCTTCCACACCCCGGCCTTGAGCACCCGGCCTCCGTCGAGCGGCAGACCGGGGACCAGGTTGAGGATCCCCACGAGCAGGTTGGCGACGATGAGTCCCTGCAGCACGAGCAGCAGCAGCCCGTCGGGGGTGACGGGCACCAGGGCGAGGGCGAGAAGACCGATGCCGATCGAGGTCAGCGGGCCCACCACCGCGATGAGGAACTCCTGACGCGGGGTGCGGGACTCCCCCTGGATCTCGGTCGCCCCGCCGAGGAAGTGCAGGGTGATCGCGCGCACGGCGAAGCCCTGCCGGCGCGCCATCAGAGCGTGGGAGGCCTCGTGCAGCAGCACCGACCCGTAGAGCACGACCGCGAAGGTCACGCCCGCGACGTACTTCCAGCCCCCGAGCCCGGGCTGGGCCTGGTCGACGGCGGGCGCCATCACCACCGCGATCAACCCCGCGATCAGGAACCAGGAGGAGGACACGAGGACGTCGCTGCCCGCGATCGTGCCGATGCGCAGCGTCCCCGGAGGGCGGCGCGGCGTGCGAGGGGAGGCGTCTGGGGGCACAGCGCGAGGCTATCCGACCTCGCCAGGCGCCCCGCGCTGTCGGCGGGCTCGCCTAGGGTCGAGTCATGAGCGTGCAGCAGGACTCCCCGGCCGATCGGGTCTCCACACCGGTGGACGGCGTGGAGGTCCTGGCGTCGCTGTCCCCCAGCCGGGCCGGGGACTTCTTGACCTGCCCGCTGCTCTACCGGTTCCGGACCGTCGACCGGCTGCCGGAGCCGCCGTCACCCGACGCGGTGCGCGGCACCGTGGTGCACAAGGTGCTCGAGGACCTCTTCGACCTGCCGGCGGCGCAGCGGACGCCCGAGCAGGCCCGGCAGATGCTCGAGCCGGCCTGGCACCGGCTGCTCGAGGCCGAGCCGGAGGTCGCCTCGATGCTCGAGGGCGACGGCCCCGAGCTGGCGTCGTGGCTGGCCGGCGCCCACGCCGTGCTCGAGCGCTACTTCAGCCTCGAGGACCCGCAGCGCCTCGAGCCCGCCGAGCGAGAGCTCTACATCGAGACGGTGCTGGACTCGCGACTGCTGCTGCGCGGGTTCGTGGACCGCCTCGACGTCTCCCCCGACGGGCTGGTCCGCATCGTCGACTACAAGACGGGCCGGGCGCCCAGTGAGGCCTTCGAGGCCAAGGCGCTGTTCCAGATGAGGTTCTACGCGTTGGTGCTGTGGCGCACCCGCGGCGTGGTGCCGTCGATGCTGCAGCTGGTCTACCTCGGCAGCGGGGAGATCCTGCGCTTCGTCCCCGACGAGGCCGACCTGCTCGCCACCGAGCGCAAGATCGAGGCGATCTGGGAGGCGATCCGGTCAGCCGAGGAGACCGGCGACTGGCAGCCGCGGCGCAGTGGGCTCTGCGCCTGGTGTGCCCATCAGGCGATCTGCCCCGAGTTCGGCGGCACTCCCCCGCCGCTGCCGTCCGACGGGTAGAGCACACACGCCACGTCGACGTCTCCGTCCCGGCGCAGTCGCGGGTCGACTCCGTCGTGGAAGTGCACCTCCACACCGGAGCCGTGGTCGTCGATGCGGTCCACGCCGCCCCACAGGGGCTCGTCAGGGTTCTCCCCGCGGATCCGATCGAGCAGGCCGCGCACCTGCGTGGAGCCGCCCCGGCCGATGCGGGCCACCTGACTCGGTCGGTCCAGCGGGTCCAGAGAGCCGAGCAGGGTCTGCTCGGCCTCGTAGGTCTCGGGGGCGCTCCGCGTCCAGTGCTCCTCCAGCAGAGCGCGCAAGTCGCGTGACTCCCACCCGCAGGCCGGTGTCGCCTCCGGGCAGCGCGGATGGAAGCTGCACCCCATCGGGGGGTTCGCAGCGTCGGGGATCTCTCCCCGGGGCAGCTCGCGATCGACCATCAGCTCGGGGTCGGGCTCGGGGATCGCCTTCAGCAGCGCCTTGGTGTAGGGGTGGCGAGGGTTGCGGAAGATCTCCTCCGTCGGGCCGATCTCCACCACTCGGCCGAGGTACATGATCGCGATGCGGTCGCAGAAGTACTTCGCGCTGGCCAGGTCGTGGGTGATGTAGATGTAGGTGAGGCCGAGATCCCGCTTGAGGTCCAGCATCAGCTGGAGGATCTTCGCCCGCACGCTCATGTCGAGCATCGACACCGGCTCGTCGGCGACCAGGACCTCCGGGTCCAGGATGATCGCGCGGGCGATGACCGCACGCTGCTTCTGACCGCCGGAGAGGTCCGAGGGGTACTTCGACAGGAACCTCTCGACGGGCGCGAGCCCGACGCGCTCGAGGGCGTGCACCACGCGGCGGCGCAGCTCCTCGCCCTGGGCGATCTTGTGGATCACCAGGGGATGACCCACGGCGTCCTCGATCGTCATCGACGGGTTCAGCGCGGCATGGGGGTCCTGGAAGACCATCTGCAGGTTGGTCCGCAGCTCGCGGAGCTCGCGGCCCCGCATGCCGGAGACGACCCGCTCGCCCCGGGCGGCGTCGTGGTAGGTGATCGTCCCGTCCGTGGCGGGGACGAGGCCAAGCAGAGCCCGGCCGAGCGTGGACTTGCCACTGCCCGACTCCCCGACAAGACCGAGCACCTCGCCGCGCCGCAGGTTGAAGGACACCCCGTCCACGGCCTTGACCGAGCGTGCCTTGAGGCCGAGCAGACGGGTCAGCGCCCCACTGTGCAGCTGGAAGTGGACGGAGAGGTCGTCGACGTCGACCACGGCGTCCGATCGTGTCTCCACCCGGGGGGACAGTGGCGGCTCAGGCTTCGTCGGCAACGGAGATCTCCTCCCGCACCAGAGGTGCGCGTTCGTGCTCGGTCAGGTCCACCTTGTCGTCGCGCAGGTCGGCCGCCCAGCAGGCCGCGCGGGTGCCCGAGTCGTGCAGGCGGTGGACAGGGTGTCGGGTGGCGCACACCTGCATGGCGTCCGGGCACCGCGGGTGGAAGTAGCAGCCGCTGGGCGGGTCCACGAGGTCCGGTGGGGCGCCGTCGATGAAGTTCAGCCCCGTGGTGCGCAGCGAGATGGTGGAGCGCAGCAGCTCACGGGTGTAGGGGTGCTGAGGACGGGAGAACACCTCGCGGGCGTCGCCGATCTCCACGATCTCGCCGGCGTACATCACCGCGACCCGGTCGCAGGCCTCCGCGATGATGCCGAGGTTGTGGGTGATCAGCAGCAGTGACGTCTCGTAGTTCGCCCGCAGGTCGTGCAGGATGCGGATGATCTGCGCCTCGACGAGCACGTCGAGGGCGGTCGTGGGCTCGTCCGCCACCACGAAGGCGGGCCGCAGCACCAGTGCGAGCGCGATCATCAGCCGCTGACGCATCCCGCCGGAGAACTCGTGGGGATAGGCCCGGTAGCGCGTGGGCGGGATCCCCATCAGCCGCAGCGCCTCCAGCGACCGCTGCTCGACCTCGGCCTTGCTGATGCCCTTGACATGGGTGCGCAGCGTCTCGGAGAAGTGCTCCGAGATCCGCATCAGGGGATTCAGCCGGGTCAGTGGCTCCTGGAAGATCATCGCGAGGTCCTTGCCCCGCATCGCGTGCTGGTCCTTCTTGCGCAGCGACAGCATGTCGCGGCCCTGGAACAGCAGCTCACCGTCGCGGGCCGCCCCGTCGGGCAGCAGGCCGATCAGCCCACGTCCCAGCGTGGACTTGCCGCAGCCGGACTCCCCCACGAGACCGAGGATCTCCCCCTTGCGGATGTCGAAGGTGACCTCGTTGACGGCCTGGACCGGTCCCCGTTCGGTGCCGTACCAGACGCGCAGGTCGCGGACGTCCAGGACGGGTGCATCGCTCGACCCGGCGCTCGCCGCGGAGCCGGGTATGCCTGTCAGGTCGCTCACTTGGTCACCTTCGAGTCGTTGGTCGGAAGGACCACGGGGCGCAGTCGGCGCCTCCGCAGCGCCGGGTTGACGGTCTCGTTGAGCCCCTCTCCGACCAGGGTGAGGGCGGTGATCAGCAGCACGATGGCCAACCCCGGGAACAGCGCCGGCCACCAGGTGCCCGCGGCGGCGTCGTCCAGGGCGCGGCTCAGGTCATAGCCCCACTCGGAGGCCTCGTTGGACTGGATCCCCAGTCCCAGGAACCCCAGCGCCGCCAGGGTGCCCAGGGCGTCGGCGGCGTTCAGGGTGCCGAGCACCGGCACCGACTGGACGACGTTGCCGAAGAGGTACTTGCGCATGATCGTGAACGGGGGCGCGCCGATCGCGCGCGCAGCCTCGACGTACGTCGCCTCGCGTGCCGACACCGTGGTGTTGCGCACCACCCGGAAGTACTGCGGGATGTAGACGGCTGTCAGCGAGAGCGCCGCAGCGACGATGCCGCCGCCCAGCGGGCCTCGGAGCAGGAACGAGAAGATGATCGCGAGAAGCAGCGCGGGGAAGGCGTAGAGCGCGTCCATCACGAAGACCAGCAGCCGGTCGATCCAACCTCCGACGAAGCCCGAGACGATGCCCAGCGGGACGCCGATCAGGGAGGAGAACAGGACGGCCAGGACGATCACCTCGAGGGCGGTGCGCGCACCCCACACCACCCGCGAGTAGATGTCGTAGAACTGGTCGTTGGTGCCCAGCCAGTGCTCCCCCGACGGAGGGGCGAGCTTGGGCAGCTTGGCGCCGTCGACGGAGGCCTGGTTGTAGTCGTAGGGAGCGATCCAGGGGGCGAAGACCGCGAAGACGACGAAGACGGCGGTGATCAGCAGACCGGTGAAGAAGATCCACCGGGCCATGCCCTTGGTGTTCCAGATGGTGTGGAAGAGATTGCGCATCAGTACCTCACTCGCGGGTCGACGAGCGCGTTGATGATGTCGACGGCGACGCTGACGATCACCACGATCATCGCGAAGAACGTCACCAGGCCCTGCACCGCGATGTAGTCGCGGGCGGTGATGTAGTCGATCAGTGCTGTGCCGAGCCCTGGCCAGTTGAAGGTCCGCTCGGTGAGCACCGCTCCCGAGAGGGTGAGGGCGATCTGGAGGCCGATCACGGTGATCACCGGGACCAGCGCGTTGCGGAACGCGTGCTTGCGGACCACGCGGCCCTCGGAGATGCCGCGGGCCCTGGCCGCCTCGACGTAGTCGCCCTTCATCGCCTGGATCACGTTGATCCGCACCAGCCGGATGATCACGCCGGAGATCAGCAGCCCGAGCGTCAGGCAGGGCAGCACGTGGTGCTTGAGGATGTCGACGGTCGCGGTGCCGTCGCCCGCCAGGATCGCGTCGACGAGCAGGATGTGCGTGCGCGGCTCCACGGTGAACTTGGTGACGACCGAGGCGATGTCGTAGGTCGGCCACCCCGGGAAGAGCTGCACCACGAGGATGACCAGCATGATGCCCACCCAGAAGATCGGCGCGGCGTAGGCGACGACTCCGAAGACGCGGATCACCGCGTCGAGGGCGGAGTCGCGATGCCGACCGGCCAGGCGCCCCAGGGGCAGGCCGATGAGCAGCGCCACCAGGAAGGCGCCGAGAGTCAGCGTGAGCGTCGCCCCGCCCTGGTCCTTGATGATGTCGAAGACCGGCCGGTTGTCGCTGATCGTCTTGCCGAGGTCCAGGCGGACGACGTCCCCTAGGTAGTCGAGGTACTGGACGATCATGGGCCGGTCCAGACCGAGGGTGGCGCGCCGGGCGTCCAGCGCGTCCTCGCTCAGCTTGCCGCCGACGGCCGCGGAGACCGGGTCTCCCGGCGCTACCCGCAGCAGGAAGAACACCATGGTGAGCAGGACCCACATCATCGGGACGACCAGGGCGAGTCGCACCAGTACGTAGCGGGGCAGTGAGCCCGATGCGGAACTCAAGAGCTGACTCCTCTGGACGGGGCGGGGCTGGGGACATGAAGCGGGGAGGAGGGTGCGTGGCGCGCACCCTCCTCCCCAGGGGGTGGGGCGGGATCAGCCGTTCTTCGAGATGCCCCAGAAGCGGAAGATGTAGGTCGGGTCGAGCGTCTCCTCGACCCCCTCCATCTGGGAGCTGGCCACGGCCACGTTCTGACCGTTCCACGACGGGATGAGGGGCACGTCCTCGGCCACGATGTCCTGGATCTCGCCGATCAGCTCGTTGCGCGCGTCGGCGTCGGTCTCAGCGAGCTCCTCGTCGAGCAGGCCGTTGACCTCCTCGTTGCTGTAGTTGTTCGCGTAGAAGCCCCCGTCGCGCAGGAACGGCGACAGGTAGTTGTCGGCGTCCAGGAAGTCGGGGTACCAACCGAGGATGAACAGGTCGTAGGCACCCTCCTTGTAGAGGTTCTGGTACTGCTCCCACTCGGCGTCCTCGGTGGAGACGTCGAACAGTCCGCTGTCGTTGAGCTGCGAGGCGAGCTCGTTGGCCTCGTCGACCGCGTTCGGACCGTAGTGGGTGGGCGTGTAGCCGATGGTCAGCTCCACCGGGGTCTGGATCCCGGCGTCCTCGAGCAGCTTCTTGGCGGCATCCACATCGGGCTCGCCGTACTTCTCCTCGAAGGAGTCCTTCTGTCCACCGAAGCCGGGCGGCACGATGGAGTACGACGGCTCGACGGTGCCGTCGTAGGCGTTCTTCGCGATGGCCTCACGGTCGATGATCTGCGCGACCGCCTGACGGGTGGCGACATCCTTGGCGGCAGGGTTCGCGAACTGCCACACCCAGTAGCGGAACTCCGACCCCTCGCCCTGGATGACGTCGACCTTGCCGCCCTCCTCCAGGGAGTTCAGGTCGGTGGGGCTCAGCGTGCGCCAGGCCACGTCGACCTGGCCGGACTCGACCGCCTGCTTGAGCGGGGCGGCGTCGTTGAAGTACTGCACGAAGACCTGCGAGCTGGCGGGGGTGCGCTCGCCGTCGTACTCGGCGTTCGCCTCGAGCACGGCCTGCTCGCCGGCCTTGTACTGGCTGAGCTTGAAGGGGCCCGAGCCGATGACCTCGGCGTCGCCGAGCAGCTTGTCGGCCGGGAACGTCTCCTCGTCGACGATCGAGGCGGTCGCCGTGGTCAGCACCTTGAGGAAGGTGGTGTCCGGACGGTTGAGGTGGAAGACGACCGTGGTGTCGTCCGGGGTCTCGATCGCGCCCTCGGCGAGGGCCGGGCTCTTCTCGTCGCCGTTGCTGATCGCGCCGAGCAGGACCGACGAGCCGTTGGGGTCCGCGATCGCGATGTTGCGCTCGAGCGAGAACTTCACGTCCGAGGAGGTCAGCTCGTTGCCGTTGGAGAACGTCAGGCCCTCGCGCAGGGTGCAGGTCACGGTCTCAGCGTCGTCGTACTCGCACGACTCCGCGGCGTCACCCACCGGCTCGTCTGCGCCGGCCGGGATCGAGACGAGTTGCTCGAAGATGTTGAACTGCATGTTCCAGGAACCGAAGTCGTAGGACCCGGCGGGGTCCATCGCGGTGACGGACTCGGTGGTGCCGAGGATCCAGGGAGCGCTGGAGCCTCCCTCGGGCGAGCCCTCGCCGCCGTTGCCCCCGTCGTCGTCCTCACTGCCACAGGCGACGAGGGACGCCAGCAGCACGCCCACCCCCGCCAGCGCGATCGCATGCTTTCTGCGGTTCACGTCAAGACCCCTCACTGAATGGAAACCGGCCCCGATCGACACCGGCTCCCGGGAACATACTGGCCGCGGTGTGGCCCACGCCACCGCAAGTTCCCCGGTGAAAGGTCGCGAATCGACAACTGTCTGCACGGCAGTCGGACTGGCGGCCCCGGTCAGCGGAGCACCGCCGGGCGTCTCAGTCCACCAGGGCGCGCAGGCCGGCGGTGTCGAGTCCGACCAGGCTGTCGCGGAAGACGCGGCTCTCGCCCTCGAGGATCGGGACGTGGTTGGGCACGCAGAGGACGAGGCAGCCGGCCGCCTCGGCGGAGCGCGCCCCGGTGTTGGAGTCCTCGATCGCCAGGCACGAGGTCGGGTCGAGCTCGAGGGCACCGGCGGCCCTGAGGTAGGGCTCGGGGTGCGGCTTTCCGTGGGTGACCGCGTCGCCGGTCACGATCTCGGCGAAGGTGCCGGCGGGGAGGGCGTCGAGAACGGGCGCGACGAAGCGTAGGTAGGACATCGTCACCAGCGCACAGGGCACTCCCCTGCGTCCGAGGTCCGCGAGAAGCTCACGGGCGCCGGGTCGCCACGGCACCTCGCGCTCGACCCGGGCCACGACTCCGTCGAGCAGCTCCTCGACGATCACCGACGGCTCGAGGTCGATGCCCATGTGCTCGCGGATGTAGCGCCCCGAGCTGATCAGGTCGTTGCCGACCAGGTTCAGCGCGTGCTCGCGGCTCCAGGTGCCGCCGTGCCGCTCGGCGAGCTCGAACTCGGTCTCGATCCAGTAGGGCTCGGTGTCGACCAGGGTGCCGTCCATGTCCCACAAGACCGCCTTGGGCCACCGCGCAGATGTCGTCCTCACAGTGCCCTCCCTCACGCTCGATGCGACGACTCACCCTAAGACCAAGTGTTCACGGTCGGGCGAGGCGTCTGCGGATCGTCGCGCTGTGCAGGTCGACGACGGGTGGTCCAGGCCACTTCGTCGGTCCCGAGACGGTCGAGACGGCTGAGGTTTCGCCGCTCGCGATGCCAGGGTCGGGATCGGTCGCCGCAATGTCGCCAGCGCCGGTGACTGCGACGTCGCAACGACTGCGCTGGAGGCGGCGAGAGGGACTACAAACTTACTCGGCAGAGGGTGAGGCGCACAACAGACTTCGTGCGATCCGTGCAACATAGCCGTTCCCGAGACAACCTCACTATCGGGGGCTCTACTGGGAAAAGGACGCTCGGAGGAACGTCCGGCCGACACCGCTATTCCGTACTTCGGACATCCACTCGCACTGCCTGACCTGCGCTCCTCCGGCATCGCGAGTGGCGCCCTCTGGCGCCCATGGAGGAGGTCGGAAAGCATGGTCAGGAAGACGAAAGCAAAGCTCCATGTGCTGCTCGTCAGCACATTGGCCGCGTCCCTCACGCTCAGTGCGGGCACGGCGGCCACAGGTGCCGCACCGGGCGGTGGTGGCGGCGGTGGCGGCGGCGACGACGGAGGCGGTTCTGGTACGGGCTCGGTCTATTCCGAGCTCGTCGTGGCCCTGCGCGAACCGGACGGCACACCGCGGTTGAAGGAGTACGTCGTCCCGGAGACCGAGGAGGCCGCCGAGGCCGTCGAATACTGCGTTCAGCCGGTGTCCTACACCGCTGTGCCGGGGGTCGCCGCCATGGTCAACCCGCTCGACGGGCGCAACGTGTGGGTGATCCCGCTGCAGGGTGAGTGGATCAAGAGCCCGGTCGACCCGCTGCCGGTCGCCGAGATCGAGGCGTGCGACGCGCAGCCCCAGTACGCCATGTTCGTGGTCGAGCCCGAGCTCGAGCGACTGAACATGACGCGCACGAGCGAGGACGTGCTGGCGCGGAAGATCAAGGACGTCGAGACCAAGTTGACCTTGGCCGCCACGGTCTCGCTCGACGCGGCCGGGCGGCTGTCCACCGACGGCTCCTCGCTGGACGCGGCGCCTGAGTACGCCGCGATCTACGAGAGCCTGATGACCACCGGCAAGATCCCCGGGCTCGACTACGCCGACATCGGCTACAACGCGTGGCAGTTGGCCGCCGTCGCCGTCGGCACCACCTCGAGCAAGTACGTCCCGATCACCGTCGACACGGTCGAGTACTACAACCGGATCGTCGGCTTCACCGCCCTCGACCCGCTGCCATCGTGGGGATCGCTGTCGTTCATCCAGTCTGCGGACCCCGATCCGGCCACGCCGGTGCCGATCGACGTCCTGCCCGCCGGTGAGAGCTTCGTCGACTACAGCGGCTTCGTCTACAACCGCTCCGAGATCTTCACCGGGGCTGTGACCTGGCTCGATGTCGCCGGGATGACCTGGCACGTCGACCGGGTTCTTGACGCCGTCGAGTGGACCAACCTGACGGACACCACTGGCCTCACCGAGGACGAGGTCAACAGCCGGTCCCTCTCCGGGGTCACCGCGTTCACGCAGATGGCGGACGACGCACGTGCCGTGATCGCCTACCTGCACGAGAACGAGGTCGTCCTGCCGGGCTTCTACATGGACCCGGTGCTCGTCGACACCTATGACGAGCAGATGGACTCGATCACCCTTCCGGCCGTGCAGGTGACGGCCCCGGAGGTCGCGTTCCAGACCCTGCCCTTCGTGGCGACGAGCTCGCTCTTCAACCCGTGGGGCGGCACGCTGATCGACGAGGCCAGGGTGCGTGTGACCATCGATGCGCCGACCGCTCTCGAGGCGGGTGACGTCACGATCACCTCCGGTGGCGTGGAGGTTCCCCTCACGACCTCCGGGGAGGACCTCACCGGTTGGCTGGGCGCGGAGACCGGGTTCGAGATGAAGCCGGGATACCGGATGACGACTGACCTCGACGTCACGGTGACAGGGGCCGCACCCAGCGGCGACTTCACCATGGCCCTCGAGCTCGTCGACGTCGACGACACGGCTGCGGTCCTGGCCAGCGACAGCTCGTCGGTCGACGTCCACCCGGCCACGCTGGCCGTGCTGTGGGGGGCTGACCTGCCGGTGCTCGGCACCCAGGACGCCTACTACCCCCTGCCCGTGCGGGTCTACTCCCCCGTCGAGCAGGAGGGCACGCTGACCTTCACGTTGACCGGCCCCGAAGACGACCCCGACACGCAACTGTTGGAGGAGCTCGAGGCAGGCGAGGCGAAGGTCTTCGCCAGCGACGGCCTCGACATGGTTGCGATGAGCCTGTCGCTCAGCGGTCAGGACGAACTCAGCGGGACGTGGCCGGCGTCGCTCAACCCCGGGTACACCGACCTCGTGTGGTATCTGATGGTCAATGAGGGTGCCCCTGTCGGGCAGTACGGCATCGACGTCGGCATCCAGGGTGGCACCGACCTGGCCGAGACGGCGTACGTGTCCTTCGCGGCACCCGCCGTGCACGGACAGAAGCCCCCGGACAGCGGCGAGGACACCACCGCCCCGGTCGTGATGATCACGACCGACGCCATCACCTCCGACTCGGCCTCGTTCAGCTTCGTGGCCAACGAGGACGGCGCGACGCTGAAGACCCTGCTGGCGGTCCATGGCGTCAAGGGTGAGTGGGAGGACGCAGCCGTGGGCACCAAGACCTACACCGGTCTGGAGCCTGGCGACTACGTGTTCTACGTCAAGGTCACCGACCTCGACGCGAACGCCGCCACCTACATCCAGAAGTTCACGGTCCCCCAGCCCAGCCCCACGGTCGTCGACGCCACCCTGAGGGCCAAGGACAACGGCGCCAGGGACGACAGGATCAACGTCGTGGCGGGCACCGCCCAGGCTGCGGGCGCGTCGGTGACCGTCATCAAGATCACGAGGAACGGCAATCGGGTCTTGGTCGGGACCGGCGTCCTGGGAGCCAACGGGAAGGTGAAGATCGTGGTGCACGACAAGAACGGATGGAAGAGGACGAAGTACGTCGCCAAGGTCGCCAAGACCGGCACGACGACGCAGGACTGGACCAACAGGCGTCGCGTTCGTTGATCCACGCAGCAACATGAGGTGAGGCTCCGGGGCAGTCTGAGGACTGCCCCGGAGCCGAGCCACCCCGGCTCAGTCCTCCGGGTCGTAGGCGAGGTTCGACGACAGCCAGCGCTCGGCCTCCGCCATCGTCCAGCCCTTGCGCTCGGCGTAGTCCTCGACCTGGTCGCGGCCCACCCGGCCGACGACGAAGTACTGCGACTGCGGGTGGGAGAAGTACCAGCCCGAGACCGCTGCCCCCGGCCACATGGCCATCCCGTCGGTGAGCTCGATCTCGGTGTTGGCGTTGACGTCGAGCAGCTCCCAGAGCGTCTTCTTCTCCGTGTGCTCGGGGCACGCGGGATAGCCGGGGGCCGGGCGGATGCCGGTGTACTTCTCGGAGATCAGCGCCTCGTTGTCGAGCTCCTCGTCGGGGGCGTGGCCCCAGAACTCCTTGCGCACCCGCTCGTGCAGGTGCTCGGCGAACGCCTCGGCCAGCCGGTCGGCGAGCGACTCGAGCAGGATCGCGGAGTAGTCGTCCTGCTCCTCCTTGAAGGCCAAGATCCGGTCGTGGATGCCGAGCCCGGCGGTGACGGCGAAGGCCCCCACGTGATCGGGCAGGCCGGTCTGCTGCGGAGCGACGAAGTCACCCAGCGACCGGTTCGGCACGCCGTCGCGGTGGTCGCCCTGCTGACGCAGGTTGTGCAGCGTCTGGAGCACCTCGGTGCGCGACTCGTCGGTGTAGAGCACGATGTCGTCGCCGACCGCGTTGGCGGGGAAGAAGCCGAAGACGGCGTTGGCGGTGAGCCACTTCTCCTCGATGATCCGGTCGAGCATCGCCTGCGCGTCGTCGTAGAGGGCCCGGGCGGTCTCCCCCGTCGCCGGGTTGTTCAGGATGTCGGGGAAGCGACCCTTCATCTCCCAGGCGTTGAAGAACGGCTGCCAGTCGATGTAGTCGCGCAGCGCGCCCAGGTCGTACGACGACAGCACGTGCACGCCGGGGCTCCGGGGGGCCGGCGGCTCGTAGCCCTGCCAGTCGATCGGGGTCCGGTTGGCGCGGGCCTGCTCGAGCGACACCATCGGCCGGTCGTGCTTGGCGGCATAGCGGGTGCGCAGGGAGTCGTAGTCGGTCTTGAGGTCGGCCAGCAGCTTGGGGCGCTGAGCATCGCTCAGCAGCGCGGCCAGAGTGGGGACCGAGCGCGAGGCGTCCTTGACCCAGACGACCGGCCCGTCGTACTTGCCGTCGACCTTGACGGCCGTGTGGGCGCGCGACGTCGTCGCTCCCCCGACCAGCAGCGGGATCGTCAGGCCCTGACGCTGCATCTCGGCGGCGACGTTGACCATCTCGTCGAGCGAGGGCGTGATCAGGCCAGAGAGGCCGATCGCGTCGGCTCCCACCTCGACGGCCTTGTCGAGGATCTTCTGCGCGGGGACCATCACGCCGAGGTCGATCACCTCGAAGTTGTTGCACTGCAGCACCACACCGACGATGTTCTTGCCGATGTCGTGCACGTCGCCCTTGACCGTGGCCATCACGATGGTGCCGTTGGTGTCCTTGGCGGTGGCGTACTCCGGCTTGTCGAGCTTCTCCTGCTCGATGAAGGGGATCAGGTAGGCCACGGCCTTCTTCATCACCCGGGCGGACTTCACGACCTGCGGCAGGAACATCTTGCCAGCCCCGAACAGGTCGCCGACGACGTTCATGCCGTCCATCAGTGGCCCCTCGATGACCTCGATGGGACGGCCGCCGCGCGACTCGATCAGCGCTCGCAGCTCCTCGGTGTCGGACTCGGCGTAGGCGTCGATGCCCTTGACCAGCGCGTGGGTGATCCGCTCGCCGACGGGCAGCTCGCGCCACTCCTCGGTGACGGCCTCGCTGCGTCCGGCCGCGCGGTTGTGCTCCTCGGCGACCTCCAGGAGCCGCTCGGCCGCGTCGGGGCGCCGGTTGAGCACGACGTCCTCGATGCGCTCGCGCAGCTCGGGGTCGACCTGGTCGTAGACGACGAGGGCGCCGGCGTTGACGATGCCCATGTCCAGCCCGGCCGCGATCGCGTGGTAGAGGAAGACAGCGTGGATCGCCTCGCGCACGGGGTTGTTGCCGCGGAACGAGAACGACACATTGGAGATGCCGCCCGACACCTTGGCGCCGGGCAGGTTCTCCTTGATCCAGCGGGTGGCCTCGATGAAGTCCAGGCCGTACGACGCGTGCTCCTCGATGCCGGTCGCCACTGCGAACACGTTGGGGTCGAAGATGATGTCCTCGGCGGGGAACCCGACCTCCTCGGTGAGGATGCGATAGGCCCGGGCGCAGATCTCCTTGCGCCGCTCGAGGTCGTCGGCCTGGCCGTCCTCGTCGAAGGCCATCACGACGGCAGCCGCGCCGTACTTGCGGCACAGGCGCGCCTGCGCGCGGAAGGCGTCCTCGCCCTCCTTCATCGAGATGGAGTTGACGATCGGCTTGCCCTGGACGCACTTGAGGCCGGCCTCGATCACCTCCCACTTGGACGAGTCGATCATCACCGGGACCCGGGAGATGTCGGGCTCGCCCGCCACCAGCTTGAGGAAGCGGTCCATCGCGGCGACGCCGTCGATCATCCCCTCGTCCATGTTGACGTCGATGACCTGTGCGCCGTTCTCCACCTGCTGGGCAGCCACCGAGAGCGCGGCGTCGTAGTCGGCGTCCTTGATCAGCTTGCGGAAGCGGGCCGACCCGGTGATGTTGGTGCGCTCGCCGACGTTGACGAAGAGGCTGTCGGGAGTGATGTTGAAGGGCTCGAGCCCCGACAGGCGGGTCGCGGCCGGGAGCGTCGCCGGGACGTGGGGGGTGCCGCCCTGGGCGGCGCCGGCGATCGCCGCGATGTGCTCGGGGGTGGTGCCGCAGCAGCCGCCCATGATGTTGGCCAGCCCGTTGTCGGCGAACTCGGCCAGGACCGCCGCCATCTGCTGGGCGGTCTCGTCGTACTCGCCGAAGGCGTTGGGCAGGCCGGCGTTGGGATAGCAGGAGACGAAGCAGTCGGCGACCCGCCCAAGCTCGGCGATGTAGGGGCGCATGTCGGTCGCGCCCAGGGCGCAGTTGAGGCCGATCGCGAGCGGACGCGCGTGGCGCACGGCGTTCCAGAACGCCTCGGGCAGCTGGCCCGAGAGGGTCCGGCCCGACGCGTCGGTGATGGTGCCGGAGATGACGACCGGCCAGCGCCGCTCGCGCTCCTCGAAGAGCGTCTCCAGCGCGAAGATCGCCGCCTTCGCGTTCAACGTGTCGAAGATGGTCTCGATCAACAGCAGGTCGGCACCACCATCGACCAGGCCGCGCGCCTGCTCGAGATAGGCCTCGGCGAGCTCGTCGAAGCTGGTGTTGCGCTTGCCGGGGTCGTTGACGTCGGGGCTGATCGAGGCGGTGCGGTTCGTGGGGCCGAGTCCCCCGGCGACGTAGCGGGGTCGGTCCGGAGTCTCCGCGGTGACCGCGTCGGCCGCCTCGCGGGCCAGCCGCGCCGAGGCGAGGTTCAACTCGTAGCCCAGATCCTCGAGGCCGTAGTCGGCCTGCGAGATGCGCTGGGCGCTGAAGGTGTTGGTCGCGACGATGTCCGCACCGGCGTCGAGGTAGGCGCGGTGGATGTCACGGATCACGTCGGGACGCGTCAGCGACAGCACGTCGGCGTTGCCCTTGAGCTCGCGGTCGAAGTCGGCGAACCGCTCCCCGCGGTAGTCGGCCTCCTCCAGTCCGTAGCCCTGGATCATCGTCCCCATCGCGCCGTCGATCACGAGGATGCGGGTGCGCATCGCCTCGGAGAGCTCGTCGGTCAGGTCGGGACGGATCAGGTCGGCCGGTTGGGCGTCGGACGGGCTCACAGGGTCTCCTCGAAGGTCGCGGGCGGACCGCTTCTCCAGCGTAGGCAGAGCTGTCCACGTCGTGGACCGCCTTCCCGCATCGTGACACCGGCACTCCGCCCCGATGAAATCCTCAGGCGCGAACTAGGCTGGGCAGGTGATCGAGATGGACGACGTGCCCGCGCTGGTCGACCCGGTGGTGATCTCCGCCTTCGAGGGCTGGAACGACGCGGCCGACTCGGCCTCCTCGGTGATCGACCACTTGATCGAGGTCTGGGACGCGCGCGTCGTCGGTGCCGTCGACCCGGAGGAGTTCTACGACTTCCAGGTCAACCGCCCCGTCGTCGGCACCGACTCCAACGGCCACCGGCGCATCGAGTGGCCGACGACGCGGATCGCGGTGGCCTCGCCCCCCGGCCTGGGCCGCGACGTGATCCTGATCCGCGGCATCGAGCCCAACATGCGCTGGCGGCAGTTCTGCGCCGAGCTGCTGGCGGCCTGCGACGAGCTGGGCGGCCAGCTCGTGGTGACGCTGGGCGCCCTGCTCGCCGACGCCCCGCACACGCGCCCCATCCCGGTGACGGGCACGGCGACCGAGCCCGACCTGGTCGACCGGCTCAAGCTCGAGCAGTCGTCCTACGAGGGCCCGACCGGGATCGTCGGCGTCTTCCAGGACGCCTGTGTGCGCCTCGACATCCCCGCCGTCTCCTACTGGGCGGCGGTCCCCCACTATGTCGCCGCGCCGCCGTGCCCGAAGGCGACCCTGGCCCTCGTCGGTCAGCTTGAGGACCTGCTGCAGACGAGCATCCCGCTGGGCGACCTTCCCGATGACGCGCGCGCCTGGGAGCGCGGCGTCGACGAGCTGGCCGAGGAGGACGAAGACGTCGCGGACTACGTCCGTGCCCTCGAGGAGACCCGCGACACCACCGACCTGCCCGAGGCGTCGGGCGAGGCGATCGCGCGCGAGTTCGAGCGCTACCTCAAGCGCCGCGGGGACGACCCGGCCGGCTCCTGACCGGGAGCGACGCTGGCCGGCTGCGTCACAGGGACAGGCCGAGCGCGGCGTCGAGCAGCGCACGCATCGTCTCGGCGGCGGTCGCGTCACTGGTGTCGGCGAGCCCGTCGGTGCCGAGGGTCGCCGCCACCCAGGCGTCGACCGCGGCGAGCGCCGTCGGGGCGTCGAGGTCGTCGGCCAGTGCGCCGAGGACCACGTCGACCACCGGAGCGGCCGGAGCACCGGCACCCAGCGAGAGCGCCTGGCGCAGCCGGACGAGCGCGTCGACCGAGGCCCAGAGCTGGTCGTCGGTCCACTCCCAGTCCGAGCGGTAGTGCTGGCGCAGCAGGGTCAGCCGGATCGCCATCGGGTCGACGTCGCTGCGGCGCAGTGCGGACACGAAGACCAGGTTGCCCCGCGACTTCGACATCTTCTCGCCGTCGTAGGCGACCATGCCGGCGTGCGTGTAGGCCTTCGCGAACGGCGTCCCCGGGACCGCCACATGGGCGTGCCCCGCGCACATCTCGTGGTGGGGGAAGACCAGGTCGCTGCCGCCGCCCTGGACGTCGAAGGCGCCGCCGAGGTGCTCCATGGCGATCGCCGTGCACTCGATGTGCCAGCCGGGGCGCCCGGGGCCGTAGGGGCTGTCCCAGGCGGGCTCGCCGGGGCGCTCGGCACGCCAGACGAGACAGTCCAGCGGGTCGCGCTTGCCGGGACGGTCGGGGTCTCCGCCGCGCTCGGGGAAGATGCGGAGCATCGCCTCGCGGTCGAGGTTGGACACCGCCCCGAAGGCAGGGTCGGCCGTCACCGAGAAGTAGAGGTCGTCGTCCACGCGGTAGACCGCGCCGGCGGCCTCCATCCGGCGGATCAGCTCGGTGACGAGCGGGATCGACTCGACGGCGCCGATGTACTCCGCGGGCGGGATGACGCGCAGCGCCTCCATGTCCTCGCGGAACAGCTGCGTCTCGCGCTCGGCCAGCTCCACCCAGTCGACGTTGACCTTGTCGGCCCGCTCCAGCAGCGGGTCGTCGACGTCGGTGACGTTCTGGACGTAGCGCACCTCGCGTCCGGCGTTGCGCCACGCGCGGTAGAGCAGGTCGAAGCCGAGATAGGTCGCAGCGTGGCCCATGTGGGTCGCGTCGTACGGCGTGATGCCGCAGACGTAGAGCCGGGCGGTTCCGTGCGGCGCCGTCGTCACCAGGGCGTCGGTCGCGGTGTCGTGCACCCGGACGGCGGGACCCGTGACGGGCAGGGTCGGGACGTCTGGAGCAGACCACGTACGCATGTCGGGCAGCCTAGCCAACACCCCCTGCGGGCCCAGTCGGAAGGTCCCATCAAAGGGTCCGGTCAGAAGGGTGGCCACGGGATCGACGGCCAGCCACCGCCGGGCGCCGGCATCGCGCCGTGGCGCACCAGGAGCGCGCACCGCCGGACGAACGCGGCCAGCTCGTCGGCGGTGACAAGCTCGGCCAGCTCCGCGCCGAGGGAGCCCTCCGCCGCCTCGGCCACGCGTCGTACGGCGTCGAGCTCGTCGGGCAGCAGGTCCTGCCCCGCCCAGCCCCACAGCACCGTGCGCAGCTTGTCCTCGACGTGGAAGCTGACGCCGTGGTCGACGCCGTAGCGGTGGCCGTCGTCCATCGCGAGGACGTGGCCGCCCTTGCGGTCGCCGTTGTTGACGAGCACGTCGAAGATCGCCATCCGGCGCAAGGGTGCGGTGTCCTCGTGGATCAGCGACACCGGGCTGTCGTTGCCGTCGACGCCGTCGAAGACCCGGCACCACCCCGCCGGCACCTCGCCCTCCGCGACGATGTCGACGGCCGTCTGCTCCTCGTCCGGCTCCTGCCACAGCTGGACCATGCCCGGCCCGTGCGGTCCGTCGCGCAGGAACGTGAGGGGGACGACGTCCCAGCCGAGTGCCCGGGACACGGCGTACGCCGCGACCTCGCGCTGGGCGAGGGTGCCGTCGGGGAAGTCCCAGAGCGGGCGCTCGCCCGCCACCGGCTTGTAGACCACGCGGACGTCGTCGATCTCTCCGATGAACGTCGCGTTGGAGGCCGGCATCACCCGGCCGTGCAGGCGGATCGGGGCGCTCCGGAGGTCCTCGGAGGGTGACTCCGCGGACGAGTGGGTGCTCACGGGTCGCGGCGGCGGAACCCGTTGGCCCGCACGCACAGGTGGCCGTCGGGGTCGATGGGGTGGCCGCAGAACGGGCAGTCGGGTCGTCCAGCCTCGAGCACGGAGGCGGCCCGCTTGACGAAAGCCCGGGCAGCGGCGGCGGTGAGCCGCACCAGCAGCAGCTCGTCGGGCTCCGGCTCCTCGAGCTCCTCGTCGAGCTGGTCGGGCGACACGACCGCGGCCTCGGTGAACGGGAAGACCTCGATCACGATGCGCTCGTCGGTCGGATCCCACGACAGCGTCATCGTGCCGGCGCGGAACTCCTCCTCGATCGGCTGGTCGAGCGGATTGGTGTCCTCGAGGTCGAGCGGCGCCACTGCGGGCACGACCGCCTCGGTGCTCGCGTTGGTCATCACCTCGTCGAGCAGCTCGTCGATCCGCTCGGTCAGCGCGGCCACCTGCTGCTTCTCCAGCGAGACGCTGACGACGCGGATCCCCTCGCGGGCCTGGAGGAAGAAGGTCCGCTGGCCGGGAGGGCCGACGGTGCCCGCGACGAAGCGCTCCGGAGGGTCGAAACCGTGGACGAGGGGTGCCATGTCGTCCACCTTATGACCCCGCCTCGGACGCGGTCGCGGACGGACCCGCGCCACCGCCGACGACCGCGTCGCCGGATGGGGCGGCCGCCGCCGCGTGTCCGGCAGGGGGGACGAGCCAGTCCAGGGCCCCGGCATGGGTGTTCAGGCCCAGCACGTAGGGCCGGGTCGAGGTGTAGCGGACGACCGACAGCGAGGCCGGGTCGACGTGGATGCGCTGGAACTGGTCGAGATGGGTGCCCAGCGCGTCGGCCAGGATCGACTTGATGATGTCGCCGTGCGAGACGGCGACCCAGACCGCGCCCGGTCCGTGCTCGGCCTCGATGGCGGCGTCGTGGCCCCGGATCGCCTCGACCGCACGGGCCTGCATCACCTGCATCGACTCGCCACCGGGGAAGGTGACGGCGGACGGCTGGGCCTGGACGACCTTCCACAGGTCCTCCTTAGCGAGGTCCTTGATCGCCCGGCCCTGCCAGTCCCCGTAGTCGCACTCGACCAGGCCCCGCTCGCTCACCACGCGCGGCACCGGACGCTCGGTGCCCCTCTGGGCCTCGGCGATGGCAGCGGCCGTCTGGCGACAGCGGGTCAGCGGGCTCGTGACGATCGCGACGAGGGGGACCTGCTCCAGGCGGGCCCCCGCCGCGGCCGCCTGCTTCGCGCCGGCCTCGTCCAGCCGGACCCCCGCCTGGCGGCCCGCGAGCATGCCGGAGGCGTTGGCGGTCGTGCGCCCGTGGCGCGCGAGGATGACAGTGGCCATGACCGGGAGCCTAGTGGGACTAGCCTCGCGGTGTGATCGTCGACAACGCGCTCTATCGCAAGGGCGTCCGCGTGCCGCTGGAGTTCGACATCGCGGACCTCGCCGCGGTCCGCGCCCGCGCCGCCACGGACGATGAGTTCGTCTGGGTCGGCCTGCACGAGCCGACGGAGGCCGAGCTGGACGGCGTCGCCGAGGTGTTCGGCCTGCACCCGCTCGCCGTCGAGGACGCCCTGCACGCCCACCAGCGGCCCAAGCTGGAGCACTACGACGACGGGATCTTCCTCGTCCTCAAGACGCTCTGGTACGTCGACGAGGACGACGCCGTGGAGACCGGCGAGGTGAACGTCTTCGTCGGCGCCGACTACATCGTCACGGTCCGCCACGGCGTCGGCTCCGAGCTGCACTCGGCCCGCGAGTTCCTCGAGGGCGTCGAGTCCGTGCTCAGCCACGGCCCCTCGGCCGTCGTCTACGCCGTCTGCGACCGGGTCGTCGACGAGTACCGGCACGTCGCCGCCGCCCTCGAGGTCGACGTCGACGAGGTCGAGGAGTCGGTCTTCTCCCCCGCCCGCACCAACGACTCCGTCCGCATCTACACCCTCAAGCGGGAGATCGCGGAGGTGCGCCGCGCGGTGCTGCCGCTGCGTGACCCGATCCGCCGGTGCGCCACGGGGCGTGTGGAGGGCATCCAGGCGGAGTCGGCGCCGTTCTTCCGCGACGTCGCCGACCACCTGGACCGGGTGGCGGAGACCGTCGACAACCTCGACGGCCTGCTCTCGACCGCGTTCGACGCGCACATGGCGGCGATCAGCGTCCGGCAGAACGACGACATGCGCAAGATCTCGGCCGGCGTCGGCCTGGTCGCTGCACCCACGCTGATCGCGGCCGTCTACGGTATGAACTTCGACAACATGCCGGAGCTGCACTGGGCATTCGGCTATCCGTTCGCGCTGGTGCTGATGGCGTTGAGCTCGCTGTCGGCCTGGGTCTTCTTCAAGAAGTCCGGGTGGCTGTGAGGCCTCAGGCGTTCAGCACTCCCCCAGCCACCAGGCCGAGGGTGAGCGCGCCGAGGCCGATCCGGTAGACGACGAACGGCAGGTAGGACCTCGTCGACACGTAGCGCAGCAGCCAGGCGATCGCGGCGTACCCGACGACGAAAGAGACCACGGTAGCCACGATGGTGGGTCCCCAGCCGAAGGTGTTGTCGCCGTGCGGGATCTCCTTGAGCTCGAAGAGGCCGGCGCCGACGACCGCGGGGATCGCGAGCAGGAACGCGTAGCGGGTGGCGGCCTCGCGCTCGTAGCCGAGGATGCGGCCCATCGAGATCGTGGCACCCGAGCGCGAGACGCCCGGCACCAGCGCGGCGGCCTGGGCGAGTCCCATCAGGACCGCGTCGCGGAGGTTGATCTGCTTGATGGTCTTGTTGTTGCGGCTCAGCCGGTCCGCGACCCCGAGGATGATGCCGAGGACGATCAACGTGGTCCCGATGATCCAGAGGCTGCGGAAGTCCGACTCGATGACGTCCTTCAAGGCGATGCCCAGGACCACGATCGGCAACGAGCCGATGATGATGAACCAGCCCATCCGGGCGTCGAGGTGACCGCGGTACTCCGGCTTCACCAGCGACTTCAGCCACGCCGTGGCGATGCGCAGGATGTCCTCACGGAAGTAGATCAGCACGGCCAGCTCGGTCCCGATCTGGATCACCGCGGTGAACGCAGCGCCTGGGTCGCCCCAGCCCACCATCTCCGGGAAGATCCGCAGGTGGGCGCTGCTGGAGATCGGCAGGAACTCGGTGAGCCCCTGCAGGGTTCCGAGCACGACTGCCTTGAGAAGGTCCATCACGGGCCGGAAGCCTACGGGGGCAGGGCGCGACCCGCCGCGTCACCCGGGGTGTACGGCGAGCCGCGGGAGGCGTCCGTGGTCGTCGTCGCTAACGTTGCGCCATGCAGCAGCGCGCGATGGGCTCCACGGGGCTCAAGGTCTCCCGGCTCGGTCTGGGGACGATGACATGGGGTCGGGACACCGACGAGCACGAGGCGCGCGACCAGCTGATCGCCTTCACCGAGGCGGGTGGCACGCTGCTCGACACGGCCGCCGGCTACGGCGACGGAGCCTCCGAGGAGCTCATCGGCTCGCTGCTCGGGGACATCGCCGACCGCGACGATCTCGTTCTCGCGACGAAGGCCGGCATCTCGCGGCGCCACGGCCAGCGCTCGACCAACACGTCGCGTGGGCACCTGCTGACCACCCTCGACGCCTCGCTGAAGCGCCTCGGGGTGGACCACGTCGACCTCTGGCAGGTCCACGTGTGGGATGACGGAGCCCCGCTCGAGGAGACGCTCAGCGCCCTGGACCTCGCGGTCACCAGCGGGCGCGCGTCGTACGTCGGGGTGTCGAACTACACCGGCTGGCAGACCGCCCAGGCCGCGACCTGGCAGCGCGCCGTGCCCGGTCGGACCCCGCTGGCGTCGACCCAGGTGGAGTACTCCCTGCTCAACCGCGCGATCGAGGCCGAGGTGCTGCCGGCTGCCCAGGCGCTGGGACTCGGCGTACTCCCCTGGTCACCGCTCGGGCGGGGCGTGCTGACGGGGAAGTATCGCCACGGAACGCCGTCGGACTCGCGCGCCGCCACCGAGCACTTCGCCGGCTTCGTGAGCGCCTACCTCGGCGAGCGCAGCCACGGCATCGTGGAGTCCGTCGTGCGCGCCGCGGACGGCCTGGGCTGGTCGCCCCTCGAGGTCGCCCTGGTCTGGGTGCGCGACCGCGACGGGGTCACCGCCCCGATCATGGGAGCCCGGACGGCAGCCCAGCTGCGCGCCGCCCTGGAGACCGAGGAGCTGGAGCTCCCCGGTGAGATCGCCGACGCCCTGGACGACGTCTCAGGAGAGTGAGATGAGCCCCCGCACGCACCGACGCCCGCCCACCCCCGGGGTGGAGTGGGAGTTCGACCGGATCACCCTCTCGCGGGAGTTCTCCCGCAACGTGGTCACTCGCCTGCTCGTCGACCGGGCCGAGCACGGCGGCTGGGAGCTGGACCGGGTGCGGATCACGCCCGACGGGACGCGCCGCGTCACGCTGCGCCGCAAGATCATCCGCCAGGTGCGGCCGACCCTCTACCTCTGACCCCTCGTTGGTCGAGCAGGTTGCGCAGCAACCGACGTCGAGGCCCCCCTCGCTGGTCGAGCAGGTTGCGCAGCAACCGACGTCGAGGCCCCCTCGCTGGTCGAGCAGGTTGCGCAGCAACCGACGTCGAGACCAGGCCCACCACATGACGACGCGGTCGATCCGGAGCACGTGCTGCTCCGGATCGACCGCGTTGCGTCGGCTCACAGAGCCTTGAGGATCTCCTCGGCCAGCGGACCCGACGACGCCGGGTTCTGACCGGTGTAGAGCGTCCGGTCCACAACGACGTTCGGCGCCCACGGCTCGGCCTCCTGATAGTCCGCGCCCAGCGCGACCAGGCGGTCCTGCAGCAGCCACGGAGCCTTGTCGGCCAGTCCGGCCTGGGCCTCCTCGGCGTTGCTGAAGCCGGTGAGGCGATAGCCGCTGAACGGGCTTGCCCCGTCCGCGTCGGCCGTCGCGAGGAGCGCGGCCGGGGCGTGGCAGACGATGCCGAGCGGCTTGCCCGAGGCCAGCGTCGAGGTCAGCAGGCGCGCGGAGGTGACGTCCTCGGCGAGGTCCTCCATCGGACCGTGACCGCCGGGGTAGAACACAGCGGCGTAGTCCGCGATCGACACGTCCTCGAGCCGGGCCGGCGAGCCCAGCTGCTCGATCGACTCGAGCTCGGACCGGATGGCGTCCGCGCTCTCCTGCCCGCCGTTGGCGTCGGCAGCGAGGCTGGCCTCGTCCACGACGGGCTTCACGCCGCCGGGCGTCGCGACGACGACCTCGTGGCCGGCCTCGGTGAAGACGCGGTACGGCGCGACGAGCTCCTCAGCCCAGAACCCGGTGGGGTGCTGGGTGCCGTCCTTGAGCGTCCAGTGCCGGGCGGCGGTGACGACGAAAAGGACCTTGCTCACGAGCTCTCCTTCGGTTGGGTGCGTGCGGATCGTTCACGTAGCCCAACCCGCGACCCGGGTCGCCCATTCCACCTGCGGCTGCTCAGGCCTCGTCGAGGAAGCGGTCGAAGACCCTCGCCCCGAACTCCAGGGCGTCCACCGGGACCCGCTCGTCCACGCCGTGGAAGAGCGCGGTGAAGTCGAGATCGGCCGGCAGCCGCAGCGGGGCGAAGCCGTAGGAGCGCATCCCGAGCTTGGTGAAGTGCTTGGCGTCCGTCCCGGCGCTCATCAGGTACGGCGCCACGAGGGCGTCGGGGTCCTCGGCCATCAGCGAGCGGGTCATCGCGTCGACGAGCGGGGTGTCGTAGGGCATCTCCCAGGGCTGCTGGTGGCTGACGAAGTCCATCTCGACGTTCTCGCCGCACAGCTCGGCGATCGTGGCGAAGAACTCGTCCTCGTAGCCCGGTAGGAACCGTCCGTCCAGGTGCGCGGTGGCCTCGGTGGGGATCACGTTGACCTTGTAGCCCGCGTCGAGCATCGTCGGGTTGGCGGTGTTGCGGATCACGGCACCGAGCATCCGTGCGGCCGGCCCGAACTCCTGGACCAGCGCCTCGGCGTTCTCCGGCGTGGCCTCGGTGCCCGCCAGCTCCCCCACCGACGCGAGAAGCACCCGCATGGCGGGCGTCAGCCGGACCGGCCACTCGTAGGCGCCGATCCGCGCCACGGCTCCGGCCAGCTCGGTGATGGCGTTGTCGCCGTTGATCATCGACCCGTGCCCGGCACGACCACGCGCGCGCAGTCGCATCCAGGCCATCCCCTTCTCGGCTGCCTCGATCAGGTAGATCCGCCGTCCCCGGACCGTGGCGCTGAAGCCGCCCACCTCCCCCACGGCCTCGGTGCAGCCCTCGAGGTCCTCGCGCGCCACCTTGAGCAGGTGCTCGGCGCCCTTGTGCCCGCCGGCCTCCTCGTCGGCGGTGAAGCACAGCACGATCGGACGGTCCGGCAGCCGTCCCGCACGGGTGCGGGCACGCACCACCGACAGCAGCATCGCGTCGAAGTCCTTCATGTCGACCGCGCCGCGCCCCCAGACGAAGCCGTCCTTGATCTCGCCGGAGAAGGGGTCGACCTGCCAGTCCTCCGCCGCGGCGGGGACGACGTCCAGGTGACCGTGCAGCAGCAGCGGCTCCCCCGTCGTACCGCCCCAGTGGGCGATCAGCGACGTCCGCCCCGGCTCGGACTCGTAGAGCTTCGACTCGATGCCGACCTCGTCGAGCAGCGTCGCCACGAGCTCGGCGGCCTTGCGCTCCCCGGGCCCCTCGGCGTCGCCGTAGTTGGAGGTGTCGATGCGGATCAGGTCGCGACACAGGTCGACGACCTCGGCGGCCGGGTCGTAGGGCGCGGGCTGGGAGCTCTCGGTGACCATGGCCCCATCCTGACATCCGCACCTGCAGGGGCCGATGTGAGAGTTGGGGCGATCCTTTGTTACAGTTCCACCGCACTCGTCCGGGTGGCGGAATAGGCAGACGCGCTAGCTTGAGGTGCTAGTGCCCTTTATCGGGCGTGGGGGTTCAAGTCCCCCCTCGGACACTGAGAAGGCTCCGGCTCCACGGAGCCTTTTCTTCATTTAGGCCTCCACCGGATCCGTCGGCACGCCGACGGGCCGGGCGTCGATCGGCGCACGTCGTACGACGTCCCCGACGGCCGCCGGGAACCGTGCGGCGAACCGCTCCGCCAGCGCGGTGATGGTCAACGACGGGTTCACGCCCAGGTTGGCGGGGATCACGCTGGCGTCCATGACGTAGAGGCCCGGGTGACCGTGCACCTCGTGGTCGGCGTCGACCACGCCGTGCTCGCCGTCCACCCCCATCACCGCTCCCCCGAGGATGTGCGCGGTGATCGAGAGCCCGCCGACGGACTCGCCGAGCAGGTTGAGCGGTCGGCCTCCCGAGGCGGCGGCGAACGCCCGGGTCACCTCGTTGGCGATGGGGAGATAGCTGGGTGGGCGGACGCCACCGGAGAGGCGGGAGCGCAGCACCCGACGCCAGGGCCGCACCGGCGAGGGGCTCAGGTCCAGCGCCAGCTCACTGTCGTGGTGCTGCATGGTGGTCAGCACCGTCAGCCGCTGCAGGAACCGGCGAGCGGTCAGCACTCGCGCCTGGGCTCCCGGGCGAGTGACGAGCTGCCCCAGCACCCGTGCCGCGCGCCGACCGGGACGCTCGCCGTCGACCAGCGGACCGAGCTGCAAGCGCATGTGCCAACCGCCGATGTAGCGGTTCAGGGTCGTGTGCGTGCGCTCGTCGGGGTGGAAGTCGCTGGAGATCGTCGGCCCACGGGAGAGGTCCTCGCCCGGGGGCTGCAGGACCGCCGTGAGCGCCTCCGAGTTGGTGCGGACGTGCTGACCCAGCCGACGCGAGACCCGGGGCAGGGTGCCGAGCTCGTCCCGGCATCGGTAGAGCAGCTCGACGGTGCCGAGCACCCCCGCGGCGAGCACCACGCGCCGCGCCCGGATCTCCCTGAGCGGCTCGCGACGCCACGGATGCCCCACCCGCAGCAGGTAGCCCCCGCCCGGCAGCGGCTCGATGCTGCGCACGTCGTGCTCAGGGCGGATCTCCGCGCCGTACCGCTCCGCCAGGTGGAGGTAGTTGCGGGTCAGCTGGTTCTTCGCGCCGTAGGGGCAGCCGAGCAGGCACTCGCCGCACAGCCGGCATCCGGTGCGCTCGGGGCCCTCGCCCTCGAAGAAGGGATCGGGGCCGCTGACACCCTCGCGTCCGAAGTGGATGGCCAATGGCACGGGCCCGTACGACGCCTCCGCACCCACCGCTCGTGCCGCCGAGCGCAGATGGTCGTCCATCGGTCCTCGGTGCGGGCTGTGCACCCGACCGAGCATCCGGCCCGCCCGGGCCAGGGGCGCCGACAGCTCCGAGGCCCAGTCCACTCCGAGCGCCGTCATGGCCGGCTCGGCGTAGAAGTCCGCACCGGGCTCGAGCAGCACGCCCGCCCACACGATCGAGCCACCGCCCACACCGGTCCCGCCGATGATCGCCATGTGGCGGAAGATCCGCTGCCAGAAGAACCCGCGCATGCCCAGGCTGGGCTGCCACAGGTAGGCCCGCGGGTCGCGCCGGGCTCGCAGCAGGTCCTCGTCACTGTGCCGCTGGCCCTTCTCCAGCACCAGCACCCGGTGCCCGGCCTCGGTCAGGCGCAGCGCGGTGACCGCGCCACCGAACCCGCTGCCGACCACGGCGACATCTGTGTCGAATACATCTGCTCCAGCCATGGCCGGAGGCTATCGGCTGGCACGACGGATCATGCCCGAATCCAGGAGGCGGCCTGCGTCGATCCGTGTCTGCCCTGGCGACGCTGGGAGGCGGGCAGAACTGTGGGCCTCCCGTTACTCCCTCTTTGCCCCACCCCCTCATGTCCTGCACTCCGCATGCCGACATCTGGAGCACAAGCCACGATCTGCGCCACCAGGCGCACCAGCGAACGGGACAAGCACCGTGACCATCCTCCGCATCGACCACGTGCCCGGCCACTGGGCTGCCGAGGCTCTCGGGCGCGAGCTGAACCAGCTCGACCTGTGGGTGCTCGGACGGCTCGCCGCCCGCGCCGGTCTGCGCCTCGACATCGAGGGCTCCTGGGTCTCTGCCTCCCCCGAGGCGCTGGCGGCGATGGGCAGCGTCGAGTGCCGGGAGGCACCGGGCGAGGACCTGATGCTGGTGCTCAGCGACGCGCTGGCCGCGGAGATCTGGTCCCCGCTGGGGGATGAATGGGCCGCCGAGGTCGACGCCGTCGTGGACCTCGCCGTCGCGGGGACCCTCGATCTGCTCCCGCTCCTGGTGGCCTGCCTGGCAGCCGGCCGCGCGCAGGTCGACCAACGCCCTCTCGCCGAGCTGCTCGGCGCCGTGGTGTGCAGCGCCCAGAGCGTCTGGCTCGTCTGAGACTCGCCACCGCCCCCGCTGGTCGAGCAGATTGCGCAGCAACCGACGTCGAGACCACACGACTGCGGCACCCGCCCTCCTCGAGGACGGGTGCCGCAGTGATCGGTGTGCTGGGACTACTTCACGAGCTCATGCGCGTGGGAAGCGACCTTCGCCGAGCGCTGCGCGACCCGGTCGCTGGGACGGGCCGGCAGGAAGCCCCGCTTGGCCTGGGCCAGACGCAGGACCGCGTGCGCGGCCGCGTCGGACATCTCCCCGATCGCCTTCGTGCTCACGTTGCGGATGTTGTCGCACTTGGCGTGGTAGCACTTGTCGTAGGCCTCGCCCGCGGTGCCGCCGAACAGAGCGGCCTCCTCAGCCGTCTTGATGCCCTCGGCTCCGGTGAACAGACCACCGGCCGGGATGCCGACCGCGATGAACGGGCCGTAGTCCGAGCGGCCACTGAACTCGGTGGGCGCGCTCGCCAGCTTCTCGCGACGGAAGTGGCTGGTGAAGACCTGCTCGATCTTCCCCGAGCCGGCAGGGCCCGCGAGCTCGGTGTCGGAGCCGTCCCCGTCGTAGATGAAGCGGGCGTAGTTGGGCGACCCGACCATGTCGAAGTTCAGGTTCGCCATGATCCGGCTGATGCCCTTCTTGGTGAGCGTCTTGACGTAGTGTTCCGAGCCGAGCAGCCCGGACTCCTCGGCCCCCCAGAAGGCGAAGCGCACCTGCTGGCGCGGCTTGATCTTCAGCTTGGCCATCTGCTCGGCGATCTCGAGGATCGTGGCGCTGCCGCTGCCGTTGTCGTTGATGCCGGCGCCCTCGGTGACCGAGTCGAGGTGAGCTCCGACGACGAGCGCCCTGTTGGGGTTGCCCGTGCGCGTGGTCGCGATGATGTTGCTCGTGCGTGCGGCGGGATCGGTGCGCACGTCGGTGGCGACGTGCATCGTGACGTCTCCGGCCTCCGTCTGGGCCGCCAGTGCCGCCCCGTCCTCGAAGGACGCCCCGACCACGGGGATCGAGACGGGGTCTCCGAGCGTGCCGGTGGTCAGGTCGGTGCGCCCCTCCTGGCCCTCGTTGAAGATGATCACCGCGTCATAGCCGGCGTCCTGGGCGAGCTGGGCCTTGACCCCGAACGCGCAGGTGCCGCGCTGGACCAGCGCGATGGCGTCGTCCTCACCCGGCGCCGGGAAGTCCTCGGCCTCGCAACCGGACGTGGCGCCCGGCTCCGCCGGCGGCGGCAGGGTCAGGTCGATCGGCACCAGGGTGCCCGTGACGTCCCCGTCACCGGAGAAGGAGAAGGTGCCCGTCTCGTAGGTGGTGGCCATCGGATCGGTCTGCTCGAGGACCGGCTCGGAGAACTCCTGGAAGAACGGGAACGTGAACTCCTGCTCGCGCACGCGGTAGCCCGCGCGCTTGAGCTTGCGCATCACGTAGTCGGCGGACGCGTCGTAGCCGGGCGTCCCGGAGGCGCGGTTGCCGTCGTTGCGGTTGGCGATCCGCTGGAACGCGCGGTTGTGCTCCATGATCTGCCTGGTCGTGACCGCCTTGCGCAGGCGCTTGGTGCCGGCCTGCTTGCCGGGGCGCGGCTTGGCGTCCGCCTCCTGCGAGACGGAGCGATCAGCCGACTGACCGGCGGGGTCGTCGGCTTGGGTGGCGGCCACGGGGACCAGGGACAGGACCAGGGCGCTCGCCCCTCCCGTCGCCATCATGCGAATGCGGTGCAAGGCGCCTCCTGAGAACGGCGTCCGCGTCGCTGACCGGCGCGGACTTGGAGGCAGGAAACCCTGCGCACCCCGCTCTTGGCAAGAGGTCGTGCGGTGAAAGCGCTCTACTTGGCGTACATCGTCTCCAGCAGCCCCCGGTGGTCGGCCTCCACGACCTTGCGACGGACCTTCATGCTCGGCGTCAGCTCACCGTTGGTGACGGACAGGTCGTGGTCGAGGATGCGGAAGTCCTTGATGGTCTCCCACCGGTTCAGCTGCCGGTTGAGGTTGTCCACGCACTCCTGGACGTAGTCGCGCACGGCCGGGCTATCGGTGAGGGCCCGGTAGTCGCGCGTCGTGATCCCCTGCGAGACCGCCCACTCCGTCAAGGCGTCGGGGTCCAGCGACACCAGAGCCGTCGCATAGTGGCGTCCCTCGGCGTGCACGATCATCTGGCTGGCCAACGGGCAGCCCGCGCGGAAGAGCACCTCGATGGCCTGGGGCGCGATGTACTTGCCGCCGGAGGTCTTGATCAGGTCCTTCTTGCGGTCGGTGATCCGCAGCCGGCCCTGTTCGTCGAGCTCCCCGACGTCGCCGGTGGCGAACCACCCGTCGGGGCTGAGGACGGCGGCCGTCTCCTCCGGCAGGTGGTGGTAGCCACGCATCACGCTGGGCCCGCGCAAGAAGATCTCTCCGTCGGCCGCGATCCGGACCTCGGTCCCGGTGATGGGCGGGCCGACGTGGCCGAAGACGAGGTCCTCCAGCTGGCCGATGCAGCCGGCCGCGCTGGTCTCGGTCAGCCCGTAGCCTTCGAGCACGGGGAGGCCGGCGGCATGGAACCAGCTCGCGACGTCCGCCGACAGAGCAGCGCTGCCCGACAGCAGGAAGCGGATCCGTCCGCCCAGGCGATCGCGGATCTTGGCGAGGACGAGCCGGTCGGCGACGGTGTGCTCGAGCCTGACCAACGGCGAGGGCCGCAGACCCTCGAGCCGGCACCGAGACACCGTGCGCCCGACGCGGAAGGCCCAGTCGAACAGAGCCTTCTTCACCCCGCCGTCAGCCTGGACGCTCTGCTTCACCTTGCCGTGCACCTTCTCGAAGATCCTCGGGGGCCCGGCCATGAAGGTCGGTCGGACCTCTGCCAGGTTGTCGACGATCTTGTCCATCCGACCGTCGATCGCGGTGGCGAATCCGATCTGCAGCTGGACGGCCTCGAGCATCTTGCCGAACGAGTGCGACAGCGGCAGCCAGAGGAACTGCAGGTCGTCGCTGGTGAGGATCCCGAGCGACTCGGCCCCGGCGCCGACGTACGTCCAGCAGCTGTGAGGCAGCTCGACGCCCTTGGGCTGCGCGGTGGTGCCGGAGGTGTACATCAGCGTCGCCAGCTGGCCCGAGGTGATGGCCGCGATCGCCTCATCGACGCAGGTGGGGTCCTCGTCGAGGCGACGCTTCCCCAGCGCCCGGAGGTCCTCGAGGCCGATGACCCACTCTCCATCGCCCTTCCCGTCGAACCTGATCACCTTCTCGAGCGCGGGCAGCTGGTCGCGCCAGGCCCACAGCTTGTCGATCTGGGTCTGGTCCTCCACGAAGGCGATCCTCGACCCGCTGTCGGCCAGGATGAAGGAGACGTCCTTGGCGCTGGTCGTCGGATAGACCGCGGTCGTCGCGGCTCCGGAGCAGGTGATGGCCAGGTCCGCCAGCACCCACTCGATGCGGGTCCCGCTCGCGATCGCCACCCGGTCCTCTGGCTCGATGCCCAGGGCGAGCAGGCCGGCGGCCAGCACCCGGACCCGCTGCTGCGTCTCGAGCCAGGTGTACGACGCCCAGCCGTTGCGGGTGGGGAACCGGTAGGCCTCCGCGTCAGGCGTCCGCGCCACGCGGTCCTGGAACATCTGCGCGACGGAGACCGCCACCGCCGGAAGAGTGGTGGGGTTCGTCCCCCTGGTGATGGCACTCACGATCGCTCCGTCCCTGGCACTTGCCACCAACATTCGTAGCCGTACCGGGTCATCGCTAGGGGCCTAGGTCCCGGGAAGCACCCGGTCGTCCTCCGGCACGAGCTGGACCTCCACCTCGAGGCAGTTGCCCCCGACCGGGGTCAGGGTGCACGGTCCGAGGCTGCGCACCATCGCGATCGAGGCGGCGTTGTCGGCGGCGATGCTGGTGACGATCCGGGTGACTCCAACCGGACGGGCCCGCAACAGCTCGGCGAGCAGCGCCCGCGCCACGCCGCGCCCCTGCCACTCGTCGATCACGGTCACGGCCAGGTCGGCCGCATCGGGTTGGTCGGCGTAGCGGATGATCCGGCCCACTCCCACCGGGTCACCGTGATGGTGGCTGTCCAGCGCCACGAGGGCGAGCGCGATGTGGTCGATACCGTCCACCTCGTCCACCAGGTGGTGCAGCAGCCCCTCGGTGAGGTGGGGCACCCCCGACAGGAATCGGCTGTCCCGGGTGCGTGCGGACAGATGCTCATAGCCCTCGCGGAGGGCCTCGCGGTCCGTCGGCAGCAGCGGGAGGATGAGAGCCGGGGTCCCGTCGCTCAGCACGGCCTCGGCGATCACGGTGCACCTCCCTCATCGTCGAACCTACGCCCCTGTCGGGGGCGCCGCAGCGTTCGGACGAGGTGATCCCAGCCTCAGGCGCCGATCGCCGAGCTGTCTGGGTGCCCGCGTTGACCGTCGATCCCCATGTCCGCGTCCCGCATCAGGTCGGAGACGAGCCGCTGACCGGTCTCCAGTGTCTCCTCGAGGGTCTGCATGGCCCGATCATGACGGCCCGACTCCATCGCCCACTTCGCCGCCGCCATGCCCTGGACCAGGGTGTCGTTGATCTCCACGGCCTGGCGATGCCGCAGCTCCGCGATCTCGTGGGTCCGTTGCAGCTGCTCTGCCCGCTGGAGACGGTCGGAAGCATCGCCCAGGAGCACACCGACGAGCAGGTGAGGGAGCGTCCGTGAGGCCCAGCCGAGCAGCCCGAGCTCCACTGAGTCGACCACCACCCACACGGCCACCAGTGCCACGGCCACCAGGCCGGCCGCGACTCCGCCACGCCTGCCGAGCGCCAGTGCCAGCAGGGTGATGGGGAGGGCGTAGAGCATGGTGATGCCCTCGGTGGTGTCCATCCCGAACATCAGCCGCAACGCGAAGATGGCGGCGAAGAGCACGCCGGCAAGCGCCACCGCCATCGGAGGGCGGCGCCGGAACCAGGGCGCGTCGGCGCGAGCGACCACGAGTCGCTGGACAGGATGCATCCGACAATCCTGCAGATTCGCCGCGCCAGATCCAACGGACGAAGGTCCTGACCTCGGGCGCCCAAGGTCAGGTCCATGCGGCATTCCGGTCTCTTGAGGGACGTTGGTCCCCAGCCGGTGGATACGAAGGCCCTCCCCCGAGCTCGACCGGGAGCGTGACGATGGTGACACGCCTGCAGGACGACCCTTCGGAGGACTTGATGCACGACGCGCCCGTCGATCCCGGCCCCACGGAGACCTCGCTCCCCGTGACGGAGGACACCCCAGTCGGCGCCGGTCGTCCCATCCGCATCTACCTCGTCGACGACCATGAGCTCGTCCGCCGCGGACTGTGCGATCTCCTCGACGCCTATGAGGACATCGAGGTGGTCGGCGAGTCTGCGACCGCGACCGAGGCGATGGCGCGCATCCCCGCACTCCGACCCGATGTGGCGATCCTGGACGGACGTCTCCCGGACGGGACCGGCATCGACGTGTGCCGCCACATCCGCTCCATCGACCCGAGCATCCAGGGCCTGATCCTCACGTCGTACGACGACGACGAGGCGCTGTTCGCCGCGATCCTGGCCGGTGCCGCCGGCTACGTGCTCAAGCACATCAGCGGGGACGCTCTGGTGCAGGGCATCCGGCAGGTGGCCCAGGGCCAGTCCCTGATCGACCCGGCGCTGACGCTGCGCGTGCTGGACCGGGTGCGGACGGGCCCGACCACCCACGCCGAGCTCGCCTCACTGACCGAGCAGGAGCAGAGGATCCTGGCGCTGGTCGCGGAGGGCCTGACCAACCGGCAGATCGGGGAGCGTCTCTACCTCGCCGAGAAGACGGTCAAGAACTATGTCTCGACGATCCTCACCAAGCTCGGTCTGCAGCGTCGGACGCAGGCCGCGGTCCTCGCGGCCCGGCTGATGATCACCTGAGCTAGCGAGGACGCGGACGCACCCGCGTCGTGGCCGGGGCCGTCCACGGGTCCTCGGGCCACGCGTGTCGCGGATAGCGCCCGCGCAGCTCCGAGCGCACCTGTGGATAGCCGCTGGCCCAGAACGACTCCAGGTCGGCGGTGACCGCCGCAGGCCGGCCGGCGGGCGATAGCAGGTGCAACAGCAGCGGCACCCGGCCATCGGCGAGCCGCGGGGTGGCCCGCCAGCCGAAGGTCTCCTGGATCCGCACCGCCAGGACCGGCTGCGCGCCCGCATAGTCGACGCGATGGGACGCGCCGCTCGGCACCGTCACCCGCTCGGGAGCCAACTCGTCCAGGCGGCCGGCCTCCGGCCAGGGCAGCAGGCGGCGCAGTGCTGCGACGACGTCCACGCGCCTGAGGTCACGCGCACCGCGCAGCCGGTGCAGCTCCGGGCCCAGCCAGAGCTCGACGGCGGCCAGCAGCGCCTCGTCGGACACCTCGGGCCAGGGCGACCCGAGGGCGGTGTGCAGGAAGTGCAGCCTCCCCCGCAGTGACGTCGCGGCCGCAGTCCAGGGAAGCAGATCCAGTCCTTCGGCACGCAGTGCCTCGCGCACGGCGTCCGCCACCTGGTCGGGCGCCGGCTCGGGGATCGGCGTCGAGGTCAGCTCGATGGCCCCCAGCCAGGTGCGGCGGCGCGCGACGACCTGACCGCCTGACCAGGACACGTCCTCGCTCTCCTGCCACAGCGCCGGGGCCGCCTCCAGGGCAGCGTCCTCGGTGAGCGGGGCGGCCGAGCGGATCGTCGCGTCGCGCTGCCCGGGCCTGCGCTCGGCGTCTGCGATGGCCAGCCACGGCTGACCCGCCAGGCTGGCGGACCCTGGGCCGAGGGTCGCTCCGGTCCCCGAGGCCATCAGGTACGACGCGGAGCCGGCCCGTCGACGGGCGATGCGGTCGGGGTGGGCGAGTGCCACGACCAGCCCGACGGCGAGATCGTCGCTGGTGGCCGGGCCGCCGGCGCCACCCGCCCGCTGATCGGCGGGGTGGTCACGGGGCTCCCGCGGCAGCGAGGTCCGCAGCTGACGCACGCTGTTGGTCCAGACGGCGGCGTCGCGGCCGTTGCGGCGCAGGGCTCTCAGCGCCGCCACCAGGTCCCCGGCGGGAACCCGCACGTCCGAGGAGATCAGCGCCACGACCTCGGCGGCGCGGCGAGCGCCGACCAGGGCGGAGCCGTCGAGCAGCGCGCGGGCCAGCCGCGGGTCGGCGCCGACCCGGGCGATGGCCCGGCCGCGAGGAGTTGCTGATCCCTCCTGGTCGACGGCCCCGAGCCCCAGGAGCGTCTCGCGAGCAGCGGTGAGCGCCCCGGTCGGTGGCTGGTCCAGGAGCGCGGCCCCGCGCGGGTCCGGGGTCCCCCACACCGCCAGCTCGAGCAGGAACGACGTGAGGTCGCCGGTGGCGATCTCCGGCTCGGGATGGGCCGACAGATGCGCGTGCTCGGTCTCCGACCAGCAGCGGTGGACGGCACCGGGTCCCTCGCGGCCCGCGCGTCCGGCCCGTTGGTCGGCCGCGGCCCGACTGACGTTGACCGTGACCAGTCCGGCCAGGCCCCGGCGGTGATCGGTGCGCGGCTGGCGGGAGAGTCCGGCGTCGACCACGACCCGGACACCGGGCACGGTGAGCGACGACTCGGCGACGGCGGTCGACACGATCACGCGTCGTTCGGTCGCCGGAGGCGGCTGGGGGGTCAGCGCGAGGTCCTGCTCGGCCGGTGGGAGCCGGCCGTGCAGTGCCCGCACCTGGGCGCCGACGCCGGCGAGGCGTCGTACCACTCCCCCGATCTCGGCCGCGCCCGGCAGGAACACCAGCACATCGCCCTGGTGCCGGACCAGCCCCTCCCGGACACAGCCGGCGACGTGGTCGAGGTAGGCCGGTGTGACACCGCGCTCGTCGAGGCGGCGCACACCCGGCGGCGGGGGGCTCCACACCTGCTCCACCGGATGCAGGGCGCCCGGTACGTCGATCACCGGCGCTGGGCGGGCCCCGCCCAGCAGCTGCGCCGTGCGTCCGGCCTCCACCGTCGCCGACATCGCGACCACCAGCAGATCGTCGCGCAGATGGGCGCGCACGTCGATGAGGAGCGCGAGCGCGAGATCGACGTCGAGCTGGCGCTCGTGGACCTCGTCGAGCACCACCGCGCTGACGCCGGGAAGCTCCGGGTCACGCTGGAGGCGGCGCACCAGGACACCGGTCGTCACGATCTCGATGCGGGTCCGCTCGCTGACGCGACGGTCACCGCGCACGGCATAGCCCACCGTCTCCCCCACCGGCTCTCCGAGCAGGGAGGCGAGCCTGCGCGCGGCGGCGCGGGCCGCGATCCGGCGCGGCTGCGTGACGACGACGCGCCCCGGACGCAGGACGGCGACGGCCGGGGGGACCATCGTGGTCTTGCCCGTGCCCGGCGGGGCCTGGACGACGGCGACGCCCTCGGCGCCGAGAGCGGCCACCAGTGCCCCCAGACCGCCGACGACCGGAAGGTCGGGCGGCTCGGCGAGCAGGCGCTGGAGCGGGTCATCGGGCACGCCTGCAGTGTGCCCCGACGACAGGGTGCTCGCTCAGGTGCCCCGCTCAGGGCGTTCGGGTGTCGGGCTCAGCCGCTCGGCGTCCCGCGTCTGGGCCCGGCGGTCGATCCTCCTCAGCGGCCTTGGCGGCATGGATGGCCTCCGTGGCGAGGTAGCGGTTCATGCCCGCCCACATCCGTGCCTTCTCGCTGCCCGTCATGGTGCGCGGTGCCTGGGCGCGCGCCTCCTGCTGGGCCTGCAGCTTGTCGGTCTCGTCCATGGCTGCTCCAGTCTCATGGTGCCTTCCCTTCGATGCTCACGCCCGTCACCGTCGCGGCACAGAGTCCTTGGGCCCGTCGTGCTGCACCCGGACCATGGGCCAAGGACCATGGACACTGGTGGCCGGCGCAGGCGCAGGCAAGGCTGAGAGCAGCCAACGAAGGAGCCTCGATGAGCACCGACCCCACCCCCCACGTCATCCAACAGCTGGTCCAGGATCTCCGGGCTGACCTCAAGGTCGCCGACGAGGCGCTCGCCCGGGTCCGTGAGACAGCCGTCTCCGGCGGCGGCGCGGTGCGGGAGGAGCTCGGAGCGACGCTGCGCCAGCTGCGCGCCGATGCCGGGCATCTGCTGTCCGAGCTCGACGCCAGCACCAGCGGCCACCGCGCCGCCTACCTCAGTGAGGCCCGCCGCCGCCTCGACGCGAGTCGCGGGGCTCTCGACGAGATGTGGGTGCGCACGTCCCTGGGTCGCAAGGAGGTCCAGGACGACACCACCCGCCTCCTCGGAGCCGCCGAGAACGCCTGGCTCGCCGCCCGGGCCCGTCTGACCCAGGCTCAGTCCGAGGCGCAGGACACGCTGGACGACACTCGTACCGGCCTCAACGAGGCGCTGCGGCGCTTCAACGCCGCCCTGTCCGACGCCCGTGCGGCGTTCAACCGCTCCCGCGAGGCGTGACCTCTCGCCGGGCTCGGGCGTCATCCCGAGTCCGGCCCAGCGTGCCCAGCCGGCCCAGCCGGCCCAGCGCACCGAACGCGGCGATGGTGCCGAGCGCGACGTTGGCCACGAGCGGGATCGCGACGAGGTGCCAGGAGAGGTGCCCCGAGGCGTCGACGATGCCGTGATCGGCCAGCAACAGCAGTGCCGCGGCGGTGAGGAGCGCGGCCACCACGGGCATCCAACCCGGGGGCACCGGACGCAGGTCGGCGCCGAGCTCCTCGAAGCGGCCCAGACCGACCACCAGTAGTGCCGTCACCCCCACCAGCAGCAGGATCCACAGCGGCCGGGTGGCCCACCAGCCGCCGCTGTTCGGGACAAGCCGCAGATCCGCGATGGGGTGGAGCATCGCCGCTCCGGCCGCGATGCCGAGCGCGGTGAGGTGCCAGAGATAGATCGTCATCACCCGGCCGTTGATCGCCACGGTGACCAGCCAGACGCGAGGCCGCTCGGCTGCCCGGCGCAGCACCGGCTCGAGCATCAGCGTGACGCCTGCCTGCGCCAGAGCGAGGAAGGCCAGCGTCACGCGCGGGGGCCGCGCGTTGTCGAGGCCATAGCCGTTCACGCCCACCATCGAGACGCCGTACGGGCCGAGGCGCACGAGCAGCACCAGTCCGGCGACGCCCACACCGGCCAGGAGCAGGCGACTGCCGCGGTGAGCCAGTCCCCCGGTGAGCCAGGCATAGCCGAGCTGGTGGGCGGTGCCCCACACGAACAGTGCGTTGAGCAACCCGAGCGCAGGCGCATCGCCGCTGATGCTGAGCAGGTCGACGACACCGGCGAGGCCCACGGCGACGACGACACAGGCCCAGCCCCACCGCTGCCACAGCCACCAGGTCGCCGGCACGAGCATCACCACGACCAGGTAGTTGGCCAGGAACCAGGTCGGGACCAGCGAGGCCTTCCCGGCGATGCGCAGCCAGTCGTGCCCGAGCCCGGCGCGTCCCGCGACAGCAGGGGCCAGCAGCCAGAAGACCATCAGGGGCAGCACCGGGGTCACCAGGCGGCGCAGGCGCGCGCGCAGCCAGCCGCCGTACGTCGTGCCGCGACGCTGTGCCCCCTGCCAGGACAGCGCGTTGGCATAGCCCCCGACGAGGAAGACCAGGGGGATCACCTGGAGCACCCAGGTGAGGGGGTGGGCCCAGGTCGCGACGCTGAGCAGCCCGGTCCGGTGCAGGGCGCCGTCGGCGTCGACGTAGAGCCCCGCCATCAGCCAGTGGCCCAGCACCACCACGCAGATCGCGAGGGCGCGGATCAGATCGACGACGCGGTTGCGAGCCGCCGGGGTGTGCGCGGCCCGGCTGCTGAGGGACCCCGCCACTGGCGCGCTCATCAGCGATCAGCCCCGGCGCCGGGCCAACCTCACGCGCTCGCCCTGGCGAGGCACGACCGCCAGCCAGTGCAGCTCCCGCTCCACCCGACTGCGCAGCGCCGCCGACGCGGTGGGCTCACCGTGGACGACGTACGCCGCGGCCGGCGGCGGAAGGTGCCCGAGCCATGCGAGCAGCTCGTCCTGGTCGGCGTGGGCCGAGAAGCCGTGGACGTTCACGACCTCGGCCAGCACCGGCACGTAGTCGCCGTGGATCTTCACGTGGGGGGCACCGTCCGCCAGCGAGCGGCCCCGGGTGCCGGCGACCTGGTAGCCGGTGAGGATCACGCTGTTGCGGGCGTTCGGCAGCTGCTGCTTGAGGTGGTGCAGGACCCGACCGCCCGTGGCCATTCCCGACGCAGAGATGATCACGCAGGGGTGCCGGGGCGCGTTGAGCGCCTCCGAGTCCTGCCGCGACGACACCGCCCGCAGCTGCGGGGGTTGTGCCTCCAGGCGGCCGTCGACCACCTCCGGCCGGAACTGCTGGTCACCCGCCGACAGCGCCTGCCGATAGACCTGGAGCGCAGCCAGGGCCATCGGGCTGTCCACGAACACCGGGACGTCGGGGATCTGCCCCTCGGCGACCAGCCGCGCCAGCACGTGCAGCAGCATCGGGGTGCGGTCGACGGCGAAGGCCGGGAGCAGTGCGACGCCGCCGCGTTCGACGGTACGGCGGATCGCGGCGGCCAGGAGGGACTCCGCCTCCGGGGTGTGCAGGCGGTCGCCGTAGGTCGACTCGACGACGACCGTCTCGGTGGGGTGCGGGACGCTGGGTGCGCGAAGCAGCGGGTGCTGATCTCGCCCGAGATCCCCGCTGAAGGTCACCCGTGAGCCGTCGACCTCGAGCTCGGCGAAGGCCGAGCCGAGGATGTGCCCGGCCGAGCGCAGGGTGACGCGGCTGTCGGACCCGATCGAGTGGGGCGTGTCGAACGCGACCGGGCGGATCAACCGCAGAGCGCGCTCGACGTCGGAGGAGTCGAAGAGCGGGAGGGGCGGGTCGTGGCGGGAGAAGCCGCGGTCCCTGGCATAGCGGGCGTCCTCCTCCTGCAGGTGGGCCGCGTCGCGCAGGACGATGGCCGCCAGCTGGGCCGTCGTCGCCGTGCACACCACGTCGCCCACGAAGCCGTCTCGGACCAGCCGGGGCAGATAGCCGGTGTGGTCGAGGTGGGCGTGGGTGAGCACCACTGCGTCGAGGTCGGTGACGTCCACGTCGAGCGGCTCCCAGTTGCGCCGGCGCCCGTCGCGCTCGCCCTGGAACATGCCGCAGTCCACGAGGACGCGATCATCGCCGCCCTCGACGAGGAACTTGCTGCCCGTCACGGTGCCGGCGGCGCCGAGGAAGGTGAGCACCGCGCGCTCGTGGCGCGGCGTTGCTCCGGCGGTGCTCATCGGTCTCGCCCCGTCTGGTGTTCCGGCTCGTGTCTCGTGGCGTGGTCGGTGTGGGGGGCGACGACCATCACCGGGCAGTCGGACCAGCGCAGGAGCGTGCGGGCGGCCCCGCCCAGGTGGGTCGCGGCCGGGAATCCGTGGGCCCGGCGGACGAGCACCAGCAGGTCGGCGCCGGCGGAGTGCTCCACGAGGGCGCGACCTGGCTCCTCGTGCACCACCTGCACGTCGACCTCCACCTCGGGGTAGGTGCGCCGGCCTTCGGCGAGCAGTGGCTCGATGACCGCCCGGGTCTCGGCCTCGCAGCGCTCACGACTGACCCGGTCGGCCACCAGGTCGTCGTAGGCACCGGGCAGCTTCCAGGCGTGCAGGACCACCAGCCGCGCCTCGCGGGTCGCCGCCTCGGCGAAGGCGGTACGCAGCAGCTCGGGAGCGTGGTGGGGGGACTTGAAGCCGACGACCACCTGGCGCCGCAGCTCCAGGGGTGGCCACCCGGCGGGCACGCACACCACCGGGCACGTCGCCCGCGCGGCCACGCCGGCCGTGGTCGCCATGCCCAGGACGCGCTCGACCAGCGAGCGGTCGGTGCGTCCCAAGACGATCATCCGCGCGCCCTCCGCGGTTCGGGCGAGCGTCGCCGCCCGCGGACCGTCGTACAGCTCCTGGGTGACGCGGAGCTCAGGGGCCAGCTCCCGAGCAACCGCGGCCGCGGCCGCGAGCATCTCGCGTCCGCTGCGCTCCACCACCATCCGGAACGTGAGGTCCACCGGCGACGCGGCCACATAGTCCGGCCCGACGTGCACCAGCCGCACCGTGTCGTCGGTGCCGGTGCGATTGATCTCGTGGACCGCATAGCGCAGCGCGCGGAGCCCCCCGTCTTCGCCGTCCACCCCGACGACGACGGCCTGGTCGACTGAGCGGGACATGGAGGCCTCCCCTCTTCGCGTCCACCTCCAGCCTGTCCCGACCGGACGCGCGAGGGCAGGGCCGTTGGACCCGTCAGTCGCCGGCTCCCGCGGGAGGACGGAGGCGTCGCGGGATGCCCGCGTCGAGAAGGGTGGCCGGCGTCGCCAGCCGGACCTTGGCGTCGACGCACACCGCGCCGTCGGTGAGCACCATCACGGGGTTGAGGTCGATCTCGGCGATCTCCGGCACGTCAAGGCTGAGCCGCCCGAGTGCCACCACCAACCGCTGCACCGCAGCCACGTCGGTCGGCTGCGACCCCCGATGACCTGCGAGCAGCGGCCAGATGCGCAGCGCGCGCAGAGAGCGCTCGGCGTCACTCTCGCTCAGCGGCGGCATCGAGAAGACCCGGTCGGCCCACACATCGACGGCGACTCCCCCGCTCGCGACCATGACGAGCGGGCCGAAGCCGGGGTCGCGCACGACGCCGAGTGCGAGCTCGACCCCGCCCACCACCATCGGCTGGACGAGGACCGGCACATCGGTGCGGCCCATCTCCGCGGCGAAGTCGGCGAGACACCCCTCCACGGCTGCGCGGTCGCGCAGCCCGATGCGGACCAGGCCGCGGTCGGTCTTGTGCACCACGGTCGGGTCCGCCACCTTCAGCGCCACCGGGAAGCCGACCTCCTCCGCGAGTGCGACGCACTCCTGATGGCTGGTGGCCACGCGCCCCACGGGGGCGTCGATGCCGTAGAGCCCGAGCAGGCTCCGCACGTCAGCGGGAGCGAGCCAGCCGGCGTCCACGTCCTCGACACCGTCCGGCACCTGCGCGAGTGCCAGGGCTCGTGCCTGTTCCGCGACGACCGGGTCCTCCGCCGGCAGATCGCTCGCCGGTGCCGCCAGCCAGGCGGCGTACCGCGCGGCGTGGGCGAGGGACTGGATCGCCTCGTCGACCGACCGGAACGCCGCGAACGGCGCCTTCCCTGCCTCGTCGGGACGCGGCACCTCGGAGACGCCGATGGCCACCAGCAGCAGCGGCTTGTCGGGCGCCACCGCGCGCGCCTCGGTCAGACCGTCGATGACCGCCTCGGCGTCGGTGACCGCTGTGGCGGTGATCGTGACCAGCACGCTGTCGACCTGCTCGGAGGCGAGCATCCCGCTCACCGCGGCGAGGAACTCCTCCCGGCCCACGCCGGCCCCCAGATCCACCGGGTTGCTGGCGCCGACCGTGCCGGAGAGGTAGGCCTGCATCTGGCGCTGCCCCTCCCCCGAGAGCTCGGGGACGACGATGCCGGCGCCCGAGGCTGCGTCCGCGGCCAGCACACCCAGACCTCCGGCGTTGCCGACGATGCCGACCCGCGGTCCACGCGGCACCGGCTGGGTGGTGAGCAGCAGCGCCGTGGCCGCCATGTCGTCGAGGCCGCGGCAGGCGATGACGCCGGACTGCGCGAACAGCGCGTCGATGCCGACCGAGGGGGCCGCTGCGGCCGCCGTATGCGACGCACCGGCACGGCGCCCGCCGGAGGAGCGGCCGCCGACGACGGCGAGCAGCGGCTTGCGCTCAGCGAAGCTGCGCGCCACGCGGGCGAACTTCTGGGCGTTGCCGAAGGACTCGAGATAGAGGGCCGCGGCGGTGACCTCGTCATCCTCGAGCCAGGCCGAGAGCAGGTCGTTGCCCGAGACGTCCGCCTTGTTGCCGAGAGAGACGAACGACGAGATCCCGAGCCCGGACTCGCGAGCCCGGTCGAGCAGGCTGATGGCGACGCCACCGGACTGCGAGGCCACCGCGAGTCCACCGCGAGGTGGCAGGCCCCGGGTGAAGGTCGCGTTGAGGCTGACCCCGGACTGGTTGGCCATCACACCGAGGCAGTTGGGGCCGATCAGGCGCAGGCTGTGCCGCCTCGCGACGGCCAGCATCTGGTGCTGCATCGCCCTCCCCTCCGCGCCCATCTCGCTGAAGCCTCCGGAGAGCACCACGGCAGCCCGGACGCCCGCGTCCGCTGCCTGCTGGATCACCGCGAGCACCTCGGGAGCCGGGACGGCGATGACGACCAGGTCGACCGGGGCGTCGAGGCTGCCGAGGTCGGGGTATGCCGGCACCCCGTCGACCTCGTCCGCCGTCGGATGGACCACCACCAGGCGGCCGGTGAAGCCGTCGTTGCGGATCCCGTCGAGGACGGCCCGGCCCACGCCGCTGCCGTCGCGTCGCACTCCCACGACGGCGACGGAGCGAGGGCGCAAAAGTGGCGCCAGCGAGTGGGCCTCCGAGAGCCGCTCGCGCCGGTCTGCCGAGGCCACGGCCTCGGCGGTGGCCGCCGTGTCGAGCGTCATCATCACGGTCCCCGGCTCGCGCTGACGCTCGGCGGCGAAGCCGGTGTCGGCCAGCACCCGCAGCATCTGGACGTTCTCCGGAAGCACGTCCGCAGTGAAGCGCCGGATCCCTCGGTCCCGCGCGTGGGCGGCCAGGTGCTCCAGGAGCAGCGTGCCGGCCCCGAAGCCGTGCGCCGAGTCGGCGACGAGGAAGGAGATCTCGGCCGTGGCCGGCTCGGTCGGCTCAGCAGTGGCTACGCCGATGAGCTCATCGGCGACGAGCAGCAGCAGGACGATCGGGCGGTCGTCCTCGTGCGAGGACTCCGCCGTCATCAGGTGCTCCACGTAGTTGTGTCCAGCGGCGCGTCCCGCCGTGAAGAACCGGAACCGATAGCTGTCCTCGGACACGTGGTCGTGCAGGTCGAAGAGGGCATCGCGATCGCTGCTCATCAGCGGACGGACGGTGGCGACCCTGCCGTCGGAGAGCAGGACGTCCACGGCGCCGCGGACGGGTCGGCGCACGGCGGCGGACTGGTCGGTCATCAGTGCTTGCTCCTGGGGGACGTGTTCGTGGCCGGGCTGATGTCGGCCGTGCTGGTGTGGGTGGGGCTGATCTCGACGGGGCTGATCTCGACGGGGCTGATCTCGACGGGGCTGATCTCGACGGGGCTGATCTCAACGGGGCAGGCCGACTCGCGAAGGACACCGCGAGCCGTGCTCCCGAGGTGGACACCGGCGATCGTGTGCGTCGGGCGCTCGATCATCACCAGGTCGGCCCTGCTCGAGGCCTCCACCAGAGCGTCGGCCGCCTGGTCGTGACAGATCCGCAGCTCGGCGACCACCTGGGGATGGCGCTGCCGCCTCTGCTCGACCAACGGCTCGAGCTCGTCGAGTGTGTGGCGCCGCCACTGCTCCAGCCGCTCGGGCGAGTCCAGCAGGTCGTCGTACTCACCGGGCAGCCGCCAGGCATGGACGATCTCCAGGGTGGCGCCGCGCTCGGCTGCCACCGCGAACGCCCGGTCCAGCAGCGAGCTTCCCGGACCCGGCCCCTTCAGCCCGACCACGACACGGTCCCGGGTTGGGGCGCCGACCCAGTGAGACGGCACGCAGACCAGGGGCACCGGCGATCGCGCGGCCAGACCCAGCACCGTCGACCCGGCGCCCACCCGGCCACGCCGCGGATGCGGAGAGCTGCCGACCACGAGCAGTCGCGCGTGCTGGGCGGTGCGGCTCAGCTCCCCGACGGCCGAGCCGGGGATGACCTCCGCGTCGACGGGCTGCTCGGAGGTCGCCGCGGCAGCGTCGATGGCGTGCCTCAGTGCCTCGCGAGCCACCTCGTCGACGCGACCCTGACCGCCGGGGAGCAGAGCGCTGAGCAAGGGGTGATCAGGCGCGACGTGGACGATCCGGAGCGGAGCGCCCAGGCGCGTGGCCTCGGCGGCGGCATGACGGACGGCGGGAAGGCAGTCCGGGGAGCCATCCACCCCGACCAGGACCGGCGCGACCACGACACCCCCCAGTCGAGGGAGGTCCTGCTCTGGCATGGTCGTTCCTCTCGGGCTGGCGGCCGGGGTCTGGGGTCCGGGGTCTGGGCCCCCAGCCCAACAGGTCGATCGGCACGTGGCAAGGACCGTTGGGCCTCGCATCGGGCGCCGGCCGTCCCGCTCAGGGACGCTGGAGCAGGAAGGGCGTACCGCCGGCGCGGCGCAGCCCTGCGACGTCGACGAACGTCATGGCGACGAGGGAGCCGGCCGCGTCACAGCGCACCTCGTCGCGCACCCACCGCCAGGGGCGCGGCCCGTCGGCGGCATACGAGATGACAATGGCGGGGCGCTCGTCCACGAGCGACGTCCCCATCCGAGCGGTCATGGGCAGCGTCTCGACCAGCTGCCCGGCCGCTCCGTTCGACCGGGGACGCACCAGGTTGACGCCGGCCAGTGCCGCGCCGACGCCGGCTCCGTCGTCGGGACGGAAGCGCTTGCCCCACCAGCGAGGCAGGCCCACCAGGCCGAGCCCCACCGGCGCCACCCGGCGCAACGGCGGCAGGAAGTCGGCGCGGAGGTCACCCACCAGGTCGTCGAGCCCTGGAGCGGCCAGGCCCCTCCAGCTCCTGCGCAGCGCCAGCAGGCTGGCTGCCCGCTCACCGTCGGGTCGTGCATCGGTCGTCATGCACGTCACAGTAGAGCCGTTCCGAGCGCTGCTGCCTTCGCGCCACGCACTAGCCTGGAGCGGTGTCCGCCATCCAACGTCCCTTCCGCGTCGGCTTCGTCACCGGCGCAACCCCCGACAAGTGGGCCGGCACCTGGCGTCGCCGGCGGCGCGACGGTCTCGAGCTCGTGCCGGTCGAGCAGGGGGCGCAGGAGGACGGCGTGCGCGACGGCAGCCTCGACATGTGTCTGGTCCGGCTGCCTGTCGACCGCGACGGGCTGCACCTGATCCCGCTCTACCGCGAGCAGCCCGTCGTCGTCGTGGGCAAGGAGCACGTCGTCAGCGCCTTCGACGAGGTCGCCCTCGCCGACCTCGCCGACGAGCAGCTCGTCCAGCCCCCCGACGAGGTCGAGGGATGGAGCGAGGTGGCGCGGGCACAGCGACTGGACTGGCCGCCCATGAGCATCAAGGACGCGATCGAGGTCGTGGCCAGCGGCACCGGCATCGTGGTCGTGCCGATGTCCGTGGCCCGCCTGCACCAGCGCAAGGACGTCGTCCACGTGCCCGTCAGCGGCGTCCCCGAGACGCAGATCGGGCTCGCCTGGCTGGTGGACAACGAGGACGACCGGGTCCAGGAGTTCATCGGCATCGTGCGCGGCCGCACGGAGCGCAGCTCACGCGGCTGAGCCCCAGCCGCCTGCTCAGCCCAGCAGCTGCTCGAGCCGCTCACCCAGCACCCGGGCACTGGCGTCGACGAGGGACGGCCAGTCGAGTGCCCCCGCGTCGGCGTTGTCCGAGACGTGCTTGATCATCCGCACCGGCACGCCGACCTGGCGGCAGGCCCACGCCACGGCGTACCCCTCCATGTCGACGAGGTCGGCGATCGCGCCCAGCCGGGCCCGCACGGCCGGATCGCTCACGAACACGTCGCCGGTGGCCAGCACCGTGGCGTCACCGCCGATGCTCAGCCGGTCGTGTGGCTCGTGGCCGAGGGCGCGGATCGCGTCCGCGGCGATGTCGTGGTTGAGGACCGTCCCAGGCTCGAAGAGGCCGCCCAGGCCGTCGCGCAGCGCGCCCGCCGTGCCCAGGTTGACCACCAGGTCGACCGCGCCTGCCCGGGCGAGCAGCGCTTGGGTGGTCGCCACCGCCGCCTGGGTCTTCCCGATCCCGGTCACCACGAGGGCCACGCCGTCGGGCACGTGGGCGGCCTCCTCCTGCGTCGCCGCCACCACCAGGATCCGGTCCGCTCGCATCGTCAGCACGGGATCACGCTAGTGCGCCGAGGAGACCCCTCGGCCGACTGGGTGCTCAGAGCGCGCGGCCGAACATCTGGGCCGTGGCCCGGGCCGTGGGGGTCCCGGCGTCGAGGTCCGCGCCGTGAGCGAGCAGGGTGCTGACCACGTCGTCCTCGCCCTTGAAGACCGCTCCGGCCAGCGGCGACTGCCCACGGTCGTTGAGCCGGTTGACGTCCGCGCCGCGCTGCGCCAGTCCGGCGACGATGCTCGGGTGCCCGTTGTAGGCGGCCAGCATCAGCAGGGTGTTGCCGGACGGGTCGGCCAGGTCGACCGGCACGCCGGCGTCGACATAGGCCATCACGCGATCGGCCTGGCCTTCGCGCACCCAGTCGAACAGCTGGTGCGCGAGCGCGATCATCTCCTCGGTGGGCTCGCCTTCCGGGTCCCCCGTCGGGCCTGTGGTCTTGGCGACAGTGTTCTCGTCGGCCGTGGTCTCGTCTGTCGTGATGTCCTCAGCCATGCCCCGAGTCTGGCAGGGCGACGCGCATCGCTGCCCCCTAGGCTGGTCTGATGACCTTCGTCGAGCCCGGCGACCCCCGGGACCTGACCGCGGCCGTCCGGGCCGGCTTCCTCGAGCGGCACGGACGTGAGGCCGAGGTGGTCGCTCGGGCCCCAGGCCGCGTCAACGTGATCGGTGAGCACACCGACTACAACGCCGGCCTCTGCCTGCCGCTGGCCCTGGCCCACGCGACGTACGCCGCGGTGGCGCGCCGCACCGACGACCGGGTGCGGATCACCAGCGCCCAGGCAGAGGCGCCGTGGGAGGGCACTCTCGACACGTGCGGCCCCGGCGATGTCGCGGGTTGGGCGACCTATGTGGCAGGCGTGCTGTGGGCGCTGCGCGAGGACGGCGTGGCCGTCCCGGGGGTGGACGTGCACGTGGAGAGCACGGTGCCGGTCGGCGCCGGTCTCTCGAGCTCGGCCGCCCTGGAGTGCTCGGTGGCCGTCGCGGTGGTCGATCTGCTGGGGCTGCCGCTCGACAGGGGGATGCGCGACCGGCTCATCCGGGCCTGCACACGCGCGGAGTCGGAGGTCGCGGGTGCCCCCACGGGCGGCCTGGACCAGACCGTGTCACTGCTGGCTCGCGAGGGTGACGCGCTGCTGCTCGACTTCGAGGACGGCTCGACCCGCGACGTACCGCTGCTGCTCGACGACGCGGACCTCGCGCTGCTCGTCATCGACACCGGTGTCTCCCACGCGCTCGTCGACGGCGGATACGCCGCCCGCCGCAGTGACTGCGAGGAGGCCGCCCGGCGGCTCGGCGTCGCCACCCTGCGCAGCGCCTTCGAATCCGACCTCGACAGACTCGACGACGACCGGCTCGTGCGGCGCGTCCGGCATGTGATCACTGAGAACGCCCGGGTCGAGGCCTGCGTCGCTGCCCTGGAGCGGCACGACTGGCCGGCCGTGGGGCAAGCCCTGATGGCCTCGCACGTCTCCCTGCGTGACGACTTCGAGGTCTCCTGCCCGGAGCTCGACGTCGCCGTGGACACCGCTGTGCAGGCGGGGGCCCTGGGGGCGCGGATGACCGGCGGCGGCTTCGGGGGCTCCGCCGTGGCTCTGGTCCCCCAGGAGCGTCTGGCGGCAGCGGTCCGCGCTGTCGACACAGCCTTCGTGGCCCACGGCTGGGCCCGCCCCACCCATCTGCGGGCGATCCCGAGCAGCAGCGCCGCGCCTCGATGACCACACCCGACCACCAGGCCCGATGACTAGGTCGAGCTGACGCCGATCCGTCCTTCGCGGAAGGCCTCGACGAAGAGGGCGTGGTCGGTACGGACCTGGGCGGAGTAGGCGATGCCGAAGTCGACCACCCAGTCGGTGAACTCCCGGCGGCGACGGTCGACCGAGGCGGCGATCGCGTCCTCGACCTGGAAGTCGACGAGGTCCTGCTCGCTGTCCTCGTCGGAGGCGCAGTGGATCTTCGCGGTGGCGCGACCCAGCAGGTCCACGACGGCGGCCATGTCCCCCGGCTCGGTGATCGTCGTCCAGTCGAGGTCGAGCTCGTAGGGCGAGACCTCCGACACGACGTACCCCGTCCCGGCCAGGCGGGTGTAGCCCAAGAGGGGGTCGGTGTGGACCTGCAGCGCACGCTGGCTCACGACCGTGCGGTGCGCCTCGTGCTCGAAGTAGCGGTCGACGGCGGCCGTGTCGACGAAGCGGCTGACCGCCGGCACGTTGGCCTGCTTCATGGACAGCACCACGTCGTTGTCGAGGGCCTGGCTGTAGCCCTCGACCAGCAGGTTGTACGCCGGCAGCCCGGCGCTGCCGATCCCGAACCCGCTCTTGCCCACCACGTCGCGCAGCTCGTAGAACAGGGCGCGGTCGAAGCGCTTCGAGGCCGGGATGGTCTCCAGGTAGTCCTCGAACGCGCGGCGGACCGCCTCGTGCTCCGACGTCGGGAGCCGCCGTACCGTCGCGTCCTCCTGGAACGTCCGGCTGCCCTCGTGAAGCTCGGTCGTGGCGTCGAGGAAGTCCACGCGGCGCCGCAGCCGGGCCCGTCGCAACGCGTCCAGCACGGGCCCGTCGGTGTTGTCGAGGTGCAGGGCGAAGTCCTCGTCGTCCTCGGCGGCGCGGTAGTGGTCGACCTGGGCCAGGTAGGCGCGCACGAAGCGGGCGACCAGGGAGCGGATGTCGGTGTCCGGCAGCGCCTTCTGCCAGCCCACCAGCGCGAGCGACGCCGCGAAGCGCTGCAGGTCCCAGGTGAACCGGCCGATGTAGGCCTCGTCGAAGTCGTTGACGTCGAAGACCAACCGGCCGTCGGAGTTGAGGTAGGTCCCGAAGTTCTCGACATGCAGGTCGCCGTGGATCCAGATCCGCCCGCTGCGCTCGTCGGCGTAGGGATCGCCGGCCCACTTCCTGGCTCCCCCATGGCCGGTCACGTCCGCGTAGAACAGGCAGGCGGTCCCCCGCAGGAACGCATGGGGATCACGGGACATGGTCCGGAACTTCCCCCGGAAAGCCACCGGGTCGGCCTTCATCAGCGGTGCGAAGGCGTCGGTGATGACCTCGACGATCAGCTCGGTGCGCGCGGCGGTGCGGGTCATCTGGTCAGTCCTCTGTCTGCGACGCGGAGCCTGATCAGCTCTGCGCCTGGTGGTTGACGGTCGTCCTGCGGGTCGCCCCGGGGGGCCGCAGGCCATGGCTGCGAAGCTCGGCGGCGGCGAGGGCATCCAGCGCACGCGGGTCCCTGCGCCGCCAGGCATCGGCCGGATCGGGACCGAGGCTGGTGATCTCCCGCAACGGAAGTCGGGCCAGAGCCCGCAACGCCAGGAGGTCTCGGTCGTAGTGGACCGCCAGCAACCGGGACATGGCGCTGGCCTCACGGACGAAGCGCACCCGCCCCGGCAGATGGAACGGCACTGCCGCCATGACCGGGATCGCCACGACCGCCACCCCCAGCCAGATGCTGAGGTCCTCGACCGCCTCGACCTCCTGGCGCCCGGCCTCGGACAGCTTCGTGGAGGCGCCCGCAGCCTTCTCGAAGGTCTCCTCGATCCGGTCACCCACCAGGGGCACGCCGTCCAGCAGGCCGCCAGCGTCGCCGAGTCCGTCGGCGAGGCTGGCTCCTGCCGACTCGGCGTCGCGCCCCGGTCCGGCCAGGGCGAGCGTCTTGTCGTGGACGGCCACCCCGAACCACACCCAGCCCACGATCCAGAGGACGAACAGCAGGTCGGCCACGACCTGTCGGGTACGGCGGGCCCCCGTGTCGGCGTACAGCTTCATGGCGCCATCCGACCATCCCTGACCAAGTCCGTCGAGCGACGCCGGCTGGGTAGCGGTACTCAGGGCACTCGGGTAGGTGCACGGATCTGTCGTGGTCCGGGGCAGGACACGCTGGTGCACATGGACAACAACAAGCCCCCCGCCAAGAACACCAACGCCTTCTTCGCACAGGCCGCCATCGCCTTCGGTGCTGCCCTGCTGACCATGATCGTCGCCATTCTCTACCTGCCGGTCGACCCGTGGATCCGCTCCTTCCTCGGCCTCGGGACCCTGTTCCTCACGACCTCGTGCTTCACGCTCGCCAAGTGCGTGCGCGACTCGCAGGAGAACCAGTACGTCGTGGCGCGGCTCGACCAGGCGCGGGTCGACCGCATCCTGGCCGAGCACGATCCCTTCCGGGCCGTCTCCTGACCCGACTCGCACCTTTGGATGTGTAACTGCGTGTGACACACCCGACGTCCGCTGCGTGATTGGTGGAACCTGTTCTCGGGAACCGGACCGCTGAACGGCCGATATCGGGCCGTGCTTGAATCACAGCAAGGCACAGACCTACCGAAGGGATGTCACGTGGCGCGCAAGAACCCGCTCGGCAAGATCAAGGACGCAGCGTTCGGCACGATCAAGGATCCGGTGGGTGCGGCCGAGAAGGCCGTCGGCCAGGCGCGCGACACCGCAGCCTTCGGCGTGTCCGTCGCCGGCCAGGTCACCCGCACGGCGGCGAGCATCGCCGCTGACACCGTGACCCACCTGGCTCCCGGCCGCAAGCCCAAGCCCACTTCGGGAACGCCCAGCTCTGCGCCCCGACCCGCGTCGGGTGCAGCAGCCCCCGGGGCGCCCGCGGCCAAGTCGGCGCCGGTTCCCTCGGAGCCGCCGCGTCCGCACGGTGATGCGGTGGCGCCGACGGCCCCGGCCAGGAAGGCCCCGGCCCCGAAGAAGGCGCCCGCCAAGAAGGCTTCGGCTCCCAAGGCTTCGGCTGCCAAGGCTCCGGCCGCCAAGGCTCCGGCCGCCAAGAAGGCGCCCGCCAAGCGTCCGACGGTCACCAAGCCCCCCACCGAGCCCGACCTCGCCACCCCGCTGGCGAAGAAGGCCGCCAAGAAGCAGGCCACGAAGAAGTCGGCTGCTCCCTCCCCGGAGGTCGACGTCACCCCCGCCGACATCGCCAAGGTCGTGGAGCAGAAGCCCGCCGCCGAGAAGGCTGCCGCGACCAAGGCGGCTGCTCCCGCCAAGAAGGCTGCCAAGAAGCCCTCCGCTCCCGGGGCCAAGCTCCCGACCAAGAAGACCAGCGCAGCAGACGAGGCTGAGGCCAACGGGGTTCCGGCCAAGAAGACGGCAGCCAAGACGGCGGCGAAGAAGCAGGCTCCCGCCAAGAAGGCCGTCCGGCCGGTCCCGGACCCCGCGGTCCCCGCCGGCGGGGGCGAGATGCTCGAGGACATGGTCCCGGCCGAGGCCAAGAGCGTCACGACCCCGGTCGGCACGACGGGTGCGGACGTCGCGACCAACCCGAGCACGACCGACACGAGCCTCCAGCAGCCGGGCACCGAGCCGCTGGTGGACCCGAGCACGACCAAGGCGGTCCGCAGCGAGCAGGAGACGCTCTCCCGGGCGGCTGACCCGGACAAGGGCTGATTCAAGCAGCAGCACGACACAAGGGGGCGGCCACGCGAGATGCGTGGCCGCCCCCTTCGTCACTCTCGGTCCATGGCCCCGAGACGGACCGGGGGCCGGGCGGGGCCCCCGACCGGTATCAGCGGAGCTGGGCGCTGGTGAGGCCCAGGATCCGGCGAGCCACGATCAGCTGCTGGATCTGCTGGGTGCCCTCGAAGATGTCGAGGATCTTGGAGTCGCGCGACCACTTCTCCAGCAGTTCGTTCTCGCTGAAGCCGAGCGAGCCGCACAGCTCGACGCAGCCGAGGGTGATGTCGGAGCCGACCCGTCCGGCCTTGGCCTTGGCCATCGACGCCTCGAGCGAGTTCGGCTTGCGGTTGTCGGCCATCCACGCCGCCTGCAGCGTGAGCAGGTGTGCGGCCTCCCAGTCGGCCTCCATCTGCAGGAACCGAGCCGCGGCGGCCGACTGCACGAGAGCCGGTCGGTCGTAGTCGATGACCACACCGGCCTGCTCCAGCAGCTCTCGGGTCAGGTCCAGCGACGCCCGGGCGCAGCCGACCGCCATCGCCGCCACCAGGGGGCGGGTGTTGTCGAAGGTCGCCATCGCGCCGGCGAAGCCCTGCTTGGGGTCGATCTCCGGGCTGCCCAGGAGGTTCTCGGCCGGCACGCGACAGTCGTCGAAGATGATCGTCGCGGTGTCGGAGGAGCGGATCCCGAGCTTGTGCTCGAGGCGCTCGACGCGCATCCCCGGGGTGTCCTTGGGGACGACGAACGACTTGATCGCTGCTCGCCCCAGGTCCCGGTCCAGCGTCGCCCACACGACGACGGCGTCGCAGCGCCCACCGGCGGTCACGAAGATCTTCTCGCCGTTGATGACGTACTCGTCGCCGTCGAGCACGGCGGTGGTCTTGATGTTCGCCGAGTCCGATCCGGTCCCCGGCTCGGTGATCGCCATCCCCGCCCACACGTCGGCGAAGCGCGCGGCCTGCTCGTCGTTGGCGACGGAGGCGATGGCGGAGTTGCCCAGACCCTGGCGCGGCATGGAGAGCAGCAGACCCACGTCGCCCCAGCACATCTCCTGCACGGAGAGCACGGAGGCGAGGTTGGCGCCGTTCTTCACACCGGCGTCGGCGCCGGGCGACTCGTCGCGGCGTACGCCGGCAGCGCCCGCGCCCTCCGACGCACCGGACTCCGACAGCCCGTCGATCATCGCGGCGAGCATGTCGAGCTCCTTGGGATAGGCGTGCTCGGCCTGGTCGTACTTGCGCGAGATCGGGCGCAGCATGTTCATCGCGACCTGGTGGGCCTGGCCCACCAGCGGGCGGAACTTCTTGGGGTTCTCGAGACTGATCATGGTGTGGTCCCGGTCCTCAGACCAGGACACCTCCTTCCGCGAGGCCGATCGCACGCAGGTCGCGGTACCACCGCTCCACCGGGTGCTCCTTGACGAAGCCGTGGCCCCCGAGCAGCTGGACGCCGTCGAGGCCGATCTGCATGCCCTTGTCGGCACACAGGTTGCGGGCGAGAGCGACCTCGCGGGTGAAGTCCTTGCCCTGCGCGGCGCGCGAGGCGGCCTTCCAGGTGAGCAGGCGCATGGACTGCAGCTCGATCGCGATGTTGGCGACCATGAAGGCCACCGACTGCCGGTGGCTGATCGGCTCGCCGAAGGCCTCGCGCTCGTTGACGTACGGCGTGACGTAGTCGAGCACCGCCTGCCCGGTCCCGACCGCCAGCGCACACCAGGCGAGGCGCGAGAGCCGCACGCACTCCGCATACGTCGTGCCGTCCGCCGCGCCGAGCACGGCGTCAGCGGGCACGCGCACCCCGTCCAGGGTCACCCGGGCCAGCGACGCGGCCCGGAGCCCCATGGAGGGGTCGGCCTCGACGAGCAGCCCTGCTGCGGAGGACTCGACCAGGAAGAGCACCGGTCGGCCGTCGAGCTGCGCGCCGACGACCAGGAGCTCGGCGTCGGCGCCGCGCGGCACCATCGACTTCACGCCGTCGAGGACGTAGCCGTCACCGTCGCGGCGAGCCTTCGTGGTCGGGGACATCGCGTCGAAGAGCACGCTCGGCTCCGCCAGCGCGAGCGCCGCGGCGGGCACGTCGTCGCCGGTGAAGGCCGGCAGGTAGGTCTGCTGCTGGGCGTCGCTCCCCCACAGGCTGAGCGCGGTGGCCACGGCGCCCGGGGCGAGGGTGGCCACGGCCAGGCCCATGTCGCCGCGGGCCAGCGCCTCGGCGACCAGCGTCCCGGCCATCGCCGAGCGGGCCTCGGAGATGCCGCCCAGCGACTCCGGGACGCCGAGGATCGGCAGCCCGATCTCCAGGCTGGCCTTGAGCACGGACTCGGGCGCGGTGCACGCCTCGTCGGCCTCCGCCGCGAACGGCCGGACGACCTCGGCCGCGAACTCCCCCACCACGTCGACGAGCATCTGCTCGTCCTCGGTGGGCGTGAGGTCGAACACCCCCGGCCGGGGCGCAGCAGGGACCCGGACACCGTCGGCCCCCTTGCGGCCCTTGGTGGTGAACGTGCGGTTTGCTGCCCCGACCGTCTTGAAGCCGCCGCGGGTCGCGGTGAAGACGGCCTGCTCGGTCTGACGACGCAGGCCGAGACGGTCGATGAGGTCGCTCTGGGCGACCACGTTGAGCGCGGCGACGGCGTAGCCGATGGGATCGCGCTTCTCGCGGGACGCCAGGCCGTGCCTGCCGCCCGGCCTGAGGCTGTTGGTGAGGGACATGAGGAGACTGTAACTCCCAGTTACACTCTGCGCCACAGAAACGACGGTGGCTTCGCTCACGGGGCACAGTTCACCTAGGATCAGGCACCATGCCCCCCGAGCACGAGCCGTCCGTCCTGAGCCCTCACGGCCCCCTCCCCGACGGCGGCACGGTGCGCCCGATGACCCGCTGGGGCACCCCGGTGATGCACCGCCCGCAGGCCCGCGTCACGTCGTACGACGAGGAGCTGCGCACGCTCGTGGCGGACATGGTCGCCACGATGTACGCCGCCGACGGCGTGGGCCTGGCCGCCTGCCAGATCGGGGTGGACCTGGCGGTGTTCGTCTTCGACTGCCCCGACGACGACGGTCAGCGCACCGTCGGCGTGGTGTGCAACCCCGAGGTGACGCTGCCCGAGGGCAAGGACCGCCAGCTCGACGAGGACCTCGAGGGGTGTCTGTCCTACCCGGGCGCGTTCGTGACCTGCGCTCGACCCGACTTCGCCACCGTCACCGGGACCGGGGTCGACGGGCAGCCGGTGACCTTCTCCGGCTCCGGGTTGCTCGCCCGCTGCCTGCAGCACGAGACCGACCACACTCTCGGCACGGTCTTCGGCGACCGGCTGGCCACCAAGCAGCGCAAGAAGCTGGCCAAGCAGCACGACAAGTCCGTCGACGACTACCCGGAGAACTGGCCCGCATGAGCGCCCCCGCTCGCCGACGACGCGGCCCCTCGGGACCCGCGCAGCAGGTGCGCATCGTCCAGCTCCCCCTCGCCGCCCATCAGGCCCTCGCCGCGGGTGACCTGGCCGCCGCCCAAGAGAGCTCTCCCGTCGCCCTCACCGACTGGCTCGCCGGACCGGAGTGCGTGAGCGTGTGGCGCATCCGTGCCGCCCAGCTGCCTCAGCACCCCGAGGACGCGGACTGGGTCACCGGTGCGCTGGTGGACGCGGAGACGGACCAGGTCGTCGGTCGCGCCGGCTTCCACGCCGCCCCCGACCCGGCGGGCATGGTCGAGGTCGGCTATGGGGTCGACCCCGCCTTCCGCCGTCGGGGCTTCGCCCGCGCGGCGCTCGCGTCGCTGATCGAGCGGGCCCGTCGCGACCCCGCCGTACGACGCGTGCGGGCGTCGGTCTCCCCCGACAACGACGCCTCGTTGGCGCTGATCCGCGAGTTCGGGTTCTTCCCGATCGGGGAGCAGTGGGACGACGAGGACGGGCTCGAGCTGATCCTCGAGATCGACGTGGCCGGCGACGGGTCCTAGACAGCGTCATCGGCTCGCATGCGGCCGATGAACACGATGATCATCGTCGCGACCACCACGCCGTTCAGCAGGTGCCAGCCGAAGTGGCGTCGGTCCACGACATGCGATCACGTCGCGATCGGGGAGCCCTCCGACGCCTCGAGCCTCCCGACCGCCTCGTCGAAGGCGCGGCCCGCCGCCCGCCATGGACCTGAGGGTCCGCCGTCCTCCGCCAGCCCGAGCAGGTGCGGGGTGAGGTCGGCGCTGAACCCCTCGCTGGCCTCCCGCGGCAGCAGGGACGGCAGGTTGTCGATGGCGATCACCTCGAGCGGTGGGATCCCGTGCGCCGTGCTGCCACTGTGCAGTCGCCGGACCGGCGCCTGCCAGGTGGTGATCTCGGCGTTCACCGGGAGCATGTTGGTGGGGCCGGTGACGTCGCAGGTCACGTCGGCGAGGACCCTCAGCCGCCGCTCGTGCCCCAGGTCCGCCTGCTCCACGAACGGAGTCGTCGGGGTGTGCGTGACGACGCAGTTCACCAATAGGTCATGGCCGAGGAGCGCCTGCTTGTGCAGGTCTCGCGTCTCCTGACGGTCCCACGCCGTGGTCGGCACGCCGGCGGTCCTCAGAGCCTGCTGCGCTCCTCGGCCCGACCTCCCCCGCGCCCCGGTGACCAGCGCCAGCAGCTGGTCGGCGCCTGCCTTCCCGGCCTGCTCCAGGTCCGCGTCGAGCTCGTGCTTGGCCATCGGGGCGAGCGGTGCGCTCAGCCTGCCGGCCAGGTGCAGCACGCCCAGGGCGGCGCCCATGTAGCCGGCCCAGAAGCCGAACGCGACCACCCGCCTGCCGTCCGGGTCGGTGAGGTACTCGATGTCGAGGAGGCGGCCCCCGCCGCGGCGGAACCGCTCCAGGGTGCTCCGCGCGTCCTCCTGACCCTTGAACGCGTGCGCGAAGTAGATGTGCCGGTGGCGCAACGAGGTGGGCTCCTCGGGAAGCTCCTTGATCCCGACGACGTAGGCGTCGTCCGGCGCGTCCGTCCAGCTGCCGGCGTCCACGACGGACGCCCCGGCCGCGGCGTACTCCTCCGTGGCGAAGGCACGCTGGGACGAGTCCTCCACGGTCACCTCGAACCCGGCCTTCCGCAGGCGCGGGACATCGGCGGGCACGACCGGCGCACGCCGCTCGGTGGCGCGCGACTCGGCGCGGATCCAGACATGGACAGGCAGCATGCGGCAAGGATGCCACCCACGCGCCGAGCCGCGCGCGGGGGCCGGCGCGCGCCGCACACCGCATGTAACGCGGGGTTATCCGACCTACCACAGCGAAATGGCGCTGGGGTGGTCCGGATAACCCCGCGTTACATGGGGGATCCTCAGACGGTCACGACGATCTTGCCGCGCGTGTGGCCCTCCTCGGAGAGCCGGTGGGCGTCGGCCAGCCGCTCCAGGGGGAACGTCTCGGCGACATCGACCCGCAGCGACCCGGCGTCCACCAGGTCGCGCAGGGCGTCGAGGTGCGCGATCTCCGGACGCACGAACACATATCGCCCGCCCAGCCGCAGCACCGTCTCCCCGTCCACGACCGAGGCGATCCGGGTGGTGTCCTTGACCTGGCGCGGCGCGTCCTCGAGGGCGTCCCCTCCGATCAGGTCGACCACGGCGTCCACGGGAGCGCTGAGCTGCTCGCTGATCGGTCCCTGGCCATAGTCGAGGACCTCGCTGACGCCCAGCTCGCGGAGGAAGTCGTGGTTGCGCGCACTGGCTGTGCCGACCACCTCTGCACCTCGGGCCAGTGCGATCTGGACGGCGAACTGACCGACGCCACCCGCCGCGGCATGCACCAGCACCCGCTCGCCGGAGCGCACCTGCAGCGCCTCGTCGACGCACTGCCACGCGGTCAGCCCTGTCAGCGGCACCGCCCCGGCCTCCTCGAACGACAGTCCGGCCGGCTTGCGGGCGACCGTGCGCTGTGGTGCGGGCACCAGCTCGGCCGCGGTGCCGAACTTCACGTCGTCGCGCCGGACGTAGCCCCAGACCTCGTCGCCCACCTCGACACCGGTGACGACGGCAGGACCTACTGCCTCCACCACACCGGCGACGTCCCAGCCGGTGATGATCGGGAGGTGGTGGGGATAGGCGCCCTGCAGGTAGCCGGCGCGGATCTTCCAGTCGACGGGGTTCACGCTCGTCGCCCGAGTGCGCACCAGGACGGTGTCGGGTCCGACGGGCGGGTCGTCGACCTCCCGGACCTCCAGCACGGATGCGTCCCCGAACTGCTCATAGACCACTGCTCGCACGTCAGCCTCCGTTCACGGGGTCGGCACGGTGCCGGCCCCCTCGCGCCGTACCCGCGAGTCGGGCGTGTCACGCGTGATGGCGCGCCCCGCGGTCATCACCGCGCCTGCCGCGAAGACCAGCGCCAGCACGAACGGCACGGCGTACGCCGCGGTGGCGCGGTCGTCGACGAGCGTGGCGAAGAGCGCACCGGCCGCGGCGAGCGCGACCGCGATCGCGACGTACTCCATGATCTGGCCGGCAGAGGAGTTCGTGCCCTGCTCGGGTCCTTGGGAGTAGCGCAGCAGCAGGACCGACAGCCGCGGGTAGGACAGCCCCATGCCGGCACCGGCGAGGGTCCAGGTGACGATCGCCAGCGCAGGGTGCAGGTCGAGGACGACCACGACCAGGGCCGCCAGGACACCCGCCCCGATCAGGGCCGGACCGAGCCGCAGCACGAGTGCCTCCCGGGCGCCGTTCCCGAGGCGGGACTGCAGCCACGAGGCGCCCGACCAGGTGAGCGCCCCAGTGGTGAGCACCAGTCCCGCGACGCTGGGCGCCAGGTCGTAGCGCTCGGTGAGCACCAGCGGCAGGTAGACCTCGGCCGTGAAGTAGCTGGCCCCCAGCAGCCCGCGCATCGCCACGACCGCGGGCAGCCCGCGCGCCACCTGGAGGGTCCCCGAGGGCACCAGTCGGCGCAGCGCCAGCGGCAGCGCCACCACGGTGACGGCCACCGTGGTCACGACCAGCTGCCAGGAGTGGGTGGCTCCCTCGCCCGAGCCGACGTGCAGCACCAGAACTGCGGCACCCGCGACGACACCGGCGCCGATGCGCCGACCGCTCCAGGGGGCGGCGGCGCCTGCTCCCTGCGCGAGCCGTGGGTCGGCCAGGCCGGCGCGCAGCAACAGCACGGTGGGCAGGATCAGGGCGCCGACGCCGAGGAAGACCCAGCGCCAGCCCAGGTGCTCGGTGACCAGGCCGGCAGCCAGGGGGCCGACCAGCGACGGCACCACCCACGCGGCGGCGAAGGCCGCGAAGACGCGCGGGTGCAGCTCGGCGGGGTAGATCCGGGCGACGACCACGTAGAGCGCCACCACCATGCCCGCCCCGAACCCCTGCACGACCCGCCCCACCACGAGCACACCCATGGTCTGGGCGATCCCCGCGATCACAAGTCCCACCGTGAACAGCACCACCGTGGCGAGCAGCGGCGTCCGCGGGCCGCTGCGGTCGCACCACGAGCCCACGACCACCATCGCGAGCACACCGGTCGCCATCGGGCCGGCGAACGCGAGCGCATAGAGCCGCAGCCCGTCCAGCTCGTCGCTGATCGTGGGCATCGCGGTGGTCACCGCGAGCGCCTCGAAGGCGTTGAGGACGATCAGCACCACCATCCCCACGGTCAGCGCGCGGTACGGCGGGGCGAGGGGGCCCGGTGGTCGAGGCGTTCGGGCAGCGGAGCGGGTCACGGGACGGAACCTAGGACCTCACCCGCGGTCCTGGTCAAGCAGGTATCGGTCAGGGTGCTCAGCGTCGTGCGGTGACGTAGCAGGCGACGGCCGTGGCGGCGGCCACGTTGAGGGAGTCGATGCCCTCGCGCATCGGGATGATCGCCCGTCGGTCGGCCGTCTGCTCCCACCGGGACGAGAGGCCGGGCCCCTCCGAGCCGAGCACCAGCGCCACCTTGTCGACGCCCTTCACGGCCTCCTCGATCTCGGTCGCGTCCTCGGCCAGGGTGAGCGCCACCGTCGTGAAGCCGTACGACGCGAGCCGCGGCAGCGCGTCGTACCAGTCGTCGAGGCGGGTCCAGGGCACGGTGAACACCGCGCCCATCGCCACCTTGATCGCGCGCCGGTAGAGCGGGTCCGCGCAGCGCGGGGACAGCAGGACGGCGTCGAAGCCCAGCGCCGCCCCGGACCGGATGATGGCGCCGACGTTGGTGTGGTCGACGATGTCCTCGAGCACCAGCACCGAGCGGGCTCCCTCGAGCACCTCGTCGAGGCTCGGCAGCGGCCGGCGCTCGAGGGAGGCCAGCGCGCCGCGGTGCACGTGGAAGCCGGTGACCTGCTCGGCCATCGCCTCGGACAGCACGTAGCACGGGGCGTCGGTGGTCGCGAGGACGTCGGCGAGCCCCTCGAGCCACCGCTCGGCCATCAGGAACGAGCGCGGTGCGAAGCCGCCCTCGACGGCACGGCGGACGACCTTCTCACCCTCGGCGAGGAAGAGTCCGTGCTCGGCCTCGAGGTGCTTGCGCAGCGAGACGTCGCGCAGGTCGCGATAGTCGGCCAGGCGTGGGTCCTCGGCGTCCGTGATGGTGACGAGCTCAGCCACGGGGCACGAGTCCCGGCTGGCGGTCGGGATAGCGCTGGGGGCGCGCGACGGCGACCACGTCGCCCACCACGATGATCGCGGGCGGTCGCACCCGCTGGGCGACGATGTCGTCGGCGAGCTCGGCCAGGGTGGAGAGCACCGTGCGCTCCTCGGGCATCGTGCCCTCCATGATCACCGCGACCGGGGTCTGCGGGTCCCGTCCGCCCTCGACGAGGGTGGCGGCGATGACCGGGGCGTTCTGCACGGCCATCAGCAGCACCAGGGTGCCGCGCATCCGGGCCACGGCCGACCAGTCGACGAGCGACTCGTCGTGACCAGGTGGGAGATGGCCCGAGATCACCGTGAACTCGTGGGTGACACCGCGGTGGGTGACCGGGATCCCCGCACGGGCGGGCACCGAGATCGCGGACGACAGCCCGGGGATCACGCTCACCGGCACGCCGGCGGCCTCGCAGGCGATGATCTCCTCATAGCCGCGACCGAACACGAAGTTGTCGCCGCCCTTGAAGCGCACGACCCGCTTGCCCGCCAGCGCCCGGTCGACGATGACCCGGTTGATCTCCTCCTGGGCTGCCGAGCGTCCGCGCGGCAGCTTGGCCACGTCGATCAGCTCCACCTCCGGGGAGAGCTCGTCGAGCAGCTCACGTGGGGCCAGCCGGTCGGCGACGACGACGTCGGCGGAGGCCAGTGCGTGACGGGCCGCCACGGTCACGAGCTCGGGGTCGCCCGGGCCGCCACCGACCAGCACGACTCCCGCCGTACGGTCCTGGGCGTCCCGCGCGGTGATCCGGCCGTCGCCGAGCGCGGCCATGATCTCGTCACGCACGCTCGAGGACCTGCGCGGCTCGCGGTTGCCCAGCACGGCGACGGTCATCCCGCCGTGGCGGCCGACCGCGGGCGTCCAGGCGGTGGCCGCGCGGGCGTCGTCGGCGCGAACACAGAAGATCCGCCGCTCCTCGGCCGACGCCGCCACCGCAGCATTGACGTCGGGAGCGTCGGTGGCGGCGATGACGTACCAGCTCTCGTCGAGGTCGGCGGCCTCGAAGCGGCGCTGGTGCCAGGTGATCTCCGGGCCGAGCCCCTCCAGGGCGGGGGTGACCTCGGGGGACACCAGCACGACGTCCGCACCCGCAGCGATCAGCGCGGGCACGCGGCGCTGGGCGACGTGGCCGCCGCCGACCACGACCACGCGGCGGCCGCTGAGCCGCAGTCCGGCCGGGTACGGCGGGTGGTCGTCGAGGTCGGGAGCCGGGTGGCGGGGCTCCATCATTCCTCCTTGCGGGCCACACCCGCGGAGTCGAAGGTCGCCATCTCGTCGAGGATCAGGGCGGCCGCGCGCACCAGCGGGAACGCCAGCACCGCACCGCTTCCCTCGCCGAGGCGCAGGTCCAGGTCGACCAGCGGCCGCAGCCCCAGGGCCGCCAGTGCCGCGGAGTGCCCTGACTCGAGCGAGCGATGGCCGGCGAAGCAGTAGGCCGTCACGTGGGGCGCCATCGCCTGTGCGACGAGGGCCGCCGAGCCGGCGATGATCCCGTCCAGGATCACCGGCACCCCGGCAGCGGCCCCCCCGAGCACGAAGCCGGCGAGCGCGGCGTGCTCGAGGCCGCCGACCTCCGCCAGCACGTCGAGGGGGTCGGCGCCGGGGCTCAGCCGCGCGACCGCCGCCTCCACCACACGGGTCTTGAGAGCGAGCGTGGCGTCGTCGATGCCGGTGCCACGGCCGGTGGCGGTGGCCGCGTCGACGCCGCCGAGCGCGGCGACCAGGCAGGCGGAGGGCGTCGTGTTGCCGATCCCCATGTCGCCGGTGATCAGCAGGTCGTGGCCGGCGTCGACGAGCCGCTGGGCGATCTCGATGCCCGTCTGCACCGCCTGCTCGGCCTCGGCGCGCGTCATCGCGGGTCCGACCGCCAGGTCGGCGGTCCCCGGCCGGACCTTGCGCACCAGCACGGTGTCGTCGGCGGTGACCTCACCGGCGACGCCGACGTCGACGACGACGACCTCGGCGCCGACGCTGCGGGCCAGCACGTTGACCGCCGCGCCACCGGCGCGGAAGTTCTCCACCATGCCGAGGGTGACCTCCTGCGGCCAGGGCGAGACCCCCTGGGCCAGGACGCCGTGGTCACCGGCGAAGACCGCCACCGCGGGCTTCGACGGGACCGGTGGCGGGCAGCAGCGGCTGATCCCGGCCAGCTTCACCGAGACGTCCTCCAGCACCCCGAGAGCACCCGCCGGCTTGGTCAGCTGCGCCTGGCGCTCCTGCGCCTGCGCGATGGCGGAGGCATAGGGTGGCTTGATCCGGGCGATCGACTGCGAGATGAGGTGGCTGGTCACCCGGACATTCTCCCCGAGAGCCCTCGGCACCTCGCCACCCGTCCACTAACGTCGCAGCATGAGCATCGAGCGTCCTGTCTCCCCGAACCCCTACGATCTGCTTCCTGCGACCGCGTCGTTCACGGTGACCAGCACAGACGTCACCGACGGCCAGCCGCTCAAGGACGACCAGGTGGCCGACAAGGGCAACACCTCGCCCCAGCTGAGCTGGGAGGGAGCTCCCGCCGGCACGCGGTCCTACGTGGTCACCTGCTTCGACCCCGACGCCCCCACGCCGAGCGGCTTCTGGCACTGGGTGCTCGTGGATCTCCCGGCCGACGTGACCTCCCTCGACACCGGCGCCGCGGCCGGTGAGCTCCCCGAGGGCGCCTTCCACGTGCGCAACGACGGCGGCGACGCGGGCTTCATGGGGGCCGCTCCCCCGCCCAACGACCAGCCGCACCGCTACTTCTTCGTCGTCCACGCGGTCGGCGAGCAGTCGCTCGGCGTCACCCCCGACGTCTCCCCCGCCGTGGTCTCCTTCAACCTGGCCTTCAAGACCCTGGGCCGCGCTATCCTGCACGGCACCTACCAGCACTGACTCCACCCCAGCCCAGCCCCACACCACCGCGACCCGTCACTCGCTCGACCAGACACGCCGTACTCATCCGCGCGAGTGACGGGTCGACACGCGCGTGCGCCGACTGGAAGCTTCCAGGCCGGGTTGCGGAGGGTCACCGCCGTATCGCCGGGCTAGGCCCCCTGACCTCGAGGCTCCCTCAGCCGACCCGTCACTGACTCCGGCCAGATCGGCGTGTCTGGTCGAGGCAGTGACGGGTCGCGGTCAGCGGCGGTTCAGGAGCTGCTCGAAGGGGACGACGTCGGCGAAGGCGTCCTGCTCTGACGTTTGGGGCCCGCGGGTGCGGACGCCCACGATCTGGTCAGCCAGCTCACCGGCGGCACGTCGGACGCGGCCGGCGAGGTGGCCCTCGTCGGTGCTGCCGAAGTCCTCGCTGGCCGCGAAGACGCCGGTGGGTACGACGACCGCGCCGAGGTAGGCGAACAGCGGACGCAGCGCGTGCTCCAGCACGAGCGAGTGGCGCGCGGTTCCCGCCGTGGCGCCCATGAGCACCGGCACCCCGCGCAGCAGCTCCGGCTCCAGGACGTCGAAGAACGTCTTGAAGAGCCCGCTGTAGGACGCGGAGAAGACCGGCGTGACCGCGATCAGCGCATCTGCGCGCCGTACCTGCTCGACAGCCTCGGCGAGCGCACCCGAGGGGAAGTGGGTCAACAGGTTGTCGGCGAGGGCGTGGGCCAGCTCGCGCAGCTCCACCACCTCGACCGTGACGTCGGTGCCGCGCTCGTCGAGGGCAGCCACGGTCGCATCGGTCAATTGGTCGGCCAGCAGACGCGTCGACGACGGGACGCTCAGACCCGCCGTGACGACGACGATGTGGCGGCTCATGCGCTCTGCTCCTGCGGCGAGCGGCCCGTGACGTCATCGGCAGCCGCGTGCACGGTGGCGTCGTGCGCGCCTCCCGCCCGAGCGACGAGGCTGGCGTGGGTCGGCGCCTCCGGTACGTGCGCCGGACGCAGCGCGGCGAACTCCTTGCGCAGGACGGGGACGACCTCCTCGCCGAGCAGGTCGAGCTGCTCGAGCACCGTCTTGAGCGGCAGTCCCGCGTGGTCCATCAAGAACAGCTGGCGCTGGTAGTCGCCGACGTAGCCGCGGAAGCCGAGCGTCTTCTCGATGACCTCCTGCGGCGACCCGACCGTGAGCGGAGTCTGCGAGGTGAAGTCCTCCAGCGAGGGGCCGTGTCCGTAGACCGGAGCGTTGTCGAAGTAGGGACGGAACTCGCGCACCGCGTCCTGGCTGTTCTTGCGCATGAAGACCTGACCGCCGAGTCCGACGATCGCCTGGTCGGCGCTGCCGTGACCGTAGTGCTCGAAGCGACGGCGGTAGAGGTCGACCATCTGCTTGGTATGCGCCGCCGGCCAGAAGATGTGGTTGGAGAAGAAGCCGTCGCCGTAGTACGCCGCCTGCTCGGCGATCTCGGGGGTGCGGATCGAGCCGTGCCACACGAAGGGGGGTACGCCGTCGAGCGGGCGGGGCGTGGAGGTGAAGCCCTGCAGCGGCGTGCGGAAGCGACCCTCCCAGTCCACGACGTCCTCGCGCCAGAGACGGTGCAGCAGCGCGTAGTTCTCCACCGCGAGCGCGACGCCCTGACGGATGTCCTTGCCGAACCACGGGTACACGGGGCCGGTGTTGCCACGGCCCATCATCAGGTCCATCCGGCCGTCGGCCAGGTGCTGCAGGGTTGCGTAGTCCTCGGCGATCCGGACGGGATCGGTCGTCGTGATCAACGTCGTCGACGTGGAGAGGATGATCCGCTCCGTCTGCGCCGCGATGTAAGCCAGCGTCGTGGTGGGCGCCGAGGGGATGAACGGCGGGTTGTGGTGCTGCCCGGTCGCGAAGACGTCGAGGCCGACCTCCTCCGCCTTCTTGGCGATGGCGACCGTCGCCTTGATCCGCTCATGCTCCGTCGGCGTGCGCCCCGTCGTGGGATCGGCCGTGACGTCACCGACCGTGAAGATGCCGAACTGCATCGCTGCTCACCGCTTCCAGTGGTTGAAATGCTAACTATCTGCCTCAACCCGCGGCTGTGTCGACCTATTCCTCAGCTGTCCGCGCTATGAGTCGCCTGGACTGGCCAGCACGACGACGTTGCTCAGGTAGCGCGTGCCATCCCAGTCCTTGCACGTCACGAGCACGAGACGCCCGGGAGACTCCTGGCTGAACAGTCGAGTCGCGCGCGTCGCGAGGGCGCCCTTGGAGAACGTCTGGACGGTGGTCACCCGATAGTCTATGCGGCCCGCAGCGGTCTGGACCTCTATCAGGTCTCCCTGGCGCAGCTCCTCGAGGTCGTTCAGCGCCCCGTCACCGCCATTCACCGTGTGTCCGGCGAGGACCACGCTCCCTCGAGCAGCTCCCGGCGGTACGCCACCGGCCCACCAGCCGAGCGTCCCTGGGTCGCTGGGTGGCGTCAGCGTCCCCTGCGGCGCCTCCACGCCGACCACCGGGGCCTCCACGCTCAGCTTGGGGATCGCGATCCGGCGCGGCTCCCCGCGACGGGGCCCGGCGAGGACAGGGGCCGGAGGCGCCGGAGTCGTGCCTGCGCCACCCTGGCCAGACTCGGCGGAGCGCCCGTCGGAGGCGGCAGGGTCCTGGGACACCCACGCTGCCCAGCCGCCTGCGACGAGCAGCAACCCCAGGGCAAGGGCTGCCACACGCAGGAGCGTGGAGGCTCTCAGGACCAGCTCGTCTCGCGACGCTGGAGGGCGAAGGCCACGACGACCACCCCCGACCCCAGCAACATCAGGACACCTGCCCAGACCAACCCCTCCCAAGTGGTCTCGGGCGAGGGGAAGAGGCGGTCGGTCTTCGCCGCCAGCGGGGGACCGCTGGACAGCACCACATCGCCATCGAGGCGCGGCACGGGGCCTGCCTCGTCGACGCTCTCACCGGTCCGAGACGTCACGGGACCCGGCTCGACCGCGAAGGGCGTGCCCAGAGGAGAGACCGGGCCTGTGGTGCCGGCGCCGGGGACGAACACCCCGGCCCCCTTCGAGGCTCCCCCGGATCCCTGACTCGATCCGCCTCCGCTGGCGCCTGCACCGTCGGTGCCGACGACGAGATCCTTGGCGGGCCGGCCCGCGTCGAGCCCGCCGGTCACCGGCGTGCCTCCCGGGCGCCCGCCGCCACTCCCGCTGTCGGGAGCGCCGCCACCACCAGGGGTATTGCCGCCTCCACTGCCGGGCGTACTGCCGCTTCCGCTCCCCGGAGTGCCATCGCCACCGCTACCGCCGCCAGGACTTGGCGCAGGCTTGCCGCCGCCGCCGGTGACCGGGCCGGGGCCTTGGACCGGCACCTGCACGCCGCCCCCACCTGGGCGACTCGGGCCGCTTGAGCCACCTGGAGTGCTCGGACCACTCGAGCCACCTGGAGCGCTCGGGACAGGCCCACCAGGGCCGGGACGACCCGAACCAGGACCGTGACCACCAGGTCCGCCTGACCCATGACCGCCTGACCCGTGGCCGCTGGAGCCATGGCCGCTCGACCCGGGACCACTACCGGGTCCACGCCCACCACGCCCACCGTCGTGACCGCCCGACCCGTGACCGCCCGCCCCGTACCCCCCGGACCCGTGTCCGCCCCGGCCCCCGTGTCCACGACCACGGGAACCGTGGCCCTCTCCATGCCCGGGACCGCCGTCGCGCGCGGAGGCGCTGCTCGCCGAACCCCGCTCGCCAGCACCCACTGCAGCAGCCATCGGCAGGCTGCTGACGCTCCAGAGCGCCAACGACATCGCGGCAGCCGCGGCCAGCACCCTGGGCCGGTTGGGCCTCACGAATCCGGCGTTCTCGAACATGTCGCGCCCCCTGTGTCTAGCCCGACGAGGATTCCCCATCGGAGTTTGCAGAACAGTGTTCACTTATCCGGTCCCCCGTGTCCACCGCCCACCCCGGGGCCGGTGGACACGAGACGGAAGACCTACGCCTGGTCTCCCCGGCGCCTGACCAGCGCCGCCAGAGCCAGCACTACTCCGAGGGCGACGACACCGAGCGGCAGCACGGAGCGCGTCCACGTCTGCTCGGACAGGCCCGCGTCCACGGCGGTGGGCACCGCGGCCGTGGCCCTCGCGCTCCCCAGCGCCTGGCCGCCGGACGCCTCGGCCGTGCTGGAGGAGGCGTCCGGTGCGGTCGCCTGCGCGCCGGCCACCTCCGTGCCTGCGGCCTGGCCGCCGCCGGTCATCCCAGCCGAGGTCGCTCCGCCCTCAGACGAGCCGACCCCCACAGCGCCGCCGTCGGACGCACCGCCCTCGGAGGTGCCCCCTTCAGCATCGCCCTCGACGCTGGGGGTCTCGGCGCTGGGGGTCTCGTCGACATCCGACGCGTAGGGACCGCACTCCTCCACCCAGAACACCTTGCTCTTGGTGTCGTTGCCGTTCGATCGGGGCGTGGAGACCGTCAGCTTCACGTGGTAGCCCTGCTTCGGGTGCGGCTCGCCATCGAAGGACAGCGCGTAGGTCTCGACACCGTCGAGGCCGCCGTTGCCCGCCCCGCCCGCGGGCGACCCACCAACGAAGACGGAGGTGTCGCCCGCAACGCTGAGCGAGACGTCACTGGTCGGGGCCTGCATGGCGAACGAGACGGTCGAGATGACGTCCGCACCCTCGTCGAAGCCGTACCACTCGACCTGGAAGCTGCACCCCGGGTGGGGCGAGTTGTTGGGAATGGAGTCGACCGCCCCATAAGGGGCGATCTTCACCGTGCCGTTGTTGCCGGGAGGCGAGCCCGCGTTGGGATTGCCCTTCCCCTTCACCGGGGACTCCTTCACCGGCGCCTTCCCCGACTGCCCCGCCGGGGCGCTCTGCTCCTGATCCTGCCCGCGGTCCCGCCCCTTGCCCTGGCCTCCGGCCGCCGAGTGCGCGGGCGGCGCGGCCGACTGCGAGCCCTGCCCCTTCTCCTCACCGGCATTCGCAGGGCGTCCCTTGCTGGACTCCCCCTGCGGCGCCTTCGTCTGACCGGGAGCCGACGCGGGCCGACCCTCACCTCGCCCCTTGCCTGGGTCGGCGAACGCGGGGGCGCTGAGGCCGCCCAGACCCAGGACCGCTGTGGTGGCGAGGGCCGTGGCGCGAGCGATGGTGCGTGCGGTCTGTTGGCGAGACATCTCGAAGACTCCTCTGATCTGCCAGGGTGGTGGGTCTCCTGGCGCCGGATGGGCGGTCCTGCGACGGCCCCGAGATGTCCGGTCGCGTGGATCTGGTGGAGTCAACGACCGTGTGAACACGGAGTTACAGGTGGATTCCGGGCGTGTCGTTCGTCACCGCCCAAGCAGGCCCTTATCTTGACCAATTCCAGAAAAGATGGTTGGGTTCACGACGTGCACCACCACCCCATCGCCTCGCCCGAGACGGTGCTGCGGGAGGCCGGGCTCCGCGTCACCAAGCCGCGGCTGGCTGTCATCAGCGCCCTCGCCGCGACCCCTCACTCCGGGGCCGACGCTGTCCTGACCGCCGTAAGACGCGAGGCCGAGGTCTCGACCCAGGCGGTCTACGACGTGCTCAACACGCTCACCGAGAAGGGTGTGCTGCGCAAGTTCCACCCGGCCGGCTCCGTGGCTCGCTACGAGCTGCGGACCGACGACAACCACCACCACCTGGTCTGCCGCTCCTGCGGCGCGGTCACGGACGTCGACTGCGCCACCGGCGCCGCCCCGTGCCTGGACCCCGAGCCGCTGGGCTCGCGCGGCTTCATCGTCGACGAGGCCGAGGTGACCTTCTGGGGGCTCTGCTCCTCCTGCCAGACCGCGGCGCGGTCCGGCAGCTGACGACTGACACGACATCGCCATCTCACCGGCAACAACAAGGAGACACCTATGAGTGACACCCGTCCGCACGGCGGATCGACGACGGCCTTCGGCGCCCCGGCTCCGAGCGACCGCAACTCCCTGACCGTCGGTACCAACGGCCCGCTGCTGCTGCACGACGTGCACTTCCTCGAGCAGATGGCGCACTTCAACCGGGAGAACGTCCCGGAGCGTCGCCCGCACGCCAAGGGCTCGGGCGCCTTCGGCGAGTTCGTGACGACCGAGGACATGTCCGCCTACACCAAGGCCGCGATGTTCCAGAAGGGTGTCAACACCGAGCTGCTGATCCGCTTCTCCACCGTCGCCGGTGAGCTCGGCTCCCCCGACACCTGGCGCGACGTCCGCGGCTTCGCCCTGAAGTTCTACACCTCCGAGGGCAACCACGACATCGTCGGCAACAACACCCCGGTGTTCTTCCTGCGCGACCCGATGAAGTTCCCCCACTTCATCCGCAGCCAGAAGCGGCTGCCCGACTCCGGCCTGCGCGACGCCGACATGCAGTGGGACTTCTGGACCCTCAACCCCGAGTCGGCCCACCAGGTCACCTACCTGATGGGTGAGCGCGGCCTGCCGCGCACCTGGCGCCACATGAACGGCTACGGCTCGCACACCTACATGTGGGTCAACGAGGCCGGCGAGAAGTTCTTCGTGAAGTACCACTTCCACACCGAGCAGGGCATGGAGTTCTTCAGCGACGAGGAGGCCCAGGAGATGGCCGGGGCGGACGCGGAGTACCACCGCCGCGACCTCTTCGACTCGATCGCCGAGGGCGACTACCCGAGCTGGACGCTGAGCGTCCAGATCATGCCCTACGCCGAGGCGGCCAACTACCGCTTCAACCCCTTCGACCTGACCAAGATCTGGCCCCACTCGGACTACCCCCTGGTCAAGGTCGGCCGGATGACGCTCAACCGCAACCCCGTGAACCACTTCGCCCAGATCGAGCAGGCGGCGTTCTCCCCCGGCAACATGGTCCCGGGCGTCGGCCTCTCCCCCGACAAGATGCTCCTGGGTCGCTCGTTCGCCTACAACGACGCACAGCGCAACCGCATCGGCACCAACTTCATGCAGTTGCCGGTCAACCGCCCCAAGACTGCCGTCAACACCTACCAGTTCGACGGCCAGATGGCCTTCGAGCACTCCGGTGCGGCCCCGGTCTACGCGCCGAACTCCTACGACCGCGGCTGGTCCGACGGCGGCGCGCAGCCCGAGGAGACCTGGGCCGTCGACGCCGAGCTGGTGCGCAGCGCCTACAGCCTGCACGCCGAGGACGACGACTTCGGTCAGGCCGGCACGCTGGTGCGTGAGGTCTTCAACGACGAGCAGCGCGAGCGCTTCGTCAGCACGGTGGCCGGCGCCGTCGGTGGCGTCCAGCGTCTCGACATCCGTCAGCGGGCCTTCGACTACTGGAAGAGCGTCGACACCGGGATCGGCAAGCGCATCGAGGAGAAGGTGCTCGCCGGCGACGGCGACGCCCACGCAGTGTCGGGCATGGGCGAGGACTGAGCCCTCCCGCACACCACCCGCTCTGATGGCGCAGACCACGAGGGGCATCCGGTACGCCGGGTGCCCCTCGTGGCGTGCCTGTCTGTTGAGGGTTCGGCACTGAGAGGATGGATCCGTGACCCGCAGCCATGATGACGTGCTCGGCGCGCCCTACACCGTCGAGACCCTGTCCCTGCGCCCCGACGACGAGGGCGAGGTGGTGGCCACCCTCGTGCACCGCCCGGCGGACCAGGGCACCCCCGCGCGCGGGGCAGTGCTGCACGTGCACGGGTTCGCGGACTACTTCTTCCACACCGAGTACGCCGAGTGGTGGACGGGGCGCGGCTACGACTTCTACGCCCTCGACCTGCGCAAGTACGGGCGGTCGCTGCGCCCCCACCAGACCCCCAACTACGTCGCCGACCTCGAGGAGTACTTCGAGGAGCTCGACATCGCCTGGGAGCACGTCACCGAGCGCGACGGGCACCACCGCGTGGTGCTCAGCGCACACAGCACCGGCGGCCTGACCCTCCCACTGTGGGCCGACTCCCGGCGGCCGGAGGCACAGGGGATGGTGCTGAACTCGCCGTGGCTCGACCTGCGCGGCTCGCTCTGGATGCGCACGGTGGGCACCCGACTCATCGACCAGGTGGGCCAGCGCAGGCCGCTGCGGGAGATTCCGCGCACGGTGAACGGCTTCTACGGCCGCAGCCTGCACCGCGATCACGAGGGCGAGTTCGACTACGAACTCGCTTGGAAGCCGATGGACTCCTGGCCCGTGTACGCCGGGTGGCTGCGGGCCATCCGGCGTGGACACGCCCGCGTGCACGCGGGACTCGAGGTCGGCTGCCCGGTGCTCGTGCTGTGCTCCGCGCGGACGGGCGCCCCCGTGGAGATGGGCGAGGAGGTGCACAGCACCGACATCGTTCTCGACGTCGGCCAGATCCGTCGCTGGGCGACCTCGCTCGGTCGACACGTGATGACCGTCGGCGTCGACGGTGCCCGCCACGACGTCGTGCTGTCCCGGCAGCCGGCCCGGGCCCACGCCTACGCCGAGATCGAGCGCTGGCACACGGCGTACGTCTCAGAACCGGGAGCGACCAACGCCTGACGGGAGCGGATGTGGCTAGGGTCACGCCCATGAATCCTGTGACCGGCCTCGCCCTGGGCCGCATCGCCGTCGGCGCCGTCTCGTTCCTCTCCCCCGACCAGGCCGCCCGGCTCTTCCGGCTGGACCCCACGACCAACCCCCAGCTTCCCTACATGAGCCGGATGTTCGGCTCCCGCGAGATCGCCCTGGGGGCGATCACCCTGATGGCCACCGGTGCGGCGCGCCGGCGGCTCGTGCAGCTCGGTGTCGCGGTGGACGGAGCCGACACGGTGGCTGCGCTGCTCGCGGCCCGCGGGGGCTACGTCAGCAAGGCGACCGGCGCGCTGTTGGCCCTTCCCGCCCTAGGCGCTGTCGCCGTCGGCGTGTCCGACCTCACCGACGCCGGCTGATCCTCCGTCTCGAAGCCGCTCCTGACAGGCACCTCGAGGTCTACGCTGAAATCCCGTCCCAGGAGCAGCGATGACCTACCAGCCCTTCCCGCAGGACCGTCCCGCACCATCCGCTGCCGGCGTGCCTGCCCCGCTGCTCGACCGGTTCGTGGCTCGCATCCTCGACGGTCTGGTCGTGGCCGTGCCCTACGTCGTCCTCACGATCGCGATCAACATCGCCGTCGAGAGCCGCTACGTCGAGGCAGCGCTGACCGGCATCGTGCTGGTGGTCCTGCAGCTCGGCTACTTCGGCTACCTGGAGTCCGCGCGCGGCCAGACCATCGGCAAGATGGTGCTCAAGCTGCGCACCGTCGGCCCGGGGGGCGCGAACCCGACCATGGAGCAGGCTCTGCTCCGCAACATCTTCTATGCGGCCGGTCTGCTCTCGATCGCGCCCTTCGTGGGCGGCTTCTTCGCGGGTCTCGTGCAACTGGTCGCGTGGATCACGATCGCGGTCGGCATCAACGCCGACGCAGCCCGTCGTCAGGGCTGGCACGACAAGGTCGCCGGCGGCACGCAGGTGCTGAAGTACGGCTGACTCTGGTCGTACGACGTGAGTCGAGGCCTCAGAGCAGGAACGACGCCAGGGCGACGACGCCCACGGTCACGATGAAGATCCGCAGCCCCGTCGCGGGCAGCCGGCGTCCCACGCTCGCGCCGATCTGACCGCCGATCACGGAGCCGACGCCGATCAGGGCCACGATGCGCCAGTCGACATCGGCGACGACGGCGAAGATCAGGCCCGAGACGCCGTTGACCACCGCGGCCAGGATGTTCTTCACGCCGTTGAGGCGCTGCAGGGTCTCGTTGATGCCGATCCCCATCACCGCCATCAGCAGCACGCCCTGGGCGGCGCCGAAGTAGCCGCCGTAGACGCCGGCGAGCAGGACCAGGGGCCAGACCCACCAGGCGCCGTTCTGCGGCAGACCGCCCACGTGCTCGTGGCGGCGCGCCACCCAGGCAGAGATCCGGGGCTGCAGGACGACCAGGACGCAGCCCAGGACGATCAGCACCGGCACGATCGCCGAGAAGGCGTCGTCGGGAAGCGCGAGGAGCAGCACCGCGCCCAGGATGCCGCCGATCAGCGAGGCACCGGCCAGGCGCAGGATGCGCTCGCGCTGCCCGGCGAGCTCGCGGCGGTAGCCCCAGGCTCCGGAGAGCGAACCCGGGACGAGGCCGATCGTGTTGGACACGTTGGCGGTGACCGGCGGGATGCCGAACGCGATGAGGGTCGGGAACGTCACGAGCGTCCCCGACCCCACCACGGTGTTGATGGTGCCGGCCGCGACCCCGGCGAGCAGGACCGCGGCCATCTCGATCATGCTCACGGGCTCGGCGGCACCTCGGCGTCGTCACCCTGACCAGCCGTGGCCGACCGGCGCGGCGAGGCCGCCACCTCGGCCTCGGCGATGGCCCGACGGACCTCGGCCTGGGCGTCCGAGACGGCCCGGTCCTCAGTGCCCGACTCCTTGCTCAGCGACGTGGCGTCGTCGCCCATCGGCACCCGCACCCGCGGTCCCTCGACCTCGTCGGGGATGCCCTGCAGGCTGTTCATGGTCGAGCCGAGCCCCTCGAGGGCCTTGCCGATCTCGCTCGGGACGATCCAGACCTTGTTGGCGTCGCCCTCGGCGATCTTCGGCATCATCTGGAGGTACTGGTAGGCCAGCAGCGACTGGTCGGGGCGGCCGTCGTGGATCGCCTGGAAGACCGTCTGGATGGCCTGGCCCTCACCCTGGGCGCGCAGGATCTGCGACTCCCGGTCGGCCTGGGCGCGCAGGATCTGCGACTCCCGGTCCCCCTCGGCGGAGAGGATGGCGGCCTGCTTCTGGCCTTCGGCCGTGAGGATCGCCGACTGGCGACCACCCTCGGCGGTGAGGATCTGCGCGCGCTTGTCACGGTCGGCGCGCATCTGCTTCTCCATCGAGTCCTTGATCGACGGCGGCGGGTCGATGCCCTTGAGCTCGACACGGTTGACCCGGATGCCCCACTTGCCGGTGGCCTCGTCGAGGACGCCGCGCAGCCGCGTGTTGATCTCGTCGCGGCTGGTCAACGTCTCCTCGAGGTCCATGCCGCCGACGATGTTGCGCAGCGTCGTCATCGTCAGCTGCTCGACGGCCTGGATGTAGTTGGCGATCTCGTAGGTCGCGCTCACCGGGTCGGTCACCTGGAAGTAGATGACGGTGTCGATGGACACCACCAGGTTGTCCTCGGTGATCACCGGCTGCGGCGGGAAGCTCACCACCTGCTCGCGCAGGTCGATCATGTAGCGCACGCGGTCGATGAACGGCACCACGATGTTGAGCCCTGCGGGCAGGGTCTCCTTGTACTTCCCGAACCGCTCGACGACTCCGGCACGCGCCTGCGGGATGATCCGCACGGTCTTGGCCAGCAGCACGACGATGAACACGCCCAGCAGCACGAGAAGCGCTAGGAAGATCGTCATGGTGACTCCTCTCAGCTCTCCAGGGTGGGGACGGGGTGGACGTAGGCGGTCGCGCCGCGGATCTGCAGGACCTCGACGGTCTCGCCGGGGGCGATGACGACCGACTCGTCGTAGGGAAGAGCCGACCAGATCTCGCCCCCGAGACGCACCCGACCGGCTTGCAGACCGGAGATCTCCTCGGTGACCTTGCCCTGGGTGCCGACGAGCTTGCCGTGACCCACGACCAGCTCAGGCCCGTGGTGCAGCCGCTTGGCGATCGAGGGCCGCACCAGCATCAGCATGGCAGCGGACGACAGGACGGCAGCCAGCGCCTGGACGGCCAACGGCAGGTCGAGCACGGCCGCGAGCATGCCCACGAGGGCACCTGCCGCGAGCATCGCCAGGACGAGGTCGAGACTCAGCATCTCGGCGACACCGAGGACGATGGCCAGCCCCAGCCAGGACTCCCACGCGTGCTCCTTGAGCCAGTCGAGCCAGTCCATGACCCAACCCTATCGGGCGGTCACTGAGCGCGATGCTCACTTCGGCGACGTGCCGACCAGCGGCCGTCCACGTGGGACAGGCTCAACGGCATCGCGAAGGTCTCGGAGAGGTTGCGCTCGGTCAGCGTATCGGGGATCGGACCTGCCGCGGCGACCCGCCCCTCACGCAGCATCAGCACGTGGGTGAAGCCCGGAGGGATCTCCTCGACGTGGTGGGAGACGAGCACCGTCGCCGGGGAGTCGGGGTCGACCGCCAGCGTCGAGAGGATCGAGACCAGGTCCTCACGACCCCCCAGATCCAGCCCGGCGGCGGGCTCATCCAGGAGCAGCAGCTCCGGGTCGGTCATCAGCGCCCGCGCGATCTGCACGCGCTTGCGCTCGCCCTCGCTCAGGGTGCCGAACGTCCGGTCGCGCAGGTACTGCACCCCGACCTCGGTGAGCAGCGCGTCCGCCCGATCGTGGTCGAGGTCGTCGTAGTCCTCACGCCAGCGCCCGAGCACGCCGTACGACGCGGAGACGACCACGTCCTGCACCAGCTCCGCCCGCGGAATGCGCTCGGCCAGAGCCGCGCTGGTCAGCCCGATCCGGGGCCGCAGGTCGAACACGTCGACGGTCCCGAGCACCTCGCCGAGGATGCCGACGACGCCGCCGGTCGGGTGCATCTGCGCCGATGCCACCTGCAGCAGTGTGGTCTTGCCGGCGCCGTTGGGTCCGAGGATCACCCAGCGCTCGTCCTCGTTGACGGTCCAGGACACCTGGTCCAGCAGGGTCGCCACGCCCCGTCGGACCGTGACGTCGGCGAACTCGAGGACAGCGGTCATGGGCTCACCCTATCCAGACGACTCCGAGCCCCGCGTAGGGTCATCGCCCGTGACTGCCTCGCTGCCCGATTCTGCCGTTCTGGCCTGGTGGGGGACGTCCTGGCTGCGCGGCCAGGTGGTGTCCGACCAGCTCCTCGACGCCGTGCTGGGAGAGGAGGACGCGACCCACCTGGTGCGGCCTCTGACGACCGACACCCTGTCGCCCGCAGAGCCGATCTCCCTGCTCGAAGCCCTGGCCCGGCTGAGGGCTGAAGGCCTGGACGGGCTGGGGCTGGCCCTGCCGGCAGAGGGCGACCCGGTCGGCCTCGGGGGCCCCGCGTCGTTCAATGCCGCCGCCCTCGAGGTGGGCGAGGCCGTCGTCGCGGGACACACGGGCCTGGTCCCGGAACGCGTCGGCCGGGCCGTGACCTGGGTCGCCCATCCGGCGGCCCGGCGCCAGCTGCCCGACGTCGGCGAGGCCGACCGGCAGCTGCGGGCGGGCATCATCTCCGCCGCCGACGCCCTCGCTGCGCTCGAGGTGGCACGTTGGCGCCCCGAGGTGGCCGACGAGCTGATGAACCTGCGTCGCGTCCCGGTGCCCGAGGCGCCGCCGGGCGTGCCGCGGCGCTGCATCGAGCTGGCCGGTCGCGCCCTGCTCGCGGCCGGGATCGTGGACCTCGCCCTGGAGGACGACGGCGCCGCCGTCACGGCGTACGAGATCGGTATGCGGCGCGATGCCCTGCGTCCTCTGGAGTACGCCGCGCGCCGGGCGCTGGTCGCGGCCTGTTCACCGGAGGTGTGGCCGCCGGGATGAGCACCGCCCCGCGATAGCCTCCTTCTGCCATGACAGAGGACTCCCCCACGACCCTGCTGATCACTCTCACCGGCACCGACCGGCCCGGAGTGACCTCCACCATCTTCGCCACCCTCGCGCACACGGGCGTCGATGTGCTCGACGTCGAGCAGATCGTGCTGCGCGGCCAGCTGGTCCTTGGAGTGCTGGTCACCGCACCCCGGGACTGGAAGAAGCTCGCCACCGCGGTCAAGGAGAGCGCTGCCACCCTCGACATGCACGTCGAGGTGGAGCGCGGGACTGGGGACAACCGGACCCGCAAGCAGGGTCGCTCCCACGTCACCGTCCTCGGAGCCCCGCTGCACGCCCACGCAATGGCTGCCGTCGCCGGTCGCATCGCCGACGTCGGAGGCAACATCGACCGGATCGTCCGCATGGCGCGCTATCCCGTCACCGCCATCGACCTGCACGTCTCCGGGGTCGACACGGCCAGCCTGCGCTCCGTGCTCGCACCCGAGGCCGCCCGCCAGCACGTGGACGTGGCCGTGCAGCCGGCCAGCCTGATCCGGCGCGGCATGCGCCTGATCGTGATGGACGTGGACTCGACGCTCGTGCAGGGCGAGGTGATCGAGATGCTGGCCGCACACGCCGGCTGCGAGGCGGAGGTCGCCCGGGTCACCGAGGCCGCCATGCGTGGCGAGCTGGACTTCGAGGAGTCGCTGCGCTCGCGCGTCGCCCTGCTGCGCGGTGTCGACGCCTCCGCCCTGGATCAGGTGTACGACGCGATCCAGCTCGCGCCCGGCGCCCGCACGATGGTGCGCACGCTGAGCCGCCTGGGCTACCGCTTCGCGATCGTCTCGGGGGGCTTCAGCCAGATCACGGATCGGCTCGCGAAGGATCTCGGGATCCACTTCTCGCGGGCCAACGAGCTGGAGATCGTCGACGGCAAGCTCACCGGCGGGATCGTGGGGCGAGTCGTCGACAGGGCGGGCAAGGCGGAGGCGCTGCGCGAGTTCGCCGCCAAGGTGGGTGTGCCGGAGTCCAGCGTGGTGGCGGTGGGCGACGGGGCCAACGACCTCGACATGCTCAACGCCGCCGGACTGGGCATCGCCTACAACGCGAAGCCGGCGGTGCGCGAGGCAGCCGACACCTCGGTCAACGTCCCCTACCTCGACGCGGTGATGTATCTGCTGGGGATCACCCGCGAGGAGATCGAGGCGGCGGACGCCGAGGCCGGCATCGTGACGCCCGCGCCGCCGCTCGTGGGCTGACTCGGCTCGAGTCTGAGTCCGCTCAGGGGCCGAAAGGAGTCGGCCTCAGCCTCGTCCGACGTGGAACGCCACCAGCCGTGCCGAGCCGAAGGCCAGATCGCCCCACTCCCCGTCGTACTCGAAGGTCGCGAGGGCGGCGGTGGGATAGCCGGCCGCCATCGCGGCGCCCGCCTGCTGGTCGCCCTCGCCGTCGTCGAGCAGCTGGGCGAGGTAGGCGATCGTGGGGTTGTGCCCCACGACGATCAGCGACCGGGCAGTGGCGGGCGCGAGCCGCACCAGATCGAGCGCGGTCTCGGGGCCGGCGGAGTAGAGGCCGCGATCGACGTCGGGGTCGATCGTCCAGCCGGTGCCGGCGACCAGCTCGGTCCAGGTCGAGCGGGTGCGCGTCGCGGCCGACACCAGCGCGTGGTCGGGCGCGAACCCCTGCTCGGTGAGCCAGGCGGCTGCCTGGGCTGCGTCTTTGCGACCCCCAGCGGTGAGATCACGGGCTGCGTCGGAGTCGGCGTGAGACTCTGCCTGGGCGTGGCGCATCAGGACGAGTCGGCGGTTCGCGGGCACCTGTCGATCCTCCCACCCTCCGGGGTCCGACGACAGGTCAGGTGGCTCAGGAGCCCATCGCGTGGAAGCCGCCGTCGACGTGGACGATCTCGCCGGTGGTGGCAGGGAAGAAGTCCGAGAGCAGGGCGCAGACGGCCTTGGCCGTCGGGGTCTGGTCCTTCTCGTCCCAGCCCAGGGGGGCCCGGTCGCTCCACATCGACTCGAGGTCCTCGAAGCCCGGGATCGCCTTGGCCGCCAGGGTCTTCAGTGGCCCGGCCGCCACCAGGTTGCAGCGGATGCCCTTCGGGCCCAGGTCCCGGGCGAGGTAGCGCGAGCACGACTCGAGACCCGCCTTGGCCACGCCCATCCAGTCGTAGGCCGGCCACGCCACCGTGGCGTCGAAGGTCAGGCCGACCACCGAGCCGCCCTCGCTCATCAGGGGCAGGCACGCGGTGGTGAGCGACTTGAGCGAGAACGCCGAGACCTGGAGCGCCTGGGCGACATCGGGCCAGGGGCCCTCGAGGAAGTTGCCGCCCAGCAGCGTCTCCGGGTTGCCGTAGGCGATGGAGTGCACGACCCCGTCGAGGCCGTCGACGTGCTCGCGCACCAGCTCGGGCAGCCTGGCGAGGTGCTCGTCATCGGTCACGTCGAGCTCGAGGACCGGGGGCGCGACGGGGAGCCGCTTGGCGATCCGCTTGGTGATCCCCAGCGCTCGCCCGAAGTTGGAGATCAGCACCGTGGCGCCCTGCTCCTGCGCCACCCGCGCAGTGGCGAACCCGATGGAGGAGTCCATCGTGACGCCGGCGACCAGGATCCGCTTGCCCTCGAGAATGCCCATGCGTGTTGCTCCCTCTGATTGCGTCCGGCCGGTTGGCGGCCGACTCGATATGGCCGTCTGCGTGAGGAGGGTCAGTGACCCATGCCGAGACCGCCGTCGACGGGGATCACGGCCCCCGTGACGTACGCCGCGGCGTCCGAGGCGAGGAAGGCGACGACCGACGCCACCTCGTCCGGGGTGGCGTAGCGACCGAGCGGCACCTGGGTCTTGATGGTGGCCTTCTGCTCGTCGGTGAGCGACTCGGTCATGTCGGTCTCGACGAAACCGGGCGCCACGACGTTGGTGGTGATCGAGCGGCTGCCCAGCTCACGGGCCATCGACCGCGCCATCCCCACCAGGCCGGCCTTGGACGCGGCGTAGTTGACCTGCCCGGCGGAGCCGAGCAGACCCACGACCGAGGAGATGAAGATGATCCGGCCGCGTCGCTGGCGCAGCATTCCCTTGGCAGCCCGCTTGGCGAGCCGGTAGGAGCCGGTCAGGTTGGTGTCGATCACCGAGGACCAGTCGTCCTCCGACATCCGCAGCAGCAGGGTGTCGGCGGTGATGCCGGCGTTGGCGACCAGCACCTCGACCGGGCCGTGCGCCTGCTCGACGGCGAGGAAGGCCGCCTCGACCGCGGCCGGGTCCGTCACGTCGCAGCGCACGTCGAGAGCGCCCTGAGGGGCGCCCCCGTTGCGCGTGGTGACGGCGACCTTGTCGCCCTGGGCCAGGAACGCCTCCGCGATGGCGCGGCCGATGCCGCGGTTGCCGCCGGTGACGAGGACTGATCTGCTCACGTCCAGCGACGCTAGCGATTACCGATGCGTAGCCCTAACTGCACCGGTGCAGTCACCGCCGGCCCAGCCACCTCATACTCAGTCGTCCTCGAGGCGGAACCCCAGCTTGATGCCGACCTGGAAGTGCTCGACCTCGCCGTCCTTGACCTGCCCGCGGACCTGGGTGACCTCGAACCAGTCGAGATGGCGCAGGGTCTGGGAGGCGCGCGAGATGCCGTTGCGGATCGCCTGGTCGATGCCGTCGGGCGAGGTGCCGACGATCTCGGTGACGCGGTAGGTGCGGTCGGACATGGGGACCTCCGTGTGGTTTCGCCCGGGCTTCTCCCGGACGGCTCGTTGATCGTAGCGACGTACGATGGTGCGCATGGCTGAGCGCGACCGGCGCCGGGACTCCGAACCCGTGCGCATCACCACCGCGGCGAGCAGCCGCGCCGAGGAGATCGCCGCGCGGCAGCGGCGCTACCTGTACTCGATGTCCCTGCGCTCGATCTGCTTCGTGGGCGCGGTGATCGCCGACGGCTGGCTGCGCTGGGTCCTCGTGGCCGGGGCGCTGGTGCTGCCCTACATCGCCGTGGTGATGGCCAACGTGGTTCCCCGGCGGCGCGACGACTTCGACCTGCAGGAGGCCGGTCCGGTCGCCCCTCAGATCGGCGCCGCCCACCGCACCGCCCCCCTGCCGCCGGGCGCCTGACGTCGTCGAGCCGCGCTCGGACCATCGTCGCGTCACCGCTCTGGTGATCGAACCGTTGGAATTGGCCCGAGCCCGTGCAAGAATCAACTTCGCGAGTTCGGTCTCCCCCGTCTGAACTCGCATCGTGATGCCGGACAGCTTCCCCCGTGGCTGTCCGGCATCGCCCATTTCGCGCCGGGTCTCCAGGGGCCTGGCCGGCGGTCTTCGGGCTGAGGTGCCTAGGCTGGGGGCATGTCAGAACCCTCGCCGCTCGCAGCAGGGGACGACGCCCCGCTGATCTGCTCTGCGAAGGGCTGCCAGGACGCCGCCGTGTGGGCGCTGCTGTGGAACAACCCCAAGCTGCACACCCCGGAGCGACGCAAGACCTGGCTGGCGTGCGAGGTGCACCGCACGACGCTCGGCGAGTTCCTCGACGCGCGCGGCTTCCTGCGCGACGTCGAGCCCGTCGCCGGCTGAGCCCCCCTCAGCCGCCGATGGCCGACATCGGCCGATCGGGCTGCAGGAACGTCGGGTCGTCGATGCCGTGGCCGGCGCGCTTGCCGGCCATCGCGGTCACCCAGCGTCGCGCGATCTCGTCGTCGCTCGCCCCGCCCCTCAGCGACGCGCGGAGATCGGACTCCTCGCGGGCGAAGAGGCAGTTGCGGACCTGGCCGTCGGCCGTCAGCCGGACCCGGTCGCAATCGCCGCAGAACGGGCGCGTGACGCTCGCGATCACACCGACCGTGCCCGGCCCGCCATCGACCGTGAACAGCTCCGCCGGAGCGCTGCCGCGCGGCTCGGCAGCCGGGGTGAGGACGAACTCGCGCTCGAGCATCGCGAAGATCTCGTCGGCCGTGATCATCCGCTCCCGGCTCCAGCCGTGCTGGGCGTCCAGCGGCATCTGCTCGATGAAGCGCAGCTCGTAGCCCTCGCTCAGCGCCCAGCGCAGCAGCTCGGGGGCCTGGTCATGGTTCATGCCGCGCAGGAGGACCGCGTTGATCTTGATCGGACCGAGGCCGGCGTCGCGGGCGGCGGCCAGGCCGGAGATCACGTCGTCGAGGCGGTCGCGGCGGGTGATCGCGGCGAAGGTCTCGGCTCGCACACTGTCGAGGCTCACGTTGACCCGGTCGAGACCCGCCGTGGCGAGCGCTCCCGCCGTACGGGCCAGGCCCAGGGCGTTGGTCGTCACCGACAGCTCCAGGTCGGGACCGACCTCCCGGCTGCGACGCACGATGTCGACGAGCCCACGGCGCACCAGCGGCTCACCGCCCGTGAAGCGGACCTCGCGGATCCCGAGCCGCTCCACGCCGATGCCGATCAGCCGCACGATCTCGTCGTCGGAGAGGACCGAGTCGTCCGGAAGCCAGTCGAGCCCCTCCGGTGGCATGCAGTAGGAGCAGCGCAGGTTGCAGCGATCGGTCAGGGAGACGCGCAGGTCCGTGGCCACTCGGCCGAAACGGTCCGCGAGCTCGTAGGTCGTGACGGGGTCACTGCTCATTGCGACAGTGTAGGCAGGGACCGGTCGCAAAGCCCTGATCGCGCGCGACCAATCCCCGCCGACTAACCTCTGAGGGTGGGTGCGATGCGGTTGTTCCTCAGCAGGCGGTGGGCGCTGTTCGCCGTCGCCGTCGCTCTTTTGTCGTACGGCGCGTGGTGGCTGGGCGGTTGGCAGTTCGACCGGCTCGAGGACCGCAAGGACCGCAACGCCGTGATCGAGCGCAACGAGAAGTCCGCTCCGCGTCCCGTCGAGGACGTGCTGGCCCCGGGCCGCGCGGTGGACGCCGAGGACGAGTGGACCCGAGTCACCGCAACCGGCGTCTATGACACCGACGACACCGTGATCGTCCGCTACCGCACGCGGGACGGGAAGTCCGGCATCAACGTCGTCGTGCCCCTCGTCACCGAGGACGGCACCGCTGTGCTTGTGGACCGCGGCTGGATGCCCACCGACAACCGCGGCATCGACGCGGCCGAGGTGCCGCAGCCGGCCGAGGGAGAGGTCACGATGACCGGCTGGGTCCGCGTCGACGCCACCGGCGACAGCGCCGAGGTCGCCAACCAGTCGACCCGCTCGATCTCCAGCGCCGAGATCGGCCCGGCCCTGGACCGTGAGGTCTACGGCGGCTTCGTGGAGCTGGTCTCCGAGGACCCGGCTCCCGCCGAGGCGCTGACGCCGACCGACCTGCCCGACCTCGACGACGGACCGCACTTCTTCTATGGGCTGCAGTGGTGGTTCTTCGGGGTGCTGGCCGTCTTCGGCTTCTGCTACCTGGGGTACGACGAGTGGCGCAAGGCCAAGCGCAAGAGTGACCCAGCGCCGGCCGACGACGGGGAGCCGGCCGGTGACCCCGTCGACCCCTCAGAGCGCCCGGAGCATGCCCCCGTCGACAGGTAGCATCACGCCGGTCAGGAACGAGGCCGCCGGCGAGAGCAGGAACGCCGCGGCTCGCCCGAGCTCGTCCGGCTCCCCGTAGCGTCCCAGCGGGATCGTCGCGATGGCGGCGGCGCGCGCGGCCTCCGGGTCCCCGGTCGAGTCGTCCAGCTCGGCCACCCGCTCCGTCGCGATCCGTCCCGGCATCAGCCCGTTGACGCGCACCCCGCGCGGCCCGAGCTCGTCGGCCAGCGTCTTGGCGACCATCGCCAGCCCCGGTCGCAGCCCGTTCGAGATCGCCATCTCCGCCAGTGGCGTGCGCACGCTGGAGGACAGCACCAGCGCCAGCGAGCCCCCGTCATCGAGTGCCAGCCCGATCTCACGGACCAGGCGCACCGCTCCCAGGAAGACCGAGTCGAAGGCCTGCGACCAGGCCTCGTCGCCGGTGGCGGCGACGCTCCCCTTCGGCGGACCCCCGACGCTGATCAGGGCACCGTCCAGACGGCCCCAGCGCTCGTGGGCGGCGGCGATCAGCCGGCCGGGCGTGGCGGGGTCGGCGTTGTCCGCGCTGACGGCGAGCGCCGACTCCCCCAGCGCCGTCGTGGCCTGCTCCAGCGAGTCCTGGCTCCGCCCGGAGAGCACGACCCGCGCCCCCTCGGCGACCAGACGGTCGGCGGTGGCCCGCCCGAGACCGCGGGCCCCACCGGTGACGACGTACACACGATCGCGCAGCTCGAGATCCATGCCGGCGAGCCTAGCCAGCGATGCCCGGGGGCGGGAGCGCTCAGCCGACCCTGTCGCCGTCGTGGGCGGCGAACTGGGTGCGATAGAGATCGGCGTAGAGACCACCCTGGGTGAGCAGCTCGGTGTGGGTGCCGGACTGGACGATCCGGCCGTCCTCCAGCACCAGGATCCGATCGGCGTTGCGCACGGTGGAGAGCCGGTGGGCGATCACCAGCGAGGTGCGACCCTCCAGCGCCGCGTCGAGGGCGCGCTGGACGGCGGCCTCCGACTCGCTGTCGAGGTGGGCGGTCGCCTCGTCGAGGACGACGATCGCGGGTGCCTTGAGCAGGAGACGGGCGATCGCCAGCCGCTGCCGCTCCCCGCCGGAGAGCCGGTAGCCGCGGTCCCCGACGACGGTGTCGAGTCCGTCGGGCAGGCTGCGCACGAGCGTCGCCACCTGGGCGGCCTCCAGGGCGCTCCAGATCTCGGTGTCGTCCGCGCCCGGCCGCGCATAGAGCAGGTTGGCGCGGATCGTGTCGTGGAACATGTGGGCGTCCTGGGTGACGTAGCCGACCGCGTCCTCCAGCGACTGCAGCGCCACGTCGCGCACGTCCTGGCCACCGACGCGGACGGCGCCCTCGCTCACGTCGTACAGGCGGGCCACGAGGTGGGTGACAGTGGTCTTGCCGGCGCCGGAGGGACCGACCAGGGCGATCATCTGGCCGGGCTCGGCGTGGAAGCTCACGTCGTGCAGCACGGGCCCGCTGTCACGCGTCTCGCGCCTGGCCACGCCCTCGAGCGACTCGATCCCGACCTCGTCGGCGCCGGGGTAGGCGAAGCTCACGTGGTCGAACTCCAGACGGGAGGCTCCGGCCGGGAGCGTGCTCGCGTCCTCCTTCTCCCGCACGAGCGAGGGCAGGTCGAGCACCTCGAAGACGCGGTCGAAGCTGACCAGGGCCGTCATCACGTCGATGCGCACGTTGGACAGGCCCTGCAGCGGGCCGAGCAGCCGCAGCAGGAGCGTCGCCAGAGCGCCGAGCGTGCCGATGGTCAGCTGGTCGCGCACGGCGAGGTGGCCGCCCACGCCGTACACGAGCGCGGTGGCGACGGCCGGCACCATCATCATGGTGGCGACGAAGACCCGGGTGATCAGCGAGATGCGGATCCCGAGGTCGCGGACCCGACCGGCCTTCTGCGCGAAGAGGGCGTCCTCGTCGGCGCGACGGCCGAAGAGCTTGAGCAGCATCGCCCCGCCGACGTTGAACCGCTCGGTCATTACGTTGCCGAGGTCGGCGTTGCCGTCCATCTGCTGCCGGGTCAGCCCGGCCAGCCGGTTGCCGACCCAGCGGGAGGTGAGGAAGAGGATCGGGAAGGTCGCCAGGCACAGCAGGGTGACCTTCCAGCTGAGCACGAACATCGCGATGCCGACCACGACGACCGAGATCGAGTTGGACACCGTGCTCGACAGCGTCGAGGTGAAGGCACGCTGGGCGCCGATCACGTCGTTGTTGAGGCGGGAGACCAGGGCCCCGGTCTGGGTGCGGGTGAAGAAGGCCAGGGACTGACGCTGGACGTGGGCGAAGACCTGGGTGCGGAGGTCGAAGATCAGCCCCTCCCCGATCCGCGCCGACAGCAGGCCGGCCAGCACCGTCAGCACGGCGCCGACCAGCGCGGTGCCCAGCATCGCCAGTGCCAGCAGCGTGATCAGGGTCGGGTCGTTGCCCAGGATCCCGTCGTCGATGATCCGCTGCACCAGCAGCGGGGTCACCACCACGAGGCTGGAGTCGACCACCGTGAGGGTCAGGAACATGACGATCAGGCGCCGATGCGGCTTGGCGAACTCCAGGATCCGGCGCACCGTGCCGCGCTCGACCTTGGTCTTCGCGATGCTGCGGTCGGTGCGCAGGTTGCGGAAGGCCGGACCCATTCCCATGCCGGACATGGCGCCTCCTCCGGGCCCCATTCAGGCCTGCTTCGTCATGATGTTCTCGTCTTCTCCGGGTCGGCGCCTGCGCTGCTGATCAGGCCTGCATCATCAGTGCTGCATCATCTGGGCCACCTCGCGGAACCGGCGTCCCTGCGCCTCCCGCTCGAGGCGGCGCTGGTCGTCCAGGCTCCGGTCGGCCGCTCCCTGCAAGAGCGCCTTCGTCTCCCGCACCGCACCCACCATCGGGGCGGTCAGGGCGGCGACGAGGTCGGCGACCGTGCCGTCCAGCTCGGCGGCGGGGACGACGGCCGTCGCCAGCCCGATCGCTCCGGCCTCGGCGGCCCCCACCATCCGCGCGGTCGCACAGATCTCCAGCGCTCGCGAATAGCCAACGCTCTCGACGAGCGGCTTTGTTCCCGTCAGGTCCGGCACCAGGCCGAGCGCGGACTCCTTCATGCACAGCTGGGCGTCGTCGGCGAGCACCCGCAGGTCGCACGACAGCGCCAGCTGGAAGCCGGCCCCGATCGCATAGCCCTGCACTGCCGCGATCGAGACGAAGCTCGGGTCGCGCAGGAACGTGAAGCCGCGCTGGTAGTCGTCGATGGTCGCGGAGATCTGCTCGTCGGGGAGGGCCAGAAGCGAGGCGACCGTCTCCTCGCCGTCCCCGCCGCGGGGGTCGAGCATCTTGCGGTCGAGCCCGGCGGAGAAGCTGTGTCCCTCGCCCCGCACGACCACGACGCGTACGTCGTCGGGCAGGGACTCGCCCACCGCGGCCATCGCGCGCCACATCGTCGGCGTCTGGGCGTTGCGCGCCTCGGGCCGGTTGAGCGTGAGCGTGGCCAGGGGCCCGGCGACGTCGAGGCGGAGTCCGGCTGCGGCGAGCTGTTCGGGAGTCATGGGCGCAGTCTAGGAAGGCTGCGCCCCCGGCCGCAGGTCAGGCTGGCCTCACGACAGCCTGGAGCCTGGCCTACGCCAGGCTCACCAGGTCGGCGTACTCGTCGCTCCACAGGTCCTCGTCGCCGTCGGGCAGGATCAGCACCCGGTCCGGCTCCAGCGCGAAGACGGCCCCCTCGTCGTGGGTGACGAGGATGATCGCGCCCTCATAGCTGCGGATGGCGTTGAGCACCTCCTCGCGCGACGCAGGGTCGAGGTTGTTCGTGGGCTCGTCGAGCAGCAGCACGTTGGCGCTGGAGACGACCAGGATGGCCAGGGCCAGCCGGGTCTTCTCCCCGCCCGACAGCACGCCGGCCGGCTTCTGGGCGTCGTCGCCCGAGAAGAGGAAGGAGCCGAGCACCGAGCGCGCCTCCGCGTCGGCGAGCTGGGGCGCGGCGGTGCGGAGGTTCTCCAGCACCGTGCGGTTCACGTCGAGGGTCTCGTGCTCCTGGGCGTAGTAGCCCAGCTTGGCGCCGTGGCCGGGGACGACCTTGCCGGTGTCGGGCTGGTCGACGCCGGCGAGGATCCGCAGCATCGTGGTCTTCCCGGCACCGTTGAGGCCCAGGATGACCACGCGCGAGCCCTTGTCGATGGCGAGGTCGACGTCGGTGAAGACCTCGAGCGAGCCGTAGGACTTCGACAGCTCGGTGCCCATCAGCGGGGTCTTGCCGCAGGGGGCGGGCTTGGGGAACTTGATCTTGGCCACCCGGTCGGCCTGACGCTCGCCCTCGAGGCCGGACATCATCTTCTCGGCGCGCTTGAGCATCGACTGCGCGGCCGTGGCCTTGGTGGCCTTGGCGCGCATCTTGTTGGCCTGGTCCATCAGCGTGCTGGCCTTGCGCTCGGTGTTGAGCCGCTCGCGCTTGCGGCGCCGCTCGTCGGTCTCGCGCTGGGTGAGGTAGTTCTTCCACCCCATGTTGTAGACGTCGATCTCCGCGCGGTTGGCGTCCAGGTGGTAGACCTTGTTGACCGTCGCCTCGAGCAGGCTGTTGTCGTGACTGATCACGATCAGCCCGCCCTTGTGGGTGCGCAGGAACTCCCGCAGCCAGACGATCGAGTCGGCGTCGAGGTGGTTGGTGGGCTCGTCGAGCAGCAGCGTCTCGGCGCCGGAGAACAGGATCCGGGCCAGCTCGACGCGGCGGCGCTGACCACCCGACAGCGTCTTCAGGGGCTGACCGAGCAGCCGGTCCTCGATGCCCAGGCTCTTCGCGATCTGGGCGGCCTCGGACTCCGCGGCGTACCCGCCGCCGGCGTGCAGGTCCGCCTCGGCGCGGGTGTAGCGACGCATCGCCTTGTCGCGGACCTTCAGGTCGTCGCTGCCCATCTGCTCCTCGGCCTGGCGCAGACGACGTACGGCGTCGTCGAGGCCGCGCGCCGAGAGGATCCGGTCGCGGGCGAGCACCTCGGGGTCGCCGATGCGCGGGTCCTGGGGCAGGTAGCCGATCTCACCGGTGCGCAGCACCTGTCCCGAGGCGGGCAGGGCGTCGCCGGCCAGGATCTTGGTGAGGGTGGTCTTGCCGGCGCCGTTGCGCCCGACCAGTCCGACCTTGTCGCCGGCCGCGACCCGGAAGCTGACGTTCTCCATCAGGAGCCGCGCACCGGCGCGGATCTCGAGTTGCTGAGCCGTGATCATGGAAGCTTTCTGCAGGCTGGGAAGGGATGCGGGGCAGCCGGAGACCGGATCAGCCCGCGCGCATCATCGGGCCTACTCTACGTGCTGGCCGGGGTCCTCCCCGCATCCGAGGCACGCCCCCGTGATGCCACCAGTCACGCCGTCGTCAGGCTTGGAGTCGCACCGGCTGGGGAACTCTCCCCCTCATCCCCTCCTCGAAGGAGCAGCAGATGCGCTTCAACCCCAAGGCCCGACTCGACACCGGCCGCGTGTCCAACCGCGGCGGCGGTGGCCGGGCCGGCGGCGGCTTCCAGCGCGGGGGCGGGCTGCCCCTCCCCGGGGGTGCGGCCGGGGGCGGCATCGGTGGGGCGGTCGTGCTGGTGATCGTGTTCGTGATCTTCCAGCTCGTGGGCGGTGGCGGGGGCGGTGGCGGCGGCCTCGGCTCGGCGTTCGACACCAGCCGGGTGGCCCAGAGCGACACCGAGCGCTACGAGAAGTGCGAGACCGGCGAGGACGGCAACGCGAGTGTGGACTGCGCGCGGATCGCGGTCGAGAACTCGCTCTACGACTTCTGGTCCGACACCCTCCCGACCCAGTCCGACACGACGTTCCAGCCGGCGTCGATGAGCACGTTCTCCGGCTCGGTCAGCACCGGGTGCGGCAACGCCGGGTCCGACGTGGGCCCGTTCTACTGCCCGCCCGACCAGGGCATCTACCTCGACACGACGTTCTTCGACACCGTCCTCGAGCGCCAGCTCGGCGGCCCTGACGGCGGCTTCGTCGAGGCCTACGTCCTGGCGCACGAGTATGGCCACCACGTGCAGAACCTGATGGGCACGATGGGCAGGGTCAAGACGCAGCAGGGCCCGCGCAGCGACGCCGTACGCCTAGAGCTGCAGGCCGACTGCTACGCCGGCATGTGGACCGCTGCGGCGACCTCCACGCAGGACGCCAGCGGGACCCAGCTGATCTCCGAGCTCACCGACGAGGACGTGCGCCTGGCCATCGAGGCCGCCGCGGCCGTCGGGGACGACCGCATCCAGGAGAAGACCCAGGGACAGACCAACGAGGAGTCCTGGACCCACGGCTCCGCCGCCTCGCGGATGAAGTGGTTCCGCACCGGGCTGGAGCGCGGAGACCTGGAGAGCTGCGACACCTGGGCGGTCGCGACCCCCTGACGGACGACGAGGTGCCTAGAGCAGGGCCTCGATCTGGCTCGCCTGGCGCTGCAGTGCCCGGAGGTACGGCGCGACGCTGGGGTGGCGGAACTTCCCGGCCAGTGCGCCCTCCCCGTCGGCCACCCGGGCGAGCGCCCAGTCCGCGCGGGTGAGGACGGTGAACACCGACACCGCACGGGCGCCGAGCAGGGCCTGCTCCCGCGTGGCCAGCCCGCTCGGCAGTCCGTCGACGTAGGCGGTGAGCAGCGGCTCCAGCTCCTCGCGCGCCGAGAGCGCGAAGTAGCCCAGGTCCGCGCCTACCGGCCCCCGTCCCAGGGCCGACCAGTCGATCGCGACCACGTCGTCGCCCTGGCGGCCGCGCAGGTTGGCCGGGACGGGGTCGCCGTGCTGCGCCACCTGGGGCAGGTCGTCGAGCCGGGCCAGGAGCACCTCCCGCCGGGTCCACAGATGGTGGGCGACGTCGGCCACGGTGGTCCGCGCCAGCGTCGTCCAGCCGCCGCGCCGCTCCACCGGCCGCAGTCGGCTGCGCAGCTGCCCCTGGGCCAGCCAGGGCCGCTCCCCCAGCGCCGCACCGGCGAACCGTCCCAGGGCACGCGCCGTGAACAGGCCGGTGTTGTCGGCCAGGTCGACCAGGTCGTGGACGATCGTGACGCCCTCCGCGTCCTCGTCGACCCGAAGCACGACGGGGCTGCGCAGACCGGGTGTGTGCTCGATGCCGCGGTCCAGCGCTGCGTCGGCCGCGCGGCGCCAGTAGGCAGGGTGCCGCGGATCCGAGACCTCCGCAGAATCGTCCGGGCCCGGAGCTCGCAGCCGCTTGGCGACAAGCTGACGCCCGGCCTCCTCGAACGCCCAGACCCCCTGTGTCGACGCCGAGGCGCCCGCCGGGAGCGGACGCCAACCGGGCTCGGGCTGCCACATGGGCACATCCTGACAGAGCAGGAGCGGCAATCAGCGCAGGTCACGCCTGGCGAAGCCGACCTGTCCGACTGCGCTGAGCGCCGCAGCGATCCCCAGGAGCGACAGGAAGGGCAGCCACGCGAAGCTCTCGGCCGGCACGAGCGCCAGATGCTCGAACGGCGACACGTGCTGCAGCCAGCTCGGCATCCGGAGGATCTCGCCGAACATCATCACCACGAACGCATACAGCAGACCCAGCCAAGCTACGACCGAGAGCCGAGGCGCCAGACCGTGGATCGCGCGGGCCAGGCCCGACAGCACCAGCACCGGTGCGAGATAGCCGGTCAGCGGCAGCACGAAGTCCCCGAGGGCGTCGGTCTCCCCGGTCACCAGGGCATAGCCCACGCCCATGCCGGCGCCTCCCGCCACCAGCACCACCAGGGTGCCGCCGATCGTCACGAGCACGTGCCCCAAGAGCCACGACCAGCGCGGGAGGGCTGTTGCGAGCAGCGAGTCCACCCGACCGGCGTCCTCCTCGCCGTGCGGGCGGAGCGCGGAGGAGATCGTGAAGCCGCACGTCATCAGCGCGACCATCAAGATCATCGTCGCGTAGAACGCATCCGTGATCGAGCCCCCGCCCTGCAGGAACAGCTCCCGCGCGGCCTCGGACTCCCCCACCAGGTCCTCGACGTCCCTGCCCAGCGTCCCGTAGGCGACGCCGGTCACCGCGATCCCGAGCACCCAGCCCAGGACCGTGCCGCGCTGCAGTCGCCAGGCCAGCCCCGGGCCGCTGGCCAACCCTCCGGCCGCACGTGCCGGCCCCGGGCGGGCGGCGAGGACCCCCGACCCGAAGTCGCGGCGCACGAACACGGCGTACGCCGCGGCGACGGACGCCATCGCGGCGCCGAGGAGCAGCAGCGCCGGCCACCAGCGCACGCCGGAGAAGGGGTGCATCGCCTGATACCAGCCGATCGGCGACAGCCAGCTGAGCGCCGGGTTGCCCAGATCGCCGACGGCCCGCAGCCCGTAGGCCAGGCCGATGACGGCCCCGGTCAGGCCGTACATGCCGCGCGTGGTGGTGGTCAGCTGGGCGGCGACCAGCGCCACCCCGGTGAAGACGGCGCCGGACAGGGCCGCGCCCACCCCGAGGGCGAGGGAGTCCTCCACTGCGAGGTGCAGGGGCGCGACGACCAGGCTCACCGCGATGAGGGCTCCGAGCAGCACGTTGGCGACCAGAGCCGTCAGCAGCGCCGCGGTGGTCGTGGCGAAGCGTCCGACGGCGGCGGCGCGCAGCACCTCGTCGCGGCCGCTCTCCTCCTCGGCGCGGGTGTGGCGCGCCACCAGGAACATGCTCATCAGTCCGGCGACGATGGCGCCGAACGCGGCCGACTGCCAGGTCACCTGACCGCCCACGGTGTTCAGGGCCCGGGCCGGCCCCGCCATCGCGATGAAGCCGGCGTTGCCCTCCATGCTGGCGGCCGCCTGGTCGAACTCCGCCTGGCTGGCGTAGAGCCCCTCCACGCTGATCCCCTGGCTCCAGTAGAGCAGCATCCCGCCCAGGCTCCACCACACGAGCATCCAGCGGTCGCGCCGCAGGAAGGCGCGCAGGAAGACCCAGGTGCCGGTCACTGCTCGTCGCCGTAGTGGCGCAGGAACAGCTCCTCGAGGGTCGGAGGCTGGCTCGTCAGCGAGCGGATCCCCGCCCGCTGCAGCACCGCGATGGCGCCGCCCAACTCAGCGGTGTCGACCTCGAAGGCCACCCGCGGACCGTCGATCTCGACGTCGTGGACCCCGGGGAGGGACTCCAGCCCCTCGGGGCGGGTGGCCACGTCGGCCGCGATGGCCGTGCGGGTCAGGTGCCGCAGCTCGGCGAGCGTCCCCGTCTCGACGCAGTGACCCGACCGGATGATGCTGACCCGATCGCACAGCCGCTCCACCTCGGCCAGGATGTGGCTCGACAGCAGCACGGTGTTGCCCCGGTCGCGGAAGTCGTCGACGTAGTCCTGGAAGACCGACTCCATGATCGGGTCGAGGCCGGAGGTGGGCTCGTCGAGGAGCAGCAGCTCCACGTCCGAGGCCAGTGCCGCCACCAGGGCGACCTTCTGCCGGTTGCCCTTGGAATAGCTGCGGCACCGCTTGGTCGGATCCAGCTCCAGCCGCTCGACCAGCTCCGCTCGCCGCGACTCGTTGAGCCCGCCGCGCAGACGGCCGAGCAGGTCGATCACCTCCCCGCCGGTGAGACCTGGCCAGAGGTTGACGTCGCCGGGCACGTAGGCGAGACGCCGGTGCAGGGCCGCGGCCTCGTGCCAGGGGTCGCCACCCAGCAGGCGAACCTCCCCCGCGTCCTTGCGGAGCAGTCCGAGGAGCACCCGGATCGTGGTGGACTTGCCGGCGCCGTTGGGGCCTAGGAAGCCGTGGATCTCGCCCGGGGTGACGGTGAGGTCCAGATCGTCGAGGGCGCGGACCGGGCCGAAGGTCTTCACCAGTCCCCGGATCTCGATGATCGGCGCGTGGGTGCTCACGCTTGCGATGCTAGGCCCGTCCGGCCCTGCATGTCGCCGTCATAGGCGATTGGTCACCTCGACCCGCAGCGCGCAGGCATCCTTCACCGCGGCCTCGAGGACACCTCGTCGCGGATCGGGGACGGCGAGCCAGGGGGCGACGACCGCGAGCCGGGCCAGACGCGGGTCGTCCAGCACCTCGCGGACCGCCGCATGGTCACCGCCTGTCACCACCGTGCGCACGGCGCCCAGGATCCGCGCCGCGTGGTCGGCGGCGGCCTCATAGGCCTGCCGGGCCTGGTTGTCACGCCGTCGGGCGAAGCGCTGCTGGCTCTGCCCGCCGGCCTTGGTCCGCCCCTGGACGTGGCGCTGTCCGACCTTGGACTCGACGATCGTGCTCTCCTCGAGCCGCGCGACCGCGAACCCGCCCTTGCGGACGAGCAGGATCCCCCATTCCGCGGGGAAACGCACGGCCGCCGCCACGCCGGCGGCCTCCGGCTCCCCGTCGTACGACGCGTCGAAGGGCAGCCGCGCCACGAAGGTCGACCCGTCGTCGGCGAGCCCGGTCAGCGCGCCGTCGACCAGCGCGAGCGTCGTCGTACCGTGGCGCTGCTCGAAGTTCGCCACCCACCGCACGACCCGCTCGGCGGGGACGAACACGTCGGTGGCCATCCCCCGAAACTAGCGGGGCGGCCGTAGCCTGGGGGCACTGCCCCTTCTCGAGAGGACCCGACCATGAACATCGCGATCCTTCTGGCCCTGATGGCGGTGGTGTTCCTGATCGTCGGCGGTCTGGTCCTGGGGCTCTTCATCGGGGTCTTCCGCCGGATCCGCAGGGGGGACCTGGTGGCCCGCAGCCCCCAGTCCGACTGGCGGCACGACCCGTCCCACAGCGCGACCTCGGACCGGATGGGCAACAGCTCCGACTACACCTGACCCGTCCCGAAATCCGCGCGACCCGTCAGAAAATGCAGGCGACCCGGCAGAAGATCACGGCGAGCCGACAACTTCTGCCGGGTCATGCGGATCTTCTGCCGGGTCACGGCGATCGTGCGACGGGTCAGCGTGAGTTTCTGACGGGTCAGACGTTGAAGCCGAGGGCGCGCAGCTGCTCGCGGCCGTCGGGGGTGATCTTGTCGGGGCCCCACGGCGGCATCCACACCCAGTTGATGGCGACGTCGTTGACCAGGCCCTCCAGCGCGGAGTTGGTCTGGTCCATGATGACGTCGGTCAGCGGGCAGGCGGCCGAGGTCAGGGTCATGTCGATGACGGCGTTGCTGCCCTCGTCGACGTGCACGCCGTAGACCAGGCCGAGGTCGACGACGTTGATCCCGAGCTCGGGGTCGACGACGTCCTTCATCGCCTCGGTCACGTCCTCGATGCTGGGCGCCGAGGACGACGCGGCCGCGTCGACGACCGGCAGGTCCCCGTGGTCCACCGTCTGGGCGCCAGCCTGGGCGGGCGCCTCGGTGGCGGGAATGGTCTCGTTGCTCTGGCTCACTTGCTCTCCTCGGTCTCGGCCGCCCCGTGGAGGGCGGCTGCGGTGGCGTCCTTCCAGGCCATCCAGCCCAGCAGCGCGCACTTGACGCGCGCCGGGAACTTCGCGACACCCGCGAAGGCGATGCCGTCCTCCAGCACGTCCTCGTCGGGCTCGACGGTGCCCTTGCCCTGCATCAGCGTGAGGAAGTCCTCGTGCACGGCCATCGCGTCCTCGACGCGCTTGCCGATCACCAGGTCCGCCATCACCGACGCCGAGGCCTGCGAGATCGAGCACCCCTGCGCGTCGTACGACACGTCGGAGACGACGTCGCCGTCCAGGTGCACGCGCAGCGTCACCTCGTCCCCGCAGGTGGGGTTGACGTGGTGCACCTCGGCCTCGAACGGGTCACGCAGACCCGCGTGGTGGGGGTTCTTGTAGTGGTCCAGGATGATCTCCTGGTAGAGCGCATCCAGCTCAGCGGTCATCGTGGCCCCTCCTAACCCTGGGTCAACTTGAAGTAGGAGCGGGTGTATTCCAGGCCCTCGACGAGCGCGTCGATCTCGCCCGGCGTCGTGTAGAGGTACGACGACGCGCGCGACGACGACTGCACGCCGAACCGCTTGTGGGCCGGCTTGGCGCAGTGGTGCCCGGCGCGGATCGCGATGCCCCGGCTGTCGAGCACCTGCGCCACGTCGTGCGGGTGCACCCCGTCGATCTCGAAGGAGATCGCTCCCCCGCGCGACTCGGCGTCCAGCGGCCCCAGCACCTTCAGGCCCGGGATCGTCGCGAGCCCCTCGAGGGCGTAGGCCGTGATCGCCCGCTCGTGGCGGTGGATGTTGTCCAGCCCGATGTGGTCGAGGTAGTCCAGCGCCGCGCCCAGGCCCACGGCCTCGACGATCGGCGGCGTCCCGGCCTCGAACTTGTGGGGGATCCCCGCGTAGGTCGAGCGCTCCATGGTGACGGTCTCGATCATCTCGCCGCCCCCGAGGAACGGCGGCAGCTGCTCGAGGACCTCGCGTCGGCCCCAGAGCACGCCGATGCCGGTCGGCCCGACGACCTTGTGGCCGGTGAAGGCCAGCAGGTCGGCACCGCTGGCGACGACGTCGATCGGCAGCTGCGGCGCGGCCTGCGAGGCGTCGACGACGACGATCGCGCCGACCTCGTGCGCGCGCCGAGCGATCTCCGCGACGGGGTTGATCGTGCCGAGCATGTTGGAGACCCAGGTCAGCGAGACGACCTTGGTCCGCTCGTTGATCAGCTCGTCGACGTTCGACAGGTCCAGCCGGCCGTCGTCGGTGAGCCCGAACCAGCGCAGGCTGGCGCCCGTGCGCTGGGTGAGCATCTGCCACGGCACGATGTTGGAGTGGTGCTCCATCTCGGTGATGACGACCTCGTCGCCTTCGCCGATCTCGAGCGGCCCGCGGGCCCACGCCAGGGTGTTGGCCACCAGGTTGAGCGCCTCCGAGGCGTTCTTGGTGAAGATCACCTCGTCGCGCGAGGGCGCCTTGATGAACGCCGCGACCCGATCCCGGGCGTTCTCGAAGGCCTCGGACGACTCGGCACCCAGCTGGTGCATGGCGCGCGCGACGTTCGCGTTGTGCCGCTCCAGGTGGTCGACCATCGTGTCGATCACGATCTGCGGCTTCTGCGAGGTGTTCGCGCTGTCGAGGTAGACCAGCGGACGGTCCCCGGCGAGCGTCCTCGAGAGGATGGGGAAGTCGGCGCGGATCAGGTCGAGGCCGTCGAGCAGGCCGTCCACCTGGCCCGTCCGCCCCACGGTCGCCGGGGAGGTCATCAGGCGCCGGCCCCGGCCTTGACGTACTTGTCGTAGCCCTCTGCCTCGAGCTGGTCGGCCAGCTCGGGGCCGCCCTGCTCGGCGATCCGGCCGTTGACGAACACGTGGACGTAGTCGGGCGTGATGTAGCGCAGGATCCGCGTGTAGTGCGTGATCAGCAGGACGCCCTTGTCGCCGTTCGCCGAGAAGCGGTTGACGCCGTCGGCGACGACCTTGAGCGCGTCGATGTCCAGACCGGAGTCGGTCTCGTCGAGGACCGCGACCTTGGGGGCGAGCAGCTCGAGCTGGGCGATCTCGTGACGCTTCTTCTCACCACCGGAGAAGCCCTCGTTGACCGAGCGCTGTCCGAAGGTGGGGTCGAGGTCGAGCGCGGCCAGGGTCGCGTTGACGTCCTTGACCCAGGTGCGCAGCTTGGGAGCCTCGCCGTCGATGGCGGTCTTCGCGGTGCGCAGGAAGTTCGACACCGAGACGCCGGGGACCTCGACGGGGTACTGCATCGCGAGGAAGAGGCCGGCGCGGGCGCGCTCGTCGACGGTCATCGCGAGGACGTCGTCGCCGTCGAGGGTGACGGTCCCGGAGGTGATCGTGTACTTCGGGTGGCCGGCGATGGAGTAGGCCAGGGTGCTCTTGCCGGAGCCGTTGGGCCCCATGATCGCGTGGGTCTCGCCGTCCTTGATGGTCAGCGTGACGCCCTTGAGGATCTCCTTGGCGCCGTCCTCGGTCTCGACCGAGACGTGCAGGTCGTTGATCTCCAGGGTGCTCATCGTGGTTTCTCTCTCTTCTGTGTTGAAGTCTGGTGGCCGGGCTCAGCCCGGGGTGACGCCGTTCAGGGTCGTGGCGACGTCGACATAGACGTCCTCGCCGCGCAGCTCGACCTGGAAGGTCGCGACCGGGTCGACCGCAGGCGGGCCGGTCGGCTTGCCGCTGCGCAGGTCGAAGCGCGAGCCGTGCAGCCAGCACTCGATCTGGCAGTCGGCGACCTCGCCCTCGGCGAGCGCGACCGCGGCATGCGTGCACAGGTTGTGGACGGCGTAGAAGTCGTCGCCGTCACGGGCGACCGCGACGTCGACGCCGTCCAGCACCACGGCGAAGCCCTCGTCGTGAGGGACCTCGCCGGCCGCACACGCGCGCTGGAGCGCCATCAGAGGCCCTTGAGCACGTTCTTGGCGAGCTCGATCTCGACGGTCTGGGTGAGCTTCTCCTCGAGCTCCGCCACATCGATGCGGCGGATCAGGTCGTTGAAGAAGCCGTGCACGACCAGGCGGCGTGCCTCGGCCTCCTCGATGCCGCGCGAGCGCAGGTAGAACAGCTGCTCGTCGTCGAAGCGGCCGACCGCCGAGGCGTGCCCCGCACCCTCGATCTCACCGGTCTCGATCTCGAGGTTGGGCACCGAGTCGGCCTGGCAGCCGTCGGTGAGCACGAGGTTGCGGTTCTCCTCGTAGGTCTCGATCCCCTCGGCCTCCTTGCGGATCAGCACGTTGCCGATCCAGACCGCGTGCGCACCGTCGCCCTGCAGCGCGCCCTTGTAGATCACGTTGGAGCGTGTCTTGGGCTCGTTGTGGTCGACGAAGAGCCGGTGCTCGATGTGCTGACCCTCGTCGGCGAAGTACATGCCGAGCATCTCGACCGAGCCGCCGGGACCGTCGTACGTCGCGGTGGCGTCGTGGCGGACCACGCTGCCGCCGAAGGAGACCGAGACGTGGCGCAGGGTCGCGTCACGTCCGACCTTCGCGTGCTGGGTGGAGAGGTGGACGGCGTCGTCGGCCCAGTCCTGCAGCGAGACGACCGTGAGCTCGGCGCCGTCCTCGACCACGATCTCGACGTTGTCGGCGAGGATCGCGGTGCCCTCGAAGCGCAGCACCACCGTGGCGCGGGAGAACTTCTCCCCCACGATCACGGTGTGACCGGCGCCGGCCACGTCGCTGCCGGTGCCGGTCAGCGTGATGATGGTGGCGTCCTCGACCACGGCCTCGGTCGGGATCCGGACGACGGTCGCCCCCGTGGCCGCCTCCCAGGCCCGGGCCGAGACGCGGTCGCGCGGGATGAGTCCCGAGAGGCCGCGGGCGGCGTCGTCGGCGCCCACCTGCTGGACGCTCACCCCGTCGGCAGCCTGGACGGCGGTCGTGCACGAGCCCTCCTCGAAGGGGGCGGAGTCGTGCAGCCCGTGGAGGCGCTTGAGCGGGGTGAACCGCCAGACCTCCTCGCGGCCGGTGGGGACCTCGTGGTCCCCGACCGCGAAGGATCCTTCGGGGTGGAGGTGGCTGGAGACCTTGTTCATCTCCAGGGCGCCCGCGACGGGCGTGTCAGTCACAGTCACTAAACGTCAGCTTTCTCGGTTCGGGATCGGGGGCTCCAGCAGCGCCGCGCGCGGCACTGGCGGATCAGCCGACGGCGCCTTCCATCTGCAGCTCGATGAGCCGGTTGAGCTCGAGGGCGTACTCCATGGGGAGCTCCTTGGCGATGGGCTCGACGAAGCCGCGCACGATCATCGCCATCGCCTCGTCCTGCTCCATGCCGCGCGACATCAGGTAGAAGAGCTGGTCGTCGGAGACCTTCGAGACCGAGGCCTCGTGGCCCATCGAGACGTCGTCCTCGCGGATGTCGACGTAGGGGTAGGTGTCCGAGCGGCTGATCTGGTCGACCAGCAGCGCGTCGCAGAGCACGTTGGACTTGGAGCCGTAGGCGCCCTCGTTGATCTGGATCAGTCCGCGGTACGACGTGCGGCCGCCGCCGCGCGCCACCGACTTCGACAGGATCGAGCTCGAGGTGTGGGGAGCCGCGTGCACCATCTTGGCGCCGGCGTCCTGGTGCTGGCCCTCGCCGGCGAACGCGATGGAGAGCGTCTCGCCCTTGGCGTGCTCGCCCATCAGGTAGATGGCGGGGTACTTCATCGTGACCTTGGAGCCGATGTTGCCGTCGACCCACTCCATGGTGGCGCCGGCCTCGCACGTGGCGCGCTTGGTCACCAGGTTGTAGACGTTGTTCGACCAGTTCTGGATGGTCGTGTAGCGGCAGCGGCCGCCCTTCTTCACGATGATCTCGACGACCGCGGAGTGCAGCGAGTCCGAGGAGTAGATCGGCGCGGTGCAGCCCTCGACGTAGTGCACGTAGGCGTCCTCGTCGACGATGATCAGCGTCCGCTCGAACTGGCCCATGTTCTCGGTGTTGATCCGGAAGTAGGCCTGCAGCGGGATGTCCACGTGGACGCCCTTGGGGACGTAGATGAACGAGCCGCCCGACCAGGTCGAGGTGTTGAGCGCGGAGAACTTGTTGTCGCCGACGGGGATGACGGTGCCGAAGTACTCCTTGAAGAGCTCCTCGTGCTCGCGCAGCGCGGTGTCGGTGTCGACGAAGATGACGCCCTGCTCCTCGAGGTCCTCACGGATCGAGTGGTAGACGACCTCCGACTCGTACTGCGCCGCGACGCCGGAGACCAGGCGCTGCTTCTCGGCCTCGGGGATGCCGAGCTTGTCGTAGGTGTTCTTGATGTCCTCGGGGAGGTCGTCCCACGTGGCCGCCTGCTTCTCGCTGGAGCGCACGAAGTACTTGATGTTGTCGAAGTCGATGTCGCCGAGCTCGGCGCCCCACTGCGGCATCGGCTTGCGGTGGAAGAGCTTGAGGCCCTTGAGGCGCTGGTCCAGCATCCACTGGGGCTCGCTCTTCTTGGCGGAGATGTCGCGCACGACCTCTTCGCTCAGGCCCCGCTTCGCGATGGAGCCGGCATCGTCACGGTCGGCCCAGCCGAACTCGTAGCGGCCGATGCCCTGGAGTCCGGGGTTGAGCTCTTCGATCGTCGTCATGCTGACGCTCCGTCCTTCTTGTCGATGTCTGGAATGCAGGTGGTGCACACGCCGTCGCCGTGCGCGATGGTCGCGAGGCGCTGGACGTGACGGCCGAGGACCTGGCTGATCGCCGTGGTCTCGGCCTCGCACAGCTGGGGGAACTCGTGGGCGACGTGGGAGACCGGGCAGTGCTGCTGGCACAGCTGGTCGCCGATCGGCAGCTGCCGCACCCCCGCGGCGTACCCGTTGTCGGTCAGGACCGTGGCCAGCACCTGGGCCGCGGAGAGGTCCGGGTGCCGCTCCGCCACACCGGCGTAGTCGCGCTCGATGAAGGCCACCCGCCGCTTGGCGAACTCCATGACCGCTGCGTCGCCCTGGGTCTCGGCGAGGAACCGCAGCGCCTGGACGGCGAGGTCGTCGTACTGCTGGTCGAAGGAGTCGCGGCCCGCCTGCGTGAGGCGGAACACCTTGGCGGGGCGGCCCCGACCACGCGTCCCACTGACCCGCTGCTCGCCGGACTCGACCGTCCCCTCGGCCACCAGGTGGTCGAGGTGACGGCGTACGGCGGCAGGCGTGAGCTGCAGTCGCTCGGCCAGGTCGACGGCAGTGGAGGGCCCGTTCTCGAGGATCGACCGACCCACGCGCACACGCGTCGACGCGTCCCCAGGAGGGGCAGCGAGGGAGGTCCGGGAGAATTCCACAACGCAAGTGTGACGTTAATACCCACGGGCATTCAAGTAAGGCTCCCCTAAGCAGGGCGTGCGAGCCGGCGGACACGCGGTGACCAGGTTTGCGGCGACCGGATTTTGGTCACTCTTAGACAGAACTGTTTCACTTGTACAGCCACCACCCCCGACATCCCCGTTTGGAGACGTCCTCGTGCGGTTGAGAGCAATTCTCCACTCACGCATCGTGCTTTGTCTGGGCATCGCCCTCAGCCTCATCGTCCCCGCCCTCACCCTGCCCCGCCTCCCGGCGGTCACCCTGTGGCCGCTGCTCCTGGGGCTGCTGCCCTGGATCGTGGGCAAGTACCTCCTCTGCCCGCTGCGCTGGCACGCCCTCACCGACGCGGGGCTCAGCCGGCGCTGGCACCTGCGTGCCTACGCCGAGTCGGAGCTCCTGGGCCTGCTGACGCCCGGGCATGTCGGTGCCGACGTGTGGCGTCTGCACCGGCTCACCAAGACGGGCCTCGGCCGCGGTGACGCCGTGATGAGCGTCGGGCTCGACCGCTTCGTCGGCGCCATCGGGCTGGCCGTCTTCGTCGCCTTCGCCGGCACGGCACTCCCGGTGAAGATGCTGCTCGGGGCGCTCGCCGTCGGGGCGTCGGCCATCGTGGCTGTGCTGGTGATCCGTCGGGTCCGCCCCCAGTGGCTCCCGACTCGTCCGCTCCCACGACCGCGCCAGCTCGCCCACGGTCTGCTGCTCTCCGCCGCCTACCAGCTCACGATCGCGGGACTCCTGCTGGGCAGTGTGGCCGCGACCGGCCACACGCTGTCCCCGCTGGCCGTCCTCGGGGCGTTCGGCGCCAGCCAGATCGCCGGCGCGGTGCCCGGCCCCAATGGAGCGAGCCCCCGCGACGGAGCCCTCGTCGTGGCCCTGGTCGCGCTCGGCATCCCCTGGACCGCAGCCGCCGCTGCGGTGACGCTCAAGGCGGCCCTGGCCTGGGCTCCGGCGCTCATCCTCGGCGGTGTCAGCCTGGTGCTCACCCGCCGGGCACTCAAGCGAGCGGCGCACACCGCGCCCGCAGCGCTCGCCGCCTGAGGCGGCTCTCCCACCGCGCCGTGTCCCTTCACGGCAAAGCTCTGCATCAGTGACGAAATCCCCGCGACAGCCCGTCCTCGGGCGAGGATCATGGGGCGTGGACGTCGACACCGGAGGCGGAAGCGGGTTCATGGACATGTCGTGGGGACGAGAGGTCACCCACGGCCGCCCGGCCTGGGTCCTCGGGCAGACCCTTGCCGTCGTCGCGTGCATCTTCACCTACTTCGGGGTCCGTGGCGTGACCGAGGGCTCACACGCGGTGGCCGTCGAGAACGCCCAGGAGATCGTCGCCCTGGAGCGCCGGCTGGGGATCCACGTCGAGGCGCAGCTGCAGGAGCCGTTCACCACCTGGCACCAGCTCGAGACGCTCGCCAACTGGGTCTACATCTGGGGGCACTGGCCGGTGATCGTGGCGACCATGGTCTGGCTGGTCTGGCACCATCGTCCGGTCTTCGAGCGTCTGCGCGATGCGATGCTGATCTCCGGCCTCGTCGGGATGGTGATCTTCGCCCTCTATCCGGTGGCCCCGCCGCGCCTCGCCGGTCTTGGGATGGTCGACACCATCACGTCCAGCTCCCAGTCCTACCGGGTGCTGCAGCCGCCCGCCTTCGTCAACCAGTACGCCGCGATGCCGAGCCTGCACACCGGCTGGGACCTGCTGGTAGGAATGGCGATCGTGAGCGCCGCGACCACCACCGTGCTGAAGGTGGTGGGCTGGTTGATGCCGATCATGATGGCGATCGCCGTCGTGGTGACCGGCAACCACTACCTCCTCGACGCGGTCGCCGGGATAGCGCTCGTGCTCCTCGCCCACGGAGCGGCGCTCGCGCTCGAGCGCCGTCGCCAGCAGGGGGGCACTGCCGTCGGGGCCACCACCGGAGGCGGGACGAGATGATCCCTCTCGCCATCGCCCACCGCGCCGGCAACTCCCTCCCGGGACTGCACGAGGCCAATGCCCTCGGCGTCGACATCATCGAGTGCGACGTCCATGACTACCGGGGCCGCCTCGAGGTTCGCCACCTCAAGACCGCGGGTCCGCTGCCGTTCCTGTGGGACCGCTGGGAGCTGGCCTCGGCATCCGACCCCCGGCTCGGTCTCGACGAGCTGCTGGAGGCCGACCGGCACGGGACCCTCTTCATGCTGGACCTCAAGGGCCGTCGCGCCTCGGCGGGACAGGCCGTGGCCCGGCTGCTGCACGAGCGCGGCCACCACCGCCCCGTCGTGGTCTGCGGCCGCTGGTGGCCGTCGGTGGACGCGCTGGCCGACCTTCCCTATGTGCGGCCCGTCCTCTCGGCGCGCACCCGGGCCGAGCTCGCCCGGCTCTTCGCCCGTCTCGAGTCGAGCGCCGGCGCGCCGTACGGCGTCTCCGTGCACAGCTCGCTGCTCACCACCGAGGTCGTCGCGCGCTTCCACGAGCACGTCGAGGTGGTCATGACCTGGCCCATCAACGACGTCGGCCGCCTCGACGCCATGCTCGCGATGGGTGTCACCGGCATCATCAGCGACGAGGCACACGTGCTGACCGAGCTGCTGTCGCGCCGGGCCTGAGGGCGTCGCGACAGGGCGGCGCCGCGCCCGGCTCGGACCCGGTCGCGCGCGCTCTCTAGACTGGCCTGCGTGCTAGCCCCCGACGATGGACCCGAGGCCGCCGTCGTCATCGACCGGCTCGAGATGCGCTACGGCGCGAAGGTCGCCGTCGACGGGCTCTCGCTCACCGTCCCGCGTGGGTCGATCACGGCGGTGCTCGGCCCGAACGGGGCGGGCAAGACCACGACCCTCGAGACCTGCGAGGGCTTCCGTGCGCCTCAGGGCGGCTCGGTCCGCGTGCTCGGCCTCGACCCGGTGCGCCAGCGCAAGGAGCTGCTCCCCCGGATCGGCGTGATGCTGCAGTCCGGAGGCGCCTGGTCCGGCGCCCGGGCCGACGAGATGCTGCGCCACGTGGCAGCGCTGCACGCCCACCCCCTTCCCGTCGAGATGCTCGTCGAGCGGCTCGGCCTCGACGAGTGCGGCCGCACGCCCTACCGCCGGCTCTCGGGCGGGCAGCAGCAGCGTCTGAGCCTGGCGATGGCGGTCGTCGGCCGCCCCGAGCTGCTCTTCGTCGACGAGCCGACCGCGGGCATGGATCCCGCCGCCCGGCGCACGACGTGGGAGCTGCTGCGCGAGATGCAGAGCGACGGCGTCACGATCGTGCTGACGACCCACTACATGGACGAGGCCGAGCGCCTCGCCGACCTGGTGCACGTGATCGACCACGGCCGCGCGGTCGTCTCCGGGAGCCCCTTCGAGCTGACCCGGACCCGCGGCTCGGCCACCATCCGGCTGGTCCTCACCGAGCCCTTCCCCGCGGGTGCTCCCGAGTCCCTCGCCTCGGCGCTGGGGCCGCACACGGAGGTCACCGCCGTCAACGAGCACAGCCTGCTGATCACCGGGCCCGCCGATGCCTCGACGCTGGCGACCGTCTCGGCGTGGTGCGAGCGGCACGACGTGGTCCCCGAGTCCCTGACGCTCGGCCAGCGCACGCTCGAGGATGTCTTCCTGCAGCTCACCGGGCGCGAGCTCGGCACCGAGAAGGCGGCCAGTCGATGAGCGTCACCCCCACCGGCACCTTCACCCCCGCCCCGGGCTCCGCGCCGTACCTCCAGCAGGTGCGTGCCCAGGCCGGCATGGAGGCCCGACTCCTGATGCGCAACGGGGAGCAGATCCTGCTCGCCGTCGTGGTCCCGGTCCTGGTGCTCGTCGGCGGTGTGCTGGCCGCACGGCGGCTCGACCTGTCCTTCTCCCACCCCGGCGTCGACGTGCTCACACCGGGCGTCCTGGCGCTTGCCGTCATGTCGACGGCGTTCACCTCCCTGGCCATCGCGACCGGCTTCGAGCGTCGCTACGGCCTGCTGAAGCGACTCGGCGCCTCTCCTCTGCCCCGCAGCGGGCTGCTGCTCGGCAAGGTCGGCGCTCTGCTGGGCGTCCAGGTGCTCCAGGGCATCGTGCTCTGCAGCGTGGCGCTCGCGCTCGGCTGGAGTCCTCGCGGCGGCGTGTCGGGCGCCGCGCTGGCGCTGCTCAGCGTCGCCCTCGGGACCGCTGCCTTCGCGGGACTCGCGCTCGCCCTCGCCGGCAGCCTGCGCGCGGAGGCCACCCTGGCCGCCGCCAACCTCGTCTACCTGCTGCTGATGGCAGGCGGGGCCGTGGTGCTCCCGCGCTCGTCGTACGGCCCGGTCGGTGGTCTCCTGCAATTCCTGCCCTCCGCCGCGCTCGGCGACGCCATGCGGGCGGCCCTGCTCGACGGCACCAGCGCGGCGCTCCCTCTCCTCATCCTCCTGGGCTGGGCCGTCGTCGGCACCGCCCTCGCATCACGCTTCTTCAAGTGGGAGTGACCCCCGTGAACACCGCTGCCAACACCACCGACACCCTCGAGCGCACCTCGTCGACCGGCAGCCGGTGGCTGAGTCCGATCGCGATCGCCAACCTCGTCGCCAACATCGCGATCGTCGTGACCGGCGGCGCCGTGCGGCTCACCGCGTCGGGCCTCGGCTGCTCGGAGTGGCCGCGCTGCACCGAGGAGTCCTACGTCGCGCACTCCGAGCTCGGCATCCACGGCGCCATCGAGTTCGGCAACCGGATGCTGACCTGGGTGCTCGTCGCGATCGCGGTGTCGTGCTTCGTCCTCATGTGGCGTGCCGGGCTGCGCCGCGCCACCCGCCTCTCGCTCATCGTGATGCTGGGCATCCCCCTCCAGGCGGTCATCGGCGGCATCACCGTGCTCACCGAGCTGAACCCCTGGATCGTTGCGCTGCACCTGCTCGCCTCGATGGCGATCATCGGCGTCTGCGTGCTGCTGCTCGACGAGCTGCGCCACCCGGTGGAGGCTGGGTCCTCGCTGTGGCGGGTCGGCGCGGGCACCGGTGGCGCCGTACGGCGACTCGCCTGGGCGGTCTTCGTGGTGATGTGGGTGGTGCTCTACCTCGGCACGGTCGTGACCGGCAGCGGGCCGCACGCCGGTGACCTGGACGCCCGGCGCAACGGGCTGGACCCGCGCACGATGAGCCACCTGCACGCCTGGGTGGTCTACCTGCTGATCGCCCTCACCGTTGCCCTGGGGTGGCTGGCCCGCCGCCAGGCGCGTCAGGCCTTGGTGGCCGCCGCTGCCGTGCTGCTGACCCTCGAGCTGGCCCAGGGCGTGCTCGGCTTCGTGCAGTACTTCACCGACCTCCCCGAGATCCTGGTCGGCCTGCACATGCTCGGCGCCGCGGTGCTCTCCGCGACGGTGACCTGGGTGCTCGTCCGCGCCCACCGCGCCTGACCGACGCGGCGCCAACGCACCCCACACAACGCCCGAGTCGGCGCAAGCGCACGCCGTACGACGGTCGAGTCGGGGCAAGCGCACAGGGAAGGACGTGAAGTAGCGCCGACTCGGCGGTGAATCTGCGCCGACTCGGCGGTGAATCTGCGCCGACTCGGCGGTGAATCTGCGCCGACTCGGCGGTGAAGTAGCGCCGACTCGACCGTGAAGTAGCGCCGACTCGGCGGGTGGGGGGTGCGGGATGCGGGTCTGCACCCCCGTGACCAGGCCCGCTTCCCTGCACCGCCCGACCTGTCAGACGCGCTGGGACGCGGATCGGTTGCCAGCACCACGAGATTTCTTCGACGCCTCCCGGCGAGGCACGCGAGGGGCCCGGCCGGGGGCGCCGGTCAGCGCGTGAGCAGCGGGTCGAGCGCGACGGCGACGAACAGCAGCGAGAGGTACAGGTTCGAGCTGTGGAAGAGCCGCATCGGCCGGATGTCGCTGAGGTTGTCGCTGGCGCGGGTACGCCGCCACATAGCGTGCGCCTCGAACAGGAAGTAGGCACCCAGTGCGACGGCGGCCACGGGGTAGACCCAGCCGGTGTCGGCGACCGGCCACAGCAGCAGCGACGTCGCGACCAGCACCCAGCTGTAGATCACGATCTGGCGGCCCACCACGTGGGCGGGCGCGACCACCGGCAGCATCGGGACGTCGACGTTCGCGTAGTCCTCGCGGTAGCGCAGCGCCAGCGCCCAGGTGTGGGGCGGGGTCCAGAAGAAGACGACGAGGAAGAGCACCACCGGCGTCCAGGCCAGCTCGTTGGTCACGGCCGTCCAGCCGATCAGGGCCGGGAAGCAGCCCGCGAGACCGCCCCAGACGATGTTCTGGGTGGTCCGGCGCTTGAGGATCATCGTGTAGACGAGCACATAGAAGGCGTTCGCCCCCAGCGACAGCATCGCCGACAGCTCGTTGACCCCGAACCACAGGATCACCGTCGAGATCACACCGAGGGCGAGTCCGAACACCAGCGCGGAGCGGGTCGAGACCATGTGCCGTGGCAGCGCACGCCGGCGGGTCCGGCGCATCTGCTCGTCGATGTCGCGGTCGTAGACGCAGTTGAGCGCCGAGGCCGAGCCCGCCGACAGGGCGCCACCGATGACGGTGGCGACCACGAGGCCGAGGTCGGGCACGCCCCGGGCTGCGAAGAACATCACCGGCACGGTCGTCAGCAGCAGCAGCTCGATGACGCGCGGCTTGGTCAGTCCGACGTAGGCGGCGACGACATCACGGAAGGTCGCCTGCCCGTCGGGGCGCTCGGGGGCGTTGCCCCGGTCGAGACCCTCGAGGCCCACCTCGGGATCGGCGTCGTCCCCGGTGAGGTCCCCTACGGAGTGCTCCTGGGGGTCAGGAGCAGCAGAGGCCGAGCGGCCGACGTACGTCACAGAGATCCTCGCGGGGGTTGGGCTGGTGCGGAGTCGAGTCTATCGCCCGGGGTGAGTACGCTCAGAGGCGGCTGCACTCCCCTGGAAACACCGATCGAGAGGAACCCCGTGAGCGACACCGCGCGTCTGGACTGGAGCGAGATTGACCAGAGGGCGGTGGACACGGCGCGTGTCCTGGCCATGGACGCGGTCCAGAAGGTCGGCAACGGCCACCCGGGGACCGCGATGAGCCTGGCCCCGGTCGCTCATCTGCTCTTCCAGAAGGTGATGCGCCACAACCCGGCTGACCCCGACTGGGCCGGCCGCGACCGCTTCGTGCTCTCGCTGGGCCACAGCTCGATCACCCTCTACACCCAGCTCTTCCTCGGTGGCTTCGGACTCGAGATCGAGGACATCCAGGCGCTGCGCACGTGGGGCAGCAAGACGCCCGGCCACCCCGAGTTCGGCCACACCGCGGGCGTCGAGACCACCACCGGCCCGCTGGGCCAGGGCGTCGCCAACGCCATCGGCATGGCGATGGCCGCCCGCCGCGAGCGCGGCCTCCTCGACCCCCAGGCCCCGGCCGGCGAGTCGCCGTTCGACCACCGCGTCTACGCGCTCTGCAGCGACGGCGACCTGCAGGAGGGCGTGAGCGGCGAGGCCTCCTCGATCGCCGGCACCCAGCAGCTCGGCAACCTCACCCTGATCTACGACGCCAACCGGATCTCCATCGAGGGCGACACCGACGTGGCGTTCACCGAGGACGTCGCCAAGCGCTACGAGGCCTACGGCTGGCACGTGCAGACCGTCGACTGGACCCACGACGGCACCGGCTACACCGAGGACGTCCCCGCCCTGTACGACGCGATCCGCGCCGCCGAGGCCGAGACCGACCGCCCCAGCTTCATCGTGCTGCGCACCGTGATCGCCTGGCCCGCCCCCAACGCCCAGGGCACCGGCGCCTCGCACGGGTCCGCCCTCGGCGACGAGGAGATCGCGGCCACCAAGGAGATCCTGGGCTTCGACCCCGCCCAGAAGTTCGAGGTCCCGGCCGACGTCCTCGTCCACACCCGCTCGCTGGTCGAGCGCGGCAAGCTGGCCCAGCAGGAGTGGACGTCCTCCTTCGAGAAGTGGAAGGCCTCCGCCGACCTCGCCCTCTGGGAGCGACTGCAGACCCGCGCGCTGCCCGAGGGCCTGGCCGCGGCGCTGCCGACCTTCGACGCCGACCCGAAGGGCGTCGCCACCCGCAAGGCCTCCGGCGCGGTCATCAACGCGATGGCCGAGATGATGCCCGAGCTGTGGGGTGGCTCGGCCGACCTGGCCGAGTCCAACAACACCACGATCAAGGGTGCTCCGTCGTTCATCCCGGCCGACCGCAGCACCGACCAGTGGGACGGTGACCCGCTCGCCGGTCGCGTGCTGCACTTCGGCATCCGCGAGCACGCCATGGGCGCGATCATGAACGGCATCGCCCTGCACGGCGGCACCCGCGTCTTCGGCGGCACGTTCCTCACGTTCTCCGACTACATGCGCGGCTCGGTGCGCCTCGCGGCGCTGATGGGCCTGCCGGTCACCTACGTGTGGACCCACGACTCCATCGGCCTCGGCGAGGACGGCCCCACCCACCAGCCGATCGAGCACCTGGCCGCCCTGCGCGCGATCCCGGGCCTCGACGTCGTGCGCCCGGCCGACGCCAACGAGACGGCCGCCGCCTGGGCCGCGATCATGACCAACACCGACCGTCCGGCCGGTCTGTGCCTCACCCGCCAGAACGTCCCGGTCTTCCCGCGTGGCGAGGACGGCTTCAGCGACACCTCGCAGGTCCACCGCGGCGGCTACGTGCTCCTCGACACCGACGGCGGCCTGCCCGACGTCGTACTCGTCGGCACCGGCTCCGAGGTCCAGCTCGCGGTCGAAGCGCGCTCGATCCTCGCCGAGCAGGGCATCCGCGCGCGCGTCGTCTCGATGCCGTGCCTGGAGTGGTTCGAGGCTCAGGAGCAGTCCTACCGCGACACGGTGATCCCGCCGTCGGTGAAGGCCCGCGTCTCCGTGGAGGCCGGCATCAAGATGGGCTGGCGCGACGTCGTCGGCGACGCCGGCCGGATGGTCTCGATCGAGCAGTACGGCGCCAGCGCCGACTACGCCCGGATCTACACCGAGTACGGCGTGACCGCCCAGGCCGTCGCCGACGCCGCCCGGGACAGCATCGCCGCCGTGCCCGCCTGAGCTGATCGGCCTGAGAGAACCACCTGACCTGCTGATTGCCCGACCGACGATTGCCTGAAGGGGCGGCCCACGGGGAACCGTGGCACCACGAGCTCGCCCCACATCTGGGAGGAAGCACCTTGACTGACCGTCTGAAGTCCCTGTCCGACGCCGGAGTCTCGATCTGGCTCGACGACCTGTCGCGCGAGCGCATCGAGTCCGGCAACCTGGCCGACCTGGTGCGCGAGTCGTCGGTCGTCGGGGTGACCACCAACCCGACGATCTTCGCCTCGGCGCTGGCCAACGGCGAGCGCTACGACGCCCAGGTCAGGTCCCTGGTCGCCGAGGGCGCCGACGCGGACCGCGCGATCTTCGAGCTGACCACCGAGGACGTCCGCAACGCCTGCGACATCCTCGCGCCGGTCTATGCCAAGGCGCCGAACGACGGCCGGGTCTCGATCGAGGTCGAGCCGGGTCTGGCCCGCGACACCGCCGGCACCATCAAGGCCGCCCACGCGCTGTGGGCAGCGGTCGACCGCCCCAATGCGATGATCAAGATCCCCGCCACGGTCGAGGGCCTGCCGGCCATCACCAGCGCCATCGCGGACGGGATCAGCGTGAACGTGACGCTCATCTTCAGCCTCGAGCGCTACCGCCACGTGATGGACGCCTACCTCACCGGTCTGGAGCAGGCCCGGGACAAGGGCATCGACCTCGCGAGCATCTCGTCGGTCGCGTCGTTCTTCATCTCGCGCGTGGACAGTGAGGTGGACAAGCGTCTCGACGCCATCGGGACCGACACGGCCACGGTGCTCAAGGGCAAGGCCGCGCTGGCCAACGCCTGGCTGGCCTACGCCACCTATGCCGAGGTCTTCACCTCGCCGCGCTTCCAGGCGCTGCTCGACCGGGGCGCACGGCCGCAACGTCCGCTGTGGGCCTCCACCGGCGTCAAGGACCCGTCCTACCGCGACGACCTCTACGTCAGCGAGCTCGTGGTCTCCGACACCGTCAACACGATGCCGGAGAAGACCATGCAGGCCTTCGCCGAGCACGGTGAGCTGTCCGGCGACACCGTCACCGGCAAGGCCGGGCAGGCCGAGCAGGTCTTCGCGGCCCTGGCCGAGGTCGGGGTCGACTTCGACGACGTGCTGCTGGTGCTCGAGCGCGAGGGGCTCGAGAAGTTCGACGCCTCCTGGGCCGAGCTCGTCGAGACCGTCGGCGGGCAGCTCGACAAGGCCCGCGGGACGCAGACCGAGGCCGGCGCATGAGCGGGGCCGCCTGGACCATCGTGAACAGCGACGGGGCCGGTGCGGCCCCCTCCTCCACTCTCCGGACCACCTGCCCCGACCCCGCGTCGTACGACGAGGTGCTGGGGCGGCTGGTGAGCGACCGCGTGGCTTCGCGCCTCGCGGCCCAGGACCCCACCCTGTGGGGTCCAGAAGCTGAGGCCGAGGCCGGCAAGCGGCTGGCCTGGGTCGACCTGCCCACCGCGTCGCGACCGCTCGTCGCCGAGGTCACCGCGCTGCGCGACGAGTTGCGCGCCCAGGGCCTGACCCGCGTCGTGCTGTGCGGGATGGGCGGATCCTCGCTGGCACCCGAGGTGATCTGCGGCGCTGCCGGCGTCGAGCTCGTCGTGCTCGACTCCTCCGACCCCGACTTCGTGCGCACCGCGCTCGAGGACCGCCTCACCGAGACCGTGGTCGTGGTGTCCAGCAAGTCCGGCGGCACCGTGGAGACCGACAGCCAGCGCCGCGCCTTCGAGAAGGCCTTCACCGACGCCGGCATCGACGCGGCCCAGCGGATCGTCGTCGTCACCGACCCCGGCTCGCCGCTCTCCGAGGCGGCGACGGAGGCCGGCTATCGGGTCTTCCTCGCCGACCCGTCGGTGGGCGGCCGCTTCTCGGCGCTCACCGCCTTCGGCCTGGTGCCGTGCGGCCTGGCCGGTGCCGACATCGCCGCCCTCCTCGACGAGGCCGCCGCGGTGCGGCCCGCCCTCGAGGCCGACTCCCCCGACAACCTGTCCCTGCGCCTCGGCGGGCTGCTCGGCGCAGCGAACCTCGCCGGCGTCGACAAGCTCGTGCTCACCAACGCCGGTGCCGACTTCTCGGGGCTCGGCGACTGGATCGAGCAGCTGGTGGCGGAGTCGACCGGCAAGGACGGGCTCGGCATCCTGCCCGTGGTCGTGGAGGACGCGCACGCCCCCGACTTCCAGCCCAGCCGCCCCGACGAGGTGCTCTGCTCGTTCGGCCCCGGTGACGTCTTCGAGGGCGTCGCCCCGGCCTCCGGCTTCGCGGCCTCGGTGGACGCCCCGCTCGGCGCGCAGCTGCTGCTCTGGGAGCACGCCACCGCCGTCGCGGGACAGGTGATGGGGATCAACCCCTTCGACCAGCCCGACGTCGAGAGCGCCAAGTCCGCCGCGCGGGAGATGCTCGGCGGCGGTGCCTCCGCCCCGACGCCGCTCTTCGTCGACGGGCCGGTCACCGTCTACGCCTCCGAGGGCTGGCTGCCGGCCGGGACCAGCACGGTCATGGACGCCGTCACCGCGCTGCTCGGCGAGCTCGACGACCAGCACGGCTACGTGTCCGTCCAGGCCTATCTCGACCGGCACCGCGACGCGGCACTGGCCGCCGTACGCGCCCCGCTCGCCGAGCGCACCGAGCGCCCGGTGACCTTCGGATGGGGCCCGCGGTTCCTGCACTCGACGGGGCAGTACCACAAGGGAGGTCCGGCCACCGGCGTCTACCTGCAGGTGACCGGGCAGCCCGAGGCCGACCTCGCGGTGCCGGACCGGCCGTTCACCTTCCACGAGTTCCTCACCGCGCAGGCGGTGGGTGACGGTCAGGTGCTCGCGGCCAAGGGGCGGCCGGTGCTCCGGCTGCACGTCGAGAATCCGTCCGGGCTGGCCTCGGTGCGTGCGGCGCTGGCGTGAGGGGGTTGGTGTGACGGCATACACCAACCCGTTGCGGTCCCCCGATGACCGCCGCCTGCCGCGCATCGCCGGTCCCTGCAGCCTGGTGCTGTTCGGGGTGACCGGGGACCTGGCCCGCAAGAAGCTGATGCCGGCCGTCTACGACCTCGCCAACCGGGGGCTGCTGCCGCCGGGCTTCTCGCTCGTCGGCTACGCGCGGCGGGACTGGGCGGACCAAGACTTCGCTCAGATCGTGCACGACGCGGTGCGCGACAACGCACGGACGCCGTTCCGCGAGGAGACCTGGCAGCAGGTGGCCGAGGGGATCCGGTTCGTGCAGGGCGACTTCTCCGACGACGGCGCCTTCGACGAGCTGCGTCGTACCCTCGACGCGCTCGACGAGGAGCGCGGCACCGGTGGCAACCACGCGTTCTACCTCTCGATCCCCCCGCGCTTCTTCGGCGACGTGATCGGTCAGCTCAAGGAGCACGGCCTGGCCGAGGACAACGGGGACGCATGGCGTCGGGTGGTCGTGGAGAAGCCCTTCGGGCACGACCTCGCTTCGGCGCGCGAGCTCAACGCCATGGTCGAGGAGGTCTTTCCCGCCGAGTCGGTCTTCCGCATCGACCACTACCTCGGCAAGGAGACGGTCCAGAACATCCTGGCGATGCGCTTCGCCAACACGCTCTTCGAGCCGCTGTGGAGTGCGCACTTCGTGGACCACGTGCAGATCACGATGGCCGAGGACATCGGCATCGGCGGGCGCGCGGGCTACTACGACGGCATCGGCGCCGCCCGCGACGTGATCCAGAACCACCTGCTCCAGCTGATGGCGCTGATCGCGATGGAGGAGCCGCCGAGCTTCGACGCACAGGCGCTGCGGATCGAGAAGCAGAAGGTGCTCTCGTCGATCACGGTGCCCAAGCGTCTCGACCTGGCGACCGCCCGCGGTCAGTACACGGCAGGCTGGTCGGGCGGGCACCAGGTGCCGGGCTACATCAACGAGGACGACATCCCGGACTCCTCGACCACGGAGACCTACGCCGCCATCACGCTGGAGGTCGAGAACCGGCGCTGGGCCGGGGTTCCGTTCTACCTGCGGGCCGGCAAGCGGCTGGGTCGCCGGGTGACCGAGGTGGCGGTGGTCTTCAAGCGAGCGCCACACCTGCCCTTCCACGACACCGCCACCGAGGACCTGGGCAGCAACGCCCTGGTCATCCGCGTGCAGCCCGACGAGGGCGTGACGATCCGGTTCGGCGCGAAGGTGCCCGGCACCCAGCTCGAGATCCGTGACGTGAGCATGGACTTCGCCTACGGGGAGGCCTTCACCGAGGCCAGCCCGGAGGCCTACGAGCGGCTCATCCTCGACGTCCTGCTCGGCGACCCGCCCCTGTTCCCCCAGCACCAGGAGGTCGAGCTCTCCTGGCAGATCCTCGACCCGATCGTGGACTACTGGGCGCGCAGCGGGAAGCCGGACACCTACCCCGCAGGGACGTGGGGCCCGCCTTCCGCGGACACCATGCTGGCCCGCGACGGACGCACCTGGAGGCGACCATGATCGAGCTCGAGGACACCAGCGCCGCGGGCATCGCGGCGGAGCTGGTCCAGGCCCGCAAGCGTGCCGGGTCGCCGGCGATGGGGATGGTGATGACGCTCGTCGTCGTCGCCGACGAGGACGGCGTCGAGGCAGCCATGGAGGCCGCCCGCGAGGCCACCCACGAGCACCCGGCCCGCGTGCTCGTCGTGATCCTCGGAGACGGTCGTCGACGGTCCCGGGTCGACGCCCGGGTCGGCAACGGCGGCGGCTGGACCGGGGAGGTAGCGTTGATCCGCCTCAGCGGCGAGGTCATCAAGCACGCGGAGTCGGTCGTCCTCCCGCTGCTGCTGCCCGACTCCCCCGTGGTCGTCTGGTGGTCGTGCCAGGCGCCGTTGGAGCCGGGCGAGGACCCGATCGGGCGACTGGGCCAGCGACGGATCACCGACGTCACCTGCGGCCCCTCCAGCGCCGAGGCGCTGCTCACCCGGTGCCGCGCCTACTCCCCCGGCTCCACCGACCTGACGTGGACGCGGATCACCCCCTGGCGCGCGCTGCTCGCCGGGACGCTGGACCAGCACCACGAGAAGGTGCGGGCCGTCGAGGTGACGGCCGCGCGTGACGACCCCAGCGCCGATCTGCTCGCCGGCTGGCTGGCGGACCGACTCCGCGTCGAGGTGACCCGTCACGTCTCGCAGGAGCGGGGCATCCGCGAGGTCGTCATGGAGACCCGCAGCGGCCCCGTGCGGATCACCCGACGCGACGAGCACGTGGCCACCCTCAGCACTCCCGGTCAGCCGGACCGGACGGCCGCTCTGCGCACGCGTGGGCTGGCCGAGCTGCTCGCCGAGGAGCTGCGGCGCCTCGACGAGGACGATGTGTATGCCGCGACCGTGCGGCACCTGGCCGCCTCGACGAGGAGCTGACATGGCTGAACTCTCCCCCGCTGACCCCGCCGAGCCGCAGGTCGTGGTGCTGCCCGACCCGGCCATGCTCGCCGGGGAGGTCGCCTCCGCGCTGCTCGCCCGGCTCGAGGCTGCCCAGGACGAGGGCCGCGTGCCGCACGTCGTCCTGACCGGTGGCTCGATCGCCGACGAGATCCACCGCGAGATCGCCCGCCGCGCGACCGACTCCCACGTCGACTGGTCGCGCGTCGAGCTCTGGTGGGGTGACGAGCGGTTCGTGGCCCCCGGCACGGCCGACCGCAACGAGGCGCAGGCCGCCGAGGCGCTGCTCGACCAGCTCCCCCTCGACCCCGCCCGCGTGCACCGGATGCCGTCGACCGCCGACGTGCCCGACGTCGACGCCGGAGCCGCGTCGTACGCCGAGGAGCTGGCTTCGCTCGACGGCCCCTTCGACGTGGTGATGCTGGGCCTCGGCCCCGACGGGCACATCGCGTCGCTCTTCCCCGGTCACCCGGGGCTGGAGGCCACCGGGGCGGCCGTCGGCGTGCGGGAGTCGCCCAAGCCACCGCCGCTGCGCGTCTCGATGACGTTCGAGACCCTCAACCGAGCGCGGGCCGTGTGGTTCGTGGTCGACGGCGAGGGCAAGGCCGACGCCACGGCCCAGGCACTCGCCGGCGGCGACCACCGCGAGATCCCGGCGCGCGGCGTACAGGGCCAGGAGGAGACCACCTGGTTCCTCACCGAGTCCGCCGCCAGCCGCCTCTAGCCAGTAGGCGCAAGCGCACACCCCAAGACCGCCGAGTCGGCGCAAGCGCACACCTCAGGGGCGTTGAGTCGGCGCGAGCACGCGTCGTACGACGGAGCTGGCCCGGTTCGTTGTCCACAGGCCAGGCGATCGGCACTTGGCAGCTGAGCGTGCCAGCGGGACATTGACGCAATGTCTCTCGCCACGTGGCTCGGCCAGCCTCTCCTCGACGAGTCGTTTCCGCTGCCCTTGGACACGCCCTTCAGCACGAGCATGGCACTGCAGCAGGGGATCACTCGGGCGACCCTGAGCAAGCTGGTGGAGTCGAGGCTCTTGCACAGGCCGGTGCGCGGCACCTACCTGGCCGCCCAAGCCGGAGACTCGGTGGCGCTGCGTGCCGCGGCGTTGGCGTTGATCGCGCCGGAGGATGCCGTGATCTGCGGCCGCCACGCAGGGTGGCTCCACGGCGCGGAGATGCTGCTCGCGCCCAATGAGCACCTCGGGCTCCAGACCATCTGCATGTTCCGGCCCTCCGGGCACGGGCGGTTGAGGTCGAAGCTCGCCGACAGCGGCGAGCGCAACCTCGCGCGCGAGGACGTCATGGAGCTCCACGGCCTGCGCGTGACGACGCCAGTGCGCACCGCGCTCGACCTCGGGCGGCTCGAGCACCGGGACCGCGCGCTCGCCGGCCTGGACGCCATGGCACGTCTGGGTGGCTTCTCGGTGGAGACCTTGGTCCGGGAGGTGGAGCGATTCCGGGGCATGCGTGGCGTCGTGCAGCTGCGTGAGCTCGTCCTGATCGTCGACCCGCTGGCGGAGTCTCCGGGAGAGTCGGTGACGCGACTGAGGTGGATCGACGCCGGGCTGCCGACGCCGCGCCTCCAGATCGAGGTCCTGCGCAACGGCGTGGTCATCGCCCGTCTGGACATCGGCAACGAACCCCTTCGCCTCGCGGTCGAGTACGCCGGGGAGGAGTGGCACTCCACGCCGCTGCAGCGGTCGCACGACCAGGCCCGGCGCGCTGAGCTTGATCGCGACTTCGGCTGGGAGATCGTCCCTGTGCGGGCGGCGAACGTGTTCGGTCGGCACCGCGACTGTGAGGAACTGATGCTGCAGGGGGTACGACGAGCGCGGGAACGACTGGCTCGTCGGGCAGCGTGAGGCGCGTTGGCGCCGACTCACGCCGTACCGGATGTGCGTTAGCGCCGACTCACGCCGTACCGGGTGTGCATTAGCGCCGACTCACGCCGTACCCGGTGTGCACTCCTGCCGACTCACGCCCTGTCGGGCGCGCAGCAGCGCCGACTCGCGCTGGGGCGGGTCGGCGCTGGCTCGATCAGAAGATGATGTCGCCCGACTTCCGGCGGCTGCGCAGGAGCTGGACGGCCTCGTCGAGGATGTCGCGGGCCTCCTGGTCGGAGCGACGCTCCTTCACATAGGCCAGGTGCGTCTTGTAAGGCTCGGTCTTCGGGGCGGGCGGCGGGTTGTCGCAGTCCAGGCTGGCCGGCAGGCCGCACTTGGGGCAGTCCCACGACTCCGGCACCTGCGCCTCGATCGAGAAGGTCATCACCGAGCGGTGGTCGTTGGAGCAGAAGTAGGTCACCGCCTGGCGAGGGGCTGCCTCGCCGCGCTCAGCCTCGCCGAGCGGGCCGGCGCCGACCCGGCTCCCTCGAATCGCATTTCCTCCACCAGCCACGCCAAAGCCCCTTTCTCAGACGCCGCCGTAGGCCTTGAGCAGGCCCAGCGCGACGATGCATGCGAACCAGATGACGCCGATGCCGACCGTCAGACGGTCGAGGTTGCGCTCAGCAACCGATGAGCCACCCAACGAGCTCGAGACGCCGCCGCCGAACATGTCGGACAGACCGCCTCCGCGCCCCTTGTGGAGCAGCACGAGGAGGATGAGCAGCAGGCTCGTGATGACGAGCAGAACGGTGAAGAGGAGTGTCACGGTCGGTTAGCCTACGTCACGCTCGGCGCGTCAGATGACAGGCAGGTCGTAGAAACGGCAGATGCCGGCGAACTCCTCCGCCTGGAGGCTCGCGCCACCGACCAGAGCACCGTCCACGTCCTCCTTGGTCATGATGCCGGAGACGTTGGAGGACTTCACGGAGCCGCCGTAGAGGATCCGCACCTTGTCGGCCGCGTCGTCGCCGTGCAGCTCGCGGACCTTGCCGCGAATAGCTGCGCAGACCTCCTGCGCGTCCTCGGGGGTCGCGACCTCGCCGGTCCCGATGGCCCACACGGGCTCGTAGGCCACGACCAGGTCGGCGACCTGCTTGGCGGTGAAGCCGGCCAGGGACCCCTCGACCTGCGCCAGCGTGAACGGCACGTGCTCGCCGGCCTGACGGACCGGGAGGCCCTCGCCGACGCAGACGATGGGCGTCATGCCCGCGGCCAGCGCCTTGTGCGCCTTCGCGTTGACGACCGCGTCGCCCTCGGCGTGGTATTCACGGCGCTCGGAGTGACCCACGACGACATAGCTGCAGCCGAGCTTGGCGAGCATGTCCGCGGAGATCTCACCGGTGTAGGCGCCGGAGTCGTGCTCAGAGACGTCCTGGGCGGCGTACTTGATGGACAGCTTGTCGCCGTCGACCAGCGTCTGCACCGAGCGCAGGTCGGTGAAGGGAGGGACCACGACGACCTCCGCCTGCGCGAAGTCGTGCTTCTTGTCGGAGAGCGTCCAGGCGAGCTTCTGGACCAGGACCACTGCTTCCTGGTGGTTGAGATTCATCTTCCAGTTGCCCGCCATCAGGGGCGTGCGTGCGTTCTTGGCCATCGTGATCCTTCGGCTGCGAGTGGGTCGCCGGTCACGGCGACGGGGGGGACGGAGTGGGCCACGAGGGCCCGTGCCACGCGTCCCGGGAGCAGATCCCGGGACGCGTGGGTCGTGCGGACGAGCTCAGCTCTCCAGGACGGAGATGCCGGGCAGCTCCTTGCCCTCGAGGTATTCGAGGCTGGCGCCGCCACCGGTGGAGATGTGACCGAAGGCGTCGTCGGCGAAGCCGAGCTTGCGCACGGCTGCCGCGGAGTCTCCGCCGCCGACGACCGAGAGGCCGTCGACCTTGGTGAGCGCCTCGGCCACCGCACGGGTGCCGGCGGCGAACTCGTCGACCTCGAACACGCCCATCGGGCCGTTCCAGAAGACCGTCTTGGCGTCTGCCAGCGCTGCCGCGAAGGCAGCCCCGGACTCCGGACCGATGTCGAGGCCCAGCGTGTCCGCGGGGATGTTCGACGCCGGTACGACGATCGGGTCGGGGGTGGTCTCGCCCGTCGGGAACGAGTGGTCCACGACGATGTCGGTGGGCAGCACGATCTCGACACCCGACTCGCGGGCGCGGTCGAGGTAGAGCCGGCAGGTCGCCAGCTGGTCCTCCTCGAGCAGGCTCTGCCCGACCTCGTGGCCCTGGGCCTTGAGGAAGGTGAAGACCATGCCTCCGCCGATCAGCAGCTTGTCGGCCTTCTCCAGCAGGTGGTCGATGACCCCCAGCTTGTCGGAGACCTTCGAGCCACCGAGCACCACGACGTAGGGACGCTCCGGGTCGACGGTGAGACGACGGAGCACACCGATCTCGGTAGCGACCAGGTTGCCCATCGCGTGGGGCAGCCGCTGCGCCACGTCGTACACGGAGGCCTGCTTGCGGTGCACCACTCCGAACCCGTCGGAGACGAACGCATCGGCGAGAGCGACCAGCTGGTCGGCGAACGCACCGCGCTCCCCCTCGTCCTTGCTCGTCTCGCCCGGGTTGAAGCGGACGTTCTCCAGCACGGCGACGTCACCGTCGCCGAGCGCCGCGACGGTCTCGCGGGCGCTGTCCCCGACGGTGTCCGTCGCGAAGGCGACATCCTTGCCGAGCAGCTCGCCGAGCCGTACGGCCACGGGCTGGAGGGAGTACGCCGGGTCCGGCGCACCCTTGGGCCGGCCCAGGTGGGCGACCACCACCACCCGGGCACCGGCGTCAACCAGTGTCCGGATGGTGGGGACGCTTGCCCGGATCCGACCGTCGTCGGTGATGGTCGTCCCCTTGAGGGGCACGTTCAGGTCCGAGCGGACCAGGACGCGCTTGCCCCTCAGCTCACCGAGGGCGGCCAGGCCTGCGCTGGTGTCAGGCACGATCAGAGGGTCTCGCCCATGTAGCCGATCAGGTCCACGAGGCGGTTGGAGTAGCCCCACTCGTTGTCGTACCAGCCGACGACCTTGACCTGGTTGCCGATGACCTTGGTCAGCGGCGCGTCGAAGATGCACGACGCCGGGTCGGTGACGATGTCCGAGGACACGATCGGGTCGGTGGAGTACTTCAGGAAGCCCTTGAGCGGACCCTCCGCGGCGGCCTTGATGATCGCGTTGACCTCCTCCACGGTGGTCTCGCGGCCGGCCTCGAACGTGAGGTCGGTGGCGGAGCCCGTCGGGACCGGAACGCGCAGGGCGTAGCCGTCGAGGCGACCCTTGAGGTCGGGCATGACCAGGGCGATGGCCTTGGCGGCACCGGTGGACGTGGGCACGACGTTGAGCGCGGCGGCGCGCGCACGACGGGGGTCCTTGTGGATGTTGTCCAGCAGGTTCTGGTCGGCGGTGTAGGCGTGGACCGTCGTCATCAGGCCCTTGACGATGCCGAGCTCGTCGTGCAGCGGCTTGGCCATGGGGGCCAGGCAGTTGGTGGTGCACGACGCGTTGGAGATGACGTGGTGCTTCGTCGTGTCGTAGTCGGTGTGGTTGACACCCATGACCACGGTGATGTCCTCGTTCTTGGCGGGGGCCGAGATGATGACCTTCTTGGCGCCTGCGTCGATGTGGGCCTTGGCCTTGGTGGCGTCGGTGAAGAAGCCGGTCGACTCGATGACGACGTCGACGTTCAGCTCACCCCACTTGAGGTTGGCGGGGTCGCGCTCGGCGAACGCCGCGATCTCCTGGTCGCCGACGATGATCGAGTTCTCCGTGGAGGAGACCTCGGCGTCGAGGCGGCCCAGGATCGAGTCGAACTTCAGCAGGTGGGCGAGAGACGCGTTGTCGGTGAGGTCGTTCACCCCAACGATCTCGATGTCGGCGCCGGATGCGCGAACTGCCCGGAAGAAGTTGCGACCGATCCGGCCGAACCCGTTGATACCTACACGAACCGTCACTTCAAGGACTCCTCTGTGCGTTCTTCGAGTGTGACCGAGCACTCAGAGAGCACCCGGATTGTGGGCCACTCGAAACCCTACCCCGCCCGGAGGACCGGCCGCCGTCAGGAACGCGCTTGGGGTCGTTCGACCGAGCAAGACGTGCCAGACGTCCCGCGGAGGTGGGTCAGACGTCCTCAGACGTCCTCGGCCAGCATGTCCGGGGTCAGCGACGACTCGGTGTCGGGGATGCCGAGCTCCTCGGCCCGCTTGTCGGCCATCGCCAGCAGGCGGCGGATGCGGCCCGCGATGGCGTCCTTGGTGAGCACCGGCTCGTGGAGCTGGCCGAGCTCCTCGAGGGAGGCCTGCTTGTGTTCGAGGCGCAGGTGGCCGGCCATCCGCAGGTGGTCGGGGACCTCGTCGCCCAGGATCTCCATGGCGCGCTCGACCCGCGCTCCGGCGGCGACGGCGGCACGCGCGGACCGGCGCAGGTTGGCGTCGTCGAAGTTGGCCAGCCGGTTGGCCGTGGCCCGGACCTCGCGCCGCATCCGACGCTCCTCCCAGGCCATCAGGGACTCGTGGGCGCCCAGGCGGGTGAGCAGCGCGCCGATGGCGTCACCGTCGCGGATCACGACGCGGTCGACGCCACGCACCTCGCGCGCCTTGGCCTGGATCCCGACCCGACGGGCGACGCCGACGAGAGCGAGGGCGGCCTCAGGCCCGGGGCAGGTGACCTCCAGGGCGGAGGAGCGCCCCGGCTCGGTGAGCGACCCGTGCGCGAGGAAGGCCCCACGCCAGGCGGCGACGGCGTCGCAGCCGCCTCCGGACACGACCTGCGGCGGCAGGCCCCGCACCGGCCGGCCGCGCGCGTCGAGCAGGCCGGTCTGACGGGCCAGGGCCTCGCCGTCCTTGATCACCCGGACGATGTAGCGGGTCCCCTTGCGGATGCCGTTGCCCTGCACGACGGCCACGTCGGACTGGTGCCCGAAGACCTCGGCGATGTCCTTGCGCAGGCGGCGGGCGGCCGCGCCGGTGTCGAGCTCGGCCTCCACCACGATCCGTCCGCTGACGATGTGCAGTCCCCCGGCGAAACGCAGCATCGAGGCGACCTCCGCCTTGCGGCAGCAGGTCTTCGTGACCGGGGTGCTCGACAGCTCCGCCTTCACCTGTGCTGTCATCGCCATGCCGCAGATCCTCCCATGTCCGTCAATTCCATCCGTGCCCGGTCGAGCCCGTCGCGGGCTCCCTCCCCCGGTCCTCGCCGCCCCGGATGCTCACCCCATGATGCGGGCGTACGCCGCCGCGAGCCGAGCCGGATCGTGACGCGGCGTCCCGTCGCCGAGGGCGACGTCGTCGATGACCAGTGTCCCCCCGCTCGAGGTCACCACCTGCTCGAGCGTGATCGGGTCCGGTACGGCGGCGCGATCGGCGAGCACCGTGTGGATGCGCAGCTCCGGGGCGTGCTCGAAGAGAGCGGCCAGATGGTCCTCCGGTGCATAGCCGAGCGTCTCCCCCTGCTGTCCCTCGAGGTTGAGCACCACCAGCAGCCGCGCCTCGGTCGCCACCAGGGCATCACGCAGCGACGGGACCAGCAGGTGCGGGATCACCGACGTGTACCAGGAGCCGGGGCCGAGCACGACCCAGTCCGCCCCCAGGATCGCCTCGACCGCCTCCGGGCAGGCCGTCGGGTCGGGCGGGTCGAGCTGGATCCCGACGATCCTCCCCTCGGTGGTGGCCACCTCGATCTGGCCCCGCACGCGCGTGACCCCGGCGGCCGGCTCCGGGCCGCGGACGTCGGCGGTGATGTCGAGGGGCGAGGTGGACATCGGCAGCACCCGGCCCTGGGCGCCGAGCAGCTTCGCGACCAGCGCCAGTGCCTGCACGTGGTCGCCGAGCAGCTCCCACAGACCGACGATCAGGAGGTTGCCGACGGTGTGCCCGCGCATCTCACCCTCGCCGGCGAAGCGGTGCTGCAGCACCCGGGACCAGGTCTGCCCCCAGTCGTCGTCACCGCAGAGGGCGGCGAGCGCCATCCGCAGGTCACCGGGCGGGAGCACGCCGAACTCGCCGCGCAGTCGTCCCGAGGATCCGCCGTTGTCGGCCACGGTGACGACGGCGGTCAGGTCGTCGACGACGCGACGCAGCGACGACAGCGAGGCATACAGGCCGTGCCCGCCCCCGAGTGCCACGACCGAGGTGCCGCTCGGGGGCGGCGCGTCGAGCGTCACTCGCGTCCGAGGTCGCGGTGGGTGGCGCGGGCGTCGACCCCCGCCTCGGCCAGGCGAGCGGCGATCTCCTCGGACATCGCCACACTGCGGTGTTTGCCGCCCGTGCAGCCGATCGCGATCCGCATGAACCGCTTGCCCTCGGTGAGGTAGCCGGCGGCGACGGTGTGCAGCAGCGGCACGAACTGGTCCAGGAACTCCTGCGCTCCGTCGCGGCTCTTGACGTAGTCGGCGACCTCGGTGTCGCGGCCCGAGCGGGGCCGCAGCTCGGGCACCCAGTGGGGGTTGGGCAGGAAGCGCATGTCGGCGACGAAGTCGGCGTCGACCGGGATGCCGTACTTGAAGCCGAAGCTGATCACGTTGACCTTGAGCCGGGTCGCGTCGGGAGTGCCGAACGCCTCGGCCACCCGGTCGGTGAGCTGGTGCACGTTGAGGTTGCTGGTGTCGATGATCAGGTCGGCGCTGCCGCGCAGGTCGGCGAGGACGACGCGTTCGCGCTGCAGTCCGTCGAGCAGCCGACCACCCGCCTGCAGCGGATGCGGACGCCGAGCGGCCTCCTGCCGGCGGACGAGCACCTCGTCGGTCGCCTCCAGGAACAACAGCGTCGTACGGCGACCGGTGGCACCGCGCGCCAGGATCGACTGCAGGGCCCCGAAGAACGAGCCTGAGCGCACGTCGACCACGACGGCGATCGGCTGGGCGCTGCCGCGGCTCTCGTCGACCAGCTCCACGATCCCCTTGAGCAGGCTGGGGGGCAGGTTGTCGACGACGAAGAAGCCGAGGTCCTCGAGCTCCTTGGCCGCGGTGCTGCGCCCGGCGCCGGTCATGCCGGTGACGATGACCAGCTCTCCGGCGGTGTCGGAGGCCCGGCGGGCCTGGGCGGCGGCGGGCTCGTGCGTGGGCTGCATGATGTGTCAGTCCTCCTCGATCTCGCCGGTGGCGGTGTTGATGCGCACAGTCTGGCCGCTCGGCGCCGGCTCCGTGACCGCTTCCTTGATCGCGCTCGCCGTACGCGGGCCGATGCCGGGGACCAGGGCGATCTCCTCGACGGTCGCGACCTTGAGCTTCTTCAGCGATCCGAAGTGCTTGAGCAGCGTCTTGCGGCGGACCTCCCCCAGTCCGGGGACGTCGTCGAGCGCGCTCTCGACCATCGTCTTGGACCGGCGGCCGCGGTGGTGGTTGATCGCGAACCGGTGCGCCTCGTCCCGGATCCGCTGGAGCAGGTAGAGCCCCTCGCTGGAGCGCGGCAGGATCACCGGGTCCTCCTCCTTCGGGAGCCAGACCTCCTCCAGGCGCTTGGCGAGCCCGCACACCGGGATGTCGTCGATGCCGAGCTCCTCGAGGGCCCGCTGGGCGGCCGCGACCTGGGGCGGGCCGCCGTCCACCACGACGAGGCCCGGGGCGTAGGCGAACTTGCGGGGCCGTCCGGTCTCCGGGTCGACGAGCATCGGTCCCTGGTCGGCCGCCACCTCGCCTCCGGCGCCGGCGACGACGTCGCCGGTCTTGGCCTGGTCGTCGAGCAGGCGACGGAACCGTCGGGTGATCACCTCGTGCATCGACGCGACGTCGTTCTGCCCCTCGACCCCGCGGATCACGAAGCGGCGGTACTCCCCCTTGCGGGCGAGACCGTCCTCGAAGACCACCATCGAGGCCACCACCTCGGTGCCCTGCAGGTTGGAGACGTCGTAGCACTCGATGCGCAGCGGCACCTCCTCCAGCTCCAGCGCCTGCTGGATCTCCTCCAGCGCCCGGTTGCGGGTGGTCAGGTCGCTGGCGCGCTTGGTGCGGTGCAGGTTGAGCGCCTGCTGGGCGTTGCGGCCGACCGTCTCCTGCAGCGACTTCTTGTCGCCGCGCTGCGGCACCCGGATCGCGACCCGGCTCCCCCGCAGCTCGCTGAGGAGCTGCTCCATCGTCTCCAGGTCGGGCGGCAGCGCCGGGACCAGGACCTCGCGGGGAATGTTCTCCGCGGAGTCGCCGGCATAGAGCTGGAGCAGGAAGTTCTCCACCAGCTCGGGGGTCTCGCCCTCCTCCACCCGGTCTGCGACCCAGCCGCGTTGACCGCGGATCCGGCCGCCGCGCACGTAGAAGATCTGCACCGCCACCTCGAGCGGGTCCTGCGCGAACGCGATGACGTCGGCGTCGGTGCCGTCGCCGAGGACGACGGCCTGCTTCTCCAGCGCGCGGTTGAGCGCCCCCAGGTCGTCGCGCAGGCGCGCGGCCCTCTCGAAGTCGAGCGCCTCGGAGGCGGCGTACATCTCCTTCTCGACGCGGCGGACGAACGCGGTGGTCTGCCCGCCCATGAAGTCGCAGAAGTCGTCGACGATGCGCCGGTGCTCGTCCGGGCTGACGTTGCCCACGCAGGGGGCCGCGCACTTGTCGATGTAGCCGAGCAGGCACGGTCGCCCGATCTGCGCCGAGCGCTTGAAGACACCGGTCGAGCACGAGCGCATCGGGAAGACCCGCAGCAGCAGGTCGACGGTCTCGCGGATCGCCCACGCGTGGCTGTAGGGGCCGAAGTAGCGGGTCCCCTTCTTCTTGGCGCCGCGACCGACCATCACCCGCGGGAACTCCTCGCCGGTGGTCACCGCCAGCCAGGGATAGGACTTGTCGTCGCGGTACTTCACGTTGAAGCGCGGGTCGTACTCCTTGATCCAGGAGTACTCCAGCTGCAGCGCCTCGACCTCGGTGTTCACGACCGTCCACTCGACGCTCGCCGCCGTGGTGACCATCGTGGCGGTGCGCGGGTGCAGTCCCCCGATGTCCTGGAAGTACGACGAGAGCCGGGCGCGCAGGTTCTTGGCCTTGCCGACGTAGATGACGCGGCCGCGGGAGTCACGGAACCGGTAGACCCCCGGCTGGGTCGGGATCGACCCGGGCTCCGGACGGTAGGAGAGCGGTCCTCGGGAGCGTTGGGCGGGTCGAGCTGGCGTCACCCGGCAACCCTACGTGGCGGCTCCGACAGCGCCGGGTCAGGCCAGCAGGATCTGGTCGCCCTCGACCGTGATCTCGACCGCCTCGAGTCCCGACGTGGCGGGCCCCTGGGTGACGTCGCCGCTCGCCGCGTCGTACTGGCTGCCGTGGTGGGAGCAGGTGATGGTGCCGTCGGCGACGTCCGTGACGAGCTGGCCCTGGTGGGGGCAGACGGCCGAGTAGGCCTTGAACTCCCCCTCGGTGGGCTGGGTGAGCACGAGCTTGGCGCCGGTGAGGATCAGACCGCCCTCGACGGGCACCTCGCTCGTGGTGGCCAGGGCGTCGCCGGGCGTCGCGGTGTCGCCCGAGCCGCCCTCGGAGCCGCCCGTCGTCGACTCGCCGTCGTCACCGCCGGCGCAGCCGGCCAGCGCGGCGGCCACGGCGAGCGCCCCGAGTCCATGGAAGACGATCCTGCGGGTGGGCTGGAACTGCTCGGCCATGGTCTTCTCCTCGCCTGGGCGGACGTCGGGAACAGACTAGCCAGGCTCACCTGGCCTTCGGGGCCACCGTCTTGCGCGCTGCTGCCTTCCGTGGGGCCGCTGTCTTCTTCGCCGCTGTCTTCTTCGCCACGATCTTCTGGGCCGGGGCCGCAGCCGCAGCCGCCTTCTTGGCGGCTGCCTTCTCCGCGCGCTCGAGTGCGGCGGCGCGCTTGGCGGCGGCCTTGGTCACCTTCAACACCGGAACGGGTGCGTCCACGGCCTCCGAGGCGGTCGCGTGGCGGCCCTCGAGCAGCGGTGCCAGGTACCGCCCGGTGTGGCTGTCCGGGTGGGCGGCGACCTGCTCGGGCGTGCCCTCCGCCACGACGAGGCCGCCGCGCGAGCCGCCCTCGGGGCCCATGTCGACCAGCCAGTCGGCGGTCTTGATGACGTCGAGGTTGTGCTCGATGACCAGCACCGTGTTGCCCTGGTCGACGAGGCGACCCAGCACCAGCAGCAGCTTGCGGATGTCCTCGAAGTGCAGACCCGTGGTCGGCTCGTCGAGCACATAGACGGTGCGACCGGTGGAGCGCTTCTGCAGCTCGGCGGCCAGCTTCACGCGCTGGGCCTCGCCGCCCGACAGCGTGGTCGCCGGCTGCCCGAGCCGGACGTAGCCCAGCCCCACCTCGACCAGCGTCTTGAGGTGGCGCGCGATCGCCGGGACGGCGCCGAAGAAGTCGACGGCCTCCTCGATCGGCATGTCGAGGACCTCCGCGATGGTCTTGCCCTTGTAGTGCACCTCGAGCGTCTCGCGGTTGTAGCGCGCCCCGTGGCAGACCTCGCAGGGGACGTAGACGTCCGGCAGGAAGTTCATCTCGATCTTGATCGTGCCGTCGCCGTGGCAGGCCTCGCAGCGTCCGCCCTTGACGTTGAACGAGAAGCGCCCCTGCAGGTAGCCGCGCATCTTGGCCTCGGGGGTCGAGGCGAACAGCTTGCGGACGTGGTCGAAGACGCCGGTGTACGTCGCGGGGTTGGACCGCGGCGTGCGTCCGATCGGCGACTGGTCGACGTGGATGACCTTGTCGATGTGCTCGGTGCCGGTGATCTTGCGGTGCCGCCCGGGGATGGTGCGTGCGTTGTAGATCTGCTTGGCCAGCGAGGTGTAGAGGATGTCGTTGACCAGCGTCGACTTGCCGGAGCCGGAGACGCCGGTGACGGCCACGAACATCCCGAGCGGGAACGACACGTCGACGTCGCGCAGGTTGTTCTCCCGCGCCCCGTGGACCGTGAGCTCGCGGCCCTTGGTCTTCGGGCGGCGGATCTCGGGTACGGCGATCTCGCGGCGCCCGGAGAGGTACTGCCCCGTGAGCGAGTCGGGGTGCTCGTAGAGACCCTTCACCGTGCCGGCGTGGACGACCTGTCCGCCGTGCTCACCGGCGCCCGGACCGATGTCGACGACGTAGTCGGCCGCGCGGATGGTGTCCTCGTCGTGCTCGACGACGATCAGCGTGTTGCCGAGGTCCTTGAGCCGCACCAGGGTCTCGATGAGCCGCTGGTTGTCGCGCTGGTGCAGACCGATGGAGGGCTCGTCGAGGACGTAGAGGACGCCGACCAGGCCGGCACCGATCTGGGTCGCGAGCCGGATCCGCTGCGCCTCGCCGCCCGACAGCGAGCCCGAGGGCCGGTCCAGCGAGAGGTAGTCGAGCCCGACGTCGAGCAGGAAGTTGAGCCGCTCCTGGATCTCCTTGAGCACGCGCTCGCCGATCTGGCGCTCGCGCTCGCTCAGTTCCAGGTCGAGCAGGAAAACCGAGGTCTCGTTGATCGGCATCCGGCAGACCTCGGCGATGTTCTTGCCGCCGAGGGTCACCGCCATCGAGACCGGGCGCAGTCGGCTGCCCTCACACGCCGGGCAGGGCACCTCACGCATGAAGCCCTCGAAGCGGTCCCGGCTGGTGTCGGACTCCGCCTCGCTGTGGCGACGCTCGATGTAGCTGCGCACGCCCTCGAACTCGGTGTAGTAGGAGCGCTCGCGGCCGTAGCGGTTGCGGTGGCGGACGTGGACCTTGGTGGCGTGGCCGTCGAGGATGGCCTTCTGCGCCTTCGGCGTCAGCCCCTCCCACGGCGTGTTCAGGTCGAAGCCGAGCTCGTCGCCCAGGGCGCCCAGGATGCGCAGGAAGTAGTCGGCGACGTGGGCGCCGCTCCAGGGCTGGATCGCGCCCGAGCCGAGGGTGGCCGACGGGTCCGGCACGACGAGCTCGGGGTCGACCTCCATCCGGGTGCCGATCCCGTGGCACGCCGTACACGCGCCGAACGGGGAGTTGAACGAGAACGAGCGGGGCTCGAGATCGTCGGTCTCGATGGCGTGGTCGTTGGGGCACGACATCTTCTCGGAGAACTTCATCTCCCGGACCGGGTCCTTGGCGTCCAGGTCGACGAAGTCGAAGACGACCAGGCCGCTGGCCAGGCCGAGCGCGGTCTCGACCGAGTCGGTGAGCCGGCGCTTGGAGGACTCCTTGACCGCGAGGCGGTCCACGACGACCTCGATCGTGTGCTTCTTCTGCTTGTCCAGCTTGGGCGGGTCGTCGAGCTGGTGGGTCTCGCCGTTCACGCGGGCGCGGGAGAAGCCCTGGGTCTGCAGCTGCTTGAAGAGCTCGACGTACTCGCCCTTGCGTCCGCGGATGACCGGGGCGAGGACCTGGAAACGGCGTCCCTCCTCGAGGGCGAGGATCCGGTCCACGATCTGCTGCGGGGTCTGCCGCTCGATGGGCGCACCGCAGGTCGGGCAGTGCGGGCGGCCGGCGCGGGCGTAGAGCAGTCGCAGGTAGTCGTAGACCTCGGTGATCGTGCCGACCGTGGAGCGGGGGTTCTTCGAGGTGGACTTCTGGTCGATCGAGACCGCGGGCGAGAGGCCCTCGATGAAGTCGACGTCGGGCTTGTCCATCTGGCCGAGGAACTGGCGGGCGTAGGCCGAGAGCGACTCGACGTAGCGCCGCTGCCCCTCGGCGAAGATCGTGTCGAACGCGAGGCTGGACTTGCCGGACCCCGACAGGCCGGTGAAGACGATGAGCGAGTCCCGGGGGAGCTCGAGGGAGACGTCCTTGAGGTTGTGCTCCCGGGCACCCCGGATGAGGATCTGGTCGGCCACAGTTTTCCTAATGTCGGGGTCTCTGGGACAGCGAAGCGGTTCGAACAAGTGTTCGCCAAGGCCTGCGTGCGCGCAACCCGCCACGCGGCCCATCAGCAGAACGATCCTACGAGGCTCCCCATGCCCCGGACCCGGGTGTTGAATGTCACCATGCCCCGTCACGAGCTCGCCGCCTGCCAGGACTCCACGCGTCGGCTGATCCGCACCGTGGACGCCCTGACCGATGAGCAGCTGCGCGCACCGTCGGTACTGCCCGGCTGGTCCCGCGCCCATGTCGTCGCCCACCTGGCCCTGAACGCCGAGGGACTGGCCGGCGCTCTCCAGGGTCTCTCCCGCGGTGTCGACACCCCGATCTACTCCTCCGCCCGTCAGCGCGACGTCGACATCGAGGAGCTCGCTCGGGCCGAGGGGGCGACGCTGCGCACGCGTCTGCTGGAGGGCTGCTCGCTCTTCCATGAGGCTGCCGAGCAGGTCCCGGAGCACGCCTGGCGGATCGAGGTCCCCCGAGTCCCGGGCGGCCCGTGGATGCCGGGTACGGCGGTCGTCCCCGGCCGCCGCCGGGAGGTCGAGATCCACCACGCCGACCTCGGGGCCGACTACGGCCCGGCCGCGTGGCCCGAGGACTTCATGCTGGGCCTGCTCGACGAGCTCGCGCGCGACCACGGCGAGTCCGGCCCGTTCCGGATCGAGGCGACCGACCTGGGCCGCAGCTGGCAGGTCGGGGAGGGCGAGGGTCCCTTCATCTCCGGTGGGGCACCCGAGCTCGCCTGGTGGCTGACCGGGCGCGCCGACCCGGTCGCCGCGGCCAAGGCACTCTCGTCGAGCGCCGGTGTCCTGCCTAGGATCGGCGCATGGCGACGTACACCGGCGACGTGACCCCCGGGGGCTCCCCCGACACCCGAGACCTGAGCGGCCTGAGCATCACCAAGCTCGCGGTCGACGAGAAGATGTCGAACAACTGCTACCTGCTGCGCTGCGCGGCCACGGGCGAGCAGGTGCTCATCGACGCGGCCGCGGAGCCCGAGCGCCTGCTCGAGCTGGTCGGCGATGCGGGCCTCACCGCGGTCGTGACGACCCATCAGCACTGGGACCACCACCGTGCGCTGGCCGACGTCGTGGCGGCGACCGGGGCGGCGGTCGTGGCAGGCACGCCCGACGCGGATGCCATCACCGAGCAGACCGCAGTCGAGGTGACGCGGCGCGTCGAGCACGGCGACACCGTGACCGTCGGCGACCAGACGCTGCGGGTGCTCGCGATCGCCGGCCACACCCCCGGCTCGATCGCGCTCGTGTACGACGACCCGCAGGGCCACCCGCACCTGTTCACCGGCGACTCGCTCTTCCCCGGCGGCGTCGGGAACACGTTCGGCGACAAGGACGCGTTCGCCCAGCTCGTCGACGAGGTGGAGACCAAGATCTTCGGCACGCTGCCCGACGAGACCTGGTTCTACCCCGGCCACGGCAACGACTCCACCCTCGGCGCCGAGCGGCCGTCACTCCCGGAGTGGCGCACCCGAGGCTGGTGACCCGGCGCCAAGTCACGCTCACCCGGCGCTAGATCTCGGCGACCCGGCAGAAGATCTCGCTGACCCGGCGGAAGATATTCACAGGTGGATATCTTCCGACGGGTCAGCCGCATTTCGAGCCGGGTCAGCGAGATTTGGGGACGGGTCAGCGGGGGGCGGGTGAGGGCTCTGTTGCCCCGTCGGTCATGGGGGTGCCGCCGCCCACCGAGTCGCTGAGCTCCTTCGGTCCGAGGACGCGATAAGGGTGCTCGGAGCTGGCGGCGCGGCGGCGCAGGGCCAGCTCGGGCAGGTCGCCGCGGGAGGCGACCACGAGGAGGTTGCCGAAGCGACGCGCGCGCAGGGTCGCGGGCTCCGCGCTCAGCAGCAGGTGAGGGAACGACACGCGCAGGCCGGCGACCACGCGACGGGTCCAGGCGAACGGCGCGCGGTCGGCGAGGTTGAGCAGGAACAGCCCGTCGTCGGCCAGGACCCGGGCGACCTCCGCGAAGCACTCCACCGTGACCAGCTCGCCGGGGACCTGCGCCCCGGCGTAGGCGTCCAGCGCGACGAGGTCGGCCGACGCGTCTCGAAGCGAGGGGAGGCCGGTCCGCCCGTCGACGGGGCGCACCTTGATCCCGCTGCGCCGAGGCAGGGGCAGCTGCTCCCGCACCAGCGCGGTCAGCTCCTCGGCGGGCTCGAGCACGATCTGTCCCGACCGGGGGCGGGTGGCGGCGACGTAGCGCGGCAGCGTGAGCCCGGCCCCGCCGACGTGCACGACCGATGCCGGCTCCCCCGCCGGGAGGTGCGCGTCGACGACGTCGGCCATCCGCCGTACGTAGTCGAAGACCACCCGGGTCGGGTCCGCCAGGTCGACGTGGGACTGGTCCGTGCCACCCACGCGTACGACGAACGCCGACGGACCGTCCTGCACGATCTCCACGTCAGCCACGCCCCGAGGCTACGGACGACGCCCGCCCACACCCGAATCGGCCCCACGCTGAATCGGCCCCACTCCCGAATCGCTCAGCGCGGCGTCAGCAGCTCCGCCGGCAGCCACTCCTCGACCACCGCCCACTCCCCCGGCCGCAGCATCGCCGCATAGAGCACCCGCCCCTCCCAGCCGACGGCCGCCTGGCGCCACTCGACGAGCAGCCCGGGACGCTTCACCCCGTGCCGGTCGATCGCATCGGCGACCCAGCAGTGCTTGGCCGGCCCCTCGTCCGCGGGAGGAGCCTCGGGCGCCGCCACTGCTGTCCCCAGGCGCACACGCTCCGCCATGGGGATCCCCCCGCCACGCTTGTTCATTCCACCGGCCACCACTCCATGGTGGCATTTATTCGAACACATGTCCTAGGGGGCCCATCGGGGCCGGCCACGGAACCGCCGAGGCTCTGAGGACGTCGGATCCCCATGCCCACGCTGGACTCGAACCGATCTACGGCCGCAGGCGACCGAACTCGCACCTTCGGCGGTGGAGGCCCGCTCCTCGGTCTGGTGACCGCAGCCCTCGTCCTTTCCGGATGCGGGCCGACCCCCCAGGCTGCGACCAGCCCGGAGGTGCGGACGAGCGAGCTCGCCGACGCCGGCGGGCGACCCTGCCCCCAACGGTTGCCGATCGGTGAGGACCCGTCCGGTCACGGCTTCGGCACCCAGGAAGTGGCCGATCGGCTCCCGGCCCTCCTCGAGGCGCAAGAAGCATGGGTCTGCCGCTACGACACGTTCGATATCGACATGACCCCCAGCGGCGGTGCCGCGTACGGATGGAGACGCGCCGGGCAGCCGGACCCCGTCGCCGACGCTGACCTCCCCGACCTCCAGGCGGCTCTGGACGCCCTCGCGATCGCGGATCGCAGCGGCGGATGCAACGACGACCTCGGCCCGCGCTGGATGATCGCGTACAGCCACGACGGCGACCTGACCGGAGTGGTCGTCGACGACTACGGCTGCCGCGACGTCCGCCTCACGGACGGCCCGCACACGACGCCACCCGGTGCGGACGACCAGGACGGGACGGTCGGCGGCGTCCTCGACGGCGGCCCGGCGATCCTCGAGGCCCTCGGCGTAGGCCGCTCGAGCTGAGGGAGCCCCCTCGAGCCGATCGACACTGTGCGGTCCGTCCACCCACCCCTAGGCTGGCGCCATGAAGCTCTTCCGACGGCGGGCCGCGGCGACCTCGAAGGCAGAGGCCCTGGCAGCGGCCCGCGAGGCCACCGCGCGAGCGCGCCGGGAGAAGAGGAAGCTCGAGCGCTACCGGGCGAAGAAGCAGGCCAACCCCGCTGACCGGATGACCACCAACCAGCGCATCGGAAGCGGCGGGACCTAGGACGAGCGGGAGTCTCCGTCGGCCAGGTCACCAGCCCTCAGTGGTAGGTGACCTTCACCGTGTCCGTCACCGGAACCGACTGGCACGCCAACCGGATCCCGTCGGCGAGATCCTCGGCGTCCAGGACCTCGTTGTGCAGCATCTTGACCTCGCCCTCCAGGACGCGGCAGGCGCAAGCCGAGCAGTTGCCCTCCCGGCACGAGTAGGGCGCCTGCACCCCCTTCGACTCCAGGTGCTCCAGCAGCGTGACCGACGGGGACCAGTCGTCGAAGGCGTAGTCGACGCCGTCGAGCTCGACCTCGACCTTCACCGGGGCCTGCGGCGCCTCGGCCAGCACGTCCGCGGCAGCGTCGTCCTCGTCCGTCTCGGCGGCCTGGATCTCGTGCTCGGCCTCCTGGATGTCCTCGAGGTCGCCGAACGGGTTGCCGCCGAGCGAGACGAACTTCTCCTGGTGGCGGCGCTCGCGGGGGAACTCCAGCTCCTTGAGCGCGCTCACCGCAGCCTTCATGAACGGCGCCGGCCCGCAGGCGAAGGCGTCGTACGACGGGAAGTGCGCGGCGAACGTCTTCAGCTGCGCCTGCGAGGGCAGCCCCTGCACGTTCTCGAGCCAGTGCACGACCACGAGCCGGTCGGGGTGCGCCGCCGAGAGCTCGCGGAAGGCGTCCTTGAAGATGATGGAGGACTCGTCGCGGTTGGCGTAGAACACCACGATCTGCCCGCTCCCCTGCGCCAGGGCGGTCCGCACGATCGAGATGATCGGCGTGACCCCGCTGCCTCCCGCGAAGAGCAGCAGGTCGGCATCGAGGTTCTTCGGCGTGAAGATGCCGCTGGGCGGCAGCACCCGCAAGGTGTCTCCCTGGCGGAGGTTGTCGCAGATCCAGTTGGAGGCGTAGCCGTCCACGGTCCGCTTCACGGTGATCGTCAGCGAGTCGTCGCCGACGCCGGGGCTGCTCGACAGCGAGTAGCAGCGTGCGGCGACGCCGGTCTGGTCGCTGGGGACCGCGACGGTGAGGAATTGGCCGGGGGTGTAGGCGAAGTGCTCGCGCCCCTCGTCGGGGAGCCCCAGCACGATCGAGTGCGCGTCGGCGGTCTCCTCGACCACCTCCAGCACCGGCAGGGTGAAGGACTCAGTATCCATCTTCGGCTCCGATCGGGATCTCCCCGTCACGTGCAGCGGTCTCGATGCTCGCGGTCAGCCGGGAGCAGGCCGCGTGCACGCGGCGCCCACCGGGCGCCGAGGACATCTTCGCGAACTCCTGGCATTGCGTGAGCGCCTGTTCCGACCACTGGATGGAAGTGTGGTGGTCACTGTTCTTCTTCACGCCGACGCGCGCCAGGCAGTCGAGGCACGCGACCTCCACCAGTCGGGCGCGGGTGTAGAGACGCTGGTCCTCCAGGGTCTCCTCGCGCGTCGGGACGAACGACGCCATCAGGTCCCCGTCATCACGCCGCGCGGCGCGTCGGAGTCCTCGGGCCCGCCGGCGTCTCCACCGGAGGCTTCATCCTCCGCCGCCTTCTTGGCGAGGTTCGCCTCCACCTCGGCGCGCCAGAACTCGTTGGCCTTGGTGGTGTCGACCTCGAACTCGAAGCGCTCGGTCATCTCGGGCGTCACGTCGGCGCGGTCGACGTAGAACTGCTCATACCAGCGCCGCAGCTGATAGACCGGCCCGTCCTCCTCGCACAACAGCGGGTTCTGCACCGGGGCCTTGTTGAGCCAGATGTGCACGTCCTGCATGAAGCCGTCGCCGAACATGTCGGAGTACTTCTTGGCGATGTACTGGGCGGTCTTCTCGTCGAGCCCCTCCGGCTTGCGCACGCACAGGCCGTACTGCAGCTTGAAGGAGTTGTCCGAGGTCGGGATGTGGCAGTTGACCAGCACGACCTCGGTCTCGAAGCCCTTGTAGTCGACGTTGAGCCAGTTGATCATGTACGACGGCCCGTAATAGGTCGCCTCCGACTTCAGCACCAGGCTCTCGTCGCCGTACCCCGCGCCGGCCATGTCCGGGCGCCCGGTCGACTCCATGAACTGCGAGGCCATGTGGCCCTCGAAGACGTTGCGGAAGTTCGTCGGGAACGCGAAGTGGATGTAGAAGAAGTGCGCCATGTCCACGACGTTGTCGACGATCTCGCGGCAGTGCGCGTTGGGCACGTCGAGGACGTTCCACGTCCAGTCGGTCCAAGCGTCGGTGCCGACGCCCTCGAGCTCGGGCGGAAGGATGTCCATGTCGGCCGGGCCGTGCTCGGCGTCGTGCCAGACCAGCAGCTGCCCGTTGCGGACGACGGTCGGGTAGGCCTGCGTGCGCGCGCGCAGCGGGACCCGGCGGGCGTAGGGGATCGCCTTGCACTTGCCGTCGCCGCCCCAGCGCCAGTCGTGGAAGGGGCACGCGATCTCGTCGCCCTTGACCGACCCCTGAGTCAGATCCCCGCCCATGTGGCGGCAGTAGCCGTCGAGGACGTGCACCTCGCCGGCGGTGTCGCTCCACGCCACGAGCTTGCCGCCGAACGCCTCGACCGCGTGCGGCTCGCCGTCCGCGAAGTCCTTGACCAGGCCCAGGCAGTGCCAGCCGCGGGCGAAGCGCTCGGGCGGGGTGCCGTGGTCGAGAAGGCGGGTGTCGCTCATGGCGGTTCCTCCGAGGTGTCGTGCGAACGAACGGTGGACCAAAACAAGAACAGGTTATAGTTTGCCGGGTGCGGGCGCCACCTCGGCCCCCCCCACCCCTCGGGGTGCTCTGGTCCTCTGGGAGAGCCCATGCACGTGGCACTGACCGCCGAGCAGCAGGCGCTGCGCGAGGAGCTGCGCGACTACTTCGCCACCCTCGTCACCCCTGAGCGCCGGGCCGCGCTCGCCGCCGCGTCGGGCGAGTTCGGCGACGGCGACGTCTACAAGGAGGTCATCCGCCAGCTCGGGCAGGACGGCTGGCTCGGCATCGGCTGGCCCGAGGAGTACGGCGGGCAGAACCGGTCGATGATCGAGCAGCTGATCTTCACCGACGTGGCGGCGGTGGCCGGCGTGCCGATCCCCTACCTGACGCTGAACACGGTCGGCCCGACGATCATGCGCTACGGCACCGACGCACAGAAGGACTACTTCCTCCCCCGCATCCTGGCCGGCGAGCTGCACTTCTCGATCGGCTACTCCGAGCCCGGCTCGGGTACCGACCTTGCCTCGCTCAAGACCCGCGCGGTGCTGGACGGCTCGCCCGAGGACGGCGAGTGGGTGATCAACGGACAGAAGATGTGGACCTCGCTGATCCAGTACGCCGACTGGCTATGGATGGCGTGTCGCACCGACCCGGACCTGCCCCGCCACAAGGGGCTGTCGATGATCCTCGTCCCGGCCGACGCGCCGGGGTTCTCCTACACGCCCGTCCACACCGTCGCCGGCGTCGGCACCAGCGCGACGTACTTCGAGGACGTCCGGGTGCCGGCCGGCAACCTGGTCGGCGAGCTCAACGGCGGCTGGTCGCTGATGACCAACCAGCTCAACCACGAGAGGGTCGCGCTCACCTCGTCGGCGCCGCTGGTGCACTCGCTCGACCTGGTCCGCCGTTGGGCGCAGGAGACCAAGAACCCCGACGGCCAGCGGGTCATCGACTCCGAGTGGGTGCAGATCCTGCTCGGTCGCGCGCACGCCCGGGTCGAGATGCTCACGCTGCTCAACTGGCGCCTGGCCGCGGTCGTCGACGACCTCTCCCCCGCCGACGCCTCGGCCACCAAGGTCTACGGCTCCGAGCTCGCGACCGAGGTCTACCGCGCGCTGATGGAGGTGGTCGGGCCGGCCGCCGCGCTGACCGGCGACTCGGCGGGCGCCGTGCTCGCGGGGCGCCTGGAGCGCTACCACCGCTCGTCGCTGGTGATGACCTTCGGTGGCGGCACCAACGAGATCCAGCGCGACATCATCGGCTACGTCGGACTCGGCCTGCCGGCCGCGAAGCGATGATCTCGACTCGCTCGCTGCGCTCGCGGCTCGATCAACGAGGGCCGGTGCGGCTGCGCTCGCGGCTCGATCAACGAGGGCCGGCGCCGCTGCGCTCGCGGCTCGATCAACGAAAGCAAGGATGACCATGGACTTCACATTCACCGCCGAGCAGGACGAGGCGGCCGCGCTGGCCGCGGAGATCCTCAGCGATCGAGCCACGCCGGAGCGGATGCGCGAGGTCGAGCAGGCGGGCGACCGCTTCGACCGCGAGCTGTGGACCGAGCTCGGCTCCGCGGGCCTGCTCTCCCTCCCCCTGCCGGCGGAGCACGGCGGCGCCGGCCTCGGGCTGATCGAGCTGTGCCGCGTGCTGGTCGAGGCCGGCCGCACCGTCGCCCCGGTCCCGCTGGCCTTCCACGGCCCCGCCGCACGTCTGCTCGCCGAGCACGGCTCCTCCGCACAGCAGGCGCAGTGGCTGCCGGGCGCTGCCTCAGGGTCGCTGGTGCTGAGCGCCGCGGTGTCTGAGGAGCACGCCTTCTCCCCCGAGCGGCCGACGCTCACCGCCACCCCCTCCGGTGACGGCCACATCCTGAGCGGTGTCAAGGTCGTCGTCCCCGCCGGGACGTACGCCGACGCGCTGCTGGTCCCCGCCCTGACCCCCGACGGCGTCGGCGTGTTCGTCGTACTGCCTGGTGACGACGGGGTACGCCTCACCGCGGGTCGGCTCTCCGACGGGGATGTCGTGGCCCGCCTCGACCTCGACGAGGTCTCCCTGACGCAGGACCGGCTGGTCGGCGCCGCCGACGGCTCGGTCGACGAGCGGCTGCGTCAGCTGATGACGCTCGCCGCGTGCGCCCACCAGCTGGGCGTCACCGAGGGCGCCTCCAAGCTGACGGCCGCCTATGCCCGCACCCGCGAGCAGTTCGGCCGTCCGATCGGGTCCTTCCAGGCCGTCTCGCAGCGGCTGGCCGACGGCTACATCGACGTGCTCGGCCAGCAGCTCACGCTCTGGCAGGCCGCCTGGCGGCTCGACGAGGGACTGCCTGCGACGACCGAGCTGGCGACCGCGAAGCTGTGGGCCGCCGACGCGGGGCACCGGATCGCGCACACCACCGTGCACGTGCACGGCGGGGTGGGGATCGACCTGGACGGCGAGGCGCACCGCTACTTCACGGCCGCCAAGCGCTTCGAGTTCGCCTTCGGCGGGACCACCGAGCAGGCCCTCACGATCGGGCGCGCGCTCGCGGCCGAGCCGGTCTGATCCACCGTCCCACTCAGTGTGACGCAGCCCACATCAGGGCCTGCGATTCGTGATACCCCTGACCCAGGATCGTGCGCCCCTGCGCACCCGGACCCCGGAGGATCGAATGGCTGAGGAGACCGTGCAGCAGATGCTGCGCACGCGACTCGACGACGACACCCCTGCCGTGCTCTTCGACGACAGGTCGTGGACGTGGCGCGAGCACCTCGCCGAGGCCTCGACGCTCGCCACCGCGCTGATCCGCACCGCCGCCCCTGACCGGCCGCTGCACGTCGGTGTGCTCCTGGACAACACCCCCGACATGGCGCGCGCGCTGGCGGCCGCGGGCCTCGGCGGCTTCGTGCTGTGCGGCATCAACACCACCCGTCGCGGCGAGGGCCTGGCGGCCGACGTACGGCGCGCGGAGTGCCAGGTGCTCATCACCGACGCCGAGCACCTGCCGCTGCTCGACGGCCTCGACCTGGGCGACGTGCGCGTCTTCGACACCTCGTCGGCGGCGTACGACGAGCTGCTCGCGGCCGGCGAGGGCGAGCTGGTCCCGCACCGCGAGACCGGCGCTTTCGACACCTTCATGCTGATCTTCACCTCGGGGACCTCCGGGGACCCGAAAGCGGTGCAGGTCAGCAACTTCATGGTGCTGATCGCGGGCATGACGCTGAAGGACAAGTACTCCCTCACGCCCGACGACGTCTGCTACCTGTCGATGCCGCTGTTCCACTCCAACGCGATCCTCGCCGGGTGGACGGTCTCGATCTGCACGGGCGCGGCGATGGCGCTGGCACGGTTCAGCGCCTCGCACTTCCTCGACGACATCCGCCGCTACGGCGCGACGTACATGAACTACGTCGGCAAGCCGCTGGCCTACGTGCTGGCCACGCCGGAGCAGCCCGACGACGCCGACAACTCGCTGCGCCACGCCTTCGGCAACGAGGCCAGCGACCGCGACATCGAGGACTTCGGCCGGCGCTTCGGCTGCGACGTGTGGGACGGCTTCGGCTCGACCGAGGCCGCGATCATCATCCTGCGCGTCGACGGCACGCCGCAGGGCTCCGTGGGCCAGCCCTACGAGGGCGTCGCGGTCTACAACTCCGCCACCGTCGAGGAGTGCCCGCGGGCGGTCTTCGACGAGCACGGCGCGCTCGCCAACGCCGACGAGGCGGTCGGCGAGCTCGTCAACACCCAGGGCGCAGGCTGGTTCACCGGCTACTACAACGACGAGCGCGCCAACGCGGAGCGGCTGCGGCACGGGATGTACTGGAGCGGGGACCTCGCCTACCGCGACGCCGACGGCTTCGTCTATCTGGCCGGGCGCACCGCGGACTGGATGCGCGTCGACGGGGAGAACCTCGCCGCGGCCCCCATCGAGCGGATCCTGATGCGGCTCACCAAGATCAACCGGGTCGCGGTCTATGCCGTGCCCGACGAGCGGGTCGGCGACCAGGTGATGGCCGCCCTCGTCCTCAACGACGGCGAGAGGCTCGAGCCGGCCGAGCTGGAGGCCTTCCTGGCCGAGCAGGCCGACCTCTCCCCCAAGGCCTGGCCGCGCTACGTCCGGATCGCCGATGAGCTGCCGAGCACGGCGACCAACAAGATCCTCAAGCGCGAGCTGGTGATCCAGGGGACGACGACCGAGGACCCGCTGTGGGTGCGCGAGGAGCGGGGCACGGCGTACGGCGAGGTCGCGCGGGTCTGAGGCGCAGCACGACGTCCACCATCGGTCACATGCACGGCCTGCGAACGCCCGCAGAGGCAGTTCGGGCCGGGAGGCTTGTCGTGGAGACGGATATTGGGGACCATCGCCATGTGACTCAAACGCTGGGCGAAGGGTTCGCTCAAGCCGTCGCGGCGAAGGATCAGGTCCGCCTCCGCGAGCTGCTTCACCCTGACGTCGACTTCAGGGGGATGACCCCCCGTCGCGTGTGGGACGCCCCGGGCGTCGAGGGCGTGCTCCACGCAGTCGAGCAGTGGTTCGAGGACGGCGACGAGATCGTGGACGTGTTGACCATCGAGGTGGACTCGTTCGCCGACCGCGCACGAGTGGGCTACCGATTCCATGTCCACAACGCCGACGGCGAGCATCTCGTCGAGCAGCAGGCCTATCTCTCCGAACTGGACGGCCGGATCGGATGGCTTCGCATCATGTGCTCTGGATATCGCCCCATCCAGCCACCCTTGGAGGCCTGACCCCACGGTAGGGCCGTCCGTGGCCGCGGCTGCCAGAGTTCCGACTGCCACGGCCCCCTGGTGTGGTGGAAGTCGTCCTCGCTAGCCATCTGCAAGGCAGAGTGGCGGGCATGCCTCTCCTGACCCGCGATGACCCCTCCGACCCGGATGCGGTCGACGCCCACCTCAGGAACCCCCTTCCGACCAACCATCTCCAGGCCGATCTGGAAGCCATGCAGGCGACCGGGACAGAGTGGCGCGACGTGGTCGAGACGCTCCCCCAGATCGTCTGGATCACCCGGCCCGACGGCTACCACGTCTACTTCAACCGGCAGTGGATGGACTTCACGGGTCTGTCGCTCGAGGAGAGCCTGGGCGACGGGTGGAACCCGCCGTTCCACCCCGACGACCGCGCTCCTGCCCACCGGCTCTGGAAGGAGGCCACGCGAACAGGTGAGCCGTACGAGGTCGAGTACCGGCTGCGGCGACACGACGGCGAGTACCACTGGATGCTGGGTCGCGCCCTGCCGCTGCGCGACACGAACGGTGAGATCGTGAAGTGGTTCGGGACCTGCACCGACATCAGCGAGTTGAAGGCGGCACTGAAGAGTGCTGCCGAGCTGCGCGAGAAGCTGGAACGCCGAGCCGCTGAGCTCGAGGCCGCCGAGGCGGAGGCCAGGGAGGCCACGCGTGCGAAGTCGGAGTTCCTGGCAACGATGAGTCATGAGATCCGGACGCCGATGAACGGCGTGATCGGCTTGGCCCGTCTGCTCGGCGAGACTGATCTGGTCGGACCCCAGGTGCACTACGTCGACGGTCTGCAGAAGGCCGGCACCGCGTTGCTCTCGGTCATCAACGACACCCTCGACTTCTCCAAGCTCGAGGCGGGCAAGGTGGTCCTTGAAGTCGTCGACGTCGATCCTCGTCTGCTGCTCGAGAGGACCGCCAGCCTGGTGGCGGTGCCTGCTGCGCACAAGGACGTCGAGCTGATCGTCTACTGCGGGCCCGAGGTGCCGTCCCTCCTGAGGGGCGACGAGGCCCGGCTGGGGCAGATCCTGCTCAACCTGGCCTCCAATGCAGTGAAGTTCACCGACCAGGGCGAGGTCGTACTCAGATCCCACCTGGTCCCCACCACGGGCGCCGACCACGTCCGCGTGCGGTTCGAGGTCGCCGACTCCGGGATGGGCATCTCCGAGGACGCCCAGCGGACCCTGTTCGACTCCTTCACCCAGGCTGACGCCTCCACGACACGGAGGTTCGGGGGATCGGGCCTCGGCCTGGCCATCGCCCGTGGGCTGTGCGAGGCCATGGGCGGGTCCGTGGGCCTGGCCAGCGCGGAGGGGGAGGGCAGCACGTTCTGGTTCGAGGTGCCCCTCGGGGTGGCCGAGCCCGTCCTGCCTCGAACGCCGGACCCCGAGCTGTTGCGGCACCAGCGAGTCCTCATCGTGGAGAAGAACGAGCGCAGCCGACACTTCCTCGAGTTGCAGCTCGAGGACTGGGGCATGAGGCCCGAGAGCGTCGAGCACGTCGGCGACGTCATGGCACTGTTGCGCGCAGCCGTAGCCGAGGACGACCCTCACCGGTTCGCTCTCCTCGACTCCGGGTGGGCCGGAAGCGAGGGGTGGCACCTGGCGGAAGAGATCGCCGCGGACCCGAGCATGTCAGAGACTCACGTGCTGATGCTGTCGGGAACCCTGGACCTCGGCCCCACGACACCCGGTGACCTCGGGCCGCGGGCGCTGCTCTGCAGACCGATCCTCGGCTCAGAGCTTCTGCACCGGTTGTCCTCCCTCGTCGCTGCGCCCTCGCCTCGGGCGACCCCACCGGGGTCGGCACCCCCTGCACCGGCGAAGTCGGGTCGGGTGCTCGTGGTCGAGGACGACGAGATCAACCAGATGATCGCCGAGGGCCTGCTCGGCAAACTCGGCTACGAGGTCGACGTCGCCGACAACGGACTGGAAGCCCTGAGAGCGGTAGCGGGCCGCCCCTATGCGGCCGTCCTCATGGACTGCCACATGCCCGTCATGGACGGCTACACCGCGACAGCGGCAATCCGAGCCACCGAGTCGGAAGGCGACCGCCTCCCCATCATCGCCATGACCGCAGCGGTGACGGTCGAGGAGAGGGAGCGCTGTCAGGCGGCAGGCATGGATGGCTACCTCTCGAAGCCGGTCGACTTCGACGTGCTGCGCGAGACGCTGGAACTGCATGCCCGCCCGGGCGCACCCGCCCACGGTTGAACGACGCGACTGGCCGCGCGACGTACAGATGCTCAGCGAGCAGTTCGCCCGCGGGGCACTCCGGGATCTGGACGACGTCCGGGCACGGTTCGGCCACCGGCTGACCACGCCGTGGTGGTACAAGGTCGTCGCCGCCCTGATCGTGGCTGCTCTCTTCGCTGGCACGGGCATGCCGTACGACAGCCTCCTCCTCGGCTCCTCCGTCATCGGCGCCTTCCTGGTGGTGTTCGCTGCGGTGGCGGGGCCGGTGCTCTTGCGGGCGCTCCTCAAGCGCAGCACCGGTGCCTCCTTCACGTACCTCCACGAGGAGTGGACCGATCGGCGTCTTTCCCGTGGGGAGTTCCCGTCCGGGAGCAGAGCCTCGGCGTGAGCAACGCTCCCAGGTTCGACGAAGTCATCCATGCCCGGAACCGCTTGCACATCTGTGCACTACTCGCAGAGGTGGACTCCGTCGACTTCACCACCGTGCAGGAGACGCTCGGTGTCAGCGACTATGTCCTCAGCAAGCACCTCAAGGTCCTCGCCGACGCCGGCTATGTCCGGACCCACAAGGAGAAGCAGCGAGGCCGGGCACGGTCCTGGCTGAGCCTCACCGACTCCGGGCGGACGGCACTCCACGCGCACCTCGCCGAGCTGCGCCGGATCACTGGCCTCGAAGACTGAGGCATCGCGAGCCCCCTCATTCGCAAGCCGAGTGCACCCTCAGCCGATGAGCGAACGGGAAGAAGCACACGGCCGAGGGCAACTCGGTCGCGGTCCAGCGCGTCTCAACGACATTCAGCCGAGCGGGGGACGGAGGCGGTGTGAGACTTGCAGGCGGTATCAGAGTCGGAGTCGGCGCCATCATCGCAGTCGTCTGCGCGGCCGGTTGTCACCTCGGACTGGCCCTCGCCGCGAACGAGGAGTCAGAGGAGCAGGACGCCCTGGGCGCTCCGGGCGCTCCGGGCCCTCCGGGCAATCTCGCCGTTGTCGACTCTGCTGGCCGCACCGAGTCGCTCGTCCTCGTCGTGGGTGGGCTCTACCCGACCGAGGGGGCAGCCGAGTCGGCCGCGCGCGCCTCCAACCAAGGCGAGCTGCAGGGGTACTACGTCGTCCCCACCGATCAGTTCGGCCTAACGGCCACCTATGCCGAGACCCATCCAGCCGAGCTCAAGCGGGTTCCTGATCTCGGATCCGCGGGACAGCAGAACCTGGTCACAGAGGACTGTGAACGCTGCTTGAGAAAGACCGCGCAGATGCTCACCTCCCGGGGAGCCCTTCCAGTCGGACAGTGGATGGCGGTCACTGCGTTCCGCACGCTCGAGGGCGCTGAGGCCTACATCTCTTTCCTCCGGCATTCGCAGCAGAGCCTCCCGCCGCTCATCGTGCAAGCAGTGCGGGTCTCAGGCTCGACCGACATCGGGCTGGGGCAGGAAGCCGACCCTGACGGCAGCGGTCCGCTTCTCGACGAGCTTCCCGACCAGGACGAACGGCAGCAGTGAGCGCTACCCGGCGTGCTCAAGGAAGATCGGCGAGTGGCTCGACGACATGACCGACGACGCCACCAGGCTCTTCCACGAGAGGGACCCGGCCACGCCCACACGTGGACTTCCGCAGTCTCCCGTTGACAGAATCGAGGCATGCCCAGAGCGCCGCGCATCGAGCCCTCCGGTGACGTGGTCGCCCGGGTCGCGTCCGTCGCCCTGACCCTGCCGGACGCCTACGAGGAAGATGCCTGGACCGGTGTGCGGTGGCGGGTCCGGACCAAGACCTTCGCCCACGTCCTGGTCGCCCAGGAGGGCTACACGTCGGCCTATCGCGACATGACCGGGGTGACCGAACCCACCACGGTGCTGACGTTCCGGGCAACCGGCGACGAGCTGATGGCGCTCGCCAACGCTGGGCCGCCGTTCTACCAGCCGCCATGGTCGCCCACCGTCGTCGGGATGGTGCTGGACGACGACACCGACTGGGACGAGGTCGCCGAGCTGGTGACCGAGAGCTACCGGTTCTGTGCCCCCCGGAAGCTGTGGGCCCAGGTGGGACGATGACGTCGCACGCTCACCCCTGACGTCGCGGCGGGCCAGGGGTTTGCCATACTACGAACGTGTCAGTCTCCTCAGAGGCTGGCTCCGCGGACGTGGTGTAGTTGCAGCACGCTTCCCTTCCAGGGAAGGAGTCGAGGTTCAAATCCTCGCGTCCGCTCCACATTCGCCGCGGTCCGCTAGGCCCGCGAGCTGAGGCGTGAGTTGCGGTAGCCGAACACGGCGTACACAACCACCCCGAGCCCCATCCACACCAGGAAGCGCACCCAGGTGCCCCCGGTCAGGTTGAGCATCAGATAGAAGCACAGCAGCACCGAGGCGGTCGCCACGGCATAGACCGCCGGCGTGCGGAACGACCGGGGCAGATCAGGGCGGCTGCGGCGCAGGACCACGACGCCCACGCTGACCACGATGAACGCGAAGAGCGTGCCGATGCTGACCAGGTTGACCAGTGTGGCGAGGTCGACCAGGCCGCCGATGAGCGCCACCGCGAGACCGGTGATCAGCGTGATCACGTGCGGCGTGCCGAACCGCGGGTGCACCTTGGCCAGTCCCCGCGGCAACAGCCCGTCGCGCGCCATCGCAAACGCGACCCGGCTCTGGCCGAGCATCAGGATCATCACCACCACGATCAGGCCGATGCAGGCGCCGATGGCGATGAGCCGTCCCATGAAGTCCAGGCCCACCGACTCGAAGGCGGTCGCCAGCGGCGCGGAGTCGCCGGCCTCGATGTCGCGGTAGTCGCGCATCCCGGTGATGACGAGGCTGACGGCCATGTAGAGCACGGTCACGATCGCGAGGGACCCGAGGATCCCTCGGGGGATGTCGCGCTGAGGGTTCCTGGTCTCCTCGGCGGTGGTGGCGACGACGTCGAAGCCCAGGAAGGCGAAGAACACGATGGAGGCCCCGGCGATCACCCCGGCGAGTCCGTAGACGGCCGGGTCGACGCCCAGCACCCAGCTGATCAGCGTGACGTCCATGAAGCTGCCGCTCGCCTCGGGAGCGGGCTCGGACGGCGGGATGAACGGCGTGTAGTTGTCGGTCGAGATGTGCCCGACCCCGAAGACGATGACGGCGGCGATGACCAGCAACTTGACCGCGACGATCACCTGGTTGATCCGGCTCGACAGCTTGATGCCCCCGATCAGGATGGTCATCACGAGCAGTGAGATCACCACCGCGGGGAGGTCGATCACGCCCTTCGACGCGGAACCCAAAGACGTGGGCACCGCGAGGAACGTCCCGTCGAAGACCTCTTGGTAGTAGCCCGAGAAGCTCGTGCTCAGCGCCGCCGCGCCGATGGTGAACTCCAGCACCAGGTCCCACCCGATGATCCACGCGATCAGCTCGCCGAAGGAGGCATAGCTGAACGTGTAGGCGCTGCCGGCGACCGGCAGCGTGGAGGCGAACTCCGCATAGCACAGGGCCGCCAGGGCGCAGGTCAGGCCAGCGATCGCGAACGAGAGCGTGATCGCCGGGCCGGAGTTGGTCTTCGCCACGGTCCCCGTCACGACGAAGATCCCGGCGCCGATGATCACGCCAACGCCGAAGATCAGCAGGTCCAGGACGCCGAGGTCCTTCTTCAACTGGTGTCCGGGCTCGTCGGTCTCGGCGATGGACTGCTCGACCGACTTCGTCCGAAAGAGATCCATGCGGAAGACGGTAGGTCAGGACGGGAGCAGCATGTCCGACGACCGCGATGTGACTCCTCTCTCGCGAATTGCGAGAGAGGATGTAACGCGATGAGCGGTTCACGGCAGGTAATGAAGGTACGCCCGCCCGCGCGGGGCCCCTCCACGAGGAGCACTCTCAGCGTCGGCTTTCCCTTCGACCACATACGGATCTCGGGCTTGACGGTAATGGATGGTCGCAATGGCCAGCGAGTATTGGATCCGGATCTTCCTTCTGGGCGACTTCTTCGTGCTGCGCCGTGATGGCGCAACGGTTTCAGATCACGAGTGGCGAACCCACAAGAACCGGGACCTGCTCAGGATCCTGGCGCTTCGCAGCGGACAGCCGACGCCGTCAACAGGCCTGACCGACAAGCTCTGGGCAGACGTCCCTCAGGATCGGGCGCGGGCAAGTCTCGGCACTGCTCTTAGTCACCTACGTGGGATCCTCGGTCCACAATGCATCCAGCGGCAAGGTGACCACGTCACTCTCAGCTCTGCATGGGTCGACGTGGTGGCTTTCGAGGCAGAAGCCAGACAGGTTCACCACGCCTGTCAGGTGGGCGACTTCAACTCGGCACTTGCGCTGGCTCAATCAGCCTCGCACCTGTACCGCGGCACTTTCCATGCTCATCACGACGACAGTGAGTGGGCGATGTCGGCGCGTGCCGCGCTCGTGAGGAGAAGACATGACCTCTCAGTCGACGCAGCTGAGGCAGCCCTGGCTCTAGGCCTGTGGAGCGACTCGCTCGACCACGCCCGCCAAGCCGTGCATCTTGATCCATGCACGGACCGCGCTCAACGGGTGTTGATGCGCGCGCATGCGAGCGCGGGCGAGATCGCATCGGCACTGCGCGCCTTCGACATCTATCGATGCCACCTTGCCCACGAGCACAACGCAACCCCATCCGCAGAGACTCTGGAGCTGCACCTGAGACTTCTACGCGGCGACGCCCATACCGAGCGCTGATCGCTGCCACTCGGGGTTGGGTCCGACTGAGACGTGACGTCGACCTTCCCCGAGCCGACGCTTCTCGGTGACCGGCGTCGACGAGTGCACGCCGCGGCCCCCAGCAAGCAGACCCCGGCGATCGCGGTGAACGCACCGGAGATCGCCTCCCACCACGGACGCGTGTCGTAGGGGCCGATTGCATAGAGGACGGCCACCAGTGGGGTCGACAGGACCAGCGACACCGCGGCCGCCAGCGTCCACCCGCGGGCAGCCGCGGCGAACCGCGCCAGCAGGACCGGCGTCATCAGGGCCCATACCAGTCCGGCAGCCTCGGCCCCGAACGGCTGTACGACGCTGCCGGCGAGCCCGGAGCGGAGGATCGAGGCGCCCATCACCCCCAGCGCCAGCACCACACCCGTCGACGCCACGACGGAGGCCACACCCGGGCGCCGGCCGGCGAGGGCCCACGGCAGCACGACGAAGGCCACTGCCAGGACCAGCAACGAGGCTCCGGCCAGCTGCGCCGCATCGCCCACCGGCTCCCACGGAGCACTGGGCGGCAGGAAGTCGTAGCGGTCGTCCTGCCGGGTGTCGCACAGTCCGCCCTCGGACTGGCCCCACGCGCAGGCACCGGCCCAGCGCTGCCACGACGCGGCGTACATCAGCCCTCCGGACACGCCCAGCAGCGCGCCCGCCGCAGCCCTGAGCGTTCGCAGCATCCTGGTCTCCCCCGCTCTCACGATCCCAGTCGTGCGGCCCAGTGTGCGACCCGCCGATGGTTCTGGGAAGGGCCACTGCCTGGCGATGAACCCGATGCGGCACCCTGTTCACATGACCATGCAGGACCCCTCGCCCGACCACGACCGCGCAGCAGATCTCGGCGAGCGCCTCGCCACCTGGCTGGAGGGGCTGCATCTCGGGCCCCACCTGGCCGAGGCGGGCCTGCCGACCTTCGAGCGGGACGCGGCTGGTCGGGCGCAGTGGACCGACCCCAACACGTTGGAGCCGCTGAGCCTCGTTCAGCTCGAGCAGCTGGATGCGCTGCTGCACCGCGACGGGTCCGAGCCCCAGCACGCCGTACCAGTCGCGCTGCTGCAGCTGGCCCGTCAGGCCCGGTTGCGCGAGGAACTGCTCGCCACTGCGTGGTTCACCTACGACACGCTGGCCGAGGCTCGGGGCGAGACGGTCGACGCCCTGCGCTTCGCCGTCACCAAGGCCGCCAACGCGCACCAACTGCTGGTGGTGCCTGCTGACGAGCGCGCGCTGGTGCCCGCCTTCCAACTCGATGCGGACCTCGACCCGCGCGACGACCTTGCTCCAGTCCTCCAGCCGCTGCTGGCGGCGGGGATCGACCCGTGGCGTGCCTGGGCCTGGCTGACCCAGCCGGCCGGGCTGATGGCCGGGCTGGTGCCGGAGCAGGCCGCCGCCGACCCCGAGACGGCCACCATGGCGCGGCGCGCCGGGTTGGCGCTGGCGAAGAAGATCAGCGACAACGCCTGAGCTGGACGGTTGGGCCGCGCGACTCAAGCGGTTGCGGCCACGGGGCGAAGGGGCAGCTCGACTGCCACAGAGGTTCCCTGCCCGGGAGCACTGGACAGGCTGACCTGGCCACCGTGGGCATGGATGATCTCCTGCGCGATGGACAACCCGACACCGAGTCCCTGGATCGCCCGGTCGCGTGCCGCCGTCGTGCGATAGAAGCGTTCGAACGCCCGGTCCTGCTCCGCGCGTGACATGCCGATGCCGGTGTCGACGATGAGCAGGACGAACGATTCTCCCGATTGCTCGAGGACGACCTCGATCTCACCGCCGCCGAGGGTGTACTTGATGGCGTTCGACACCAGGTGGTCGACCACCTGCTCCCAGGCGGCCGGGTCCAGGTGTGCCCTCACACCGGGCTGCACCCGCGTTGCCAGGGTGATGCCGGCCGACGAGGCGACGCTGCGATGTTTGGCCACGGCCTCCCGCAGCAGCGTCGAGACGTCCACCTGCTGGGTGTGGACCCCGGGTCCGTCCGCGCCCGAGGCCTGCAGCAGCTGGGAGACTCGCGAGAGCAGGACGGCCGCATTGCGCTGGGCGATCTCGAGCATCCTCGCGACCCGCTGGTCCTGGGGGTCGAGCTCCTCGGCGATCAACTCCTGGTAGCCCATGATCGAGGTCAACGGGGTGCGTAGCTCGTGAGTGACCGTCTTGAGGAACTCGTCGCGCACCCGGACGGCCTCCACGATGTCCGTGACGTCCCACCCCACCACCACGGCGCCAAGCCGATCGCCGTTGCGGCGATAGATCTGTCGGGCCGAGAGCATGACCGCGACCTGGTCCTCCGGAGGCCCGACCCAGTGGGTCTGCGGTGCCACCTCCTCGCCGCAGCGGGCCCGAGTGATCACACGCTCGCTCGCAGGCACTGGCGTGACCCGGTCCTCCAGGTAGACGTGGTTCCACAGGCCTTCCCAGGAGTCGGTCAGCCGGACCCCCACGCGCGCTGCCAACTCGTGGGCACTGGAGTTTTCCAGGATCACGTCGCCGTCATGGTCATAGCCGACGATGGCCGCACCCACCGAGTCGAGGACGGCCTGGACGAGCAGGAGCCGATCGTGGGCGAGCTCGAGCGTGCTCTCGAGCAGCGTCGACTGATCCTGCACGGTCTGCCCCCTGCGCCGCAGTCGATCCGCCACGAGCTGGGCGCCGAGGAACAGCCCCAGGGCCACCAGCGGAACCACCACGAACTGTGCCCAGGCAGCACCCGAGGACGGCGGCGATGCCTCACCCAGGTAGCCCACGCCGAGGAGCGCCGTGACCGAGAGAACGGCCGACACCGTGCCGACCCTGCCGAACTCGAAGACCAGCCAGAGGACCGGGCCGACGCCGACCAGCACCACCGAGGGCACCACTGAGACCGCCTGGACTCCGATCAGCCCCACCGCCAGCAGAGAGAGCAGGGGCATGAGGATGTGCCACCGGTGCGCGATGTCAGCCCACGGGACGACGCCGGCGGCGACCGACACAAGCGACATCAGGGTCAGCCCGACGACGGTCCATGCCGTGGGGGATACCGCCGAGCCTCCGAGCATGAGGCCGATGGCGACGATCACGGTCAGCAACAGCGTGGGCAGCTGCCACATCAGCTGGGTTCGCATGGGTGGATCCAGCTGCCGCCGCGCGTTCCTCTGGTTAGCCACTTCACCCTCATGCCAAGTCGACGAGCGCGACGTTGCCGGGTCCTCGTCCGCTCGGTGGTGGGCACGCTACGGGGCCTGTCCCGTTCCGACGCGCCGGCGCGGGCCCGAGCAGCACGCACTGCGCGAATCGCACAGGACCGTGCGCGAACCGGATAGCGCACCGCGTGGTCGGTCTAGGGTGTGGCAATGGGACGAGGGGTAGGGGGTCCAGTCGAGCAGGTCTCGACGTGGCGCACCACCGACCCTGCGGCGGCCGAGGATGCCGTGGCCCACGCCTACCAGATCTCCAACCGCCTCATGCTCCCCGCCTCGAGCGGCGACCGGTTCCACATGGAGCTGACGGAGGTGCGACTGGCCTCGTCGACGGTCGGGCTCCTGTCCTTCGATGCGGGGGCCCGGGTGGTCACCGGCGCCACCAGCGGCTTTCATGTGAACCTGACCCTCCAAGGACAGGCCGCGGGTGCGGGCAACGGCGCCGAGCCCACGACGGCGCTCGCCGGCGAAGGGCTCGCCTATGAGCCCGGCGCGGTCACCGACGCGCACTGGTCCTGCGGGTCCCGGGTCATGACGCTGCTGCTCTCCCCGCAGATCGTCGAGCGTGAGCTGGAGTCACTCCTCGGGCACAGTCTGCGTGCGCCGCTGCGTCCCGAGCCCAAGGTCGAGGCTGGCGGTCTGGCGCAGGCGCTCACCCCGGCCGTCCACCTGGTGCTGCTGCAGTTGGACCGTCCGAGCCCGGCGAGCGTGCTGACCACGGTGCAGCGCCACGTGGAGGCGCTCATCGTGGACGGCTTCCTGCTCGCCCATCGACACAACTACAGCGACGAGCTCGACCGGCCCGGGCGGGCGGCACCCCGGACCCCGATCGAGGCCGCGGCACAGCTGCTGGAGGAGCGCCCGGAGCACCCGTGGACGTCGATCACCCTCGCGGGCGAGGTCCATCTGAGCGTCCGAGCCCTGCAGGACGGCTTCAAGCGCCACTACGACCGCCCCCCGATGGCCTACCTGCGGCATCTGCGACTTCGCCGGGTCAACGCAGTGCTGGTTGCCGCGTGGCCCGGCGAGAAGACGGTCCAGGAGGTGGCTCTGCGCCACGGGATCCTGCACCTCGGGCGCTTCTCGCAGACCTACCGTCAGGAGTTCGGCGAGAGCCCATCGGCGACGTTGGCCCGACCGGCCTCCTGACCCGCCCGTTCCCCCTCAGGCCCTGGCGCTGGCATCGCGCAGCGAGGCGAGCCGGGTGGCCGTCGCCTCGAACTCGCTGACCAGATCGGCCATCACGTCGGCGACGGGGCGCACCTCGTTCATCCGCCCGACGATCTGACCGATCGGCATCGAGATGACGTCGGGGTTGCCCGACGCGCTGATCCGGCTGTGCGCCTCGGCGACGAGCAGGTTCTGCAACGGCATCGGCAGCGGCTCGGGAGCGCCCTCCTCGGCCCAGGCCTCGGTCCACTTCGTCTTGAGCAGCCGCGCCGGCTTGCCGGTGTAGACCCGGGTGCGCACGGTGTCGCTGGACGTGGCCCGCGTGAACGCCTCGGTCCAGCCGTCGTGGGACTGGAGGTTCTGGTACTCCTCCGTGCCCAGCCAGATCGAGCCGGTCCACACGCCCTGGGCGCCCAGGGCGAGCGAGGCTGCCACCTGGCGCCCCGAGCCGATGCCACCGGCGCCGAGCACGGGCACGTCGGGCCCGACGGCGTCGACGATGTCGGGCGTCAGCACCATGCTGGCCACCTCGCCGGTGTGCCCGCCGGCCTCGTAGCCCTGGGCCACGATGATGTCGACGCCGTTGCGGACGTGGTTGACCGCGTGCTTGGCGGCACCGGCGAGCGCCGCGACCTTGACGCCGTGCTCGTGGCACTTGTCGATGACGTCCTTGGGCGGGGAGCCCAGCGCGTTGGCGATCAGCACCGGGCGGTGGTTGAGCGCGATGTCGAGGTGGGAGCGGGCCACCGAGTGCAGCCAGCCGAGCACGCCGTCGCGCCCCTCGCCCTCGGGCAGCGGCGGGACGCCCAGCTTCTGCAGCGTGCGCTCGACGAAGGAGATGTGCTCGTCGGGGATCATCGCCTTGAGGTCGACCGACGTGCCCTCCGTCGGGATCTTCATCGGCATCACGATGTCGACGCCGTACGGCTTGCCGTCGGTGTTCTCGTCGAGCCACACGAGCGACTTCTCGAGCTCCTCGGGATCGTTGAACCTCACGCAGCCCAGGACGCCCAGTCCTCCAGCACGCGAGACCGCGGCCGCGACGTGCTCGGAGGGGGTGAAGGCGAAGATCGGGTACTCGATGCCGAACTGCTCGCAGATGTCGGTGTGCATGGCGCGAGACTAGAACACGTTCTTGTTTTTGACTAGACTCACCCCCGTGACCGACACCATCGCCCCCGAGACCTCGCCCGCCGCGGACCAGCCGCACTGCATCGTGGAGTACGCCGACCACAAGCTGGTCGTGACGATGAACCGCCCCGAGGCCCGCAACGCCCTGTCCAGCGAGATGCTCGCGATCATGAGCGACGCATGGGACCGCGCCAACACCGACGACGACGTGCGCGTGGTCATCCTGACCGGGGCCGGGGGCTACTTCTGCGCCGGCGCCGACCTGAAGGCGATGACGAAGAAGGCGCCGACCGACAGCTTCGAGTCCGGCGAGTTCGACCCGTCGCGCATCAAGTCGCTGCTCAAGGGCTTCCGCCTCACCAAGCCGCTGATCGCGGCCGTCGAGGGCCCCGCGATCGCCGGCGGCACCGAGATCCTCCAGGGCACCGACATCCGCGTCGCCGGCGAGTCCGCCAAGTTCGGCATCTCCGAGGCCCGCTGGAGCCTCTACCCGATGGGCGGCTCCGCTGTCCGCCTCGTCCGCCAGATCCCCTACACCGTCGCCGCCGATCTGTTGCTCACCGGTCGTCACGTGCTCGCCCCGGAGGCCAAGGAGATCGGGCTCATCGGACACGTCGTCCCCGACGGAACGGCCCTGTCGAAGGCGCACGAGATCGCCGACCAGATCGCGGCCAACGGCCCGCTCGCCGTCCAGGCCATCCTCAAGACGATGCGCGACTCCGAGGGCAAGCACGAGGACGAGTGCTGGGCCGACGACGCCAAGGTGGGCGCCGCGGTCTTCGCGTCGGCCGACGCCAAGGAGGGCCCGCGCGCGTTCGCGGAGAAGCGGAAGCCGAGCTTCGAGGGTCGCTAGTCCTGAGAGATCACGGGTTCGGGGTGACGCCCTCGGTCGTACCGCACGAGAGGTTCTCGCCGTCCAGCGACCAGGCGGGGCAGCCGTTCTCGCCCGGTGGGGGCAGCGGCATCACCAGGACCGGGTCGGCTCCGATCTCGGCCAGGTCGGCGATCGGGGTGGCGAACCCGGCGCCGGCGGGGTCACGGTCGATGGCCTTGACCACCTCGGACACGTAGGTCACGAGGGTCTCGGACTTGACGACCTTCACGGTGTGGTCGAACCAGAGCCGGTCGAGTCTGAAGTCGGCGAGCCGCGCGCCGTCCACGACCATCCAGCCCCCTCCCCGCATCGGCCGCAGCGCCTCGAGCTTGCTGATCACCACGTCCCCGCCGTCGGTCCGCTCGACGGCGCACTCCAGGTAGTAGCCCTCCTCCAACCCGCTCGCGCAATACTTGTCGGGGTCCCCCTCGGCCTCCCCTCGTGCGTGGCTGATCGACACCGACCAGGAGTGCTCGCGCGCGCCGTACTCGACGCTCAGTCCGCTCGCCTTGTCCCAGTGCTCCTCGGGCAGGTCGTTGTGCTGGCTGTCGAAGGCCGTGAACCGGGAGGCTCCCAGGTCGGGCACGCTGCGGTCGAGGACCTCGCGCACCCGCTCGTCCATCAGGGCGGGCATCTCGCGGGCGTCGTACGACTCCAGCGCGGCTGCCGAGGCGGGATCCATCACCTGCTCGGCTCCCGCAGGTGCCGCGTCGCGCGAGGCGAGCGGCACGACGACCGCACCGATGAGGCCGAGGGCGGCCAGGGATCCTCCCGCCAGGGTGATGCGAGAACGGCGGCGACGGCGACGCCCCTCGGCCAGCGCGACGTCCGGCAGTGGGAACGCAGGCTCGTCGCGGGTGACGTGGTCGCGCAGCAACGTGGCGAGGTCGTCGTTGGTCATCGGTCTTCCTCCGGCGTGTAGGGAGCGGATCGGCCCGGAAGAGCGGGCTCGAGGTCCGGCAGGTGGCGGCGCAGTGTGTCGAGGGCGCGGGAGGTCTGGCTCTTGACGGTCCCCTCGGCGATGCCGAGCACGCCACCGACCTCGTGGACCGACAGGTCGTCGAGGAAGCGCAGGGCGATGATCGCGCGCTGCCGAGCAGGCAGCAGCGCCAGCGCCTGGCCCAGGTCGAGAGGACTCTCGGCCGGCTCGGCGTGGGCCGGGCCGTCGAACAGGGTCGCGACCGAGGTCTCGGGCGGTCTGCGGCGCAGGTGGCTCAGGCACTCGTTGACCACGATCCGACGGGCATAGGCCAGCCGGGTCGCCTCGCGGGTGCGACTCCACGCGGCGTACAGCTTGGCCATCGCCTGCTGGGTCAGGTCCTCGGCCAGGTGCCAGTCCCGGACGACGACGTACGCCGTCCGCCGCAGCCCCGGGGCGTGGGCCGCGAAGAACTCGGTGAACTCCTGATCGCGTCTCGTCACACCTCTCCTACGCCGGGTGGGGGTCGCCAGGTTCGCATCCGGCGAAAATGGGTGTCACCGGGACCGCCACGAGTCGAGCATGGGCGGATGGGTACTGCCGTCGCGTGACGGACACTGACAGCGACCATGGATTCCTCGCGCTCATCGGCGCTGCTCCCCCGGAGACGGGCGAGGGACGGGCGACGCTCGAGGTCGACGTCGACGAGCGCCACCTCAACCCCGCGGGCACCGTGCACGGCGGCCTGCTGGCCACACTGGTGGACACCACGATGGGTGCTGCTGTGCGCAGCGCCGTCGACGGGGAGACGCCGGCAACCAGCCAGCTCAGCATCACCTACCTGCGTCCCGGGAGGCCCGGGCGGCTGCGGGTGACGGCCACCGTGCGCAAGCGCGGTGAGCACCTGACGGTCTGCGAGGCCGACGTCGAGCAGGAGGGCCGGTCGCTGGTCGACGCGCTGGCGACCTTCGCGATCGTGGGCTGACCCTCGTCAGGCAGTGCCCCGGTAGTCGGTGGGACTGCAGCCGAAGCGCGCCCGGAACGACGTGTTGAACGCCGTCACCGACCCGAACCCCGACGCGTGCGCGATGTGGCTGATCGTGTGGGCGCGCCAGCCGGGATCGCGCAGCCGCGAGGCAGCCCGCTCGAGCCGCTGCGTGCGGATCATCTCCGCAGGGCCGGTGCCGGCCGCGCGCATCGCCTTCTGCAGCGATCGCAGCGACCAGCCCAGCCGCGCCGCCAGCTCGGTCGGGCCGAAGCCGGCCTGGTCGGCGTGCTCACGGACGATCGGCAGGGCCTGGGCGCCGAGGTCGGTCGGCGCGTCGCGAGGCAGCACGAGTGCCGCCGCCTCGCACGTCCGAACGAACGAGTCCGCATCAAGGTCGGCTCGTTGAGCCGCCACCTGACGCAGCATCGCGGCGAAGACCGCACCCGGGCCCGTCACGAGGTCCCAGATCACCGGGCGGTCCAACGACTGCGCCGGCCACCAGCCTCGTGGGAGGTTGAGGATCAGAGCACGAGCGTGTCGGTCCTGCTCCAAGGAGAAGCCCCGCTCCATCGACACGGTGCCCGCCCGTCCCGGAGCCAGGTCGTGGCGCTCTCCCGACGCCACGATCCGCAGAGAGCCGGCGAGGGGTAGGACCACGCGCAGGCTGTCGTCACCGTCCCGGTCGACCGCGTCGGCGCGGCGGTGATAGGCGATCGCCTCGGACCAGAACTCGACGAGCTGGACGCCGCCGCAGCGCTGCACCAGCGTCGTACCGACGAACGCCGGGGCGGCCCCGAACTCGAGCTCGAGGAGGCCGTGGTTGTCGCTGACGTGCTCGCACCACGCCCGGGTGCGCGCCTCCGGGGCCAGCAGGCGCGTGTCCGTGGCCCCGGTCACGTAGCCGAGCGTCATGTCGCAGCCCTGCATGAGCGTGCGTGCATCCGTCCTCCTCGTGCGCGAATCGGTGAGACCCACCCCGAGCGGTGTGACTAGCGTCGCATCGTACGGGGACTCACCCAAGCGCTAGGAGCACAAGTCATGGAGCACGTGGACGTCAACGGCACTCGACTCGCCTATGTCGACCAAGGGCCGAGGGACGCGGAGGTGGTGCTGCTCAGCCACTCGCTGTTCTTCGACCTCACCATGTTCGACCCGCTGGTCGCCCTGCTGAACGACGCGGGCTACCGCACGGTCGCCTACGACCACCGCGGGCAGGGCGACAGCGCCCCGGGCGCGCACCGCGACGAGCTGTCGATGGACCACCTCGCCGAGGACGCGGCGGCGCTGATCAGTGCCCTGGGCATCGGGCCCGTGCACGCCGTCGGCAACTCCATGGGCGGCTTCGTCACCCTGCGTCTAGCGGCTCGCCACCCTGAGCTCGTGCGCACGGTCGCCGCGCTGGGTGCCTCGGCCGAGGAGGAGCACCAGCTCGCGGAGTTCGCTCCTCTGGTGGAGGCGCTCGGCGAGCACGGCGGGGCTCCCGCGATCGACGTCCTGCTCCACATCATGTTCGGTGACGCCTCGCTGGCCGCGGGGGGCCCGATGATCGACCACTGGCGCGCCCGGATGTCGGCGCTGGGCCCCTCCATCGGCGATGCCGCACACCAGGTCATCCATCGCACCCGCATCGTCGAGGAGCTCGCCGGCTGCGCGGTGCCGGTGCTGGCGATCGCCGGCGACCAGGACCACGCCTACCCCCAGCCGATCTCCGGGGTCAACATCGCTCAGGCGGCCGGTGGCCGCGAGGCGACCGTCGCCGATGCGGGTCACTCAGTGGCGCTGGAGAAGCCGCAGGAGACTGCGCGGCTGCTGCTGCCCCACTTCGCGTCGGTCTGAGGTCCGACCCTCGGCGATCCGGCCTCGACCGCCTCGGCGGCGCTGCGCCCACCGGAGGGCTATGCTCCGCTGATGCAGCGTCCGCGCAGGACCACAGTCGTCGGACGCGTCCTCGAGGCGGCCGAGGCCGCCTCGCCCGTCGAGGCTATCGACGGAGTCGCCCACGAACTCGGCCTCGCGTTCGGCGCGGCCTCGGTCTCGTTCCTCATCATGGACAAGTCCGGGCGTGCTCTGGCGCGGCTGGCGCACGTGCCGCTCGTCCCCGCCCTGGGCCATGGCCACGATCCGTTGGTCGACGGCGAACGACGCGACGACGCCGAGTCCGCGACGGTGATCCCCCTGGACGGCGGCCCGCCGGAGCAGGCCCTGCGCACCCAGACGGTGCAGGTCCTGCCGACCGAGGCAGATGCCGCGGGGGGCCTGTGGCGGGTGCTGGCTCCGGTGACCGAGCGTGGTGAGTCCATCGGGCTGCTCGAGATGTACCTGCCCCAGGAGCCCGACCACGGGGTCGTCGCGGAGATCGCCGAGGTCGCGCATCTGCTCGCGTTCGTGGTGATCGCGAACCGCCGCCACACCGACCTGTTCGAGTGGGGCCAGCGCGGCGAGGACTACAGCCTCTCGGCCGAGATCCAGCAGCGGCTGCTGCCGTCCGCACGCACCTGCGAGGCCGCCTCGTTCACCCTCGCCGGGTGGCTGGAGCCGGCCGCGAGCATCGGTGGGGACACCTTCGACTACAGCCTGGGCCGCGACTCGCTCTACCTGTCGCTGACCGACGCGATGGGCCACGGCGTCGACGCCGCCCTCACGGCCAGCATGTGCCTCGGCGGGCTCCGCGGTGCGCGCCGCAGGGGCATGACGCTGCTCGAGCAGGCCGCGGCCACCAACGAGGCCCTGGCCGCGCACGCGAGCAGGCGCGCGGGCGATGACTTCGTGACCGGCCTGCTCGGGCGCGTCGACCTCGGCACCGGCACGGTCGAGGTCATCAACGCGGGGCACGTCGCGCCGTACGTCCTGCGCGGGTCGGAGCTGATCTCGCCGGAGCTGCGCGTCGACCTGCCGCTGGGCATGTTCTCCGAGAGCACCTATGGCAGCACCCGACTCTCCCTCGAGCCGGGCGACCGCGTGGTCCTCGTGACCGACGGCATGCTGGAGCGCAACGTCGCAGGGATCGACCTGCCCGGCGCTATCAAGGACAGTCGGGACCTGCACCCGCGCGAGGTGGTCCGCGCCCTCGCGGACAGCGCGCTGGCCGCGGCCGGGCACAGCCTGCAGGACGATGCCACGGTGATGGTGCTCGACTGGCACGGCGAGCGGGACACCGCCCGGGTCTCCGTCGCGGGGGCCGACCGCTCCCGCGCCAGCGAGCCGCTCGCCTGACCACGAGGGGCGACGCGGGCCAGCCCAGGATCTACGGTGCTGCGATGAGCGAGTAGCAGGCTGGAGATCGGGAGTCGCCGGAGGTGGGCGGTCGAGCGCTCGCGGACGCTGACCGGAAAGGGAGTCAGCATGCCGAGCAGGATCTCCGCCATCGTGATCGACGCTGTCCGCACCGACCTGGTCGCCGCGTTCTGGTGCGCGGCTCTGGGCTGGCAGGTTCTCGAGCGGGACGCCGAGGTGATCACCATCGGGGCGCAGGACGGTGACGGACCTGCGATCGACGTCGCCCGGGTTCCGGAGCCCAAGCAGGTCAAGGACAGGCTGCATCTCGACCTGCGGGCCGTGGACGTGACCCGCGACGAGGAGCTCGAGCGACTGCTGCAGCTGGGCGCGCGACGCGTCGACGTCGGTCAGCCGGAGGATGCCTCGTGGGTGGTGCTGGCCGACCCCGAGGGCAACGAGTTCTGCCTCAACGTGACGCTGGAGGTCCGGAGGCGAGGAAGCCGGGCAGCCAGGCGGCCTCCCACTCCGGGATCTCCTGATGCTCGACCGGCGCCCGGGTCGGGGCCCGCGAGACCACCCGGTAGCGGCCCTCGGAGCGCTCCAGATAGCGGTAGTTGACCAGCTCGCGGCGCAGGTAGGCGAAGTCCTCGTGGACGGCGCGGAGAATGTCGTTGACCTCGGGCTCGTCGTAGTCCCGCCCAGGCTCGAAGCGGGTCAGCACCTCCAACAGCGCTCCCGCACGCGTCTTGCGCTTGGCCGGGACCTGGGCGAGCCGACCGTCGGTGAACAGGCGGGTAACGAGCCGCTCCTGCTCACGGCGCGCCACGTCGTACGACGTGTCCGCGGGCTCGTCCGGAGGCGCCGGCCGGGTCGGCGGGGACAGCTGCTCGACGACCGCACGCGCAGCGGCGTAGGTCTCCCCGGTCCGGGCCATCCGCGCTCGGACGACCTTCTTGAAGTCACGGTCCTTGGTCACTGTGCTCACCTCGACTGCGATGCGTCCCCAGTCCGCCGCCGCAGTGCGTGTGGAGCGACGAGTGCCATCCGATCGCCCGAGGATCTGCTCCCCTTCGCCCGGTCGCTCGGACTGGGGCCGATGCGCTGGGCTGGGCGCTGGACAGCGCCGCTGGAGCGGCATCTTGGCACGACTCGGCACCACGGATCCAGCGGAGATCGAAACGCTAGGCTCGAGGGGTGCCTGACTCCCTGGACGATGACGCCCTGATGATCGACGCCAGCCCGCTGCCCGACGACCTCCCCCAGCGGCTGCGGGAGCAGCTCAGCTTCATCGCCGAGGCCGACCGGCTCAAGACGATCCTGCGGGCCTCGCCGCTGGCCGCCGCGGACCGGCGGGAGAACGACGCCGAGCACTCGTGGCACCTCGCGCTGATGGTGATGCTGCTCGCCGAGCACGCCGACGAGCCGATCGACGTCGGGCACGCGATGAGGTTGGTGATCATCCACGACCTGGTGGAGATCTATGCCGGAGACAGCCCGGTCTTCGACGCCACCGCGGTGGTCGGCCAGGTCGAGCGGGAGGAGGCTGCGGCCGATCGGCTCTTCCCGCTGCTGCCGCCCGACCAGGCCATCGAGATGCGCGCGCTCTGGGACGAGTTCGAGGCCGGGCAGACGCCGGAGGCGCGCTTCTGCAAGGGCATGGACCGGCTCCAGCCGATGCTGCTCAACTGGCTCAACCACGGCGGGACCTGGCAGATGCCGGGCGCCACCGAGTCGACCGTGCGGGCGCGGGAGGCGGGCGTCGTCGCCGCGTCAACCACGTTGGGCTCGCTCACCGGACGGCTCGTCGAGGAGGGTCTGCGGCGCGGTTGGATCCGGCCGGACGCCTGATCACTCCTGCGAAGGGCTCAGATGTGGGTGTTCTGGGCGCTGCGGTTCGTGGACACCTGTGCGCCGATCGCGGACGCCGGGACCGAGGGATCGGTGCTGCCTGCGAAGGAGCCGCTCGACCCACCGGCGGCCTGCAGCCTCCTGGCGCGTCGCCTCTGCACACGGTCGTAGGCCGCACCGGAGACACCGAGGACGACGATCACTGCACCGAGGATGGGGATGTGCGCTCATCTGAGCACACCCCGCGAGGACACACAACGACCTGGATGCGCGCTTCACGCATGGGACGGCGCGGCTGAGCCACCGCAGCGGTTCCCTCGGGGGCGGACCAGGGTCGACCCCCATGGCTGGGCGGGCGCCCGCGCCCTAGCGTCGAAGCGCCGACCGGGAGCACCCGGTCCCACCGTCAGAGGGAGACCATGAAGGCGCTCGTGCAGGACATCTACGGCAGCTCCGACGTGCTCCGCGTGGCGGACGTCAGCCGGCCCGTGCCGGCCCCCGGCGAGGTGCTCGTGCGGATCGCCGCTGCCTCGGTCAACGCCGCCGACTGGCACATCATGCGGGGCGAGCCGAGGGTCGCCCGGTTGATGGATCGCAAGATCTTCGGGCGCCGTCGCCCGTGGCAGCCGATCCGCGGTCGCGACTTCGCCGGCACCATCGAGGCCGTCGGACCCGGCGTCACCGGCTGGCAGGTCGGGGACGAGGTGCTGGGCGAGGACGACGGGACCCTGGCGGAGTACGCCGTGGTCCCGCACGACTGCCTGGCCCGCAAACCGGAAGAGCTCTCGATGGAGCACGCCGCCTCACTCCCCTTGGCCGCATGCACCGCCGACCTCCTCCTGACCCGGGGCGGGGTCGCCGCCGGTCATCGGGTCCTCGTAGTCGGAGCCTCGGGTGGTGTCGGCACCTTCGCCGTCCAGCTGGCCGCCGCCCAGGGCGCCGTCGTCACCGGCGTCTGCTCCACCCGCAACGTCGACCTGGTGGGCTCACTCGGGGCGACGGACGTCGTCGACTACACCCAGGCGGACTTCACCGCCCGCGGCTCGTCGTACGACGTGGTGGTCGACCTGGTCGGCAACCGCAAGCTGCGCGACCTGCGCCGCGTCGTCGCTCCGGGCGGCACCCTGGTGCTGTCGGGCGGCGGCAACCCGGGCGAGGGCAGGCTCCTCGGGCCGATCGGCCTGATGGCCAGGGCCGGGCTGTTCGGCCGGCTGCTCGGCCTCCGCGTGGAGATCCCGATGGCCACACCTGACGCCGAGCAGCTCACGAGGCTGGCCGCGCAGGCCGCGCGCGGGGAGATCCGACCGGTGATCGACCGGGTCTACCCGCTGGCCGAGGCCGCAGCCGCCATGCGGCACCTCGAGGTGGAGCACGCGCGCGGCAAGATCGTCGTCACGATGTGAAGCGGGTCAGAGCTCTGAAGGCAGGCCGACATCCTCCGCGAGCAGGTGCTCGCCGCCCGGCATCGGACGCCCGCGACTCCCCCGCTCAGACGGTGAGGCGCCAGCCTGCGACGTCGATCAGGAAGTGTGCGAGCACGAGCGCCCCGAGATAGAACGTCGACACCGCCAGCGCCGCGGCGGCCCTCACTGCCAGCGAGCTGTCGCGGACGTGGATGAACGCGGTCGCGGCGGCCCAGCCGAGCGCTGCCTCGGCGGGGAGCACATAGAGCGCCACGCCGAGCAGGCGCTGGGTGTCTCCGGTCGGCTCCCACAGTCCGAGGGTAGGGGCGAGGATCTCGGCGCCGAGGAAGATGAGCGCCGAGAGGGCAGCGGCGCGACCGGGCCGGCCACCGCTCAGCGCGACCGCCGCGAAGAGCGGCGCGACCCACATGGCGGCCATCGCCAGCGGGATCACGTCGTCGACCCGCGGACCGCCGGTATCAGGGAACCGCAGGGTGCCGACGAGATCGGCCAGCACCCAGTCCGGGAGCACTTGGAAGACCGAGACGATCGCGAGGAAGCCGGCCAGCGCCAGCAGGTCGTCACGACCCTCGCGGCGGCACACCACGAGCAGCGCGACGACGTACGCCACGACAATCGCGAGGACGCCCCAGCCCTGGGCGGGCCGGTCCAGGGACAGCGCCGCCGCGCCGCCGAGCAGGAGCGCCGCATGGACCCCGAGGAGGGGCCCGAGCCCGTGACGGGACGTGCGCAGGGTCGTGGCCACGGGGACAAGGTAGCGGCGGCGAAGCCGATCGGGGTCGTACGGCGCGCGGCGGACCCGTCCGTCAGAAGATGTCGAACTCGTTGCCCTCGGGGTCCGTCAGAGCGACCGCGTAGTGGTCCAGCCCCTCCTCGGACAGCGTGCTCGACCGGGTGGCGCCCAGGGCGACCAGGCGCCTCGCCTCGGCTTCGACGCGTGCGCGCCGCGTGGCGAGCGGCAGGGCGCGGCCACCGCCGGCGTCGATGTCGAGGTGGATGCGGTTCTTGATCGTCTTGCGCTCCGGCACGACCTGGAACCAGATGCTCGGTCCCTCGCCGTTCGGGTCCTCGATCCGGTCGGGTCCCTGGCCGAGCTCGTCCTCCGAGACACCGATCGAGCGATAGAAGTCGTCCCAGGTGTCGAATCCCGGCGGTGGGGGTTGGGCGACGTAGTGCAGCGCCTCCGCCCAGAACGCGGCAAGCCGCTCAGGAGCTGCGCAGTCGATCACGAGCTGGAACGACACAGGCATGGGACCTCCAGAGGTATTCGGTGGGATCTCAGCGCGGCAGCAGCTCACCGCGTCGTTCGGTCAGTGTGACCGGGGCGCTCAGCCGCCAGGCCTCGAAGGCGAGCTCGGCCAGCTCGTCGCGCTCGACGCCCGCCAGCCGCACCACCACCCACCCGAAGGCCCCGGAGGTGAACTGGATCTCGAACGTCTCGGGACGCTCGGCCACGAGTGAGAGCTGCTCGGCGATGGTCTGCTTCAGCCCCACCGTCCGCGTCGGCTCCCAGAGGTAGCCGAAGGTCGCGCCGCCGACAGTGAGCCGCCAGTAGCGGCCGTTGTCCGTACGCGTGACCTCGGGGAGCTGGTCCACCAGCTCGAAGAGGTCCGTGATGCTGCATCCGGTCACCACATCATGGTGACATCCGCCGCCGACACCCGGCTTTCGGCGGAACCTAGACTCCGATCATGGATCCGATCCTGGGACTGCTCCTCCTCGCGGCCGTGGTCGTCATCGCCGTCGTCGCAGGACGCCGCAACAAGCAGCGTGAGCTGAGCCGGCGCGAGAGCGAGCTCGCCCCGGTGCGCAAGCTGGCCTTCGAGGACGTCACCGCGTTCGGCGAGGACCTGCAGCAGCTCGACCTCGAGATGAGCGGCCACGCGCTGGACGCCGGCGCGAACGCCGACTACCAGCGCGCACTCGATGCCTACGAGTCCGCGAAGGCTGCGGGAGACGCCATCGCCTCCCCCGACGACATCCGGCACATCACCGAGATCGTCGAGGACGGCCGCTACGCCATCGCGTGCGTGCGTGCCCGGGTGGCGGGCGAGGCGCTGCCGACCCGGCGTCCACCGTGCTTCTTCGACCCGCGTCATGGTCTCTCCGTCGCCGACGTCTCCTTCGTGCCCCCGGACGGCATGGCGCGGGACGTCCCCGCCTGCGCTCTCGACGTCGAGCGGGTCCGGGCCGGGGCGGAGCCGGACACCCGCAAGGTCATGGTCGGGGCCCAGCGCGTCCCCTACTGGCAGGGGGGCCGTGCCTACGAGCCCTACGCGATGGGCTACTTCGGGGCCTTCGGGCCGATGACGTGGATGTTCATGGGCGGCATGATGTTCGGCGATCTCGGTGGCGGTGACTTCGGTGGCGGTGACTTCGGTGGCGGTGATTCCGGCGATGGCGGCGGCGACTTCGGTGGTGGCGATGCCGGCGGAGATTTCGGTGGCGGGGATTTCGGTGGCTTTGACGGCGGCGGCTTCTGACCGACTGACGGTCCGTGTTGGTGACGACGAGATGAGGACGACGTGAAGATCCTGGTGACCGGCGCGACAGGCTATGTCGGGAGCCGGCTGGTGCCGCTCCTGCTCGACCTCGGCCACGACGTGCGCACGACCACCAGCGACCCGGACCGGGAGCCGCCGTGGTGGGGGGACCGTGTGGAGACCGTCGTCATGGACGCCCTGAACGGACCCCAGGTGGCGGAAGCCTGCGACGGGATGGACGCGGTCTACTACCTGATCCACGGGATGGGCGGAGACGATTTCGCGCGGACCGACCGTGAGGCAGCCCAGAACATGGCCGAGGGCGTGCGCGCCCACCGTGTCGCCCGGGTCGTCTACCTCTCCGGCGTGGTGCCGGACGTCCCCGACGACGAGCTCTCCGAGCACATCCAGTCGCGCCGCGAGGTCGAGCGGATCCTGACCGACAGCCCGGCCCTCGTCGTCGTCCTGCGCGCCGCTGTGCTGCTGGGCAGCGGGTCCACGTCGTTCGAGATCATCCGACAGATCAGCGAGCGGCTCCCGGTGCACACGGTGCCGACCTGGATGGACTCGATGGTGCAGCCGATCGCCGTGGTCGACGCGCTGCAGGCGTTGGCCGGTGCACTCGACTACGACGGGCCCTCACGCCACTTCGATGTCGGTGGGCCCGACCAGTTGCGCTACGGCGCGCTGCTCGAGGCCTTCACCTCGCACGCCGGGCTGCTGCGCCCCCAGGTCGACGTACCCCTGCTGCCGACGGCGCTCGTCGGGACGCTGGCCGGCAGTCTGACCGACGTGCCACGGCCGACGGTCGAGGCGTTGGTGGAGAGCCTGCGTCACGACATGGTCGCGGCAGACAGTGACTTCCAGGAGATGCTGTTGCCGACCGGGCATCGCCTGGTGGGACTGGACGAGGCCTTCCGCCGGTCCCTCACCGCAGTGTCCGCCGGACCCGAGGAGGCGGACCCGATGGGCCCTCTGCCACAGGACCCCGCCTGGGCCAGCGGCGGGGATGAGCGGCCGGTGGCGGCGAAGGTGGTCGACGCCGTCAAGGACGTACTGCCCTCGCTCTGAGGCTCGATCTGACAGGCTGTCCGCCAACCGACCCGGAGGTGGGCATGGGCAAGCTCAACGACCTGCACCCGATCGACGCTGTTCGCGTGCTGGCCGTCGCCAGGACGCCCGACCCACGGATGCTCCAGATCGTCTTCTCGGCCTTCGTCGCCGTCGACTTCGCGATCCGCGCAGCAGACGGCGGAGATATCGAGCTGAACGGGTGGCCCGGTGCCGGCCTGCTGATGACCGTCGTCGCGACGGTGCTGGCCTTCGTCGTCCCGTGGCACCGGTTGAGCCCGCAGGTGGTGACGGTGCTGCCGGTGATGGACATCGCGGCACTGGGTGCGGTGCGGATCAGCCAGGAGGGCAGCGCCAGCGGGATCCTGGTCGTGGTGCCGGCCCTGTGGCTGGGCCGGCAGCTCGGTCGACGAGGCGCTGTGGTCGCCGTCATCGCGGTCGCCGCGCTCGCCGCCACGCCGAGCATGGTCATCCTGGGAACGGATGGGCTCGCCGCAGCGCGGGCGTTGCTGATCACTGTCGTCGCCGGGTGGAGCGCCCTGGCGATCGCCTACAGCCTCGAGCAGCTGCGCAAGGAGCGCGACGAGGCCGAGCGCCGCGGCGAGGAGCTGGCCGCGGCGATGACGACCATCGAGCAGCACCAGCGGGCGTCCGAGGCCATCTTCGATGCGGTCGACGTCGGCTTGGTGCTGCTCGACCGCGAGGGCCGCTTCCAGGCCCACAACCGGCGTCAGGCGGAGTTCCTCGAGCTGGCCCATCCCGACGGCCATCATGGCCACGCCGGACAGGTCGGCCTCCTGTTCGGGCCGGACGGCATCACCCCGTTGCCCCGGGAGGAGACGCCGACCTATCGCGCCGCCCAGGGCGAGGAGTTCCAGGACCGTCGCACGCTGGTCGGAGCCGATCCGCTCACCCGACGGGCGCTGTCCGTGTCAGCGCGAGCGCTCCGCGGGCCCGACGGCAGCTTCGAAGGGGCTGCCCTGGCCTCGACGGACATCACCGACCTCGTGCGGGCGATGGCGATCAAGGAGGATTTCATCGCGCTGGTGTCACACGAGCTGCGGACGCCTCTCACCTCGATCGCCGGCTATGTCGAGCTGTTGCAGGAGCGCCCCGACCTGCCGGCCGACGTCGCGGGGCAGCTGGACGTCGTCGACCGCAACGCGCAACGTCTCCTGCGTCTGATCGGCGACATTCTGCAGAGTGCGCAGCTGACCTCCGGACGCGTGCTCGCGCTCACGCGGCGCCGATGCGACCTGGTCCAGATCGTGCGCGACGCGGTCCAGGCAGTGGTCCCCGCCGCGAGCGACGCGGGGCTGAGTCTCGCAGTCGACCTGCCCGAGGAGCTGTGGCTGGTCGCGGATGCGCTGCGTCTGGGGCAGCTCGTCGACAACCTGCTCACCAACGCCGTGAAGTACACCCCGGCAGGCGGGAGCGTGACCGTCGAGGTCGGCCTGGACGGCCCTCGGGCCGAACTGGTGGTCAGCGACACCGGAATCGGCATCGCGGCCGCCGACAGGGACCGACTCTTCATCCGGTTCTTCCGCGGGCTCGCGGCCGAGCAACAGGCCATCCAGGGGGTAGGCCTGGGGCTCAGCATCGTCCGGGGCATCGTGGAGGCGCACGGCGGCCGGATCGAGGTCGACAGCGAGGTCGGCGTCGGCAGCACCTTCCGCGTGCGCCTACCGCTCGAGGCCTAGCTCCCGGAGGCGCCAGCCCCGGGAGTCAGGCGCAGTCGCGGCAGAGGTCGACGGAGGGGGTCTCACGCCGGGAGCCGTGCTGGACGAGGAAGCAGCCGGTGCAGGTGAACTCGTCGGCCTGCATGGGAGTCACCTCGATGGAGAGGGTCTCGTGCGACAGGTCGGCTCCGGGGAGCTCGTAGGACTCGGCCAGCTCGGCCTCGTCCTCGTCCACCTTCCCCGAGGTCTTGTCCTGGGCACCGGACGTGAGACGTCGGGCCTCCAGGCTCTCTTCCTTCTGCTCGTCTTCGGACTTGCGGGATGCGTCGTAGTCGGTCGCCATGTGGTGGTCCTCTCGGGGCTGAGCGCGAATGGTAGCCCTGGACGGCGTCGTGACCTGCAATCGCGACCGGGTATCGGGGCCGTTAGTTCCCTCACCCTCGGCCGCAGGCGGTCAGGACGTGCTGCCGGAGGTGTGAGCCGCACGGCTTGGGACCAGCGCGAGAGGTCGGCCCGCGCCTCAGCGCTCGGCCCAGGCGTCCCAGGTGGTGCCGATGACGACGCCCAGCCCTGCGCCGACGATCAGCCCCCAGGCGATCGCGTCGCCACCGACCAGGATCAGCGCGAGCAGCATGCCCAGCGCGGGCCCGAAGATCAGCCCGTAGATGAGCATCGAGGTGCGCCCGGGTTCCTGGCGCTTGTCAGTGGTCGGAGCAGCCATGGCGATCACGTCCTCTCACCCCCATCCTCCGCCGGCCAGGACCGAGCGCAACACCGGAGCCGCGTTGCGTGGCTCACAGCTCGAGCCCCGCCAGCGCGCTCGGCGGTCACACCGGGGTGATCGGCAACGACCTCCGCGGCTCGAAGGCGAACCCGGCACCGGTGCTGAAGCGGGTCACCGCCACCTCGCCCGGCTCCGGCGCCGCCTCCTCACGTCGTACAACGCGCACGGACCACGCGTCCTCTGTCCCGTCGACCTCGACGTCGAGGAAGGGGTCCACAGCGCGCACAACCGCCTGCAGCGGCGCGGCCCGGTCGGGCCCGCACAGCGTGATCCAGCCGCCGTCCTCGGCAGCAGGGCTCGGCCCGACGCGCAGCGAGTCGGCGAGCTCGTCCGGTATGTGAGCAGTGACATAGGCGGCGGGGTTGAGCATCGGGTGCAGCTCCAGCACCCGCAGTGCCCCCGCCTCGCCACCGGGCAGCCCGAGCGCCCGGTGCAGCCGCTCGGCGGCGATGCCCGCGATCCCCACCAGCTGCTTGGTGGCGATCTCGCGGGTCTGCTCCTCGTCCGCGGCCCGCTGGCGCACGGCGTGCACGAACGAGAGGTTCAGCAGCTGCATCTGCAGGCAGACCTCGTCGGCCATCCGCACCAGGGCGGAGTGCGAGAACGCAGCGAAGTCCACGTCGGAGAGCAGCGGACCGGAGTAGTCCCCCATCCCCTGGTCGCTCGGGTCGATGGGTTCGAGCTCCACGCTGGCCGCGCGGGTCTGCGCGATCACGTGGTAGGCCGGCAGCGGCGAGACCGGTGGGTGGGACTCGTCGATGTTCACGGTCCACGCGCAGTGCGGCTTGCGGTCCGAGGGCAGGCGGGGCGGGCGGTGGATCGGCCTCACCTGGGCCTTGGCGTTGGTGGCCACGGCCGTCGCGTCGAAGGTGGGGTCCTCGATGTCGTGGCACATCGAGGTGACGTAGGCCTCCCCCATCGGCTCGACGTCCATCAGCGCGCCACAGTGGTCGAGGTGGAACTCGCCGTGCCACGGGTCGTGCACGGTGTAGCGGAAGTCCATGAACTGCGGCGGGGCGCCGATGTCGAGCTGGAGTCCCTTGAAGATGGTGACCACGTCGGTGCCCTCGTAGCCCAGCGCCCGCTGCATCCGCCGGGTGTAGATCGGGCTGGAGCCGGCCCACTCCTCGATCGCGATCTGCGCCATCTCCTCTCGCCCGAAAGCAGAGATGCACCAGGCCATCCCGGAGCGGTCGATGAGCTGCCCGATCAGCAGCAGCTCCGGCAGCAGCGTGGCCAGCTCGTCGCGGGTCAGCGACGCGTAGCGGCTGCTCACCCGATCGACCTGTCGCCGGTCCAGAACTGCGCGCGCAGCACCTTCTTGTCCAGCTTGCCGACTGCCGTCAGCGGCAGCGAGTCGACATAGATGACCTCCTTGGGGGACTGCACTCCCCCCTTGCGCTCCTTGACCGCCGCCTGGATCTCCGCGGTGACCCGCGCCCGCGTCTCGTCGTCACCGGCCGCTCCGTCGCGGAGCACGACGATCGCCGTCACCGCCTCGCCCCAGCGCTCGTCGGGCGTGCCGATCACGCCGACCTGGGCGACCGCGGGGTGCTCGGCGATGACGTCCTCGACCTCGCGCGGATAGACGTTGAAGCCGCCGGTCACGATCATGTCCTTGGTCCGGTCGACGATGAACCAGAAGCCGTCCTCGTCCTCGCGGGCCACGTCGCCGGTATGCATCCAGCCGTCGCGGAACGTCTCGGCGGTCGCGTCGGGCAGGTTCCAGTAGCCGCCCGCGAGCAGCGGACCGGCCACGCAGATCTCACCCGGCTCGCCCACCGCCACCGGCTGTCCGTCCTCGCCGAGCAGCGCCGTACGCAGGAAAGCCGAGGGTCGCCCGCACGACGTCAGCCGGGCGTCGTCGTGCGCGCCCTTCGGGAGATAGGTGATCACCATCGGCGCTTCGGACTGGCCGTAGTACTGCGCGAAGATCGGTCCGAACCGGTCGATGGCCTCCTTGAGCCGGACCGGGTTGATCGCCGACGCGCCGTAGTAGACGGTCTCCAGCGACGACAGGTCGCGGGTGTGCGAGTCGGGGTGGTCGAGCAGCGCGTAGAGCATCGACGGCACCAGCATCGTGGCCGTGATCCGCTCCTCCTCGATCGTGCGGAGCACCTCGGCCGGGTCGAAGCGCGGCAGCACGTAGCAGCAGCCGCCCTTGAGCACCGTCGGCACGAAGAACGCCGCGCCCGCGTGCGACAGCGGCGTGCACATCAGGAACTTCGGCGCCTCGGGCCACTCCCACTCCGCCATCTGGATCTGCGACATCGTGGTCATCGCCTGGACGGTGCCGATGACCCCCTTGGGCTTGCCGGTGGTGCCGCCGGTGTAGGCGATCGAGACCACGTGGTCGGACGGCAGCGTGGCGGCCGCGAGCGGCTCGGGCTCGTACGTTGCGGCGGCCGCGGCGAGGTCGGTCCCCACGGCGCTGAGCTCCGCGGGGACCGGCCCGATCGTCAGCACCTGACGCAGCCCGGGGCACTGCTCGAGCAGGCCGAGCGCGCGCTCCACGAACATCGGGATGGGGTCGATGATGATCGTGGTGATGTCGGCGTCGTTGATGACGTAGGCGTGGTCCTCGAGCGAGCCCAACGGGTGCAGCGCGGTGCGCCGGAAGCCCTGGGTCTGCCCGGCTCCGAGGATGAACAGCACCTCGGGCCGGTTCAGAGCGAGGAGTGCCGCGCCGGCACCGGACCCGGCGCCGAGCTTCTCGAAGGCCTGGACGTACTGGCTGATCCGCGCCGCCGTCTCCCGGCCGGTGAGCGTGGTCTCGCCTAGGTGCATCACCGGGACGTCCTGGTGGCGCTTGAGGGCGGCGACCATCAGGTGGCCGTTGTGGGTGCCGACTCGCATGGAGTCGTGCTGGGTGGGGTCGTGCTGCTTCATGGTGCTGTCGCTCACGCGAGGACCTCCGCTACTCGTCGTACGTCGTCAGGGGTGTGGGCGGTCAGCAGCAGCATCGTCACGCCGGCGTCGGCCCAGCGCTGCACACCGGCGCGGACCTGCTCGGGGGTGCCGATGATGGTGACCTCGTCGACCAGCTCGTCAGGGACCAACGCGCTGGCCTCGTCCTTGCGGCCCTCGAGGTAGAGCGCCTGGATCCGCTCCGCCACGTCGGCGTAGCCCATCCGCTCGAAGACCTGCTTGTGGAAGTTCTGCTCCTTGGCGCCCATGCCGCCCATGTAGAGCGCGAGCCAGGGCCGGTAGGCCTCGCGCGCGGCGGCCGCCTGATCCTCGTCGTCGGCGACCACGAGGTGGCAGGTCGCGGCGACCTCGAACGTCTCGCGGGTACGGCGAGCGCCGGGGCGCGCGAAGCCCTCGTCGAGCCAGCCGGCGTACATGTCGGCCATCCGCGGCGAGAAGTAGATCGGCAGCCAGCCGTCGGCGATCTCCGCGGCCAAGGCGACGTTCTTGGGACCCTCGGCGCCCATCCAGATCGGCAGGTCCGCGCGCAACGGGTGCACGATCGGCTTGAGCGGCTTGCCGAGCCCGACCCCGTCGTCACCCGCGTAGGGCAGCGGGTAGTGCGGGCCGGCGCTGGTGACCTTGTCCTCCCTGGCCAGCACCTGGCGGACGATGTCGACGTACTCCCGGGTCCGCGCGAGCGGCTTGGTGAAGGGCCGGCCGTACCAGCCCTCGACGACCTGCGGACCGCTCACGCCGAGGCCGAGGATCATCCGCCCGCCGCTGAGGTGGTCGAGGGTGAGCGCGTGCATCGCGGTCGAGGTCGGGGTGCGCCCGGAGAGCTGGACGATCGCCGTGCCGAGCCGCAGCCGGGTCGTCTCGCGGCCCCACCAGGCCAGCGGTGTGAAGGCGTCGGAGCCCCACGCCTCCGCGGTGAAGACCGAGTCGAAGCCGGCCTCCTCGGCCGCCGCGACGAGCTCCGGGACGCCTGTCGGAGGCGCCGCTCCCCAGTAGCCGAGCTGCAGACCGAGCTTCATCCAACCTCCTCCGGAGTCGGGCCACAGGGCCCGGTGAGACGCTTGCCACACACACTAGAACATGTTTCACTTCCGAGCCATGACCCGCACTCTCCAGGCCCCGGTCCAGGTGGCCTTCGACTACACCCGCTCGGTCGGACCCGTCCTCGGCGCCTTCTTCACCGGCCTGCGCGACGGGCGCCTCGTCGCCGGCCGCATCAGCGACGGATCGGTGGTCCTGCCGCCCCCGGAGTTCGACCCCCACACTCACGAGCAGCTGACCGACCTGGTCGAGGTGGCCCCCACCGGCACGGTCGTGTCCTGGACGTGGGTCCCCGAGCCGGTCAAGGACCAGCCCTTCGACCGGCCCTTCGCCTGGGCGCTGGTGCGACTCGACGGCGCGAGCGTGCCGTTCCTGCACGCGCTCGACGTCGAGTCCGCTGCCGACGCGTCGGTCGGGATGCGGGTGAGGGTCCGCTGGGCCGAGGAGCGCACCGGGGTGATCACCGACATCGCGTGCTTCGAGCCGGACGACAGCGTCGCGGCAGTCGACGCGCTCCAGCCGTTCACGGCCGCGCAGGACCCGCTCACCGGCATCATCACGCCGGTCTCCCTGGACTACCTCTACGCCGCCTCCCCGGAGGAGTCGGCGTTCTTCCGCGGGCTCGAGGAGGGCCGGATCCTCGGCCAGCGCTGCCCCACCTGCCACAAGGTCTATGTGCCGCCGCGCAGCGCCTGCCCGGTCGACGGGGTCGCGACCACCGACGAGGTGGAGCTCGCGCACAGCGGCACCGTCACGACGTACTGCATCGTGAACGTGCCGTTCCTGGGCCAGAAGATCAAGCCGCCCTACGTCTCGGCCTACGTGCTGCTCGACGGGGCCGACATCGCCTTCCTGCACCTGATCCTCGACGTCCCGGCCGAGGAGGTCCGGATGGGGATGCGGGTCGAGGCCGTCTGGCGACCGCGCGAGGAGTGGGGCACGACCGTGGAGAACATCAGCCACTTCCGTCCGACCGGCGAGCCGGACGCGGACTACGACACCTACAAGCAACACCTCTGAGACGAAGGACTACGAGACTGTGAGAGACGTAGCGGTCGTCGGGTTCGCCCAGCGACAGATGAAGGAGTTCGACGGCTCCCCCACCTGCGTGGAGATGCTGGTCCCGATCTTCGCCGAGCTCTACGAGCAGACCGGCTTCACCCGCAAGGACATCGGCTTCTGGTGCTCGGGGTCCTCCGACTACCTGGCCGGGCGCTCCTTCTCCTTCGTGTCGGCGGTGGACGCGATCGGCGCGCTGCCACCCGTCAACGAGTCGCACGTGGAGATGGACGCGGCCTGGGCGCTCTACGAGGCCTGGCTGAAGATCCAGACCGGCGAGGTCGACACCGCGCTGGTCTACGGGTTCGGCAAGGCCTCTGCCGGTGTCCTGCGCCGCACCATGGCGATGCAGCTGGACCCCTACTCGATGACGCCGCTGTGGCCCGACACCGTGTCGCTGGCCGGGCTCCAGGCCCGCCTGGGCATGGAGGCCGGGCTATGGGACGAGCAGGCGATGGCCGAGGTGGCCAACCGCTCGCTGAGCGACGCCGAGAAGAACGAGTACGCCATCCGCAGCGGCGGCTCGTCGGTCGAGGAGCTGCTGGCCCGCCCCGTCTATGCCGACCCGCTGCGCAAGCACGACTGCGCGCCGGTCAGTGACGGCGCCTCCGCGATCGTGCTGGCCGCCGACGACCGGGCCCGCTCGGTCACCCAGCGCCCGGCGTGGATCACCGGCATCGCGCACAACGTCGACCCGCTGCACCTCGGCGCGCGTGATCTGACTGTCTCCGCCTCCACCTCGGCCGCGGCCCGGGGCCTCGACACCGACGGCGTCCAGGTGGCGGAGCTGCACGCGCCGTTCAGCCACCAGGAGCTGGTGCTGCGCTCGGCGCTGGGCCTGCCCGACGACGTACGCGTGAACCCCTCGGGCGGTGCACTGGTCGCCAACCCGATGTTCACCGCGGGCCTCAACCGCATCGGCGAGGCCGCCCGCCAGGTCTGGGACGGCTCCGCGAGCAAGGTGCTCGCGCACGCCACCTCGGGACCGGTGCTGCAGCAGAACCTCGTGTGCGTGATGGAAGGGAACAGCTGATGGGCAAGCAGCTCGCCGCCGTGGTCGGGGTCGGTCAGACCCACCACCGGGCCAAGCGCGAGGACGTCTCGATGGCCGGGCTGTGCCGCGAGGCCATCGACCGGGCCCTCGAGGACGCCCAGATGACCTTCGACGACATCGACGCGATCGTCGTCGGCAAGGCGCCCGACCTGTTCGAGGGCGTGATGATGCCCGAGCTCTACCTCGCCGAGGCGCTCGGCGCCGCGGGCAAGCCGCTGCTGCGCGTGCACACGGCCGGCTCGGTGGGCGGCTCGACCGCAATCGTCGCCGCCTCGCTCGTCCAGGCCGGGGTGCACAAGCGGGTGCTGACCGTGGCCTACGAGAAGCAGTCGGAGTCGAACGCGATGTGGGCGCTGTCGGTGCCGGTGCCGTTCATCATGCCGGTGCACGCTGGGGCGGGCGGCTACTTCGCGCCGCACGTGCGGTCCTACATCCGTCGCTCTGGCGCACCCCTGCACGTGGGGGCGATCGTGGCGGCCAAGGACCGGCAGAACGCGCTGCGCAACCCCTATGCGCACCTGCGCAACAAGGACACCACGGTCGAGTCGGTGCTGGCCTCGCAGATGCTGTGGGACCCGATCCGCTACGACGAGACCTGCCCCTCCTCCGACGGCGCCTGCGCGATGGTGATCGGCGACGAGGACACCGCACGGTCGGCGACCTCGCCCGCGTGGATCCACGGCACCGTGATGCGCTCGGAGCCGACGACCGCCGCCGAGCGCGACCAGGTCAACCCGCAGGCCGGCCAGGAGGCCGCGGCCGCGCTGTGGAAGCAGGCGGGGATCACCAGCCCGATCGACGAGATCGACGCTGCCGAGATCTACGTGCCGTTCTCGTGGTTCGAGCCGATGTGGCTGGAGAACCTCGGCTTCGCCGCCGAGGGCGAGGGCTGGAAGCTCACCGAGGCCGGCGAGACCGCGATGGACGGCCGGATCCCCATCAACTGCTCCGGCGGCGTGCTGTCGTCCAACCCGATCGGCGCCTCAGGCATGCTGCGCTTCGCCGAGGCGGCTCTGCAGGCCCGCGGCCAGGCCGGCGAGCACCAGGTCGACGGCGTACGACGCGCGCTGGGGCACGCCTACGGCGGCGGGTCGCAGTTCTTCGCGATGTGGGTCGTGGGCGCGGAGCGGCCGGGGAGCTGAGCCCGAGGGTGGCGACCAGCGGGTAGCTGGAGATGTTCACGCATGTGGTGCGTGGACATCTCCAGCTACTCGCGGGTCACCCTCCAGGGATTCCGCTACCGGCCGAGCACCCGCCTAGGCTGGACCCGTGATCGAGCTCCGTACCCCTGCCCAGATCGAGGAGATGCGACCCGCCGGCCGCTTCGTCGCCGAGGTCCTCACCGCCCTCTCCGAGGCCGCCGACGTCGGCGTCAACCTGCTCGAGCTGGACGCCCTGGCCCACCAGATGATCCGCGAGCGCGGCGCGGAGTCGTGCTACATCGACTACCACCCCTCCTTCGGTGCCTCGCCGTTCGGCAAGGTGCTGTGCACGTCCGTCAACGACGCGGTCCTGCACGGACTCCCCCACGACTACAGGCTCCGCGACGGCGACCTGCTCAGCCTCGACTTCGCGGTCGCGGTCGACGGCTGGGTCTGCGACTCGGCGATCAGCGTCGTCGTGGGTACGCCGCGCGAGGAGGACCTGCGCCTCATCGACGTCTCCGAGCGAGCGCTCGCCGCCGGCATCTCGGCCGCGACCGTCGGCAACCGGATCGGCGACATCTCCGCCGCCATCGCGGGCGTCGCCCGGGAGGCGGGGCTGCGGATCAACACCCAGTTCGGTGGACACGGCGTCGGGCGCACCATGCACGGCGACCCGCACATCCCCAACGACGGTCGCGCCGGCCGCGGCTTCAAGCTGGCCGAGGGCCTGGTCATCGCGATCGAGCCGTGGTTCCTGCACACCACCGACGAGATCGTCACCGACCCCGACGGCTGGACGCTGCGCAGCGCCGACGGCTCGCGCGGCGCCCACAGCGAGCACACGATCGCCATCACCGCCGACGGCCCGCAGATCCTCACCGCTCGCTGACGCCGCGGCACGTCGTACGCCCGGGGCTAGCTGCTGGCCTCAGCCCGGCCGGCCCCATGTAACGCGGGGTTATCTCGACTATCGCAGCGATATTTCGCTGTGGCAGGTCGCATAACCCCGCGTTACATGGGCGTGGGGCGTGCCTCCGACGGCGGGTGCGCGGATTTTGCCCGAGAAGTCTCGTTGAGACCTCAACTTCGCCTCCGCGGACGCCGTTCTTAGGTCATGGCGGCGTGCCCCGTGCACAACCGCTTCCGACGTCGACGACCTTCTGGAGCGAACCCGTGATCATCACAGCCGCCCCCCTCACTGCCACGGTCGTGCGCGTTGCCTACGACCTCAGCTGGATCCCCGGCCACGCGTGGGGGTCCACCACGACCCACATCGACGCTCAGCTGAGCGACGGTCGACAGCTCGCCGTCGCGACGTACGGTGACCACGATCTCGCCGGCCTCGACATCCGCGTCGGCGCGACCCACGAGTGGCTCCACTACGGCGTCCTGGTCCTCGACGACGACGGCATCCCCACCCTGGTCGTCCCGGTCGACCGACTCAACGAGGGCGTCATCGCGGAGGCCGTGCGCCGCTGGCTCCTCGGGCAGCGCCGAGCCGAGCACGCCACCGCCAGCTGAGCCGCGACGCCCGCCCCGCGCCGTACCCACCCCCGCATGTAACGCGTGGTCAGCGCCACTACCACCGCGGTAGAGCGCTCCGGTAGTGGCCGTAACCCCGCGTTACAGCTGGCGGGAGCGGCGTACGGCGAGCACGGTCGTGTCGTCGTCCGTGCGGGCCTGGTCGACGAGGAGCCCGTCCACCCAGGCGTCCAGGTCGGCGCCCGGGACAGGACGCGCCGCCAGGTCGCGAAGGCGCTCGGTGCCGTCGTTGATGTCCTCGCCGCGACGCTCGACGACACCGTCGGAGAAGAGCAACAGCGTCTGCCCCACCTCGAGCTGCAGGCGCAGCTGCTCCGCGCCGCTGATGCCGACGCCGAGGAGGGGGCGTGCATCGACCGCCACCTCGCACGCCTCGCCGTCTGCGACGAGGATCGGCGCAGGGTGCCCGGCCGACGCCACGTCCGCAACACCGGTCGCGGCATCCACCACCACCACGATCGCGGTGGCCACACGCTGGTCGAGCAGGCCGTCCATGAGCAGGTCGAGGCGGTCGAGGCACTGGGCCGGCGCGTGTCCCTCATAGAGATAGGCCCGCAGCGCCGTGCGCAGCTGGGTCATCGCCGAGGCCGCCGAGACCCCGTGCCCGGCGACATCGCCCACCACCAGCGCCAGCCGACCGTCCGGGAGCTCGAAGGCGTCCCACCAGTCTCCACCCAGCTGGAAGGCGGACGCCGGGAGATAGCGGGCCGCGAGCTCCACGCCGGCGAATTGTGGCGCCCGGTCGAGCACCACGCTGCGCTGCAGCGACTCGGCCATCGCGATCTGCTCGCGGGCGTCGGCCAGCAGCAGCCCGGCCATGTGCCTACCCAGGGCGTCGGCGGCCGCGACCTGCCAGGGCAGCCACTCGGCGCTGTGCCCCTGCACCCGCTGCTGCCACTTCTCGAAGGACTTGCGCGGGCTGAGCCGGACCTCCGGCCCCTCCGCCTCCGCGAGCAGCTTGTTGGTCGGGTCACCGCCCCACTCGACCACCTGCTGCAGCTCCGGGCGCAGCCAGAGCAGCCAGCGGCCCGGAGTCGTCCCCAGTCGCAGCGCCCCGGCCGCGATGTCGGCCACCGCCGCGAGCTCCGGGTCACGATCCCCGAGGTGGTCGTCCCAGGACGCGTAGTGGTCGGGCCGCTCCAGCACCTCCGCGATCCGGTCGAGCACCGAAGGCTCGGGGACGGTCCCCGCGGTCAGCAGCATGCCGTCGTACAGCAGCGCGACGCCGTGGGCGCCGACGAGGTCGAGCATCTCGGGATCGGCGACGGCCGCCTCGAGGGTGCCGCGCTCGGACGCCGACAGGCGCGAGGTGATCGCGGAGAGCACCCCCTGCGTGGCCAGCTCGGCCTCTCGATCGTCGGCCCGCTCACGGTCGACGATCATCTGCGAGGCGACCTGGCCCAGGAACTCCGCGGCCGAGCGGGCGTCCTGACTGGGCCGGTGCGGACCGGAGTAGTGGTGGCACGCCACCAGCCCCCACAGCTGACCGTCGACCACCAGCGACACCGACATCGAGGCGGTGACCCCCATGTTGGTGAGGTACTCCACGTGGATCGGCGAGACGCTGCGCAGCGTGGCGTGCGACAGGTCGAGCGGCGCCCCCGTCGCAGGGTCGAGCACCGGCTGCAGGGGCACCGGCTCGTAGGAGAGGTCCGCGATCAACCGGGTCCAGTTGACCGTGTAGAGCCGGCGCGCCTGGGCGGGGATGTCGGTGGCCGGGTAGTGCAGGCCGAAGAAGGAGTTCAGGTCGGCGCGCACGTCCTCGGCGAACACCTCGCCGTTCCAGTCGCGGTCGAAGCGGTAGACCATCACCCGGTCGAAGCCGGTGAGCTCGCGGATCTCGCGCGTCAGCCTGTCGGCCAGGCCCTGCGCGGACCCCGCCCCCGCCAGGCGGCCGATCACCGTGCGCGCCGAGCGCAGCGACATCATCGAGGTCTCCCGGCCCCGGCCCTCGATCTCGACGATCACACGCTCCCCTGAGCGGTGGACGCGTACGTCGACCTCGGCGCCGGCCAGCTCGCCGCGGCGTACCTCGTCGAGCATCAGCACCAGCGACTCGCCGGGGAAGCCGAGCCGCGCCTGCTCGGCCACGGCCTTCTCCAGCTCGGCGCCGCCGACCTCCCGCAGGGCCTGGCCCAGCGCGTCGTCAGCGGCGATGCCGAGCATCGCGGCGCAGTTCGCGGAGGCCATCGCGATGGCGTCGAGGCCGGCGTCGAGGGCGAGGAGCACGCCGTGTGGCTGGACCGCGCCGGGGATGTGGATCGGCTCGCGGTCGCAGGTCGCGAGGTCGACGGCGTCGTAGGCCGGGGTGTGGGCCGAGCGCTCCTGCATCCGGTCTCCCTCCCCGTCCAGCGCCGAGCCGATCCCCGCCGGACCCCCGTGACCCTACAACGAGCCGGGGTCGATGACCTTCGCCTCTGCCGCCGCAAGCCCGGACCCGCCAGCCTGGAGGTCGGTCGCATCCACCTCGTGATCGTCCTGAGGGGCACCGTATGCACGCACTCGAGTTCGACCACGTCACCAAGCGCTACGGCGACACGGCCGTCGTCGACGATCTGTCGTTCACGGCGCGGCCCGGGCGGGTGACCGGCTTCCTCGGCCCGAACGGGTCCGGCAAGACCACCTCGATGAAGGTGCTGCTCGACCTCGCGAAGGCCCAGCAGGGTCACGCGACCATCGGGGGCCGCCGCTACCGCGACCTGCCCGACCCGACCCGCACCGTGGGGGTCGCGCTGGAGGCCGACGCGTTCCACCCGGGCCGCAGCGGTCGTCAGCACCTGCGCGTCCTCGCCGACAGCGCTGGCATCGAGACCAGGCGTGTCGACGAGGTGCTCGACATCGTCGGGCTCGAGGAGGCGCGCGAGCGCCGCGTCGGTGCGTACTCGCTCGGCATGCGCCAGCGGCTGGGCCTGGCCGGTGCGCTGCTCGGCGACCCGCCGGTGCTGATCCTCGACGAGCCCGGCAACGGCCTCGACCCCCAGGGCATCCTGCAGCTGCGCGACCTGCTCCGCACCAGTGCGGATCGCGGCGCCACCGTCTTCGTCTCCGGCCACCTCCTCGGTGAGATCGAGCACCTCGCCGACGACGTGGTGGTCCTCCACCACGGCCGGCTGGTCACCAGCGGGGCACTGGCGGACCTGCAGCACAGCGACGTCGCCGTGCGCGCCAACGAGCCGACCACGCTGAGCAGTGTGCTGCTCCGCGCCGGTGCCGAGGTGTCGATGCTCGAGGACGGCGCCCTGTCGGTCCGGGGGCTGTCGCTCAGCGAGATCGGTGAGCGCGCGTTCGCAGCCGGCGTGGTGCTGCACGAGCTCACCCAGAGAGAAGGGTCCCTGGAGGAGCTGTTCATGCGCTGGACGGAGGAATCGACGCCATGACCTGGTTGCGCCTGGTGCGCGGTGAACTGCGCAAGCTGGCGACCACGCGGATGCCCTGGGGGTTCCTCGTCGCCCTGTTGGTGATCAGCGGAACGACGGCCGTCGCCGTGCTCGTCGGCACCGACATGGACGGCAGCAAGGGCTTCATCGCCGGCGCGGAGGACCAGCGCTCACTGGTGGCCTTCTCGTTCAACGCGATGATCGGCACCTCACTGTTCGGGGCCATCGCCTCCGCGCGCGAGTACGCCCACCACACGGTCGTGCCGACGTTCCTGCTCTCCCCACGGCGCGAGCGCGCGACCCTCGCCCAGCTCACCGCCATCATGCTCGGCGGCGGCCTGCTCGGGGCGGTGGGCACGGCCCTGACGATCGCCGCCGTCGCCGTCTCGCTGCCGCTGGTCGACCACGAGTTCCTGGTGCCCGCCGGCGAGGTTGCCCGACTGCTGGTCGCGTCCACCTTCACCGGCGCGGTGGGGGCCGTGCTCGGCGGCGGCCTCGGCACGATCCTGCGCAACCCCGGCGGCGCCGTCACCGCCGCCATGGTCCTGCTGTTCATCCTGCCGCCGACGGTGGCTCAGCTCGCCGGAGAGGCCGCTGACTGGGTGCCCAGCACACTGGCCAACACCGTCTCGGGAACCCTGCCAGGACCGGGCCCGGGAGTGACCGGGGCGGTGCTGGCGCTGCTGCTCTGGGCGCTGGTGCCGGCGCTCGCGGCGGTGGCGAGCGTGCGCGTCCGGGACGTCGCCTAGCTGAGGGACGGGTGCACCGTGCGGGCAGCGTCGGACGCCGTACGAGACGACGCCCCGGACTCCTGAGGGAAGGAGGACGGGGCGTCGTGTCTGGGGGCAGGCGACTCAGGCGTACTTGACGCGGAGCTGCTTGATGCCGTTGATCCAGCCCGAGCGCAGCCGCTCGGGGTCGCCGAGCTTGGAGATGTCGGGGCAGTGGTCGGCCAGCGCCTCGAACATCACCTTCACCTCGAGCCGCGCGAGGTTGGCGCCGATGCAGTAGTGCGCACCGTGCCCGCCGAACGCGAGGTGCGGGTTGGGGTCGCGCATGATGTCGAACGTGTCCGCGTTGTCGAAGACGTCCTCGTCGTGGTTCGCGCTGGCGTAGAAGAGCCCGACGCGCTGGCCCTTCTTCACCGGCACGCCGCCGACCTCGACGTCGTTGAGCGCGGTGCGCTGGAAGACCGTCACCGGCGTCGCCCAGCGGATGACCTCGTCGACCATCGTCTCGGGGCGCTCCCGCTTGTAGAGCTCCCACTGGTCGGGGTGCTCGAAGAAGGCGTTCATCCCGTGGGTGATCGCGTTGCGGGTGGTCTCGTTGCCGGCGACCGCGAGCAGGATGACGAAGAATCCGAACTCGTCGTCGCTGAGGCCCTCGCCGTCGACGTCCGCGGTGATCAGCTTGGTGACGATGTCGTCCTTGGGCTCACGGCGGCGCTCGTCGGCCATCGCCATCGCGTAGGTGAGGATCTCGATCGACGCGGCCTCGGGGTCGCCCCCGATCGTCGGGTCGTCGTAGGACAGCATCTGGTTGGACCACTCGAAGAGCTTCTTGCGGTCCTCCTGCGGCACGCCGAGCAGGTCGGCGATCGCCTGCAGCGGGAGCTCGGCGGCCACCTCCTCGACGAAGTCGCCCTCGCCGCGGGCCAACGCCTCCTTCACGATCAGCTCGGCGCGCTGCACCATCACCTCGTGCATGGCGTTGATCGCCCGCGGGGTGAAGCCGCGCGAGATGACGCGGCGGCTCTTGGTGTGGTCCGGCGGGTCCTGGTTGATCAGCATCACGCGCTGGAACTCAACCTGGTCGCGCGTCATGTCGGGGGCGAAGCGGATGATCGCGCCGTTCTCGTGGGTCGAGAAGTCCTTGCTGTTCTTGGACACCGCGGCCACGTCGGCGTGCTTGCTCACCGCCCAGTAGCCCTGGTCCCCGAGCATCCCGACAGCGGCGACCTCGTCCTGCTCGACCCAGAAGACGGGGGCCTTCTGGCGCAGGGCGAGGAACTCCTCGTGCGGGACCCGGGTCTCGTAGATGGCCGGGTCGGTGGGGTCGAACCCTGCGGGCAGGACATCGCTAGCGGTCACAACTCAGCCTCTCGATACTGGAACACGTTCTAGTGATGATGCTTACATACTCTCGGTAGGTTAGGAAGCCCGGTCGCCAGATTTCCCGCCGATTCCCTGCTGGCGGGACTCGTCCTTGCCGGGGCCAAGGAACCTGTTCTACCTTCCGAACCGGTCCGCACGACGCCGCGTCGCGTCGTACTCCCCCATCTGCAGTGAGGCTTGAAATGGGCAACCCCGTCATCGTCGAAACGCTGCGTCTCCCCCTCGGCAAGCGCCGGGGCTGGCTGGCGGGGATCCACCCCGGCGAGCTGCTCGGCCACGCCATGACCCAGGTGCTCGCGCGCTCCGGCGTCGACGCGGCCGAGATCGAGCAGGTCATCGGCGGCGTGGTCACCCAGGCCGGCGAGCAGTCCAACGACATGGTCCGCCGCGCGTGGCTGCACGCGGGGCTCCCCCAGGCGACCGGCGGTACGACGATCGACGCGCAGTGCGGCTCCGGCCAGCAGTCGGCGCACCTGATCAACGACCTGGTGCGCGCCGGGTCGATCAGCGCCGGCATCGCCTGCGGCGTGGAGTCGATGAGCCGGATCCCGCTGGGCGCGAGCGTCCCCGCCGGCACCGGTGACCCGCGCCCGGCCAGCTGGAGCATCGACATGCCCGACCAGTTCACCGGCGCGGACCGGATCGCGCGCAACCGCGGCATCACCCGCGAGGACCTCGACGCGTTCGGCCTCGCCTCCCAGCTCAAGGCGCGTACGGCGGTCGACGAGGGTCGATTCAAGCGCGAGATCGCGCCGATCGAGGCGCCGATCCTCGACGAGGAGGGCAAGCCGACCGGCGAGACCCGCGTCGTCGACACCGACCAGGGACTGCGCGACACGACCCCCGAGGGGCTGGCCCGACTCAAGCCGGTGCTCGAGGACGGGCTGCACACCGCGGGCACGTCGTCGCAGATCTCCGACGGCGCCTCGGCGATGATCATCATGGACGAGGACCGCGCCCGCGCCCTCGGCCTGACCCCCAAGGCGCGGATCCACACGCACTGCCTCGTCGGCTCCGACCCCTACTACCACCTCGACGGCCCGGTCGACGCGACCCAGCGGCTGCTCGAACGCACCGGCATGGCGATCTCGGACTTCGACCTGTTCGAGGTGAACGAGGCCTTCGCCTCCGTCGTGCTGTCGTGGGCGCAGGTGCACGGCGTGGACATGGACAAGGTCAACGTGAACGGTGGCGCGATCGCGCTCGGCCACCCCGTCGGCTCCACGGGTGTCCGACTGATCACGACCGCTCTGCACGAGCTGGAGCGGCGCGACAAGAGCACGGCGCTGATCTCGATGTGCGCCGGTGGCGCGATGGCGACGGGCACCATCATCGAGCGCATCTGATGTTCGCCTGGAGCGAGGACGGCCTCGCCGTCCGCGACGCGGTGCGCCAGTTCGTGGACCGGGAGATCCGCCCGCTCCAGGACGAGCTCGAGTTCGAGGGGCTCCCGCCGTACGACCTGGTGCGGAAGTACTCCGCCGCGTTCGGGATCGGCGAGGCGTCGCTGGAGCAGTTCGAGTGGTCGATGCGGCGGGACACCGCAGCGGCGGCCGGTGAGGCCTTCGACGAGCCCGCCCCCGAGGCGGCAGACCCGGCCCAGCAGGTGATCGCCAACATCGAGCTGGTCAAGGTCGGGATGGGCATCCCGGCCGCGATCGGCGTCTCGACCGGGATGGCGGCGCTGACCATCAACGCGATGGGCTCGCTCGAGCAGCGCCGGCGCTGGGTGCCGGACCTGCTGACCTTCAAGACCATCGGCAGCTGGGCCATCACCGAGCCCGACGCCGGCTCCGACGCCTTCGGCGGGATGCGCACGACCGCGAAGCCGGACGGCGACGGGTGGGTGCTCAACGGGCAGAAGACGTTCATCACCAACGGGCCCTACGCCGACACGATCGTCGTCTACGCCAAGCTCGACGACGGCTCCGGCGTGGACCGGCGCGAGCAGCCGGTGCTCACCTTCGTCCTCGACGCGGACATGCCCGGCCTGACCCGGTCGAAGCCGCTGAAGAAGATGGGCATGGCCTCCTCCCCCACGGGCCAGCTCTTCTTCGAGAACGTCGCGGTGGGTCGGGATCGGCTGCTCGCCGGCGGATCGGGCGCCGGGGGCGGCGACGGGCGCGAGTCGGCGCGGGCCAACTTCGTCAACGAGCGCGTCGGCCTCACGACGTTCGCGCTCGGCATCATCGAGGAGTGCCAGCGGCTCAGCCTCGACTACGCCAAGCAGCGGATGCTGTGGGGCAACCCGATCTCCCAGCTGCAGCTCATCCAGCTCAAGCTCGCCGAGATGGAGGTCGCGCGCGTCAACGTCCAGAACATGGTCTTCCGCGCCGTCGAGATGCGCCGCGCCGGCATCGTGATGGACCTCGCCGAGGCGTCGGCCTACAAGCTCTACTCCTCCCGCACCGCCTGCGACGTGGCGATGGAGGCCGTGCAGCTCTTCGGCGGCAACGGCTACATGGCCGAGTATCGCGTCGAGCAGCTCGCCCGCGACGCCAAGAGCCTGATGATCTACGCCGGCTCCAACGAGGTGCAGGTCACGCACGTGGCCAAGGGGTTGCTGCGGCGGTAGGGGCTGGTGGGGTTGGCGGGGCTGTCCGTTTCACGAGTTAACTCGTGAAACGGTCACTTCCCACACGAAGTTCCACGTGGGAAGTGCTCGTTTCGTGTGGTCAGTACGGCGCGAACAGGCCACCGATCATCCACAGGGCCGTGCCGGCGCCACCCCCTCCACAGGTACGACGCGTCGCGGCGTACCCCGTACGGATCTGGCGCAGGCTCCCCGCATGGATGAGCTCTTCAGACTTCACCCCGACAAGGTGTTCCTGACCCGCGAGGCACTCGAGCACGGCTACACGCAGCGAGACCTCACCAACGCCCGCCGCGCCCGACACATCGCCCGTGTCCGCCACGGCGCCTACACCGCGCGCACCACCTGGGACGCGTCAGACGAGACTGACCGCCACCTCCTGCGGGCCCACGCCGTACTGCACTCGCACGGCAGCGCGGTCGCACTGAGCCACACCTCGGGCGCCCTGGACCACGGTCTGCGCGCCTGGGAACCCGACCTGCAGCGGATCCATGTCACCCGTCTCGACGGCGGGCCGGCCCGCATCATCGGAGACGTGGTCTATCACGCCGGGTCGTGGACGCCCGACGACGTGCTGCTCAGCGCCAGCGGACACCTCGCGATGACACCTCTGCGGTGCGGGCTCGATCACGCGGCGATCAGCAGCGTGGAGCAGGGAGTCGTGACGCTGGACTCGGTGGTCGATCACGGCCACGCGACGACGGACGAGATCCTGGCCGCCCACGCAGCACGGGAGCGCTGGCCCGGAAGCCACCGGCTCCAGCTGACCGTTCGGCTGGTGCGGGCGGGAGCACAGTCCCTCTTCGAATCGCGCGGGAGGCACCTGTGCTGGCTGCAGCATCTGCCCGAACCGGTGCTCCAGTTCGAAGTGCGCGACCCCTCAGGTGCGTTGATCGGGATCACGGACATGGCGTGGCCGGAGCACGGACTGCTCGCTGAGTTCGACGGCCGCGTGAAGTACGGGCGGTTCCTGCGCCAGGGCGAGACGGCGGCTGACGCCGTCGTACGCGAGAAGGTCCGCGAGGACCGGATACGCGAGGCGACGGGATGGCTGATGATCCGGCTGATCTGGGCCGACCTCTACCGCCCCGAGGCGACGGCCGCCCGGATCCGCCGGATGATGCGCCAGGCGGCCTGCGGCCGTACTGACCACACGAAACGGTCACTTCCCACGTGAACCTTCATGTGGGAAGTGACCGTTTCACGAGTTAACTCGTGAAACGAGCAGCCTCACGCCGTCCCGTACACCGGCTCCGGCAGGGCGCCGTCGGCGATCAGCCCACGCAGGGCGTCGCCGACCTCGGCGGTCTCCCAGCGCCGGCCGATGTCCTTCTTGGGCCCGTGGGCCCAGCCCTGCTCCAGGCAGATCTGGCCACCCTCGATCTCGATGACGCGGCCGGTGACGTCGCCGGCGTCCTCGGAGGCGAGCCAGGCGACGACGGGCGAGTTGTTGGCGGGGTCCATCGCGTCGAAGGCGGCTTCGGACGACGCCATCATCTCGGGGAACGCACCCTCGGTCATCCGCGTGCGAGCAACAGGGGCGATCGCGTTGACGGTCACTCCGTAGCGGCCCATCTCGGAGGCGGCCACCAGCGTCATCGCCGCGATGCCGGCCTTGGCGGCCGAGTACGTCGTCTGGCCGATCGAGCCCTGCAGCCCGGCGCCCGACGACGTGTTGATCACCCGGGCGGCGCGCGGACGGCCGGCCTTGGCCTCGTTGCGCCAGTAGGCGCCGGCGTGGCGCAGCGGCGCGAAGTGGCCCTTGAGGTGCACGCGGATGACGGCGTCCCACTCCTCCTCGGAGGTGTTGACGAGCATCCGGTCGCGCACGAAGCCGGCGTTGTTGACGAGGATGTCGAGCCCGCCGAAGGTGTCGATGGCCTGCTGCACCATGGCCGCGGCCTGCTCGAAGTCGGCGACGTCCGCACCGTTGGCCACCGCCTCGCCCCCCGACGACCGGATCGCCGCGACGACCTCGTGGGCGGGGCCGTCGGAGGCGCCCTGGCCGTCGAGCGAGGCACCGAGGTCGTTGACGACGACCTTCGCGCCCTGGCGGGCCAGCTCCAGCGCGTGCTCGCGGCCGATGCCGCGCCCAGCGCCGGTGACGATCGCGACGCGTCCTTCGAGGATCCTGCTCACTTGTTCTCCTTGACTGAGGGGGTTTGGGTGACCGAGAGGAAGACCGGCGGCTCTCCCCCGCCGTGGCAGGCGACGCTCGCGCCGCTGACGTACGACGCGAGGTCGGACGCCAGGAACAGCGCGACGTGGCCGACCTCCTCGGGCCGGGCCATCCGGCCCAGGGGGATCGTGCGCTCGATCGCGGCGACGGTGTCGTCGCCGCCGTAGTGCTCACCGGTCAGCTCGGTGCGGCACAGGCCGACGTTGATCGAGTTCATCCGGACCTTCGGGGCCCACTCCATCGCCAGCGAGGTGGTCAGCGAGTCGATGCCGGCCTTCGCCGCGCCGTACACCGCGGTCCCCGGCGAGGGCCGGATCGCGCTGATCGAGGAGATGTTGACGATGGATCCCCCGCTCGGCTGCCGCTGCATCACCGCGTTGGCGGCCTGAGCGACGAGCAGCGGCCCGAAGAAGTTGAGGTCCATCACCTTGGAGTGCAGCCGGGGCGAGGCCTCCGCCGCCAGCACGTACGGCGAGCCGCCGGCGTTGTTGACGACGACGTCGAGCCGACCGTGCTCCGCGACGACAGCGTCCACCACCGCAGCGACGGAGGCAGGGTCACGCACGTCGCACTGCAGGTGACTCGTCCCCTCAGCGAGCGACGACACGGCAGACCGCGCACAGGTGACGACCGTCGCCCCCGCCGAGACGAAGACCCGCGCGATCCCGGCCCCGATCCCCTTCGTCCCGCCCGTGACGAGCACGACCCGACCGGTCAGGTCCATCCCTACCGCCACGAGCAGCCTCCCAGTGAATCGATGATTGATATCGATGATCGACGTCCGAACCAAGCAACTGTTAGGCTACCAAGCAAACGTTAGGTTTGGATACCGGAAGGCAGAACATGGGCATCTCCTCACACCTGCGCGACGACGGGATCCGCGTCGTCACGATGGACTACCCGCCGGTCAACGCGCTGCCCGTCCAAGGCTGGTTCGACGTCGCGGCCGCGCTCGACGAGGCCAGCGCCGACATGGCGACGAAGGTCGTCGTGCTGCGCGCCGAGGGCAAGGGCTTCAACGCCGGCGTCGACATCAAGGAGATGCAGAACACCGAGGGCTTCGGCGCGCTGATCGGCGCCAACAAGGGCTGCTTCGCCGCCTTCAAGGCCGTCTACGAGTGCGCGGTCCCCGTGATCGCTGCGGTCAACGGCTTCTGCGTCGGCGGTGGCGTCGGCCTGGTCGGCAACGCCGACTGCGTGGTGGCCAGCGACGACGCGTTCTTCGGCGTCCCCGAGGTCAATCAGGGCGCCCTCGGCGCCGCGACCCACATGGCCCGCCTGGTCCCCCAGCACCTGATGCGCACCCTCTACTTCACCGCGCGCACCATCAAGGCCGCGGACCTCATCCAGCACGGATCCGTCCTCGAGGTGGTCCCCCGCGATCAGCTCGACGACGCGGCCCTCGCGGTCGCCGCCGAGATCGCCGCCAAGGACACCCGGGTCATCCGGGCCGCCAAGGAGGCCCTCAACGGGATCGACCCCATCGACGTCAACAAGAGCTACCGCTTCGAGCAGGGCTTCACCATGGAGCTCAACCTCGCAGGGGTGGCCGACGAGCTGCGCGACGAGTTCGCCGGCACCGAGAAAGCGAGCAAGAAGTGAGCCTGAAGCCGCGCGACAAGCGCATGAGCATCGACGAGGTCGTCGCCCAGCTCGAGGACGGGATGACCATCGGCATCGGCGGCTGGGGCCCGCGGCGCAAGCCGATGGCCCTGGTCCGCGCGATCCTGCGCTCCGACCTCAAGGACCTGACGATCGTCTCGTGGGGCGGCGCCGACGTCGGCCTGCTCGCCCGCGCGGGCAAGATCCGCAAGCTCGTCTACGCCTTCGTCTCCCTCGACACCGTCCCGCTGGAGCCGAACTTCCAGCAGGCGCGCCAGAACCGCACGATCCCCGAGATCGTCGAGCTCGACGAGGGCATGTTCCAGACCGGCCTCAAGGCCGCCGCCGAGCGGCTGCCGTTCCTGCCGATGCGCGCCGGCCTCGGCTCCGACGTGCTCGTCAACAACCCGGACATCAAGACCGTCACCAGCCCCTACGCAGCCGAGGACGGCGAGTACGACGAGCTGGTCGCGGTCCCCGCGCTCCGTCTCGACGTGGCGCTGGTCCACCTCAACCGCGCCGACGCGCACGGCAACGCGTCGTACCTCGGACCGGACCCCTACTTCGACGACCTCTTCTGCATGGCCGCCGACAAGGCGTTCGTCAGCGTCGAGCAGGTCGTCGACACCGCCGGCCTGACCGTCGACACCCCGGTGCAGCGGCTGCTGCTCAACCGGATGATGGTCACCGGCGTCGTCGAGACGCCCAACGGGGCGCACTTCACCACGTGCACGCCCGACTACGAGCGCGACGAGAAGTTCCAGAGGGCCTACGCGAAGGCCGCAGCCGACCCCGAGGAGTGGGCAGCCTTCGAGGCGCGCTTCCTGTCCGGGTCCGAGGACGACTACCAGGCGGCCGTCCAGGCCTTCCACGCAGAGGAGAAGTGACGATGAGTGACGCACCCGACTGCAGCCGCGCCGAGGTCTGCGCCGCCGCCATCGCCGACGCCTTCGCCGAGGACGGCGAGATCTTCGGCAGCCCGATGGGGATGCTGCCGATGCTGGGCGTGCGCCTGGCCAAGCTGACCTCGAACCCCGACCTCGTCATCTCCGACGGCGAGTCGCTCTTCCTCGGCGGCGTGCCCCCGCTGTTCGCCAAGGCCGACGTCGTCGAGGGCTGGATCCCGTTCCGCCGGGTCTTCGACGTGGTCGCCTACGGCAAGCGCCACGTGATGATGGGCGCCACCCAGGTGGACCGGCACGGCAACCAGAACATCTCGGCCATCGGCGACTTCGCCCAGCCCAAGCGCCAGCTGCTCGGCTCGCGCGGCGCGCCGGGCAACACCGTCAACAACCGCACGTCCTACTGGGTGCCCAAGCACTCCCCGCGGGTGTTCGTCGAGAAGGTCGACATCGTCTCCGGCGTCGGCCCCAAGAACGCCAAGGAGGCCGGCTCCGGCGCCGCCCGCTACAACGACATCCACCGCATCGTCACCAACCTCGCGGTCCTCGACGTCAAGGGCGCCGGAGACACCGTGCGGCTGCTGTCGGTGCACCCCGGCGTCACCGTCGACGACGTCCGCGCGGCCACCGGCTTCGAGCTGACCGTTGACGGCGACGTCCCCGAGACCAGGACCCCCACGATGCAGGAGCTGATCCTGATCCGCGAGGTCCTCGACCCCAAGACCCTGCGCGACCGCGAGGTCCCGCCCGTCGAGAGCGGAGTCACCAGATGACCACCCCGCAGCTGCTCTCCACCCCGCTCACCGAGCTGGTCGGCGTCCGCCACCCGGTCGTGCAGACCGGCATGGGCTGGGTCGCCGGCCCCCGCCTGGTCAGCGGTACGGCGAACGCCGGCGGGCTGGGCATCCTGGCCAGCGCGACGATGACCTACGAGGAGCTCGAGCACGCGATCGTCGAGGTCAAGGGCCGCACCGACCAGCCCTTCGGGGTCAACCTGCGCGCCGACGCCGGTGACGCCTCCGACCGCTGCGACCTCTTGATCAAGCACGGCGTGAAGGTCGCGTCGTTCGCACTGGCGCCCAAGAAGGACCTGATCGCCAAGCTCAAGGACCACGGCATCGTGGTGATGCCGTCGGTCGGTCTGCCGCGCCACGCGGAGAAGGTCGCCGGCTGGGGCGCCGACGCGGTGATGATCCAGGGCGGTGAGGGCGGCGGCCACACCGGCTCGGTCCCCACCACGCTGCTGCTGCCGAGCGTGCTCGACGCCGTCGACATCCCGGTCGTCGCGGCCGGCGGCTTCTTCGACGGGCGTGGCCTCGCGGCCGCCCTGTCGTACGGCGCAGCCGGAATCGGCATGGGCACCCGCTTCCTGCTCACCCAGGACAGCGCGGTCCCGCAGGCGGTCAAGGAGCTCTACCTCTCCCACGACGTCAACGGCACGGTCGTCACCGCCAAGGTCGACGGCATGCCCCACCGGATGCTGCGCACCGCGCTCGTCGAGGAGATCGAGGAGTCCAGCCCGGTCAAGCGGCTCGCGCCGACCGTGCGCCGTACGCTCGAGTTCAAGAAGATGAGCGGCCTGTCCTGGCTCGACCTGGCCCGCGACGGCCGGGAGATGAAGAAGACCCAGGGCCGCTCGCTGGCCCAGATGACGCTCGCCGCCAACACCCCGATGATGCTCAAGGCCGGGCTCGTCGAGGGCGACACAGGTGCGGGCGTGCTCGCGTCGGGTCAGGTCGTCGGTGTGCTCGACGACCTGCCGACCTGCGAGGCCCTCATCGACCGGGTGGTCACCGAGGCCGCCGCCTGCCTCCAGCGCACCCACAGCTACCTGGTCTGACCGATCGCTGCCTCACGACGCCGCCACGCACTGATGCGAGTCGCCTGACGGACGGCGTGGCTCAGTCGTGCTGGGCGACGCAGAACTGGTTGCCGTCCGGGTCGGCGAGCGTCACCCAGTGGAAGTCCCCCATCTCGCGGCGCCCGACCAGCGTCGCCCCGGCACCGAGCAGCCGGTCGACCTCGGCGTCCAGGTCGTCGGTGGACAGGTCGAGGTGGACGCGGTTCTTCCCCGGCGTCGGGTCCTCGACCTGCTGGAAGGCCAGCATCACCGGCAGCCCGCCGCCCTCGACCACGGCGAACCAGCCGTCGTTCGTCTGGGTGACCGCAGCCCCGGTCTGCTCAGCCCACCAACGGGCGAGCGGCTCCGCGTCGAGGGTGTCGATCGTGACCATGCTCAGCTTCATCGTCATGGTCCGACACTAGGCACGGGTGGGCCCCTCGGTCACTGGGTCGAACGGGTGGTTCTCAGTACTCACCGTTCTCACAGGGACCGCTGGAACAGCGGGGTGTACCCGAGCACCCGATAGCCCAGCAGCTCGTTGACCCCGATCATGTGGTCGTTGGACTCGGCGTTCCACGTGTCGATGGAGACGAGCTGCGGCTGGGTCTCGCGCAGCCAACGCAGCACCTCGAGCTTGAGCAGCAGCCCGAGCCGGTGCCCGCGATGGGCGCGCACGACGGACGTGTCGTGCTGCTCGCCCAGCTCGGGGCGCTCGAGATAGACCGCCACCACGCTCTGCCCGGCCAGCTCACCGGTCTCGCGGTGCCGCGCGACGACGCGGTGCAGCAGATGCCCCTGCGCCTCCTGCGCCGCCTCGTAGTCGCGGATCCGCTGCGGCGCGAAGACCTCGTCCTCGATGTCGAGGTCGTCGGTCGGCGCGTCGTTGATGGCGCCGGTCATCACCGCGACGGGGTCGACCTGATCCTCGGGGGTGTGCGCGAGCCAGCGCACCATCTCGTACGACGACGCCGCCGTGCGCGCCTGCTCGTGGACCAGGTCCAGGGCGGCGACGTCGAGCTGGGTCACCACCTGGCGCCGGCACACCTCACGCCCCTTGAAGTCCAGCTTGTGGTGCTCGGCGAACGTCCGCGTCGCCGCCGACTCCCAGCCGCCGATGCCGATCGAGGTCCGCCCGAGCTCGCGGGCGCGGCCCGACAGCGCCTCGAGCATCGCCGACCCGTGGCCGGCGCGGCGCCGCTCGGGAGCCACGCTCACGTCCAGCCAGGCGAGGTGGAGGTTGTCCCACTCGCTGACCGAGCACTCCCCCGTCGCCACCGGCTCGCCGTCCTGGTAGCCGACGAAGCCGATCGCCGGCTCCTCGTCCCAGCCGTGGCGCAGCTGCCCGGCGCAGCCGCGCTCGGTCATCGGGTGCGACCACGGCGAGTCGACACGTCGTACGGCGTTGGTGACCGTCACGAAGTCCCGCACCGCCTCGGCGGAGTCGGGATCGACCTGCTTGATGTCCATGCTCCGAGCATCCGCCGCGTCACGCCGCTGTGCCAGCGATTAAACAGAGCCGAATGTTCACGGATGCTCACCGACTGTTCACCGCCGCGGCAGTGACCCGAGGGACGGCTCCGCGTTGATGGGGGCATGTGCGACCACGACCACACCGGGCCCGTCCAGCTGCCGGCCGCTCCCCTCTCCCGCCGTACGGCGCTGGGCGGCGCAGGCGCGTCGCTGCTGGTGGCCGGCGTGCTCGGCGCGCACACCCCGGCGATCGCCGACGTGGGCACGCGGGCGGTGCGCGGCGCCGCCCGGCGGTCGCGGATTCGCCGGGGCACGCGCCTGGTGCACGCCGACCTGCACAACCACACGCTGCTCTCCGACGGCGACGGCGACCCCGAGCTGGCGTTCGACTCGATGCGCAGCGCGGGGCTCGACGTGGCCGCGCTGACCGACCACGCCACGATCTCCGACAACCTGCTGGGCGACGTGCTCTCGGGGATCCTGCCGCCGGAGTACGCCCAGCTCGGCGGCCTGACCCGCAGCGGCTGGCGCCGGACGAAGGAGTACGCCGACGCCGCCAACGTCGACGGCGCCTTCACCGCCATCCGCGGCTTCGAGTGGTCCGAGCCCCTGATCGGGCACGTCAACGTCTGGTTCACCGAGCACTATGTCGACATCCTGCAGGCCGGGCTGATGCAGCCGCTGCTGTCCTGGCTGCGTCGCGAGCCGGGTCTGGTCCTCGGCGGTGGCGCCGACGGCATCGCCGGCTTCAACCACCCCGGCCGCGAGCCGGGGCGCTTCCAGGAGTTCCACTTCGACCCGCGGGTGCGCGACCAGATGGTGTCGCTGGAGATGTTCAACCGCCGCGACGACTACCTCTTCGAGGGCTGGGCCGACGGCAGGTCCTCACCCCTGGTGGCCTGCCTCAACGCCGGGTGGCGCACCGGGATCACCGGCGTCACCGACGAGCACGGCGTCGACTGGGGCCACCCCGAGGGCAAGGGTCGCACCGGCCTCTGGGTCACCGAGCACTCCCGGCGCGGGGTGAAGGCCGCGATGCAGGCGCGCCGCTTCTTCGCCACGCGTACGTCGGGACTGCGCGTCGACGCGACCGCGACCCCGCGGGGCGGCAAGCCGCGCCGGATGGGCTCGACGCTGCCGATGCGCAAGGGCACCGTGACGATCCGGCTCGACCTGGCGCGCGACGCGTCCTGGCTGGGCCGCAAGCTCGCCGTGCAGGTGCTGCGCCCGGGGGTCGAGGTGCCGACCGTGGCGGCGGTCGAGGAGTTCCGCGTCGGGGACGTGCACCGCTTCAAGGTCCCCATCGACGTGGCCGACGGCGACTGGATGCTGCTGCGCATCTCCGACCCCGAGCAGCCCAACGCGACGCCCGGGCCGGCCGGTCATCCCTGCAACGACCTCGCCGTCGCCTACACCAGCCCTTGGTGGCTGCAGCCCCGCTGACCGACCCGCCGACCCGTCACTCCCTCGACCAGACACGCCGTACGGCGCGGAGCCGGTGACGGGTCGACGTCTCGTCGGACCCGAGCCGAGCACGAGAGAATCGCCGCGTGCCCCGCAAGCGACCCGTCCAGTTCACCGTGCCGGGCCGCACCCCGGACGACATCGCCCACGTGGCCGAGCGTCGACGGCGCGTCTGGGGGGAGCGGATCCGGGTCCGCGAGGGTCGGATCCGGGTGCGGTTCCTGCGCGGGCGGCACCCGGTGCCGGTGCTCCACGGCACCCTGACCGAGACTCCGGGCGGCACGAGGGTGGAGGGGCAGGTCCACTTCACGGTGATGAACTTTCGCAACCACGTCCTCGTCGGCGGCGCCGTCCTCCTGACTGCGGTCGCGGCCATGTCGGTCCTCGGGGAGGCGCCTGCGGAGGAGGTCGCGCTGACCGTCGCGCTCGCGGGTCTGTTCGGCGCCATGGGTCTGTGGGAGGTGGTGCGGGCGTCCCGGCGGGCGGAGGAGATGACCGAGGCGCTGTGCCGCCGACTGGTCGGCGTGCTCACCCAGGAGCCTCGGGTTCGTCGACGACGCGACCGCCGGGCCTAGCGCCTACGAGCACGAGGGAGAGCCAGGCGCTCAGCGCCGGGTCTCATACCGCGTCAGGACCACGCCACCCGGGAACGTCCGGGTCTCCACCAGGCGCAGGTCCACCCAGCTGTCCAGGGCAGCGAAGAACGGCGTGCCGCCACCCAGCACGACCGGTGCGGTCAGCAGCAGGTACTCGTCGATCAGCCCGGCCCGCATCGCCGCCCCGGCGAGCGTCGCGCCACCGATGTCCATGGGGCCGTCGTCCTCGGCCTTGAGCCGGGTGATCTCGGTGACCGCGTCGCCCGTGACCAGGCGCGTGTTCCAGTCGACCGGTGTCGGCGTCGAGGAGAACACCACTTTCGGCATGCTGCGCCACCGGCCGGCGTACTCGACGTCCGCGGCTGTGGCGCCCGGTTGCTGGTCGGCGGTCGGCCAGTGTGAGCTCATCCCCTCCCACAGGCGGCGTCCGTAGAGCGCCAGCCCCGTCGCCGCGACCCGGTCGGACCACCACTGAAACAGCTCGTCGCTCGGCGTGCTCCAGCCGAGGTCGTCGCCCGGTGCGGCGGTGTAGCCGTCCAGGCTCACGTTCATGCCGTAGGTCAGTCGTCGCATGCCCTCGCCCTTCCTGCGTCGGATGTGACGTGGAGACCAGTACAGCCCGGCGGATTGATCGGTACGACGTCAGCCGTCTAGCGCGCCCGCGCCGGGCACGATCCCGCTCCGCCCCTCCCACCGGCCGTGCTCCGACAGGGGCCGGAAGCGGTAGGTCGCGAACTCGTGGTGGAAGTCGCGGCGCTCCCGCTCGCGCATCGCCGCGGCGTGCCGCTCCGGGTCGGGCACGTCCGAGCGGCCGTGGACCATCTCGACCATCTGCCGCACGCTGCGCCAGACCGAGAACGTCGAGATGGTCTGTGGCGGGCGCAGGGCGGCGACCGCGAGGGTGACGCCCGGATCGTCTCGCACCAGTCGCTCCACTGGCCGGCCGTGGTGCAGGAAGCGCGGCAGCTCAGGCAGGCGCATCCGGGCTACCGTGACGGCCACGACCGGCTCGTCCTGCTCCCACGTGCCGGCGCGCGCCGGCAGCCCCGGCAGAGCGGCGAGACTCGACCACCGGCGGAGGAACTCCAGTCGCACGTGCCACCCCCGGTCCAGCACGCGTCCCAGCGCGTCGCGGGCCAGGAACCGCGCGAGGGCGTCCTCGTCCTGCCACTGCGCGAAGACTGCCAACCGGGTGAGCTGCAGTCGGTCGAGCGAGACCACGGGAGCGCCGAGCCGCATGAGCGACATGCACTCGACGTGGTCGAGGCCGGGCGTCGACCTGGACGGGGGTCGCACCAGTGCCCGCGCACCGACCAGCCGCGGGACCTCGGCGAGGTGGAAGCTGTGGATCGTCATGACACCCGCTCGAGCTTGTAGTGGAGCCGGACCGCGGGCGCGGACCACAGCCTCAGCTCGTGGTCGGTGCGCAGCACGCCGTGTGCGTCGACGTACACGTGGAAGGTCTCGTGCAGCGGGACGCGAGCGGCATGAGCCCCTCGGTCGCGTACGACGACGTAGGCGCCGTCATCACCGAACCGGCCCTTGGGCGACTCCAGGAGGAATCCGCCGTCCCCGACGACCGAGGGGCGCAGGAAGACCTGCACGTTGCCCGACTCGAGGGGGAACGCGACATGCACGCTCGGGCGGTCGGCTCCGGGGAGCGCCCGCGCGGAGTAGGCGCCGCTGAACACAGGCCGGCCGTCACTGCGCAGGGTCCGGGTCCAGGCCGACGCCACGTGGTCGCCGTGGCGGTCCCGGATGGGCGTGATCCGGCTGTCCATCCCGTGCGCCACGTCCAGCGGGCGCATCGGCAGGGCGAGCTGCTCGACCCGTCGTCCCCACAGCCGCGACACCAGCTCCCCGCCCGGCCAGAACAGCGGCGACCAGCCGGTCCACACCTCCATCCGCCAGGACGCCGTGTGCTCGTAGAAGTCCCGGACGTCGGGGTGCAGCCGATCGGCGTCGAAGCCGGGACCGTCGAGGGCGGACATCGACGGCAGCAGCCCGGCCGCCGGGTCCTCGGCCCCCAGCGTGCCTCCGTGCCGTGCCGCCTCAGCCTGGAGCCACTCGGTGCTCACCCGCGGCGACCGGCTCACCGGGGCATCGAGCCACCGCTCACGGCCCTCCAGGTCGACGCGTCGACCGGTGAGCTGCCAGAACTTCCGGGACCCTAGGTCCAGCACATGGGGCACGAGCCGGATTCTGCCTCAGGCGCCGCCAGCGGTCCCCGGCGCACTGTGGCGTAGGGCTCGTCGACCCGGGCCCTTCCCCCGGTCTTCGCCGGACACCTTCACGCCTCGACGGCCAACCCCGGCAAGCCGTCGATGCTCCGCGCGTTCCGCTCGGCGCGGTAGTCGGCCATGCCGGCAGCGCCCTTCTTCTCGGCGTGCAAGCGAATGAGGTCGCGCTCGCCGGTGACCTCCATGACAGGCACGCCCCAGCCACAGGAGTCGCTGATGCGGGTGACATCCACGGTGATGACCGCTCGGGTGCTCGGGTGCTCCGGGTGAAGCCGCACGACCTCGTCGAAGGTGGCCTCTCCCGGGAGGAACACCGAGCCGCGCCCGTGGAGGCGCACGATGCGGGGTCGGTCGCTGAAGGAGTTGAACATCAGGCAGACGCGGCCGTTCTCCCGGATGTGGGCGATCGTCTCGACGCCGCTGCCTGTGTAGTCGACCCAGGCGACACGGTGAGGCCCCAGGACGGAGAACGAGTCGTGCCCGCGAGGGGACATGTTCACGTGTCCGTCACCGCCCAAGGGTGCGGTCGCGACGAACCACATGGGCTGTTCCTCGATCCACGACTGCAGGCCCTGGTCGATGGAATCGAAGATCTTCGCCACCCGCAGAGCCTACTTCGTCAGACCCTCCGCACTCGCTCCCCTAGGCGTCGGCCGAGAGCTAGGGTCGCCGCATGCCCGACTTCACCTGGCGTCCGGCCAACCGCGCCGCGACCGCGGACGTCGAGGCGGTCTTCGCCACCGGGGGCGCCCACAAGTGCCGGTGCCAAGCGCTGAAGGTGCCGGGCTGGATCTGGCGCGACACCACCCAGGAGCAGAGGGACGTCGCGCTGTTGGAGCAGACCGCCTGCGGCACCGCCGGACCGACGTCCGGGCTCATCGGGTACGTCGACGGCGAGGCGGCCGGCTGGGTCGCGATCGAGCCCCGCGAGAGCTACCCCCGGCTCTGGAGCCGGAAGCAGGCGTGGATGCGGATGGACCCCGAGCTGGAGGGAGTCTGGTCAGTCACCTGCTTCATCGTGCGCAAGGGTTGGCGACAGTCCGGGCTGACCTACGAGCTCGCCGCAGCCACGGTCGAGTACGGCGAGCACGTCGGCGCCCGCGTCCTGGAGGGCTACCCGATCGAGCCGGCGCCTGGGCAGTCCGTGATCTGGGACGAAGCCTCGGTCGGACTGGTGCAGGTCTTCCTCGAGGCAGGTTATGAGGTGGTCGCCTCGCCCACCCTGCGACGGCGCGTCGTCCGACGAGGGCCCTGACCGTCGCGAGACTCAGAACTCCAGCACCAGCCGCCCCCGCACTCCCCCGGCCTCCAGCAACCGATGCGCCTCCGCCGCCTCAGCGGCAGGCAGAGTCCGCGCCACCCGCGGCGTGATCTCCCCCGTCTCCGCCTGCTGTCGCAGCCGGTCGAGCGTCTCCTGCTCCTGCGCATACACGGTGATCCACACCTGGTGGCTGGTGATCCCCCGCGGCGGCTCGCCGCGGAAGCCGCGCACGGCGGCGAAGCCTCCGCCGTCACGGATCGCCGGGAAGAGCGCCTCGTCCTGCACGGAGCCGTCGACCAGGCCGTGGACCCCGTCCGGGACCTCGGCCAGCATCCGCTCGGCGACGCCGTCCCCACGTCGTACGACGATGTCGGCGCCCAGCTTGCGCACCAGGGGCTCGTCGGCCTCCGAGGCGTCCGCGATCACGACGAGCCCGTCCGCCTTGGCCAGCTCGATCACATAGCCACCGAGCGCTCCGGCGGCCCCGGTGACGCCCAGCATCTGCCCGGCCGAGAGGCCGAGCAGGTCCAGGGCGAGCCGGGCCGTCAGCCCGTTCATCGGCAGCGTGGACGCCTCGGCGTGACTGCTGCCGGCGGGCGCGGCCGCCACCGACCCGACGGGCAGGGCGAGCAGCTCCGAGTAGGCACCGTGGTGGCCGTTCGGGACCACGACGCCCATCACCCGGTCGCCGACCGTCAGCGCCGTCTCCACCCCCGGGCCGATCGCCTCCAGCACGCCCGCGACGTCCATCCCCGGCACGTAGGGCGGCGGCGACTGCTTGATCTGGACCGAGGCGCGGTCGCCGTTGCGGACGTAGGTGTCGGTGGGGTTGACGGTGGCGGCGTGCACGCGGACCAGGACCTCGCCCGGTCCCGGCTGCGGGTCCGGCAGCTCGACCACCTCGAGCACCTCGGGACCGCCATAGCTGTTCGCTCCGATTGCCTTCATGTCTCGCACCATGGCACGCAGCGCCAAGCCGCGGCTGTGGGAAGTCCAGGCCGGGTCCCCGCGTTGACTTCCCGTGAGGCTCTCCCTGCTCGACCGCTCCCGCACCCGCACCGGCCACCCCGAAGGCGCCGCCCTGACGCACACCGTCGAGCGCGCTGTCGCTGTGGAGCGGCTGGGCTACGAGCGGTTCTGGGTGGCCGAGCACCACAGCGTCCCGGGCATCGCGTCCGGGGCGCCCGCCGTACTCCTCGCCGCTGTCGGCGCCCGCACGGGCACCATCCGGATCGGGTCGGGCGGCGTGATGCTGCCCAACCACCAGCCGCTGGTCGTGGCCGAGCAGTTCCTGATGCTCGCGGCCCTGCACCCTGGCCGGGTCGACCTCGGCGTGGGTCGCTCCCTAGGCTTCACCGACCCGGTACGGCGAGCGCTGCGCCGCGCGCGGGACGAGGCCGACACGTTCGCCGACGACATCGTGGAGCTGCGCGCCTTCCTGGAGCGGACGGCGCCGGTGACCGCGCGGCCGGTGCTGGACGAGGAGATCCCGATCTTCGTGCTCGCCACCGGGGCGGGGCTCACGATCGCGGCCGAGCTCGGACTCCCCGTGGTGCTGGGCGGGCCGGTCCTCGACAAGCCCGAGCTCGGCGACCTCCTGGCGACGTACCGCCACGACTTCCGCCCCCACCGTGGCAGCCGCCCCCACGTCACCGTCTCGCTCGACGTGCTCATCGCCGACACCGACGCCGAGGCGCGCGAGCTCGCGCTGCCGGAGGTCTGGGCGATGGTGCAGTCGCGTCGCACCGGCCTCTTCGAGGCGCTCGAGCCGGTCGCGGCGATCCGCGGGCAGCAGCACTCCGACCGGGTCGCCGAGCTGGTCGAGCGCGGTCTGGACGGCGTGACCGCCGGCACACGCGAGACGGTACGACGCCGGCTCGAGCGGCTCGCCGACCGCACCGGCGCCGACGAGCTCCTCGCCTCGAGCTCCACCTATGACCGCGCGGCACTCGCGGCCTCGGACGCCGCGCTCGCGGACCTGCTCGGCGTCGGCTGAACGCTACGGCGTGGGGGCCGGCGTCGCGCGCCGCTCCAGCGACATCACCACGACGGGTGCCGTCAGCGCGATCACGCCCACGCCGATCAGCATCAGCGCCTCCGCCGACAGCTGCTGAAGGATCAGCGTGCTGACGAGCGGCGCCGCGAAGCCGACGTAGGTCAGGCTGTAGAACACCGCGTTGAGCGTGCCGAGGTCGTCGGCGTGTGCGAGACCCTCGACGGTGGTGAGCCCGCCAACCAGGATCAGTCCGTACGACGTGCCGAGCAGCACCGCCGTTGGCAGCACCAGCCACGCGGCCCCGGTCGAGGCGAGGAGCAGTCCCGCGAGGAGTCCGGCAGCGGCGGCGCCCAGTCCTGCGGTGATGACCAGACGCGGGTCTCCGAGGCGGCGCCCCAGGGGCTGCACCGCGACGCCGGTCCACAGCGTCAGCCCGCACAGCGCTCCCGTCACCGCGATCGGCGCGAACCCGATCTCGACGAAGGTCGGCACCGTCGCGAAGGCGGTCGCGGCGGCGCCGAACACCCACGGGGCCGTCAGGGTGATCCCGAGCGCGAAGGGACGTGAGCGGATCGCCTGCCACACCTCCGAGCGACGTCGCGTCTCGTCGTGGCTGCGCGTCATCGTGGGCTCGGGCGCGTTCCACGAGATCGCGAGGACGAAGACCATCAGCACCAGGTGCGGGACGTAGGGCAGCACGGTGGGCGCGGGCAGCCACTGCGCGGCGATGCCCGCGACCAGTGGACCCGAGCCGAAGCCGGCGGAGAGCGCCCACGTCGCCCGGCGGGCACCGGTCCCCGGCGGTTCGGAGGCGGAGAGCTCCTTGACCCACGCCGTACCCGGCGCGAAGGCGGCACCCGACGCGATGCCCGCAGCCAGCCGGCCCAGCAGCAGGACTGTCTCGTTGTCGCCTCCGAGGAGGAGCACGACGGTCGCCACGACCGACAGCACGAGGACCGGGCGGATGACCTTGCGCCGCCCGATCCGGTCCGACAGCGGAGCGACCAGCAGCAGCGCCGGGATGAGCCCCAGGGCATAGGCGCCGAACAGCGCGGTGACCGCCTCGGTCGAGGCGCCGTTCTCCTCGCGGTAGACCAGCAGCATCGCGGCGAACTGGTTGGCTCCCCACCCGACGGCGAACAGCGCCGCGGCGACCCGCAGCCACGCGGGGATCCGAGTCATTGCCACGCGGGGCACTCTAGTGTGGGCCCCAGCGACGGGAGGTGCGCAGATGAGGGTGTCGACCAGGTCCGCGCTCGGCGCCGTGGCACTGCTGGTGGCCGCCGGCTGCGGACAGGACGACGCGGAACCCGTCGATCCCGGCGATCCGGTCTCCCGCAGCGCGACGTCGTCCGCGCCAGCCGAGAGCCCCGCCCGACCCGGTCGCTCGACGCGCACCAACCCCTGTGCGACCGCGCCGCCGGCGGCCCCGCCGCGCGAGCCCTCGCGCCGCCGGGCGACGTGACGACGAGCGTGACCGAGGTGCAGGCCGACGCCGAGCAGCGCCGCACCATGGGCCTGCTGCCGCTGCGCGCGACCCTGGCCTGCCTCGGTGGCGGTGTGGACCTGACGGTCAGCGACGCGATGAGCACGGCGGAGGCCGAGGAGCTGGTGTCGCTCTACATGGACGGGCTCCCCGAGCTCTCCGACGTCTGGGCCGCCCAGGACCTCGGCGGCGTCAGTGGGCGGTTCGGCTATCTCCCCGGCGAACGGCCCACAGCGGTCTTCACCGGCCGCGACGGGGTCCGGGTCATCCACGTCACGCTGATGCCTGACGTGGGCGACGTCGACGAGCCGGCCGCCGAGAGGGCCTTTGACGAGATCGCGGGGCGGGTCCGCACCATGGAGCTGCCTCCTCTGGAGTGAGAACCGTCCGCGTCGACCCCATGTGTTGAGTCATCGCACCCGTCGCCGTCATACCTACGACGGAACCCGACGGAAGGACGAGATGATGAGTGCAGACCTGCGAGTGGAGGGGCTCGACGTGGACGGTCTCGACGAGCTCGACGAGCAGGCGTTCACCGGCCTGGTTGAGCAGCACCGCCGCGAGCTGCACGTGCACTGCTATCGGATGCTCGGGTCGTTCGAGGACGCCGAGGACGCCGTGCAGGAGACGCTGCTGCGTGCCTGGCGGCGGCGAGAGACCTTCGAGAGACGCTCGACCCTGCGGGCCTGGCTCTACCGCATCGCGACCAACGTCTGCCTGGACCTGCTCGCCAAGCGCCGCCCCCAGCCGGCGACCGGCGGTGAGGTCCCGTGGCTGCAGCCCTACCCGGACCGGCTGCTCGACGAGCTGGGAGACGAGGGCGCGGCGGACCCGGAGACGGCCGTCGTCGCCCAGGAGACCATCGAGCTCGCCTACCTCGTCGCGGTCCAGCACCTCGCGCCTCGCCCGCGGGCGGCGCTGATCCTGCGAGACGTGCTCGGCTGGCCGGCCAAGGACGTCGCTGAGCTGCTCGGGGACTCGGTCAACTCCGTCAACAGCGCGCTGCAGCGCGCCCGCGCCGGCATGCGCGAGCACCTGCCCGCCGAACGGCAGGACTGGTCCGGAGACGCTGTGGAGGCGGCCGAGACCCGCGAGCTGGTACGCCGCTACATCGACGCCGGCGAGGCCACCGACATCGACGGGCTCGCCGCCCTCCTGCGCCACGACGTCCGTTGCTCGATGCCGCCGACACCGGGCCTGTACGTCGGGCGCGACGCGGTGCTGCGCGACTGGACGGAGAGCGGGTTCGCGGACATGGACGGGCTGCGCGCCGTCCTCACCGCGGTGAACCGCCAGCCGGCCGTCGCCTATTACCTCTGGCAGGAGCCGGAGGGCGCCTATCTGCCGCTCACCATCGACGTCCTGCGCATCGCCGGTGGTGCGGTCACGGAGATCGTCACGTTCCACAGCGACCAGTTCCCGCGGCTCGGACTGCCCGAGCGACTGCCGGCAGGACCATCGGCCGACCGATCCGACGACCAGGCGGAGGGACGCGCGCGATGAGTCAGCGCCACGGACTCACGAGCCTCCCTGCCACCGGCCTGGGCACCGCCCAGGGTTCGTCTCAGGGTTCGTCTCAGGGTTCGTCTCAGCAGGGTCGGTGACGCGGCACCCGATCAGAACTCGGTCACCAGCAGGTGGTTGACGTTCGCCCCGTTCCAGCACCCGGGATCGAAGTACGCGCCCGTCCCCGTTCCGCCGTTGACGCGCACCCAGATGCTGACGGTGTGGGTCCCCGCCGGCAGGTCCTTGAAGACGCCGAACATCGGGTGCTGCACCTGAGTGGCGTAGTCATCGGGCCGGACGAGCGTGTTCGCCGCCCCCAGTGTCGTCGGCGTGTTGTCGACCCGCAGCTCGAACACAGTGCCGGTGCCGCCGCTAGCGGCATCGATCTGCACGCGCCCGGCCAGGTCGAGCCGGACCAAGGTGTCGTCCGCGGCCTTGGTGAAGGTCGCGATGTCGGTGATCTTCTGGAAGGTGGTCGTCACCGCAGGCAGGCTCGTGCATCCGGTGGTCTGGTGCGCGGTGACCCGCGACCGAGGGGCGAGCTGGCTCGAGTCGAGGCCGTCGACGCGGTCGGCGTTCAGGTTCGCCACCTTGGCCGGCTGCTTGACCTTGAAGGGGGGTGAGCCGGGTTTGGTGACCAGGCTGAGTGCGGGACCGGCGTTGGTTCGCACGACGGTGGTCACCTGGTTGGCCTTGTTCAGCTTGCCGAGCACCATGCTCTGCCCGGTCGCGGCGAAGGACGCGTAGTCGATCGCGAGCACGAGGGCGACGGCAAGGGCCACAGCCTGGAGGAATGAACGGAACGAGAAGTGAGTCATGACCGGACCTCCTGGGTCTCGAAGACTCTTCGATTCTCTGCCCGTGGCGGTGCGCGGTCCATGGTCCATTCGGGCGAGCACATCTGCGCCAGACTGCCCCCGACGGGGGCACCCTGTGCGTCAGACTGGGCGACGCCACCCTCCACTGTTGAGTACGACTGCTCAGGCGCCCGGTCGTTCACCGACAGGCTTGGCCGCATGAGATCGCTCACGTCACTGACCCTCCTCGTCACTGTCGCCGCCCTGTCCTTCGGATGCGCCAACCCGACCCTCGACTCCGAAGCCGAGCAGCTCCGCTCCGAGCTGGCCGACCTGCCCGGCGTCACCTCCGCGGCGCTCGACTACAGCGAGCCGGTGACGCTCGACTCCGGCAAGCTCGCCCTGGCGGTCGAGATGAGCGACAGCGCCACCCCCGACGAGGTGGTCACGGTGGCCGAGACGGCGTACCGCGCGTTCAGCTCGACCCACGACGGCGAGGAGGCCGACCTCGCGATCCGTGCCGGGGCGAGCGCCGTCACGCTGCGGTCCTACGAGCCCGACGCGTCGGTGGCCGCCGTCGGCGAGGCGGTCCGCACCGGGTTCGCGGCCACGCCTGAGGACGCCTCGGTCGCGATCGAGCTGACCACCCAGGACGTGGCGAAGGGCGACCATGTGGCGGGCAGCTACCTCGTCGCGCTCCCCCAGGGCTCGACCTTCGCGGATGTCCCCGATCTGCTCGGCTCGCTCGACACGGGCCAGTCCGACACCTCCCTGTTCGGCTGGGGCGGCGCCGCTGCCGACGGCTCGTCGCTGACCTATGAGAAGGGCCTCCCCTCGGAGGAGCTCATCGACAGGTGGCGGCAGATGCAGTCGCCCGAGGCCCCCCTCTCCGTGCGCGCCTTCGAGGACGGCGCACTCCTCACCGAGGCGCGACTGACCAAGCGCTTCGATGTCGACGACCCGGCCCAGCGCCGCGCCCTCGACAGCATCACCCACCCGCAGCTCCTCGCCCTGGGCGACGGCGAGTGGTCCTACGCCCTCCTCGGCCCCCGTGGCTCCTACCTGGCCGACATCGACCGCTACATCTGCGCGCCGGGCTCGGAGGGTGCCTACGACGACCAGCTCGAGGCGTGGGTCACCGAGCAGTTCGGGCCCTGCCAGGCCGAGTGACGATCCTGTGTGCCGCTCCGACGACGAGAACGGCGAGCAGCGCAGCGCCGACCGTGGCCTCCGGATCCCGTACGACGATCGCGGCGCCCAGCATGGTCACCGGGATCGGGAGCACCCACAGGCCGCTGCGTCGTACGGCGGGCGGCCGCGGACTCAGCGGCCGTCGCCGCAGCCGGGACACGCCGTACACCGCCACGACCACCGCACCCGCCCCCGTGGAGAGGTGCTGCAGCCAGCGGTAGAGCGGGACGGGACCGTGCACCTCACGCAGGAACGCGAGCTCGCGCACCACCAACCCCCAGTCATGGGTCACGGAGTCCCACAGCAGATGCGTCCCCGCTCCGACCGCGACCGCCACTGGAGCCAGCAGCCAGGCCCGTCGCTCGAGCTGGGCCCGCGCCGGCAGACGACGCCGAAGCGCGGGGGTCAGATCCACCACGGCGTCACGCACCAGCGCGAACCAGACCCCCAGCAGGCCCAGGCCGATCACGGTGTCCGCGCCGATGCCCCCTCCGCTGTGGGTCGTCCCATAGCTGACGGCGATCGGCAGGTAGACCGGCAGATCAGGCGCGACCGCACCCGCCACCAAAGCGCTCAGCGGCAGGCCGAGCCCTTGCAGCGGCAGCACCGCCGCGGGATGCGCAGGAGCCAGCGGCATCAAACGAGAATAGGTCTTCCTCGACCCATCTGGCCGAGGTGGCCGTCCTGCTCGCAAAACAGTCTCGCCACGGCCGGACACGCCCTACATTGGTCCGATGATCGCTCGGGGGACGCGCGCACTGGCACTGATGCTGCTGACGTTGGGGCTGGTCTCGCTCCCGACAGGAGCCGTTCTTGCTGAGGAGGCCGCGGACACGACCGCGCCACAGATCAACCTGAATCCCTGCTACGTCGGGGAGACCAGCTGCCGTCGCATCTACGCCCAGATCTACGGCGACCTGCGGCCCGGTGACGATCTCGCCGTGCTCGGAGCCCGGGTCGGGGACAGCGTGCTCACGGAGCACGTCTTCGACGACGGCAGCGGCTTCGAGCCCTACGGCTGGTTCGGGCCCTACGGGAACGACGTGGTGTTCCCGGTCGACTACGCACTCAGCTTCCAGGTGCCTCGCGGAACGAGCGACGTCACGTTCTATGCCCGTGACCTGGCGGGCAACACCAGCGAGCTCACCACCACGGTCCTCGGTCCCATCCCCCCGGGCCCGGTCGAGCGCCTGACGGCGAGGCTCACCGGTGCCCGGAACGCGCGGGTGTCCTGGCGTCCACCGGAGCTGAACGGCAGCTGCTGCGCGCGCTACGTCGTCACCACACCTGGTCGCAAGCCGAAGTCGACCTTCTCGGCCCCGCCGTCCTTCGGCGGCACGAGCGTCCGCTACCGCCGTCTCTCGCCCGGATGGCACCGCTTCAGGGTGCAGGCCAGCACGGAGAGCGGCGTGGGGCCGTCACGCACTGTGCGGCTCTTCGTGCCTCGCCGGCAGCGCTCCTAGAGACCCCGGTGGCCTGCTTGGCGGGGCGCACGCCGCCGAGCTCAAGATCAGGCAGGCTCATCGGCCTCGTGGAGGACGTACTGCTCCGTCGAAGAGCCAGAGGACGCGGCAGTGGCCAGGATCAGCGCGGGGAGGAACCGCATCGGTGTCATGGGGCTGGCACGACCGCTCCGCCACCTCAGTTCCCCCAGACAGGACTCGCCGGCCGTGGACATCGGCTCTCCGCTGGCCGATCGTGGGAGCAACGGAAGGGAGGCGGGCCGTGAGTGAGTTGACGCCGTACCTGTGCGTGCAGGACTGCAAAGGGGCCATCGAGTGGTACGTCGCAGCGTTGGGCGCCGAGGTCGTCTTCGATCCGATCGTCATGGATGACGGTCGCATCGGCCACTGCGAGCTGGCCGTTCGCGGCGCCCGCTGGATGATCTCCGATGAGTTCGAGTCGGCAGGCGTCGCCGCCCCCGACCCCACGCGGGGCTCCGCGGTCAGCATGCACCTGACCGTTGAAGACTGCGACGCCGTGGCCCTCCGAGTTGTGCAGCACGGCGTCGTCATGGACCGCGGCCCCGAGGACAGCCCACCAGCCGGCCGGGTCGCCGTCTTCCGCGACCCGTTCGGCCACCGCTGGTTCCTCAACCAGCCGCCGCCGGAGCAGTCCGCCCACGTGAACTCAGGGTAGGAGGTGGCGGCTCCGCAACATCCGCCCTGCCCTCAGCGAAGCCCCTGCACCGGGACCTGGGCGCGCAGGAAGTCCAGCTGGTCCGACACGACGTGCTCGAAGTGGGGCTCCACGTAGGGGTCGAAGTGTCCGCAGTCGTAGACGTGCACCGTCGACTGGGGCATCTTGGCGGCGGCTCGCTCGGCGACTGGGCGGGGCGTGACGGTGTCGTGGGCGGCGATCTGGACCAGCGCCGGGCAGGTCACGCGACCGGCATGCCTGGCCGGCGAGTAGAGGCCGACCTTGAGAGTCACCCGGGCTGCGACGTAGGCGGGGTAGTCATCCTCGACGAGACCCGATGCCTCGATCTGACGGGCGAGCCCCGGCGCGGCGTCCGGGGTGGTCATGACGGCGGTCGCGCCGGGCTCACCCACGGCCTCCACGTAGACAGGAGATCGCCCGCGCCACGCCGCCACCTGGTCGAGCACAGCTGGACGCAGGAGACGCAGAGCCGCGACGGGGCCCGTCGCCCGCACCGCTGCGGGACCACTGACGTGCGGGACCTGCGCGATGATCGCGGCTAGCCTCTCGCTCCGTCCCGCCAGGGTGATGACGTGGCCACCGCCGAACGAGGTGCCCCACGCGATGAGCCGCTCGGGGTCGGCACCCGGGAGTGCACGGGCGAAGTCCAGCGCCGACCGCCAGTCCTGAAGCTGCATGGCGACGTCCAGCACCTGTCGGGGACTGCCCTCGCTCTCCCCGAACCCGCGGTAGTCGAAGACCACGACCAGGTAGCCGGAGGCGACGTAGCGCTCGGCATAGGCATAGAGCCGCAGTGCCCGCACACCGCCGAAGCCGTGACCCATCACGATGACTGGCCTGGGGTCGGCCGCAGCCGAGGGATGTGCGCTGGGGCTGTAGACGCGCGCCGCGCACGCGGTCCCCTCGGAGTGGAACGTCTGCTCCGAGGTGGTGAACGGGAGATCGGACGACTCTGGCACTGGCTCTCCTGGCTCATCTTGAATGGCGTGCAAGAGAGCCTCGCCTGCTCTTGAACCGCGGTCAAGATAAGGTGACCCATGCCTCGAAACCGCCGACCGCAGGACCGCGAGGAGAAGCGAGCCGAGATCGTCGATGCGGCAGCGGGACTGTTCACCCAGGCCGGCTACGACAACACCTCCATGGCCAGAGTCGCAGCAAGCGCCGGAGTCACGACGAACACGATCTACTGGTACTTCAAGGACAAGGACGCGCTCCTCGTCGGCGTACTCGACCACCTCCTCAGCGAATCACTGGCGGCCGCTTCCCTCCACGCCGGCGAGCCCTGGGTCGACCAGGTGCTGTGGGCAGTCGAGCAGCTCGACCAGTACAACCGGCTCGTCACAGACGTCCACGCCAGAGCCTCGGCCTCGCCCGCCATCGAGGCCTGGCACAAGAGCTTCCACGACCTCATGGACTCGCTGATGGCCAGAGGTTTCCGCGGCGTCGGCGTAGCCGAAGCCGACCTGGACGCGATGAACCGAATCGGCGCCTTCGTCGTCGAGGGCCTCCTGATGCACCCCCACACGGGGCCGAGCCGACGAGAGATCGTCGAACAACTTGTTCGTCCTCGTGGAGATCGGAGCGCCTAGCTCGTCCGTCACTCCGCTTGCATCGACGTCCGCGACTGGCTCCCCACTAGGTCGCTCGCGTTGTGCCCACCACTGCTGCCCGGCCAGAGCCGAGGGCGGTCGGAGCACCACTCGGAGCGAGGCGGAAGCTCAAGACCGTGCGGAAGCCTCGTCGAAGGCCGGGTGGTGCGTGGACACCTTGCGCGCCGCGGCCAGGTGCCCGCCCAGGTAGGCGCCCACCACGGAGACGGTTGCGCCGGCCAGCGCGAGCTGCGCCCCCGCGCCGTGCCGGCCCCTCTTGCGAGCGACCCACGACGCGGCGTAAGTGCCGATCGCCACGCCGTTGGTGACCGCGTGTGCGAGGCCGACCCGCTTCTCGCGGGCATCGACGGCCAGCCACTCGGCCCACCCCGTCCAGGCCGTCGGCGCCACGAACAGCAGCCCGGTGCCGACGAGCCGCTGCGCTGCGGCGTCGGAGCCACGTCCGCCGAAGATGTCCAGCACAGTGGCCGAGGTCCACGAGCCGATGACCATGTCGGTGAGCAGCGGATGGATCGCGTGCCCCAGCCACTTCCCGCGCAGGATCGAGACCCGTGGCTCGGTGCCGAAGGCGGTCCGGATCCCTGGCTCGATGGCGCGCACCGGTCCGTCGAGCGCGGCGGCGTTCTCGAGTCGCAGGGTCCAGCGGACGATGGCGTTGGGGCGATCGGTCGAGCTCATGGGCTTCTCCTCGCGGGTGTGCCGGACGACGTCATCACATGGATTCACCGTGCCCTTCCCCACTGATGTGGTCAACAGGGATCACCACCCCGGCTCACCGGACCTACGCTGGACAGATGACCCCGGACGAGGTCGGCCGTCAGATCGAGTCCCTGCCGCAGATCAAGCGCAAGGGCACCGCGGAGCTGCCGGGCTGGTATGTGCAGGACCGTCTGGTCGCCCGCCTGGCCGACCCGAGCACGCTGGTGATCCGGGTCCCGCTGAGCGAGCGCGAGTCACTGCTCGCGACCTACCCGGACAGCTTCGGCGTGCCCCCGCGCATGGAGGCCCACCACAAGGTGTGGCCTACCTCGACCGAGCGACGCCTGACGCCATACGCACCGCCCTCGAGCTCGCCTGGCAGATGCATCACCGCTGAGCGACCGACCTCAGCGAGGCGACGGGTGCGCCCGGCCCAGGGCCCGCGTCACCCCGTCCGCGAGGTCGTGCGGCTTGCCGTTGAAGGCGATCACCGCATCGGGGGCGTGGACGCGGATCAGGTTCACCACCGACTCGAACAGCTCCAACAGCTCTTCGGGACGCCGGATCCCGGCCCCGATGAGCACACAGTCCCACGGCTGGTCCTGGAGCGCGCCGGTGATCCGAGCCTCGACGTCGTCGCTGCCGTCGAGCCCGACCAGGCAGGACTCAGCCGCATAGCCGGCCTCGCTCAGCCCGGCCATGCCGGCCTCGATCGCCTCGGAGATCGGCTGGGGGTCCCAGGGGCCGGTCACCCGGAAGGGGTCCAGGCCGATGACGAGGACCTGCGAGTCCTTGCTCATGCGCCCCTCCCTCGCCGGTGTCACCTCGACGCCTCCTGTTCACGGTGCGCCTGCTGTGCCCGCCTGGTCAAGGAGGACGACCGGGGCAACAGTGGGAGTGCTGGCCCTCCGGACGATCCGCGAGCCGGGGGGTGGCTCGGGCGCAGGCGACAATTCAGCAGGAAAACTCCGCTCACCGGAGACCCCTTGAGCGTGGACGTCCTCGCGTTTTCCTTCTGAATGGTCGCTCGTGCTCCACCCAGCGAGCGGCAAGTCCCCGGCAGGACCCGAACACGCGGCCGATCCCTCGAACACAGCGACAAGCGCGCGTGAAGCGAGCACACTCCTGCCATGGACATCGGAGTACGGCGAGCAACCGCTCGGCGGGTGGGGGCGGGTCTCCTCGCGCTGGCGACGCTGACCGTGGGAACAGCAGCGTGTTCCCAGCAGGAGCCCGACGCGGCGCTGGCCTCGGCCCCGATCGCGTCCGAGACGCCGCCCGGCCCCACCGAGACCGCGTCTGCGTCCACGACGCCCACCCCGCGCCCGACCACGCGCTCCCCCAGCGCCACGCCCTCCCCCAGCACCGCGCCACCCCTCCGGCGGCTGTCGGCGAGCGATCCGGCCGACGACATCGTCGGCCCGAAGCCGGCACACTGGTTCGCGCCCAGCACCGACCTCACCCGCTTCGTGGCGACCTATGAGGCCGCCACCGGGCAGATGAGGTTCCGCATCACGTTCCGAGACCTGCGCGAGCTGACCAAGCAGCGCAAGCGCTTCGAGCACTCGGTCACGGTGGCCAACGACGCTGGCCCCTGGACGGCCGTCTTCTTCGAGCGCAGTCCGTGGCACGGCGCCAGCATCGTGATCCACGGCAGCACCGGACGGCCCCTCTCCGAGGGCGGCGGCATCCGGACCTGCCGGGGAGCCAGCTCCGCAACGCGCGCCGACACCGTGACCCTCTTCATCCCCGTCCGGTGCATCGCCCGCGGACAGCGGCCCGCACACTTCTCCGTCTCGTCCAGCGCCCAGCAGGTCTTCCGGAACGCGTGGAGCGAGCCCATCGCCTCCGACGAGCTGCTCACCACCCGGCGCGTCCTCACCCGCTGACCCGCCGAAAATGACCTGCCGACCCACGGAGCACGGGTCTAGCGTGCAGGGATGACCCTGCACTTCGACGCGGTCGCCTTCGACGCCGAGGACCCCGCCGCGCTGGCGTCGTTCTGGGGCAGCCTGCTCGGCCGCGAGCCGGTCCCCGAGCGGGACGGTTCGCTGCTCCCCTGCGACGAGACCCAGGTGGGCCTCCGGTTCGTGGAAGGCAACCCCGACCGGTCCCCCAGCATCCGCAACCTGCACCTCCACGTCACCACCTCTAGCCCCGAGGACCGGGAGCAGACGATCGCCGACGCGCTGCGTCTCGGCGGCCGACACCTCCACGTGGGCCAGCTCCCCGAGGAGGACCACACCGTGCTGGCCGACCCGGGTGGCAACGCGTTCTGCGTGATCGAGCCGGGCAACGGCTACCTCGCCGGATGCGGTCGCCTAGGCGAGATCGCCTGCGACGGCACCCGCGACGTCGGACTGTTCTGGCACGAAGCCTTGCGCTGGCCGCTGGTGTGGGACCAGGACGAGGAGACGGCGATCCAGTCACCCGCAGGGGGCACCAAGGTCGCCTGGGGCGGACCGCCGCTGGCCCCCAAGGGCACGCGGATCAGCCAGCGCTTCCACCTCACGACCGACGACCCCGACGCCGAGATCGCGCGCCTCATCACCCTGGGCGCGACCCGGCTGCGCGACCTCGATGGTGGCGTCGAGCTCGCCGACCCGGACGGCAACGAGTTCTGGATCGCCTGCCCTCAGTAGTCCCGGGCCGCCGACCCGTGCGGGAAGTGCACCAGCTCGTGCGGCGCCGGCCGGATGGTGCGCAGCACCCGGCACCGACGCTGCTCCACCGTGAGCCGACAGCTGACCAGTCGGACGCGGTGTGGCCCGAAGGGACTTCGGTCGAAGGCGATCCCGTAGGCCGTCTCGTCGTCGGTCCACCCGCCCAGGATGAAGCGACGCCCGTGCAGGTCGGTCGGCAACCGACGCCCGCCGACCTCGAAGACCTGGATCGCCCCGCCGTAGACCGGCATCACGGTCACCGTGCCGTCCGGTGACGCGTGGCCCCACTGGGTCGAACGATAGGGATCCTCCGGTACGACGAGCCGGCCGCGCCGCACGAGCGCGGGCTGGATGAGCCCACCGCCCGGGTCGCGACCGGCGAAGAAGAACTGGTCACCGTGCTCGGTCCGCTCCCCCGTGCGCGGATCCCACGACATGACCTCGTTGCCCGAGGCGGTCTGGACGAGGAGCCTCTCGCCGTCGAAGCCCAGGACCCGCGGCTGCGCATCTTCATAGAGGTCGGTCAGGTCGCCCTCGAGGTTGCCCATGCCGGCGCCGTCGCGGACGACGACCTCACCGGACTCCAGATCGACGATGACGGTCGACCACGGCTTGCCCCGGGAATGGTCGAGGAGACCGAGGTAGCGCCCGCTCTCCGAGGCGGCGAGCTCGTCGGTCCGCAGGCTGGTACGACGCGACTCCTCGCCGTCGGTGGCCCAGACGACGTCGGAGTAGCCCTTCCGGTAGAAGATCCACCCGTTCGCCTCGACCATCGCGCTGACGCGCCTGTCCACCCGGATGGTGCGGTCGTCGACGTGGATGGTGTCGCCGAGCGCCCACAGCACCGCGTCCGTGGGGAGGCCGCCCGCCCCGACCGGGACGTCCGACATCTCCGGATCCGCCTGATCGGAGGCAGGCTGGCAGCCGCTCAGCACGAGGCCCAGAGCCACGCACGCGATCGACCGCCTCAGCCTCATCCGAGGAGCGTAGGCGAGCCGCCTCGGCCGCTCAGCGCCGGAAGCGCCGCACGCACCGCGACAGGTCCACCTTGACCCGCTGCCCACGCTCCACGACCACCGGCATCTTCTGAAGCACGCGCCCCTTCTTCTCGCAGGTGAGCGTGTAGGACTCCACGACCGGCTCGGTGCGGCGCTCGTGCGCGTCGTACAGCCCGGCGACGGCGGTGTAGCTCGGCGTGAGCGAGGCGAAGTTGATCACCCGGATCACGTAGGTGCCCGGCATCGGGGCGTTGATGCTGACCTTCTCCTTGGCGCCCAGGGAGTTGCCCGAGCTGGCGACCTGGGTCAGGGAGCCGTCGGCGTTCTTGCGGTAGACCTCGAGGTCGAGGTCGTCCGGCGTCGGCCAGTCGAGGGTGACGTGCAGGACGTCCTGGGCCGACTCGATGACCTGGAACTCGTGGTCGACCGACTGGGTCGGGGCGGCGGTGCCGGTGAAGGTCTCGGAGCGCGTGGGCTTCTCCCCCAGCACCTTGATCAGCTTGGACTGGACGATCGGGCGGGTGGACGGGTTGACGTCCCAAGCGAACCGCTTGCCGCCGCGCACGACCATGCTGCTCTCGAGGGTGTCGGTGAAGCTGTTCTCGGGGCTCCAGGTGGGCGTCTTGAACCTCTTGCGCAGCCGGAGGGTCGCGCCCCGGGGCGCGCGGCCGGCGATCAGCGAGTGGCTGGCGCGGCTGACGGCAGTCTCGAAGGCGAGCAGGTAGGCCTCGCGGTTGCCCTTGCCGGCGTACTTCCCGGCGCCGAGGTATTCGTCGACGACCTGGGCGAACGGCGGGTGGAACTCGTTGGCGCCGATCTCGAAGGTGTAGCCGTAGCCGCCGGTGGCGTTGTAGGACCAGTCCTCGGTGGTGCCGGTGGTGTCGTAGAGCTCCCAGCTCTGGAGGTTCTCGTAGCCGTTCTGCGCGGTCATCCGCGCGCCCAGGCTCTTCATCGCCTTCTCGTCCGGGGCGTCGCCGACCGGCAGCCCGTCGTGGCCGATCGTGGCGGGGTTGACGCCGTTGGGGCGCAGCACCAGGTTGGAGAAGGTGTGGTTGGAGATCATCATCGTGACCTGGCGCCCGGAGATCAGGCTGCGCACGTTGCGCGTCTCCGGCTCGGAGAACGGGCCGGCGCCGCGGTAGGTCGGGTCGAGGAACGTCTCGGAGGCGCCCGGCCCGCCCCACAGGCCGCCGTAGTTGCGGTTGAGGTCCACGCCGATGCCGAAGCCGCCGGGGCTGGTGACGCTGAACAGCGAGCAGGTGCCGTCCTCGGGGTCCTGGCCGTCGACGACGCGGCAGTTCTTGCGCTTGTAGGCGTTGCCCGGCGTGAGCAGGTTGGAGACCGTGCCGCCGGCGTCGAGCTCGCGCAGGTCGACGATCGTGCCGTCGCGGTGCGAGAGCTGGAAGCCGTCGGGGTTGGCGACGGGCACAACGAGCATCCGGCCGCGCTCGAGCAGCCGGGTGATGCGCGGGTCGCCGGCCTTCACGCCCTTGACGAGGTCGAGGGCGAACTCCATCGCGTGCTCGCCCGAGGGCCACTCGCGGGCATGGTGCAGCCCGAACATCGCGAACGTCGGCCGCCCGTCGCGGGCGCGGACGTCGCTGGCGATCTCCACGCCGTACGTCGTGCGCCCGTCGAGGGTCTTCTCGGGCAGCGTGATCAGGCGGACCAGGCGGGGGTTGGCCTTGGCCAGGGCCCGCATCTCGGCGTTGTAGTCGTCCAGGCTGCGGTAGGCGTCGCGCCCCGACGGCAGCGCGGTGCGCACGGTCTTGGCGGCGAAGAGCTCGTCGAGTCGGTTGATCACGCCCTGGCGGCGGAGCAGGTCATTGATGCGTACGTCGTAGGTGAAGCCGGCGCGGGTCAGCGCGAGCCGGTCGGCGAGCGAGTGCAGCACCACCTCGACGTAGTCGCGGCCGGCGTGCTCGGTGAGGTCGAGGCCCAGCGCCTGCAGCCGCGCCTTGTCGGCCCGGGTCGGGGTGTCGACGGTGACCAGCTGCGGGGCGAAGACATCGGCGACGGCCGGGGGGCTGGACTGCGCGGCGGTCGGGACGCTCAGCGCGGTGGCGCCGAGCGCGAGCACAGCCAGGGCTCCGGCAACGGTCCGACGGGGCGAGGGAGTACGGCGACGCATGGTGATCCTCCGGGGCGTGAGCGCGGCGGTTCGTCGCCGCATGCACCCCTAACGGCACGGGGCCGTCGGGGTCACGCCGGCCGCGTCCCCCACCAGGGCTTCCAGAAGGCGAGGAGCGCGATGCTGAGCAGCCAGGCACCGAGCACCGCGATGCCGATCAGCAGGCCCCACCAGTCATCGGACGATCCGAAGAGCAGCTTGTCCGCGACCTGTCCTCTCGCCCACTTCGCGCCCTCCGCGCGACAGTTCGTCGTGTTGCTCTGGTCGTCGTCGATCAGGTCGCAGGGCGCCTTCGTCACGACTGCGATCTCCCCCTGGTCACCGGACGCCTCGGGCTCGGCGGGCGGCTCGGCCCCGTCAGCCGAGGTGTCACGGATGGTCCCGCCGGGCTGCACTCCCGCGTTCTCACTGAGCCAGGTCTCGAAGACCTCCAGCATCGCCGCGTGGCCGCGCTCGTTGGGGTGCAGGCTGTTGTGATACCAGTTCTTCGGGTTGAACCGCTGCTCGGCCAGCCCCCCGACCGACGACAGACCGATGAAGTTGATGCCGGGGCGGTCGTTGTTGCCGGGGTCGCAGAGCTGCAGTTGGGCGCCCCGCAGGGCGCCCTCCATCTCGTCGAGGAAGAAGAAGCCCTGGCTCGTCGCTGCCGCCTCGACCCGGGCGTTGAGCTTGGGGATGAACTCGCTGACGAACTGGAGGTCCTTGGCCGACAGGGTCACGTCGTCGCAGCGTGCCGGCTCACCCGTGGCGGGGTCGGTGTAGATCGGGTTGGGATAGGCGGTGACCAGCACCGGCGTCCGCGGGAACTTCTCGTTGACCTGGGCGAACGTCGCCGCCAGCGCCGTCTCCACCTGCGGCAGGCTGCCCTCCCACAGCGACCGCTCGTCGATGCAGTCACCCGGGGCGAGGCACATCACGCCGATCGTGGAGAAGCCCGAGTCGTTGCCGCCGAGACCGATCACCGCGAGCTCCGGCGTGAACTCCTCCCCGTCATCGACCACCGAGCTCACGAACTCGTCGTACTGGTCGAGCTGCGTCCCGGGCTCGTTGAACTGCGCCCGCTGCCGTGGGCCCTCCTTGTGCTGGACGTTGTAGGTCCGCGCGCCCGAGCAGGCCAGGAACTTCACCGAGTCGAAGCGCCTGCTCGTCTGTCCCGCGAGCGCCGCCCAGGCCGTCGGTGCTCGGTTGCAGTGGTTCTCGTGCACCCCCTCCTCCTTGTCGACCTCCTCGGCGTAGTAGGTCTTCGCACCCTCCCCGGACATGTACGAGTCGCCGAGGGCGATCAGCACCCGGTCCCCCAGCTTCGGGCTCAGCTCGGCCGGCTTGTCGACGCTGGCGTTCGTGACGCCCATCAGACAGACGGCGGCGATCACGACGGCGATGTCGGCCTGGGTGCTGGAGACGATGGCCAGCACCAGGAGCGCGAGAGCGACGAGTGCGATCACGGCGATGCTCGGCGTCGAGACCCGGCTCTGGGCGACCAGGACCGCACCGCCGAACATCAGCGCGCCCACGACTGCGACGACGCCGACGGTCCGGCCGCGGCCGGGGGCCTGCAGATAGTCGGCGACCGGGTCAGCCAGGACGGCCAGGCCGATCGGCGCGATGAGCATGCCGGGCAGCACCAGTGCGATCGCCCAGGCGTGCTGCTCGAGCAGGAGGAGGCCGACCAGCAGGGCGACGGCGGACACCACCAGCGCCGCAAGGCCGACGGCGACGCGCCACCTCCCATGGCTGCGGTAGCGCATGAGCAGGGAGCCGAGGGCGAAGTAGCCGATGATGGCACCCCAGAGGAACCACGTGCTCCGGTCGATCCACTGGCCCACGAGGAAGGCCACGACCGCGACGACCAGCGCAGCCCCGGAGATCCAGTAGGGGAAGGCATAGGGGCGGAGATCGTCGTCGTCCTCCCGGCGGGCATCGACCGAGGCCTGGTATTGCCCGCGCACCCACAGGGTGCTGGCGGCGACGTAGATGACGAAGAAGATGCCCACCTCGGCCAGGGAGACGCCCTGGCGGCAGCGCCACGCCAGGAGGAACGCCGCGCCCAGCATCAGCGCCAGCCGTGAGCCGATGCGCCAACGGCGGTACGTCGTGTCGGAGTCAGCCTCGAGCCAAGACATGGGCACCCCCGCGAGCCGGAATCTCTCGATCGTGCATCCGCCATCGAGCGTTGGGCATGGCCCATCTGGGTCAATTCGCCGGTTGTTACCTCGTGGGGCTGCGGGCGCGGCCGGGCGCGCGTCAGCCGGCGGTGGGGCTCCGCAGTCCGGCCAGCCGGGTGACCGCGCTCCGGCC
>NZ_BAAHCI010000004.1:287774-296892 GCF_054775955.1 Nocardioides pacificus
CCTCACCCGTCGCCGCCTCGAGCGACTCGCACAGCGCCAGCACTCCCCCGGGCGCCTCCTTGGCGAGCTCGGTGATCCGGGCGGCGGCGTTCACGGCGTCACCGATCACGGTGTATTCGAAGCGCTCCTCGTGCCCGACGTTGCCGACGACCACCTCACCGGTGGCCACCCCGATGCCGGCTCGCACCTCGTCGACCTCGGCGGCCAGCCGATCCGCCGTACGGCGTGCGGCGGCCAGCGCCGAGGTGGCGTGGTCGTCCTGGCTGACGGGTGCGCCGAAGACGGCCAGCACCGCGTCGCCCATGAACTTGTTGACCAGTCCCCCGTGCCGGTCGACCTCCTCGACGATGATCGAGAAGAACCGGTTGAGCATCGCGACGACCTCGGCGGGCGGGTGCTGCTCGGCGTACGTCGTGGAGCCGACGAGGTCGACGAACAGCACCGACACCTCGCGGGTCTCGCCGCCGAGCTCGATCTCGCCGAGCCCGGACGCGGCGCGCTGGGCGACGTCGTGGCCGACGTGGCGTCCGAACAGGTCGCGGATCCGCTCCCGCTCCTGCAGCCCGCCCGCCATGTGGTTGAAGCCGGCCTGGAGCAGGCCGAGCTCGGTGCCGTCGTAGACCACGACCTCGGCGTCGAGGTCGCCCCGCTCGACCTTGTGCATGGCCAGGCGCACCGAGCGAACCGGCGCCTCGACCGCGCGCGCCCCCAGGACGGTGACCAGCAGGCCGAAGACCAGCAGCACGCTGCCGAGGATGATCGTGATGACCGGCAGCCTGTTCTCCTCCGAGACGCCGGTGAGGGTGAGGATCCCGGCGGTCACGAGCGTCACGACAGGCGCGCCGGTGCCGATGCACCAGAAGATGATCATCCGCGAGCGGATCCCCATGCCGCGCCGCCGGTCACCGGAGCGGGCCTCGAGCAGCGCCCGGGCGGCGATCGGACGCATCGCGAACTCGGTGAGCAGGTAGGCCACCCCGCACACCACGATCGCCGCAGTCCCCACCGTCAGCCCGGTCGCGAGCGCCCGCTCCGGCTGCACCACGGCCGCGAGCACCGTGAACGCCACGGTCGCGCCCGCCCACAACACGAACTGCAGCACCGTCAACCGGAACGGCACCTTGAACACCCGGACCCGCTCGCGCTTGTCGGGCCTCGCGTCCTCGTCGAGCGTCCAGCGCAGCGCGCGCAAGGTGGTCATCGTGCCGAAGAGCGCGCCGATCAGCACCGCGAGCACGACGTAGACCGGGGCGCCTATGGCCAGGGTCAGGATCGTGGCTCGGTTGGCCTCGGGGGCGGGGATGACGACCGCGGAGATGAGTACGACGACTGCGGCGCCGACGACGTTGGTGACGACGAGGAGGCCGGTCAGCAGGAGCTGGACGCGGATGCGCAGGGCGCGGGAGGACTGGTCGGGGCGGCCGAGGATGCGCGCGCCGTAGGGCTTGCGCTCGCGTCGTTGGCGCGCTCGACGGTCCTCAGTGCTGGTCACGGAGGACAGTCTGCTGCCTACCGGCGCGCTGGTGTGGCCGCGCCACGGTGCTGGACGTCGCACATGGACCGCGCGAGCCCGTCATGCCCGCGCTGAATCTCGTCCGGGATCGTTCGGGATCGGCGAACTCCGACGCTTAGCCGGTGCCGGACTGGTGGGGTGTGCCTGCCCGCACCGGCACGGTGCGCCCGACCCCCAGATCCGAGGACGCTGTCGTGAGCTTCGCCGAGCAACACCTGGACATCTTGGTCGCCCTGCGGACCATCTCTCTGCCGACCTACGTCGACCTGATCAGGCGCTCTCACGACGACGCGTCGTACAAGTCGGCGATCGCGCTTGTGGCCGACCGCTCAGAGAAGCTCGACTCATCCGGGAGTTCCGACAGCCTGCCCGATCTCACGCGACTGCTCAGCGTCCCCGACTACCGCGAGTTCCTGGCGCGCGTCTCGGAGGTCGCACCGGACGACGTGCCAGTAGTCCAGCACCTGCTCGAGACCAGGGAGTACGAGCAGCGCCTGGCCCGGACCAAGGCTGCCTCCTTCCAGGACTACCTCGACGAGCTACGCGTGGTCTCGGCTCTGGAGATCGCCAGCGCGCTGGTGGACGGCACCATCGTGAACGCCCTCGACGAGCACGGTCGCCCGCTGCCCGTGCGCAGCGACGAGGAGGACAGTGGTGCCTTCCTGCACACGCCGACAGCCACGGCGTACGTCGACGGCGAGGTCCTGCGGACCGTGCTCGCGGACTTCGCGTCGGGCGCCAACGACCTGAAGGCCAACCCCCAGGGGCTGCGGCTGCGCGGGGTCGTGATCGGGGGCGACCTCAACCTCAACTGGCTGAGACTGGGCTTCCCTCTCGGCTTCGAAGGATGCGACTTCCATCAGTGGGTCAGTGCGAACCACCTCAGCGTCCCGTGGCTGTCCTTCGACTCCTGCGACTTCACCCCGGTGGGACAGAGGATGTACCGCGACAGGGGGGCTCTCAACGCCGCGTCGATCAAGGTCGAGTCGAGCCTGAGGTTCTGGGGGTGTCGCGGGCTCAGCCAGCTCTTCATCCCGGACGCGGTGATCGGCGACTTCTCGCCGGCCAACCCGGACACTCCGGACGAGGCGAAGGTCACCGCGTTCCGGACCGAGATCGACGGCGCAAGGTTCGGCAAGCTCTGGATCCCCGACGGTGAGGGCGCCATCCCGTTCGAGATCAAGCGGTCGGTCAGGATCGAGAGCGTGGAGCTGGCCGGCGTCGACGAGACCTCGGACAAGGAGTCTGACCGGGCCGCCGCCAGGCGCCTCCACGACTGGCTGACGGAGTCGTCGGCACAGGTGCCGGAGGACGTCTGGCAGGAGCTCGAGCAGGCGTTGAGGCGCTCGGGGAGGTCTCGCGCGGCGACGGAGTTCGGCGTCCTGGGAGCCCGTGCTCGCACCCGCGGCAAGCCGTGGGGCTGGCTGGAGCGGCTGCTGCTGGACCGCACCGTGCGCTACTTCTATGGCAACCTCGGAGCGCTGTGGTGGCTCCTCGGTCTCCTGGTCGTCACCTTCGGCGTCGCGTTCGCCTTCGCCGAACAGTTCGTCCAGTCGCCGCTGGCGAACCCCTCCTCCCTGCCCGACGGGTGGTTGGGTTCGTTCATGGACCGTGCCGTGTGGTCGTTGTTGTACGCCGGGGACACGGTGCTCTCGCCGATCTCACTCGGACAGGCCGAGACGGTGTGGCCCGAGTCCTCGTGGCTGACGCTCGTCCTCGGCCTCATCAAGGGATCGAGCCTCCTGCTCCTCGGTCTCCTGGTCGTCGGTGTCACAGGACTGGCCGAGAAGCGTGGCAAGACAACGGGCGCCGACTCGTGACGCGGCCCATGCCGAACGACGAGCAGGACGCCGCTCTGATCCTGCAGATGCTGCTGCTAGTCACAGATCGCGATGACCTGAACCGGACCAAGATCATCCGCGACGACATCGACTACATCTGGGCGAAGCCACGTGAGACGCGTCAGGGTCATCGCAAGCGCTCCGGTGGCTCGTGGTGGTCTCCGGAGGCCATCAAGCTCAGAGACCAGAAGCGCACGACAGAGGAGGACGGCACCGTCGTCGGTACGACCGGCGAGCACGTTGTGCCCATGCGCGTGGTGATCGAGCACCTGCTCGAGCTCACGCAGGCCGGGCGGTTGACCAGCACTGCTCCGCTCCTGCGCTTGCTGCGACTACCGATGGCCGTCGTCACCGTGGCGGAGGACCGACGCTTGAAGCGCCAAGACATGCCCGTCGAGTGGTCGTTCGCAGCGGCCGAGGCGAACTGGGATGTGCAGATCTGGGAGCGGTACGTCGAAGCGCAGCTCCCCGTCGGGCGCTTCCGCCAGATGGGTCGGCAGGGTGTGCTCGTCGGCGGGGCTCCGCCGGGCTTCGGCTCGTAACCTTCGGGTGACCCGTCGGCGGTCTCGCGTCCGGAGCCACCGCGCGTGCCCCGTCGTCCTCCCACCTCGACAAGGAATGATCTGCCCCGTGGCTGCCCTCCTCCACCCTCGGTTCAGCAGACGCGTCGCAGCAGTGACGACGCTCGCAGCACTTGTCGTGGCGGGTTGCTCGAACGGTCCCTCCTTCACGCGAGAGCTGGTCGAGCACGAGAAGGTAGCGCCACAGCGGGTGTCCCTGGGCGACGGCACCGAGCTCGCCGTCGGCCGTGACGGCGAGGAGTTCCTCGCTCAGTGGCGCGAAGCCGAGGGCCGCAAGTGGACCAAGCCGCAGACGGTGGTGGAGGGTGAGGGCCTGGAGGCCGACGAGGTCACTCTGCAAGCCGCAGGCACCACGGCTGTCGTACACACCGCTTGGTACGTCCAGAACGACGATGAGCGGGATTCCCACGAACGGCTCGATGCCGCGGTCTGTCGGGACTTCGAGTGCAAGGCTGTGCGTGAGGACGTCGTCGACGAGCCGATGATCGCTGAGGACGGCGAGTTCGCCGCGGTGCCGACGGACCGCGAATCCTTGTCGTTCGCGATCTGGCGCGACGGGGCAGACGACTGGGAGGACGTCGTCCTCACGGGTCCGCCGGTCGGTTCCGGCCGGCTCGTATACGGTGCCCCGCACGTGGTCCTGCTCGGCAACGGCAGCCTCGCGACGGTTGTGGGACGAGACGGCGGCGACGGCTGTGTCTTCGACCTCTGGCTCGGCGAGCCGCACCAGACAGACCTCGAGGTCGTCGCGTCCACCACCTCACGGGAGCAGGCGTACTGCGATGCCGAATGGGTGGAGGGCGACGGCGACACGCTCTCGTTCTATAACCGACCGATCGACGCGCACGTCACGTTCGCTCTCGACGAGGGCAAGTGGGTCGACGACCAGCCGGACGCCGGCGGGCTGCTGCCCATCGACAGCGACGACGGGTTCCCCATGCTGCCGACTGACCTCGACGACGAGTCTGCCGTCGCTATCGGCTCACCTGACAAGCGTCGCATCGTGGCCCAGCATCGTCCTGCCGGCGAGAGCACTTGGTCTCCCCCGCAGACGGTTGCGCAGGCGAAGCCCGGACAGGCGTGCCAGTACAGCGTGCACGACACCATCTACGACCACACCGACGTGATGTACCTGGTGCTGTGCTGGCCAGAGGGCTCGAAGTCGGGCGGCCGGTACGACGACGCTCCCCCGCCCAGCACCGGCATCGCGCTGGCGAGTGCCGACGGCAAGAAGTGGGCAGCCAAGACGCTGACGAAGCCTGCCTACGGCCCCCAGACGCAGCCGAGCGAGGCCCTGGCGCTGGCCAGCGGCCGCGATCAAACGGTGGTCTGGCGCGCCGGAGCCACGGCGTTCCAAATCGTCAACCTGCCGCTGCCCACACCGACGTACGACGGGTTCGCCGTCATCGGCGACACCGCGATCCGGGTCACGGGCAATCCCGACGACAGCGCACGGTGTCGCCCGACCTGGAGCGTCGCTCCGATCACGGCCAGCAGCTGGGGACCCGCCCAGCCGATGACCCCTATCCCCGACTGGGCCGAGGCCCCGAACGACTGCTACGGCGTCGTCATGGACGAAGCGGACACCGGAAGGGTCGAGCGCCCGGGTCAGACCATCCGGGTCGCCGCGGTCATTGAGGACCTCAACGGTGACATCGGTGGGCAACTGAAACGCGCGGGCGGCCAGTGGCGCTTCAGCAGCACGAACTGACCGGGCGGCGTTCATCGCGCCGGGAACGGCGGGAAGGAAGGCCCCACGTTTCCGCTGGTCTGAGATCAGAAGAGCGTCGCGGCATACCGCCCAGAACGACGCACCAAGCTAGGACGCGTCACGTACTCCCAGCGAGTCCCTTGGTATAAACATCGGGCTCGCGGCATCATGGAGTCTCCAGTGTCTGAGAGGTAAAGCGTTGCCATCCACGTTCGATCCCGAGGATCACGTTCTGCGATGGCCACGGGAAGTCTTTCGTAGCCGGCTAGCAGCGCTCGTCAACGCTCAGAAGAACCTCACAAACGGCTGGAGCGACGAGGTTGAGCACTTGCTCGACGACGCCTTCGCCACGGAACATCCCGTTGAAGTGTTTCGCGCTACGTCAGATGGCGCGGTAGTTGACCCTTGGGGCTCTGCCCCAACGGCGCCACGCACACCACTGCCGCCGAAGCGTCGCTATCTCGTGGAGCTCCTGCAGGCCGCAGATACGTTCCCGTACGAGGTGCATCGTCGGCCGTATCGGTCGCAGAGGAGCCAACCAAGTAGCACATCCGTGTCGATATCGCTTCCCGCTGCGGTCGCCCGTTTCGCCGGCATCGTTGTCGACCTGGACGAACGCGGCTATTTCGAGCGGGCTTTTCAGAAGGATTGTGTGGACGACCCGCGCACGATTGACCCTTCTGTCCTCATAGAAGAGGAGATCGGCGTCGCCGACCTATGGCCGATTCCGACGGACCGCCTGGCTAACGATTTCGACTTGTTCATGGACCTTATCGAAGTCTTCGGAGAGTTCGTCGCTGTCCCCCAGAACAGGTCGCCTCACTCTTACGGCAGGTGTGGTTGGCACCACCGGGATTTCAACGTTCAGATGGGGCGTGACATTTACCTCTGGACGATGAACCGACTTCTAGACCGGACTTCGCTCGAGTTGCGACTGGCGACGTCCGGCGAGGACCGTGGCCGGTTGGTTGAAGCACACGGCGACGCTCGTGATGATCTGGTTGGCGCGACGATCGAAGGAGCCGTCGACGACATGCGTAGCCCGATCGAACATGCGATTTCACTCTTCAGGCGACGCGGCGCAACCACCGAGGACAAGCGGTCAGCATGCACGACGCTGGCAGGAGTACTCGAGTTCCGACGGTCAATGCTGAAAGAGGAGCTGTTCCGTCGCGATGAAGGAGCGCTCTTCCAAATAGCCAACGAGTTCGACGTGCGCCACCGCAGCGAAAGCCAGAAGGGTGACTACGACCCGATCTTCCTTGACTGGATCTTTTGGTGGTACCTCGGAACGATCGAGTTGACCGACCGAATGGTTTCCCGTCAGACCAGCACGGGTGACGAGCCACCCTTCTAGGGCCGCGCGACGCAGTGAGACACCTACGCCAGGGAGCGAAGGTGTGCCGCCAGTTTCAGCACGGATGGCCGCATCGGAATCGACACCTGGTCGGCCGCGATCTCAATCTCACGAACCGCTTCGGCCAACTGCGAGACATCTGGACTGCGGGGCCTGTAATGCAAGACGATCCTGTCCACAAGTTCGCCCAGTGCCTCCTCCGCGTCCTCAACAGGTTGCAGCACCTTCACCACGGCGCAAATAGCACCGGGCCAGATCGTCGGTTGCTCGTTCCGATCAAACATGCGACCCACCGCAAGCCCCATGCGGTACTGCGGCGGCCAAGCCACGAGGTCGCTTGACCTAAGTGCGGGTTCGAAGCCCTCCCCGCTAACGACGAGAGTGCCGCCCGCCGAGCGCTGGCCCACGGCCACGCCGAGCGCTCTCTGCCACTTGGGGTCGAGTTGAGCGAGGTTCGCTGAAGCGAGGCGACGAGCTAGAAGACCCATAGTGAATGTTGTTTGCGATGACGTTTCCGAACCGACCAAGTCTTGGATTAGTTGATCGGGGCGACCTTCAGCAAACAAATCGAGTCGACGAAGCGCCCACCGAACCCAGGTCAGCGCACCGTCGAGCGCAAGGTCGACCTCCTCTGCGTGCACGTACGGCCGCCTCGCGCGCCCATGCCCTCCGCCGATCGCATTGCGAATCTCCGCCAGACCGCCTGCCATCTTGGAGGCCTGCATGGCAAGAGCTCCGTACGCGGACTGGTGCGCCAACTCGTCGCCAGGCTGGCCTCGCAGCAGGTCGTGGGCTCGAGCGACGACTTGGGGCAGACCTATCTTCGAGTCAGCAGGCGTCCCGTTTATGTCCCAAACCACTTTCGCTGTTGCTTCGACCAAGCACTTTGCGTCCCCAATGGCTTGGATGCCGTCGTTCGCCGCAAGGGAACGTTCTAGACGCTCGAGCTCAGATTCGATGCTCTCCCAATACTCCTGCGCCAGCAGAGGTGGACGGGTCACGTCGAACCGGGAGTAGGAGGGCGCGAACATAGGTCGATGATGTCAGCATCGCAGCGAGGGTTTGCTTGCCGTCCCTAGTCATTGCCGAGTGCCGGACGGCTGGACCGGGCAGGACCGGATCATTGCGTCCGCGATGTCAGCCGCGGAATGTGTCGGGGGCCGTCTCTACGATGTCCTCATGGCCCAATGCACAGCTCCCGTCTACGGTCACCGCTCGTCCGCCGCTGCGGCGAATTGCCCCGCGTGCGGCGGACGTTTCCGGTACCGCTCCTCGTATCCCTCCTACGCCACTTCTTCGTCCTACGGAAGCGGTCGCGGGTCGTCGTACGGGTCGTCGTCCTCCGGTGGCTCGACCTCCCGCCGCACACGAACCGGCAGGTCCGTCTCGTACAGCCCCAGCGAATGGCGCACCGTCGAGCCTTTTGCCGAGAAGGCTGCGGAGCAGGCTCGCGTCCACCCCGATCGTCGTGATCTCTTTCTCTGCCACGCCTGGGACGACCGTCAAGGGAGTGCTGCCGACCTCCACCGACAGTTGAAGGCGAACGGCGCAACTGTGTGGTTTAGCGAGGAGGACATCCCCCTCGGTTCGCTGATGACTCGCGAAATCGACAAGGGTCTCCGGAACTCTCGCATCGGCATAGTGCTGGTGACGCCTGCGCTCCTCAAGAGCATCAACAACGAGGGCATCGCCGAGAAGGAGCTCGCAGTACTTCTCAACAGCAGACGCGTCGTCCCGATCACGCACGGTGTGACCTTCGACGAGTTGTACGACGTCAGTCCAATGCTCGCGTCACACGCCGGGCTAAACACGGCGGAATCTTCGCTCGACGATGTAGCCGCCAAACTTGCGGCCGCAGCCGCCGCGCTTCCCGCCGGGTAGAACGCGGGCGCCGCAACACCCTCAGTGCCCGCTGTAGTGTCTGCGTCATTACACCGCGTGTGGGACTACATCTCCGATTGGCACCATGCGCTGGATTCACTGCCCCACTTGAGGCAGTGCGTACGACGATGGGGACTGCTGCACGATCAGGTGACAGGTTGGGTCACGCAGCCTGAGTGGCTGGCGCGGTCATGATGGTCTCGTACTCGATGGGAGTCAATCGCCCGAGAGCGG
>NZ_BAAHCI010000005.1:0-72592 GCF_054775955.1 Nocardioides pacificus
GCCGCTCTCGGGCGATTGACTCCCATCGAGTACGAGACCATCATGACCGCGCCAGCCACTCAGGCTGCGTGACCCAACCTGTCACCTGATCGTGCAGCAGTCCCGTTCGGTCACGTTTGGGGTCCGGGTGTGATGGGGATCACGTCAGCACCCGCATCCATCCGACCGCCTCCCCTGCGCTACCTGAAGGTGTCCCCATGTCATCTCGTCCCGCGCACAGGCTCGTCGCCGCCGCAGCGTTCTGCCTGTCAGTCGCCGCCCCGGCCAGCCTCGGTCATCGGCCGTAGCAGCCGACGGCGCCGGTGCGTCCGCCGGCACTGATGCTCGCGCATCGTCCCAACGCATGCGCGACCACGACCGCTCCTTCGTCAAGAGCACCCAGCGCGGCGCCGCCGTCTGGATCCCCACCAGCAAGCACTTCAGCTCTCCTAGCGACCCGAGCGGTTGGCAGCAGGGCGGGACACAGGGCTACTCCGAGGCCGATGGCCGACAGACTGCCAAGACCAAGGGGTCGGCCGACACCGTCGGGGGCACCGGTGGCCTCGACTTCGGCGTGGCCAGTGTCAGCGCCACCACAACCGGCAGTGGAACCGCAGCAGCACTACCTCCAACTCGGTGACGCGGACCTGGTCCCAGGCTGTGAACCTGCCCGCGGGCAAGCTCGCTCGGATGCGCATCTATCAGGCGGGATGGCGCTTCAAGTACACCTACGTCGTGACCTACTTCGGCGGGCCCAACTGTCCGAACAGGACTTTCACCAAGTGGGCAGTGCTGCCGATGAAGAAGAAGGTCACCTCGATGCAGGTCGAGCTCTACAGCAAGCGGAACAAGCCCAAGCCGCGCTGACACCCGAGTCGGCGCGAACGCACACCGGACGAGGCTCGAGTGCATTCGCGCCGACTCGCGTCAGGGGGACGCGAACGCGGCGTCGATGACGTCGAAGGCCTCCTCGAGCTCGGCGTCGCTGATGGCCAGCGGGGGCAGGAAGCGCAGCACGTTGCCGTAGGTGCCGCAGGTCAGCACGATGACCCCCTGGCGGTGCGCCTCGGCCGCGATCGCCTTCGCCAGCGCCGGGTCGGGGGTGCTGGTGCCGGCCTCGACGAGCTCGACGGCGAGCATCGCTCCGCGCCCGCGTACGTCGCCGAGCCGGGCGTCGCGGGCCTGCAGGGCGTGCAGCCGACCCAGGACGAGCGCCTCGATCTCCCGGGCCCGATCGACCAGGCCCTCCGCTTCGATGGTGTCCATCACCGCGAGCGCGGCGGCGCAGGCGAGCGGGTTCCCGCCGTACGTGCCGCCCAGACCGCCGGCGTGCACCGCGTCCATCAGCTCCGCACGACCGGTGACCGCCGACAGGGGGAGCCCGCCGGCGATGCCCTTCGCCGTACAGATCAGGTCGGGCACCAAGCCCTCATGGTCGGAGGCGAACATCGCGCCGGTGCGGGCGAAGCCCGTCTGCACCTCGTCGGCGACGAAGACCACGTCGTTCGCCCGGCACCACTCGGCCAGCGCGGGCAGGAAGCCCGCAGCCGGCACGATGAAGCCGCCCTCGCCCTGGATCGGCTCGATGACGACGGCCGCGAGGTTGGCGGCGCCGACGGTCTTCTCGATGGAGTCGATCGCGCGGGCCGCGGCCTCGGGTCCGCTCGTGGCGCCGTCGCGGAAGGGATAGGACAGCGGGGCTCGGTAGACCTCCGGCGAGAACGGTCCGAAGCCGTGCTTGTAGGGCATCGACTTCGCGGTCATCGCCATCGTCAGGCTGGTGCGCCCGTGGTAGGCGTGGTCGAAGACGACGACCGCCTGCCGCCCCGTCGCCGAGCGCGCGATCTTCACGGCGTTCTCGACCGCCTCCGCCCCGGAGTTGAACAGCACGCTGCGCTTCTCGTGGTCCCCCGGGGTCAGCTCGTTGAGCCGCTCGGCGACGGCGACATAGGGCTCGTAGGGCGTCACCATGAAGCAGGTGTGCGTGAAGGCTGCCGCCTGCTCGCTCACGGCGCGTACGACGCGGGGCGCGCTCGAGCCGACCGTCGTCACCGCGATGCCCGACCCGAGGTCGATCAGCACGTTGCCGTCGACGTCCTCGACGACGCCGCCGTGCGCCCGGGCCGCGTAGACCCCCATGATCGGGGCGACGCCGCCGGCGACCGCAGCCGACTTCCGGGCGGCGAGCTCGCGTGAGCGGGGGCCGGGGAGCTCGGTGACCAGACGGCGGGCCTGGTGCGTGACCGACGTCGTCGCAGCACCGGCCGACGTCGCGCCAGACCCGATCTCGTCGAGGATCCGCTCGGCGACCGCTGCGCCCATCCGCACCGCGCCGTCGACGTGCTGGAAGCCGAGCCCGGCCACGTCGCTGCTCGCGAAGCTCAACGGGCCCACGTCCTCGTGCAGGTGCCGGCCATAGCGCGTGAGCGAGCCGACGTCGAAGCTCGTGGCATAGGCGCCCTCGGTCCACTCCTCGTCACGCCACGGCGACTCGTAGTAGCCGACCGGGTCCAGCGCCTGGTCACCGAAGTAGTCCCGCAGCGACTCCAGGATCCGCTGCCGGCGCTCCGCCGGATCCAGGGCGAGCACCTCGTCGGCGCGCTCGTCGGAGACGAACCCGACCAGGGTCCCCCTGGTCTCCCTGGCGATGTCCTCGTTGGTGTTGTCGTAGGCCTCGTGCACCAGCGCATAGGGGCTGAACGCCGTCCCCGACAGCCCCAGCTCACGCCAGAACGGCGTCGCGTAGGTGACGTGCAGCTTCACGACGAGACCGAACGACTGGTGCTGGCGCAACTCCCGGTGGACCGCCGGCAACGGGGGTGAGATGGCCACCTTCGAGACCAGGGTGGGCGGCACGGCGAGCAGCACCCGCCGGGCCCGGAAGAGGCCCGCCGACGAGGTCACCGTCGCGCCTCCCTCCTCCCAGGAGATCGCCGTGACCGGGGCGGAGAGGCGTACGGCGTTGCCGAGCTCGGCCGCGAGCCGAAGCGGCACCTCCTGCAGGCCGCCCACCACGCGACGGTCGAGGATGAAGTCCGCGTCGACCAGGTTGCTGAAGCCGCCGGCACTGGCCGCCATCAGCACCGCCGTCAGCGCCGAGAACGTGTGCGTCGGCTTGGTCAGCATCGCCGGACCGACGTAGAGAGCGATGTTGTCGCGCGCCTCCGCATCGTCACTGTGGCGCACCAGCCACTCCGCGAACGTCAGCCGGTCGAGCTCGGCCGCGTCCGGGTGCTCCCACGGCGCGAGCGGGTCGAGCTGGGCGGCCAGCTCGTCGAGGACCTTGGTCAGCCGCTCGACCTCGGCGGCGGTGGTGGCGGAGACCGGGAAGGCCTCGCCCGTGAACGTACGACGAGCACCGTCGGCGCCGATGTAGACCGACTCGCCGGCCCGGTAGCGGGGGTAGGTGTCGAGCCCCAGCTCCTCGAGCAGGCCCTTGAGGGCGTCCTGGTCGGGCGAGACCCACTGGCCGCCCACCTCGAGACGGACCCCGTCGACGACGTCGGTCAGCAGCCGGCCCCCGACCCGGTCGCGCGCTTCGAGCACCACGACCCGCAGGCCGGCCCGCTGCAGCCGTCGGGCGGCGGTGAGCCCGGTGACCCCGGCCCCGACCACCACGACGTCGACGTCCCTCGTCCTGCTCACCGGATCACTCCCAGGTCGAGCATCGGCTCACTCCTGCCCGATGTAGGACATCACGTGCTTGACGCGCGTGTAGTCCTCCAGCCCGTACATCGACAGGTCCTTGCCGTAGCCGGAGTGCTTGAAGCCACCGTGCGGCATCTCGGAGACGTAGGGGATGTGGGTGTTGATCCACACCACGCCGAAGTCGAGGCCGCGCGACATCCGCATGGCGGTGCCGTGGTCGCGGGTCCACACGCTGGAGGCGAGGCCGTACTTCACGTCGTTGGCCCAGCGCAGCGCCTCGGCCTCGTCGCCGAAGCGCTGGACGGTGATCACCGGTCCGAAGATCTCGTTCTGCACCTGCTCGTCGTCCTGGCGCAGCCCCGAGAGCACGGTCGGCTCGTAGAAGTAGCCGCGCTCCCCCTGCCGGCTGCCCCCGGCCTGCACGCTCGCGTGGTCGGGCAGCCGGTCGACCATCCCGGCGACCCGAGCGAGCTGGTCGGCGTTGTTGAGCGCGCCGTAGAGCACGTCCTCGTCGTCGGGCATGCCGGTGCGCGTCCCGCGGGCCTGCGCCGTCAGGGCGGCGACGAAGTCGTCGTGGATGCCGGCACCGACGAGCACCCGGGTCGCCGCCGTGCAGTCCTGGCCGGCGTTGAAGTAGCCCGCCTCCGCGATCGCCGCGGCGGCCCTCTCCACGTCGGCGTCGTCGAAGACGACCACCGGGGCCTTGCCGCCGAGCTCCAGGTGCACCCGCTTGAGGTCGGACGACGCGCTCTGCGCCACGTCCATGCCGGCGCGGACCGAGCCGGTGATCGACACCATCTGCGGGGTGGGGTGTGCCACCAGCGCCCGCCCGGTGTCGCGGTCGCCACACACGACGTTCAGGACGCCCGGCGGCAGGAACTCCTGGGCCAGCTCCGCCATCAGCGTGGAGGTGGCGGGCGTGGTGTCGCTCGGCTTGAGCACCACGGTGTTGCCGGCTGCCAGGGCCGGGGCGATCTTCCACACCATCATCGGCAGCGGGTAGTTCCACGGCGTCACCTGGCCGACCACGCCGATCGGCTCGCGACGGATGAACGACGTGTGGTCGGTCATGTACTCCCCCGCCGACTTGCCCTCCAGCACCCGCGCTGCCCCCGCGAAGAACCGGAAGTGGTCGACCGTCGGCGGCATCTCCTCCGAGCGGGTCAGGTGGATCGGCTTGCCGGTGTCGCGGCACTCGGCGGCCACGAACTCCTCGGTGCGCGCCTCGAGGGCGTCCGCGATCCGCAGCAGGGCCAGCGAGCGCTCCTGGGGAGTGGTCCGACCCCAGGACTCGAAGGCCCGCTCGGCCGCGGCGTAGGCACGGTCGATGTCCTGCGCCCCCGACAGCGGGGCGCGGGCGTAGACCTCCCCCGTGCTGGGGTCGATGACGTCATAGCTCTGGCCCGAGGCGGAGTCGACGAGCTCCCCGTCAACGACATTGCGGAAGATCTGCTGAGTCATGCGCCGAGGCTACCCGAGACAACCGGATCCGTCGCCGGTCAGCGCGCACTCAATTGAATTCGCAGCGGAGTGGGCGCTCGACCGACGAAACCAGCGTTCCAACCCCCTCGCTGGTCGAGCAGGTTGCGCAGCCGGTGGGTCGAGCAGGTTGCGCAGCAACCGACGTCGAGACCAACCGACGTCGAGACCACCCACGTCGAGACCCTCACCGCCGAAACACCCCCCGCCCCTCCACGAACGTGTGCGTCACCTGCACCCCCGCGATCTCCATCGGGTCGACCCCCAGCACGTCACCGTCCACCGCGACCACATCCGCGGCGTACCCCACCTCGAGCCGTCCGGTGTCCGACTCCCAGCCGTTGAGGTGGGCGGTCCCCGTGGTGTAGCCCGCGAGCGCCTGCTGCACGGTGAGCGCCTGGTGCGCCAGGAGTGGCTCGACCGAGCGGTCCTGGTCGGGCCCGCGCCGGTTGACCGCGACATGGATGCCCAGCAGCGGGTCGGGCTCGGAGACCGGCCAGTCGCTGCCGCAGGCCAGCCGGGCGCCGGCGCGCAGCAGCGAGCCGAAGACGTACTGCTGACCGCGCGCCGACTCCACGAGGAACGGCAGCGTCAGCTCCTCGACCGCCTGGTCGCGACAGGCCCACAGCGGCTGCGCGTTGGCGGTCACCTCGAGCGCGGCGAACCGCTCGACGTCGGCGGCGTCGATGACCTGGATGTGGGCCAGGTGGTGCCGGTTGTCCCGCGCGCCGTTGCGCCGCCGGGCCTGCTCGACGGCGTCGAGGCTGTCGCGGACCGCTCGGTCGCCGAGGGCGTGGATGTGCACCTGGAAGTCCTGGGCGTCCAGCGCTGTCACATAGCTGGCCAGGTCGCCGGCGGCGATGAACGAGAGCCCGACGTTGTCGGTGCGGGCGCCGCCGCGGTCGAGGTAGGGGTGCAGCATCGCCGCCGTGTGGGTCTCGCAGACGCCGTCCTGCATGATCTTGACGCTGCCCGCGTCGAGCCCCGCCGCCGCGGCCCGGGCGCGTCGTACGACGAGGTCGGGGAGTTGCTCGAGGCCGCGCTCGCGGTCCCACCACTGCGCGAGCACGACCTTGGCGCTCAGCCGGCCGGTCTCGTGGGCGTGGAGATAGGTGTCGAGGGTGTCGGGCATGCCGAGGCCCTCCCCGACGAGGGCGTCCTGCCAGCCGACGATGCCGACGGAGTGCAGGTGACGCTGCGCTGTCAGCAGGGCCGCGAGCATCTCCTCGGGCGACGGTCGGGGCAGCAGCCGGGCGACCAGGCCCATCGCCCCCTCGTGCAGCGCGCCGGTGGGGCGTCCGTCGGGCGAGCGCTCGATGCGGCCGTCGGCCGGGTCGGGCGTGTGCTCGTCGATGCCCGCCAGCTCGAGGGCACAGGTGTTGACCCAGGCGGTGTGGTGATCGCGGTTGGGCAGGAAGACCGGGCGGCTCGCGCAGACGCCGTCCAGCAGGTCCGCGGTCGGCACGCCGCCGGGGAAGACGTCCATCGACCACCCGCCGCCGGTCACCCACGGCCGCTCCGGATGCGCCCGGGCGTACGACGCGACGCTGACGAGGTAGTCGGCGATCGTGGAGACCCGGGTCAGGTCGCACTGGTTGATCTCGAGACCGGCCTGCACCGGATGGACGTGGGAGTCGTGGAAGGCCGGCAGCAGCCAACGTCCCGCCAGGCTCTCCACCTGGGTGCTCGCGGAGACAAGGTGTGCGACGTCGTCGAAGTGGCCGACTCCGACGATCCGACCTTCGCGGACGGCCAGGCAGTCGCCGTCCCAGTGACCGTCGCGATAGACGGGGGCGTCGCGCAGGAGCAGGTCGGCGGGCCGCACGTCAGCGCCCCGCGACGGCGTCGGCGACCCTCGCCAGCGGCGAGGTCGTGGCTCGCCCGGCGAGCTCGTGGCGGTCGGCGGCGCGGTAGGCGCGGTAGAGCGACTGCACGCCCAGCCACCGCAGCGGCTCCGGCTCCCAGCGCCGGGCCCGACGGCCGACCCACGGCAGCCGGGTCAGCTCCGTGTCACGGCCGAGGACCAGGTCGGTGAGGGTCCGCCCGGCGAGGTTGGTGGCAGTGACGCCGGTCCCGACGTACCCGCCGGCCCAGCCGAGGCCCGTCGCCCGGTCGAGGCCGACGGTGGCCGACCAGTCGCGCGGGACGCCGAGCACGCCGCACCAGGCGTGGGCGACGGGGAGGGACGGGGAGAAGAAGGTGTGCAGGAGGGTAGACAGCTGCGCGACCGTGCCGGGCCGGGTGGCGCCGTCGGCGTCCGTGCGCGAGCCGAACCGGTAGGGGACGCCCCGTCCGCCTAGCGCGATCCGGTCGTCCGCGGTGCGCTGGGCGTAGACGTAGGCGTGCGCGAGGTCGCCGACCGTCTCGCGGCCCTCCCAGCCGAGCTCGGCCCAGACGTCGGCGGGCAAGGGGTCGGTGACGATCATGCTGGAGTTCATCGGCAGCCAAGTACGGCGCTCGCCGCGCAGGCCGGCGGTGAACCCCTCGGTCGCTCGGATCACGGAGGTCGCCCGGACGTCGCCGCGATGCGTGCAGGCGCGGGCGGCGCGGCCCGGTGCAGCCGCGTCGATCGCCGTGACGGGGGTGTCCTCGTGGATCACGACGCCGAGCCGCTCGACCGCGGCCGCGAGCCCGGCGACGAGCTTGGCGGGCTGGATCCGGGCGCAGTGCGGGTGCCACAGGCCCCCGAGCGTCCCGGCCACCCCGACCCGAGCGGCGCTCTCGGCGGCGTCCAGCTCCACGACGTCGGTGTCCGGCCAGGCCGCCTCCGCCGCGGCCAGCGCCCGGAGCCGGGCCAGCTGGGCGGGGGTGCGGGCGACGCTGAGCTCGCCGCCGTCGTGGACGTCGGCGTCGATGCCCTCCCGCTCCGCGACCGCGATCACCTCGGTGACCGAGGCGTTGAGAGCGCGCTGCTGGGCGATCGCGGGGCCGCGGTCGCCGCCCACGACGTACTGCTCCCGGCCGCCCGTGACGGTGTTGGTCAGCCAGCCGCCGTTGCGACCCGAGGCGCCGAAGCCGGCGAAGCGCGCCTCGAGCACCACGATGCGAAGGTCGGGCTGGGCGCGCTTGAGGTAGTAGGCGGTCCACAGCCCGGTGTAGCCCGCTCCGACGATGCACACGTCCGCCTCGGTCGCCCCAGGCAGCGGGGCGCGCGGCGCGGGCAGCCCGATCTGCTGCCACCAGAAGGAGACGCCCCCGTTGGGCGTCACGAGTCGAAGCCCAGGCCGAGCCGGTCCAGCGTCCGCAGCCACGCGTTGCGCCGCCCAGTGCGGTCCTCGCGCGCCAGCGCCTGGCGGGTGAGCTGGATGCCGATCCAGGCGAACGGCTCGGGCGGGAAGGGCAGCGGCCGGCGGCGCACCATCTCCAGCCGGGTGCGCTCGGTCTGCTCCCCGGAGAGCAGGTCGAGCATCACGTCGGCGGCGAAGCGGGAGGCGCCGACCCCCAGCCCGGTGAACCCGGTGGCGTAGGCGACGCGGCCGCGGTGCGCCGTACCGAACAGGGCGCAGAAGCGGGTGGAGGTGTCGATGACGCCCGACCAGCGGTGGGTGAACCGGAGGCCGGCCAGCTGGGGGAAGGTCGCGGCGAAGTTGCGCGCGAGGGTCTCGAAGGTGGCCGGGCGGTCGTCGTGGTCGGGCGCGATCGAGCGGCCGTAGTGGTAGATCGCGTCGTAGCCGCCCCACAGGACCCGGCGGTCCGGGGTGATCCGGTAGTAGTGGAACTGGTTGCCCGAGTCGAAGACGCCGATCGCCGGGTCCCAGCGCAGCGCGGCCAGCTGCGCGTCGGTGAGCGGCTCGGTGGCCAGCACGTAGTCGTAGACCGGCACCACCGACCACCGCGGGCGGCGCAGCGGGCCGGGGAACACGTTGGTCGCCAGGGCGACCCGCTCCGCCCGGATCGTGCCGGTCGCGGTGCGCGCCTCGAGGTGGTCGCCGACGCGGTGCAGCGAGTCGAGTCGGGTGCGCTCGGCGATGCGTACGCCGTGGCGCTCGGCCGCCGCGGCCAGCCCCCAGGCGAGTCGGGCGGGGTCGACGAGCGCCGACCCCTCGGCGTCGTGGCGCCCTGCGAGGTAGGTCGGCGAGTCGACCATCGCCCGCACCGCGGAGGCGTCGAGGAACCCCTCGGTCCCCGGATCGAGGGCGGACACCTCGTGGGGACGGGTGGCGACCGCCAGCGCCCCGCCCCGGACGAACCCGCAGTCGATCCCGTAGCGCTCGGCGGTGTGCTGGATGGCGTCGAGGTTCTCCAGCCCGAGGCGGTGCAGCTCGTCGTACTCCTCGGGCCAGCGGGCCCGGCCGTTGTCCTCGCCGTGGGTCAGGCTGGCCTCGCAGAAGCCGCCGTTGCGCCCGGTCGCGTGCTCGGCGATCCGGTCTCCCTCGATCAGGATCACGGTGAGTCCGGGCTCCCGCTCGACGGCGCGCAGCGCGGTCCACAGCCCGGTGAAGCCTCCCCCGACGACCAGCAGGTCGGCGCGGGCGTCGCCCTCCAGCGCGGGCCGGGCGGCGGGCCGGTCCGGGGTGTCGAGCCACAGCGGCCGCAGCACGGACCCCTCGAGCGCGCTCACTGGGGTCACGCGGGCGGACCTGCGGTCTCGGTCAGGGCACGGTCCAGGATGTCCAGGCCCTCGCGTGCCTCCTCGCGCGTGGTCGTCAGCGGCGGCACGACGTGGATCCGGTTGAAGTTCGCGAACGGGAGCATGCCCAGGCGGGTGCAGGCCGCGATCAGCGTGCCCATCTCCGGGCTCGACCCGCCGTACGGCGCGAGCGGCTCGCGCGTCTCCCGGTCGCGGACCAGCTCCAGCGCCCAGAACGCGCCGACGCCGCGCACCTCTCCGATCCGGTCGTGACGCTCGGCCAGCGCGCGCAGCCCCGGGCCGAGGACGTCCTCGCCGAGCCGGGCGGCGTGCCCGACGACGTCCTCGTCCTCCATGGTCTCGATCGTCGCGACTGCGGCGGCGCAGGCCAGCGGGTGCCCGGAGTAGGTGAGGCCGCCGGGGTAGGCCCGCTCGGCGAACGTCGCATAGATGGCCTCGCTCAGCGCGACCCCGCCCAGCGGGACGTAGCCGGAGTTGACGCCCTTCGCGAACGTCAGCAGGTCGGGCACCACGTCGCCCGCGTGCTCGATGGCGAACCACCGTCCCGCGCGGCCGAAGCCGGCCATCACCTCGTCGGCGATCAGCATGATGCCGTGCCGGTCGCAGAGCTCGCGGACGCCGCGGAGGTAGCCCGGCGGCGGGACCATGATGCCGGACGTGCCGGGGATCGACTCGAGCATGATCGCCGCGATCGTCGAGGGGCCCTCCAGCGCGATCACCTGCTCGAGGTGCTCCAGCGCGCGGTCGCACTCCTCTCTCTCCGTGGTGGCGTGGAAGGCGCTGCGGTAGAGGAACGGCCCGAAGAAGTGGACGGTGCCCTGCGAGCCGTTGTCGTTGGGCACGCGGCGCGGGTCGCCGGTGACGTTCACCGCCAGCTGGGTGCCGCCGTGGTAGGAGCGGTACGTCGAGAGCACCTTGTGTCGCCCGGTGTGCAGCCGCGCCATCCGGATCGCGTGCTCGTTGGCGTCCGCGCCGCCGTTGGTGAAGAAGATCCGGTCGAGGTCGCCCGGCGTGTGCTTGGCGATCAGCCGGGCAGCCTCGGAGCGGGCGCCGTTAACGTGGGCCGGCGCCACCGTGCAGAGGTCGGCCGCCTGCTGCCGGATCGCCGCGACGATCCGCGGATGCTGGTGGCCGAGGTTGGTGAAGACCAGCTGGGAGGTGAAGTCGAGCAGCCGGCGGCCCTCGCCGTCCCAGATGTAGGAGCCCTCGGCGCGCGTCACCACCATCGGGTCGATCAGCGCCTGAGCCGACCACGAGTGGAAGACGTGGCGCCGGTCGAGCTCGTAGGCGCGCTCGGCGTCGGTCAGCGCGCGGGCGAGGGTCTCGTTGTGGATGGTCGTGGGGGAGTCGGTCATGGCGGTGTCAGGCATTCCGGGGGAACCCCAGCTCGAGGCCGCCCTCGGGCCGGGCGGCCGGGTTGATCCAGCGGGTCGTGACGACCTTGCCGCGGGTGAAGAAGTGCACGCCCTCGGCACCGTGGGCGTGGGTGTCGCCGAACAGCGAGCGCTTCCATCCCCCGAACGAGTAGTAGGCCACCGGCACGGGGACCGGCACATTGATCCCGATCATGCCGACCTCGACGTCCTCCTCGAAGCGACGCGCGGCCCCGCCGTCGTTGGTGAAGATCGCGGTGCCGTTGCCGTAGGCGTTCGCATTGATCAGCGCGACCGCCTCGTCGTACGTCGCGACCCGGACGACGCTGAGGACAGGGCCGAAGATCTCCTCGCGATAAATCTCCATCTCCTGGGTCACGTGGTCGAAGAGGGTCGGTCCCAGCCAGAACCCGTCCGGGTCCCCGTCAGCGGAGACGTCACGGCCGTCGACGACGAGCTTGGCGCCCGCCGCCTCCCCGGAGTCGATGAGGCCCGCGACCCGGTCGCGGTGGGCACGCGTCACCAGCGGCCCCATGTCAGCAGTGTCGCCGCGCTCCGCGTGCCCGTCGCCGATCCGCAGCGTCGCCGTACGCTCCGCGACCCGCGCGACGAGATCGTCGGCCACCGGCCCGACCGCGACCACCACGCTGATCGCCATGCACCGCTCCCCCGCGCTGCCGTAGCCGGCGCTGACCGCGGCGTCGGCGGCGAGGTCGAGGTCGGCGTCGGGCAGGACGACCATGTGGTTCTTGGCGCCGCCGAGGGCCTGGACCCGCTTGCCGTGGCTGCTCGCCTGCTCATAGACGTAGCGTGCGATCGGGGTGGAGCCCACGAAGCTGATCGCCGCGACGTCCGGGCTCTCCAACAGCGCGTCGACCGCGGTCTTGTCGCCCTGCAGGACGTTGAAGACGCCGGCGGGCAGTCCCGCCTCGCGCCACAGCTGCGCGATCCAGAGCGCGGCGGAGGGGTCCTTCTCGCTGGGCTTGAGGACGACGGTGTTGCCGGCGGCGATGGCGACGGGGAAGAACCACATCGGCACCATCGCCGGGAAGTTGAACGGGCTGATGATGCCGACCACGCCGAGCGGGTCGCGCTTGGAGTGCACGTCGATCCCGGTCGAGGCGCCCTCGCTGTGACCGCCCTTGAGCAGGTGCCCGATGCCGCAGGCGAACTCCACCACCTCGAGGCCGCGGGCGATCTCGCCGAGGGCGTCGGAGTGCACCTTGCCGTGCTCGGCGGTGATCAGCGCCGCGAGCTCGTCCTTGCGGGCGTTCAGCAGCTCGCGGAAGGCGAACATCACCTGGGTACGACGCGCCAGCGACGCCGCGCGCCACCCGGGCGCGGCCCGCTTCGCCGCCGCGATGACGTGGTCGGCGTCGGCCGCGCTCGCGAGCGCCACCCGGCCCGAGACGCGGCCGGTGGCGGGGTTGGTCACCTCGGCCCACTGCCCCGACTGCCCGTCGTACGCCGCACCGTCGGCCCAGTGCGTGATCGTGGTGGTCATCGTGACTCCTTCTCCGTTGCGGGCGCGTTCGTGGGGTCCAGCTCCTGGATCCCCCACGGGCTGCCATAGGCGGTGAGCAGGTCGAGGAACGGCACCGCGTCGAACGCCTCCGGCCCGAGCACACCGGCCCCCGACCAGACCCCGGTGGCCAGCAGCTCGAGCGCGACGACCGGGTTGACCGCGGTCTGCCACACGACGCACTGGTGGCCGTACTCGCGCATCGTCCACTCGTTGTCGACGACGTGATAGAGGTACGTCGAGCGCTCGGCGCCGTCCTTGCCGCGCCCCGTGACCCACACGCCGGCACAGGTCTTGCCCGTCATCAGCGGGCCGAGGTCGGCGGGATTGGGCAGCGCGGCGGCGACCACGTCGCGCGGGCTCACCTCGACGCCGCCCACCCGGACCGGGTCGGTGCGGTCGAGGCCGAGCTTGTGCAGGGTCTTGAGCACGTCGATGAACTCGGCGCCGAGGCCGTACTTGAACGTCGCGCGGCGGCAGTCGATCCAGCGCGGCATCAGCAGGACCTCCTCGTGCTCGACGTTGACGCACTCCACCGGCCCGATGCCCTCGGGGAAGTCGAAGACCTCGGGCTCGCTGAACGGCGCGGTGGTCGTCCAGGCGCCGTCCTGCCAGATCACCGGCGGGTTGAGGCACTCCTCGATCGTCGTCCAGATCGAGAAGCTCGGCGCGAAGTCGTGGCCCTCGACGGCGAGGTTGGCGCCGTCGCGGACGCCGAGCTCGTCGATCTCGCTGAAGAGGTGGTCGGCGGCGTAGCGCGCGAAGACGTCGGAGAGCCCCGGCTCGACCCCCATCCCGCACAGCGCGAGCCGGCCGTCGCGCGCCCACGCGTCGGCCTCGGCGAACTGCTCGTCGCCGAGCTTGACGCCTGTCTGCTCATAGGGGGCTTCCGGGTGCGGGCGGGACAGCGACATCGCCATGTCGAGGTAGTCGGCGCCGGCGGCGCGAGCGCCGGTGAAGATCGGCATCACGAAGCGCGGGTCCACGGCGTTCATCACGTGGGTGATCCGGTGCTCGCGGCACAGCGTCGCGACGGCATCGGCGCTGGACGCATCCACCTGGACCGGCGTGTAGCGAGGGTCCTGAGCCGCGGCGCGCTCGGCGCTGGCCAGGCTGTAGTCGGCCACCACGATCGCCTCGAAGAAGTCGCGGCGGGCGGCGATGGCCGTGATCGCGGCGCCCACGCCTCCGGCCCCGACCAGCAGGATCCTCATGCGTCGTACCGCACTGCTCGTTGCGTCATGGGGGCGAGACTAGTGCGAAGACGACACGTTCAGCGACCCCATCGCCACGAAATCCGTGCTGAATCTCGTGTTTCACGACGGATTCCCTTGCCGATCGGGAGTCAGGCCCGCACGATGGTGGCATGCACCCGGACTACGACCACCTGCAGCGCGCCGCGAAGGACCACCTGTGGCTGCACTTCACCCGCCAGGGGCAGTACGCCGACGCGGACGTGCCGATCATCGTGCGCGGTGAGGGCGCCTACATCTGGGACGCCGAGGGCCACCGCTGCCTGGACGGGCTGGCCGGGCTCTTCGTCAGCCAGGTCGGCCACGGCCGTGTCGAGCTGGCCGAGGCGGCCGCGAAGCAGGCCCGCGAGCTGGCGTTCATGCCGCTGTGGTCCTACGCCCACCCGAGCGCGATCGAGCTCGCCGAGAAGATCGCCGGCCACGCCCCCGGCGACCTCAACCGGGTCTTCTTCACCAGCGGTGGCGGCGAGGCCGTCGAGACCGCGTGGAAGCTGGCCAAGAACTACTTCAAGCTCGTCGGCAAGCCGATGAAGCACAAGGTGATCAGCCGGGCCATCGCCTACCACGGCACCACCCACGGGGCGCTGTCCATCACCGGGCTGCCGGGGCTCAAGCAGCAGTTCGAGCCGCTGGTGCCCTCGACCTTCCGGGTGCCCAACACCAACTTCTACCGCGCGCCCGAGCACGCGGTCCGCGGGCAGGGCGACGACCTCGAGGCGTTCGGGCGGTGGGCCGCCGATCAGATCGCGGTGGCCATCGAGAACGAGGGCCCCGAGTCGGTCGCCGCGGTGTTCCTCGAGCCCGTGCAGAACGCGGGCGGCTGCTTCCCGCCGCCGCCGGGCTACTTCCAGCGGGTCCGCGAGATCTGCGACCAGTACGACGTGCTGCTGGTCTCCGACGAGGTGATCTGCGCGTTCGGCCGGCTCGGCCACATGTTCGGCGCCGAGCGCTACGGCTACCAGCCCGACATCATCACCTGCGCCAAGGGCATCACCTCCGGCTACAGCCCGCTCGGCGCGATGATCGCCTCCGACCGGCTGATGGAGCCGTTCCTGGCCGAGGGCGAGATGTTCGCCCACGGCTACACCTTCGGCGGCCACCCGGTCTCCACGGCCGTGGCGCTGCGCAACCTGCAGATCTTCGAGGACGAGCGCCTGCTGGAGAACGTCCGCGACAACGAGGCCACCTTCCGCGCCACCCTCGAGCGGCTCACCGACCTGCCGATCGTCGGCGACGTCCGCGGCGACGGCTACTTCTACGGCATCGAGCTGGTCAAGGACAAGGCCACCAAGGAGACCTTCACCGCCGAGGAGTCCGAGCGGATCCTCTACGGCTTCGTCTCCAAGACCCTCTACAGCGAGGGCCTCTACTGCCGCGCCGACGACCGCGGCGACCCCGTCATCCAGCTCGCGCCCCCGCTCATCTGCGGCCCCGAGCACTTCGACGAGATGGAGCAGATCCTGCGCTCGGTGCTCGACAAGGCCTCCGCGCTGCTCTGACGGCGGGGCCGGCGGTACGGCGACGGAACCGGGTCGCCGTACGGGCGGGCGACGACGGGCGACGGAACCGGTCGCCGTTTGGTCCCCAACGGCATCGAAATCGCGACCGGACATGCAGTCTCTGACCAATCGGCGTGCCCTCGACGGCCGCGGCTCTCCGCCGTACGACGGTCGCCGCCGCGGCTCGCCGTACGACGAGTCGGGGCCGCCGAATGGTCAGAGACGACCGGTGGGCGTCAGATATCTCTGCCGTTGGGGACCAAACGGCAGCCGGAACGGACCAGGCATGTCGCCTCTGGCCAAACCGGGCGCGTCTCCACGCCCCGCAGCTCCCCGCCGTACGACGGTCGCGGCCGCTCGCCGTACGACGCGAACCGAGCGCCGCTCGCCGTACGCCCCCGGGTCAGGGGTCGCCCATTGGTCAGAAACGACAGGTCAGAGTCGGAAATCGTTGCCGTTGGGGACCAAACGGCAGCACCGGCCGCCCCCTCACCCCCGAGCCCGCCGCCGACTCCCGACCTCGCCCAGCACCACGGCCGCCAGCGCCAGCAGGAACATGATCGTGCCGATGACGTTGATCTGCGGCGGGATGGCCCGCTGCTGGGCGCCCCAGACGAACATCGGGAAGGTCACCTCCTGGCCGGCGTTGAGGTTGGTGATGATGAAGTCGTCGAAGGAGAGCGAGAAGGACAGCAGGGCCGCGGCGAGGATGCCGGGGAAGACCAGCGGGAAGCTGACCCGCCAGAAGGTCTGCCACTCGTTGGCATAGAGGTCGGCGGCCGCCTCCTCGATGCGCGGGTCCAGGCCGGCAAGGCGCGCCTTCACCGTGACGACCACGAAGGACAGGCAGAAGAGCACGTGGGCGATGAAGATCGTCCAGAAGCCCAGCACGTCGGAGGCCCCGGCGTTGACGAAGAACGCGAGCAGCGACGAGCCGAGCACGATCTCGGGCGTGGCCATCGGCAGGAACACGAACAGGTTGGCCGCCGAGCGTCCCCGGAAGCGGTGGCGCACCATCGCGAAGGCCATCAAGGTCCCCAGCAGCGTCGCCAGCAGCGTCGAGGCGAGCCCCACCCGGATCGAGAGCGACACCGACGAGCACAGCTGGTAGGGCTCGCAGATGCCGGTCCAGTTGTCGAGGGTGAACCCGTCGAAGGTGTAGCTGTTGCGGCTCGCGGGGTCGTTGAACGACATCAGGATCACCACGAGCACGGGCACGAACATGTAGAGCAGCACCAGCAGGCCCAGGATCAGCACGAGGTGGTCGCCGAGCCAGCGTCCGGTTCGCGACAGCATGCTCACACCAGCTCCTCGGTGCCGGAGCGGCGCACGTAGACGAACACCATCACGACGATCAGCACCATCAGCGACACCGACAGCGCCGACGCGGTCGGATAGTCGCCGGCGAAGAACAGCCCCTGGATCTCGGTGCCGATCATCCGGGTGTTGGTGTTCCCGAGCAGCTGCGCGTTGATGTAGTCGCCGCTCGCCGGGATGAACGTCAGCAGCGTCCCGGCGACGAGCCCCGGCATCGACAGCCGCAGCGTCACGGTGCGGAACGCCGTGAACGGCGAGGCGTAGAGGTCCGTGGCCGCCTCCACCAACCGGGGGTCCATCTTCTCCAGGGACGCATAGAGCGGCAGCACCATGAACGGCAGGAAGTTGTAGGTCAGCCCGGTCACGACCGCCACCGGCGTGGCCAGCAGGTGCCCCTCCGGCCCCAGCACGTGCAGCCAGCGCAGCGCGGAGACGATGAGCTCGTTGTCCCCCAGCAGGTACTGCCACGACAGCGTCCGCACCAGGAAGCTGGTGAAGAACGGCGCGACGACGGCGACCAGCATCAGGTTCTTCCAGCGCCCGGCCTTGAACGCGATCGCGTAGGCGAGCGGATAGCCGAGCAGCACGCACGCGACCGTCGCCGCCAACGCATAGAGCAGCGAGCGGATGATCTGGTCCTGGTAGTCGCGCACGGCGTCGGTGTAGTTCTGCCAGTACCAGGTCATCTGATAGCCGGTCTGCAGCGAGCCCGACGGGTCGTACAGGCTGGTCGCGACCAGCGTGACGGTGGGTACGACGAAGAAGAGCGCCAGCCAGAATCCGCCGGGGAGCAGCAGCAGGTAGCCCGCCAGGCCGCGGCGCCGGCCCTCGTCGGGCGGGGTCCCCACCAGCTGGGCGTCCACCGGCGCGGCCGGCAGGTGCCCGGCGGCGCTCACGCATCCTCCAGCTGGGCACCGGCGTGGGCGTCCTGGGAGGCGTCGAGGAGGAAGGTGTGCTCAGGGCGCCAGTGCAGCTCGACCTGGTCGCCGGGCCGGAACCGCTGCCGCGTGCCGGTGTTCTGCTCGAAGACCGTCAGCTCCTGGCCCCACGCCATCCGGACGAGGTACTGCGTGCTGACCCCCACGAAGCTGACGTCGCTGACGACGCCGCCGGCGAGCGTATTGACGCCCGTCCCCTCGTCCTCCGCCGGTGCGGCGAGATAGACCTTCTCCGGCCGGACGCCGACCCACACGTCACCTTGGTCGGCGCCCGAGGCCAGATTCTCCGTGCCGGTGACGTCCGCGACGATCGCGGACCCGTGGACACCGAGCCGGATCCAGTCACCCTCGCGCCCCTCGACCGTCCCGGCCACGAGGTTGGACTGGCCGAGGAAGTTGGCCACGAACGTCGTGGCCGGACGCTCGTAGAGGTCCTCGGGGCTGCCGAGCTGCTCGATGCGCCCCTCGTTCATCACCGCGACGGTGTCGGCCATCGTCATGGCCTCCTCCTGGTCGTGGGTCACGTGCACGAAGGTGAGCCCGACCTCGGTCTGGATCCGCTTGAGCTCGATCTGCATCTGGCGGCGCAGCTTGAGGTCGAGCGCCCCGAGCGGCTCGTCGAGCAGCAGCACCTGCGGGTGGTTGATCAGCGCTCGCGCCAGCGCGACCCGCTGCTGCTGACCCCCGGAGAGCTGGGTCGGGCGGCGCTTGCCGAGGTCCGCGAGCTCGACGAGCTCGAGCATCTTGGCGACCTCGGCGTCGACCTTCTTGCGCCCCTGGCGGCGCAGCCCGAAGGCGACGTTGTCGGCGATGCTCAGGTGCGGGAAGAGGGCATAGCTCTGGAAGACCGTGTTGACCGGGCGCTTGTAGGGCTTGAGCCGGGTGATGTCGTCCGCCCCGAGCGAGATGGTGCCGCTCGTCGGCTCCTCCAGCCCCGCGACCATTCGCAGCGTCGTGGTCTTGCCGCAGCCCGACGGCCCCAGCAGCGCGAAGAACGCCCCCTGCGGCACGGTCAGGTCGAGCGAGTCGACGGCCGTGAACGCACCGAAGGACTTGGTGAGCGCGCGGAGCTCCAGGTCGTCGGCCATCAGCCGCTGATCACCTTCGCGAAGTCCTTGTCGTACTGCTGGCGGGTCTTCTCGTCGAGCTCCATGAACCCGTAGGCGTTCGCCAGGAACGCCTCGTCGGGGAAGATCAGCGGGTTGTCGACCAGGGAGGCGTCGATCTTCTCCATCTCCTGCTTCGCCCCCTCCACCGGGCAGATGTAGTTGACCCACGCCGCCAGGGTCGCGGCGACCTCCGGCTGGTAGTAGTAGTCCATCAGCTTCTCGGCGTTGGCCTGGTGCTCGGCCCGGTTGGGCACCAGCATGTTGTCCGACCACAGCGAGAGGCCCTCCTCGGGCACGACCCACTTGATGTCGGGGTTGTCGTACTGCATCGCGATCACGTCGCCGGACCACGCCTCGCACGCGACCAGGTTCCCGGCGTTGAGGTCGCGGATGTAGTCGTTGCCGGTGAAGCGGCGGATCTGCCCGGAGCCGACGTACCCCTCGAGGCGCCCGAGCGCGGCCTCCCACTCGGTGCTGTCGAAGTCCTCGGGGTTCGCACCCTCGAGCAGCAGCATGAACAGCATCGTGTCGCCCATCTCGGTGAGCAGGCTGACCTTGCCCTTCAGGTCGGCGCGCGTCATCAGCTCCTCGAAGGAGCCCACCTCGCCGGTGTACTTCGCGTTGTAGGCGATGCCGGTCAGGCCGCTCTGCCAGGGGACGCTGTAGTCGCGGCTCTTGTCCCAGGCCGGGGAGGCGAGGTCGGCGCGCAGGTTGGCCGTGACGTTGGGCATGTTGCCCTTGTCCAGCTTCTGGATCCAGCCCAGGCCGACCATCCGGGCGGCCATCCAGTCGGTCATCGTGATGATGTCACGTCCGATCGGCTCGCAGCCGCCGAGCTGGTCCTTGACCTTGCCGAAGAACTCGTTGTTGTCGTTGATGTCGGCGTTGTAGGTCACCGAGATCCCGGACTCCTTCTCGAAGGCCTCCAGGGTCGGCATCCGCTTGCCCTTGACGTCGATGTACTCCGGCCAGTTGGAGAAGACCAGCTCGGACTCCTCCGCCGACAGGTCCTTGCCCTTGCACTCCTCCGCGGACTGGACCTGCGAGTCGGTCCCGCAGGCCCCCAGCAGCCCGGGCACCCCCAGGGCGAGGGCGGAGAGCGAGGCACCGCGCATCAGACCGCGCCTCCCGATCCGGTGCTGGCCGATCTGCCGGCCCATCTGTTGGCCGGGCTGCTGCCTGCGCGCGGCGCGCAGCGCGGCGTCGAAGCTCGAACGGTCATTGGGCATAGGACGCTCCCCAGGGTCGATGGCTCGATTCGGGATCCTGTCACCGTCACGGACTCACAACAAGGGATTCAGTGGATTGGAAACGTGATTGCAACGAAATCCATCGTTTCGAGGTAGTCAACCGGGCTTTGCCCGCCGCCGCGCGCATGCGACGATGCGGCCATGACCCGCAAGCAGCAACGACCACCGGTGGTCCTCGACGACGCCGCCAAGGCGATCATCGAACAGCTCCAGCAGGACGGCCGTCGCTCCTACGCCGCCATCGGCAAGGTGGTCGGTCTCTCCGAGGCCGCGGTCCGCCAGCGCGTCCAGCGTCTGGTGGACACCGGCGTGATGCAGGTCGTCGCGGTCACCGATCCCCTCGAGCTCGGCTTCGCGCGCCAGGCGATGGTGGGGATCAAGGTCACCGGCCCCCTCGAGCCGGTCGCCGACGCGCTGGTGGCCCTCGACGACGTCGACTACGTGGTCATCACCGCCGGCTCCTACGACCTGCTGGCCGAGGTCGTCGCCGAGAGCGACGAGCACCTGCTCGAGATCATCTCCGGGCGGATCCGCAGCATCGAGGGCGTCGTCGCGACCGAGACGTTCATGTACCTCCAGCTCCGCAAGCAGACCTACTCGTGGGGCGTGCGCTGAGCCGGACCCCCAGCCCACACAAGCCCAGTCCAGCCCCAGACAAGCCCCAGCCCAGCCAGCTGTTGCTGCGGCGGCCCTGACCCTCGACACGCCGCCGACCCGTCACTCCCTCCACGCCGTACGGCGTGTTTGGTCGAGGGAGTGACGGATCGGCGGGTGGGGGGCTGGGCTGGGCTGTGGCTGGCCTGAGGGGTCAGCCGTTGTAGCTGGGCTGGGACTGGGGGTTGAAGACGTCCATCCGGACCTTGCTCGCGGTCTTCACGCGGGGGTCCTTGAGCTCGAGGACGTCGAAGCCCTGCTGGATGTCGTTGGAGAAGATGTGGCCGTTGTACCAGTACGCCGACCACGAGCCGCCGAGCATCAGCTTCTCGTCGGAGAGCGGACCGCGGTCGAACCACGCCAGCTCACGGGGGTGCTTGGAGTCGGTGAAGTCGAAGACGGAGATGCCGCCCTGGTACCACGCCTGCACCATGTAGTCGCGGCCCTTGACCGGGATCAGCGAGCCGTTGTGGGCCACGCAGTTCTCGGTGTTGGACTGCGTCCGCGGCATCTTGTAGTAGCTGCGGAAGGCCAGCTTGCCGCGGACGATGTCGTAGATCCCGTTGGCGCCGCGCTTCTCACCCACGGTCGGGTTGCACGTCGCCGCGCCGCCGCCGCCGAGCTCGTCGGTGAAGACGACCTTGGTGCCGGAGTTGTTGAACGTCGCCGAGTGCCAGAACGCGAAGTTCTCGGTGTCCTGCGTCCGCTCGGTCACCACCGGGTTGGCCCGGTCGGAGATGTCCATCAGGATGCCGTCGCCCATGCAGGCGCCCGCGGCGATGTCCTTGCTCGGGTAGGCCGTGATGTCGTGGCACCCCGAGGTCTCGCGCGAGTAGCCGCCGGCCGGCTGGCCTCCGTCAGGGAAGAGCACCGGCGTCGAGGCCAGCGACGCCGTCTCCGGCGAGCCGACCGGCACCTTCACCACGCTGATCAGGTCGTGCGGCGGCTGGCAGTCGGGGAACGCCGCGTTGGGTGAGTACGACGAGACGTAGACGAACAGGTCGCGCCCGTTCTTCGTCGGGGCCAGCGTGTGCGTGTGCGAGCCGCACGGGGTCTCGACGGCCGCGACGTACTCCGGAGCTGCCGGGTCGGAGATGTCGAAGACCCGCACGCCCTCCCACGAGCTCTTCTCCGTCGCCGACTGGCTGGTGCTGGAGCACGAGTCGTCGTTGCGGCTCGAGTCGACGCTGAGGACCAGCAGGTCCTTCCAGACCGAGATGTCGTTCTGCGAGCCGGGGCAGTGGACCTGCACGACCTCGCGCGGCTCCTTGGCGTTGGAGATGTCGTAGACGGTGAAGCCCTCGTAGTTGCCCGCGAACGCGTAGCGGCCCTTGAAGGCCAGGTCGCTGTTGTAGGCGGTGTCGCTCGCGAACGCCCCCGACTTGGGCAGGTTGGCGACCAGCTCGAGGTTGCGGCTGCTGGCCGTCTCACCGACCCCGAGCTCGGCGTCGCTGTCGTCGAGGCGGCCGAAGTCCTCACCCGGCAGGCAGCCGCGTGCGAAGTTGTCGCCCGCGCGCTTGAGCTGCCGCTTCATGGCCGGCGGGCAGTTGTCGACGCTCCGCGAGGACTTCGCCACAGGCGCCTCCGCCCCGTCCTCGTGGGCGCCGACCGGCCCGGCGGTGGCCGCGAGCCCGAGCGCGACGACGCCGGCCAGCACCGCTCCCGTCGCGCTCGTCCGCCATCTGGTTGATCGTCTGCGTGCTGCCAACATGTCCCGAGACCTTTCGTCGGTACGGCGCGAGGGGTGGCCGTCGTCCGGATATGTCGTACCGTGGCGCGCATTCGAAAGTAAAGAGCTGTCGGCGACTCGTCTCGGGTTGTCGCCCCGGCCCAGGAGGACGCCCGTGCGCCCACTCCCCGCATGCCCCACCCCCTCGCACGCCCGCCTGCGCACCAGCGGCCTCGCGCTGCTCGTCGTACTCGCCCTGGCGGGGTGCAGCGACGCCGGCCCCAGCGCCGACCCCAGCGCAGAAGCCACCTCGAGCGGCACCCAGGGCGGCACGGAGGGCGGCTCCGCCGTGCTCCAGCCCGGCCGCCCGGGTGAGCCGGCGACCACCGTGGCTCCCGACGACGTGGCGTCGAGCGGCGAGCACGAGTGGAACCACGACGACGTGGCCTTCGCCCAGATGATGATCCCGCACCACGCGCAGGCACTGGTGATGTCGCGCCTGGCCCGCACCCGCGCCGCGAGCGACGACGTACGACGGATGGCCGCGCGGATCCGGGCCTCGCAGGCGCCCGAGATCCAGGTGATGGCGCAGTGGCTGACCGAGCGCAACCTCAACGTGCCGCGCGCGGCCGACGACCCCTCGGCCTACGACCACAGCGAGCACGGCCACCAGGGGATGCCCGGGATGCTCACCGAGCCCCAGCTGCGCGCGCTGCGCGACGCGAAGGGTGCGCGCTTCGACCGGCTCTTCCTCACCGGGATGGTCGCCCACCACCGCGGCGCCGTGGAGATGGTCGACGACGTGGCCGTCGCCGGCACCGACCTGCGGATCAGCGAGATCGCCACCGACATCGCGGCCGGCCAGGCGGCGGAGATCAAGCGGATGCAGAAGATGCTGCGCGCGCTGTGAAGACCGACCTCAAGAAGGAGCTCGACGAATACCGGGCCCGCCGCGGCGAGTTCCGGATCGTCGACGTGCGTCCGCTGCAGTACCTCATGGTCGACGGGCACGGCGACCCCAACACCGCGCAGGAATACGCCGACGCGCTCGCGGCGCTCTACCCGGTCGCCTACAAGCTGAAGTTCGCCAGCTTGACCGAGCTCGACCGGGACTACGTCGTGATGCCGCTCGAGGCGCTGTGGTGGGCCGACGACATGGCCGCCTTCACCACCGCGCGCGACAAGTCACGCTGGGACTGGACCGCGATGATCCTGACGCCCGACTGGATCACCCCGGACCTGGTCGAGACCGCCGTCGCCGCTGCCGCCCGCAAGGAGCCGCCGGCGAGCCTCGACAAGGTCCGCCTCGAGACGCTGCGCGAGGGCCGGAGCGTGCAGACCCTCCACCTGGGGCCGTACGACGAGGAGGCCGCGGTGCTCGCGGCCCTGCACCACGAGTTCCTCCCCGGCGCCGGCCTCGCGCCCACCGGTCGCCACCACGAGATCTACCTCAACGACCCGCGCCGGGTGGCGCCGGCCAAGCTCCGCACGATCCTGCGCCAGCCGGTCGCCGAGACTGCGACGGCGGCGGGGGCGACGGCGGCGGCGCGGCCCTGAGGCCGGACGACCCGTCACTGGCTCCGCGCCGTACGGCGTGTCTGGTCGAGGGAGTGACGGGTCGCGGGGTGGGGGTGGGGGTGGGCGCGGTCAGGTCTGGGCGGTGAGGACGCACCAGACGACCTTGCCGTCGTCGGTCGGGCGGGTGCCCCAGCGGTCGCAGACGGCGGCGACGATCTGCAGGCCGCGGCCGTGCTCGTCGTCGGCGTCGGGGCGCTGCTTGCGCGGCTCATAGCTGGCGTTGTCGAGGACCTCGATGAGCACCTCGTCGTCGTCCGCGCGCAGGCGCAGCTCGACCGGCGACGCGGCGTGCAGGATGGCGTTGGTGACCAGCTCGCTGGTGACCAGGAGCGCGTCGTCGATCACGCCCTCGGACAGCCCGCACTCCCCCAGGTGCTCGCCCACCAGGCGACGCGCCAGGGTGGGGGCGGCGTCGCTCACGTCGAGGTGGAGCGAGACCGCACGTCGTACGACGGGCCAGTCGACGCGCGCGACCAGCACCGCCACGTCGTCGTCCGGCCCGTCGGGGAGCCGCTCGTCCACCAGCTGCTCGGGGGCCCCCTTCAACGGGCCGTCGAGGCGCTCGACGAGGTCTCGCAGCGAGGCGATGCCCGCGTCGAGGTCCTCACCGCGGCGCTCGACCAGGCCGTCGGTGTAGAGCACCACGGTCGAGCCGGGCGGCAGGGTGACCTCGCGCGGCGTCATGTTGTAGAGCCCCACCCCGAGCGGCGGGTCCTCGCTGCCCGACAGCACCGACGTCGACCCGTCGGGGAGCGTCACGATCGGGGGCAGGTGGCCGGCGTTGGCGAAGTGCAGGGTCCCCTCGGCCGGGTCGAAGACCGCATAGAGGCACGTCACGATCTGGTCCTGGCCCAGGTCGCGCACCAGCCCGTCGAGCGACTCCAGCAGGTCGGCCGGCGGCAGGTCCAGGCGGGCGTAGGCGCGGACGGCGGCCCGCAGCTGCCCCATCACCGCCGCGGCGCGCACTCCGCGCCCCATCACGTCGCCCACGACGAGCGCGGTGCGGCCGGCGCCGAGCTCGATGACGTCGTACCAGTCGCCGCCGACCTGGGTGCCCTCGACGCCCGCGCGGTAGTAGGTCGCGACCTCGAGGTGCTCGAGGTCGAAGTCCCGCTGGGGCAGCAGGCTGGCCTGCAGCTCGTCGGCGATCGCGTGCTCACGCGCGGACGCCTCGGCGCTGGCGGCGTTCAGCGCCAGCGCCTGGGCCGCGAGGCGGCGCTGCGTCACGTCCTGGACCGAGCCGCGCAGCGCCAGGGGAGTCCCGTCCGGCGCGGTGACGCGCTCGCCGTTCACGGCGACCACGATCTCGACGCCATCGGTGCGGATCAGCCGGAACTCGAGGTCCACCAGCACGCCGTCGCGAGCCTCGTCGAGCGCGCCCATCACCATGTCGAAGTCGTCGGGGTGCACCAGCTCGGTGATGACCGCGGGGAAGCCCAGCCGGTCGATCTGCTCGCGGGTGACGCCGGTGAGCCGGCGGTACTCCGCCGAGGTCTCCACCCGGCCGGTCGCCAGCTCGATCTCCCAGCTGCCCACCTGCGCCAGACGCTGCGCCTGGTCGAGCAGGGACTGGCTCTCCTCGAGCTGCCTGCGGGTCCGGCGAGCGCGGTCGAGCTCGAGGTTGGAGCGCACCCGGGCCGCGAGCTCGCGGGCGGTGAACGGCTTGACGAGGTAGTCGTCGGCGCCGGCCTCCAGCCCTTCGAGCGTGCCCTCCTCGCCCGCCCGCGCGGACAGCATCACGACCGGGACGCCGAGCGTCGCCGGGTCGGCCTGCAGCGCGGCGAGCAGCTCGAAGCCGTTCATCCGCGGCATCATCACGTCGGTGAGGACCAGGTCGGGCTGGGCGGCGCGGGCCTTCTCCAGCCCGTCGAGACCGTCCTGGGCGAGCAGCACCTCGTAGTCCACGTCGAGCAGACCACGCACGTAGTGGCGGATGTCGGGGTTGTCGTCGACGACGAGGATCCGGGGTCGGCGGCTCTGCTCGGACAGCGGCGACTGACGTGTGGCCCGCGGCGCGTCGGGCGAGCCGAGCGACACGAGCTGCGCGGCCTCGGCCAGGAAGCCGTCCACCACCTGCTCGGCCACCGCCCCGCCCGAGCGACCGACGTGCTCGGCCGGCAGGTGCTGCGCGCCCCACGGGAGCCACACCGTGAACGTGCTGCCCTCCCCCGGCGTGCTCTCGACGGCGACGGAGCCGCCGTGCAGCTCGGCCAGCTCGGCGACCAGCGACAGCCCGATCCCGGACCCCTCGTGGGTGCGCGAGCTGGCGCCCTGCACGCGGCGGAAGCGCTCGAAGACGTGCTGCTGCTCGGCGAACGGGATGCCGGTGCCGGTGTCGGTGACCGACAGCAGCGCCCCGTCGTCGAGGGCCTCGACGCGGAGCGTGATGCCGCCGACCATCGTGAACTTGAGCGCGTTGGACATCAGGTTGAGCACGATCTTGCCCCACAGGTCGCGGTCCACGAAGACCGCCTCGGGCAGCGGCGGGCAGTCGATGGTGAGGGTGAGGCCGAGCCGTTCGGCGGCCGACACGAACATGCTCGCGAGCTCGCGGGTGTAGTCGGCGAGGTCCACCGGCTCGAAGGACGCGTCGATTCGACCGGACTCCAGGCGCGAGAAGTCGAGGAGGGTGTTGACCAGCTTGAGCAGTCGCTTCCCGTTGCGCAGGACCACCTCGACCCGCTCGCGCTGGCGCGGTGGCAGCGGGTCGGCGCTGTCGGACACCGCGTCCTCGGCCGGCCCGAGCAGCAGCGTCAGCGGGGTCCGGAACTCGTGGCTGACGTTGGTGAAGAAGTCGGTCTTGGCCTGGTCGAGCTCGGCCAGCGTCTCGGCCCGGCGGCGCTCGAACTCGTAGGCCCGCGCGTCGGTGATGGCAGCCGCGAGCTGCCCCGAGACGAGCGCCAGGAAGTCGGCGTAGTCCTGGTCGTAGGGGCGGTAGGGGTTCAGCCCGACCACCTGGAAGCCGTACGGCGCTGCCTGCCCGGCCTGCGTCAGCGCGAGCACCGTCGCGCGACTCGGCGGCACGTCCCAGGCCCCGGTGGGGAGGTCCGCGAAGCGCTCCCCCAGGTCGTCGACGAGGACGGGTCGCTCCCCCTCCGCGGGCGGCGCCGGCCAGACCGCACCCGGAGCGCCGACGCGGAACAGGGCCGGGGCGGCGGGGTGGTCGTCCTGTTGCGCGCCGAAGCCGGTCTGCCCGGCCAGTCGTGCGGTGACGCCGTCCGCGTCGTACAGGTAGGTCAGCGTGAAGGGCAGGCACCGGTCGCTGGCCCTCAGCTGGCGGCAGGCGGCGCTCACCGTCTCGGCCTCGGTGAGGTTGGCGTTGCGCGCCCCCAGGTCCCGCAGCGTCTGCATCCGGCGGTGGGCGATGACCTCCTCGGTGTCCTCGCTGACCACGCAGAGCATCCCGGCGATCGCGCCGTCGTCGTCGGCCAGGGGGCTGTAGGAGAAGGTGTGGTAGGTCTCCTCGGGGTAGCCGCTGCGCTCGAGGAACAGCAGCAGCGACTTGTCCCAGGTGGCCTCGCCGGTCGTGAGCACGCGCTCGATGCGGGGCCCGATGTCGGGCCAGATCTCCGACCAGACCTCGGAGGCGGGCCGGCCCAGCGCCCAGGGGTACTTCGTGCCGAGCGTGTCGCGGCGGTAGGCCTCGTTGCAGAGGAAGTTGAGCTCCTCGCCCCACGCCATCCACATGGAGAACCGGCTGGCCAGCACCATCCGGACGACGGCCTTGAGGCTGCCCGGCCACGTGTCGATCGGACCGAGCGGGGTCGACTCCCACTCGACCGCGAGGAGGTCTCGCCCGAGATCCCCCTCACCGAGGAACGTGTGCTGCATGCGTCACCCATTCCTTGCGTCCGTGGACGCACCTAGTCCCCGTGTGGGCGACGGCCCCCGCCGTCGGCTCGGCCGCCCGAAAGTCTAGACGTGACCTGCCACGAGGTGCGGTACCCGATCCCGGTCCGCCTAGCCAGGCCGGACGGCGCCGTCGCGAGGCGTAGCCGCACCGGGGAGGGGTACCACCGCCCCATGCGATCGAGATGGACGACCGGCCCGGCCGAGATCACCCTGGTCCGGCACGGGCAGAGCGAGGGCAACCTGGCCGACGAGCAGGCCCGCGAGGCCGGCCTCGAGCAGCTGGAGCTCGACCTGCGCGACGCCGACGTCGAGCTCTCGCAGACGGGACGCGAGCAGGCCGACGCCCTGACCGCCTGGCTCGCGGGAGACGGGGCCGGATCCTCCCCCAGCGTCGCGATCAGCTCGCCGTACCGCCGCGCGGCCCAGACGGCGGAGCGTGCGCTGTCCGGTCTCGACCTCCGGATGGAGTACGACGAGCGGCTGCGCGAGCGCGACCTGGGCATCCTCGACGGGCTGACCGGGGTCGGCATCCGCGCCCGGCACCCCGAGGAGGCGGAGCGGCGCACGAAGCTCGGCAAGTTCTACTACCAGCCGCCGGCGGGGGAGAGCTGGGCCGACGTGGTGCTGCGGGTGCGCAGCCTGCTCGACGACCTGCGCCAGGGCTTCGACGGCGAGCGGGTGTGGCTGTTCACCCACCAGGCGGTGATCATGAGCTTCCGCTATGCCCTCGAGGACATCTCCGAGGCCGAGCTGCTCGAGGTCGACCGCGAGGTGCAGATCCCGAACGCCTCGCTTACGACGTACCGCCGCAACGGCGCCCTCTTCGAGCTCGAGAGGTTCGCCGACCCCGTGGCGGTCGACGCCGAGGACGCCGAGGTCACCGAGGAGCCGTCGCAGGCGGGACGGGGCGCCGATGAGCGGGTCTGACCCGGTCGTCGTCACCCCGGCCGTGCTGCGCGACTGGGCGCTGCCCGCCCCGGGGGGCGGCAAGGGGGCGCGTGGGACGCTGCTGGTCGTCGGCGGCTGCGCCGAGGTGCCCGGCGCCGTACGCCTCAGCGGCGAGGCCGGGCTGCGCGCCGGAGCCGGCCGGCTGGCGCTGGCCACGCTCGAGGCCGCCTGCTGGCCGCTCGCCGTCGCCGTGCCCGAGGCGCGCGTGGTCGCACTGCCCGCCTCCGACTCCGGGTCCGTCGCCGTCGAGGCCGCCGCCCAGGTCGCCGAGGAGTGCTGTGCAGCGGACGTCGCCCTGATCGGCCCGGGCTTCTCCGACCCCGAGGAGTCCAGCACCCTGCTCGCGGCGGCGCTCCCCGACGTCACGGGCGCGGCGGTCGTCCTCGACGCACTGGCCTCGGCCTTCCTCACCGACCACCCCGACGGGCTGCACCACCTCGAGGGCCGCGCCGTCCTGACCGTCAACCCGACCGAGCTGGCCCACACCGCCGGCCGCGACAAGGACGACGTGGCACGGGACCCGGTCGGGTGCGCCGCGGTGGTGGCCCGGCGCTCCCGGGTCGTCGTGGTGTGCGGCGGCACGCAGAAGCACGTCGTCGCCCCCGACGGACGCAGCTGGGTGATCCAGGGCGGTGGTCCCGGTCTCGGGGTGTCCGGCTCCGGCGACGTGCAGTCCGGGATCGTCGCCGGCCTGCTGGCACGAGGAGCGGACCCGGTCCAGGCGGCCGTGTGGGGCGGCTACCTCCATGCTCGCGCGGGCGAGCGGCTCGCCGCCGCCGTCGGGTCGGTCGGCTACCTCTCCCGCGAGCTCCCCGGGCAGGTGCCGGCCGTGCTCAGCGAGCTCGCCTGAGGAGCGCCCGATGTGACGCCTTCGACCGGGACGCGACCGGTCAGACAGGCATCCCCGGGTCGTCGTACGGGTATGGGTTCAATGAACCCCAATAGGGAGGAACCCGATGAGTGAGAACGACAGCGAGACCTACCACGACTACAGCGTGGACGACGAGGACCAGCCCCAGGGCGACGGCGACAGCCTGGTCAGCGACCGGGGGCTGAGCGAGCCGCTCGACGAGGGGTACTCGCCGCCGGAGAAGTGGTCGCCGGCGCAGGGCTTCGGCAACACGCCGCTCGAGGAGGCGACCGGGGAGACCCTGGACCAGCGCATCGCCCAGGAGGAGCCGGAGCCGGACCCCTATGCCGAGGCCGAGGCGCTGGAGGAGGACGACGAGCACGAGGTCGGCGACGAGCGCGCCGGCCGACTGGTCGACCCCGACCAGGGTGGCACGCTGGACACCGAGAAGGACATGGTCGGCACGGACGTCGGCATCGACGGCGCCGGGGCCAGCGCCGAGGAGGCCGCGGTGCACGTCATCCCTGACTGAGCGAGCTCGTCTGAGTACGCATACCTGGAGCATCCGGGTGGCGAGGCGGGTCCCCTGAGGCGCCCCCAGTGACTCAATGGCCTCATGACCCGTTTCGCCGACCCGACCCGCTGCCCCGACTGCGGCGCCCCCGTGCCGCCCAGCCCGGAGCGCTGCACGAGATGTGACCTCCCGCTGACCGGGCCCGACGCCGGTGACCTCTTCCGCACCCTCCAGCACGCCGACGTGGTGCTCGACCGGATGCGTCTCACCGCGCGGGTGCCGGTCGGGGCCGGCGCCGGCCCTGCGTCCGTGGGGAGGGCCGCCGTCGGAGAGGCCCCGGCCCGGGCGAGCTACGCGCCGTTCCCCGAGCCGTTCCCGCTCCCGCCCGGCCCGCGAGCCGTGGCGCCCGCGCCAGGTGGTCGCTCGGGGCTGAGCCAGGCCTCGGTGCCCAAGATCCTGCTCGGCCTCGGGGCGCTGTGCCTCCTCGTCGCCGCCGTGGTCTTCCTCGCGCTGGCCTGGTCGGTGCTCGGCGTCGGCGGGCGCACCGCTGTGCTGGTGGGTGTGACCGTCGCCGCAGGTGCGTGCTCCGCGCTGGCCGCCGGACGCGGACTGCGCGCGGCTGCGGAGTCGCTGGCGGCCGTCGCCGCCGGGCTGCTGGTGCTCGACCTGGTCGGGGCCGACAACGCCGGCTGGTTCGGGGCGCTGGAGCCCGGCGCCCTCACCATCCTCGTCGGCGTCGTCCTCGCCGGTGTCGGCTACGGCGCCGCCGAGCTCGCCGTACGCTCCCGCGCGCTGCCGCGCCTCGGCGTCGCGGAGCTCGTCGCCGCCCTCGGGGTGCTGCTCGTGGCCGGAGGTGCGCTGCTGCTCACCGAGGGGCACGTCGATCTCGTCCTCGTGGCCGGCGTGGTCGCCACGGCCGGCGCCGCCGCCCTGGCGCGCCTCCGGAGGCTGCAGATCGCCGCCGCTGCCGCCCTTGCCGGCGCTGGGGCGTGGTGGCTGGCGCTGCTGACGCGGGCGCTGGTGCGCGCCGGCGAGCACGCGTCGTACGGCGAGCTGTGGGGTGGGCTGTGGGGTGGGCTGGAGGTGTGGCCCCTGGTCGCGGCGGCTGCGCTGGCCACCGCGCCGGTCCTCGCTCGGCGGCTGCTCGACCGCTACCTGCGGATCGCCGCTGCGCTGGTGGGAGCACTGGTCCTCACCCTGGCCATCGGGCTCCCGCTGCCCCAGCTCCAGGCCGACCTGCGCACCGGGATCGCCCTCGCGGCGGTCGTCGCGGCCGCGCTCGCGACGTACGTCGTCGCCGGCGCCTGGCGGGTCGTGCCCGCGGGCGTCCTCGCGCTCGCGTGGCTGATCCCCGTGGCCGAGCTGGTGCGCCTGGGCGGGATCGCGACCGAGCGGGTGCTCCCCTCGGGGGTGTGGACCGAGGCGGCGACCGTGCGCCTGGCCGAGCCCGTCGCCGGTGGGGACTCCCCGCTCTTCCTGGTCCCGCTGGCGCTCGCCCTGGTGGTATCGGCGGTGGCGCTGGGCCGCTTCGTCGGCGAGACGCTGCCGGTGCTGCGCGCCGCGGCCTGCCCGGTCGTCGCGCTGCTGGTGCTGGCGCTGGCCGGGACCGTCGCGTCGTACGCCGTGCCGCTCGCGCTGGTGCTGGTGCTCGTGGTGCTCGCGGCGCTGGTGCTGGGCGGCTGGTCGCTGACCCTGGCCTACGGCGTGGGCGACGCTGCGTCCGAGCGAGGCAGTGAGGGGTCGTTGCTTGCCGGACTGCTGGCCACTCTGACGGTGCTGCTCGGTGCGCTGCTGGTGGCACTGGTGTCGACCTGGCTCACCGCCGCGGTGCTGCTCGCGCTGACCGCGGGAGCCGCGGCGCTGGGGCTGGTCCGTGACCGGGGGGCCCGGCTGCTGGGCGAGGTCTGCCTGCCGCCGGCCGCCGCGGCGCTGCTCTGGACGGTGTGCGACCTCGTCTCGATCGCGGTCGCGGAGCGCGGCGTCGCGGTCCTGCTGCTGCTCGGCGCGCTGGCGATCGTGCGGCCGCGTCTCACCACCGAGGTGCCGGCCCCCGTGGTCGGGGCCCTCGCCGCGGGCGTCGGCATCGCCGCCGCCGACGACCCGAGCTGGTGGCTCGCGATCGACCTCACCGTCGCCGGCACCCTCGTCGTCCTCACCTCCCTGGTCCACGCGCAGCGCCGCGTCCTCGCCCCGGTGGGCGGGCTGCTGCTCGCGATGGCCAGCTGGGTCCGGCTGGCCGACCTGGGCGTCGGCACCCCGGAGGCCTACACGCTCCCGTCGGCGCTGGTGCTGCTGGTCGTCGGGCTCTGGCACGTGTTGAAGCACCCCGAGTCCGGGACCCGGCGCACGCTCGCCCCCGGCCTGCTGCTCGCGCTCGTCCCCAGCCTGCTGTGGTCGCTGGCCGACCCCGTCTCCTGGCGGGCCCTGGCCCTCGGCGTCGCCTGCCTGGCCCTCGTGCTGGCCGGCGCGGCGCTGCGGTGGAGCGCCCCCCTGTCGGTGGGCGCCGGCACCGGTGCCGTGCTCGTGCTGCGCGAGCTCGCGCCGTACGCCGAGGTGCTGCCGCAGTGGGCCCTGATCGGCCTCGCCGGCACCCTGCTCACCTTCGTCGGCGTCACCTGGGAGAGCCGGGTGAAGCAGCTCCGCGCCACCGGCGCCTACCTCGAGCGCCTGCGCTGAGCCGGGCGTCGAGGCGAGCGTCGAGGCGAGCGTCGAGCCCCATGTAACGCGGGGTTACGGCGACTGCCACAGCGGTATATCGCTGCGGTAGACGCGATAACCCCGCGTTACATGGGGGTGGGGTACGGCGCGCAGCCGGTCAGCCGAGCAGCCGCTCGCCGAGCCAGCCGCCCCTCTCGAAGCCGGGCAGGATCGCGAACTCCGCCGACCCGATGGCGGTGGTCCACTCGTTGAGGGCGTCGGACTCGTCGAGCGAGCGCTGGATGGGGGTGAACTGGCGGTCGACGTCGGCTTGGAAGCTGCAGAAGACCAGGCCGCTCTCGATCGTCATCCCGCCTGCGTCGGCGTCGATCTCGCGGGTGTAGTTGAGGCCCTTGCGCACGATCCGGGCCCCGCCGTTCACGCTCGGGTGGGAGCGCCGCGAGTGGGCGTCTGCGGGAATCACCCAGCGTCCCTCGCTGCGCGCGGTCAGGTCGAGGGCGTCGAGCTCACCGCCACCGGTGAGCGGGGCGCCGTCGGCGAGACGTCTCCCCACCGACCGCTCCTGCTCGTCGCGGGTCAGGTCGTCCCAGGTGTCGAGGTCCATCCGGATCCGGCGGACCACCAGCGTCGTACCCCCTGCCCACGGCCCCTCGTCGATCCACACCGTGCGGTCGAAGAGGTCCGTGCCCGGCCGCGGGTTGCCACTCCCGTCGACCTGCCCGAACAGGTTGCGCCCCGTCACCGCGCTCCCGTCGGCGCCCACCCCGTTCCACGAGCCACCCTGACGCCAGCGCAGCCGCGCGAACGGCGCCGCGTCCGCGACCAGGCGTCGTACGGCGTGCGCGACGGTGGTGCCGTCGGCGCCGGCCACCATCACCACCAGGTCACCGCCGGTCCAGCGCGGCTGGAGCCGGTCGTGGCGCATCGCCGGGACCCGGGCTAGCCCCCGAGGACGGAGCGGGCCGAGCCCGGGCCGGGTGAAGACACCCGGCCCGAGCCCGACAGTGATGGTGAGGTCGGCGTGCGCCACCGAGAGCTCCGGGGCGGTGTCCCCCGGGGCCGGCCTCCCGTCGACGAGCGCCTCGACGTCACCGGTCCACAGCCGCAGCAGCCGGCCCAGCGCGTCGCGGTCGACGTCGTCGAGCAGGTCCAGGGCGACCAGCTCGCCCACCCGCGGGGTGGCCTGGGCCACCCCCGGCTGGTGCGCACCGTAGGGGCTGACGTGGGCGCCGGGAGGCGTGGCGGCAGCGACCGGAGTGGGCGTCGGTTCACCGTCTCCGGCGAGCGCCGCAGCCACGGGGGCCCCGACCGCCGCGCCGGCCGCAGCCGACGCGGCGTACCCCAGGAGCCGCCGGCGTCCCCACGTGGCCGGAGAGCCGGCCGGCGAGGAGCCCGCCATCAGTGGGAGTGCTCGCCCTGGTCAGGCGAGTGGTAGTGGCCCTCCTCCTCGGTGAACTCCTTCACCGGGGCCGTGACGTCGATCGAGGTGCCGTCGGAGAGCTCGAGCGTCAGCTCGACCTCGTCGCCGGCGGCCAGCTCCTGGGTCAGGCCCATCAGCATCACGTGGTAGCCGCCGGGCTCGAGGACCTTGCCCCGGCCCGCGGTGATCACGATGCCGTCCTCGACCTCGGCCATCGCCATCGCGCCGTCCTTCATCACCATCTCGTGGAGCTGGACCATCTTCGCGACGGGCGAGGTGGCGGAGACGAGGGTCGCGTCCTCGGCGCCGCCGTTGCGCAGCAGCATGAAGGCGCCGGTCATCGTGGTGTCGTCGGCATCGGTCGTCGCGCGGACCCACGGGTCCTCGACGGTGACCTCCGTCGCCGACGCGTCGGCCGACGAGTCCGCGGGGGTCGCGGCGGCGGAGCTGGTGGCGGGGCCGGTGGAGGTCGCGTCGTCGTCGCCGCAGGCCGTCGCCCCCAGGGTGAGGGCGAGTACGGCGAGCGGGACGCCGAGCACGCGCAGGCGGGCCCGGTGGCGGGCCCGCGAGCGGAGGGCGGTGAGCGCAGGGGTGGTGTGGTGCTGCATGGGGGTTCTCCTCAGAGGTGGGGCCGGGTCGTGTGCCCGAGGACGCGCCACAGCGCGTGGTGGGGCACACGACGCACAGGGGGGTGCGTCGGCCGGGGGGCCGCTCGGGTTCCGAGCGGGTCTGTCAGCGGTTCGGTCGGCGCAGGGTCACGCCGGGAGGAGGGCCGGCGGGCCGCGGTGACAGATGACGTGACGGACCGGGGCCGGGCGGGGAAGCCGGATCCGGGTGCGGGCCAGCAGCCGGCGACGCACCGGGCTGAGCGCGGCGAGCACGCTCAGGCGGGCGCGGTGGGCGCGGGCGAGGCCCGTGACGGCGGTGAGGTCGTGGACAAGGCGCAGGGCGGCGAGCTCGACGAGCGTCCACACGGCGGCCTCGCCGAGTCCCAGCCAGACCCCGATCGCGACCGCAGCGAGCGTGTGCGCGAGCAGCATCAGCGGCGGCTGGTCCACGACGTGCTCGACCAGGTGGCCCAGCCAGCCCAGCGAGATCGCGGGGCCGCTCGGCTCCGGCAGCGGCCCGACCTGCTCGGCCAGCTGGGCGGCGAAGTGGTCCTCCAGCGAGCCCACCCGGCGACCGGCGTCGTCGACGAGCGCCGGCTGGTGCGCCAGATGGTGCGCGTGCGGGGCCCCTGCGGTCGCCTGGGCGGCCGGGACGGACGTGGCCGCCGAGTCGCCGTGGTGACCGGCCATCGCGGAGAGCAGCGTGTGGACGAGGGTCTGTCCACCGACGACCAGCAGCACCAGCCGCGGCACCGAGGCCCGCCGGCGCAGCAGGAACGACGCGAGGAGGGTGGTGGCGACGAGGAGCAGCGCCATCGCGCCCAGCCCCGGCAACCGCCCGTCGGCCGCAGCGTGGGAGACGGCACCGGTGAGCAGCACCGCGGCGCCCAGGAACCCGGCGCGCAACCACAGCAGGGGGCCCACCGCCGCTCCTTCCCCGACCTGTTCGACGCGGACAGGGTACGGCGCGGGGCGGCGCGGTCGCGACCCGAGCGCTATGACGCGGCTCACACCCCAGCCGTGATCCAGCGCCTGGGGCACACTGTGACGGTGCTGCCGCGGTTCGAGATCGTCGCCCGCCTGCGCCCGGTGGCGCTGGTGGCTCCGAGCTTCGTCGACGTCGACCTCGCCTGGGACACCGCCGCGCCCGCCTCGTCACGGACGCCCGCCCCGCGGCTCGCGCCGTACGCCGCGGTGACGGCGGAGCTCGCCCCCGGAGCGGCGGGCCGGCTCACGCTGCAGCTGACCTCGGGGACCGTCACCCTCGCGGGCTGGTGGGACGCCCCGTCGGGGCGGGCCGGCCTCGAGGTCACCGACGCGCACGGGCACACGACCCACCACCGCAGCCGACGGCACGGCGGGGTCGCGGGCGTGGCCGAGCTCGGTCTGACGCTCACGGGCACCCACCTGAGCGTGCTCACCCGGACCGCGCCCGGGGGTGGATCGGGCACCGGGGAGGCCGACCCCGGCTGGACCGTCCGCGGGCGGGTCGACCTCGCCGACCGCCTCGACACCCGGGCCGAGTCGTTCCTCGCCGGGATCGAGGTCGGGCACCGGTGGTCGGGCGCCCAGGAGGTCGGGGCGCGGAGGCTGCGGGCGGGTGCGTTCGGCCAGCTCGGGCTGCGCGACGTACGCACGGTGACCGACCTCGCCGGCAGCCCGCTGCGCGAGGACGGCCGACTGCTGCTGACCGCGACCCACGCGGGGCCGGGCTTCTTCGACACCGCCCACACCGGCGTCTGGGCGCTGGACCCGACGACTCACGCACTCGAGCACCGCGCCGACCTCTTCTTCCGCCGCCCCGACCGGCCGGGCGCCTTCGGCGACCACTCCACCCACCTCGTGCGCACCGATGACGGCTGGCTGGCTGCGACCAGCACCTGGGGGGACTTCGACCGGGCCCGAGCGGGTGCCCGCGTCGACGTCACGCTGGCGCGCAGCGACGCCGACCTCCTCACCGGCGCCCACCTGCTGTCCACCGAGCCCCTCGACCTGCCGACCACCTCACCGACCGAGGACCTGCGCTCCGTCGGGGTCTGGGACCCCCACCTCGTGCGCACGGAGCGGGGGTGGCTGGTCGGGTTCGTCAGCGCGTCGCGGTTCTTCCGCTTCCACCCGGCGCTGGCCGAAGGCCCGTCGCTGGACCGGCTCACGCTCCGCGCGGCCGACTCCCGACGTACGGCGACGGAGGGGACGACGCTCGTCCCTCTCACCGCCGAGGACCTGGACCCCACGGACCCGGGCGCGGGGGACGCCGCGCTCGCCCCCGGCTGGTTCGTGCTCGCCAGCGACGGGCGCGACAGCCGGCGCGGCGACCGCCGCCGCTTCCCGGTGCTCGACCTCGGCCTGCGCGTGGTGGGCGCGCTCGACGCGCCGTACCCCACCAACATCCCGTGGCCCACGCTCGTCCGCGAGGGCGACGGGTGGCTGATGGTCACCTTCGACGGCAGCCCTCGCGGCGGCGAGCTCGCGGGCTACGGCACCCACGGCGACATCGTGCTGATGCGGGCCGACCGGGTCTAGGCTGGTGGTCGAGGTCACACCACCCCGTGGCCGCACACCCGCGCCACCCACCCTCGTGGCGTATGAACCAGGAGGACATCCATCCCCATGTCTGGACCCCACCCCCCGGCCGGCTCGGGCGCCCCGGTCAGCTCCGGCGTCGACGTCTTCGAGCTCGGCGCGGAGCACGAGCAGGTCGTCTTCTGCAACGACCCCGCCAGCGGCCTGCGGGCGATCATCGCCATCCACTCGACCGCGCTCGGCCCGGCGCTGGGCGGGACCCGCTTCCATCCCTACGCCACCACCGGCGCGGCGGTCGAGGACGCGCTCAACCTGTCGCGCGGGATGTCCTACAAGGCCGCGCTCGCCGGGCTCGACCTCGGCGGCGGCAAGGCCGTGATCATCGGCGACCCGGCGACGCTGAAGTCCGAGGCGCTGCTGCGCGCCTACGGCCGCTTCGTGCAGACGCTGGGCGGGCGCTACCTCACCGCCTGCGACGTCGGCACCTTCAGCGAGGACATGGACCACATCGCGCGGGAGTGCTCGTTCGTCACCGGGCGCACCGTCGCGCACGGTGGCGCCGGCGACAGCTCGGTGCTCACGGCGTACGGCGTGTTCCAGGGGATGCGCGCCGCCGCGGAGCGCACCTGGGGCTCCACCAGTCTGGAGGGACGCACCGTGGGCATCGCCGGGGTCGGCAAGGTCGGACGCCACCTCGCGCGCCACCTCGTCGACGACGGGGCGTCGGTGGTGGTGACCGACGTCTCCGCCGCCGCGATCGCCCGGATCCGCGACGAGCTGCCTGCGGTGCGCGTCGTCGACTCGACCGAGGAGCTGGTCGCCTCGCCGCTGGACGTCTACGCGCCGTGCGCGCTCGGGTCGGCGCTCACCGACGAGGTCGTCGACACGCTCTCGGCGCGGGTGGTGTGCGGCGCCGCCAACAACCAGCTCGCACATCCCGGGATCGAGAAGTCGCTGGCCGACCGCGGTGTGCTCTACGCCCCGGACTACTGCGTCAACTCGGGTGGACTCATCCAGGTCGCCGACGAGCTCGAAGGCTTCAGCTTCGAGCGCGCACAGCACCGCGCGAGCGGCATCCTCGACACCACGCGAGCAGTGTTCGAGCGCGCCGCGACCGACGGCGTACCCCCGGCGGTGGCCGCCGACCGGTTGGCCGAGCAGCGGATGCGGGAGATCGGCCGCCTACGCGGGATCTGGACCGGCTGAGGGAGGCAAAGCCTGACGTTGTCGGCCGAAGTTTCGGCCGACAACGTCAGGATTCCCCGGCGGACCGGGGAATCCTGCGATCCCGAAGAGGAGATCAGTCAGTCGCGCGGAGGATAGTCCGCCCAGTCCTCGGAGTCGTCGACAGACGACTCCGGCAGGTCCGGTGTGGTGGTGTTCTCACCGCCATGCAGCTCCTTCGCCAACGCCCCGAAGTCCGTCTCGTGAGTCCGGTACTTCAGGTCGCGGGCGACCTTGGTCTGCTTGGCCTTAGCTCGGCCGCGCCCCATAGGGTCGACCCCCTCGCACGCTTGGCCGGGGCACAGGTCCCCGGGCTGTCCTAGAGATTTCTCGTGAGGGCAACGCTACCTGCTGAGTGGCTATTCACGCACACCCGGGCCTGTAATTCGCGTACGCCCAAAGCGAAACCGCGCTCACCAGCCGGCGTACTGTCCCGTCAGGCGGACCTGTCCGCCCTCCACGTCGTCGGCCCGGACGGCGCCGGCGACCCACGCGCGGATGCCGTGCTCGGCCAGCACGCTCACGGCGAGGTCGGCGTCCGAGGGGTCGGTGAGGGCGACCATCCCGACGCCGCAGTTCAGCGTCTGCTCGAGATCGGGCTGGGCGATGTCGCCGACCGCGCGGACGAGGTCGAAGATCGGCTGGGGCGTCCAGGTGGAGCGGTCGATGGTCGCGGTCAGCTCCATCGGCATCACCCGGGCCAGGTTGGCGGCGAGACCACCGCCAGTCACGTGGGACATCGCGTGGGTGCGCGTGCGGGCGGCGAGCGCGAGGCAGGCTTTGGCATAGATCCGGGTCGGGACCAGCAGCTCCTCGCCCAGCGTGCGTCCCAGCTCGTCGACGTGCCGGTCCAGCGACCACTGGGCGGTGTTGAGCAGCACGTGGCGCACCAGCGAGTAGCCGTTGGAGTGCAGCCCGCTGGCCTCCATCGCGATCACCACGTCGCCGGGGCGCACCCGTCCGGGGCCCAGCAGCCGGTCGGCCTCCACCACACCGGTCGCCGCGCCGGCCACGTCGTACTCGTCAGGGCCGAGCAGGCCCGGGTGCTCGGCGGTCTCGCCGCCGGTGAGCGCGCAGCCGGCCTCGACGCAGGCCTCCGCGATGCCCTTGACGATCGCCGCGATCCGCTCGGGGACGACCCGGCCGGTCGCGATGTAGTCGGTCATGAAGAGCGGCTCGGCGCCGCAGACGACGAGGTCGTCGACGACCATGCCGACCAGGTCGAAGCCGATCGTGTCGTGCTTGTCCATCGCCTGCGCGATGGCGACCTTGGTGCCGACGCCGTCGGTCGAGGACGCGAGCAGCGGCCGCTCGTAGGCCTTGAGCGCCGAGGCGTCGAAGAGTCCGGCGAAGCCGCCGATGCCGCCGATCATCTCGGGACGGCGGGCCTTCTCGATCCAGACCTTCATCAGCTCCACGGCCTTGTCCCCGGCCTCGATCGAGACGCCCGCGGTGGCGTAGGCGTTCTCGCCCCCCACAGCGGGAGACGGGGACGAGACGGGGTTCTGGCTCACGACTGCTCCTGGTGACGGCGTACGGCGGGCGGGGGCGCTCGCTCGGGCGGGACGGGTCAGGCGGGACGGATTCAGGGGTTGTTCAGGACCGGCAGCGTCTTGGCGGTCAGGGACGCCTCGAGCAGGTGCTTGCCGAGCTGGCTCTCGTCGGGCAGCGCGACGGGGTAGTCCCCGGTGAAGCAGGCCTTGCAGAGGCGGTCGGTGTGCTGGCCGGTGGCGTCGATCATCCCGTCGAGGGAGATGTAGCCCAGCGTGTCGGCGCCGACACTGGCCGCGATCTCCTCGGGGCTGAGCCCGTTGGCGATCAGCTCGGCGCGGGTGGCGAAGTCGATGCCGTAGAAGCACGGCCACTTCACCGGCGGGCTGGAGATCCGGACGTGGACCTCCTTGGCGCCGGCCTCGCGCAGCATCCGCACCTGGGCGCGCTGGGTGTTGCCGCGCACGATCGAGTCGTCGACGACGACGATCCGCTTGCCGCGGATCATGTGGTCGAGGGCATTGAGCTTGAGCCGGATGCCGAGCTGGCGCAGGGTTTGGCTGGGCTGGATGAAGGTCCGCCCGACGTAGGCGTTCTTCACGAAGCCCTGGCCGAAGGGGATCCCGCTCTCCTCGGCATAGCCGGCGGCGGCCGGGGTGCCCGACTCGGGGACCGGCATCACCATGTCGGCCTCGACGGGGAACTCGCGGGCCAGCTGGCGCCCCATCTCGACACGTGCCTCGTGCACGTTGCGGCCGGCGATGGTGGCGTCGGGGCGGGCGAGGTAGACGTACTCGAAGACGCAGCCCTTGGGCGCGGCCTCGGCGAAGCGGTGGGAGCGCAGCCCCTCCTCGTCGATCACCAGGAGCTCGCCGGGCTCGATCTCGCGGACGACGCTGGCGCCGATCGTGGCCAGGGCGGCGTCCTCGCTGGCGACGACCCAGCCGCGGTCGAGGCGGCCCAGCACGAGCGGTCGGATGCCCTGGGGGTCGCGGGCGGCGTACAGGGTGTTCTCGTTCATCCACACGAACGAGAAGGCCCCGCGCAGCAGCGGCAGCACCTCGAGGCTGCGCTGCTCCAGGGAGGTGTCGGGGTGGTGCGCGAGCAGCGCGGTGACCAGGCCGGTGTCGTTGGTGGAGACCTCCACCTCGCGGCCCTGCAGGTCGGCCTCGTCGCTCTTCTCGAGCTCGGCGACCATCGCGACCAGCTCGTGGGTGTTGATCAGGTTGCCGTTGTGGGCCAGCGCGATCGAGCCGTCGGCGGTGGGCCGGAAGGTCGGCTGGGCGTTCTGCCAGGTGCTGGCGCCGGTGGTGGAGTAGCGCGAGTGGCCGATCGCGAGGTGACCGCGCAGCGACTCCAGCGTGGACTCGTCGAAGACCTGGGAGACCAGCCCCATGTCCTTGTAGACGAGGATCTGTCGGCCGTTGCTGACCGCGATCCCGGCCGACTCCTGGCCACGGTGCTGCAGGGCGTAGAGACCGAAATAGGTCAGCTTGGCGACGTCCTCGCCGGGAGCCCAGACGCCGAAGACGCCGCAGGCGTCCTGCGGGCCACGTTCCTGGGGGTCGAGGTCGAGGTTGAGCCGCCCGTCTCCGCGGGGTGTCTGCCGGGGCACGATCACGAGTCTAGGGGCGTCGCGCGCCGCCTCCTACATCGACGGGAGGCCTTCCGCCCCTCGGACGGGTCCGCATTCAGGCTCGACGGCTCCGCACAGCGACTACATTGGGCCCGGAAGGGGGTCGCGAACCGCATGCCAGAAGAGACCGTCCGCGAGCTCGCGAACTACCGCATCCACCGGGTACTCGCCGAGGCGTGGTCCTACAGCGCGCTCAAGGACACGCTCGACGTCATCGCCGAGGGCGTGACCGACGTCGCGGGCTTCGGCGTGGCCTGCCTCAGCGTGCTGCACGACAGCGGCGAGCTCGAGGTCGTCGCGGTCTCCGGCAACGAGGAGGCCCGTCAGGCCCTGCTCGGCACCTTCTCCCCCGTCAGCCAGATGCTCTCGGAGATCGAGCACGCCGACGAGTGGGGCTCGCTGCGCTTCGTCCCGCACACCCGGGTCGGCGACTTCGTGCGCACCGGCTGGGTCCCCGACATCGAGCCCGTCAGCGACGACCCGCTCGCCTGGCACCCCCTCGACCTGCTGGCCGCCCCGCTCAAGGACGAGGCCGGCGTGCTGCGCGGCTTCCTGACCGTGGACCTGCCCGACGACGGCCGCCGCCCGGGCACCGAGCGCCGTCGCCAGCTGGAGATGTACGCCGACCAGGCGGGCCGGGCGATCATCAGCGCGATGGAGCGCGAGCGCCAGGCCGAGGAGCTGCGGCTGGCCGACACCGCCCGCAAGATCGTGCGCAACGCCAGCGCCCAGCTCAACCTGGACCGCATCCTCGAGGACTGCCAGAAGGCCATCGTCGAGGGCTTCCGCATCCGGGGGCTGTGGATCCAGCTCTTCGACATCGACGGTCGCGGGCTCGAGCACGGCGCGATCTACTCCTCCGACGGCGCCGACGTCGAGCTCCCCGACGAGATGCGCGCGCTGGCCGCCCGGGCGGCCGCCACCTGCTGGCGCGAGCAGAGGGCGGGGGTGATCTCCCAGCGTCGCCCCGCCAGCTGGCTGTTCGCTCCCCAGGAGGCCGAGCAGATCCTCGCCTTCCTGGCCGGCGTCCAGATCACCTCGATGATGTTCGTCCCCCTGGGTGCCGGCCCCGAGAGCCTCGGTCATCTGGTGCTCACCCGCGACGACAGCGACCCGGAGTGGACCGACGTGGAGGCCGCCGTCGCCCTCGACATGGGCCACGACCTCGGCCGCGCCGTACTCAACGCCCGTCTCTTCGAGCGCGAGCACCGCCTCGTCGACGAGCTGCAGCGCCTGGACACCTACAAGGGGCAGCTGATCGCGACCGTGTCGCACGAGCTGAAGAACCCGCTCTCCTCGATCCTCGGCCACCTCGAGATGCTCGAGGGCGAGGTCGACCTCGGGCCCCCCACCCGCACCTCGCTGGCCGCCATCGAGCGCAGCGCCAACCGTCTCAACAAGCTGGTCGAGGACCTGCTGCTGCTCTCCCAGGTCACCGACCCCGACAACCCGCTGGAGACCGAGCCGATCGACCTGCGCGGCCACGTCACCGAGGCCATCGACCTGGTCGAGGTCGTCGTGCGCCGCAAGGAGCTCACGATCGCGCTCGACCTGCCGGAGGCCCCCGTCCTGGCGATGGGGGACGGGGAGGAGCTCGACCGCGTCTGCGCCAACCTCGTCAGCAACGCGGTCAAGTACACCCCCGCCGGCGGCTCGGTGCGTGTCTCCCTGGCCCGGGAGGGCGACGAGGTCGTGCTGATCTGCGCCGACGACGGCATCGGCATCGGCGTCGCGGACCAGGAGCGCCTCTTCAGCGAGTTCTTCCGCTCCACCAACCCCGAGGCGACCCAGCAGCCCGGCACCGGCCTCGGGCTCGCCATCGTGCGGCGCATCGTCGAGCGACACCGAGGCCGCATCGAGGTGACGTCGGCGCTGGGCGAGGGCAGCACGTTCGTCGTCCGTCTTCCGGCAGCCTGACCATGTCCCCGAGCCCCGAGCCTGAGGACCAGGCGCCGTACCCGATCCACGCGAACCTGAACCGCGCGCTGTCCTACGGGGTGCTCAAGGAGACCCTGCAGGTGATCGTGCAGGGTGTGGCCGACATGGCGGGGTTCGCAGTCGCCACGATCGGGGTCTTCCGTCCGAACGACCTGATGGAGACCATCGCGGCGGCGGGCAACGACGAGGTGCGCTGGGCGCTGGTCGGCGAGACCGCCCCCACACCGGTCGTGCTCGACCTGCTCAAGATGGGCGAGCGGTGGGGCAACCTGCTGCGCTTCGTCCCCCACGAGCAGGCGGCCGTCTACGCCAACGACATCTGGGTGGGCGACAGCACCATCGCGGACGGCCCCGACGCCTGGCAGCCGCTCGACGTCCTGATGGCTCCTCTCATCGGGGACGACGGCACCCTGCAGGGGATCCTCGCCGTCGACCAGCCCCTGGACGGGCGACGGCCCGGCCCCGACCAGCGCCGGATGCTGGAGACCTACGCCAGCCAAGCGGCCCGAGCCGTGCTGCGGACCTTCGAGCGTGACGTGCTGGGTGAGCAGATCCGGCTGGCCGAGGCGGCGCGCCGGGTGGTGCGCACCGCCAGCGCCAAGCTCGACCTCGTCACCACGCTCGAGGACTGCCAGGTCGCCCTGCTCGAGGGCTTCCGCTGCAGCGGGCTGTGGATGCGGACGCTGCCCACCGACGAGGACCCCATGGGGCAGGTGATCCGCTATCCCGCCGCTCCCGACGAGGTGGACCCGCCGTCCGACGTCCGCGACATCGTGATCGCCCTCGGACGCGAGTGCTGGGCGCAGCAGCGCGTCGCGATCGTCGCGCAGGACCGCCTCCCCCAGGGCCTGATCTCCGTGGCCGACCACCGACGGGCGATGGACTTCTTCCGCGCCCGCGACGTCGCCTCGGTGATGCTCGTGCCGCTGGGGGCCGGCGACGAGTGCCTGGGCACGATGACGCTCGCCCGGTCCCAGAGCGTCGAGTGGAGCGACGTCGAGGCGGCGACCGCGCTGGACATCGGCCACGACCTGGGTCGCACCATCCTGAACGCCCGCTTCTTCCAGCACGAGCAACGGCTGGCCCGCGAGCTGCGAGAGCTGAGCAGCTACAAGGCCAAGATGATCGACACCATCGCCCACGAGCTGAAGAACCCGCTGACCGCGATCCTCGGCAACGTCGACCTCCTGCAGGGCGCCCCCGACCTGGCGGGTCGTGGCGAGGTCTCACTGACGGCGATCGGCCAGAACGCCGACCGGCTGGCACGCCTGGTCGACGACCTGCTCCTGCTGTCCACCCGCCGCGCCACCCACGACGACTCCGACACCGCCCCCGTCGACCTGCGCGAACCCGTGGCGCAGGCACTCGCCGCCCTGGCCGACGACATCGCCGCCAAGCAGCTCCGGGTCACCGCCCTGGCCGCGCCCCACCCGGTCATGGTCCGCGGCGACGTCCACGAGCTGACCCGGCTCTGCGGCAACCTGCTCAGCAACGCCGTCCGGTTCACGCCGCCCGGTCGGGCCGTGCGGATCCTGATCGATGAGGTGGGCGAGGAGGTGACGCTCGCGGTGACCGACGAGGGGATCGGCATCTCCGAGGAGGACCAGATCCGCCTGTTCCACGAGTTCTTCCGCGCCGACGTGCCCGACGAGCTCACCACCCCCGGCACCGGCCTCGGCCTCGCCGTCGCCCAGCGCATCGTCGAGCGCCATCACGGCAGGATCGACGCCGAGTCGGCCCTGGGCCAGGGCAGCACGTTCACCGTCTGGCTGCCGGGGCTGGGCTGACCGGCGTCGTGGTGGCGGGCCCTAGCCCGCCGTTTGGTCCCCAACGACGTCATTTCCGCGCCTAGGCATGTCGTCTCTGCCCAATCCGTGGCGTCTTGCGCGCCCCTTCCGGGCTGGAGTCGGCGGCCGGCGCTGGGCGCTCACCAGCACCCGACCGACGACGGCGCGGCGCGTCGTACGACGTGAGCTCCGCGCGGATCGGCGCGGCTGCAGGCTAGGCGCGAGAGACATCACCGTTTGGGCAGAGACGACATGCCACGGCCGGAAATGCACGCCGTTGGGGACCAAACGGCAGCCCCCACGGCAGCCCCCCACGGCAGCCCCCCACGGCCGCCCTCACATCTCCCGCGCCCCCTGCCGCACCGCCTCCCGGATCCGGGTGTAGGTGCCGCAGCGGCAGATGTTGCGGATGCCGTCGAGGTCGGCCTCGGTCAGCGCGCGCCGCTCGCGTCGTACCTTCTTGACGAGCGCGACGGCGGCCATGATCTGGCCGGGCTGGCAGTAGCCGCACTGGGCGACGTCGCGATCCAGCCAGGCCTGCTGCATGGGGTGCAGCTCCTCGCCGACCGTGTCGGGCAGGCCCTCGATGGTCGTGACGCGGTCCTTGCGCTTGAGGTCGCCCACGCGGACCGCGCAGGGGTTGAAGGCCTTGCCGTTGATGTGGGAGGTGCAGGCCTTGCACACGTTGATGCCGCAGCCGTACTTCGGGCCGGTCACGCCGAGCACGTCGCGTAGCACCCAGAGCAGGCGTACGTCGTCGGCGACGTTCACGGTGACGGTGCGGCCGTTGAGGATGAAGGTCTGTCGGGGCACGGGGACTCCTGGGCTGGCAGGTGGGACGCGGGAGTGGAGGTCAGTAGGTGAGCTTGAGACCGTTGGTCGGCGACGCCGGGACCGGCGGCACCATCGGCTTCGGGTTGAAGGCCAGCGGCTCGAGGTGGTTGATCGGGAAGTGCGTGGGGACCTTGCCGGTGGCCCGCGCGTAGGCGCAGGCGACGGCGGCGAACGACGCGGCGACGCCGGCCTCCCCCGCACCACCGGGCTGACCGCCCTGCGAGGGCATCACGATCACCTTGACCTCGGGCGGGGTGTTCCACTGCCGGGTGTAGTAGTAGTTGTCCCAGCTGGCCTCGAGGAAGTGGCCGTCGCGCAGGTGCAGGCTGGAGGTCAGCGCCAGGGCGATGCCGTCGTTGATGCCGCCCTGCATCTGGGCCTCGAGACCGCGCGGGTTGACGACCAGGCCGACGTCGACGGCGAAGACGACCTTGGTGACGCGCGGTCCGGTGACGGCGTTGGGCACGTCGCGCTCGGTGGTCCGCGGCCGGCAGTCGATCTCCACGAGGCAGGCGCTGGCGCCCTTGTACTCCTTGTGGATCGCGATCCCCTGCGCCGTCCCCTTGGGCATCCGGCGCCCCCAGCCCCCGACCTGCGCGACCTTGTCGAGGACGGCGCGGACCCGGGCGTTGCGCAGCTGCTCGCGCCGGAACCGGTAGGGGTCCTTGCCCATCGCCTTGGCGAGCTGGTCGACGGCGAGCTCGCCGGCCGCACGGACGTCGGGCGAGTAGATGTTGCGCATGCTGCCGGTGTTGAACCGCTGGTCGGTCTCGGCGAGCGTCTGCACGACCGCACCGAAGTTGTAGGGGACCTCCTGGGTCAGCAGGAAGATCGTCTGCGCGAAGGTGGCGTTGCCCAGCCCCGGCGGCAGCTTCGTCGCCAGGCCCGTGATGATCTCGCCGAGCCCGTGGCGATAGTCGGTCTCCACGCTGGTGTGGGCCTGCTGGAAGGCAAGAACCTGGTTGCCGACGTACGCCGCGCGGATGCGCGAGGTGGCCATCGGGTGGGCGCGTCCGGCGCGGGCGTCGTCGGCGCGGTGCCACATCAGCTTCACCGGGACGCCCATCGCCTTGCTCACCTTGGCGGCCTCGAGCGCCCCGTCGTAGAAGAGCCGGCGACCGAAGGAGCCGCCCGACTGCGTGACGTGGACGCTCACCTTGTGCGGCGGCAGGCCGAGCACGGCGGCGATCTCCTGCTGCGCGACGATCGGCGACTTCAGGCCCGACCAGATCTCGGCGCGGTCGCGACGTACGTCGGCGATGGCGGAGTTGGTGTCCATCGCGGAGTTGCTGCGGAAGTAGAACGTGAACTTGGTGTCGATGGTCTTCAGCAACGGGGTGTCCGGCAGCTTCGGCAGGTCGGGGTCGAGCGCGTCGAGCCCGCGCAGGATGTCGGCGTCGGACTGACCCGCCACCGGCCCGTCGTTCCACTCCACGCGCAGTGCGCGCACCGCATCGATGCACTGGCCGAAGGTGCGCGCCCGCACGGCGACGCCGGTGTCGACCTGGGCGACGTGGGTGACGCCGGGCATCCGCTCGACCTGGCCGCGGTTGAGCACACGCCTGGGGGTGCCGTTGAGCGTGGGCGCCCGGCAGACCATCGTCGGCAGGGCACCCGGGACCTTGAGGTCGGTGGTGAACTGCTTGCGCCCGGTGACCGCCTCGAGCGCGTCGATGCGGTTGCGGGGCGTGCCCACGACCGAGAAGTCGCTGGCGTCCTTGAGCTCGACCTCGACGCTGCGGTCGGTCGGGCTGGCGGCGCGCGTGGCGAGCTCGCCGTACGACACCGAGGTGCCGTCGGGCGCCTCGATCACGCCGGCCTTCGCGACCAGGTTGGCGACGGTGTCGCCGAGCGCAATCGCGGCGGCGTCGAGCAGCGACTTCTTCGCGATGGCCGCGGCCACGCGGATCGGGGTGTACGTCGAGATCGTGGTGTTGGAGCCTCCGGTCAGCTGGTTGAAGAGCAGCTCCGGGCGGGCGTCGGCCAGCGTGACCTTCACCTTGGACAGCGGCAGGTCCAGCTCCTCGGCGATCAGCATCGCGGTCGAGGTGGTGATCCCCTGGCCGACCTCGGCGCGCGGCAGTGCGAACGACGCCGTGCCGTCCTCGTGGAGGGTGATCCGGATCAGGTTGGCGGTGGGTACGGCGGCCGCGGTCAGCAGGTCGTTGAGGTCGAAGAGCTCGGCCGGCTGGGGCAGCGTCGGAGCGAGCGCGGGCCGGCCGACGGCGGCCGCGGCGGGTCGCTCGAGCAGACCCAGGTCCGCGGCGGCGACGAGGGTCGCTCCGCCCAGGACGTAGCCCAGGAAGCGCCGGCGGGACGCGCCTGCAGGCGGGGCGTCGTACCCCTCTTCCGGCCCTTCTCCTGATCGGTCGTGCGCGTGCCGGTCGTGCGTGTCGTGCGGGAGCTCGGCCATCCTGGGTCCTCCAACGCCTGGCCCCGGTCGCCCGGGGAGTCGTGCTCCCTCCCACCGGCAACCGTGACAGACGCCACACGACCACCCAAGGGGTGGCTGCCCACGATCCAGGCCGCCCGTTGTGCACCCGGCACAACCCACCCCGCGCCGACCCGTCCCAAGATCTCGGTGACCCGTCGCGGACTCTCGGTGACCCGTCGCGAACTGTCGGCGACCCGTCAGCAACTGCTCGGGTCGGTGAAGATGCGCCGACTCGGCTGTCAACGTGCGCCGACTCGACGGTGAAGTTGCGCCGACTCGGCTGGGGGTGGGGTTGGGGCTGGGGTGGCTAGCGGGCGGCGCCGACCCTGAGGGCGCGCAGGGCCAGGGCCAGCTCGAGGGGCGGGGCGCGGTCGACCAGGTCGGTGCCGGTGACGGCGGCGATCCGGCGGATCCGGTTGAGCACGGTGTTGCGGTGACAGTGCACAGCCGCGGCGGTGTCGGCCGTGGAGCCGCCGCAGTCGACCCAGGCCTCGAGGGTCTCCAGGAGCTGCTCGGACTCCGCCGGGGCCAGCGCCAGGAGCGGGCCGAGCCAGACGGCGACCAGCCGGCCGGCCACCTCCGGCGAGGTGAGCAGCAGGGCGTCGGGCAGGCGGTCGTCGAACGACGCCACACAGGGCCTTCCGGGGGGCTGCCCGGCGGGCTGGCCGGCACACAGCCGCAGTGCCAGGGACGCCTGCCGGAAGGCGGTCGCCGTCTCCGCGAGGCCGGCGACCACGACCGAGACCCCGACGGGGTGGGCGGCCACCGCGCGCAGTACGTCGAGCGCTCCGGCCACCGAGGTGTCGCGCAGGGCCACCACCCCGACGGCGCCGGCGGAACGCCGTACCCATGCGGACGCGACGACCCGGCTGCGCAGCGCCTGCTCGAGGTGCTGTCCCTCGTCGCCCTCGACGGCGAGGACCAGCGTCGGGCCGGTCACGGGCAGGTCGAGGATCCGCCCCGCCTCGTGGGCGAAGCCCGGCTCCGCCGCCCGCCCGCTGAGCAGGCCCTCCCACAGCTCGGCGCGCAGCTGCTCGTCGGCACGGACGCGGGAGCGCTCCGAGACGTGGTAGGCCGCCGCGACCTGGGCGGACGTCTCGTCGACGACCTCCCACAGCCGGGTCCCGATCTCGCGCAGGGCCTGCGCGTCGAGCGTCTCCTCGGCCTGCTGGACCAGGTCGTCCCAGATCAGCCGCCCGCCCAGCCGGAACGAGCGGAGCACGTCGTCGAGCGGAAGGCCCTGCTCGGAGCGCCGGCGCCCCGTGGCCCGCGCCGCGTCGTACCAGCCGTCCTCCGCGCACGGCTCGCGGCCCTCGACCGCGGCGGCCAGCAGGTCGAGGACCCGCGCGATGTTGTCGCGGCAGGACTCGCGCAGGTCGTCGTCGGGGACCAGGCCCGTGGTGCGGTAGCCGGCGTTCTGGGCCTGGATGGTCGCGACCAGACGGTCGGTCAGGGCCGGCACCCGCGTCGCCCGGTGCGCGGCGAGGAAGGCGAGGTCGCCGGCCCGGTCCATGGCGGGACTACCGCTCAGAGGTTCTGCAGCAGCAGCGCCTCGGCGAGGATGACCCGCTCGAACTCCGCCAGGTGCAGCCCCTCGTTGGCACCGTGCGCACGGGTGTCGGGGTCCTCGACGCCGGTCACCAGCACGCTGGCCCGCGGGAACGCGTCGAGGAACTCCGCGATGAACGGGATCGAGCCACCGACGCCCATGTCGACGGGGGCGACGCCGTCCCAGGCCTCCTGGAACGCCGCGCGTGCCACGTCGTACGCCGGCCCCGTGGCGTCGATCGCGGTGGCCTCGCCGGTGTCGACGATCGTCACGGTGAGCTCGGCGCCCCACGGCACGTGCGCCTCGAGGTGGCGCTGCAGGCAGGCCACGGCGTTCTCCGGGGTGTCGCCGGGAGCCACGCGCATCGAGATCTTGGCGCGAGCGGCGGGGACCAGGGTGTTGGAGGCGCCGTCGACCTTCGGGGCATCGAGGCCGGTGATGCTCAGCGAGGGCTTGGTCCACAGGCGCTCGACGGCCGACCCGGAGCCGATCCACTGCACACCCGGGTTGGCGCCGGACTCCGCGCGCAGCCGCTCCTCGGGGTAGTCGACGTCGGCGGCCGGACCGCTGTGGAGGCCGGCCACCGCCACGTTGCCCGCGTCGTCGTGCAGGCTCGCGATCAGCCGGCTGAGCGCGATCAGCGCGTCGGGCACGAGGCCGCCCCACATGCCGGAGTGCACGGCGTGGGTCAGGGTGCGGACCTCGACGTCGGCGCGGACCAGGCCGCGCAGGCTGGTGGTGAGTGCCGGCACGCCGATGTCCCAGTTGCCGGAGTCGGCGATCACGATGACGTCGGCCTCGAGCAGGTGCTGGTACTCCTTCAGGAACGCCGGCAGCGATTCCGAGCCGACCTCCTCCTCGCCCTCGACGAAGACGGTCACGCCGACGGGGAGGTCGTCGCCGAAGATGCGCAGGGCGCCGAGGTGCGCCGCGATGCCGGCCTTGTCGTCGGCGGCGCCGCGCGCATAGAGGCGCCCGTCGCGCTCGGTCGGCTCGAACGGGGCGGAGTCCCAGGTCGCGTGGTCGCCCTCGGGCTGGACGTCGTGGTGGGCGTAGAGCAGCACGGTCGGCCGGCCCTCGGGGGCGGGCTTGCGCGCGACGACGGCCGGCGCTCCCCCGTCGGCGCTGAGGATCTGGACGTCGTCGAAGCCCTCGGCGCGGAAGAGCTGCGCGACCGCCTCGGCGCTGCGCTGGACCTCGCCGGCGCGGGCCGGGTCGGCGCTCACGGACTCGATGCGGACCAGGTCCTCGAGGTCGCGGCGTACGCCGGGGAGGACCTCGGCGAGGCGGGAGCGGAGGTGGTCGATGTTGGGGGTGGCAGAGGGGGTCGCAGTCACGTGGACGACTTTAACCGGGGGGTCTCGACGTCGGTTGCCAGCGCAACCTGCTCGACCGGCGGATCCAGTCTCGACGTCGGTTGGTCTCGACGTCGGTTGCTGCGCAACCTGCTCGACCCACCGGCTGCGCAACCTGCTCGACCGGCGAGGGTGCAGCGTCAGCGGCGGATCTCGGCGAGGAACTCCGCGATCCGGCCGATGGCCTCCTCGAGCACGTGCACCTCGGGGAGGGTGACGAGACGGAAGTGGTCGGGGGTGGGCCAGTTGAAGCCGGTCCCGTGCGTGACCAGGAGCTTCTTGGCGCGCAGCAGGTCGATGACGAACTGCTGGTCGTCCTCGATGGGATACATCTCCCGGTCGAGCTTGGGGAAGCAGTAGAGCGCGCCGTGCGGCTCGACGGAGCTGACGCCGGGGATCTCGTTGAGCAGCTTGTGCGCGGTCTTGGCCTGCTCGTAGAAGCGGCCGCCGGGCACGATCAGCTCGTTGATCGACTGATAGCCGCCGAGCGCGGTCTGGATGGCGTGCTGGGCCGGCACGTTGGCGCACATCCGCATGTTGGAGACCAGCAGCAGACCCTCGAGGAAGTCGGAAGCGAGGTGCTTGGGCCCCGACACCATCACCCAGCCGGAGCGGTAGCCGCAGACGCGGTAGGCCTTGGACAGTCCGCTGAACGTCAGGCAGAGCACGTCGTCGCCGGTGTAGGCGGCCGTGTGGTGGTGCACGGCGTCGTCGAAGAGGATCTTCTCGTAGATCTCGTCGCTGAACACGACCAGGTCGTGGCGCCGCGCGATGTCGACGAGGCCCTTGACGACGTCCTCGCTGTAGACGGCGCCGGTCGGGTTGTTGGGGTTGATGATGACGATCGCGTGGGTGTTCTCGGTGATCTTCGACTCGATGTCGTCGAGGTCCGGCGCCCAGCCGTTCTCCTCGTCGCACAGGTAGTGCACCGGGATGCCGCCCGACAGGGTGACCGCGCCCGTCCACAGCGGGTAGTCCGGCGCCGGCACGAGGATCTCGTTGCCGTCGTCGATGAAGGTCTGCAGCACCATCGTGATCAGCTCGGAGACGCCGTTGCCGATGAAGACGTCGTCCACATGGGCCTCGGCCAGGCCACGGCTCTGGTAGTACTGCGCCACCGCCGTGCGCGCGGAGTAGATGCCGCGGGAGTCGCTGTAGCCCTGGGCGTCGGGCAGGTGGTGCACCATGTCGGCGACGATCGCGGCCGGCGCCTCGAAGCCGAACGGCGCGGGGTTGCCGATGTTCAGCTTGAGGATGCGGTGCCCCTCGGCCTCGAGGCGCTGGGCCTCGACGAGGATGGGACCCCGCACGTCGTAGCGGACGTGTTGCAGCTTGCGGCTCTGCCTGATCTGGCGCACGTCGCCATGCTCTCAGGCGGTGTCCAGCGGTTTGCGCTCAGCCCACCCTGGCCGGCGGTCCGCAGCCCCTCAGGCCAGCGGCAGGTACGGCGTGAGGTCGGCGCGCTCCCCGCTCGCCCGGACGATCCCGGCCCGCTCTGCCTCGGGCCAGGCCGTCTCCCCGCGGGCGAGCGCGATCCAGGTCTCGGCGTCCATCTCGACGACGGCCGGCGGCGTACCCCGGGTGTGGCGCACCCCGGGCACCACCTGCACCGCGGCGTACGGCGGGACGCGGACCTCGACGGAGTGGCCGGGCGCCTTCTCCTGGAGCAGGGCGAGGTAGTGCTTGACCATCAGCTTGAGGTCGGCGCGCTGCGCCGTACCCTCGCCGAGGCGGCCCAGCGCGGCGGCGAGGGCCTCGGGCTCGGCGGGGGTCAGGCGGCGGGTGGACACAGGAGCATTCGACCACGCCCGCGAGCTGCGCCCCTAGGCTGGCTGCCATGGACCGCCTGGTGCTGGTGCTCAACACGGGATCGTCGTCGCTGAAGTATCAGCTGGTCGACGCCGACACCGGCGAGGCCGGCGTCCGGGGCCACCTCGAGCGGATCGGTACGACGGGCGCGGCGCTGCGTCACGTCGACGCGTCCGGCGAGACGACGCGCTCTGCGGAGCTGCCCGACCACGCCGCGGCGCTGGAGACGATGCGCGAGCTGCTCGAGAGCTCCGGCGTGGGCGGCGACGACCTGCTGGCGATCGGGCACCGCGTCGTGCACGGCGGATCGCGGCTGACCGAGCCGGTGCTCATCGACGACGACGTGCTCGCCGAGATCGAGCGGCTCTCGCGCCTCGCCCCGCTGCACAACCCGCCCGCGGCCGCCGGCATCCGCAGCGCGCGCTCGTCGTACCCCGACGTGGCCCAGGTGGCGGTCTTCGACACCGCGTTCTTCTCGGGACTGCCCGCGGCAGCGGCCGTCTATCCGATCGAGCAGGCGGTGGCCGAGCGCCTCGAGATCAGGCGCTACGGCATGCACGGGACGAGCCATCAGTACGTCGCGGGCGAGGTCGCGGCCTATCTCGGCCGGCCGCTGACCGCCTTCGACCAGATCGTGCTGCACCTCGGCAACGGGGCGTCGGCCGCCGCCATTCGTGGTGGGCGCCCGGCCGACACGTCGATGGGTCTGACGCCGCTCGAGGGCCTGATGATGGGCACCCGCGCCGGCGACCTCGACCCCGGCGTGCTGCTGCACCTGCTGCGTCACGGCGGCTACGACGCCGACGGGCTCGAGGAGCTGCTCACCCAGCGCTCCGGCCTCGAGGGGATGGCCGGCGTCCACGACTTCCGCGAGTTGCTCGAGGCGATCGACGCCCGCGACCCGGGCGCGGTGGCCGCCTACGCGGCGTACTGCCACCGGATCCGCAAGTACGTCGGCGCCTATCTCGCCGTGCTCGACGGCGCGGACGTCGTCGCGTTCACCGGCGGCGTCGGCGAGCACAACCCGGCGCTGCGCGCGGACTGCCTGATCGGCCTCGACCGGCTCGGCATCGAGGTCGACCCGGCGCGCAACGAGGACGCCGGCGAGCACCCCACCCGGGTGCGCCGCATCTCGACCGACACCTCCCGCGTCGCCGTGCTCGTCGTACCCACCAACGAGGAGCTGGCCATCGCGAGGCAGGCAGCCGCCCTCGTCGGCTGAGCGCCCCGCGCCCCACCCCGCCCGCCCACGCCCTATGTAACGCGGGGTTATCGGGTCCACCACAGCGAAATATCGCTGTGGCAGTTCGCATAACCCCGCGTTACATGGGGGCGGTACGGCGAGCGCGCCCGCCCGCCGTACGCCGTCAGTCGGCCGTGTTGCCCGGCTGGCTCGTCGTCGACGGGGACTCCTGGGGCGCCCGCTCGCCGGTCCACGTCCAGTCACGGACCTCGGGCAGGTCGTCGCCGTGCTCGCGGGTCCACTGGTGGGCGCGGCGGCGGGTGTCGACCATCAGCTGGCGCACCTGGGCTGCGCGCGAGCCGAGGCTCGGCACCCGGTCGATGACGTCCATGACCAGGTGATAGCGGTCCATGTCGTTCATCATCACCATGTCGAACGGTGTCGTCGTGGTGCCCTCCTCCTTGTAGCCGCGCACGTGCAGGTTCTCGTGGTTGGTGTGGCGATAGGCCAGCCGGTGGATCAGCCACGGATAGCCGTGGTAGGCGAAGATCACCGGCTTGTCGGTGGTGAAGATGTTGTCGAAGTCGCGCGCGCTCAGCCCGTGCGGGTGCTCGCGGGCGTCCTGCAGGCGCATCAGGTCGACGACGTTGACGAAGCGCACCTTCAGCTCCGGCAGGTGCTCGCGCAGCAGCGACGCGGCGGCGAGTGCCTCGAGGGTGGGGACGTCGCCGGCGCAGGCGAGTACGACGTCGGGGTCGCCGTCGTCGTCGGTGCTCGCCCAGTCCCAGATGCCGAGCCCGCGCGCACAGTGCAGGTCGGCCTCCTCGCCGGTGAGCCAGTCGAAGGTCGGCTGCTTGCCCGCGACGACGACGTTGACGTAGTGCTGGCTGGCCAGGCAGTGCCGCATCGTCGAGAGCAGCGTGTTGGTGTCCGGCGGCAGATAGACGCGCACCACCTCGGCGCGCTTGTTGACCACGTGGTCGATGAAGCCGGGGTCCTGGTGGGAGAAGCCGTTGTGGTCCTGGCGCCACACGTGCGAGGTGAGCAGGTAGTTCAGTGACGCGATCGGCGGTCGCCACTCGATCTCACGGGTCGTCTTGAGCCACTTCGCGTGCTGGTTCAGCATCGAGTCGACGATGTGGATGAACGCCTCGTAGCAGCTGAAGATCCCGTGCCGCCCGGTCAGCAGGTAGCCCTCCAGCCACCCCTGGCAGGTGTGCTCGGAGAGGATCTCCATCACCCGGCCGCTGCGCGCGAGGTGCTCGTCGGAGTCGAGGATCTCGCCGGCGAACGCCTTGTCCGTGACGTCATAGACGGCGTCGAGCCGGTTGGAGGCGGTCTCGTCGGGCCCGAAGATGCGGAAGTTGTCGGCGTTGTTGCGCACGACGTCGACGAGGTACTGCCCGAAGACCCGGGTGGCCTCGTGGGTGGACGCGCCGGGGCGGGGCACGTCGACCACGTGGCTGCGGAAGTCCGGCAGCTCCAACGGCCGGCGCAGCAGCCCTCCGTTGGCGTGCGGGTTGGCACTCATCCGGCGGGCCCCCACCGGGGAGAGGGCACGGATCCGCTCGACCGGCACCCCGTCCTCACCGAACAGCTCCGCGGGAGCGTAGGAGCGCAGCCACTCCTCGAGCTGGGAGCGGTGACCGTCGTCGTCGCGGGTCCCCGAGAGCGGGACCTGGTGGGAGCGCCAGGTGCCCTCGATCTGGACGCCGTCGACGACCTTCGGCCCCGTCCAGCCCTTGGGCGTCACCAGCAGGATCATCGGCCACGGCCGGCGCTCGGTCTCGCCGCGCTCGCGGGCACCTGCCTGGATGTCGCGGATCGTGTCGTGGGCCGCCTCGAGCGCCGCAGTCATCTGCTGGTGCACCAGCGCGGGGTCGTCGCCCTCGACGGTGTGCACCTCGTGGCCGTAGCCGCGCAGCAGGCTCTCGAGCTCGTCGCGGGGGATCCGGGCCGGCACCGTCGGGTTGGCGATCTTGTAGCCGTTGAGGTGCAGGATCGGCAGCACCGCGCCGTCGTGGACCGGGTCGACGAACTTGTTGGCGTGCCAGGAGGCGGCGAGCGGCCCGGTCTCGAACTCACCGTCGCCGACGACCGCCGCGACGAGCAGGTCGGGGTTGTCCATCGCCGCGCCGTACGCGTGCGACAGGACGTAGCCGAGCTCTCCGCCCTCATGGATCGAGCCGGGTGTCTCGGGCGCGACGTGGGAGGGGATGCCGCCGGGGAAGGAGAACTGGCGGAACAGCTCCTGCATCCCGACCTTGTCGTAGCCGACGTGCGGGTAGACCTCGCTGTAGGTCCCCTCGAGCCAGGCGTTCGCGACCGCCGCAGGGCCACCGTGGCCCGGGCCCGCGAGGAAGATCGCGTCGACGTCGCGCGTGCGGATCAGCCGGTTGAGGTGGGCGTAGATGAGGTTGAGCCCGGGCGTCGTGCCCCAGTGCCCGAGCAGGCGGGGCTTGATGTCGGCGGGGACCAGCGCGCGCTCGATCAGGGGGTTCTCGAGCAGGTAGATCTGGCCGACCGAGAGGTAGTTGGCGGCGCGGAACCACGCATCGATGTCGGCGAGCTCGCGCTCGCCCAGTGGCTCAGCGAGGGGGTGGCCGGCAGTGGCGGACGTCGGGGTCGGACGGGGCGCGGTCTGCGTCATCGGCAGCTCTCTCCTGGATAGCGGAATCCTCGCCTCCACCGTGCCACGCGCGACCGGTCCGCGACAGGGGCCGAACGGTCCCAGCGGCGTCGGCCCAGCGGCGTCGGCCCAGCGGCGTCGGCTCAGCCGGCAGTCGGTACGGCGCAGCGCGCGAAGCGGGCGGCCGCCTCGGCGACCCGGTCGCGCAGCTCGGCGGGCTCCTCGACGACGAAGTCCGCGCGCACGTTGGCGAGGACCATCATCGGCCAGTCGAGGTCGTCGACGTTCATGGTGAGCACGCAGCCGGGCCCGGCCGCCTCGACGCTCCCCCAACGCCCGACCCAGGCCCCCAGCGTCTCGGCGTCGATCGCGAACCGCACCCGCACGACGTACCGCATCGACATGTGCGCGATGCCCGCCTGCACGAACGCGAGCGCGTCCTCGGCGGGCAGCTCGCGGGGCCGGAAGCGCGCCCCGGTGACCTCGGGTCCGGTGATCCGGTCGACGCGGAAGCTGCGCCAGTCGTGGCGCTCTCGGTCGTAGGCGACGAGATACCACCGCGCGCCGATCGAGACGAGCTGGTGCGGCTCGACGCGGCGCTGGCTCTCGGCGCCGCCACGGGCGGTGTAGCCGAAGCGGACCGGCTCGTCGTCGCGGCAGGCCTGGGCCAGCGTCGTCAGCGTCTCGGCGTCGACGCTCGGGCCGTGCCACGGCGCCGGGACGGTCTGCGACTGCAGGGCGTCCATCCGGCGGCGCAGCCGCGGCGGCATCAGCGAGATCACCTTGGTGAGCGCCTGCAGCGAGCTCGACTCCATCCCCTGCACCGCCCCGGCCGCGGCGCTGCGCAGGCCGACGGCGATCGCCACCGCCTCCTCGTCCTCCAACAGCAGCGGCGGCAGGGTGCCGCCGGCGCGCAGCTGGTAGCCGCCGGAGACCCCGCGCACCGCGTCCACGTCATAGCCGAGCTCGCGCAGCCGGTCGATGTCGCGGCGCAGCGTGCGGCCGCTGACGTCGAGCCGGCCGGCCAGCTCGGAGCCGGGCCAGTAGCGGTGGGTCTGCAGCAGGGAGAGCAGTCGCAGCATCCGGGCGCTGGTGTTCATGGATCTCAGACTAGATCCGATTGCGGACGGAATATGGCCGGAATCGTTCCTAGCGTGACGGTCATGACGACAGCACAGACGACCAACCCCTCGATGTCGGGACCCGTGATCCGCACCCGGTCGCTGACCCGGCACTTCACGCGGCACAAGCAGACGGTGGAGGCCGTGCGCGGCCTCGATCTGGAGGTGGCACACGGCGAGCTCGTGGCCTTCCTCGGACCCAACGGCGCCGGCAAGTCCACGACGCTGCGGATGCTCACCACACTCATCCCGCCGACGTCGGGCAGCGCCGAGGTGGCCGGCTTCGACGTGGTGACCCAGCAGCGCGAGGTGCGCCGCAACATCGGGTACGTCGGGCAGGGCAACGGCGCCGGGCACCAGCAGCGGGGGCGCGACGAGCTGGTGAGCCAGGCCCGCGCCCACGGTCTGACCCGGGCCGAGTCGCAGCGTCGCGCCGACGAGCTGGTCGAGGCCTTCGACCTGACCGCGGTCGCCGGCCGCCCGGTGGCCACCCTCTCCGGCGGCCAGCGGCGCCGTCTCGACGTCGCGATCGGGCTGGTCCACGCCCCGCGGCTGCTCTTCCTCGACGAGCCGTCGACCGGCCTCGACCCGCAGAACCGGGTCAATCTCCAGGAGCAGATCCAGGCCCTGCACGCCACCTACGGCACCACGATCGTGCTGACCACGCACTACCTCGAGGAGGCCGACGCGATCGCCGGCCGGGTGATCGTGATCGACCACGGCGTGGTCATCGCCGACGACACCGCCGCACGGCTCAAGGCGGGGCTCGGCGACCTGGTCACGCTGGGGTTCGACGACCCGGGCGCCGCCGCGGCGGCCGCGGCGCGCGTCGTACGCGCCACGGAGGCGAGTGCGGGCACCGTCGACGTCTCGGGGGCGACCCTGCGGCTGCGCGTCGCCCACGGCCGCGACCTGGCCCCGGGGCTGCTCACCGAGCTGGAGCGCGCCGGCTCCCCGGCCCGGCGGATCGAGGTGGTCGGTCCCACCCTCGACGACGTGTTCCTCGACCTGACCGGCCGCAGCCTGCGCGAGAGCGACACCCCCTCTGACTCCCCCACCGACGTCACGGCCGACGCCGGCACCCAGACCTCGAAGGAGAACGCAGCATGACCACCCTGACCCATTCGACGGGGGCCGCCACCGCCACCGTCCGCTTCGACGCCACCCCCGGGTCGATCACCGGTCGGCCCACGACGTTCCTCGCCGACAGCTGGAACGTGATGACCCGCGAGCTCAAGCCGGTCTGGCGCGAGCCCGCATCGGTGCTCTTCGCGATGGTCCAGCCGCTGGTCTTCCTCGCGCTGTTCGCGCCGCTGCTCCCCGACACCGCGACCGGGTCCGGATCCGCGCTGCAGTGGTTCGTGCCCGGGATCATCGCGATGACGGTCTTGATGGGGGCGTCGTTCACCGGGGCCAACCTCACCAGCGAGATGCTCACCGGCTCCCACGAGCGGCTGCTCGTCTCCCCGCTGAGCCGCTCGTCGCTGCTCGTCGGCCGGGCGCTCAAGGAGGTCGTGCCGATGCTGATGCAGACCGCGATCATCCTCGCGGTGTGCACCCCGTTCAGCTTCGACCTGCACGTCGGCGGGGTGCTGGTCGGCGTCGCGATGTTCGCGCTGTTCAGCATCGGCATCGGGTCGCTGTCGTTCGCGCTGGCGCTCGCCGCCAAGGACAGCGAGTGGCTGTTCTGGACCGTGCAGCAGACGCTGATCTTCCCGGTGCTGCTGCTGTCGGGGATGATGCTGCCGATCGAGGGGGCGCCGCGCTGGCTGCAGGTCGCCTCCGACCTCAACCCGCTGACCTACGTGGTGGAGGCATCGCGGGCGCTCTTCGCCGGGTCCTACCCCGTCACCGAGACCGCGGCGGGCTTCGCGGCGGCCGCGCTGGTGGCGGCGCTCGGTCTGGTCGTCGGGCTCAAGGCGATGCGCGCCAGCAGCTGAGATGGTGCGACCCAGTGGCTGTGGATCCGCGTCGGATCCAGCCACTGGGTCGCATCGCAGTGATCAGAGGGCGTCGAGGATCTCCACCGTCGCCGCCCAGGCGGGGTGGTCGACGTCGATGACGGCCATGTGGTCGCCTGGCACCTCGACCACCTCGACGACGCCACCCGCGGCCCGCGAGCGCTCGTCGTACCGGGTGGAGAGGGCGAAGGGCACCGACTCGTCGTCGCGCGAGTGCACGCACCAGACGGGTACGGCGAGCGGCGCCTGGCGCAGCGGGTCGACCTCGTCGTACGACGCGTCCCCGACCAGCGCGTCGACCACGGAGTCGTCGCCTGCCGCCCACTCGAGGTCGAGAAGCGCGGCCAGTGCCACCACGCCGGTCAGCTCCACGCGGGCCGGCCAGCGGGGGAAGCGGCCGCGGGCGGCGGCCCAGGTGGCGAGGTGGCCGCCTGCGGAGTGACCGACCGCGACGACGCGGGTGAGGTCGAGGTCCTTGATATCAGCGAGAGTGTCGATCGCGGCAGCCACGTCGTCGAACATGGCGGGGAAGTCGCCGCCGCTGCCGATCCGGCGGTACTCCACGTTCCACACCGTCCAGCCGCGGCCGGCGAGGTCACGGGCGGCGGGCTGGGTCAGGTCGAGGCCGTAGGCCGCCTTCCACGAGCCCCCGTGGACGAGCACCACCACGCCGCGCGAGGCGCCCGCCGGCCGGTAGAGCTCGCCGTACTGCGAGGGGTCCTCGCCGTACCTGATGATCTGCGGGTCGCTGCTCACTCGGCTGTCACTCCCATCGGCCGCCACGGGCCCTCTTGATCTGCGATCGCTGCTTCTTGCCCGCGAGCCGGCGTTCCTTGGAGCCCCGGGTGGGACGGGTGGCCCGGCGCGCACGCGGCGGCGGAGCGCTCGCGTCCCGGAGCAACGATGCCAGCCGCTCCCTCGCCGCGCGCCGGTTGGCCAGCTGGGTGCGGTGCTCGGAGGCGGCGATCGTGATGACCCCGCCCACGAGCCGGCTGTCCAGGCGGGTCAGCATCCGCTCTCGCTGGAGGTCGGTGAGCGTCGGGGAGCCGGCGACGTCGAAGGAGAGCTCGACTCGGCTGTCCGCGGTGTTGACGCCCTGCCCGCCGGGGCCTGAGGAGCGCGAGAACCGCTCGGTGAGCTCGGTCGCCGGGATCACCAGCGCCCCGGTCACCACCAGCTCCTCACCCATGGGCCCATCATGGCCCGCCCCACCCCACCCAGCCGAGTCGGCGCATCTTCACAGCCCAGTCGGCGCACTTTCACCGCCGAGTCGGCGCACTTTCACCGCCGAGTCGGCGCATCTTCACGCGCATTCACGCCGACTCGACGCCGTACGGGTGTGCGTTCACGCCGACTCAGCGTGTTACGGGTGAGCGCTTGCGCCGACTCGACGCCGTACGGGTGCGCGTTCGCGCCGGGTCAGTCGAGGGCGGCGGGGAGGGTGGCGGCCCAGGCCTCGCGCACGTCCGCGACGGGCACGCTGAACTGGCCCTGCACCTCGATGGTGTCGCCGCCGGTGCGGCCCAGCGCCGTGACGGGTACGCCGTGGGCCGAGGCCGCGGCGACGAACGCGTCGAGGCCCTTGTCGGGGACGGTCACGATCGCGCGGGCCGCGGACTCGGTGAAGAGCGCGAGGAAGGCGTCGTCGGCCACGTCGGCGACCGACACCGTAACGCCCACTCCGTGCCGGATCGACGACTCGGCGAGCGCCTGTGCCAGCCCTCCGTCGGAGAGGTCGTGGGCGCTGGTGACCAGGCCCTCCGCCGACGACTGCGCGAGCAGCTCGGCCAGCGCACGCTCGGCCGCGAGGTCGACCCGCGGCGGGAGCCCGCCGAGGTGGCCGTGCACGACGTGCGCCCACTCCGAGCCGGACAGCTCCTCGCGGGTGGTGCCGAGCAGCAGCACCTGCTCGCCGGCGGTGGCGAAGCCCGACCGCGTACGCCGCGTGACGTCCTCGATGACGCCGAGCACCGCGACCACGGGGGTCGGCAGGATCGGGACGTCACCGGTCTGGTTGTAGAGGCTGACGTTGCCGCCGGTGACCGGGATGCCCAGCTCGAGGCACGCGTCCTTGAGGCCGCGGCACGCCTCGGCGAACTGCCACATCACGTCTGGGTCCTCGGGCGAGCCGAAGTTGAGGCAGTCCGAGATCGCCAGCGGTACGGCGCCGCCGGTGGCGACGTTGCGGTAGGACTCGGCCAGCGCGAGCTGCGCGCCGGTGTAGGGGTCGAGCTTGGCGAAGCGGCCGTTGCAGTCGGTGGAGACCGCGACACCGAGGTTGGTCTCGTCGTCGACCCGGATCATCCCGGAGTCCTCCGGCTGGGAGAGCACGGTGTTGCCGCGGACGTAGCGGTCGTACTGGTCGGTGATCCAGGACTTGTCGCACAGGTTGGGGCTCGCGACCAGGCGCAGCAGCGTCTCGCGCAGCTCGTCGCCGGTCCGCGGGCGGGCCAGCGCCTCGGCGCCGTCGGCCTGCAGCGCGTCCTGCCACGCCGGGCGGGCGAAGGGGCGGTGGTAGGTCGGCCCGTCGTGGGCGACCGAGCGCGGCGGCACGTCGACCACGCGCTGGCCGTGCCAGTCGATCTCGAGGCGGCCGGTGTCGGTGACCTCACCGATGACGACGGCCTCGACGTCCCACTTGCGGCAGATCGTCAGGAACGCGTCGACGTCGCCAGGCTCGACGACCGCCATCATCCGCTCCTGCGACTCGCTCATCAGGATCTCCTCGGGGGAGAGCGTGGAGTCGCGCAGCGGCACCCGGTCGAGGTGCACGTGCATGCCGCCGTCGCCGGCCGAGGCCAGCTCGGAGGTGGCGCAGGAGAGCCCGGCGCCACCGAGGTCCTGGATGCCGGCGACGAGGCCGGCCGCGAAGATCTCGAGGGTGCACTCGATGAGCAGCTTCTCCTCGAAGGGGTCGCCCACCTGCACCGCCGGGCGCTTGGCCGGCCCGCCCTCGTCGAAGGTCTCCGACGCGAGGATCGAGACGCCGCCGATGCCGTCGCCGCCGGTGCGCGCGCCGTACAGGATCACCTGGTTGCCGACGCCCGAGGCCTTGGCGAGGTGGAGGTCCTCGTGGCGCAGCACGCCCACGCACAGCGCGTTGACGAGCGGGTTGCCGACGTAGGTCTCGTCGAAGACGGCCTCGCCGCCGATGTTGGGCAGGCCCAGGCAGTTGCCGTAGGCGCCGACGCCCTCGACGATCCCGGGCAGCACCCGCTGGGTGTCGGGAGCGTCGAGCGGACCGAAGCGCAGCGGGTCCATCACGGCGACGGGGCGTGCGCCCATCGCCAGGATGTCGCGCACGATCCCGCCGATGCCGGTCGCGGCGCCCTGGTGCGGCTCGACGTACGACGGGTGGTTGTGGGACTCGACCTTGAACGTGACCGCATAGCCCTGGCCGATGTCGATGACGCCGGCGTTCTCCCCGATGCCGGCCAGCATCCGGCCCGCCGGGGTCTCCTGGGGGATCTCGCTGAACTGCTTGAGGTGCACCTTGGAGCTCTTGTAGGAGCAGTGCTCGCTCCACATCACGGAGTACATCGCCAGCTCGCTGGAGGTGGGCCGGCGGCCGAGGATCTCGCGGATCCGGGCGTACTCGTCGGCTTTCAGGCCGAGGTCGACCCAGGGCTGCTCCCGTGAGGGGTCCCCCGAGGCGACGGTGACGGTGTCGAGGGTGGAGCCGGCAGCGGAGCGAGTCGTCTCGGGCACGACCCCCATCCTAGGGTCGGATCACTCGTAGTTGATCACCGTGTCCTCGGTGTAGACCAGGACCCGCCCGTCGATGGCGCCGACCCCGCCCTCCTCGGCCTCGATGTCGATCGACCATTCCGCGGAGTCCGAGCCCAGCTCGAAGTAGGACAGCTTCTGGTCGTCCAGGGCGTAGAGCCCCCCGGCTGCCACGGCGAGGGACCCCTCATAGGTCTGGAGCACCTCGAGATCGTCGCCGTAGAGGCGGCCGCTCGTGTAGTCGAGCGCGTAGGAGGACCCTCCCGACTCGAAGGCCATCGCATAGAAGTAGAAGTACTCCGAGTCCCCCTCCTTCTCCACGTCGAGCTCGCCGACCTTGCCGTCGCGGTCGAAGACCGTCACCGAGGGCTCGGACTCGCCGCCGTAGTCGTTCGCCGTGACGTAGACCTCGGTCGCGGAGAAGACGCTGGCCCGGGAGCCGTCCTCGCCGCCCTCCTCGCTCCACAGCTCGTCGCCCGACTCCGCGTCGAAGGCCATCAGCTCGTCGCCGTCGACCACGACGAACTCGTCGGTCGCCGTGAGGGTGCCGTAGGCGTCCTCGTCACGGTCGACGGTGACGCTCCACTGCTCGTCGCCGTCCTCGAGCGACACCTTGGTCAGCTCGTCGCCCGCGAGCAGGTAGGCGGCGTCCGAGGCGATCGCGTAGGCGTCCGGCGTCTCCACCGTCCACAGCTCGTCGCCGGTCTTCGCATCGAGCAGCCCCGACTCGTCGAGGCCCCGGAAGATGACGCCCTCCTCGATGACGGACTCGAAGGTGCGGTCGTCGTAGGTCCACAGCTGCTCGCCGTCCTCGGCGGAGAGTGCGGTCACCCGCTGCACGTCGTACGCCGCGGCGATCAGCACGTCCTGGCCGGGTACGGCGTGCGAGACGCTGATGTCGGAGTCGACCGTGGTCGTCCACTCCTCGTCGCCCGACGCGTCGAGGGAGACGACCTCTCCCCCCTCGACGGTGATCACCAGGGAGTCGCCCTGCTGGACGGCTCCCCCCACCTCGCCGGGCGCCTCCCAGGACCAGGTCTCCTCGGGCTCCGAGGTCACCGGGTCGACGAGCTCGGAGCCGTTGGCGCCCAGGGACCGCGCCTCGTCGCCGTCTCCGCCGAGCAGCCGGATGCCGAGGAAGACGCCGCCGGCCACCAGCAGCACGACCAGCGCGCCCACCCCGACCAGGAGGCCGGTCCGCCGCCCACGGCGCGGCTGCTCCGGCTGCTGCCACCCCGGCTGCTGACCCTGCTGCCAACCCTGTTGCTGCCAGCCCTGCTGCTGCCAGCTCTGCTGGGGCTGCTGCCACTGCTGCTGGGCCTGCTGGGCAGGCCCACCGGCCCCGCACCGGGGACAGAACGTCGCGCCGGGGGACAGCGGGGATCCGCAGTAGACGCAGGGACCGGCAGGGGGGTGGTTCATCGGCAGTCGCTCGCTTCGCGTCAGGACGTGGCAGACCCCCGGCCTCCTCGCGGCGAGGGGTCGGGTCAGACCCTAGGGGGCCTCCGTGGCGCCCGCCAGACCCCCAGGCGCGACGCCACAGGGGGGGCTGAATTACAGCGCCGTAGTTGTTGCCGCAACCGTTTCTGAAGTGACGGGTGAGGTTAGGGTGACGTCGCCCCGACCTGGAGAACCCCTCATGCGCCTTCCCCTTCGCCCCGCCGCCGCAGCCCTCGCCGGCCTGCTGACCGGCGCCCTGCTGACCGTGGCCCCGGCTCCCGCCCAGGCCGCCAACCGCGTCACCCCCGGTGACATCACCGGCTACGGCTTCGACCAGTGCGTCGCTCCCGAGCAGTGGAAGATGGACCGTTGGATGGAGACCTCGCCGTACCTCGCGGTCGGCATCTACATCTCGGGAGCCTCGCGGGGCTGCCGCTCGCAGCCCAACCTGACCCCGACCTGGGTCAGCAACCAGCTGGCCAACGGCTGGCGTCTGCTGCCGATCACGCTCGGCCCCCAGGCCTCGTGCAGCGGCAGCTTCCCGCGCTACGGCAACGACCCGACCATCGACCCCCGACCCGGCGCCAACGGCAAGTACGCCGCCGCGCGCCTGCAGGGCCAGCGCGAGGCCGACTCGGCCGTCGCCGCGGCGCAGGCGCTGGGCATCGCCCCGGACAGCACGCTGTGGTACGACCTCGAGGCCTTCGACGCCACCAACACCCGCTGCCGGGAGTCGGCGCTCGGCTTCCTCAGCGGCTGGACTTGGAAGGTCCGCACCCTGGGCTTCAAGTCCGGCGTCTACTCGAGCGCCAGCTCGGGCATCAAGGCGCTCGACGACGCTCGCCGGGAGCGCCCGGGCGTCTACACCCTCCCCGACGCCATCTGGATCGCGCGCTGGGACGGCGTCCCCAACACCTCGACGACCTACATCCCCGAGGACGGGTGGCGCCCCGGCGGCCGGATGAAGCAGTACCGCGGCGGCCACAACGAGACCCATGGCGGGGTCACCATCAACATCGACAGCAACTACCTCGACCTCGGCCGCGGCTCTCGTCCGGGACGCAGCCTGCGGGCCTGCGGCGGCGTCAAGGTCGACTACTGGAAGTACGACCAGATCTCCCCCGGCACCCGCAGCCCCGCCAAGATCCGCGCCCTGCAGTGCCTGCTCCGGCAGAAGAAGTTCTTCGGCGGTGACATCAACGGCCGCTACACCCGCAAGACCCGCAAGGCCGTGATGTCCTTCCAGGCGGCGCGCCGCCAGCCCGTCACGACCACTTGGTCGACCAGCAACTGGATGCGCCTGCACGCCGAGGGCAAGTGGACGGTCGTCAAGATCGGCTCCACCGGTCCGCAGGTGCGCCGGGTGCAGCGAGCGCTGAATGCCGCAGGCGTGGCCCAGCTCATGGTCAACGGGCACTTCGACACGACCGTCGACCAGGCCGTCCGGACCTGGCAGCGACAGGTCCGGCTGCCGGTGACCGGCGTGATCGCGCCGAACAGCTGGCAGGCCCTGGTGTCCGGCCGGCGCTGACCCTGCCGGAAGGGACCGCCCTCAGCCGACGGGCGGGCCGGCGACGAGTGCGACGCCGGTCAGCGCCACCACGGCGACGAGGCCGGCGGCCGCGCCACGCAACGGGTTGCGAAGCAGCCACGCGGTGGGCCGCTCGAGCGCGCCGGCAGGCTCGGCCGAGGTGAGCCGCCAGGAGTCGCCGAGCAGGCCCCGCCCCTCGGCGTACCGGTCGAACCAGACGGTCACGAACGGCGGCACGGCGCTCACCAGGCCGAGCAGCGCGCGCTGCGGCGACCAGCGCTGGTCGACCGCGACGAGCACGGTCACCAGGCAGTAGGCGATGAAGACCGTGCCGTGGACCATGCCGCCGATGCGGACCCCCAGCTCGGTGGTCTCGGTGACGTACTTGAGGAACATGCCGGTTAGCAGCAGCGCCCAGGTGAACGCCTCGGCGACGGCCACGGCCCGGAAGAGCTTGAGCGGGCTCATGCGAGGACGCGCGCGGCGAGGCTGGTGAAGAAGCCGAGACCGTCGGTGCCCGGACCGCACAGGTCCTCCACCGCGTGCTCGGGGTGCGGCATCAGACCGACCACGTTGCCGCGCTCGTTGGTGATGCCGGCGATCCCGCGCAGCGAGCCGTTGGGGTCCTTGCCGAGGTAGCGGGCCACGACCTGGCCCTCTCCCTCGAGGCGGTCGAGGGTGGCCTCGTCGGCGACGAACGAGCCTTCGCCGTTCTTCAGCACGATCGTGACCTCGGCGCCCTCGTCGTACGACGCGGTCCAGGGGGTGCGGTTGTTCTCGATGCGGATCCGCTGGTCGGTGCACACGAACTTGCGGTGGTTGTTGCGGATCAGCGCCCCCGGGAGCAGGTGCGACTCGCAGAGGATCTGGAAGCCGTTGCAGATGCCGAGGACGGGCATGCCGCGCTCGGCGGCGGCGATCACCTCGGTCATCACCGGCGAGAAGCGGGAGATCGCGCCGCAGCGCAGGTAGTCGCCGTAGGAGAACCCGCCCGGCAGGACCACCGCGTCGACGCCCTGCAGGTCGTGGTCGCCGTGCCACAGCGCGACGGCCTCGTGACCGCCCAGGTCGACCGCACGGCGGGCGTCGACGTCGTCGAGCGAGCCGGGGAAGGTGACGACACCTACCTTCACGAGGTGGCTCCCACGGTGTGCTGGACGCCCTCGACGTGGACGGTGAAGTCCTCGATCACGGGGTTGGAGAGCAGCGTCTCGGCGATCCGGTGGACCTCGGCCAGCCGCTCCTCGGTCACCTCGCCCTCGAGCTCCAGCTCGAAGCGCTTGCCCTGACGGACGTCGGCGACCCCGGCGAAGCCCAGCCGCGGCAGTGCACCGTGCACGGCCTTGCCCTGGGGGTCGAGGATTTCGGGCTTGAGCATGACGTCGACGACGACACGGGCCACGGGACGGCTCCTTTAAGCGGCGGGGATGCTAGGCCAGTCTAGGCGGGCGATCCCGGAGGCGAGGATCAGGTCTCGCGGAGCCTGTGTGCGGGCGGCTTGCCAGGCGGCTTGCCGGGCGGGCGACACTGGAGACATGGCAGCCACCGACCCTCGCATCTCCAGCGCCCTGACCCTGGACTTCCCGCAGTCCCTCGCCGTCTACGAGCAGTACGCCGACGCCCAGAAGGCCGTGGACTACCTGGCCGACAGCGAGTTCCCGGTCGAGAACTGCATGATCGTCGGCACCGACCTCAAGCAGGTCGAGCGCATCACCGGCCGGCTCACCACCGGCCGCGTCGCGATGGCCGGGGCCGCGTCGGGCGCCTGGCTGGGGCTCTTCGTCGGCCTGATCTTCTCGATCTTCGGCGAGGACGGCGTCCTGCGCGTCGTACTCTCCACCACCCTCGTGGGCGCTCTGTTCGGTCTCATCTGGGGCCTGATCGGCTATGCCGCGACCCGGGGCAAGCGCGACTTCTCCTCGGTCAGCACCGTGGTCGCGACCCGCTACGAGGTGCTGGTCGAGCACAAGCACGCCGCCGCTGCCCGCGATCTCCTGGCGAGGCTCCCCGGCGCGCTCCCCAACCCCTTCGCCTGACCCGTCCCCAAATCACGCTGACCCGTCGCTAAAACACGCTGACCCGGCAGAAGCTCTCGGTCGGCCGGCATCTTCTGCCGGGTCACCGTGATCTTCTGACGGGTCAGCGTGAGTTTGTGACGGGTCAGCTGAGCTCGCGCTTGAGGATCTTGCCCGTCGCGGTCATCGGCAGGCTCGGGGCCACCTCGATGATCCGGGGGTACTTGTAGTTGGCCATCTGCACCTTGCCCCAGGCGATCAGCTCCTCGGAGGTGATCGAGACGCCCTCGTTCAAGATGACGAACGCCTTGATCTCTTCGCCGTGGCTGTCGTGGGGGACGCCGACGACGGCCGCGAGCGAGACCGCCTCGTGGCTCATCAGCACCTCCTCGATCTCGCGGGGGTACACGTTGAAGCCGCCGCGGATGATCATGTCCTTGGCGCGGTCGACGATGTAGTAGAAGCCGTCCGAGTCGCGGCGGGCCAGGTCGCCGGTGCGGAACCAGCCGTCGCGCATGACCTCGGCGGTCGCGTCGGCGCGCTTGTAGTAGCCCTTCATGATGTTGTGCCCGCGGATCGCGATCTCGCCGATGGCGTCCTCGCCGGTCTCGCTGGTCGGCACGACCTCGTTCCACTCGCCGTCGACGAGCTTGACCTCGATGCCCCAGATCGGTACGCCGATCGAGCCGGCGCGCAGCTCCTGCTCGGGGTCGCTGAACGTCGCGACCGGGGAGGTCTCCGAGAGGCCGTAGCCCTCGAGGATCTGGATGTGGAAGCGCTCCTTGAACTGCTTGAGGATCTCCACCGGCAGCGCGGACCCGCCGGAGACCGCCAGGCGCAGGTTGGCCGCGATCCGGTCGACGTCGACGCCCTCGCCGAGCGAGTTCAGCAGGCCCCAGAACATCGTGGGGACGCCCGCGAAGACCGTGATGTCCTCGGTCTGCATCAGCGCCAGCGCCTGGTCGGCGTCGAAGCGCGGCAGCAGCACCAGCGTCGCGCCGACGGAGAAGCCGGCGTTCATGTTGACGGTCTGGCCGAAGGAGTGGAACAGCGGCAGCACCAGCAGGTGGGTGTCGCGGTCGCTGGGCTTGGAGTCGAAGAGCCGGTTGGAGGTGTTGGCGTTCATCACCATGTTGGAGTGGCTCAGCTCGGCGCCCTTGGGCTGGCCGGTGGTGCCCGAGGTGTAGAGGATGACCGCGGTGTCGGTCGGCTCGGTGGCGACCGACTCGAACGTCGCGGGCTGGCCGCCGAGGGCCTGCACCATCGTCTCGGTGCCCTCGATGGGCGAGGCCGCCATCATGTCGGCGGTGATCACGAAGAAGTGCTCGCAGCCGTCGGCCTGCTCGAAGCCGACGTGGCCCTCGGTCGCCATCGGCAGGTCGGGCGTGCCCTCGAAGACGAAGTAGGCCTTCGCGTCCGAGTCGTTGAGGTGGTAGCCGATCTCGCGGCCCTTGAGCAGGACGTTGAGCGGTACGACGACCGCGCCCGCCTTGAGGATGCCGTAGTAGACGACCGGGAAGTACGGGAGGTTCGGGCAGGAGAGCGCGACCTTGTCGCCGGGCTGGATGCCCCGGGAGACGAGCAGGTTGGCGATCTGGTTGGCGAAGCCATCCACCTGCGCATAGGTCAGGCGGAGGTCCCCGAGCACGACGGCGGCACGGTCGGGGTGGCGGCGGGCAGAGTCCTCGAGGAAAACCGACAGATTCAGCATGGGCACAACTTACTCGGGGGTAGTGAGCCGCGTCACCGGGGTCGGCTCAGGGTCGCCCTCCCGGGGCGCTCAGGGGCGCTCCCCGATGCGCCGGGGCCGTCGCAGGACGAGGCTCGAAGCATGATCGAAGCGCACGCACTGACGAAGAACTACGGCGACACCACCGCCGTCAACGCCCTCGACTTCGCCGTCCGGCCCGGGGTCGTCACCGGCTTCCTCGGGCCCAACGGTGCGGGCAAGTCGACCACGATGCGGATGGTGCTGGGCCTCGACCGGCCGACGGCGGGCGACGTCCTCGTCAACGGCCGTCGCTACGCCGCGTCGCCGGCCCCGCTGCGCGAGGTCGGCGCACTCCTGGAGGCCCGCGCCCTCCATCCGGGCCGGACCGCGCGCAACCACCTGCGCTGGCTCGCGGCCAGCAACCGGATCCCTGCCTCCCGCGTCGACGAGGTGCTCGGTCTCGTCGGACTGGACGCCGTCGCGGACAAGCGCGTCGGGAAGTTCTCCCTCGGGATGGGTCAACGGCTCGGCATCGCCTCCGCACTGATCGGCGACCCGCCCGTCGTCGTGCTCGACGAGCCGGTCAACGGGCTGGACCCGGAGGGCATCCGCTGGGTGCGCACCCTGGCCCGCCAGCTGGCCGCCGAGGGCCGCACCGTGATGCTCTCCAGCCACCTGATGTCGGAGATGGCGCTCACCGCCGACCACCTGCTGGTGATCGGACGCGGCGAGCTGCTGGCCGACTGCACGATGGACGACTTCATCGCCGAGCACGCCACGTCGTACGTCCGGGTCCGCGCACCGCAGCTCGACGCCGTCGCGGCGCTGCTCGTCGGGCGCGGCCTGGCGGTGACGCCGGCGACCACTGCGGACGGTCTCGGGCACCAGGAGCTGCACGTCCAGGGAGCCTCGGCCGCCCGGGTCGGCGAGCTGGTCGGCGACACCGGCCTGCTGCTGCACGAGCTGACCACCGTGACGTCCTCGCTGGAGGACGCCTTCATGACTCTCACCGCCCAGAGCGTGGAGTACCACGCCCACACCCGGACCACCGATCCCGCCCGCCACCTGCAGGGAGCAGCAGCATGACCACCACGACCGTCGTCGAGCCCAGCACGGCTCGGGCGACCCGCGCCACCTCCACCGCCGTACCCGACGCAGTCGCCGATGCCGCGCCCCAGCGCTTCGTCGATGTGCTGCACGCCGAGTGGATCAAGCTCTGGACCGTCCGCAGCACCGGCTGGTCGATCGTCGCGATGGTGACCCTCGGGGTCGGCCTCACCGTGCTGGTCTGCGCGACCAGCGCCCAGGCGATCGCGGACAACCCCGGCGACCACCCCTCCAGCTCGTACGTGACCTGGGGGATGATGATCGCGCAGGTCACCGCCGTGGTGCTGGGCGCCATGATCATCACCAGCGAGTACGCCACCGGCCTGGCCAAGGCGACCTTCGCCGCCAGCCCGCGCCGTGGCCAGGTGCTGGGCGCCAAGCTCGTCGTGCTGACCGGCACCCTGCTCGTCGCGGGCACCGCGACGGCATTCCTGGGCTACCTCGGCGGCAACTGGTTCCTCGACTCCGAGGGCGTCGGCACCTCGCTCGACTCCGAGGGCGTCCTCCGCGCACTCTTCGGCAACGGCCTCTACCTCGCCGCCCTCGGGCTGCTGACCGTCGGCGTCGGCCTGCTCGTCCGGCACACCGCCGCCGCGCTGTCGATCGTCCTGGGCCTGGTGTTCGTGGTCGGCAACATGGCGTTCCTGCTCCCCGGCACCTGGGGCGAGTGGGTGGCCAAGCTGATGCCCGGCAACGCCGGCACCGCGATCATCACGCCCGTGCCGTTCAACCCCGACCTGCTGGGCGCCTGGACCGGGCTCGGCGTGGTCCTCGCCGAGGCCCTGGTCGTCCTGATCGCCGGGTACGTCGTGCTGCGGCGCCGCGACGCCTGATCCCCTCGCCCGGATCCCGGCTCCGCGCCCCGTCGGGCCGTGGGGG
>NZ_BAAHCI010000005.1:72685-108832 GCF_054775955.1 Nocardioides pacificus
CGCGGATGCCCACCGGTCCGAGGACCCGGATCGCCCAGCCCAGCGGGCGGCGCCAGCCCGGAGCCTCGACGCTCACGACGGCGCGCACGAGCGTGGGCCCGGCCGCATCGGCTCCGACGGGGGAGAACGTCATCCGCAGCCGCGCGACCAGGCCGTGCCACTCCCCCACCTCCGACCAGACCCGCCCGGGAACGTCCTCGGTGACCTCCATCAGCGGGCGCGCGCCGACGCTCGTCACGTCGTACCACCGCGCGCCGACACCCTGGGCCGGTCCGTCCAGCGGCTCCACCGCCCGCAGGCTCGACTGCCAGCGCGGGCGCAGCGCCGGGTCGGCGAAGTAGGCGTGGGCGCGCTCGGTCGAGGCCTGGGCGACCAGCTCGACGGTGAACTCCATCAGGGCGACCGGCGTCAGTACGTCGTGCCGGTGAGGCGCTCGTAGGCCTCGACGTACTTGGCCCGGGTCAGCTCGACCACGTGGTCGGGCAGCCGCGGCGGCGCCTCCCCCGACTCCCGGTCCCAGCCGGACTCCGCCGAGGTCAGCCAGTTGCGCACGATCTGCTTGTCGTACGACGGCTGGGTGCAGCCCGGCTGCCACTCGTCGGCCGGCCAGAACCGCGACGAGTCGGGGGTGAGCACCTCGTCGGCGAGCCAGATGCCGCTGGGACCCTCAGGACCGACGAAGCGGCCGAACTCGAGCTTGGTGTCGGCCAGCACGATCCCGCGGGAGCGGGCGATCTCCTCGGCGCGGGCGTAGACGGCCAGGGTCAGCTCGCGCAGTCGGGCGGCGTCGTCGGCGCCCACGGTCGCGACCACGGCGTCGTACGACACGTTCTCGTCGTGGTCGCCGAGCTCGGCCTTGGTGGCCGGCGTGAAGATCGGCTCCGGGAGCCGCGAGCCGTCCTCGAGGCCCGGCGGCAGCGCCACGCCGCAGACCTCGCCGGTCGCGCGGTAGTCGGCCAGGCCGGAGCCGGTGAGGTAGCCGCGGGCGACGCACTCGACGGGATACATGTGCAGGCTCTCGCAGATCACCGCTCGCCCGCGCACGGACTCGGGTACGTCGGTGGAGACCACGTGGTTGGGGACCAGGTCGGCGAGCTGGTCGAACCACCACAACGACATCCGGGTGAGGATCTCGCCCTTGCCGGGGATGGCCGGCTCGAGCACGAAGTCGTAGGCCGAGATCCGGTCGCTGGCCACCATCAGCAGCCGGCCGGCGTGCTCGCCGGCGTCGATGCGGTAGAGGTCGCGGACCTTCCCGGAGTGCAGGTGCGTCGCACCCTCGACGGCCGGTGCGGGCGGGATCTGGAGGCTCACGGTCGTCAGCCTAGGTCTCGACGTCGGTTGCAGAGCAACCTGCTCGACCAACGGGCGGCGTCCTCGCCGGTCGAGCAGGTTGCGCAGCAACCGACGTCGAGACCCCACCCCCTACGCTGACACCCATGGCAGTCGTCAAGATCAACGCGATCAGTGTCCCGCCCCAGGCCGGCCCCGAGCTCGAGCGTCGCTTCGGCGAGCGCGCGGGCACCATCGACGGGACCCCGGGCTTCCTGGGCTTCCAGCTGCTGCGCCCCACCGCGGGCGAGGAGCGCTACTTCGTGATCACCCAGTGGGAGGACGACGCGTCCTTCGAGGCGTGGCGCGACGGGGACGCCCGGGCGGCGCACGCCGGCCAGCACGGCAAGCCGGTCGCCTCGGGCGCCAACCTGCTGGAGTTCGAGGTCGTGCTCGACGTCCGGCCCTGATCAGTAGCGCACGCTGAAGCCCGCGGCCCCCTCGGCGCGGGCCTCGGTGACGCGTACGTCGTCCACGTCGGCGAAGCGGGGCCCCTCGCGGCACCAGGCGAGCATCGCCGCGACGGCGTGCGGCGAGCCCTCGAAGTGGGCGGCCACGGACCCGTCCGGCTCGTTGCGGACCCAGCCGCGCACGCCGTGGCGATGTGCCTCCTGCTCGGTCGCGGCGCGGTAGGACACACCCTGGACCCGCCCGGTCACGACCACGTCGACGGCTCGCTCACCCATGCCTCCCATCATGCCCGGACCGCGCGGGGGCCGATGCTTGTGCGGGGACCGACTCTTGCGCGGGGCTGGATGCTGGACCGGTGAGCGAGGAGACCGTCGAGGAGCGCGCCGGGCAAGCGCCGTACGAGCCTGATCCCCGGCGTTGGCGGATCCTCGGCGTGACGCTGGTGGTCGGCTTCATGTCGCTGCTGGACGTGACGATCGTGAACGTCGCGATCCCCTCGCTGCGCGCCGGGCTGGGCACGACCACCGCCAACATCCAGTGGGTCGTCTCGGGCTACGCCCTGGCGTTCGGCCTGACGCTGGTGGCCGGCGGACGGCTCGGGGACGCCTACGGGCGGCGGCGGATGATGGTGATCGGGCTGACCGGCTTCGTGCTGTCCAGCGCCGCCGTCGGCTTCGCTCCCGACACCGCCACGGTGATCGTGGCGCGGCTCGCCCAGGGCGCCTCGGCGGGCCTGCTCACCCCGCAGAACTCGGGGCTGATCCAGCAGCTGTTCCGTGGCGAGGAGCGCGGCCGCGCGTTCGGGATGTTCGGCTTCACCGTCGCCACGGCCTCGGCGATGGGACCGATCCTCGGCGGCGCCATCATCGCGCTGGCCGGCGCGGAGGACGGGTGGCGCTGGCTGTTCTGGGTCAACATCCCGATCGGGCTGGTGGCGCTGGTCGCGATCGTGCGGCTGGTCCCGGGGGCTCCCGGCCGCGACGGAGCCCGACCTTGGATCGACGTGCCCGGGGCGCTGCTGCTGGGCGGCGCCGTGCTCTGCGTGCTCTACCCCCTGGTCAGCGCCGAGGGTGGAGCCCGGCTGCCGCTGCTGCTGCTGATCGGGGCGCTCCCGCTGGCCTGGGCCTTCGTGCGCTGGGAGGACCGGCTGCGCCGCCTGGGCCGGCCGCCGCTGCTCGACGTCGCCCTGTTGCGTCGTACGCCGGGGTTCGCGGGCGGGCTCGCCGTCGGGACGCTCTACTTCACCGGATTCACCGGCATCTTCCTGGTGCTGTCGGTGCACCTGCAGGAGTCGCTGGGTCTCTCGCCGCTGGACGCGGGCCTGCTCACCACGCCGTTCGCGGTGGGCGCCGCGCTGACCTCGCCGGTGGCCGGCCGGCTGGTCTCGACCTGGGAGCGGCGGGTCACGCTGGTCGCGCTCGGCACGATGATGACGGGCGTGGTGCTGATCGCCGTGCTCGTGCCCGGGCTGGAGGGCAGCGCCCTGGTGTGGACGCTGGTGCCGTGCCTGCTGCTCGCGGGGCTCGGCGGCGGCGGCGTGATCTCCCCCAACTTCACCCTCACGCTCGCGCAGGTGCCCCCGGAGATGGGTGGGGCTGCGGGCGGGGCGCTGCAGACCGGGCAGCGGATCGGGTCGGCGCTCGGCGCGGCGCTGCTGATGACCGCCTACGGCCTGGCCCTGGACAGCTCGCCCGAGGCGGGGCTGCGGGCGGCGCTCGTCACGGCGCTGGTGCTGCTGAGCCTGGCGCTGGGCTTCGCGATCCTCAGCGCGCGGGCTCGGGTCGTCAGCCCCTCCTAGCCGTCGCCGGAGGAGCGGCCGAGGGCCTCCCGGAGGGCGTCGAGGGCGGAGACCTGCGGCGTCCATCCGAGCTCGTCGCGCGCCCGGCTCGTGTCCATGATGACCGGACGGCTCAGCGCCTCCACCCATTGCGCCGCCGACGGGAGCCCCGGGATCCGGGAGACGAGGCGGGCCAGGTCCTGGGCCGGCGCACCGGGCATCACCACCGGGGTGACCCCGAGCTCGCGGGCGATGTCGACGGTGCTGATCGTGTCGGCGGCGGCGATGTTGTAGGCACCGGCCGGACCGGCGCCGACGACGCACTGCAGCAGCGCGCGGCCGACGTCGCTCTCGTGGACGAGCTGCAGAGGCAGGTCCGGCACCGGCACCGGCACGGGTGGCAGCCGGTGGGCCAGCCCGCCCGCCAGGCCGCGGGAGATGACGGCGCCCACCTGCGTGGTGAGCGCCTCGGGCAGCAGGCCCGTGAGGGCGGCGGGCAGGTGCGCCTTGCCGCCGACGGTGTGCGGCCCCACGACGATCGGGGGCCGCAGGAGGTAGAGCTCGAGCTCGGGGTGCTCGGCCGCCTCCTCCTGGAGCATCTCCTCGACCTCCGCCTTCTCCTGGGCGTAGAACAGCCGGTCCGCGGGGCGGGTCGGCCAGTCCTCGTCCAGCTCGGCGGGGTTGTCGCGGTGGAAGCCGTACGCCGCCACCGACGAGGTGTAGACGAAGCGACGGGCCCCGGCCTCGGCGGCCGCCCGGAACGCGCTGCGGGTGCCCTCGACGTTGATCGCCCGGGTGACCTCGCGGGCCCCGCCGACGATCACGAAGGCGAGGTGCACGACGACGTCGGCCCCGGCGAACGCCTCGGTCAGCGAGTCGACGTCGCGCACGTCGCCGCGGCGGTAGGTCATCTTCGACCACCCGTGCTCCGCCGGGTCGAACGCGCGACGGGCGGTGCCGACCACACGGGCGATGCGGGGGTCGGCCTCGAGCAGCGGGATCAGGCCGTGCCCGAGGGTCCCGGTGGGTCCGGTGACGGCCACGGTCAGGTCGGTCGCGTCGTGCTTGTCAGGGGAGCTCACGGGTCCTTGGTACCCCACGGCGCGGCTGCGCACGTCGTACTGGCCACACGAAACGGTCACTTCCCACGTGAACCTTCGCGTGGGAAGTGCGCGTTTCACGAGTTAACTCGTGAAACGGAACCGGCTCAGAGGATGTCCCCCGGCGCGTACCCCGCGGCGCCGGGATACCGGGCAGCGAGCGCGTCCACGCGGCGTACGACCTCCTGGACCTGGGCGACAGCGGCGCCGGTGAACTCGATCGGCTCGGCGACGAGCGCGGTGATCTGGTCGCGCGACAGGCCCAGCCGCGAGTCGGCGGCGAGCCGGTCGAAGAGGTCGTTGACCGCCAGCCCCTGGCGCATCTCCAGCGCGACGCCGACGGCGTGCTCCTTGATCGCCTCGTGGGCGACCTCGCGGCCCACGCCGTTGCGCACCGCCGACATCAGCACCTTGGTGGTGGTGAGGAAGGGCAGGTAGCGGTCGAGCTCGCGCTGGATCACCGCCGGGAAGGCGCCGAACTCGTCGAGCACGGTGAGGAAGGTCTGGAAGAGCCCGTCGGAGGCGAAGAACGCGTCGGGCAGCGCCACGCGTCGTACGACGGAGCAGGAGACGTCGCCCTCGTTCCACTGGTCGCCGGCCAGCTCGCCGACCATCGACAGGTGGCCGCGCAGGATCACCGCGAGGCCGTTGACGCGCTCGCAGGAGCGGGTGTTCATCTTGTGCGGCATCGCCGAGGAGCCGACCTGACCCTCCTTGAACCCCTCGGTGACCAGCTCGATGCCGGCCATCAGCCGGATCGTGGTGGCGAGGTTGGAGGGGCCGGCGGCCAGCTGCACCAGCGCGGAGACGACCTCGAAGTCGAGCGAGCGCGGGTAGACCTGGCCGACCGAGGTGAGCACCTGCTCGAAGCCGAGGTGGGCGGCGACCCGGGTCTCCAGCTCGGCCAGCTTCGCCGCGTCGCCGTCCAGCAGGTCGAGCATGTCCTGGGCGGTGCCGACCGGGCCCTTGATGCCGCGCAGGGGGTAGCGCGCGAGCAGCTCCTCGATCCGCGCGATCGCGACCAGCATCTCGTCGGCGATGCTCGCGAAGCGCTTGCCCAGCGTGGTCGCCTGGGCGGCGACGTTGTGCGAGCGGCCGGCCATCACGGTGGTCTCGTGCTCCGTGGCGAGCCGCCCGAGGCGTACGACGGCCGCGACGCCGCGGTCGCGCAGGGTCTCCAGGGACTGGCGGACCTGGAGCTGCTCGACGTTCTCGGTCAGGTCACGCGAGGTCATCCCCTTGTGGATGTGCTCATGGCCGGCCAGCGCGCAGAACTCCTCGATGCGCGCCTTCACGTCGTGACGGGTGACCCGCTCGCGCGCGGCGATCGAGGCCAGGTCGACCTGGTCGACGACCGCCTCGTAGGCCTCCACGACGCCGTCCGGCACGTCGATGCCGAGGTCGCGCTGCGCCTTGAGGACCGCGATCCACAGCTGCCGCTCGAGCACGATCTTGTGCTCCGGCGACCAGATCGCGGCGAGGTCGGCGCCGGCGTACCGGGTGGCGAGGACGTTGGGGAACTCGGGCACGGGGGTCACTCTCCGTCGGTGGGTGCGGTGGGGACGCTGGCCGGCTGGGCGCTGGCCTTGGCCGCGATGTCGTAGCGGTGCTGGGCGCCGGGGAAGGCGATCCGCTCGACCCCGGCATAGGCGCGGGCCCGGGCGTCGGCGAGGTCTCTCCCGACCGCGGTGACGGCCAGCACCCGCCCGCCGGCGGTGACGACCGCGTCGCGGTCGAGCGCGGTGCCGGCGTGGATGACGTGGACGCCCTCGAGCGCCTCGGCGTCCTCGAGGCCGGTGATCAGGTCGCCCTTGGACGACGACTCCGGATAGCCGCGCGAGGCCATCACCACGGCCACGGCGGCGCCGGGCCTCCAAGCAGGGGCGGGTACGGCGTCGAGCCGGCCGGTCGCCGCCGCGTGCAGCAGCTCGGCGAGCGGGGAGTCGAGCAGCGCCATCAGCGCCTGGGTCTCGGGGTCGCCGAAGCGGGCGTTGAACTCGATGACGCGGGTGCCGCGCGAGGTCAGCGCCAGCCCGGCGTAGAGCAGCCCGCGGAACGGCGTGCCTCGACGGGCCATCTCGTCGACCGTCGGCTGCAGCACGTCGCGCAGCACCTCGTCGACCAGGCCCTCGGGCGCCCAGGGCAGCGGCGTGTAGGCGCCCATCCCTCCGGTGTTGGGCCCGGAGTCGCCGTCGAAGATCCGCTTGAAGTCCTGGGCCGGCTGCAGCGGGCGCACCGTGACGCCGTCGGTGATCGCGAAGAGCGAGACCTCCGGTCCGTCGAGGTACTCCTCGATGACCACGCGCCCACAGGCGGCGGCGTGCTCGATCGCCTGGCGATGGTCGGTGGTGACGACGACGCCCTTGCCGGCGGCCAGGCCGTCGTCCTTCACGACGTACGGCGGGCCGAACTCGTCGAGGGCAGCGGTCACCTGCTCGGGCGTCGTGCAGACCCGGGCGGCGGCGGTGGGCACGCCGGCGGCGGCCATCACCTCCTTGGCGAAGGCCTTGGAGCCCTCGAGCTGTGCGGCCTCCTGCGACGGACCGAAGCAGGCGATGCCGCGGGCGGTGACGGCGTCGGCGACCCCGGCGACCAACGGCGCCTCCGGGCCGACGACGACCAGGTCGGCGCCGAGTCGCTCAGCGAGGTCCGCGACCGCCGCGCCGTCCATCGGGTCGACGTCGTGCAGGGTCGCGACCGCGGCGATGCCCGGGTTGCCCGGGGCCGCGTGGACCTCGGTGACCCCCGGGTCGAGTGAGAGTGCGCGGGCGAGGGCGTGCTCGCGGCCGCCGGTTCCGATCACGAGGGTCTTCACGGACGTCCATCCTAGGTGCGGCCCCCGAGCCCGCCGCGACTGCGCCGGAGCGCGGACGCCGCCGCGCGCCGTACCCCCGCCCGGGCCGACCCGTCACTCGCTCCGCGACACGCCGCGGAAATGGTCGAGGGAGTGACGGGTCGGCGGGATGGGGGGGTGAGCTGGGGGTGGGTCAGTCGTCGTGGACGACGATGGTCTGCTCGCGGCCGGGACCGACGCCGACGGCCCAGAAGCGGGTGCCGGAGAGCTGCTCGAGGGCCTGGACGTAGGTCTGCGCGTTCTTGGGCAGGTCCTCGAAGCGGCGGCAGCCGGAGATGTCGGTCTGCCAGCCCTCGAAGTACTCGTAGATCGGCTTCGCGTGGTGGAACTCGGTCTGCGTCATCGGCATCTCGTCGTGGCGCACGCCGTCGATCTCGTAGGCCACGCAGACCGGGATCCGCTCCCAGGTGTCGAGCACGTCGAGCTTGGTGAGGAACAGGTCGGTGAGGCCGTTGACGCGGGTGGCGTAGCGGGCGATCACCGAGTCGTACCAGCCGCAGCGACGGGTGCGACCGGTGGAGACGCCGATCTCTCCGCCGATGCGCTGCAGCGCCTCACCGTCCTCGTCGAAGAGCTCGGTCGGGAAGGGGCCCGAGCCGACGCGGGTGGTGTAGGCCTTGATCACGCCGATCACCCGGTCGATGCGGGTCGGGCCGACGCCGGCGCCCACGCACACCCCGCCGGCGACCGGGTTGCTGCTGGTCACGAACGGGTAGGTGCCGTGGTCGACGTCGAGCATCGTCGCCTGCGCGCCCTCGAAGAGGACCGTCTCGCCGCGATCGAGCGCCTGGTTGAGCAGCAGCGACGTGTCGGCCACCATCGGCCGCAGCCGGTCGACGTACGACAGCAGCTCCTCGACGACCGCGTCGGTCTCGACCGCACGGCGGTTGTAGACCTTCGTGAAGAGGTGGTTGCGCTGCTCGAGAGCGGCCTCGACCTTGGCGCGCAGGATCTTCTCGTCGAAGAGGTCCGCGATCCGGATGCCGAGCCGGTTGATCTTGTCGGCGTAGGCCGGGCCGATCCCGCGTCCGGTCGTGCCGATCCGGTTCTTGCCGAGGAAGCGCTCGGTGACCTTGTCGGTCGTCGAGTGGTACGACGCGATGACGTGCGCGTTGGCGCTGACGACCAGGTCGGCCACCTCCACCCCACGCTCGATCAGCGAGTCGAGCTCGCGGAAGAGCGCCTCGGGCGACACCACGACGCCGTTGGCGATCACCGAGGTCGCCCCCGGGGTCAGGATCCCGCTGGGCAGCAGGTGGGTCGCGAACTTCTCGCCGTTGACCACGATCGTGTGGCCCGCGTTGTGTCCGCCACTGGTGCGCACGACGTAGTCGATCGTGGCGCTGGTGGCGAGCTGGTCGGTCGCCTTGCCCTTGCCCTCGTCGCCCCACTGGGCGCCGAGGATGACGATGGCCGGCATCGAGTCACCTCTGTCTTCGACAATGCACTGTCTGGAAGGGAACAGCTGGAAATGGAAACAGCCCCTGCAACAGCGCTGTGCTGACCGAGGACCGGTCGGGCTGGTGGGGGCTCTTGCGACGCCACGCTACCAAAGCCCGGGCTCGGGGCGGCAGAAGGAACGCAATGGCGGACCGGCTGGGTAGGGTCCGCACGTGGACCCACTCCTCGTCATCACCAACAGCGACGCCGGCACCTCCGACGAGGAGACCCTGCAGGGCGCCCTCGACGTGCTGCGGCGCGAGGCCTCCGTGGAGGTCGCGGCTACGTCCAACCCCGGCGAGCTCGACGGTGTGCTGCACCGGGCCGCCTCGCGGCGGATCGTGGTGGCGGGCGGCGACGGCAGCCTGCACGCGGTCGTCGCCGCCCTGCACCGGCGCAACCAGCTCAAGGAGTCCGTGCTGGGGCTGATCCCGCTGGGCACCGGCAACGACTTCGCGCGCGGCACCGGCATCCCCCTGGACGTCAAGGAGGCCGCCGAGCTGGTCCTGCACGGGAAGGTCACCCCACTCGACCTGATCGTCGACGAGCTCGGCGACATCGTCGTCAACAACGTGCACGCGGGGGCGGGCGCCCAGGCCAGTCGTCGGGGCCACCGGTGGAAGAAGCGTCTCGGCGAGGTCGGCGTCGGCAAGGTCAACCTCGGCCGGCTCGGCTACCCGATCGGCGCCGTGCTGGCGGCGTTCCAGCCCCCGCACATCAGGCTGCGGGTGGAGGTCGACGGCGTGCTCGTCAACGACTTCGACGAGCCGCTGCTGATGGTCGCGGTCGGCAACAGCTCCCACGTCGGCGGCGGCACCGAGCTCACCCCCGACGCCGACCCCGAGGACGGCAAGGTCGACGTGATGATCTCGCGCTCGACCGGCCTGTGGGCCCGGTTCGCGTACGTCGGGCACCTGCGACGCGGTGAGCACATCGAGCGTGACGACGTGCTCTACCTGCGCGGGTCCGAGGTGTCGATCTCCGGGGAGGACTTCTGGTGCAGCGCGGACGGGGAGCTCTACGGGCCCGAGCGGCAGCGGACCTGGCATGTCGAGAGGGCCGCCTTCTCGATGACCCTCCCGTGAGACCGGGTCGTCTCACCGCGAGTCTGCGAGACTTCACCCCGTGGGGAACACGACAGCGCTCGGAAGCAGTCGCGGGAAGCGGCGCCTCGGCGCCCTGACGAGCTTCGGTGTCGCCGGCGCGCTGGTGGTGACAGGCACGCTTGGGACCGCCTCGGCAGGAGTGCGAGGCGCCGACGAGCCCGTCGGAGCCGGCGCCGGGAGCATCGCCGGACTGGCCGCCTCCCTCAGCGCACCCGACGCGGGCCCCGCGGACGGCGAGCCCGCTGCGGAGCCGCCTGCCGACTACACGTTCGTCTCGATGCCGGACTTCCTCAACCAGGACGTCGGTGACGTCTCCGGTCTTCCCGGCTATCGACCCGCGCTCGGCAACAGCATCAGCGAGTCCTACCGCGAGGGCCTCGACATCGTCCTGGACGACGTCGCCTCCCACGCGCCCGCCGACGTGCTCGTGGCCGGTGACCTGGTCCAGGGACACTGGGGTCGCGACCCCACGGGCTCCGGAGTGTTCGGCCCGACCCGCACCCCTGCCCAGCGGCTGCGGGCGCTGCGCACGGCCGGCAACCTCTACTACCGCCAGTGGACCCAGCGCTTCGCCTCCCACGGGCTCCGGGTGCACGCGGCCCTCGGCGACCACGACGTCGGGGACAACCCGTGGTCGGGCAACAGCGCCCGGATCCGCTCCAAGCGCGCCTTGGTCCCGGCGCACAAGGCCGTGTGGGCCCGCCACTTCACCCGCGGTGCCACGGGCGGACACCGCTATCGGATGCGCCCGCCCGGCCCTGCCCGCGACACGGCGTACGCCCAGCGGCTCGCCCCCGAGGTCCTGCTCGTCACCGTCGACAACTTCCAGCAGACGCGCCGCGGCATGCGGATGGGCCTCGACCGCCAGCAGCTCACCTGGCTGGACCGGGTGCTCGCGCGGGGTCGGCGCGCCGGCATCGACTGGATCATCGTGCAGGGGCACGTGCCCGTGCTGACGCCGGTCCGGATCCAGTCGTCCTCCGGCCTCACCATGGCGCAGGGGGCTCGCTCGCCGTTCTGGAGGACGCTGCGCCGCCACCGCGTCGACCTCTACCTCAACGGCGAGGTGCACGCGACGACCGCACGCACCCGGGACAGGGTCACCCAGATCGCGCACGGCGGGCTGTTCTATGCCGGGGACGCCTCCTACCTGGTCGGTCAGGTGCGCGGCGACCAGCTCGAGCTCGAGATCCGCGAGTTCGACGCGACCAAGTCGCGGGCCAACGGCGAGCTGTGGAGCATCAGCAAGGTGCGCAAGGCCGCGGACGTCGACTACACCCCCGGCTCCTTCGTGGTCGGCACGATGACGCTGCGCAAGGACAACACGATCCTCGAGCGCAGCGGACTGCTCGCGCCCTACCTGCCGTAGGCCACCCACCCACGAGGCTGCGCGAGCAGGTCGCCTCGCCCGGTGGCGTCGCGCCGTACCCCCATATGTAACGCGGGGTTATCGGTACTACCGCAGCGAAATGGCGCTTGGGTAGTTCGGATAACCCCGCGTTACATGCGGGCGGGCTGTACGGCGCGCGGGCGCGTCCCCGCTCACCGACTGCCAGCTCACAGCCAGCCGCGACGTACCGCCTCGACCCCGGCCTGGAAGCGCGAGTCGACCCCCAGGTCGCTGAGGATCGCGGCGATCCGTCGGCGCACGGTGCGCAGGCTGAGCCCGAGCGTCCGGGCGATCTGCTCGTCCTTGGCACCCTCCGCGAGCAGCTGCAGCAGCAGCCGGCGCAGGTCCGGGCGGGCCTCGCCGTGCTCCAGGCCGGGCACCGTCGCCGCCCGGTCCCACAGCAGCTCGAAGAGTCCCGCGAGCCCCCGCACCAGTCCGCCCTGCCGGATCAGCAGGCGCCGCTCGGAGACGATCCCGAGTGTCTCGGGCACCAGTGCATAGCTCGCACCGAGCACCACCAGTCGGGTCGGCACCTCGGCCGCGACCCGGATCTCCTCCCCCATCCGCGACCGTGACACCAGCACCCGCGGCGCGTCCTGGAGGATCCGCGCCGGATAGATCGCCCGGGACCGGCGACCGGCCTCGATCTCCTCCGCGACGCAGGCGGCGAACGCGGACTCGTGCGGCATCCGCCACTGGTCGGGTCGCAGCCAGAGCAGCTCCCCCTGGGTCTGGCGCATCAACGACACGACGAGGCTGGGCATGTCACCCCCCTGCAGCACCTCGCCGGCGATCGGCTCGGACTGTCCGTCGCCGATCCGCGGTGCGCCTGCGGTGCCCGGACTCGTACCCGCGGGGGAGCTGTCCAGCAGCGGGATCGCCCGGGCCAGCCGAGTGAGCTGCTCGCTGACCCGGGCCGTCGCCACCGCCTGCGCCTCCACGAGAGTGGCGAACGCGTCGGCCGGGGAGAGCAGCCGGATGCTGTCCCCCTCGCGTCGGGCGATTCCGAGGTCGATCAGCGGCTCCAGGTCCGCCAGCAGCTGCTCCCGGGTGCGCAGGACCGAGGCCGCGGTGTCGTCCAGGTCGGCGCCCGTGTCCCCCCGCGGTGCGCCCAGCAGCTGCCAGTAGAGGTGCTCCGGGCCGGGGCCGATGCCCAGCGCGGAGAAGGCGGTCGAGACCGAACGGCGCAGCACCGTTGGCATGTTAGTGCCATTGGCAGCGACTAGCCATCGACTCGGAGTAAAGGGATGACATCCTGTCTGGGCGTCAGTCGGTCGCCCACCGCGGGGGATGAGGCACCGACAGGTCGGACGGTCCGCATCGGGGGATGAGGCCGCGAGGCCGACGCAAACGAAAAGGGCGCCGGAGTCGCCGCAGGGGACGTCTCCGGCGCCCTTTCCCATGCCCGCCCTTTCCCGCGTCGGTCCGGCGGCCCGCTAGCGTTGGTGCCGTGAACAGCTCCGCCGACGCGCCGACCACCGAGCCAGAGACCCCCGAGCAGGACCTGCCTGCCCAGATGCAAGTACGTCGGGAGAAGCGCGAGCGCCTGCTCCAGCAGGGCACGCCGGCCTACCCGGTCGCCGTACCCCGCACCCACACGCTCGCCGAGGTGCGCGAGCAGTGGGGCCACCTCGAGAGCGGCGAGGAGACCCAGGACGAGGTCGGCGTCGCCGGCCGGGTCATCTTCGTGCGCAACACCGGCAAGCTGGCCTTCGCCACCCTCCAGGAGGGCATCGGCACCCGCCTCCAGGTGATGCTGAGCCTCGCCGAGGTCGGCGAGGAGGCTCTGGCCGCCTGGAAGAGCGACGTCGACCTGGGCGACCACGTGTTCGTGCGCGGGCGCGTCATCTCCAGTCGCCGCGGCGAGCTCTCGGTGATGGCCGCCGAGTGGCGGATGGCGTCCAAGGCGCTGCGTCCGATGCCGGTCATGCACAAGGACCTCACCCCCGAGACGCGCGTCCGCCAGCGCTACGCCGACCTGATCGTGCGCCAGGAGGCGCGCGACATGGTCCGCACAAAGGCCAACATCCTCAGCGGGATCCGGCACTGCCTGGAGGACCAGGGCTACCTCGAGGTCGAGACGCCGATCCTGCAGCTCATCCACGGTGGTGCCGCGGCGCGCCCCTTCCACACCCACCTCAACGCTTTCAACCAGCGGATGTCGCTGCGCATCGCGCTGGAGCTCAACCTCAAGAAGGCCGTCGTGGGCGGCGTCGACCGGGTCTACGAGATGGGTCGGATCTTCCGCAACGAGGGCGTGGACTCCACGCACTCCCCCGAATTCACGATGCTCGAGGCCTACCAGGCGTACGGCGACCAGACCTCGATCGCCCGCCTCCTGCAGGACATCTTCCTCGCCGCCGCCGACGCGGTGGGCAGCCGCCAGGTCGAGACCCCCGCCGGCCTCGTCGACCTCGACGGCGAGTGGCGCTGGCTCCCGGTCTACGACGCCATCTCCGAGGCCGTCGGCCAGGAGGTCACCGTCGACACCCCGGTCGAGACGCTGCGCGAGATCGCCGAGCGCCACGACGTGTCGATCGACCCGGCGTGGGACGGCGAGAAGGTCGCCCTCGAGCTCCTCGGCGAGATCGTGGAGCCGCAGCTGCTGCAGCCGACGTTCCTGTGCGACTACCCCGCCAGCGCCCAGCCGCTCGCCCGCCCGCACCGCGACAAGCCCGGCCTGATCGAGGCCTGGGACCTGATCATCGCCGGCGTGGAGCGCGGCACCGGCTTCTCCGAGCTGATCGACCCGGTCATCCAGCGCGAGGTCCTGGTCAAGCAGTCGCTGCGCGCCGCCGGCGGCGACGCCGAGGCGATGCAGCTCGACGAGGACTTCCTGCGCGCCCTGGAGTACGGCGCGCCCCCGATGGGCGGCATGGGCGTCGGCATCGATCGGCTGGTGATGCTCTTCACCGGCGCCAACATCCGCGAGACCATCCTGTTCCCCCACCTCAAGCCCGAGGCCTGAGCCCCCACCCCCAGCCCAGTCGGCGCAATTTCACAGCCCAGTCGGCGCATCTTCACGGCGCCTGCCGGGGAGGGCGGTGAAGAAGCGCCGACTCGGCGGTGGGGCGGGGTCGTCAGCCCTGGCCGGCGACGTACGCCGCGGGGAGGGCGAGCAGGAGCACCAGGACGGTGGCGCCCGCCGCCAGCAGCAGCTCGGACCGCCCGACGCGGCGCAGCACCCGGGCGTCCACCGAGCAGCCCACCGCGAACATCGCGGCCACCAGCGCGCCTGTCTGGACGGTGGCGGCTGCGTCGAGCAGGGCGGCCGGCAACGGGGTGAGGGTCCGCAGCACGACGCAGCCCAGGAACGCCGCCACGAAGAGCGGCACCAGCGGAGGGCGCGCACCGGGCAGCGTCGTACGACGCTCGCGCCAGGACAGCACGCCCAGCACCGGGGCGAGCAGGAGCACCCGTCCCAGCTTGACCGTCACCGCCGCCTGGAGCCCCGCGCCACCGGCGACCAGCCCGCCCGCGACGACCACCTGGCCGACCTCGTGCACCGCGGCGCCCGACCAGGCACCCGTGGCCGCCGGGGCCAGCTCCAGGAGCACGCCCAGCACCGGCACGAGGAGCATCGCGGCACTCCCGGAGGCCACGGCCAGCGCGATCACCGAGGCCACGTCTGCGTCGCGGTCGCCCCCGTCCTGGGCCTCCGGGCCGGCGGGTCGGGCCCGGACGCCGTCCACGGCAGCGATGGCCGCCGCCCCACAGATCGAGAAGCCGCACGCGATGAGCAGCCGACGTCCCGGCGCGACGCCGAGGGCCCGGCCGAGGGCGAGCGTGCCGGCGATCCCACCGCCCACGACCAGCCCGATCACCACCAGCATCGGCCAGCCCAGCGCGACGACGTCGGCGAGCACCAGCTGCAGCCCGAGCAGCGCGACGCCCACCCGCAGCACACGCCGCGCGACCACTCCCAGCCCTGGCCGTACGGCGTGCGGGAGCCCGGCCGCATTCGCCACCAGTGCCCCCAGCACGATCGCGACGAGGACGGGGCTCAGGGCGGGGACGAGCCGGTGAGCGGCCAGCGACACAGCCGCACCGGCCGCCGCCAGGACCAGGCCGGGGATCAGGGAGGGCCCCGCAACGCGCGCCGACAGGTCAGCGGGGACGCGGTTGAGCTGTTCGGTGGGCACCGCACAAGCGTGACGGCCGGCGAAGCCGTCCGGTAGACGCCGATCGAGCACCAGCCCATGCCCGATTGATATGGGTAAGCGCCAGGGCATATCGTCAGCGCATGAGCAACGAGCGGCCCGACCTGACCGCCCTCGACCTGCTCGTGAGGGTGGGCGAGCTGGGCTCCCTGGGCGCCGCCGCCCGCGCCACCGGGATGGCTCAGCCCAATGCCAGCCGGGCGCTGTCCCGCCTCGAGCGACAGCTGGGCGTCGTGATGCTGGTGCGCAGCCCGACCGGCTCCCGGCTGACCACCGAGGGCGGCGTGGTGGCGGAGTGGGCGCGCGAGGCGCTGGCGGGGGTCGACCGGGTCGTGGTCGGGTCCCGGTCGCTGGCCGAGCGCCGACGGGCCCACCTGAGCGTGGCGGCGAGCCTGACGGTGGCGGAGTACCTCGCGCCCCAGTGGCTCGCGCGCTTCCGCCGACTGAATCCGGAGCTGCGGGTCAGCCTGGACGTGCGCAACTCCGGCGGCGTGCTCGCCCTGGTGGCCGGAGGGACGGTGCCGTTGGGCTTCGTCGAGTCGCCGACGGTGCCGCGGTCCGTCGGCTCGACGACCGTGGCGCGCGACCAGCTCGTCGTCGTCGTGGGACCGGGCCACCCGTGGGCGCGCCGGCGTCGCCCGGTCGGACCCGAGGAGCTCGCGGCGAGCGACCCGGTCGTCCGGGAGTCCGGGTCGGGCACCCGGGAGACCCTCGTGCGGGCCCTCGACCGCGCCGGGGTGGAGCTCGGCCCGCTCGGCCTCGAGCTCGCCAGCACCGCCGCGGTCAAGGCAGCGGCGGCGGCCGGCGACGCTCCCGCCGTACTCAGCGAGCTGGCCGTCGTCTCCGAGCTCGCCTCGGGTCAGCTGGTGGCCGTCGCGGTCGGCGGGCTCGACCTCACGCGGGCGCTGCGGGCGGTGTGGCCCGCCGCGATGCGCCCGAGCGGGCCGGCCGCCGACCTGGTGCGCATCGCGCGGGGGTGAGTCAGCTCAGCAACGCGTCGTACGCCGCGGGGCTGGAGTCGCGCAGGAACTCCGAGCAGCGCTCCCACTCGGCGCTCTCGCCGATCGCCCGCGCCGAGAGGGCCAGCAGTGCGAGGCTGCGCAGGAAGCCGCGGTTGGGCTCGTGCTCCCACGGGACGGGACCGTGCCCCTTCCAGCCGTTGCGGCGCAGCATGTCGAGGCTGCGGTGGTAGCCGACCCGGGAGTAGGCGTAGACCGTCACGTCGTCGGCGCCGGCGTCGCGGGCCTGCTCTGCCATCGCCGCCCAGGCGATCGGCGACTCGGGGTGGCGACGGACGACCGCGGCGGGCTCGTCGTTCTGCAGCTCGACCGCTGCGGGGTCCTCGGGGAGGTGGGTGGGCGGGGGGCCTGCCATCAGGTCGGGGTGGTTCATGCGGCCCACAGTAGCCACGGCGCACCGACGCCCCAGTGGTCGGAGTAGCGTGAGGCCCCGGAGGTGGCATGAGCCAGGGGCACAGGGTCGGGATCTATCCCGTCGTCCGGCACTACCTGCTCACCGTCGCCGGCCCGGTGCGCAGCCCGCGGCACAACCTCCAGCTCGCCGGCCTGCTGGCGCTCACCGCGGGCGTGCTGAACTCCGTGGGGTTCGTCGCGGTCTCCGTCTACACCTCGCACATGACCGGCATCGTCGCCAGCCTCGCCGACAACCTCGTCATCGGCGGGGCCGGCCTCGTCGGGATCGGCGTGCTCTCCCTGGTCTGCTTCGTGGTCGGCGCGATGACCTGCGCGGTGGTCTTCAACTGGGGTCGGCGTCGCGACCTGCGCGGACGCTACGCCAACGTGCTCGTCCTCGAGGCGCTGCTCATCCTGCTCTTCGGACTGCTGGCCGAGAGCCTGTCCTGGAGCCACCGCAACCTCGTCTTCATCTCGGTGCTGTGCTTCACGATGGGCCTGCAGAACGCCATCATCACGAAGATCTCCGACGCCCAGATCCGCACCACCCACGTCACCGGCATGGTCACCGACATCGGCATCGAGCTCGGCAAGCTCGCCTACCGCCAGCGCACCCCGGGGCTGCCGCCCGTGCAGGCCGACCCCCGCAAGCTGTCCATGCTGGCAACGCTGGTGGGTCTGTTCTTCCTCGGCGGGGTGCTCGGCGCCGTGGGCTACCTCGAGTTCGGCTTCCCCGTCGTCATCCCGCTCGCTGTGCTCGTCTTCGCGAGCGCCGGCGCGCCCGTCGCCGCCGACGTGCGCCGGGCCCGCGCCGCCCCGCCCGCCCCCTTGTAACGCGGGGTTATCCGGTCCACCACAGCGAAATAGCGCTGTGGCAGTTCGGATAACCCCGCGTTACAGCCGAGCTGGCGGGCGCAGCGTACGACGGACCGCGGGCGGGCGCGGGGCGGTCGGCGCCGGGGGATCAGCCGGTCAGGCCACGCGACGTACGACGAGGTGGGCGAGGTCGTCGATCGAGCTCCCGAAGCGCGCCTCCGTCAGCGCATGCTCGCGGAGCAGCCGGGTCTTCGTGCGCTCGCGCTGGGCGCCCCAGAGGTCGGCCCACACCAGGCGCGACATGCCGAGACCGAAGCTGCGCACCCAGTCCTCGCGGCGCTTCTCCTCCCAGACGACCTGCTCGATCGGTCGGTCGGCGAGGCCGCCGACGTCGCTGCGGTGGTACTTCACCCAGCCGTCGAACTCGAAGACGTGCCGCCCCACCCGCAGGTCGCAGCGGGCCCAGCCTGTCGCGTCGCGCAGCTCGAACTGTGTCTGCACGGGCCCCAGCCCCAGCTCGTCGAGGAGGTCGCGGGTGAGCGTCTCCCCGGCGGACTCCGCGCCGGCGTCGGCCCGCTCGACGGCCGCGCGCGACGCGGTCACGCCCGGCCAGCAGCGCATCGGCTCGAGCGCGGCACGCAGCTGGCCACGGGTGACGCCCAGCCGCAAGGCCGAGTCGCACGCCACGAGGCCCGTCCGATAGCCGTGCTCGCGGCCGAGGTCGACCGCCGTACGTGCGACGTCGAGGCACGCGATCCCGTCCGGGACCATCACCTGGTCGGGCCGGTGCACCGCGCCGTGGTGCTTGATGCCGTGCTCTGTCCGCGAGCCCCGCACATCGGGCCGCGTGATGTGCACCAGGGGCCTCTCGGGGCGCAGCAGCGTCAGCCCCAGCTCCAGCGCCGCCGAGTCGTGGCTGAGCACGTGGTCGGTGACCATGCTCAGATGGGCCGCCCGCGACTCCAGGCGCCGCCGACCGACGTACTCGTCGAGGGCCTCCCAGACCGAGCGCTCGACGTACACGCCCCGACGCACGCGCACCCAGGCTGAGTCCCGACCCCGGACCAGCGCGAGCACCTGGTCGGGTGCGAGGCCGGCCTCCAGCGCCTGGCCATAGGTGATGAGACCGGAGTTGGCGCGCATCCGCGCCTGGACGAGGGGGAGCATGCTCGCCAGCCTCGCCCCGCCGTACGACGAGCGCCCGCCGCCTCGGAGGCCCTGTGGACGACGCCGTCCCGCGCCGTACCTGTGGACGATCCGTGGCCTCCCGCGCCGCCCACCCTTCACATGTAACGCGGGGTTATGCCGTCCACCCCAGCGAAATATCGCTGTGGCAGTTCGCATAACCCCGCGTTACATGTGGGTCGGGGCCGTCGCGACGACCCCGCCGCGTCAGGCGTTGAGCGACGTGCCCGCCGAGCGCAGGTTCTCGCAGGCCTCGACGATGCGGGCGGCCATGCCGTTCTCGGCGGCCTTGCCCCAGGCGCGGGGGTCGTAGGCCTTCTTGTTGCCGACCTCGCCGTCGATCTTCAGCACGCCGTCGTAGTTCTGGAACATGTGAGTCACGACGGGGCGGGTGAAGGCGTACTGCGTGTCGGTGTCGACGTTCATCTTGACGACGCCGTAGTCGACCGCCGCGCCGATCTCCTCGGGCAGCGAGCCGGAGCCGCCGTGGAAGACCAGGTCGAACGGCTTGGAGCCGGCCTCGAGGCCGAGCTCGGCGACGACGGCCTCCTGGGCGTGCTTGAGGATCTCCGGGCGCAGCTTCACGCTTCCGGGCTTGTAGGCGCCGTGCACGTTGCCGAAGGTCAGCGCGGTCATGTAGCGCCCCTTCTCGCCGATGCCGAGCGCCTTGACGGTGGCCAGCGCGTCCTCGGGGGTCGTGTAGAGCTTCTCGTTGATCTCGCCGACGACGCCGTCCTCCTCGCCGCCCACGACACCGATCTCGACCTCGAGGATGATCCGGGCGGCGGACGCCAGCGCGAGCAGCTCCTCGGCGATCTGCAGGTTCTCGTCCATCGGCACGGCCGAGCCGTCCCACATGTGCGACTGGAACAGCGGCAGCTCACCGCGCGCGACGCGCTCCTGCGAGATCGCGAGCAGCGGCCGCACGAAGCCGTCGAGCTTGTTCTTGGGGCAGTGGTCGGTGTGCAGGGCGATGTTGACGGGGTACTTCTTCGCCACCTCCTGCGCGTAGGCCGCGAACGCGACCGAGCCGGTGACCATGTCCTTGATCGACGGGCCGGAGAGGTACTCCGCACCACCGGTGGAGATCTGGATGATGCCGTCCGAGCCCGCGTCGGCGAACCCCTTCAGGGCGGCGTTGAGCGTCTGGGACGACGACACGTTGATGGCCGGGTAGGCGAAGGCGTTCGCCTTGGCCTTGTCCAGCATCTCGGCGTAGACCTCGGGGGTTGCGATGGGCATCTCAGGCTCCTAGAAATCGCTTCTCAGCACTTCGGACGTCGCGACCCACCCTAGTGGGTCCGCACCGCCGGGAAAGGGGCCGATCGGCCCACTGCTCCGGGCCGGACGACTAGCGAGAATGGCCGGCACCCCCACCGGGCTACGGTCGAGGTCATGGGCCTGCACACCAGCCGCCGCACCAGCCGCCTCGCAGTCTCTCCGGACGACGCCTGGCGGGTCGTCGCGAGCGGGGAGACCGGCGAGCAGTGGTACGTCGACGCGGCGCCGCTCGTGCTGCGTGGCGCGATCGACCGGGTCCTCGGAGGCCACGGCCGCGCCTGGCCGCCGCCCGGGCGCGCCCTGCTCGCCGTCGGGGACCGGGCGGGCTTCTGGGAGGTCACCGACATGAGCGACCGTGCAGGCGACCACACGCTCCAGCTGGTCGCCCGGGTCCGCGCACCGGGCCGGGTCACACTGACGACGCGCGTGCTCCCCCACCCCCGCGGCGGTACGACGCTGCACCAGGCGGTGCGCTTCGACCCCTCCGGACTGGTGGGCCGCGCCTACCTCGCCGCGGACATCCCGGCCCGCGAGGCGCTGCTCACGCTGGTGCACCGCCGCGTGCGCGACGCCGCACGCCGCGGCTGAGGCGCCCGGGTCGCGACGCTCACCCGCGCCAGGCGACGTCGCCCGACAGGTCGGCGTACTCCCGGATCCAGCTGTGCATCGCGATCGCCGCGGCGGCGCTGGCGTTGATCGAGCGGGTCGAGCCGAACTGCGCGATCGAGAAGGTGCCGTCGCACGCCTCCCGCGCGCCGTCGGAGAGCCCCGGCCCCTCCTGCCCGAAGAGGAAGCAGACCCGGCGCGGCACCGTCGCGGTCTCCAGGTGCAGCGAGCCCGGCAGGTTGTCGATGCCGAGCAGCTGTACGTCGCACTCGGCGAGGTAGGCGCGCAGGTCGGAAGCCGTCTCGTGGTGGCGGACGTGCTGGTAGCGGTCGGTGACCATCGCCCCGCGCCGGTTCCACCGCTTGCGACCGACGATGTGCACCTCGGCGGCCAGGAACGCGTTGGCGCTGCGGACGATCGTGCCGATGTTGAAGTCGTGCTGCCAGTTCTCGATGGCGACGTGGAAGTCGTGGCGTCGCTCGTCGAGGTCGGCGACGATCGCCTCCATCTTCCAGTAGCGGTAGCGGTCGACGACGTTGCGTCGGTCCCCGTGCGCGAGCAGCTCCGCGTCGTACTGCTCGCCCTCGGGCCAGGCGCCCGGCCACGGCCCCAGGCCCACCTCGTCGGGACCGTGCGGCATCGGGTCGTACGGCGCGCGCTGTTCCTGGTCCACGCCCAGGAGGTTAACGTCTGGGTCGGTGTGGGTACCGCCCGTTAGGCTGCTGTGGTGGACGCACTCATGACCCTTCCGATGCTGTTGGGCATGGACTGGATGGACCCCAACTGGCTGCTCGACCAATTCGGTGCCGAGCTGTTCTGGATCTCGCTGGCGATCATCTTCATCGAGTGCGGACTGTTCTTCCCGTTCCTGCCCGGCGACACCCTGCTCTTCGCGCTGGGTCTGTTCATCGCCACCGAGCGGATCGACCTGTTCCCGGGGAGCCCGCTGCTCGAGCTCGGCATCGCACTGGTGCTGCTCACGGCGGCCGCCTTCCTCGGCAACGTCAGCGGCTATGAGATCGGCCGCGCCATCGGGCCGCCGCTCTATGCCCGTGACGGGCGCTTCCTGAAGAAGAAGTACTTCGACCAGACCCAGGTCTTCTTCGACAAGCACGGCAACAAGGCCCTGGTGATCGGCCGCTTCGTGCCGTTCGTGCGCACCTTCATCACCGTCGTGGCCGGCGTGACCCGGATGGAGCGAGCCCGCTTCTTCCTGTGGAGCGCCATCGGCGCGGTGCTCTGGGTCATGTCGATCATGCTGATGGGCTACTTCCTCGGCCGCCGCTTCCCGTCGCTGGGCGAGAACATCGACAAGGCGATCATCGTCATCCTCGCCTTCTCGATCATCCCCGTGATCTGGGAGTGGTGGCGCCACCGCCGTACGGCGAGCAGGCGCGGCGACGACAACGACCACGACGGCCGCCCCGACCTCGACATCGCCGGCTTCGACGCGGGCCCCGCGCGCGAGCGCTGAGCCCCAGCTGAGCCTGCGGGCTCACGACAGTCGGGTACGCCGCCTCTGCCGGGCCCCGGCTCCGCGCGCCTAGCGTCGAGTTGACCGGTCGGACCACCGACCCCCAGCCTGGGGAGCCCCCATGTCACCTCGCCTCGTCCCGAGCCCCGCCCTCAACGCCGCCCTCACCGCAGCCCTCACCGTCTCCCTCAGCGTCGGTCTCGCACTCGCCGCCGCACCCGCCTCCGCGGACAGCCATGTCGTGCGCGACGCCGCTCGCGACGTGAGGTCGCAGGGCATCGACGACGACGTCATCCGCCGCCCGGAGCCCACCCGGACCGAGGGCGACGTCCGCTCCCTGAGGGTCACGCACGGACCCCGCAACGTCCGGCTCACGCTGCGCCTGGCGCGACTCACCCGCGTCCCGGCCGCCGGCGTGGTGCACGTCTTCGCGCTGCGCACCGATGAGGGCCGCCGCGCCGACCTGGGCATCTACGTGGCGAAGAGGGACTGGCAGGGTGAGCGGATGTGGTCGGTCGAGGACCGTGACCGCGCCTGCCGGGGTCTGCGCACCCGGGTCGACTACCGCGCCGACACGGTGCGGGCGGTCGTCCCGCGCCGCTGCCTGTCGAACCCCGCGTGGATCCGGGTCGGCGGCGGCCACGGCATGCTCGACGGCGAGCGGCTCTATGCCGACGACGTGAGCCGGAAGGGCAGGGTCGGCGAGGACGTGGTCGTCGAAGGCCCTCGCATCCGACGCGGGTGAGCAGCGCTCAGAGGTCGAGCTGGTCCTTGCCGACGGCGAAGCGGTAGTCCAGCCCCTCTGCCTCGACGTTCTCCTTGGCGCCCGTGTCGCGGTCGACGATGACGGCGACGCCGACCACGGTCGCTCCCGCCTCGCGCAGCGCGGCGACCGCCTCCAGCGCGGAGCCACCGGTGGTGGAGGTGTCGTCGACGGCGAGCACCCGGCGCCCCGCCACGGACGGTCCCTCGATGAGCTTCTGCAGACCGTGCACCTTCTGGGACTTGCGGATCACGAAGCAGTCGAGCTCGCGGCCCGCCTCGGCGGCCTGGTGCATCATCGCGGTGGCGACCGGGTCGGCGCCCAGCGTGAGGCCGCCGACGGCGTCGAAGTCCCAGTCCGCGGTGAGCTCGAGCATCACCCGGCCGATGGCCGGCGCGGCCTGCGCGTCGAGGGTGATCCGGCGCATGTCGACGTAGTAGTCGGCGTCCTTGCCCGAGGACAGGGTGACCCTGCCCCGCACGATCGCCTTGGTGTTGATCTGGTCGAGCAGGACGTCGCGGTCGGTCATGACCGCGAGCCTAGTGGGTCCCGGCGGCAGCCCTCAGGACAGGCTAGCGGCGCTGCTCGTCGACGAGGTGCCCGAACGCGATCAGCCGGTCGTCGGTGTGGAAGAGCTCGGCACAGGTGGTCAGCGTGATCAGCCGCTGGCCCTTGCGCTGGCGCGGTTGCACCTCGCCCTCATCAGGGTTGCGCGGCAGCGGGTCGACCACCCAGGTCTCGGTGAACGGCACGTTGAGGTCCTCACCGCCCGAGTCGAGCTCATAGGTGAAGACGGCCTCGCGCGTCTCGACGATCACCTTGTCGCCGGCCCGCAGCCGCGGCATGTCGGCGAAGGGCTCGCCGTGCGTCACCCGGTGTCCGGCGAGCGCATAGTTGCCCACCGCGCCCGCGCTCGCCGTACCCTCGAAATGACCGATGCCGGCCGCCAGCACCTTGTCGGAGGTGCCCTCGAGCACGGGCACGGCCCACTTCCTGCCGAAGCGCGGGATCCGGATGATCGCGGTCGCCTTGCCGTCCCCGACCTCGGCGAACCGCTCGCCGGCGTCCCAGTCCTGCTCCAGGGTCTCGACGATGTCGGCGTGCTTGCGCTCGGAGACCCAGTTGGTGCCATACATCTGCCACCCGACGTAGCCCAGCGCCCCCAGTCCAGCGACGATCAAGGCGACCCCGACGAGGAGAGCCCAGCGGGCGCCGCGGGTGCGAGGAGGCTTCGACATGGGCTTGATTGTGCCTGGAGGTTCCCGAGACGCTCGCTAGCCTCGGGGGATGCGCACCGAGGCGAAGCGACTGAAGGGCATCCCGCCGACCGTCTTCTCCGAGATGTCGGCGCTGGCGCTCCGCACCGGGGCGGTCAACCTGGGCCAGGGGTTCCCCGACGTCGACGGCCCGCCTGCGGTGATCGAGCGGGCGGTGCGGGCGCTGCGCGAGGGCGCCAACCAGTACGCCCCCGGCATCGGCATCCCCGCCCTGCGCGAGGCGATCGCCCGGCACCAGCAGCGCCACTACGGTCTCGAGCTCGATCCCGACCGCGAGGTGGTCGTGACGACCGGGGCGACCGAGGGCATCGCCGCCGCCCTGCTGGGCCTGGTCGACCCGGGCGACGAGGTGGTGGTGCTCGAGCCCTACTACGACTCCTACCTCGCGATGATCCAGATGGCCGGCGGCGTACGGCGCCCGGTCACCCTCCGCGCGCCCGACTTCCGCCTCGACCCGGCGGCGCTGGAGGCTGCGGTCACCGACCGCACCCGGCTGATCCTGCTCAACACGCCGCACAACCCGACCGGGACGGTGCTCACCCGCGCGGAGCTGCAGGCCGTCGCCGACGTCGCGATCCGCCACGACCTGGTCGTGGTGACCGACGAGGTCTACGAGCACCTGACCTTCGACGGCCACGCGCACGTCCCGCTGGCGACCCTCCCGGGGATGTTCGAGCGCACGGTGACGCTGTCCAGCGCGGGGAAGTCGTACTCCTTCACCGGCTGGAAGGTCGGCTGGGCGACCGGTCCCGCCGCGCTCGTGGGCGCCGTACTCGGGGCCAAGCAGTGGCTGACCTTCACCTCCGGCTCGCCCCTGCAGCCCGCCGTCGCGCTCGCCCTGGACGAGGAGCCGGACTTCCCGACCCGGCTCGCCGCGGACCTGAGCGCGCGCCGCGACCTGCTGTGCGCCGGTCTCGTCGACGCCGGCCTGACCCCGCGCGTGCCCGAGGGCACCTACTTCGCCACCACCGATGTGCGCCACCTCGGCTGGGAGGACGGCCGCGCCTTCTGCCTGGCCCTGCCCAAGCGCGCCGGCGTGGTGGCGATCCCGGTCCAGGGCTTCTACGACGACGTCGACGAGGGCCGTCACCTGGTCCGCTGGGCCTTCTGCAAGGAGCCGGCCCTCATCGCAGAGGGCGTGCGCCGCCTGGCAGCAGCCCCCCTCCCCCGCTGACCCGGCGCCAACTTCGCGCGACCCAGCCGGAGTTTCTGACGGGTCAGCGGCGGGGGGCGAACCAGGCGCGTACGTCGCGGCGCAGGAGCGCCTGCAGCGTCCCCGCCGCGGCGATCACCGGCAGCAGGAGCAGCGGGCTGCTGAGAGCGCCGAGCAGGCAGAAGCCGGCCGTGCCGGCCGCGGAGATGATCAGCATGATCCGGGCCCAGCCGAGTCCGCGCATCGCGAGGACGGCCAGCACGATCGCGGCGAGCGCCCAGATCACCAGCACACCGCCCATGAAGTAGGTCGTGTTGATGATCAGCTGCTCGGTGACGCCCTGCTGCTCGAAGATCTCCGGGTTGGTGCGCCGCACCTCGTCGAGGACCAGGTCGGGGTCGCCCGCGAGGATGGCCATGCTCGCCACGGTGATCAGCAGCGCCAGGCCCGAGAAGACCCAGGTCAGCAGCGCCGCGACCAGGACCGCACGCGGTCGCGGGCCACGCTCGGCGTACTGAGCCGGAGCAAACTGCCCGGGCTGCTGGGCCCAGCCCTGAGGGTCGTACTGCTGCTGCGGGTAGGGCTGACCGTAAGACTGCTGGCCATAGGGCTGCTGGCCGTAGGGCTGCTGGGGCTGCTGGCCGTACGGCTGCTCGGGGTACGCCGCGGGCTGGCCCCAGGGCTGCTGCGCCTGAGCGGGTGGCTGCTCGGGCTGCACCGGCTGCTGGGGCTCGCCAGGCGCACTCCCGAATCCCGGGAACGGTCGCGGCTCCTGCTCGACACCCGCGGTGGGCGGCGTACCCCAGGGAGCGACCGTGCGCACGTCGGGGGCGTCGGGGCCACCGACCGGCGGCACGTCCTCGCGCTCGACGGGCCGGGGGGTCTGCGGTCGAGGCGTGTCTGGCCGAGGCGCGACCGGACGCGGCTCCCGACCGGCGAACCAGTCCCTGGCCGGCTGCAGCCACAGCGACAGCGTGGCGGCCACGACCACCGAGGAGAGGAGTCCTCCGGTGGCCGCCCCGCTGACGAGGAGCACCGGCGCCACCACCGACAGGCCGATCCGAGCGCCCTGGTTGCGCTGCAGCGCGAAGTACCCCAGGATCGCCGCCGCGGCCGCACAGGCCCCGGAGACGAGCATCGTCGTGTGCAGCAGGTCGAGTGCGGACTCGACCCCGATGTCGAAGGCGTTCCCGGGCGGAGTGTCGAGGAATTCGGCGACCGCCTCCCGCGACTCCAGGGAGCGGAGGTCGGCGATCGCCTGGAAGACGGTCATCAGCAGGAAGACCGAGGCCATGACCACGGCCCACCCGGCGACGGTGACCTGTCGGGGACGGGGCAGGGGTTTGGCGTCACTCACCTCGTCATTCCATCACGCAGCACCCAATCGACCCCCAACCGCTCAGTCCCCGGCTGCTCAGACTCTGGCGCTCAGACTCTGGCGCTCAGACTCTGGGCTTCTCCGTGCTCACCACCGGCCGCAGCTCCAGCTCGCGCCCGTCGGCGGCGAGACCGACGTCGACGGAGCCGCCGTCGGCGATCTGCCCCCCGATCAGCATCCGAGCCAGCGGGTCGCCGATCGCCGTCTGGATCAGCCGGCGCAGCGGGCGCGCGCCGTACGCCGGGTCGTAGCCGGTGTCGGCCAGCCAGGTCCGGGCGTCGTCGCTCACCGCGATCGTGATCCGGCGCACCGCGAGCCGCTTCTCCAGCAGCGCCAGCTGCAGGTCGACGATGTGGGTCAGCTCGTCCTTGGTCAGCGCGTCGAACATCACCACCTCGTCGAGGCGGTTGAGGAACTCCGGCTTGAACGATGAGCGCACGACCGCCATCACCGAGGCGTGCTTGGCCTCGACGTCCATCAGCGGGTCGACGAGGAACTGCGAGCCGAGGTTGCTGGTCAGGATCAGCAGCGTGTTGCGGAAGTCGACCGTGCGCCCCTGGCCGTCGGTCAGCCGGCCGTCGTCGAGCACCTGGAGCAGGATGTCGAAGACCTCGGGGTGCGCCTTCTCCACCTCGTCGAGGAGTACGACGGAGTAGGGCCGACGCCGCACCGCCTCGGTGAGCTGGCCACCCTCGTCGTAGCCCACGTAGCCGGGCGGGGCACCGACGAGCCGCGAGACCGTGTGCTTCTCGGAGTACTCGCTCATGTCGATGCGGACGATCGCCCGCTCGTCGTCGAAGAGGAAGTCGGCCAGGGCCTTGGCCAGCTCGGTCTTGCCGGTGCCGGTGGGGCCGAGGAAGAGGAACGACCCGGTCGGCCGGTTGGGGTCGGAGATGCCGGCCCGCGCGCGTCGTACGGCGTCACTCACGGCGTTGACGGCCGCCTTCTGGCCGATCAGCCGCTCGCCGATCACCTGCTCCATCTCGAGCAGCTTGGCGGTCTCGCCCTGCAGCATCCGGCCGGTGGGGATCCCGGTCCAGGCCTCGACGACCTCGGCGACCTGCTCGGCGCCGACCTCCTCGCCGACGAGCGGCTCGGCGGTCTCGACCTTCAGGGCCGAGTCGGCCGCGGCGAGCTTCCTCTCCAGCTCGGGGATCCGGCCGTAATTGATCTCGCTGGCAGCGGCGAGGTTGCCGTCGCGCAGCAGCCGGTCGGCCTCGACACGGAGCTGGTCGAGCTGGCGGCGCAGCTCGCCCTCGCCCTCGAGCGACGACTTCTCCAGCTCCCAGCGCTGCTCGAGCGCGCGCAGCTCCTCCTCGTTGTCGGCCAGGTCGGCGATCAGCTTCTCGAGGCGCTCGCGCGAGGCGTCGTCGCTCTCCTTCTCGAGGGCGAAGCGCTCCATCTTGAGCCGGTCGACGTGGCGGCGCAGCTGGTCGATCTCCTCGGGCGAGGACTCGATCTCCATCCGCAGCCGCGAGGCGGCCTCGTCGATGAGGTCGATGGCCTTGTCGGGCAGCTGGCGCCCGGAGATGTAGCGGTCCGACAGCGTGGCGGCGGCGACCAGGGCGGCGTCGGTGATCCGGACGCCGTGGTGCGCCTCGTACTTCTCCTGGATGCCGCGCAGGATCTGGATCGTGTCCTCGACGCTCGGCTCGCCGACGAAGACCTGCTGGAAGCGGCGCTCCAGGGCCGGGTCCTTCTCGATCCGCTCGCGGTACTCGTCGAGGGTGGTCGCGCCGATCATGTGGAGCTCGCCACGCGCGAGCATCGGCTTGAGCATGTTGCCGGCGTCCATCGCGCCCTCGCCGCTGGCACCCGCGCCGACGACCGTGTGCAGCTCGTCGATGAACGTGATGACCTGGCCGCCGGCCTCCTTGATCTCCTCGAGCACGGCCTTGAGCCGCTCCTCGAACTCGCCGCGATACTTCGCGCCCGCCACCATCGCGGCCAGGTCCAGGCTCAGCACCCGGCGACCCTTGAGGGAGTCGGGCACGTCACCGGCGACCACGCGCTGGGCGAGACCCTCGACGACGGCGGTCTTGCCGACGCCCGGCTCACCGATCAGCACGGGGTTGTTCTTCGTGCGTCGGCTCAGCACCTGCACGACGCGGCGGATCTCGGCGTCGCGGCCGATGACCGGGTCGAGGCGCCCCTCCTCCGCGGCCTGGGTGAGGTCGACGGAGTACTTCTCCAGCGCCTCGTAGGTCGACTCGGCGTCCTGGCTGGTGACCCGCCGGTTGCCGCGTACGGCGGTCAGCCCCTCGCGCAGTCCCGCCTCGGTGAGGCCGGCGTCGACGAGGACCTTCTGCGCCGAGCTCTCCACGCCCGCGAGGGCGATCAGCAGGTGCTCGGTGGCGACGTAGTCGTCCTTCATGCTCGCTGCGAGGTCGATCGCCGAGGCGAGCACGCGGGTCAGCGCAGCGGAGGCCGCGGGCTGCTGGACCGTCGCGCCGGTGGCCTTGGGGAGGGCGTCGCGCATGGCCGCGGCGTTGCGCACCAGGGTCGGGGCGTCGGCTCCCGCCTTGGTCACCATGTTGGCCGGTGTGCCGCCCTCCTGGAGCAGCAGCGCGACGAGGAGGTGGATGGGCTCGGTGGTGGTGTTGCCGGCCGTGGTCGCCGAGACCTGGGCGGCCTCGATCGCCTCGCGGCTGCGGGTGGTGAACTTGTCGGCTCCGAACTGGCTCATCTCGCCTCTCCTGCTGCTCGAAAAACGGCTTCTGTGGAACGTGCCTGACCGGCCTGCGCCGAACGGGTGCGTCAGTCAGGGAACATCAGCAAAGTTGAGTCTATTCCACTCAACTCTGAAACGCGCAGAACTCGTTGCCCTCCGGGTCGGCGAGCACGGTCCAGCCGATCTCGTCGTCCTGGGCGCGCAGCACCCGCGCCGCCTGCCAGTCCTGGGAGCCCGCGGTCAGCGCGGCGAGGTCGGCCGTGTCGACGTCGAGGTGGATCCGGTTCTTGACGGCCTTGGGCTCCGGCACCGACACGAAGACCAGCGACTCGAACGGCGCCCCGGGGATGTCCTCGACCCAGGCCCAGCCGTGCTCGGCGTCGTGCCCCTGCGAGGCCCCGAGCAGAGTGGCCCACCAACGGGCCTGAGCCACGGGGTCGACCGAGTCGACGACGATCTCGTAGAGGCGCTCGGTCGGCACCTCCTCGCGCTCGAACACGCACAGCTCGCCCCCCTCGGGATCGGCAAGCACCTTCCACCGAAAGCTCTCCAGGTCGAGCGCAGTCGCCCCCAGCGCCAGCACGTCGTCGACACTGCGGGCGTGCACGTCGAGGTGCACCCGCTGCTTGACGCTCACCGGCTCGGGGACGGCGTTGACCCAGATCGTGTGCCGTGGGGTGGGGCCGGTGAGCAGCACCATGCCGTCCTTGCGTCGTTCACGCTCGCGCCCCAGCGCACCGGCCCAGAAGTCGCCGAGCGCCACCGGATCGACGGCGTCGATGCACAGGTCCTTGAACGTCGCGAGAGCCATGCCCGCCAACCTAGTCATCACGTCCAGGACCAGCCGGCGAGGCGCGCACGCCTCAGCTCCTGCGCCGCCAGAGCACGACTTCCTGGCTGGGGCGTGCGCCCCGCAGCACGGGGAGCTTGTTCGTCGGCTGCCCCTGCGTCGTACGACGAGCGACGAGGGCCGCACGCAGCGCCTCGCGCGTCCCCTCCAGCTCGGCGAGCAGCTCCTCGTTGCGCAGCTGGAGCGCGACGACCTGGTTCTCCAGGTCGAGGATGCGTCGGACGCCCTCGATGCCGATGCCGGACGCGGTGAGGTCGGCGATCTCGCGCAGCAGCTCGATGTCGCGCTGCGAGTAGCGACGACCTCCGCCGCCGGTGCGCCCAGGGGTGATCAGCCCGAGGCGCTCGTAGGTCCGCAGCGTCTGGGGATGCAGGCCGGTCAGCTCCGCGGCCACGCTGATCACGTAGACGGCGGCGTCCGCGCCCAGCCCCGGACGGAAGCCGCCTGCGCCCTCCCGTGACTGCCGCCCGGCCATCTCAGACCCCCTCGAAGAGCCCCGTACGCAAGGGCTTCCCGACTGTCGCGGCACGATAGGCCTCGACCGCCTCCCGGGCGGCCGGGTCGAGCGTCGCCGGCACGTGCACCTCGATGGTGGCCAGCAGGTCGCCCTTGGTGCCGTCGGGCTTGGGGGCGCCCTTGCCGCGGACGCGGAACGTGCGCCCGTTGGGGGTGCCCGGGGGCAGCCGCAGCGTCACCGGGCTGCCACTGAGCGTCGGGATCTTGATCTCCGCGCCCAGCGCCGCCTCGTCGAAGGAGACCGGCACGTCGAGCGTGAGGTTGTCGTCCTTGCGCCCGAAGACGCGGTGCGGGGAGACCTTGACGGTGACGAAGAGGTCGCCGGCGGTGCCGCCGTTCTCGCCGCCGCCGCCCTTGCCGCGCAGCCGGATCCGCTGGCCGTCCTTGACGCCGGCGGGGATGCGGGCCTGAATCGTCCGGGCGGAGCGACCGCGGCCGCTGCCCTGGCACGTCGGGCACGGGTCGTCGTACACCAGCTGGCGGCCACCGCACGACGGGCAGGTCTCGTTCATCGTGAAGGCGCCGCCTGCCATCGCCGCGACGTAGCCGGCGCCCTCGCACTCGGGACAGACGTGGGGCCGGGTGCCGGGCTTGCCACCGGTGCCGTTGCAGTCGGGGCAGGGGGCGTCGCTGGCCAACCGCAACGAGATCGTGACGCCCTCGAGGGCGTCGGTGAAGCTGATCGTCGCGGTGCTCTCGAGGTCCGGGCCCTTCTGCGGGCGCGGTCGGGTCTGGCGCGCCCGGCCGCCTCCGAAGAGGTCGCCGAACATGTCGCCGAAGCCGCCTCCCGCGCCGCCGGCGCCACCGGGGGCGCCGGCGCGGTCGCGGAGCAGGTCGTTGATGTCGAACCCACCGGTGGTGGTGCCGCCGGTGCGACCGCCGAAGCCACCGGGGAATCCGCCGAAGCCACCCACGACGACGCGCCGCAGCTCGTCGTACTGCTTGCGCTTCTCGGGGTCGCCGACGACGTCGTAGGCCTCGGCGACCGCCTTGAAGCGGTCGTGCTTGGCAGTGTCGCCGGGGTTGGAGTCGGGGTGGTGCGCGCGCGCCAGCTTGCGGTACGCCTTCTTGATCTCGTCGGCGGTGGCGTCCTTGGACACCCCGAGCTCCTTGTAGAAGTCCTTCTTCACCCAGTCCGCATTGGTCACGCGCGCACCTCCTCTCCGTGTGTGGTTTCTACTCGCCCGCGGACGAGTCTGCCGCAGGCGCCGTGGGTGCAGCCGGGTCGACGACCAGCACCTGGGCGGCGCGGACGACCCGGTCCCCGATCCGGTAGCCGGCCTTCGCGACCACCTTGCAGGTGGTCACCTCGACTCCCGCGTCCTCGCCCAGGTGGGAGAGGGCCTCGTGGATCGTCGGGTCGAAGGGGTCGCCGGGAGCGCCGTACTTGATCAGGCCGACACCCGTGACGACCCGCTCGAGCTGGTCGGCGACGGCCTTGAAGCCGCCCTCGACCTCACCGTGCTCGCGGGCCCGGTCGATGGTGTCGAGGACCTCGGTGATTGGCGCTAGCGCGGTGTACGTCGCGTTCTCGCGGATCAGGTCCCGGTCCCGGTCGACGCGCCGCTTGTAGTTGAGGAACTCGGCCTGCAGGCGCTGCAGGTCGGAGGTCAGCTCGACCACGTCGCGACGGGCCCGGCCGAGATCGTCCTCCAGCTCCTCCTCGAGCAGCTCCTCTGCCGCCTCGGGCGAGAGATCGGCCGGGTCCGGGGCAACACCCTCCGGGGAGGGAGCCGCGGCGTCGCGCGGCTCCCCCTCCGGTGTGCGGTCGTCCTGGGAGGACTGGCCCTCGGGGGACTGGCCCTCGGGGGAAGGGGTCACTTGGACTCACCCTCGGGGGTGTCCTCGTCGATGATCTCGGCGTCGACGACGTCGTCCTCGGCCTCGCCCGAGCCGGTGGCCGCACCGCCGGCAGCGGCCTGGTCGGCCTCCGCGGCGGCGTACATCGCGGCGCCCATCTTCTGGCTCGACTCGTTGAGCTTGGTGATGCCGGCCTGCAGGTCCTCGGAGCTCGACTCGGCGTTCTCCAGGGTGGCCTTGAGGGCGTCGAGGTCGGCCTGGACCTCGGTCTTGACGTCCTCGGGCAGCTTCTCGTCGTTCTCGGTGAGGAACTTCTCGGTCGAGTAGACGAGGCTGTCGGCCTGGTTGCGGACCTCGACGGTCTCGCGACGCTTGGCGTCCTCCTCGGCGTACTGCTCGGCCTCGCGGACCATCCGGTCGATCTCGTCCTTGCCGAGGGCGGAGCCGCCGGAGATCGTCATCGACTGCTCCTTGCCCGAGCCCTGGTCCTTCGCCGAGACGTGCACGATGCCGTTGGCGTCGATGTCGAAGGTGACCTCGATCTTCGGGATGCCGCGGGGGGCCGGCGGCAGACCGGTGAGCTCGAAGTTGCCGAGGGGCTGGTTCTGCGCCCACATCTGGCGCTCGCCCTGGGCGACCTTGATCTCGACCGACGGCTGGTTGTCGTCGGCGGTCGTGAAGATCTCGCTGCGCTTGGTCGGGATCGTGGTGTTGCGCTCGATCAGCGTGGTCATCACGCCGCCCTTGGTCTCGATGCCGAGCGAGAGCGGGGTGACGTCGAGGAGCAGCACGTCCTTGACCTCGCCCTTGAGGACGCCGGCCTGGAGCGCGGCGCCGACGGCGACGACCTCGTCGGGGTTGACGCCCTTGTTGGGCTCCTTGCCACCGAGCAGGTCCTTGACGACCTCGCTGACGGCGGGCATCCGGGTGGAGCCACCGACGAGGACCACGTGGTCGATCTTGTCGACGGCCACGCCGCCGTCCTTGAGCACCTGCTGGAAGGGCTTCTTGGTGCGCTCGAGCAGGTCCGCGGTGAGCTTCTGGAACTCGCTGCGCGTCATCTTCTCCTCGAAGTGCAGCGGGCCGGACTCACCGTGGGTGATGTAGGGCAGGTGGATCGTGGTCTCGCTCGAGGACGAGAGCTCGATCTTCGCCTTCTCCGCGGCCTCCTGGAGGCGCTGCTTGGCGATCTTGTCGGCCGCGAGGTCGACGCCGTTGTTGTCCTTGAACTTCTTGACCATCCACTCGACGACGCGGGAGTCCCAGTCGTCACCACCGAGGTGGTTGTCACCGGAGGTCGCCTTGACCTCGACGACGCCCTCGCCGATCTCGAGCAGGGACACGTCGAACGTGCCGCCACCGAGGTCGAAGACGAGGATCGTCTGGTCGTCGCCCTTGTCGAGGCCGTAGGCCAGCGCCGCGGCGGTGGGCTCGTTGACGATGCGGCTCACGTTGAGGCCCGCGATCTCACCGGCCTCCTTGGTGGCCTGGCGCTGCGCGTCGGAGAAGTAGGCCGGCACGGTGATGACCGCGTCGGTCACCGGCTCGCCGAGGTAGGCCTCGGCGTCGCGCTTGAGCTTCTGCAGCACGAACGCGCTGATCTGCTGGGGGGTGAAGGACTTGTCGTCGACCTGGGTCTTCCAGTCGGTGCCCATGTGGCGCTTGACCGAGCGGATCGTCCGGTCGACGTTGGTGACGGCCTGCCGCTTGGCGACCTCGCCGACGAGGACCTCGCCGGACTTGGCGAAGGCGACGACCGACGGGGTGGTGCGGGCGCCTTCCGCGTTTGCGATGACGGTGGGTTCGCCACCCTCGAGGATTGCGACGACCGAGTTGGTCGTCCCGAGGTCAATGCCGACCGCGCGTGCCATGGGGATACCTCCGGTTGCTTCTGGGCTGGTGTGCCCGCGTTCCGTGTCAGTGCTCTTGTCAGTCTTGGGGCCCGATCGCTCGGGGCGTGCTGTCTATGGTGCGTCGCCGAAGCGAGTCTCGCAAATAACTTGAGTGCGATCAACTCAACTTCGTTCACAGGGACTAACGCAAGGGGCGGGGTGGATGTTCCCGTCTTCCGAGGGATTTCGAGATCCTCCGGCCGGGGTGCCTTCGGTGGCGGTCGGTGGCGGCGGCGGGTTGCCGTTTGGTCCCCAACGGCGACGAAAACAGTCTCAGGCATGCAGTCTCTGCCCAATCGGCGATGCCTCATCCCTCTCCTGGCGGTACGACGTGATCGGTCCCCGCCCCTGGTACGTCGCGACCCGGCGCCTTGCTCGTCGTACTGCGCCGAGGGGGCGCCGATTGGTCAGAGACTGCACGTCTATGCCCGAAATCACTGCCGTTGGGGACCAAACGGCGGCCCACACCACGCCCGCCGAGCGATGCGACCTACCCCACAGTGCGCACCCATTCCGGAATAGGTCGCAGGCAGGGTTGTTGGGCCCCGCATGAGCGTTCCCGTCATCACCCTTCATGACCAGACGACCATCCCCCAGCTCGGCTTCGGGGTCTACCAGGTCCCGCCCGAGGAGACCGCGGCCACCGTCGCCTCGGCGTTCGAGATCGGCTACCGCCACATCGACACCGCGCAGATGTACGGCAACGAGCAGGGCGTGGGCCAGGCGATCGCCGCGTCCGGCATCTCCCGCGACGAGCTCTACGTGACCAGCAAGCTGCACAACCACGTGCACCGCCCCGACGACGCGCGCCGCGCCTTCGACGCCACCCTCGAGGCGCTCGGCCTCGACCGGATCGACCTGTTCCTGATCCACTGGCCGCTGCCGACCAAGTACGACGGCGACTTCGTGTCCACCTGGCGCACGCTGGCCGAGTTCGTCGCCGACGGCCGCGCCACGTCGGTCGGCGTCTCGAACTTCCAGCCCGCCCACCTCGACCGGATCGTCGAGGAGACCGGCGTCGTGCCGGTGGTCAACCAGATCGAGGTCCACCCCTACTTCGCCAACGATGAGGCCCGCGCCGCCTCGATCCGTCACGGCGTCGAGGTCGAGGCCTGGTCCCCCATCGCCCAGGGCAAGGTCCTCGGCGACCCGGTGATCAACGAGATCGCCGGCCGCGTCGGCAAGACGCCCGCCCAGGTGACGCTGCGCTGGCACATCGAGCGCGGCGACATCGTCTTCCCCAAGTCGATGTCCCCCGAGCGGATGCGCGAGAACTTCGAAATCTTCGACTTCACGCTCACCGCCGACGACGTCGCCGCCATCAGCGCCCTCGACCAGGGCGAGGCCGGCCGCCAGGGCCCCAACCCGGACACGTTCGACTGGGTGCCCGCCTGAGCGACTGAGCGCCTGTCGGTTTCCCCGGTCGACCGGGGAAACCTGATGTTGTCGGGCGAAGTTTCGCCTGACAAGTTCAGCGATCCCCGGTCGACCGGGGAAACCGAC
>NZ_BAAHCI010000005.1:108873-221504 GCF_054775955.1 Nocardioides pacificus
CCCAGCTCGCGGCCCCACCTCTCCAGGAGGGCCGCGAGCTGGTCGCGTTCTGCGGCAGTGAGGCCGGAGACCAGTCGGCGCTCGTTGGCGAAGTGCGCCTCGGCGAGGCGGTCGACCAGCTCCCTGCCCTCGGGGGTCAGACCGACGGTGCGACCGCGGGCGTCAGCGTCGGAGACCCGCCGATGCACGAGTCCGGCGCCCTCAAGCCGGTCGACGCGCTTGGTGACCGCCCCGGAGGTCACCATCGTGGAGGCGCCGATGGCACCGGCCGTCAGCTCGTACGGCGCGCCGGCGCGGCGCAGCGTGGCGAGCACGTCGAAGTCGCCGTCGCTGAGCCCGGCGCGGGCGAAGACCGGCCGCAGCTCGGCGTGGAGCACGTCGGCGAGGCGGTGGAGACGGCCGATGATCGCCATTGGGCTGACGTCGAGCTCGGGGCGCTCGCGACCCCACTGCTCCATGATCCGTCCGACGTGGTCGGGGTCCGGCGCGCGCTCGTCACTCATGAAGGGGAATATATCTTCCCCGGAAGACTATTTGTCTTCCATGGAAGATAAAACCCTCACTCCCCTGATCACCGCGATCGCGCCGCTCGCCTGGGGCTCGACGTACTTCGTCACCGATACGTTCCTGCCGCCCGACCGCCCTCTCTTCTCCGCGACCGTGCGCGCGCTGCCCGTCGGCCTGCTGCTGCTCGCCGTACGACGCCAGCTGCCGCACGGCGCCTGGTGGTGGCGGGCGGCCGTGCTCGGCACGCTCAACATCGGTGGGTTCTTCGCGCTGCTCTTCGTGGCGGCCTACCGCCTCCCGGGCGGACTGGCGGCCACGCTCACCGCCGCCAGCCCGCTCGTGGTGATGATGCTGGCGTGGGCCCTGGTGGCCGAGCGGCCGCGCGCTCTCTCCCTGCTCGGCGCAGCGGTCGGGGTCGGCGGGGTGTCACTGCTCGTGCTGCGCGCGGAGGTCGTCGTGGACCCCATCGGAGTGCTGGCCGCGGCCGGCGCGGTCCTCAGCTCGGGGGTCGGCTTCGTGCTCATCAAGCGCTGGCAGAGCCCGGTCGACCTGCTGACGCTGACCTCGTGGCAGCTGGTCGCCGGCGGACTGGTGCTGCTGCCCCTCGCGGCGATCGTGGAGGGCGCCCCGCCCACCCTCGACTCCCGGGCCGTCGGCGGCTACCTCTACCTCGGGCTGGTCGGCACCGCCCTGGCGTACGTCGTGTGGTTCCGCGGCCTGCGACTGATGCAGGCCGGCGCGGTGGCGCTGGTCGGGCTGTTGAACCCGGTCGTCGGCACCGGACTGGGCGTCGCCTTCGCCGGCGAGCCGTTCGGGCCGGTGCAGCTGGCCGGAGTGGCGCTCGTGCTCGCCGGGGTCCTGGCCGGTCAGCCGAGCGTCCACGCCTGGCTGCGACGCCGAGTCGCGCCGGCGCGGACCGTCACTGCACCGTGACGCGGACCTCGTTGGAGGCAAGGTCGGTGTCGGTGTCGACCATCCGAAAGCGGTTCTCCCCCACGCGACCGGTCTCCACGTAGGTCGAGAAGATCCCGCCGCTGACCGACGCGGTGACGCCGAAGTCGGACCAGCCGGTCTCCTCGAAGCGCTGCACCTTGAGGATCGCGCCCTCACCCTTGGGATAGACACCCGAGAGGTCGATCTGCGACATCGGGCCCACCGACGTCTGGCCGGACTGGAGGGTGATCTCCTTCTTGGGCGCCTCCGACTTGGAGGGCTCGTCGGAGGGCTCGCCGCCCGACTCGGACTCCTCGTCACCGGGCGCCAGGGTGATCAGCGGCCCCGATGCCTGCTCGGTCGCCCGAGGCTCGGGCAGGTACAGGGTCTCGCCCGCCGTGGTGCCGGTGGACGCGGCGGCGTCGCCGTTGACACCGAGCATCCGGGTGCCGACGAGCACGGCGAGGCCGGCCACGAGACCGACGACCAGGCCGACCGCGACCAGCGCGACCAGGCCGGCCAGGACGGGACGGTCATCATCGGATCGCACGCGCAGGACACCCCCAGGAGGAACACCGACGGCGCCCTGGCCGTCGCTACCCCACCATTGTCGGGCACGGGACAAGGATGGCCAACCGGCGCCTCCACCCGGCGGCCCCTCCAACGCCCGCAGAGCAGCTCAGCGCGGCGAGCAGACCACCACCGGGATCTCCCGCTCGGTCCACGACTGATAGGACTCGAAGTCGGCGTAGAGGTCCACCAGCCGGGGCCACAGCCGCTGGCGCTCCTCGGCGTCGGCGGTCCGGGCCCGGATCTCGCGCACCTGCGGGCCGATCTGGATCCGGGCGTCGGGCGCGGCCATCAGATTGCGATACCACTGCGGGTGCTTGGGCAGCCCGCCCTGCGAGGCGACCACCACGACGTCCGGGCCGTCGAGGAGGTAGAGCAGCGGGCTCGTGTACGTCGTGCCCGACGTCCGTCCGACGTGCTCGAGCAGGCAGATCGGCACGGGACGACGCAGAGCGGACCCGATCCGCCACTTCCCGCCGATCCGCCCCCCGGTGCGCCGGTAGACCGCGACGTGCGCCCTGCCCACGTGCTTCATCACCTTCGGGACCACCGGCGAGTCGAGCCCGCCGGGGCGCTTCTTCAGCGCCATCACATGCCCCGCTTCCAGACGAGCTCCTCGTGGAGGCGGCGACTGCGCCAGCCGTCGGCGGTGCGCACCATCTCGTGGTGGTAGATCCCGCCGAACTCGACCAGCAGGTCGCTCCCGTCAGGCTGCGGCAGCGTCATCGGGTTGTGGAAGTACGCCGCGACCCGGGCCACATCGCCCCCCTCGCCGAAGGTGACCTCGCTCTGTCCGAGCGTGTGCATCCGACGCGGGAAGATCGGCAGGTTCTCCGCCAGCCAGGCCTTCACCACCGGAAAGGCGTCGGCGATCCCGCCGCTCTCGGTGTAGTCGATCGCGGCGTCGGCGGTGAAGACCGTGTCGAGCCGGTCCCACTCGCCGGTGTCGATCGCGCGGGTGTAGCGCACCAGCACCTGCTGGATCTCCAGTCGGTCGCCGATCTCCTGCAGCTCCATGTGGCTCCTCGCCTCGATCGATCCGGGTCTCCGGGGTGCCTCCCGGCCATCGGGAGAACTATGGCAGTGAACTGGAACACGTTCTAGGGTGCGGGGCATGCGATTCACCTACGCCGAGGCGATGACCCGCGTCGAGAACTATGTGCCCCTGGCCCAGGCGGCCGAGGCCGCCGGCTACACGTCGATGACGGTCGCGGACAGCCTGATCTACCCGCGCGAGTCGGACTCGACCTACCCCTACACCGACACCGGCGACCGCGAGTTCCTCGAGGACAAGTCGTTCATCGAGACGATGACGCTGGTGACCCACCTGGCCGCACTGACCAGCACGCTGCGCTACACGCCGTTCGTGCTGAAGCTCCCGGTGCGTCCCCCAGTGCTGGTCGCCAAGCAGGCCTCCTCGATCGCCTGCCTGTCCGGCAACCGCCTCACCCTCGGGGTCGGCCTCTCGCCGTGGCCCGAGGACTTCATCGCGATGGGCGTCGGTTGGGCGCGCCGAGGCAAGCGGATGGACGAGTGCATGGACATCCTGCGCGGCCTGACCAGCGGCGACTACTTCGGCTACGACGGCGAGTTCTTCTCCTTCCCCGAGCTCAAGCAGACCCCGGCCCCCACCGAGCCGATCCCGCTGCTCGTCGGCGGCCACAGCGACGCCGCGCTGCGCCGCGCCGTACTCAAGGGGGACGGCTGGATGCACGCCGGCGGCGACGGCGAGGAGCTGGACCGGCTGCTGGGCCGCCTGGCCGAGATCCGCAGGGCCGAGGGCGACAGCCGCGACGACTTCCAGGTGCACGCGATCTCCTACGACGCCTACACCCTCGACGGCGTCCGCCGCCTCGAGGACAAGGGCGTGACCGACGCGATCGTCGGCTTCCGGGTGCCCTACATCAAGGGCCAGGACGACGAGCCGGTGAGCAAGAAGGTCGCCGACCTGGAGAAGTACGCCGACCAGATCATCCGGAAGCTCTGATGGCTGTCCCCGACCCCGCTGGCGCCCTCCACGGCTTCGACGATCCCGGCATCACCAAGCCCTTCGCCGACGCCGTCGCGCAGGCCGAGGAGCTGATCCGCTCGGCCGACTTCATCCGCACCGAGCAGGACCTGCTGGAGGGCTACGACTACCTCGCGGGCCGGATCCGGATGTCGATCCAGGCTGCGTTCAGCCACGACCCGGGGCGCACGCTCTTCGTCAACGGCACCCACCAGTTCTCCCGCCAGGGCCTCGACAACCCCGACGCGCTCTACTTCCACGCGACGATCAACGACTCCGCGACGTACGTCGTGCGCGGGCGCCGCGGGACGACCGCGGACCTGTCGTTCCAGGTGATGGCCGGCCACTACACCGCCGACGACACCCCGGCCGCGCTGGCGGCGTTCGACGAGCGCGAGATCGAGCTCGACGACGGCGGCACGTTCGAGCTGACCTTCGGCCCCGAGCTGCCCGAGGGGGAGGCGAGGCCGCGCAACTACTTCGTCTCCGGTCCGGGCGCCTCGTCGCTGATCGTGCGCGAGGTCTACAACGACTGGGACACCGAGGAGCGCGGCACGCTCTGGATCGAGCGGACCGACCAGCTCGGGGTGCCGGCGCCGCCGCTGACCCGGGCGCGGCTCGCGAAGAAGTACGAGATCGCCGCGCGCACGCTCACCGGGACCATCCAGACCTGGTTCATGTTCCCGCAGTTCTTCCAGTACAAGGAGCCGGTCAACACCCTCACCCCGCCCCGATCGACGCCGGGAGGGCTGACCTCGCAGCGCTCCTCGATCGGGCACTACGAGCTCGCCGACGACGAGGCGCTGGTGGTGAGCGTGCCGGAGTGCGCGGACTGCACCTATCAGGCGATCCAGATCGGGTCGGACTGGTATGTCTCCACCGACTACGAGACCCACCAGACGTCGCTGACCAAGGCTCAGGCGCAGACCGACCCCGACGGCGTGATGCGCTTCGTGATCAGCGAGCGCGACCCCGGCGTCGCCAACTGGCTCGAGGCGCTGGGCCACCGCACCGGCGCGATCATGCTGCGCTGGCAGCAGCTCTCCCGCGACCTCGGCCCCGAGGACGGGCCGGTCGTCGAGAAGGTCCGCTTCGACGACCTCGCGAGCGTGCTGCCGCACCACGATTCCAACCGGGTGACGGCGCAGGAGTACGCCGCCCGGATCACCGCCCGCCAGCGGGCCGTCGCCCGGAGGATGCTGTCGTGACCGCTCAACCGACCCACGTCGGAGCAGGACTGCTGCAGGACAAGGTCGTCGTGCTGTCCGGGGTCGGCCCCGGGCTCGGCCGCGCGCTGGGCGAGGAGGCCGCCAAGATGGGGGCCGACCTGGTCCTGGTCAGCCGCACCGAGAAGCGACTCGAGAAGATGGCCACCCGGGTGCGCGAGCTGGGCCGCCGGGCGCTCGTCGTACCCACCGACATCACCGACGAGGGCGCCCGCGCCGCGCTAGTCGACGCCGCGCTGAGCGAGTTCGGGCGGGTCGACTGCCTGATCAACAACGCCTTCGCGATCCCGCCGATGGACCCGCTCACCACCCTCGACGTCGAGGCGCTGCGTGCGGCGCAGGAGACCAACGTCTACGCGCCACTGCGGCTCTCCGCGCTCTTCGCGGACGCGCTCGCCGAGACCCGGGGCTCGATCGTGATGGTCAACTCCGCGGTGCTCTACCAGTCGCAGCCGGAGTTCGCGGGCTACAAGCTCTCCAAGGGCCAGCTCGCCCACCTCGCCTCGGCGCTCGCCACCGAGCTCGGCCCGCGCGGGATCCGGGTCAACTCGGTCGCGCCGTCCTACATCTACGAGGACGTCAACAAGGCCTACTTCGACTGGATCGCCTCCGAGACCGGGCGCACCCACGAGGAGGTGTACGCCGAGAAGGCGGCACCCACCGACCTGAAGCGACTGGCCACCCCCGACGAGATCGCGCGGACCGCGCTCTTCTATGCCAGCGACCTCGCCAGCGCCGTCACCGGCACCGTGCTCAACGTCGACTGCGGCGAGTTCCACGACCACTAGGCAGACCCCCGCCCCGACTCGCCCCGCCCCAACTCGCCCAGCCCCACCCCACGCTCACCCGGAGGAGACATGGCACGCGAACGCGCCGACGTCGGCAGCTTCGAGGACATCGCGGCGGCCGCCGTCCGCTCGACCGGACTCGAGGACTTCGGCGGCACCGAGCACGAGGAGGGGCTGCGGATCCTCGTCGACGACCTCAACTCCCCCGTCGCGGGGCTGACCGGGGTCGGCAACTTCATGATGCGCGCGCAGGTGAAGGGCGCGCTGGTGGCCCGGCTGCTGTCGCAGTCCGGCTTCACCGAGCACCGGTCGTACGCCGACGTCGCGATCGAGCGGCCGATCTTCGTGCTCGGCCTTCCCCGCACCGGCACGACCGCGATGCACCGCCTGCTGACCGCGGATCCCTCGCACCAGGGGATCGAGCTGTGGCTCTCGGAGTTCCCCCAGCCGCGCCCGCCGCGCGAGACGTGGGACGACAACCCGGTCTACGCAGCGATCAACGCCGGCTACGCCGCCCACAACGCGGAGAACCCCGAGCTGATGGGCATCCACTACATGGACGCCTCCACGGTCGAGGAGTGCTGGAAGATCCTGCGCCAGAGCGGCAAGTCGATCGGCTACGAGTCGGTCGCGCTGGTGCCGACGTACGCCGGGTGGCTGGCCAAGCAGGACTGGACCGACGCCTACGAGCGGCACAAGGCCAACCTGCAGCTGATCGGGCTCAACGACGCCGACCGCCGCTGGGTGCTGAAGAACCCCTCCCACCTGGTCGCCCTGGACGCGCTGATGGCGGTCTATCCGGACGCGCTCATCGTGCAGATGCACCGCGACCCGGTGACCTCGGTCGCTAGCGCCTGCTCGCTGTCGGCGACGTCCGCGGGCGGCTGGTCCACGACGTTCACCGGCGACGTCATCGGGGCGACCCAGCTCGACCTGCTCACCCGCGAGTTCCACGCCTTCCACGAGGCGCGGCCGGCCTACGGCCCCCAGCAGTTCGTCGACATCGACTACCGCGACTTCGTGGCCGACCCGACAGCGACGGTGCAGGGGATCTACGAGGCGTTCGGTCTGGACTGGACGCCCGGGGTGGCCGACGCCGTCCGGGCCGTCGACGCGGCGTCGCGCGAGGGCGACCGCAAGCCGACGCACGCCTACACGCTGGCCGACTACGGGCTGAGCGAGGAGCAGGTGCGCGCCGCCTTCGCGGGCTGAGCCGTCCGCTCGGCGCACCCGCCGCAGGCGGTTGTCCACAGGCCGACGAAGTGGGGGTTGGCGGCGAGGCCGTTGCTTCCTAGCGTCGTGTCCATGCTGATCGACTACGGACGGATGCAGGGCGCGGCCCGCCGCCTGTCCTCCCACCGGGAGGCGGTGCTCGACGAGCTCCCCCTGCACCACCCCGACACGGGAGCCTCGTCCGCCGAGACCTCCACCGGGCTGGACACCGTCGCCAGGGCCTGTCGCCAGCTCGAGCGAGACCTGGCGCGGATCGCCACCGGCGTGGTCGACACCTGCGACGACTTCTGGCGCACCGACGACGCCCAGATCCGCCCCGGCTTCCAGTGCCTGCCCTGGGAGGACCCTCTGTCCGACGGTGCTGAGTCCGGCGGGGCTGAGTCCGGCGGTGCTGAGTCCGGCGGTGCTGAGTCCGGCGGTGCTGAGTCCGGCGGTGCTGAGTCCGGCGGTGCTGAGTCTGATGGGTCCGGGGGATGAGCATCTCCCTGCGCGTCGACGGCCGGGCGGGCCCCTGCCGCCGTACGGCCCGCCAGCTGACGCGCACCAGCCAGGCCATCGCCGACGCGGCCGACTGTCTCGTCCGGGAGCGACACCGCTCGGTCGACGGCCTCGACGGAGGCGCGGGGCTGGCCTACCGCGAGCGGGTCACGACCTCGGCGAACGACGCCGAGATGCTGTCGCGGTGCGTCGCCAGGCTCGGTCGCGGCCTCGACGAGCTGGCCGGCGCCATCGAGGACGTCAGGGACCGGATGGACCGGGCACGCGACCTCGTCGAGCCCTACGACCTCCTGCGCGGCGACCGGATCCGGGAGCCGGTCGACGAGGACGGCGACGACCCCCACCTCGTCCGTGCGCGCCGACTGGCCTATCGCGACGCCGCGGATCTGGTGCGTCAGGCCCGCAAGGACGAGAAGGAGGCGCAGGACGAGTGGCGCGCGACGCTCGCCTCCTATGCCATCGAGCTGGGCGAGGACATGGTCCCCGGCATCCCGTCGGGGCTGTTCCTTCCGCCGGTCGAGGATGCCCCGACGCAGCCCCAGCCCCAGCCACCGACTCAGCCGCAGCCCCGACCCCGTGTGCCCGACGCCGACGTGCCGGGCAGCACGGACAGCACGGGCGCGCCTCCATCCGGCGACCAGCAGAGAGCCACGCACGCGCAGCCCGCCCCTCCGCCCGAGCCGGACGCCAGGGATCACCGGCCGCCCGCGGGGCCCCCGGGTGGGACCAGCCGCTGGACGCTCGCCGGGGTCACCCTCGGTGGCCCGGCGCTGGGTGGTCACGTGCTGGGTGATCCCGTGCTGGGTGGTCACGTGCTGGGTGGTCACGTGCTGGACGAGGGCCGCCCGAACGCGCAACTCGCTGAGTCCCACCCCCTCGATCCCGCTCCCACCGAACTCGTTGCCCCCGCCGAATCCGCTGACCAGGGCGACGAGCCCGGCTGCCCACCCCACCTGGAGGTCCTCCATGCCCCGCGCCATCCCCCCTTCTGACCAGAACTCCGATCTGCCTCTCGTGCTTCCACCTGGATGGACGCACGGCGCACGACAGGAAGCAGGAATCCTGCTGGCCGCGTCTCCCCGTGAGCCGGGCCCCAGTGGGGTCCGCCCCGGCCTGAACCTGGTCGCCGAGCCCGTCGCGATGTCGCTCGAAGACTGGGTGGAGACGACGCTGCGGGACCTGGCGCCGGGCCTGGCCCACTTCGACCTCGAGGACGAGGACGACTACGACGACGGCCACCCGGTGGCCTACCGCCGGTTCTCCTACTCGCACGGCGGGCACGACCTGGTCTGCGACCTGTGGGCCTGGGTGGTGGAGGGCACGGGCCTGATGCTGACCGGGACAGTCGTGCGTGGGGACTACCTCGACTACTGCGACCTCTTCGAGGAGGTCGCCGCCGGGTTCGACCCCGAGGAGGTCCTGACCGCACTACCACCCGCGGATGCGCATCCCCGGGCCCGCGCCTCCTAGGGCACCGGGTGGCCCCGAGGGCGACCGAGCTGCCCGCCCACCCGTAGGGGAGCAGTGCTACAACCGAGCCGTGAGCAACTCCACCGCAGTCCGACAGGCCCGCGAGGACGAGTTCGAGGACGGGGTGCGACTGGGGTCGCTCGAGTGGCAGCTTGCCTACGACACTCCCTCGCTCCGGACTGCCATGCGGGCTCTCACCCTCGCCGTGCTCGCCAAGGGGATCGCCCTGGTCGCGCCGCTGGGGGGCCTGCTGGCGCCGATAGGCAGCTCCGGGGCCGACGTCTTCTCAGGCACCGACACGATGAGTCCGGACCTGGCTCGAACGGTCACGGTGATCTGCTTCTGGATCGCGGCGATAGGTCAGGCATGGGCGCTCGCGGATTGGTGGCGCCTCGGCCGCCCGAGGGACGGCTACGGGATCGCCGCGGCGTTCTTGGCAGTGACGGCGGCGCCCTTGACGATGTGGGTCTACCTCTCGCTTCCGGAACCGGCGACACTGCCGATGCCCGTGCCTGTCGCCGCCACGGGCCTGCTGGGTGCCGTGGCGCTGGTCGCGCACCTGGTCGGATCGCAGGACGGCACCCTGCGTGGGGCCCGGCATCGTGCGCTCGGCGAGCGCATCCGTTCGCTCCCCGAGGCGGAGCAGCAGGCGCTGCTCGATGAGCGGCGTGAAGTCCTGGACACGCTGTCCGAGCGCCGCCTGGTCGATCGTGGCCTCGCCCAGCGCGCCGCCGCAGCACGGCTCGGTGACTGGTGGCTCCTCGACGAGGCCACGGCCGACGGCCCGGGTGGGCCTCGGTCCTAGCCGCTCAGCGTCGCCGGACCCTGATCGGCGCTCCTCGCCGCGGGACGCTGGTGATGTTGCGGACCTTGGGACGGTCCTCGCCGACGGCCTCCACGTCGTACGTCGTCAGCACCGCACGCAGCACCGCGACGCCCTCCATCAGCGAGAAGCCGGCGCCGATGCAGCGTCGTACACCTCCGCCGAACGGGATCCAGGTGTTGGTGGCCGGGCTCTGGCCGAGAAAGCGCTCGGGCCGGAAGGCCTCCGGGTCCGGGTAGTTGTCCTCGCGGGCGTGGGTCAGCAGGATCGAAGGGCCCACGGTCACCCCCGCGGGCAGGTCCCAGTCACCGACCCGCGCCGGCGCCATCAGGTGACGCACGACCATCGGGATGACCGGGTGCAGCCGCATCGACTCCTTGAGCACGGCGTCCAGGTAGTCGTGCTCGCCCGCGTCGGCCGCGGCCTGGGCGCGCGCCAGCTGACGGGAGTCGCGGCCGAGCTCGTAGAGCGCCCACGACAACGCCGTGGCGGTGGTCTCGTGGCCGGCGAGCAGCAGGGTCACCAGCTGGTCGCGCAACTCGGCGTCGCTGAGCGAGTCGCCCTCGTCCTCGCCGACCTGGATCAGTCGCGAGAGCACGTCCGAGCGGCCCTCGAGATCGTGGAGGCGGCGCTCGCCGATCTCGGCGTACATCAGCCGGTCGAGCTCACGCTGGTTGTCGACCGTCGCCTTCCACGGCCCGATCCCCTGCAGCCGCGGGACCGACCACCCGAAGAGGATCGCCGGGCTGATGTCCACGGTGCGGTTGACGCGGGGGCGCATCTGACGCAGCCGCTCCTCGTCGGTGACGCCGAAGACCACGCGCAGGATCACCTCGAGCGTGAGCGCGTTCATCCGGTCGAGCGAGCGGAACTCCTCCCCCGATGTCCACGACTCGACCTCGGTGCGGGCCAGCTCGGCGATCAGCGACTCGTAGCCGCGCAGCGCCTGGCCGTTGAAGGCCGGCATCAGCAGTTTGCGCGCCCGCTTGTGCTCGGCGCCGTCCTGCAGCAGCAGCGAGTGCTGCCCCATGACCGGGCCGAGCACCGCGTTGCCCTTGCCCGCGTGGAAGACCTCGGGGTCGCCCGCGAATATCTCCTTGGTGTGCTCGGGACGGGTGAACAGCACCAGCGGTTGCCCGCCCGGCAGCAGCCGCACCGTGAACGTGTCGCCGTAGCGGCGGTGCATCGCGGGGACGAACTGGTGACGGAAGCGCAGCAGCCCGACGGTCTGCAGCAGGGACGGCCAGCCCGGCCCCGGGGGCAGCGCGGACCGCGGGATCCTGCCCCGAGCGCCCGACGGCGGCCGGGCGGCGCGGAAGCGCGCGTCGGTGAGCTCGTCCATCTCCTGCTGGGTCATCACCATGGCGCGTCTCCTCCCGGACCCCGAGACGGTGGCCCGCGTCACATACTAGGAGTACGGCGGGCGCGGACGGTAGCGACCCGGGCGGCGGCTCGGCGTCAGACCGGGCGTGCCAGCTGGTCGACCGCCGCGGAGAAGACGCCGGGCCAGGCGGCGGCGAGCGGCACGATCCGCTCGCGGACCATCCGGTGCCGGGTGGCGCCCAGCAGGGACCGGGTCAGCAGGTCGTGCCGGCGACCGAGCCGCCGCCAGGCCTGCTCGTAGTCGCTCGGCCGCCCCGCCGCGATCGCAGCCACGGCCGCCCGGGCCTGCGCCAGCCCCAGCGAGATGCCCTCACCGGTAAGGGCGTCGACATAGCCGGCCGCGTCCCCCACCAACAGCACCCGCCCGGCGACCCGGCTGCGCGCCCGCTGGCGCAGCGGCCCGGCGCCACGGGTGCGGGTCAGCTCCGCGCCGGAGAGTCGCTCGGCCAGCTCGGGGAACTCTCGCAACGACTCCTCCAGCCGCCGCCCACGCCCGCCCAGCACGGCGATCCCCACCAGGCGCTCACCCACCGGCGTCACGTAGGCCTCGGCGGTGTGCGACCAGTGCACCTCGACGAACGAGCTCCACGGCGCCGCGTCGGCGTGGCAGCGCAGGCCGTAGCGGCGCACGCCCGGCACCGGCGCGTCCAGCCCCAGCATCCGTCGTACCGGTGAGTGCAGCCCATCGGCCGCGACCAGGTGGCGAGCCGGGTCCCCGTCCACGACGACGTGGTCCCCCAGCTGGCGGACCTCGCGGACCGCCTCCGACTCGATGGCGACGCCGGCCGCGAGCGCCGCGTCGCGCAGTGCCGCGTGCAGGACGGTACGGCGGACGCCGCGCCCGGGCCCGTGCCGGAACGACGCCTCGGCCCGGCGGGTCCCGTCGAGGTAGCGGATCCCGTCGATCGGACGCCCCGCGGGGTCCACGCCGAGCTCGGCCAGCGCCGCCACCGCTCCCGGCATCAACCCCTCGCCGCAGGCCTTGTCGATCACGCCCTCGCGCGGCTCGCGGACGACGACGTCGAGGCCTGAGCGCGCGGCGTACAGCGCGGTCGCGAGGCCGATGGGTCCCCCGCCGGCGACGATCAGGTCACGCACAGCCACTCACCCGTGAGCGGCAGGCTGGGGCAGCGTGGCCAGCGCGGCGTTCTCCACCCGGATCCGCACGGTCAGCAGCACCGCGTTGAGCACCGTGAACACCAGCGCGGTGATCCAGGCGCCGTGCACGAGCGGCAGCGCGGCGCCCTCGACGACCACGGCGACGTAGTTGGGGTGCGGGATCCGCCGATAGGGCCCGCCGGTCACCGGGGGGAGCCCGGGGACCACGATCACGCGGGTGTTCCAGCGCCGGCCCAGCGTGGTGATGCACCACCAGCGCAGCGCCTGCGACGCGACGACCAGCGCGAGCATCGACCACGCCAGGACCGGCGCGACCTCGGGCCGGCGGATCCAGGCCTCGGCCAGCGCACCGACGAGCAGGCCGGTGTGCAGCACGACCATCACCGGGTAGTGCCCCTGCCCGGTCTCGCGCCCGCCGCGCTCCAGGCTCCAGGCCGCGTTGCGCTTGCTCACCACGAGCTCGGCGACGCGCTCCAGGCCGACGAGCGCGACGATGACCGTGAAGGCGGTGAGGGTGGTCATGCCGGGGCCTCCGGGGCGCGGAGCAGCACCAGCTCGGAGCAGAAGCCGGGGCCCATCGCGAGCAGCACGCCGTACGACCCGGGGGCGGGTGGGCGCTCGCGGAGGGTGTCCTCGAGGACGTGCAGCACCGAGGCCGAGGAGAGGTTGCCGATCCGCGCGAGGGAGTCCCAGGTCAGCTGGACGGCGTCACGGGGCACCTCGAGCGCGCCCTCGAGCGCCTCGATGACCTTCGGGCCGCCGGGGTGGCAGACCCACCAGCCGATGTCGGCGCGGGTCAGGCCGTGCTCGGCGAGGAAGCCGTCGACGTCCTCGCGCAGGTAGTGCCCGACCACGTCCGGCACCGACGAGTCCAGCACGATCCGCAGGCCGCCCGACGTCACGTCGAAGCCCATCGTCCGCTCGGAGTCGGGGTAGAGCCGGCTGCGGCTGGCGAGCACCTGCACGGGACCCCGCGACTCGCGCCCGCGCCCGCCCCGCGCGACGACGGCCGAGGCGCCGTCGCCGAACAGGCCGCTCGCGACCAGGTTGGGCACCGAGACGTCGTCACGCTGCACGGTCAGCGAGCACAGCTCCACCGCGACGAGCACCGCCACCTCGTCGGGATGGCCGACGAGGTAGTCGTGCAGCCGGGCGATGCCGGCGGCCCCCGCGACGCAGCCGAGCCCGACCAGCGGGAGCCGCTTCACGTCGGGACGCAGACCGATGGCGGAGGCGATGCGCGCCTCGAGGCTGGGGACGGCGAGCCCGGTCACGGTCGCCGAGACGACCAGGTCGACGTCGGTGGGCGTGAGCCCGGCGGCCTTGAGGGCGTCGGTGAGCGCGCGGGACCCGAGCTCCACGGCGGTCTCGATGAAGAGGTCGTTGGAGTGCCCGAAGTCGCCGAGCTCGGCATAGCGCTCGAGGGGGAGCGCGAGGCTGCGGTGCTCGACGCCGGCGTTGGCGTGGAAGCGGCGCAGCAGCCGCTCGTCGAGGCCGCCGCCCTGCGCGATGACCCCGGCGAAGGCGTCGGTGATCTCCTGCTGGGGATAGCGGTGCGGGGGCAGGGCCCCGCGGACCGAGAGGATCTCCATGTGCTGCTCCTTCAACCGGTGCGACCCGCGAGCGGCGCCCGCGTGCGAGGGACGAGGCCCGCGAGCAGTCCGCCCGCGAGCCGAGGGGTGATCCGGCCGTCTCCGAGACCGATCTCGACGAGGTCGTCGAAGACGTATTCGTTGCGGGCGGCCGCACGGATGCCTGCGTCGACGACGGCCGGCACCGTCGACAGCCGCGAGGCGACCCAGGTATGGCGCAGGTGGGTGCCGAGCAGCGCCCGGACCCGGCGCCGGTGGTCCGCGCCGGCCTGCTCGGGTGCTCCCGTCCCCCGGGCCCGTGCGGCCGCGCGGCCCGCCGCGATGCCGGTGGCGACGGCGTAGTAGATGCCCTCTCCGGTCATCGGGTTGATCAGGCCCGCAGCGTCGCCGGCGAGCAGCACCCTGCCGTCGGGCTGCGGCCAGCGCCAGCCGGAGAGGGGGAGGTGGTGGCCCCGCCAGCGGGTGCCGCCCGCCACCGTGCCGGGCAGCAGGCGCTCGAGCTCGTCGAGGAGCAGCGCCCGCGAGGGCGGGTCGCCCGCGCCGATCAGCTCGCCGTACCCGACGTTGGAGAGGCCGTCGCCGCGGTCGAACGCCCAGGCGTACGACGGCTGCCGGCGATCGCCGTACCGGATCACCTGGGTGCCGCGTCGCTCCGGCGGCGTGGGCGCATAGCCCCGCAGGGCCAGGGCACGACGCCCGACGGCCGGGACGCCCGCGGCCGCGCGGACCAGCGAGTGCGCGCCGTCGGCGCCGATGACGACGGGGGCGCTGAACTCGTCGACGTCCACGCGGTCGGGCCAGGGGGTCACGTGCGAGACGCGGTGGCGGCGCAGCACGGCGCCCTCGGCCACGGCCCGCTCGACGAGGCGGGCGTCGAAGACCTCGCGCGGGATCACCCAGACCGGTCGCGCGAGCCGGCCGGCGACGTGGGACTCGCCGCGGGCCAGCTCCAGGGTCCGCAGCGGCGTCCAGCCCTCGACCACGTCGCCCGCACCGACCTGGCTCAGCGCGTCGACGACGTGCGGCGCGATGCCGTCGCCGCAGCACTTGTCGCGGGGGAAGTCGGCGCGGTCGAGCAGCAGCACCCGCATCTTCGGGTCCTGGGCCAGGGCGGCCAGGGCGGCCGCGGACCCGGCCGGTCCGGCGCCGACCACGATCAGGTCCCAGGCCTCCTGGGGATGGGGGGCGCTCATCGGGCCCACCCGAACATCACCACGTCCACGAGCGCGATGCCGACCGCCGCCCGGAAGGGGGCCCGGCCGTCGCCCACCAGCGCCAGCACGGCGAGCGCGGCCACGAGGCCCAGGGCCGTGACGGCCACCGGCCAGGAGTCGACCGGCGCGCCGACCACGATCACCACCGAGGCAAGGGCGAGCACGGCGACGGCGACCGGAGCCGTCCAGCGGGCTCCGATCCGGTGCGGCAGCCCGCGGACTCCCGTGGCGGCGTCGTCCTCGAGGTCGGGGAGCACGTTGACCAGATGGGCGCCGACGCCGAGCAGCGCACCGGCCAGCGGCATCCAGCCGGGCGGTACGACGTCGTCGACGGCCAGGGAGACGAAGACCGGCAGCGCGGCGAACGCGACGGCGTAGGGCAGCCACGAGAGGACCGTCGACTTGAGGCCGAGGTTGTAGGCCCACCCGGCGGCGATCGTGACCAGGTGCACCGAGCCCGCCGCCAGACCGCAGGCGAACGAGAGCGGGAGGGCGGCCAGCAGGGACAGCGCACAGGCCGCGCGCACCAGACGCTCGTCGAGCTCGCCGGTGGCGATCGGCTTGTCGGTCCGCCCCACCCGGCGATCGCGCGCGGCGTCGATCAGGTCGTTGGACCAGCCGATGGAGAGCTGGCCGGCGAGGACCGCGGCGACGACGAGAGCCACCCGGCCCGGGGACGCGCCGGCGGCGGCCGCGAGCAGGCCGCCCAGCGCGGTGACCGCTACCGCCGGCCCGGGGTGGGCCGCGCGCAGGAGGGCGACACCGCCGGCCCCGCCCCTGTCCCGACTCATGACCGGCTCATGACCGGCTCGTGACCGTGAGGACGTCGTGGCGCGGCACCGGGTTGTCGCGCGTGGCGCCGCAGGTGAGGCGGCGCGGCTTGTCTCCCGGAGTGGTCCGCACCTCCACGGTCCACTCGCCTCCGGCGAGGGCGAAGTCGGCCGTCGTCACCTGGTCGGTACGACGCGAGCGGAGCCGGCGGACGTCCGCGTCGCGGGTCACGCCGAGCCGACGGCGCAGGGCGATCTCGGCGGCCTGCACCGGCATCGGGAGCCCGGAGCGTCCGCGCAGGTGGTCTAGGTCCAGCTCGCCGGCGAGGTGCCCGCCGGCGATCGCGAGGGCGGAGCGCTCGTCGAGCCGGCCGTAGTAGAGCCCGTGCGGGAGCACCACCATGTTGGCGGCGAACCGGTCGCCCCCGATGTGGGAGACCTCCCAGGTCTCCTCGGGGTGAGCCTGGGCCAGCGCAGCGGCGACCGGCCGCCCCCGCTCGGCACAGCAGACGTCGTGGCGCCCGTGGGTGCACACGGCGAGCACGCTCGCGTCGTACGGCGTGAGGCCGGGCGAGCGGCCGGCGGCGAGGGCGTCGAGGTCGAGGGTCAGCAGCTCCGCCGGATCGCCGACGACGGTCGTCTCGATCCACGGGTCGACCGCGTCGGCGTGGACGGCGAAGACGCGGTGGCCGGACGTCGGGGCGGGCCGTCCCGGTCGCCGGATCAGCAGGACGCGCACCCCGGCCCCGCCGGCCCGGCGCCCGAGTCCGGTGCGCACGTCCTCCGGCAGCCTGCAGTCGCGCAGCGCGTCGACTCCCCACGGGCCGGGGACCTCCACGAGGAGGAAGGCGCGGACCGTCGAGGCGGTGCCCGCCAGGTCCTCGTCGCGCAGCAGACTGGTCGCCGCGCAGCGGAAGGCGGCGTCGCGGAGCGCGGGCTCACGTCTCACCCGACGACCTCGAGCAGCCCCTCCCGGACCAGGCGCCGACACAGCACCGACCGACCGGGCTCGTCGAGATGGGCGGCCAGGTCGACGGGCCGCAGCTCGGTGCGAGCGCGGACCTCCTTGAGCGCCGGACGGATCCGGGCGGGCAGGTCGAGATAGCGGTCGCCCAGCAGCACCCGGACCCTCTCGTCGCGGGTGTCGGGGTCCGCGGGGGCGTCGACGAACACGTAGGGGTGTGCGGCCCGGCGGCGCAGCAGCGTGGTGTCGCTCAGCTCACGCGCGGCGAGCACGTCCTTGAGTCCGCCAGGCACGCGCGGGCTGCGACCGGTGAGGAAGCGCTGCACCTCGCTCTCGACCGCGGCGCCGGCGTCGGCGCGCCGTACCTGCTCGGCGAGCTGCTCAAGGCGCTCGGCCAGCTGGTCGCGCAGCGACTCGGGGTGCTCGAGGTAGCCCGCGGGAAGATGCTCGTCGGGCACCGCGTCCAGCAGCGGCCGCACCGTGCGCCCGACCAGGCCGCGCCAGGTGAGCTGGTTGATGCCGAGCGTGACGTGCAGCGAGACGGTGTCCTGGGCGCGGGCGGCGTGGGGAGTGCCGGTGGGGAGGTACATGCTCAACCCGGGCTCGAGCAGCACGTCCTCGACGCCGTCGTCGGTGTGGACCTCCCAGCGCTTGGCGCCGTGGGTCTGGAACACGAAGACGTCGTGGCTGTCGGAGTGGACGGCGAAGCCCTGGGAGCCGGGCGGGGTGAGATAGGCGTTGGCCTGGCAGGGGTGGCCCAGCTCGTTCTCGAGCTCGGCGACCAGCTCGGTCAGCGGCGCCCAGTAGCGGTGCAGCCCCTGCAGCACGATCGTGGCGCCCTCGTCGAAGAGCCGCAGGACCTTGCGCGGGTCGACCAGCCCGGTCAGCGGCCGCCCGGCGAGCGTGGCGCCACGGGTGAACTCGGACTCGGGCAGCACCTTGCCGTCGCGCGCGAGACGTACGGCGGGCGTGCGGATCGCGGTCTCGGTGAGCAGGTGGTCGACGTCGTCGAACGACAGCAGCCCCACCAGCCGCTCGGGGTCGGTGCGGTGCAGGTGCACGCGGGACGCCCAGACCTTGGTAAGGAAGGTCTGGGCGTCACCGCTCAGCAGGTCGAGCGCGCTCAGGAGTCGGTCCCGTCGGAGTCGGTCGTGTCCCCGTCGGTTGTGTCCTTGGCGTCGCCGTCGGTGCCGTCGGAGTCCGTGCCGTCGGAGTCGCCCCCGTCGGTGCCGTCGGAGTCGGTGGTGTCGCCGTCGGTCGTGTCGGTGGCGTCGCCATCGGTGCCGTCGGAGTCCGTGCCGTCGGAGTCGCCCCCGTCGGTCCCGTCCGCGTCGGCGCGGTCCTGACCGTCCGCGTCGGCCGGGCTCGGCATCGACGTCGCCTGCGGGGTACCGACGGTGCCGGTGGTGATCTCGTCGTCGCTCAGTGAACCTGTCATGCGTCCTCCTCTGCTCGCGGCGGAGGTTCCGCCGTGCTCATGCTTCGTCGTACGGCGAGGGCCCGGGCGGCGACCGGCTTGGTCGCGTCCCCGGGCCGACCTCAGCCATTTACCCAGCCCCAGCAGAATCACGCCAGCCCCAGGGGAGGACCGTGGGTGAAGAATCGCCGCGGCCCCGTCCGAGTCGGGGGTCGAGCAGGTGGCGCACCCCCACCCGCTGGTCGAGCAGGGCGCCCCCCGTCCGCTGGCCGAGCACCCCCGTTCGGTGGTCGAGCAGGTTGCGCAGCAACCGACGTCGAGACCCCACCCGTAGACGCGCCGAAGCCCCCGCCGGATGCTGCCTACGACGGGGTCCGGGGCGGTGCAGCTACTGGTCGGGCGGAGGTACGGCGCGGGCCCGGTCGCGGGTCACGTCGAGCGTCCCGGTGTGATCGCGCAGGTACTGATACCCCTGCGGGCTGGTCCACAGGAACGTGCCGGGGTCGATGACGGTGTAGGACCACGGGCTGTGGGTCTTGTGCCGGTGATGCCGCCGGCATAGCGGGGCGACATTGCACGAACACGTATCTCCGCCGGCCGAGTGTTCTCGAACGTGGTCGCAATCCGCACGATGCCCATCAGGCTTGAGCTTGCGGGCTGGTCGGGTGCACCACGGGAACACACAGTTGTGGTTGATCAACCCGATGCGTTCGACGAGGCGGTCGGGGACCTCGTAGGCGCCGACGTGGACGTGGTCCTCGAGATCGATGACCGGCTTCACGGTGATCTGGGTGTCGGGGTTGGCGCACCAGTCGCGGACCTGATCGACGGACACGAAGGAGCGGGTGTTCTCCACCCGGGCGAGGCGGACGCCGTCGTCATCGAGGCTCCGGGCGCGCAGGGCGTCGTGGGAGAGGTGGACGTAGAGCACCACCTGACGCGGACGGCGAGCCGGGGAGCGCGGTTGATCCGGAGCACTGGGTGAGTCGGGTCCACCGCGATGACCCGGTGTCGCGTCGTCGTCGGCGGTGGTGGGCTCGCGCTGGTTGTCGCTGTCGGTGGATTCGTCGGAGGTGTCGTTGAGGTCGAACGCGAGCTGCCGGCGGGCGAGGTCCGCGACCGCCTTCGCCCGACGCGCATCGAGGGGCTCCTCCGAGCCCAGGGCACGCTGGGCTTCGGCACCTGCGGTGACAGCGGCGTCGAGGTCCATCGCGTCCGCGATATCCAGCTCGCCACGGACCTGCATGGTGCCCTCGTAGGACACCTGGTCGGTGTCCACATCGAAGCACCGGCCGTCAGCCGCGTTGCGGCGGCGTTGCTCGGCGTCCTCGGGCTGAAACTGGACCCGGGCCTCCTCGATCAACCGGTCCAGCGCGGCGATGCCGATCTTGTGAGCCACCGAGGCGACGTGACGGTCCACGAACGCCGCACCCTCGGGGACGAGACTCATGGTGGCGTCGGCGATGCGGCGGGCCTTCCACGCCACCAAGTCACCAGAGCAGACCCGCGCCCACACCTTCGGGAGGCGATACCTGAGCTCCACGGCCTGGCCGACGTACCGGCCACCGGCGTCGGTGGACATGCCCACGGCCAGGGCGAACTCGGTGATCGCGAACTCCGCCACCAACGGGGCACCCTCGCCAGCGATGGGGAGGCCTCGGTCGCCGTAGCCGTCGTGGGCCAGCGCGGCGTCGGCGAGGGAGTCGACCGAGTGCATCGCGGCCCAGTCCACGGCGGCTTGCAGCTGCTCTGCCTCCGCACGGTCAGCCATCGCGCGACGGACGCGCGCGACCTCCAGCACCGCGGCGGCGGTGTCGGGGGTGGCTGTCTGGGTCATGGATCTATTGCAGCAGCGACCACCGACAGTCCCAGGGATAGAAGCGGCGCGACGCGCTAACTGTGGAGAACTTTGTTCACGGGTGGGTCTCGACGTCGGTTGCTACGCAACCTGCTCGACCAACAAACCCGGCGGCGCAACCTGCTCGACCACCGAGGGGCTGCGCAACCTGCTCGACCAACGAGCGGGGCTACGCAACCTGCTCGACCACCGAACCGGCTGCGCGCGCCTCAGGCTCCAGCCTGGTCCGCCTGCTTCGCCGCCTGTTCCAACCGCTCCCGATAGGTCTCCCACGTCTCCCCCTCGGGGATCCCCAGGTTGTCGTTCTCGGGGCGCACCCCCGCGGCGCCGTCGATGAGCTCGCGGACGATGTCGGCGTGCCCGGCGTGACGGTGGGTCTCGGCGATCATGTGCACGAGGACGAGGTGCAGGCTGACCTCGTTGCGCCCCTCTCCCCACCAGGGGACCCGGCCGAGCGAGTCGAGGTCGAGCGCGTCGATGGTCGCGTCCGCGTGCGCCCAGGCGCGGCGATAGAGACCGAGGACGTCCTCGCGGGACTCCTCCGCAGTGGCCCACATGTCGGCGTTGGGCTCGGCGTCGTCCTCCAGCCAGGGCAGCGGCTCGCCGGAGGGCCGGCCGAAGGTCTCCCCGAAGTACCCGAGCTCCACCGATGCCACGTGCTTCACCAGCCCCAGCAGATTGGTCCCCGTGGGTGTGAGCGGCCGGCGCGCGTCGTACTCCGACAGCCCGTCGAGCTTCCACACGAGCGCGTCGCGCGCCTGTTGAAGATAGCGGTGCAGATCGGTCTTGACGTCCACGTCCGGCATGCCCCCAGCCTGACCTCGTGAGGTCGGACGGTCAACCGGCTATCGCGACCGGCGCCGGGTCCGGCCGAAGGTCCGCAGCCGGGCCAGCGCCTGCTCCCCGGCGAGCTCTCCCCGCGCCGCCGGCGTGGCGAGGTAGTACTGAGCGGCCTCGAGCACGACGTGCGGGTCCATCGCCAGGTCCTCCACCGCCACCGAGGGGCTGGGGCTCCCCGACAGCAACGCCAGCTGGTCGCGGCGGGCGTGGGCGGCAGACAGAGGAGTGCGCTCGAAGGTGAGCCAGTTGCGGATCTGGTCGTCCGGCATCGGCGGCCAGACCCGTGCGAGGCGGGTCCAGTGCGCCCGCACCGCGGCGATCTCGTCCCAGCCCAGGAGCTCGGGGTCGGTGCGGGTCCGCAGCAGCACGCCGTCGGGCAGCAGCACCACCCCCTTGTCCGGCGTACGACGCGAGCGCAGGCCGCCGATGGTCCCGGCGGCGAAGAGCAGGCCCACGCCGCCGAGCAGGAGGATCCCGACCAGGAGCACCCACTCCCGTCCCCGGACCAGCTCCGCGGCCATCCACCCGGCCATCGCGAGGGAGACCACGGCGAGGACCCCGATCACCGCCAGCACCGTCGCCTTCATCGGCTGCACCGGCAGCAGCAGCCCGGTGCGGTGCTCACCCTTCCGGGCCACCCCGACGGGCCCCGTCCACAGCCGAGGCTCCAGCGGCCTGCGCCGGTCGGCGTACGGGATGACACCGAAGGCGAACGCCAGCCCGCCCAGCACGACCGCACCCATCACCCGTCCCGCCAGCAGAGCCAGCAGCGCGGCGCTCCCGAACAGCACCGCGGCAACGACCCCGAGCCCACGGAAGACCCTGTCCCGCAACGGCCGCAGGTGCCATCCCTCACCGGCCTGGTTGAAGGCCAGCCGGGTGCGTCTCATCCGAGGTCCGCCGGCTGGCAGGAGACCACGTCGTACGTCGCGGCCGGCTTGGTCTTCAGGTCCGCGCAGGACTGGCGCTGCGCCGCACCTACACCGGTGCGCACGACCACGCGCCACGGCTCGCCGGCCACCTCCACCGTCACGGCCGACTCCGCCTCGCGACCTGTCGCGGCGACGTCCACGACCCGCACCGCCCCCAGCGCGCTCACCCCGAGCTGCTCGCGCACGTGCACCTCGGCCACCTGGGCGGCGCCCGACACTCCAGCCCGCCCTCGCGACCACGCCCCAGGATGCTCACCGTCGGCCAGCTCGGCACACGCCTCCACCGCCGACACCGGATCGAGCCGGCCCAGCGCGACGCCCGAGGGAAGGGCGAGCAGCGTCGCGGCGAACCGGTGTCCGCCCAGGTGCGAGGTCTCCCAGGTCTGCTCCGGCCAGCGCTCGCACAGCACCGCCGTCACCGGCCGGCCGAGGTCGGCGCAGCACAGGTCGCGGCGGCCGTTGGTGCAGACCAGCCACAGCCCCTCGTCGTACGGCGCGAAGCCGGCGGCCGCCCCCGGCAGCCGTCCCGCGGCGAGCCCCGCCACGTCGAGGTCCAGCAGCCGGGACACGTCGTCGAGCAGCGCGGTCTCCACCTGCGCCCCCTCGGGCCCGAGGACCCCAGCGAACACCCGGACCCCGGACGACACGGCGCCCGCGTGCCGGCGGATCAGCTGCACCCGCACGTCCGCGAGCCCGCCCAGGAACGCCCGGACCTCCGCGGGGAGCCGGCTCTCCGCGACCGCCTGGCGCCCCCACGGCCCCGCGTGCTCGACCAGCAGCCAGGCGGTGTCGGTGGGCGCGGTCCCCGCCAGTGGCTCGGCGTCCCCGGCGCTCGCGGCCGAGCACCGGAACGCGGAGGGCGCGGGATCGGCGGAAGCCGGGCCGACAGAAACTGGGCCGCCAGAAGTTGGGCCGGCAGGGGTCAGGTCACTCATCGGCCCCGATTGTGCCCCGGGCGGGAGCGCTCAGGACAGGAGGCTCACCCGAGCAGCCCGGTACGACGCGCGATCGCGGCCGCCTCGGTCCGTCCGGCCGCGCCGAGCTTGCCCAGGATGTTGGACACGTGGACCGACACCGTCTTGGTGCTGATGAAGAGCTGCTTGCCGATCTCGCCGTTGGTGCGGCCCTCGGCAACCAGGGCGAGGATCTCCCCCTCGCGGGCCGTCAGCTCCCCGACCGTCGCGACGGGCCGCGCCGCCGACCCCATCGAGGTCAGCTCGTCGAGCAGCGGTCGCGCCCCCAGGTCGCGCGCGGCCGATCGCGCCAGGTCGGCCGCCTCCCGCGCGGTGACGGCGTCGCCGGTGGCCCGCATGATCTCGGCCAGCCGGGTGCGCACCTTCGCCAGCTCGAGCACGTCGCCGTACTCCGCGAAGTGCCGCTCCACGTCGCGCCAGCCCGCGAGCACCTCCTCGCCCGTCGGCGGGTCGACCTGGGCCACCCACCGCCAGCGCAGCGCCTCGGCGTTGAGCCGGGAGTGCCACGCCCAGGTCTCGGGCCCGAAGGTGATGCCGGACTCCCGCTGATAGGCGAAGACACGCCGTCCGTCCTCCAGCAGCCGCTCCGCGTCGAGGGCCCTCGTCCGGCGCTCCTCAGCACTCAGCCGGGGCGCGGCGGCGGCCAGCACCCCGAGCGCCGTCGCCGACAGCCGCAGCCGGGCCTGGAAGCTCTGGCCCCACATCCCCGCCAGCAGCTCGCACGCCTCGTCATAGACGGCGAGCGCCGCCCCGTGGTCGCCGCGCCGCTCGTGCACCTCGAGCTCGGCGCTGCTGCCGGTGATGGCGACGAGCCCCTCCGCGGACCAGAACGGCCGGGCCGTGCGCGCCAGCTCGAGCGCCGTGTCGTCGCCTCGGGCCGCCAGCACCGTCGCCCGCAGCGCGGCCAGCATCGCCTCGTAGAGCGGCGGCGGGGCCTGGTCGGCGACGCCGGTCAGCTCGAGGACCTCGTCCCACCGCCCGGCGGCGCGCAGCACCGAGCCGAGCATGAAGCGGGACTCGAACGCGTACGGCGCCCACGGCGTCCCCGCGTCGGCTCCCCGCCGGGCCGCGCGCTGGAAGACGAGCCGGGCCTCGTCGAACTCCCCGCGGTCCTGGTGCAGCCGCCCGAGCAGGTAGAGCCCGCGCAGCTCCGCGTTGACGGCACCGGCAGCGTGCGCGCGCCCGATGACCTCCTCGAAGGCGTCGCGCACCTGGTCGACCGGACCGTGCTTGTCGATGCCGATCAGGGTGGTCCGCACGTCCGAGCCGAGCCGGGGCATGGCGAGCTTCTCGGTCAGCGCGAGCGCCTCCAGCGCGACCTGCCGGGCCTCCTCGCGGTGCCGGTATCCCTCGAGGATCCGGGCGTGGTTGCCCAGCACCCGCGCCCGCGACTTGTCGGCGGTGCCGGCCACCAGCTCGACGGCCCGGCGCGAGATCTCGAGCGGATCGTCGTCGTCGCCGTCGGTGATCAGCAGCCCGAACGACAGCGCGGCCATCATCTCCGCACGCGGTCCCGGGCCCGCCTCGGGAGGCAGCCGGTCGAGCTGCTCGCGGATGACGTTGATGGCGCGCGCGACGTGCCCGGCGGCCATCAGCGCGTCCGAGGTCTGGCGCACCAGCCCCGCGACGTCCCGCGCCCCGTCCTCGCCGATCCCGGGATCGGTGAGCAGCACCAGCGCCTGCTGGAAGTGCTGGGCCGCCTCCTCGGGACCGCCGACGCTCATCGCCTCCTCCCCGGCCCGGATGCTCGCCGTGAGCGCCGTACGCACATCCTGGCCGAGCCGGGCGTGCCGGGCCAGCTCGGCGGCGCTGCCGGAGGCCCGCTGCTCGCACAGCGCGGCGGCGTACGCCGCGTGCAGGCGCACCCGCTCCCCCGGCAGCAGGTCGTCATAGACGGCCTCGCCCAGCAGCGCGTGGCGGAACGCGTAGGCGTCGCCGGAGACCGCCACGAGCACGTTCATCTCGACCGCGGCACGCAGCGCCTCCTCGAGCGCGCTCGGCGGCAGCCCGGACGCCTCGGCGAGCAGCTCGTGGGAGACCCGTCGACCGGCGACAGACGCGGTGCGCACCACCGTCCGGGCCCCGTCCTCGAGCCGGTCGAGGCGCACCAGCAGCACGTCGACGAGGTCCTCGGGCAGCCCCCCGCCGCCACTGGCCCAGGTGGCCCCGACGAGCTCCTCGACGAAGAACGCGTTGCCCTCCGAGCGGGCCACGATGTCGGCGACGTCGGCCTCGCGCAGCGGGTCGGGGTGCAGCTCGTGCACCAGCCGGCGTACGTCGCGTGCGGCGAGCGCCTCGAGCTGGATCCGCTCCACGCCCGCCATCCGCGACCACTCGGCGACCTGGCGGCGCAGGGGGTGGCGGCGGTGCAGATCGTCGGAGCGGTACGACGCGACCAGGCCGACCGTGCTCCCCGGCCGCCCCAGCCCGCGAGCGAACAGGAAGCTGAGCAGGTCGCGCGTCGAGCGGTCGGCCCAGTGCGCGTCCTCGACCACCAGCAGGAGCGGCGCCTCGGCCGCGGCCTCCTCGAGCAGGGTGTGCACCGCCGGGAACAGGTCGCCGCGCTCCAGCAGCGCGCCGTCCTCGCCGTCGGAGACGTTGAGCATCCGACGCCCGGGCTGGAGCCGGGCCAGCGCCGGGTGCTCGGCGACCACCCGCTCGACGACGGCGGGCAGCTCGTCGTGGAGCCGGCCGAGGATCTCGGAGAACGGCAGGTAGGGCAGCGCGGAGTCGGCGAAGTCCAGGCAGTGGCCGGCCACGACCTGCCAGCCCTCCCCGACGGCCCGGTCGCGCAGCTCGGTCAGCAGGCGGGTCTTGCCGACGCCGGCGTCCCCACCCAGCAGCACGGCCCCCACCGGGACGCGCCCGACGCGTCCGGACGCACGGATGCCGAGCGTGGAGCTCAACAGCTCCAGCTCGGCATCTCGTCCCACCAGCCTCGAGCTCCGCATCGCCACGGGGCCCATGATGTCGTGCGCGGGCGGGTGCGCGCCTCCTTGTTTACGCGGCATCTGCCGCGTCAGCCGATCGTGTCTCGATCCCGCTCCGGCGCTCGCGGTGCCCGTGGGCCGCCGAGCTGCGGGTCGCGCCCGGCGCGCCGGCGGCGTCGTACCGGCTTCCAGGTCTCGGCGATCCGCTGGGTGCGGTAGTCGATCTCGGCGTTGAGGTAGAGGTCGGATCCGTTGTACATGCGCTGCTCCCGGTGTGCTCACGGCCCCGGGTCGTCGGGGCGTGAGACGAGACTCGCGCGCTGAGGTAGACCCGCACATCGGACGGCTGCCCTATCCCGGGCACCACCCCGGCCGGCCGACTACCTCAGAGGGGCCGGCTACCTCAGTGCGCCCGCGGCTCCACACCCCGGAGACCAGCGGCACGCCCGGTCGGTAGGCCAGGTGCACGTGGCTGGGCGCGTCGAGCAGCACCAGGTCGGCCGGTGCCCCGACCCGCAGCACGCCGACGTCGTCGCGCCCCAGCGCCGCGGCGCCCCCGGCCGTCGCGGCGTGCACCGCCTCGGCGCAGGTCATCCCCATCTCCCGTACGGCGAGCGCGATGCAGAACGGCATCGACGTCGTGTACGACGAGCCCGGGTTGCAGTCGGTCGCCAGCGCGACGCGCACCCCTGCGTCGAGCAGCCGGCGCGCGTCCGGCCAGGGCTGCCGGGTCGAGAACTCCGCCCCCGGCAGCAGCGTCGCGACCGTCTGGGAGTCGCGCAGCGCGTCGACGTCGGCGTCGTCGAGGAACGTGCAGTGGTCGACGGCGGTCAGCCCCAGCTCCGCGGCGAGCCGGACCCCCGGCCCGGGCCCGAGCTGGTTGGCGTGCAGCCGCCCCCGCAGCCCCGCGGCCGCGCCGGCGACGAGCACCGCCCGCGCCTGGCCGGCGTCGAAGGCCCCCTCCTCGCAGAACGCGTCGATCCAGCGGGCGTGCGGCGCGCAGGCCTCGAGCATCGGCCCGGTCACGAGCGCGACGTAGTCGGCGGGATCGGCCCCCTCGGGCACGACGTGGGCGCCGAGGAACGTCGTCTCCTCGGTGAACTGGCGCGCCACCGCCAGGCTGCGGGCCTCGTCGCGCACGGTCAGCCCGTAGCCGCTCTTGGTCTCGAAGGTCGTCGTCCCCTGCCGGCGCATCTCCTGCACCAGCCGGGCGGTGCGCGCGGTCAGCTGCTCGTCACTGGCCGCCCGGGTCGCGGCGACGGTGTCGCGGATCCCGCCCGCGGCGTAGGGCTCGCCGGCCATTCGCGCGGCGAACTCGTCGGCCCGGTCACCGGCGAAGACGAGGTGGCTGTGGCTGTCGACGAAGCCGGGCAGCACGGCGCGCCCGCCCGCGTCGTACGCCGTGTCGACGGGCGGCGCCGCGGCCACGGGGCCCACCCAGGCGACCCGGCCGCCCTCGATGACGAGGGCAGCGTCCTCGACGATGCCGAGAAGCCCGCCCCGCCCGGTGGCGTCGGGGTCGTTGGTGACCAGCTCGCGGATGCCGGTGAGCAGCGTCGCGGTCATGCCCACACCTGACCGACCGCCGCCGCCAGCTCGCGGCCGATCTCCTCCTCGTCGCCGGCACGGAAGACGACGCGACCGTCGGCGACGACGTGGCGCACGTCGGCGGCGGAGGCCGCGAAGACCACGGTCTGCTCGTCGTCCCCGGTCCCGGCGGTGCGGATCGAGGTGGTGTCGACGGTGACCAAGTCGGCCCGCTCACCGGCCTCGATCCGGCCGGCGTCGGAGAAGCCGAGCCCGAAGTGGCCGCGGGCAGCGGCGAACGGCAGCAGGTCCTCGGCGCAGAAGTGGCCGCGCGCGCCGGTGGCGAGCCGCTCGTGCATCTCCAGGGCGCGCATCTCCTCGAAGAGGTCGATCACCGCGTGGCTGTCCGAGCCCAGGGTCAGCGCGCAGCCGCGCTCGTGCAGCCGCAGCGCGGGACCGATGCCATCGCCCAGGTCGCGCTCGGTGGTCGGGCACACGCAGATCCGGGTGGCGGAGTCGCCGAGCAGGTGGACGTCCCCCTCGGTGAGGTGGGTGGCGTGCACCGCGGTCGTGTGCGGGCCGAGCACCCCGGCGTCCGCCAGCAGCGCGGTCGGGGTCCGCCCGTAGGCGGCCAGGCAGGCGGCGTTCTCGGCCGGCTGCTCGGACAGGTGGACGTGCAGCGGTCGGTGCCGCGCGGCGTCGACGACGGTGGCCAGCTGGTCGCGCGGGACGGCGCGCACCGAGTGGATCGCGGCGCCCACCACGTGGTCCTCCCCGTCCGGCAGGTCGGCCACCCGCTGCGCCCAGGTGCCCGCGTGGCCGTCGCTGAACCGGACCTGCACGCCCTCGGCCGGCCGGTGGCCCCGGGGCCCGAACCCGGCCGCCAGATAGCAGGTGTCGAGCAGCGCGATCCGCAGCCCGGCCTCGCGGGCCGCCGCCAGGAGGGCCAGACCCATCGCGTTGGGCTCGTCGTACGGCGTGCCGTCGGGCTGGTGGTGGAGGTAGTGGAACTCGCCCACCGCGGTGATCCCGGAGGCGACCATCTCCCGATAGGTGGCGCGGGCGAGCGCGAAGTAGGTGTCGGGGTCGAGCCGGTGCGCCACGTCGTACATCCGGGCCCGCCAGGTCCAGAACGACCCGTGGCCGCTGCGGCCGCGACCGGCCTCGCTGCGGCCGCGCAGGGCACGGTGGAACGCGTGGGAGTGGCTGTTGGCCAGGCCCGGCACGGTGACCCCGGGCAGCCGGACCACGCCGGGCCACGACGAGACCGCCTCGACGGCCGCCGGCGGGGCGTCCGGCAGCACCCGGCTGAACCGGCCCCCGGCGATCTCGACCAGCACCTCGTCGCGCATCTCGCCGGCGACCCAGCCGCGCTCGAGCAGGTAGGCCGCCTCGACCTCGGCCCCCAGCGGGCCCCCGCTCCCCGGACGGCGCTCCCGACTCATGGCGCGCGCCCGGCGAGCCGCTCGAGGACGTCGGCCAGCACCGAGACCCCGACCAGGCAGTCGGCGACGCTCGCGTGCTCGGCGGGCGAGTGGGAGACGCCGGTGGGGTTGCGCACGAAGAGCATCGAGGTGGGGATGCCGGCGCTCGACAGCACCCCGGCGTCGTGGCCCGCGGCCGTCGCCAGCACCGGCAGGTCGCCCGACTCGTGCTCGGCGCCGACCCGGGCGGCCAGGTCGGGGTCGAAGACGACGGCCCCCGAGACCGACTCGGCGCTCACCGCCAGCGAGGTGCCGTCACGGTCCGCGCGGTCGCTCGCCTGGGTCGAGATCGTGGCGACCAGCTCGGCGAGCGCGGTCTCGTCGGGGCAGCGGGCGTCGAGCCAGGCGGTGACCCGCGAGGGGATCGCGTTGGTGCCGTTGGGCGCCACCTCCACCCGGCCGAAGGTGGCCCGGTGTCCCGTCAGCCGCGCCCGCTTGTTGGCCGCGAGCGCCGTCATCGCATAGGTCAGCATCGGGTCCTGGCGGTCCTCCATCCGCGTCGTCCCGGCGTGGTCGGCGGTGCCGGCGAAGTCGTAGCGCCACCGCCCGTGCGGCCAGATCCCGCTCGCCACGCCCACCGGCGCGAGGAGGTCCACGAGCTCGCGGCCCTGCTCGACGTGCAGCTCGACGAAGGTGCCGACGCGGTCCAGCCAGCCTGCCTGCCCTCCTCCCGGGCCCGTCCCTCCCGGCTCGAGCCCGACGGCGGCCATCGCGTCGGGGAGGCGCACGCCGTCGCGGTCGCTCAGCTCGCGGGCGTCGGCCCACGCCAGCGCCCCGGTGGCGAGCCGCGAGCCCAGGCACGGCACCCCGAAGCGCGAGCCCTCCTCCTCCACGAAGACCGCGACGCCGATCGGACGGGCCGGCACGCAGCCGCGCTCGCGGAGCAGGTCGATCGCGGCGAGCGCGGACACGACGCCGAGGGGTCCGTCGTACGCGCCGCCGTCGAGGACCGAGTCGAGGTGCGAGCCGGTGAGCACCGCGTCTGCGAGCAGGTTGTCGGTCGCACCGGCCGGGCGCCACCACGCGACCGTGTTGCCCCAGCCGTCGACCTCGACCTCGAGTCCCCGGGAGACGGCCTGCTCGACGAACCACGCGTGCAGCTCGCGCTCGGCGGCGAGGAACGGCTGGCGGAAGTAGCCCCCGCTCGGCACCTGTCCGACCGGGGCGAGGTCGCGCCACATCTGCTCGAACGTCAAAATCGCCTCCATGGAGTTCAGTGACGTGGTGCGTCGGCGCCGGATGGTCCGACGGTACGACGAGAGCCGACCGGTCGACCCGCGGATCATCGACCGGATGCTCGATCATGCCCGACGCGCGCCGAGTGCGGGGTTCAGCCAGGGGTGGGCGTTCCTGCGGCTGGACACCCCCGAGGACGTCGGCCGCTTCTGGCGCTCCACCAGCCCCGACCCGGCGGCGAGCAACGCGTGGCTCGACGGGATGCGGACGGCGCCGGTGGTGATCGTGGCGCTGGCCAACCGGGAGGCCTACCTGCGCCGCTACGCCGAGGACGACAAGGGGTGGGCGCCCGGCAGGGGCGACGACACCGACGGCCGCTGGCCGGTGCCCTACTGGGACGTCGACACAGGGATGGCCTCGCTGCTGATCCTGCTCACCGCCGTCGACGAGGGGCTCGGCGCGTGCTTCTTCGGGGTGCCGCCGGAGCGGGTCGACGCCTTCCGCGCGGAGTTCGGCGTGCCCGACGACCACCGCCCGGTCGGCGCGATCACCGTCGGCCACCGGCTGCCCGACACCGGCGCGCCCGGCTCGGCCGCGCGACGTACCCGCAAGCCGGTCGAGGACGTCGTGCACCGCGGGCACTGGCGCACCCCCTAAGCCGAGTCGACGCAACTTCACCGCCGAGTCGGCGCAACTTCACGGGGCGTTCGTCGTACGGCGGTGGGCATGGAGGTCACCGATTGGTCAGAGACGACATGCCCCAGACCGAAATGCACGCCGTTGGGGACCAAACGGCAACCCGCTCTTCGCCTCTCCCAGTCCACGCCCCTCAGCGCCCCGGCAGGCTCACCCCGCCGACGCCGCCCGCGATCCCGGGGACGAAACGGCCCCGCACGCCGTACCGTCCTCCCTGTTCCGGGCCCCGGCGCCCGGACGGTCCGTTCTCGAGAGAGCCCGCAGGAGGAGCCCGTGCCCGAGCACGACGAGCAGGAGAGGCCGGACACCGCAGCGATCGCGAAGCTGCAGGCGCTGGTGCGGATCCCGACCGTGTCGTACGCCGACCCCGAGAAGGTCGACGCGGCCACGTTCGACGCGTTCCTGGCCGAGCTGGCCCGGCAGTTCCCGCTGGTGCACGAGCGGCTCGAGCTGACCCGGATCCACACCCACGCGCTGCTCTTCCGCTGGGCGGGCGCATCGGCCGAGCGGCCCATCGTGCTGATGGCGCACCTCGACGTGGTGCCGGTCGTCGAGAGCGACCCGTGGACGCATCCGCCGTTCGCCGGCGTGATCGAGGACGGGATCCTCTGGGGCCGCGGCACGCTCGACGACAAGGGCAGCGTGGTCGCGATCTGTGAGGCGGTCGAGCGGCTGCTCGCGCGCGACGTCACGCCGGCGCAGGACGTGTGGCTGTCGTTCGGGTGCGACGAGGAGGTCTTCGGCGTCGCGGCACCGATGGCCGTCGACGAGCTCGCGGGCCGGGGCGTCGCGCCGTGGTTCGTGCTCGACGAGGGCGGGGCGGTCGCGGCCGGGGCGTTCCCCGGGATCAAGGCGCCGCTGGCGGTGATCGGGGTGACCGAGAAGGGCACCACCTCCCTGGAGCTGCGCGTCGAGGGCCGCGGCGGGCACGCCTCCACGCCGGCCCGGATGGGGCCGACCTCGCGGCTGGCCCGGGCGATCATGCGCCTGGAGAAGGCGCCGTTCTCCTCCTCCCTGCCGGCCCCCACGCTCGAGCTGCTGCGCCGGCTGGCCCCGCACGCCCCGCTGCCGCTGCGCCCGCTGCTGGCCAACGCCGAGCGGCTGCGCCCGGCCCTGGTCCGCGCGCTCGTCGCCGCCGGCCCCGAGTCGGCCGCGATGACCCGGACCACGCTGGCGGTCACCACGCTGTCCGGCTCCCCCGCGATCAACGTCATCGCCGCCACCGCCAAGGCCGGCGTCAACCTGCGGATCATGGTCGGCGAGTCCGTCGCCTCGGCCGTGGAGCACGTGCGCCGTGCGGTCAACGACGACCGGGTCGAGATCGACGTGCTGGAGTCGGGCGAGCCGAGCCCGCTCTCGCCGTACGACGACGAGGCGTTCGCGCTGCTCGAGTCGACGATCGGCGAGGTCTTCCCCGACGCCGTGCCCACGCCCTACGTGATGATGGCGGCCACCGACTCGCGCCACTTCGTCCGGATCAGCGAGCGGGTCTACCGCTATGCGCCGTTCCGGATGTCGAAGGCGCAGCGCGAGTCGATCCACTCCTACGACGAGCACATCGGCGTCGACGCGTTCGTCGACGGCGTGCGCTGGTACCAGCGACTGATCGAGAGGCTTCCCGCATGAGTGGTGTCGGCCAGGTCCCCCTAGGCAAGGGAGCCCCCGCTGGTAGCGGTCCCGGCTCCACCGCCGTCCCCGGACTCGCGGCGATCGTCGGGCTGCTGGTCTGCGTGGAGATCGCCAGCGGGGTGCTCCAGGGCTACTACACGCCGATCTTCTCCGACATCGCCGACCACCTCTCGATCGCGGACGCCGACGTCAACTGGTTCGAGGCGGCGCAGCTGATCGTGTCCGCGCTCGTCGTACCCCTGCTCGCCCGGATGGGCGACCTGATCGGGCACAAGAAGGTGCTGCTGATCTCGACGGCCGTCACCGCGCTCGGCTCGTGGGTGATCGCGTTCGCGCCGTCGTTCACGACCTTCCTCATCGGCTGGGCGCTGCAGGGCGCGTACGTCGTGTGGCTGCCGCTGGAGGTCGCGATCATCTATCGCCGCACCGCCGGGACCGGCCACCAGGCGCGGCTGACCCGGCGCTCCGCGGCCATCCTGGTCTTCGCGCTCGAGGCGTCGGTGATCGTGGGCGCGCTGACGTCGGGGGCGCTGGTCGAGGCCACCTCGATGACCGTGCTGCTGGCCCTGCCCGCGGTCGTCGTGACGCTGTGCCTGTTCGTCATCTGGATCGGCATCGAGGACGCCCCGGGCACCGCCACCGGCGGCATCGACCTGCCGGGGCTCGGCCTGATCACGCTGGTGCTCGGCCTGGTGATGGGCGGGCTGGTGCTGGTGCGCCTCGAGGGCGTCGCCAGCCTCGCGCCGTGGCTGCTGATCGCGCTCGGCCTCGCGGTGATGGTGCCGTTCGTTCGCTACTCGCTGTCGGTCGCCGACCCGCTCGTCGACATCCGGGTCTTCGCCGCGCCGGGGCAGTGGCCGGTGCAGCTGACGGCGTTCCTGTTCGGCATGTCGGTGCTCGGGGCGCAGATCCCGCTGTCGACCTTCGCCCGGACCGACCCGGCGGAGGTCGGCTACGGGCTCGGGGCGGACGCGGGCTTCGTGTCCACGCTGATCGGGGTCTACGTCCTGTCGCTCGCGATCGGCGCGCTCACGCTGCCGCTCACCACCCGGCTCTTCGGCGCCCGCAACGCCCTCGTCGTCGCGTCGCTGCTGGTGGCGCTCGGCTATGCGCTGTGGCTGCCCTTCCACGACACCAGCGCCCAGGCGCTGCTCAACATGGCGGTCGCCGGCTTCGGCTCAGGTGCCCTGGTGGCCGCACTGCCGGCCGCCGCGGCCGCCGCCGCGCCCGCCGACCGGACCGGCTTCGTCACCGGCATGACCAACGCGACCAAGACCGTCGGCGGCGCCATCGCCTCCTCGATCTTCGCGATCGCGCTGGCCGCCACCGGCTCACTGGAAGGGCCCGAGGCGGGCCACGCCCCCCTGAGCGGCTACCTCACCGTGTGGTCGGTGTGCGCCGGCGCCGCCCTGCTAGCGGCGGCCTCGCTGCTCGTCGTACCCCGCGGCGCGTTCTCCGACGCCGCGGAGGAGCCGGTCGCGCCCCTCTGACGCCGCGGCCCCACCGCCGCCCCCACCGCATGTAACGCGGGGTTATGTCGTCCACCACAGCGCTACAACGCTGTGGTAGTTCGGATAACCCCGCGTTACATGGGGGTGGGACGAGCGGACGCGGGCGGCCGGTGGAACGTGGTCGGTACCGTGGACGCCCTGATGGAGGGGCACCCCGACGAGCGCGACGACCGGCCCGCCGACGAGGCGACCGGCCCGCATGAGCATGCGCGCCCTTCCTCGACGGAGCGGGCTCGCGACCAGCGGACCGGCGGCGACGCGGCCGCAGCCCGGATCCAGCACCAGTCGCGCTGGGTGGAGCTGCAGATCCAGCAGGCGATGGAGCGCGGCGACTTCGACGACCTGCCCGGCTACGGCAAGCCGATCAAGGGACTGGGCGCCCAGCACGACCCCGACTGGTGGCTCAAGCGCCTGGTCGAGCGCGAGCAGATCAGCGTGCTGCCGCCCGCGCTGCAGATCCGCAAGGACGACGCCGAGCTCGACGCCCGCCTCGACCGGATCACCACCGCGGCCGAGGTACGCCGCGAGGTCGAGGACTTCAACGCCCGCGTCCGCTCGGCGCGCATCCAGCCCCTGGGCGGGCCGCCGATGATCACCAAGGAGCGCGAGGTCGAGGCCGAGGTCGACGCCTGGGCGACGCGCCGCGAGGCTCGTCGTACGGCGCAGCGCGAGGCCCTGGCCCGTGCCGAGCAGGAGACACGCGACGAGCGCGCCGCACGCCGCCGTCGGCCGACGTGGCGCCGCCGCACCGACTGACCCCGCGGTGACGAGGTCCGCGGCGCCGAGCTGCGCCGTACCCCCGCCGATTGGGCAGAAACGACATGCCCCAGCCCGAAATCGATGCCGTTGGGGACCAAACGGCAGGCCCGCCGGCGTCCCACCACCCCGCCGAGACCTGCGTCATACCCGCAGGTAACCCCACGCTGCTAGCGTCCGGACCCATGCGTAGCGCCAAGGACTTCTTCGCCCCTCTCGCCGTCGGAGCCCCGGCCCCGGTCCGCGAGATTCCCGCCCGCCCGTCGAGGGCCATCCACTTCTTCGACCCGAGCAACGCCAAGATGGCGGCCAAGATCCCGGCCATGGTCGGGACCGTCGACGTGCTGCTCGGCAACCTCGAGGACGCCATCAAGGCCGACAACAAGGTCGCCGCCCGCGAGGGCCTGGTGAAGATCGCCCAGGAGACGGATTTCGGGCCCACCCAGCTGTGGACCCGGATCAACGCCCTCGACTCCCCCTGGGTCCTCGACGACCTGACCACGCTCGTGCCCGCCATCGGCGAGAAGCTCGACGTGATCATGGTCCCGAAGGTGCAGGGCGCCGAGGACATCCACTACATCGACCGGATCCTCGCCCAGCTCGAAGCCAAGGCCGGCATCACCAAGCCGATCCTGGTCCACGCGATCCTCGAGACCGCGCGCGGTGTGGCCAACATCGAGGAGATCTGCGGCGCCTCGCCGCGCATGCAGGGCCTCTCCCTCGGCCCGGCCGACCTCGCCGCCGACCGCCGGATGAAGACCACCCGTGTGGGCGGCGGCCACCCCGGCTACCTCGTCCGTCAGGACCCGCCCCGCGGCGCCGACGGCACCGCCCAGATCGACGCCGAGCGCACGACATACCAGCAGGACCTGTGGCACTACACGATCGCCCGGATGGTCGACGCCTGCGCGATGCACGGCATCTACCCCTACTACGGCCCGTTCGGCGACATCGCCGACGTGGTGGCGTGCGAGGACCAGTTCCGCAACGCGTTCCTGCTCGGCTGCGTCGGCACCTGGTCGCTGCACCCCAAGCAGATCGCGATCGCCAACCGCGTCTTCAGCCCCAGCGTCGAGGACATCCAGCACGCCCGCCGCGTGGTCGCCGCGATGGGCGACGGCACCGGCGCGGTGATGATCGACGGCAAGATGGAGGACGACGCCTCCCTCAAGCAGTGCCTGGTGATGGTCAGGCTGGCCGAGGAGCTGGCCGCGATCGACCCCGAGCTGAAGAAGCAGTACGACGCGATCGAGCAGGAGGCCTGAGCCATGACCGACACGACCTTCCGCCCCCGCCGCTCCGTGCTCTACATGCCCTCGTCCAACGAGCGCGCCCTGGAGAAGGCAAAGACGCTCCCCGTCGATGCGCTGATCCTCGACCTCGAGGACGCCGTCGCGCCCGACGCCAAGCCCGCCGCGCGCGAGGCGGCCTGCGCGGCCGTCCGCTCCGGTGAGTACGGCCGGCGCGAGCTCACCATCCGGATCAACGGCATGGACACCGAGTGGCACGCCGACGACATCGCCGCCGCGTCCGCCGCCGGTCCCGACGCGATCGTCGTCCCCAAGGTCAACTCCGCCGACGAGGTCCGCACGCTCGTCGCCTCGATGGAGGCGGCCGGGGCGCCCGAGCACACGAAGCTCTGGGCGATGGTCGAGACGCCCGTCGCGATGCTGCACGCCGAGGAGATCGCCGGTGCCTCCGACCGGCTCACCGTGCTGGTGATGGGCACCAACGACCTCGCCAAGGAGCTGTACGCCGAGCACGTCCCCGGCCGCCACCCGCTCCTCACCGGCCTCTCGCTGGCGCTGCTCGCGGCGCGGGCGACCGGCAAGGCGATCGTCGACGGCGTCTACAACGACGTGAAGAACACCGAGGGCTTCCTGGCCGAGTGCCAGCAGGGCCGCGAGATGGGCTTCGACGGCAAGACCCTGATCCACCCGGGTCAGGTCGCCGGCGCCAACGAGGCCTTCGCGCCCTCGGAGAAGGCCGTCGAGGACGCCCGCGGGATCCTGCAGGCCTGGGAGGACGGCAAGGGCTCCGGCGTCGTCACCTACAACGGCAAGATGGTGGAGAACCTGCACGTCGAGTCCGCCCAGCGCACGCTGTCGATCCACGAGGCGATCACCGCCCTGGAGTCTGACAACGGCTGAGTCCGACAGCGGCTGAGTCCACCGCCGAGTCCTCCCTCCGGCCCGTCACCCTCCCCGGGTGGCGGGCCGGTGGCGTTCCCCCGACTCGCCCGCCGGCTCGCCCGCCGCCCCACCCGCCGGCTCCACGACCAGCCCCCGCAGGAACCGCACCACCTTGTCGGCCGGCATCTCGCACGGCCGGAAGAGCTCACGCCCCTCCACGCGGTAGAGGTTCGCGCTCACGAAGTCCGTGCCGCCCAGCTCCTCGGCGTACACCTTCAGGCTGCGCCCACCCAGATGGATCGTCGTGGTGACGCCCCACCGGCGTCCGTCGTACTCCCCGGTGCAGTAGCCCTCGGGGAGCCGTTCGAGCAGCTCGGCGACGTCGTCCATGGCTCGATCGTGGCCCAGGCCGGGGGCGCCCGACCAGCCCGGGGGGCGTCCGCTATGCGGCGGTTCTCGTGCCCGATTCGCAATTAATCAGGGCGGTAAGGGTTTGTCCCTCGAGGGACAGGGGCACAGGAGGTGTCCCCGAGGGCGCTTCCCCCCGGGCCCTGCCTCCCGGCAGGGTCATGGAGCGCTCCGCACGAAAGGAACGTGGTCACCGTGGTCGTACTCGGCCTGATCCTGCTCATCATCGGCCTCGTCGCCAGCATCAGCATCCTCACGACGATCGGCGCGATCCTCCTGGTCGTCGGCCTGATCCTCAACTTCGTCCCGATCGGTGGCTCCAGCCGCCGGGTCTTCTGATCCCGCCAGGTCGCCGAACCGTTCAGGACAGCGACCTGGCCCAGCACAGACAAGACCAGCACGACCCGCAGCATCTCGGCGGCCCGGCTCACGCAGCCGGGCCGCCGCGGCACGTCCGGCGCGACTCACTCCAGGTCACCCACCGCCTCTCGCGCAGCGGCGAGCACGGCACCGGACCCGACCAGTCCGACGCAGGCCTCGATCTCGGGCGAGAGCCACCGGTCGGGACCGGGGCCGGCCACGCCGCCAGCCCGCAGCAGACCCACCACTGCCTCGGTCCCCGCCGCCGGCTCCAGCGGCCGCCGCAGGTCCAGCGCCCGCGCCGCGGTCATCACCTCGACGGCCACCACCCGGGTCAGCCCGTCCACGGAACGGCGCAGCTTGCGAGCCGCGGACCAGCCCATCGAGACGTGGTCCTCCTGCATCGCACTCGAGGGGATCGAGTCGACCGACGCCGGGGCCGCGAGCCGCTTGAGCTCCGAGACGATCGCGGCCTGCGTGTACTGCGCGATCATCAGCCCGCTGTCCACCCCCGGGTCGTCGGCCAGGAACGGCGGCAGCCCGTGGTTGCGGGCCTTGTCGAGGAACCGGTCGGTACGACGCTCGCTGATCGACGCGACGTCCGCGGCCACGATCGCCAGGAAGTCCAGCGCATGCGCGATAGGCGCCCCGTGGAAGTTGCCGTTGGACTCCACCCGCTCGTCCACGACGACGGGGTTGTCGATCGCGCTGGCGAGCTCGCGCCCGGCCACGCTCGCGGCGTACTCCACCGCGTCGCGCGCAGCCCCGTGCACCTGCGGCGAGCAGCGCAGCGAGTAGGCGTCCTGCACCCGGTGGCAGTCGGGTCCGCGGTGTGACGCGACGACGCCGGAGCCGGCCAGCAGCCGGGTCAGGTTGGCCGCCGACGCGGCCTGGCCGGGGTGCGGACGCAGCGCCTGCAGCTCGGCGGCGAAGACCCGGTCGGTGCCCAGCTGGGCCTCCACGGACATCGCCGCGGCGACGTCTGCTGTGCGAAGCAGCATCCTCAGGTCGTGCAGGGCCAGCACCAGCATGCCGAGCATCCCGTCGGTGCCGTTGACCAGCGCCAGCCCCTCCTTGGCCACCAGCTCCACCGGCGCCAGCCCCGCCTTCGCCAGCGCCTCCCCGGCCGGCATCAGGGTCCCCGCGGCGTCACGGACCTCGCCCTCCCCCATCAGCGCGAGCGCGCAGTGCGCCAGCGGCGCGAGGTCGCCGGAGCACCCCAGCGATCCGTGCTCGCGCACGACCGGCGTGACGCCGTGGCTCAGCAGCGCGGCGAGAAGCTGCGCGGTCTCGACGCGCACGCCGGTGTGCCCGGTGGCCAGCGTCGAGAGTCGCAGCAGCATCATCGCCCGGACGACCTCGCGCTCGACCTCCGGACCGGAGCCCGCGGCGTGCGAGCGGACGAGCGAGCGCTGCAGCTGGGCGCGGCTCTCCACCGGGATGTGACGGGTCGCGAGGGCACCGAACCCGGTCGAGACGCCGTACGCGGGGGTGGGCGCGGCCGCCAGCCGGTCCACGACCGCGCGGACGTCCGCGATCGCCCTGACCGCCTCGTCCGAGAGCACCACCCCGGCGCCGTGGCGGGCCACCGCCACCACGTCCTCAGGCCGGACCGGTCCCACCCCCACCTCGACACGGACGGGTACGACGGGTGCGGGCGGCGTGGAGGCAGGTGTGGTCACCGAGCCATCCAACTGCGCCTGGACCGTCCGGGCCAGCCTCGGGACCAGAGCCTCTGGTGGCCGCTGAGTCCGAGGAGCACGCTTGAGGGTGGAGGAGTCCGCAAGGGACCCACCGGAGACGAGAGGAGAGCAAGGCCATGAGCACCGTGGCAACGCGTGCCGGCAGTCGGTTCGCCGACATGCTCGATTGGCTGGAGAGCGGCAGCAGCCTGGCCGTCCCGTTCGGCGTGAAGGACGCGGGGTTCGTCCGCGTGGAGGATTTCCGCGACGGCGACACCTACGTCGTCCGCGCCGAGCTGCCGGGCGTCGACCCCGACAAGGACATCGACATCCATGTCGAGGGCGACCTGCTGACCATCCACGGCGAACGCCGCGAGGAGAAGCGGGAGAAGGGCCACAGCGAGTTCCACTACGGCTCGTTCTCACGCAGCATCACGATGCCGCACGGCACCGACCCCGAGGCGATCACCGCGACCTACACCGACGGCCTGCTCGAGGTGCGGATGCCAGTCGCGCCGGCGGAGACCAGCCCGACGAAGATCAGCGTCACCCGTCCCGAGAGCTGATCTCGCTCGTCCGATGAGGCCGCCCCGCCCCTGACGGCGCGCCACTCACAGGGTCGGTCCGCAAGACGGTGCCCGGCCCGGGTCGGGCACCGCGTTGACTGTCCTGGTGACAGACAGCGCGACCGCCCACCGAGTGGCGGCCAGGCAGGCGGCGGTGGCCGCCTCACCGGCCCGTCGCTGGCTGATGCTGCTGGCCAGCACCTTGGCGCAGGCTGCTGCGGCGGTGATGATCCACGGCCCGGCCTTCCTGATCCCCGTGCTCCACGACACCCGCGGCATGAGCCTGGCCCAGGCCGGGCTCGTCGCCGCCGCGCCGACGGTCGGCGTGATGCTGACGCTCGTCCTGTGGGGCCTGGTCACCGACCGCCGCGGCGAGCGCTTCGTGCTGCTCACCGGTCTGGTCGCGACGGCCGTCGCCGGCGTGTTCGCCACGCTCTCCGAGAGCACCTGGCTGCTCGGTGCCACCCTCCTCCTGGCGGGCGCCGCCGCCGCGAGCACCGGGTCGGCCAGCGGCCGCGTGGTGGTGGGCTGGTTCCCCCCGCACCGGCGCGGCCTCGCGATGGGCGTGCGGCAGATGGCGCAGCCCGTCGGTGTGGCGATCGGTGCGGTGAGCATCGCCGTGCTCGCCGAGCGGTACGGCGTGGGGACGGCGCTGTGGGTGCCCGTCGCCGCCGCCGCGCTCGCCGCGGTGATCGTGGCCGCCGTGGTCGTCGACCCCCCTCGACCCGACCGCAGCGCCGTCCAGGCACCCAACCCCTACCGCCAGGACTCCTACCTCGCCCGCATCCACGGCGTCTCGGTGCTGCTGGTGGTGCCGCAGTTCCTGGTGTGGACCTTCGCCCTCGTCTGGCTGGTGCAGGACCGTGGCTGGTCGGCGGCCGCCGCCGGCTCCCTCGTCGCCGCCAACCAGGTGCTCGGGGCCCTGGGGCGGATCGCAGCCGGCCAGCTCTCCGACATGGTGTCGAGCAGGCTGCGGCCGCTGCGCTGGGTCGCGATGGCCGCCGCCGCCTCGATGGCGCTGCTCGGTCTCACGGCCGGGCTGGAGTGGGGGCTGGCCGTCGCGCTGATGGTGCTGGCCACGGTCATCACGGTGGCCGACAACGGCCTGGCCTTCACCGCGGTCGCCGAGCGCTCGGGGCCGTTCTGGTCCGGCCGAGCCTTGGGCGTGCAGAACACCGCGCAGTACCTCACCGCCTCCGCCGTCCCCCCGATCGCCGGCCTGGCCGTCACCTACTGGGGCTATCCGGCGGCCTTCGCGCTCGGCGCGCTGTTCCCGCTCATCGCGATCCCGCTCGTCCCCGTCCGCGAGGAGCGTCCGCTCTCCTGATCGCCGAGGCGACCGCCCTCAGAGCGTGAGCGTCCCCGAGACCAGCGTCCGGCTCTCCCCGCCGACCCAGATCCGGCCGTCCTCGTCGCTGCTGACCACCACCCGCCCGTCACGACCCAGTGCGGTGCCCTGCCGCACGACGTACGACGGGGGCAGCAGGCCGGCGCGGATCAGCCAGACCGCGAATCCGGCGTTCAGGGAGCCGGTGACCGGGTCCTCCGGGACGCCGATGCCCGGCACGAACGCGCGCACCTCGTGGTCGGCCGGCCCGCCGGGGGCGTGGGCCCCGATCACGCCGACGTCGAGGTCGCCCATCGCGGCCATGTCCGGGCGCAGCGCGAGCACGTCGTCGGCCGAGGCGAGCACCAGGCCCAGCCAGCCCGGCCCGTTGTCCACCCAGGCCGAGGCGACCACCGTCGCCGGGTCCACGCCGAGCGCGCCGACCGCCTGCTCCAGCGTCACCGCGTCCAGCGGCCCCGAGCGCAGCAGCTCGGGTGCCGCGAAGGCCAGCCCGGCGTCACCGCGGCGCAGCTCGACCAGCCCGATCCCGCACTCCTGCACGACCTTGCCCGGCTCGTGCGGGACGCCACCGGCCTCCAGCCAGGCGTGCGCACTGCCCAGCGTCGGGTGGCCGGCGAACGGCAGCTCGCCGCCGGGCGTGAAGATGCGCAGCCGATAGTCGGCGTCCGCCACCGTCGGCGGCAGCAGGAAGGTCGTCTCGGAGAGGTTCGTCCAGCGCGCGAACGCCGCCATCTGCTCGTCGCTCAAGCCCTCGGCCGCGTGCACGACCGCCACCGGGTTGCCCGTCAGCGGGGCGGGAGCGAACACATCGACCTGGGAGAACTCGTACGTCGTCACCCGGGCAGGCTAGCGAGGTCCGCCGACACCGGCTCCCACCCGGACGACGACAGGCCGCGTGGGCACGCCCGTCATCCGGTCGCGACGCGGCACCAGCTCCACGGCGTACCGCCCGCGCGGGAGCAGCACGCGGTAGTGCGTCCGCACCAGCCAGCGCGAGCGGACCCGCAGCGGGCCGTCGAGGCGGCGCACCCGCACCTGGGCGCTGCTCAGCCCCGCACGCTCGGCATCGCTGGGCCACCTCACGACCAGGGATCGCCCGTCGATGCGCAGCCGGGGGCGCACCTGCGGCTCCCACTGCTCGCGGTGGTAGGCCAGGACCGGCTGGCGCAGCACCCCCAGCGCAGCCAAGGCGTCGCCGAAGTGCTGGGCCATCAGCGTCTCGCCGGTGGCGTTGGGATGGGTGCCGTCGTAGGTGTGCTGGGCCGGGTCCCAGGAGCGGTAGGGCGCGGTCCGCAGACGGGCGATCGCAACCCGGGGCTCGTCGGCCAGCCGCTCGGCGACCAGGGCGTTGCCCGTCAGCGTGGTGGCGTTGGCCGCAGCCGAACGGCTCCTCGAGTCGGACCCCGGGATCTCGCCCACCACGAACCGGACCTCGGGGTCGACCGCCCAGGTCCGCGCGAGGTAGTCCTCGGTCTGATCGGCGATGAGCGAAGGCGTGCCCTGGTTGGCACCGTTGAAGCCGAGCAGCATGACGACGACGTCCGGCTCGTGGGTCGCCACCAGTCGCTCCACGACGGCCAGGTGGAAGGGGAACTTGCTGCCCGCCTGGGCCGCGTGGCGCTTCTCGAAGCCGTGGTCGGAGTGCTCGTACCAGTCGGCCCCACCCGCCAGGTCGTCGTCGGGTCCGACGAACGTGACCGGCACGTCCTGGCGCTCGAACTCCCGCCACAGCCAGTAGCGATAGCTGGCCGAGCCGGTGTGGCCGTGCGTCAGCGAGTCGCCGACCAGCATCACGCGCAGCGGCTCCGCGTCCTGGCCGGCGCTGCGAGCCGGCGTCATCACCCCGGTCGCGGTGCCGCCGGCCACCACGGCGGCGAGCAGCAGCCCGACCAGCACGAGCGTGCGTCGGGGAGCGGGGAGAGCGGGCAGACGGCTCACGTCAGTGGAACACGTTCCTTCTCGGGCGGTGCGTCGTTGATGCCTCGAGAGAGTCGCCGAGGCAGCAGCACCGTATCCGCAGCAGGTCCTTCAGGACCGGTTCCGCCACACGAAAGAGGTCACCCATGACCGAGCCCCGCCCCCGCTACCGGATGCGTCTGCTGTGGTCGAGCGTCACGGCGGTCGCCGTCGTCGCGACAGCCCTGACGCTGCCGTCGTACGGCGAGGAGCGGGAGGGCTCGCTCGTGGACCGCTACGAGGCCGCCCAGGAGAAGGCCCAGGAGGTCGCCGCCGAGGAGAGGGAGGCGCGTCCCCACCGACACGGGGACGGGGAGGTCGACGCGCCCGACGACGGCCACGGGCACGACCACAACGACCCCGCGACCAAGAACTCCGTCTCCCGCGCCGGCGAGGCGACCAAGGAGACCGCCGACCCGACCACCGCCGACGAGGCCCGCCGCAACGCCGGTTCGGTGGCCGCCGGCCGACGCACCCCCGAGCCGCCGCTCACCACCGCCGCGCTGCGCGGCCCCCGCCGCGCGGTCCCGGAGAGCCGCTACGCGATGGCCGGCGGGTGCTACACGCTGCGCGCCCCCGACGGTCGCTACGTCGCCCGCTCCGATGACGGCCTCGCCGCCACCGCGGCCCGTCCCGCGGGCGCCGAGCGGTTCACCTTCCAGGCCGTCGACCTCGGGATCTACCTCCTCTACGGCACCCGGCGTGACTTCGTCTCCCAGCCCGCGCGATCCCTGCGCGGCTCCTCCGCCGCCGTGCTCGCCGCCACGCCGTCCCCCGCCACCGAGTGGACCGTGCAGGGACGCAACGGGCGCTTCACCTTCGCGGGCGACCGCGGCGGGCTCGCGCACGGCGCCGACGGGACCATCGCCCTCGGCACGGCGACGCCGTTCCGGCTCGCGAAGGCCTCCGGCTGCGCGGCGTACCCCGAGGTCCAGGTCAACGTGAAGGGCGCGCCCCACGCCGGCGCCTCGACCTTCCAGGAGGTGCGCGGCTACGTCGACGCGCACACCCACGGCATGGCCTACGAGTTCCTCGGCGGGCGGCTGCACTGCGGCAAGCCCTGGGACCGCTACGGCGCGGCCTACGCGCTCGTCGACTGCGCCGACCACAAGCTCACCAACGGCTACGGCACGCTCACCGAGACGATCCTGTCGGGCAAGCCGGCGCACGACCCGGTCGGCTGGCCGACGTTCAAGGACTGGCCGGCGCCGGAGTCGCTGACCCACGAGGGCACCTACTACAAGTGGATGGAGCGCTCCTGGCGCGGCGGGCTGCGCATCTTCGTCAACCTGCTGACCGAGAACGGCCAGCTGTGCAAGATCTACCCGCTCAAGAAGAACTCGTGCGACGACATGGACTCCGTGCGCCTGCAGGCCAAGCGGATGCACGAGTTCCAGCGCTACATCGACGCGCAGTACGGCGGTCCTGGCAAGGGCTGGTACCGCATCGTCTACACGCCGGCGCAGGCCCGCCGCGTCGCCAACCAGGGCAAGCTCGCCGTGGTGATGGGCATCGAGACCAGCGTGCCGTTCGGGTGCAGCTTCAAGAACATCCCGGTGGCCGGTGACGTGGCGCAGTGCGACGTCGCCTCCATCGACCGGCAGCTCGACGAGATGTGGCAGCTCGGTGTGCGGCAGATGGAGCTGGTCAACAAGTTCGACAACGCCCTCTCGGGGGTGGCCGGGGACGCCGGCGCCACCGGGGTCGCGGTCAACCTCGCCAACTTCCTGGAGACCGGGACCTTCTGGAACATGAAGCACTGCGAGCCCGCCGACGGCGAGACCGCCGACAAGCCCCAGCTGGCCCTGCCCGACATCAGCGCCGGGCAGCAGGACGCCCTCTTCGGCGCGATCGTCGACGTGTCGGGGGTGCTCAACCTCCCCGCGCTGCCGGTCTACGGCACCGCCGCGCACTGCAACCAGCGCGGCCTCACCGACCTCGGCAGCCACCTGATCGACAAGATGGCCGACAGGGGGATGCTCATCGACCCCGACCACATGAGCGTGAAGGCGCGCAAGTCGCTGCTCACCCAGCTCGAGAAGCGCAAGTACCCCGGCGTGCTGTCGAGCCACTCCTGGTCGACCCCGGACGCCTACCCGCGCATCTACAGGCTCGGCGGCTTCGTCGCGCCGTACGCCGGTGACGCGCAGGGTTTCTACGACAAGTGGAAGCGTCACCTCGGCTGGGCCGACAAGCGCTTCTACTTCGGCTTCGGCTTCGGCGCCGACATCAACGGTCTCGGCGCGCAGGGCAACCCGCGCGGCACGGACGTGAAGAACCCGGTGACCTACCCCTTCCGCGGCCTCGGCGGCATCACCGTCGACAAGCAGCGCTCGGGCAGCCGGGTCTACGACATCAACGCCGACGGCGTCGCGCACTACGGGCTCTACCCCGACTGGATCGAGGACCTGCGCCGGATCGGCGGCACCCGGGACGGTGCGGCGATCAGCGAGGACATGGCCCGCGGGGCCGAGGCCTACCTGCAGACGTGGGAGCGCGCCCAGGGCGCCCGCCCCGACTCGTGCCGCAACCCCGGCCTGCGGCGTACGACGCGCGCGTTCTCCCGCGCCGTACGCCCCGGCATGTCGACCGAGCGGGTCATCGCCAAGGTCGGCCAGCCCTACCTGCGGCTCGGGACGTCGTACACCTACTGTGTGCGCAAGCCGTCCGCCCGCACCGCCAAGGTGCGGGTGGTGTTCACGCAGGCCGGCAGGGTGAGGACGGTCACTCGACGGTAGGCCGCAAGTTACCTGCCGGTAGGATCTGCTTCACACAGCTCAGGCACTGACGTGCCGCCACAGGAGACATAGGCTCGGGCCCGCTCGCGCCGCCGGTGGCGCGAGCCTACGCACAGCCCGACGAGGAGCCGTAGCACATGCAGATCTTCGCCATCGTGGTCTCGCTGGCCATCGCAGCCGTGGGAATCGCCCTCCTGGTGAGGGCGGTCCGCGAGATCATCGGAGTGATCAAGGTCGGTCAGCCGACGAGTCGCACCGACAACCCGGTCGCCCGGACCGTGACCCTGGTCAAGGAGACGCTGGGGCACACCCGGATGCTCCAGTGGAAGATCGTGGGCATCGCCCACTGGTTCATCTTCGTGGGCTTCGGGCTGCTCTTCTTCACGCTGATCACGGCGTTCGGACAGCTCTTCGACGCGCACTTCGTGCTGCCGCTGATCGGGAGCTTCTTCCTGTTCGAGTGGGCCACGGAGCTGTTCTCCGTCGTGATGGTCGCCGCGATCATCGGCTTCATCATCTACCGCCTCACCCGGCCCAAGGACCGGGTGCGCGGCAAGAGCGGTCGGTTCTACGGCTCGACCATGTGGTGGGGCTACTTCGTCGAGAGCGTGATCCTCGGCGTCGGCCTGTGCATCCTGTTCCTGCGCGGCTTCGAGTACGCGCTGATCGACAACAGCTCGCACCCCGAGCACGCCTCCGCGTTCCACTTCCCGTTCTCGTTCTGGATGGGTGAGCTGTTCTCCGGTCTCTCCACCAGCACGCTCGAGAACCTCATCTACCTCGTCGCGATGCTCAAGATCGTCATCTCGTTCGCCTGGATGATCACGATCTCGCTCAACACCGACATGGGTGTCGCCTGGCACCGCTTCACGGTGTTCTTCAACATCTGGTTCAAGCGCGAGTCCGACGGCAGCACGGCGCTGGGCGCGATGAAGCCGCTCACCTCCGACGGCAAGGCCGTCACGCTCGACGACATCGAGGACCTCGACGAGGACTCGAAGCTCGGCGTCGGCGCGATCGAGGACTTCTCCTGGAAGGGCATCCTCGACTTCGCCACCTGCACCGAGTGCGGCCGCTGCCAGTCGCAGTGCCCCGCGTGGAACACCGACAAGCCGCTGTCGCCCAAGCTGCTGATCACCGCCCTGCGCAGCCACGCTTACGAGAAGGCGCCGTACCTCCAGGCCGCCGAGGGCGACCGCGCGGCGCTGCTCGAGGGCAACGACACGCTCACCAAGGAGGTCGAGCGTCCCCTGGTCGGCGAGACCGAGGGCTGGGCGTGGATGCCCGACGGCGGCGCGGTCATCGACAACGACGTCCTGTGGTCCTGCACCTCGTGCGGCGCCTGCGTCCAGCAGTGCCCCGTCGACATCGAGCACGTCGACCACATCATGGACATGCGGCGCTACCAGGTCCTGGTGGAGTCGAACTTCCCGGCCGAGCTCAACGGCCTCTTCAAGGGCCTCGAGAACAAGGGCAACCCCTGGAACATGTCGCCCAACGCGCGACTGGACTGGGCCAAGGACCTGCCCTTCGACGTCAAGGTCGTCGGTGACGACATCGAGGACCTCGAGTCCGTCGACTGGCTGTTCTGGGTCGGCTGCGCCGGCGCCTACGAGGACCGCGCCAAGAAGACCACCCGCGCGGTCGCCGAGCTGCTCGACATGGCCGGCGTCTCCTTCGGCGTGCTCGGCAACGGCGAGACCTGCACCGGCGACCCGGCTCGTCGCGCCGGCAACGAGTTCGTCTTCCAGGGCCTGGCCCAGCAGAACGTCGAGACGTTCAAGGAGTACAAGGTCAAGAAGGTCGTCTCGACCTGCGCCCACTGCTTCAACACGCTCAAGAACGAGTACAAGGACTTCGGCATCGAGCTCGAGGTCGTCCACCACACGCAGCTGCTCAACCGTCTCGTGCGCGAGGGCAAGCTGACGCCGGTCAAGACCGGGGAGGGCGCCGCCAAGCGCTCGATCACCTACCACGACCCGTGCTACATCGGTCGCCACAACGGCGTCTACACGCCGCCGCGCGAACTGCTCCAGGTGCTCCCGGGCGCCGAGTACGTCGAGATGGAGCGCAACTCCGAGAAGTCCTTCTGCTGCGGCGCTGGTGGCGCTCGCATGTGGATGGAGGAGAACATCGGCGAGCGGATCAACGTCAACCGCACCGTCGAGGCGGTCGGCACCGGTGCCGACCAGATCGCCGTCGGCTGCCCGTTCTGCCGGGTGATGCTCTCCGACGGGCTCACCGCCCAGCAGGCCAAGGGCGAGGCCCGCGAGGAGGTCGAGGTCCTCGACGTCGCGCAGATGCTGCTCGCGTCGGTGAAGGGCGAGGTCGCCACCAAGGCCAAGCCCGGCGCGGCGAAGGCTGCTCCGGCCGCCAAGAAGGCTGCCCAGAAGTCTGTCCAGCAGGGTGACGACGAGGCCACCAAGGCCGAGCCCGAGGCCGGCGACGCCACCCAGACCGAGAACACGGTCACCGCCACCGAGGACACCGGCCCGGCCGCCAAGGCCTCCGGCGGCTCGTCGCTCTTCGACACCCCGGCGAACGACGCGTCCGGCGACGACGCCCCGGAGAAGAAGCCGGTCAGCTCGGTCGAGAAGTCGGGCGGGTCGCTGTTCGACACCCCGGCTCCTGAGGCCGCGGCGCCTGCCGAGGCCAAGACCGAGGAGAAGGCCGCCCCGGCTGCCTCGGGCGGGTCGCTCTTCGACGTCGCTCCGGCTGAGGACAAGGCCGAGCCCAAGGCCGACGAGAAGACCGAGGCCAAGGCCCAGCCGCAGACCCAGCCCGAGACCCAGCCCGCGCCGAGCGCGGACCTGGGCTCCGGGGGGTCGCTCTTCGACCTCGCCGGCCCGGCCGCGGACGCACCGAAGGCGGAGGCACCCAAGGCCGAGGCTCCGAAGGCAGAGGCTCCCCAGGCCGAGGCTCCGGCGGCTTCCGAGCCTGCCAAGGAGATTCCGTCCGGTGGGTCGCTCTTCGATCTCGCTGCTCCGGAGCCCGCCGCTGCCGCCCCCCAGGCGGCGCCTGCCGCCGAGCCTGCGGAGACGAAGGCTCCCCCGACGGAGACCCCGCAGGCCGAGGCTCCCCAGGCAGAGGTTCCTGAGGCGAAGGCTCCGGCAACCCCGGCCGCCTCCACCACGGCTGCCTCCACCACGGCTGCCTCCACCCCGGCCCAGGAGATCCCCGAGGGCGGTTCGCTGTTCGACCTGGCCGCCCCCGAGCCGGTCGCTGCTCCGGCTCCCCAGGCTGCTGCCCCCGAGGCGGCTGCTCCCGAGGCGGCTGCCCCCGAGGCCGAGGCTCAGGACGTCGCGAAGACCGAGGCTCCGCAGGCCGAGGCCCCCCAGGCAGAGGCTCCGGCCCCCGCCGCCGCGGCTCCGCTCCAGGGGATCCCGGAGGGCGGGTCGCTCTTCGACATTGCCGCGCCCGAGCCGGTCGCAGCAGCCCCCGCCCCGGCGGCCGCCCAGCCCGAGGTGACCGAGGACGTCGCAGCACCGTCAGTCGACGAGTCGGCCCAGGAAGAGTCGGCCCAGGAAGAGTCGGCCCCGGAAGAGTCGGCCCAGCAGGAGTCGGCCCAGGCCGAGACTCCCGACGGCGCAGCGGTCAGCGAGGCGGCCACCCAGGCCGCCGAGTCCGCAGCCGGGACCGACACGAGCGAGGCCGAGCCGGCCGGCGACACGGAGGCCGCGGTCGAGACCGCTGCCGCCGAGGAGCCCCCGGCCACCGAGGAGCCCGCCCCCGCGGCAGGCGACGAGCAGGCTGGCAACGAGAAGGCGGTCGACGAGACGTCCGAGGAGCCGAAGCCCGCTGCCCCCAGCAGCGGCGCGGCCCACCAGCCGAAGACCGACGTGGACATCAACGAGACCGGTTCGCTCTTCGATCTCTGATCCGCACCGCACCACGCGACGGGCCGCCTCCCACCAGGGAGGCGGCCCGTCGCACGTCCCGACCCGTCACATACTTCGCGTGACCCGTCAGAAGCTATCCACAGGTCTGCGAACTTGTGACGGGTCACGGGGATCTTCTGACGGGTGACGTGCTGAGGTGGTGTTGACGTGACGTCATAATGGTGTCAATGTGATGCACATGGACATCACGCCGTACGTCGAGAGTCTCCGTCGCGACCTCGTCGCGGCAGCCGGGACCGGGAGCCAGGAGACGCGGGCGGCCGCGGAACGGCTCGCGCTCGCCCTCGACCCGGCGGCCCGGCTCGCTCTGATGGAGGCGATCTCGCAGGCCGCTGCGGAGATCACCACGGAGATGCCGGCCGGGAGCGTCGACGTACGCCTCACCGGACGCGAGCTCGACTTCGTCGTCCAGGCCGACTCGCCCACTGAACGGGCCGCACATCCGGCGCCCACGACCGCCGACGCTCGCGCGGACGCACCGGAGGACGAGGCCGTTGCACGGATCACCCTGCGCATCCCAGAGTCAGTGAAGACCCGCGCCGAGGAGCTGGCCGCCCGGTCAGGTCACTCCCTCAACACCTGGCTGGTCAACGTCGTGCGCAGCGCCACCCATGAGAGCGCTGTCAACGTCGAGATCGACCTGTCGAGCATCCCCTTCTTCGGCTCCGACCCGTTCAAGCAGGGCGGCCGTGGCCCCCGCCGGATGTCCGGCTGGGTCTGAGCACCTTCACCAGCGCCCCCCTTTCGCCTGGGAGACACCATGACCAAGCACCAGTTCGCCACGCCACAGCCCGTCGCGCTGCATGTCGAGCTCGACGCCGGGACGGTCCACGTCACCGCTACCGAGGCTGCCGCGACCGACACCCGGAGCATCGTCACGGTGGCCGGCCGCGACGCCTACAGCGTCGTCGTGACCCTGGTCGAGGACCGCCTCGAGGTCCTCGCCCCCCGCTCCCGGGTCGGGTTCCTCGGTCGCGACGTCAAGTTCGACATCCGCATCTCCGTGCCCGCCGGCAGTCGCCTCACGACACGGACCGGGAGTGCCGACCTGGCGTCAGTGGGCGAGCTCGGCACGGCCCACCTGCGCGCCGGCTCGGGCACCATCCGGTGCGAGGTCCTCACCGACGCCGCGCTCATCGAGACCGGCTCGGGAAGCGTCGCGCTTGACGAAGTGCACGGCGAGCTGCGCGTCAAGAGCGGCTCGGGCGACGTCCAGGTGCGGTACGCCGCGGCACCCGTGGCCGTCTCGACCGGATCCGGGGACGTCCACATCGAGACCAGCACCGGGCCGACCGCGGTGAAGACGGGGTCAGGCAGCCTCCGCGTCGACGACGCGGGCACCGACGTCGCCCTGCGCACCGGGAGTGGCGACCTCGACGTCCGCACCCTGCGCGGTGGCCGGCTCACCGCCAAGGCCGCCTCCGGCGACGTCCGCGTGGGTGTGCCTGCCGGCCTGCCCGTGTGGACCGACATCTCGACCGTCAGCGGCGCCATCCGCTCCGACCTGGTCGGTGGTGGTGCGCCGGCAGTCGGCGCCGACCACGTGGAGCTGCGTGCGACCACGGTCAGTGGCAACGTCGTGCTCACCCAGGTCCCCCTCCCGCCGGCCGGCTGACCGTCCACTGACCGTCACCGCAGGCCGCCTGCGTCGTTGAGCCGACGACCTGGGAGGGAACTTGATCCGACGCACCGGCCGGCTGACCGCCACCGGCACCTTGACACTCGCTCTGCTCACCGCAGCGGTGGGCCTGCCCGGTACGACGGGGACGGCGGCCGCTGCCCCAATGCGGGCGGCGGTGTCCGCGCCCACCGGTACGGCCGCACCCTCAGCACCCACTGCGACCACGCCGGCAAGCGGCTGGACCGCCCGCGGCGAGGACTACAGCGCGGTCGCGACGCAGACCGACCTGAAGATCCCGATGTCCGACGGCACGGTCCTGCGCGGCGACCTCACCCTGCCGGCCACAGCCGACGGGACCGCCGCCGCGGGTCGCTTCCCGGTCGTCGTGACGATCACCGCCTACAACAAGACCGTCCTGGGCTCGAGCGACCTCGGCGGCGGGGACCCTGCCTACCTGGTCAAGCGCGGCTACGCCCAGCTCACCGTCGACGCCCGCGGCACCGGCTCGTCCGAGGGCATCTGGCGCGCCTTCAGCGCCCGCGAGAACAAGGACGCCGGCGAGATCGTCGAGTGGGCCGCCGACACCGCGCGCCCGTGGAGCGCCGGGCGGGTCGCGATGACCGGCCCCTCCTACATGGGCATCAGCCAGATCTTCGCGGCCGGCCACCAGCCGAAGGGCCTCAAGGCGATCTTCCCGCAGGTCCCGGCCGCGGACGTCTACCGCGACGTCGTCGCCTCCGGCGGCCAGGTCGACGTCGGCTTCATCCCGCTGTGGATGGGCCTGGTCACTGGCACCGGCGTCATCCCGCCGGCGTACGGCGCGAGCGAGCCGGCCCAGGGCTTCAAGGCCCTGACCGACCACCTGATCGGCGCCGCGACCTTCACCGTGCCGCTGCTCCTCGACGCCCTGCTCGGAGGAGACGCCGCGCACGACGGCCCGTTCTATGCCGAGCGCTCGCCGATCAATGTGATCGACAAGGTCACGGTCCCGACCTTCCTGGTCGCCGGCCACTACGACCTCTTCCAGCGCGGCACCCCGCTGCTCTTCGAGAGCCTGCGCAAGCGTGGGGTGCCGACCAAGCTGGTCGTCGGCCCCTGGGACCACCTGCAGGGCTCCTCGGGCGAGGACATCGACCAGGCCGGGTACGGCGAGCTCGCCGAGCTGCAGCTGCGCTGGTTCGACCGCCACGTGCGCGGCATCCCCGACCCGGCGCTCGACTCCGACATCGCCCCGTTGACCTACTTCGAGCAGGGCAGCGGCACCTGGCGGCGCACCCGGGACTGGGTCGGCTCCAACCTCCGCGCGCGCAGCTTCCGCCTCTCCGGCGGCGCCACCACCGCCGTACGCCACGGCGCGCTCACCGAGGGCGCGGCGCAGCCCGGGACCGCCGACGTGCTGCCGATCCCCGTCGCCGGACTGTGCAGCCGCTCGGCCAGCCAGTGGACCGCCGGCCTGCCGTCGGCCGTCGCCGCGGACCTGCCGTGCTTCAGCGACAACCAGCACAACGACCGCACCGGCGTGGTCTTCGAGACCGACCCGGTCGACGCCCCCGTCCGCCTGCAGGGCCCCATCAACGCCCGCCTCTACACCTCCAGCCCGAGCGGCGACGGGATGCTGTCGGTCTCGGTCTCCGACGTCGCGCCCGACGGCACGGTCAGCCGGCTCACCGGGGGCTGGCAGGTGCTCTCCCACCGGGCCCTCGACGAGGCGCGCACCCGGCGCCTGGACGGCAAGGTCATCCAGGCGCACCACCCGTTCACCGCGGCCGCCCAGACCCCGCTGCCCCGCGGCGCCGTCGAGCCGATCGACGTGGAGGTCTTCCCGACCGGGGCCGTCATCGAGAAGGGCCACCGGCTCCGGCTCGCGGTCCAGGCCTTCGACGTGCCGCACCTGCTGCCGTCGGCGCCCGATCTACCCGGGACGCTGACCGTGATGAAGATCCACACCTCGGAGGCCTACCCCTCCGAGCTCACCATCCCCGGCGTCGACCGGTTCGCCTCGAGCACCCGGGTCACCGGGCCGCGGAGCACCCGCCCCGGCCGCGCCGCGACGTACGTCGTGCGGGTGAGCGGCGGCTTCGACGCACCGACCGGCCGGGTCGCCGTGCGCGTGCCCGGCATCGGGAGGAGGGTCGTGACGCTCACCGCCGGCCGGGCCGCCGTCCGGCTCCAGGCTCCGCGCAGGCCGGGCGTCCGGAAGGTGACCGTGCGCTACCTCGGCTCCGAGACCGTCGCGCCGTCCACCGGCCGGGCGACGTGGAAGGTCAGGCGTCCAGCGCGCGGATGACCCGGGCCGGGCTGCCCGCCGCGACGACGTCGGCGGGCAGGTCGCGCAGCACGACCGAGCCGGCTCCGACGACGGTGTTGGCCCCGATGGTGACACCGGGGCAGACGATCACGCCGCCGCCGAGCCAGACGTTGTCGCCGATGGAGATCGGCTGGGCCGCCTCCCACTTGTCGCGCCGGGGTCCTGGCTCGAGCGGGTGGGTGGCGGTGAGCAGCTGGACGTTCGGACCGATCTGCACGTCCTCGCCGACGGTGATCGCCGCGCAGTCGAGGGCGACGAGCCCGAAGTTGGCGAACGTGCGGGCCCCGATGCTCAGCTGGGTGCCGTAGTCGACGCGCAGCGGCGGGCGGATCTCCACGTCGGCGCCGACCGAGCCGAGCAGCTCCTCGAGCAGGCGCCGCCGCTCGTCGCCCTGGCGGACGCCCGTGGCGTTGTAGGCGTCGGTCAGGTCCTGGGCCCGGCAGATCGCCTCGCCGAGCTCCGCGTCGTCGGCCTGGTAGAGGGCACCGGACAGCATCCGCTCACGCATCGACAGCTCAGTCATGGGGCGAGCGTATGCCCCTCGGGAGCCCCCCTCAGGAGCGCATGGCGACGCCGCGGCGCCAGTAGCCCATGAACGCCACCTGCCGGCGGTCCATCCCGAGCTCCTTGACCAGGTGACGGCGCAGCCCGGTGACGACGCCGGACTCGCCGGCGATCCACGCGTAGAGCCCGTCGTACGGCGAGCAGGGCACGTCCGCGGCCTCCACCCCGGCCGCGACAGCGTCGCCCGAAGAGGAGTAGGTCGGCGTCTCCCAGAGGTCCGGGTCGGCGTCGGCGGGGATCTCGACGGGCCCGTCGACCGGCACGCCCAGGTGGTCGAGGACGGCCTGGTGCAGACGCTCACCCAGGGGGGCGCCGTCGCGCGGCAGCCAGACGACGTTCATCCCCTCGGGGCAGCGGACCTCGCCCACGTCGCCGGAGAGGGGGACCTCCAGGAACGCCGTCCCCAGGGTTCCGTCCGGCAGGTCGTCGAGGATGCTGGACACGGCCGGGACCCCGGTCTCGTCGGCGACGAGAAGCACGGAGGACGCACCACCCGGGGCGAACTCGATGCCCCCGAAGGCCTGCCCGCGGCGCGGCGCCATCAGCACCAGCCGGTCACCGACCTGTGCGCCGGCCGCCCACAGCGAGCCAGGGCCGGTGGCACCTTCCGCGAGGTGCAGGACGAAGTCCACGACCAGCCGGGTGTCGACGCCACTGCCACGCACCGCCCGCACCGTGTAGGTCCGCATGTGGCCGCGCTCCTCGGCCGGGATCGCCTGCCAGGTGCCGAACCACGACTCGTCCGCACCCGCGAACGACGCCAGCTCACCGCGCGCGTTGGGGAAGACCAGCTTCACCCGCTGGTCGTAGAGGGGGCCCTCGACGCCGAAGTCGGCCAGCGAGGCGCCCCCCAGCTCGACGCGCACGAAGGACGGCGACAGGCGCTCGACCGCGACCACCTCGACCTCGTCGAGGATCATCGGCAGGCGGTGCAGGGTGCTCGTGGTCATGGGACGCCTCTCGGGTGACTAAGGCGAGCCTAACCTCACCCCCCGGGCATCCGTCAACGCCCGTCCCACCGAGACGTCGGAAATGGCCCGGCCCAGCGCTCAGATCGGGGTGCGGTGGAACGACTGCGCCGAGCGCGACGGCGTCGGCCCGCGCTGACCCTGGTAGCGAGACCCGTACTTCTCCGAGCCGTAGGGGTGCTGCGCCGGCGACGAGAGGCGGAAGAAGCAGAGCTGCCCGATCTTCATCCCGGGCCACAGCTTGATCGGCAGGTTGGCGACGTTGGCGAGCTCGAGCGTCACGTGGCCGGAGAACCCCGGGTCGATGAAGCCGGCCGTCGAGTGCGTCAGCAGCCCCAGCCGACCCAGCGACGACTTGCCCTCGAGTCGAGCGGCGACGTCGTCGGGCAGGCTGACCCTCTCGTAGGTCGAGCCGAGCACGAACTCGCCGGGGTGCAGGATGAAGGGGTCGTCCCCCTCCGGCTCGACCTCACGGGTGAGGTCCGGCTGGTCCTCGGCCGGGTCGATGTGGGGGTACTTGTGGTTCTCGAACACCCGGAAGAAGCGGTCGAGTCGCACGTCGATCGACGAGGGCTGCACCATCCCAGCCTCGAAGGGGTCGAGCGCGACCCGGCCGGATTCGATCTCGATGAGGATGTCGCGGTCGGAGAGCAGCACGAGGCGCACCCTACCGGCGTTCGCAGAAGTTGGACCGACCAAGGAAACTGGTGTCATGACGTTCCACCGCTACGTCGCCCTGGGCGACTCGTTCACCGAGGGCGTCGGCGACCCCGACCCCGCCCGCCCCAACGGCCTGCGCGGCTGGGCCGACCGCGTCGCGGAGGTCCTCGCGAGCCGCACCGAGGACTTCGGCTACGCCAACCTCGCGATCCGCGGGCGCAAGCTCGACGGCATCATCGCCGAGCAGATCGAGCCCGCGATCGCCCTGCGTCCGGACCTGATCACGATCTATGCCGGCGCCAACGACATCCTGCGCCCCAAGGTCGACCTCGACGCCCTGGTGGAGCGGTACGACGCGGCACTGGGCCGCCTCGCCGCCACCGGCGCGCACCTCGTCGTCTGGACCGCCACCGACCCCGGCGGGTCCGCGATCTATCGCCCGGTGCGGGGCCGGTTCGCGATCTACAACGAGCTGGTGCGCGAGGCCGCCGACCGGCACGGGGCGACGATCCTCGACTACTGGCGCCTGCGGGAGTACCGCGACTGGCGCCTCTGGGACACCGACCGGATGCACATGGGGCCCGCCGGCCACCAGCGGATGGCGATCGCGGTCCTCGACGCGCTCGGCGTCTCGCACGACCTGGAACCCCTGCCGCTCGTCGACGTGGTCGCACCCGTCGGTCGGGCAAAGGTCCGCGAGGACGTCACCTGGGCGCGCGAGTTCGCCGCACCCTGGGTCCACCGGCGGATCACCGGCCGCTCCTCCGGCGACACGGTGAGCGCTCGTCATCCACGCCTGGCGCGGCTCGAGCACCTGCTGGGCGAACGGCTGGGCGAACGGCTGGGCGAGCACCTGGGTGACCCCGGGGTTCCCCAGGGCACCGAGTGATCCGTTAGCATGTGCGCGGCCGGTCTCCGGTCGTGCGGACGTAGCTCAGTTGGTAGAGCGCGACCTTCCCAAGGTCGATGTCGCGAGTTCGAATCTCGTCGTCCGCTCCAGCAGAAATACGATGCGAGCCGCTGGTCGGGTCCGGACTCCGGACCCAGCCAGCGGCTCGCATCATTTCGGGCCTCGGCCGGCTCTCCGCCGAGAATTACACGCTTGTCATTCTCCCGGCGTGTCGCTCCCGTGTTTCAGATGTGACGGGTGGGAGACTTGACGCCTTTTGGGGTCATTGGGGACAGTGGGACCGTTCCACCCTTCCCCAGCGTTAGGCCTTCCCCATGCCCCGCCCCCGCTCGTTCGTCATCGGCGCCTCCGCGCTGGTCCTCTCGCTCGCTCTCGTCCCGTTCCTGCCGGACGGCGACGGTGACCGCGACCGCGGCGCGATCACGCCGGCCGGCCGGCCGTCAGCGACCCCGGAGTCCGGTGCTCTCGTCGCCGGGACCGGTGCGCTCACGCCTGCCATGCGGGCCGAGATCGACCGCGTCGTCTCCACCGGTACGACGAGCGCCCGGCGCAGCGGGAAGGTCGCCCCCGAGCAGCTCGCCGCGGACGCCGTACGGTGCGCGACCTTCGAGGGGGAGCGCTACTGCCTGAACACCGGGTGGACCACCGAGTCCGAGGACGCCGTCCAGGCGCGCGTGGCGGCCTCCGCCCGGACGGTCGCCTCCCGCTCGGCACGCGGCAGCGCCCCCGAGAGCACCGGCGACCTCGACGCGCTCGCCCTGGCCCAGCGCGTCGCGCGGATGGCTCCCGCCGCCCGGGCCCGCGCCGAGCGCCGCGAGCTGGTCGAGGCGGCCCGCTCGGTCGCCAAGGTCGTGCTGCTGCGCCACCAGGTGCAGGGCACGCCGCTCCCCGCCGGTTTCCTCGACCGCCACCCGGAGGTGCGCCCGAGCACGGCCGGCATCTCCGCCCGCGCCGCGGCTCCCCTCGCCACCAGCGCCCGCTCCGGCGGCGCCAGCACCAAGATGGCCCGTGACTACCCGAGCCGCGCCACCGTGCTGCGTCCCGGCCGCACCGCCGAGCAGACCACGACCTACTGGTGCGGTCCGGCCACCATGCAGATGATCGCCTGGGGCTGGGGCAACAACCACCGCAGCCAGGACTACTGGGCCCGCCGGCTGGGGACCACGCGCAGCGGCAGCGCGATCACCGAGATGGTCCGCGTCACCAACCAGGCGACCGGCTGGGACCGCCCCGACCGAGCCGGCCGCTACGTCGCGCTGAGCATCGCCGACTGGTCCTACGCGGACTGGATCGTGCTGCAGATGCGCCACGTCGTGGACTACCGGTCGCCGGTGATCCTGCACCCGGTCCTGCTCAAGCGGTTCTACCCCTACCTCGACGACGACGCCTCGGGGCACTTCCAGGTCGGCCGCGGCTACCGGAAGGGCGGCAAGGCCCCGATCAAGCTGAGCTACTTCGAGCCGTGGAACCAGCAGCGCTTCGACCCCTCCGAGCCCTACATCGGCCGGGTCCAGTGGCGCAACGCCTACCGCAGCTACCGCGCCAACCAGGCCCACTTCCAGCAGAACATCGGCGTCTGATGCGCGTACGTCGCACCGCTGCGCTGGCGGCACTGCTGCTCGCCGTCACCGCCTGCTCCAGCGACTCCGACGAGGGGCCCCAGGGGGACCCGACGACCGGCTCCGCCGCCGCCTCGTCGACGTCCGACCCGAGCCCCACACCGACGGACCCGACCACCCCGGCCCAGTCCTCCAGCCAGTCCTCCAGCCAGTCCTCCAGCCAGTCCTCCGGCCAGTCCTCCGGCCCGTCCGGTGGCACCGCCGCCGACCCCGCCGTCCTGGAGCCCGAGGTCGACCTGCTCGGCTGGGAGCCGGTCGCCGGCTCCGTCGACGACCTCGTCACCACCGGTGGCGACTGGACGCTCACCGTGCCCCGCAACCGCTCGCAGGCGCGCCTCCAGGGCCCCGAGCCGGTCACCGTCACGGCCGGCAAGGGCCGCGTGATCAACGAGACCCTGCTCGACGGCGAGTACGCCGTCGTGGTCGCGCAGGACAAGGCCGAGGAGCGGGCGGCCATCGCGACGGTGGTCGAGCTCGCCACCGGTCGCCGTACCGTCCTGGACGAGCGGTCGGCCCACCCGACCGTCAACGGCGGCACCTGGGCGCTGGGTGAGGACGCCTCCGGAGCCACCTCGCTGATGCACGCGACGCGCGGTGCGGACGGCACCTACTGCCTGGCCCGCGTCGACCTCGCGTCCGGAGAGTCGGAGACGGCCTGGTGCTCGCCGCAGCGCCACGGCTTCACCGACGCGCGGGTGACCCCCGCCGGCACCAGCCTGCTGACCTTCGACGACTCCCGGCCCGCCTGCTTCACGGTCGTGGAGCTGGCCGACCAGGAGGTCACCCCCTTCGCCGACGCGCCCGCCTGCACGGGCTGGGACGGACTGCTGCTCACGGAGGGCCGGATGTGGTCGGTGGTCCCGAAGGCCAACCAGGTCGAGACCGCGCAGTTCTTCGCCCAGAGCCCCGCCGGCCACTTCGACCTCGGCCAGGGCATGTCCGGCAGCCTGACCTGGTGCGGGGAGGCGGCGTACTTCGCCCAGGACCCGCTGCGCGACGGCGACCCGGCCCGACTGCTGCGCTGGGACGGCACCGACCTGAGCGTCGTCTACGAGACCCCCGGCCAGCCCGGCATCATCAGCGAGCCGCGATGCGGCGGCGACCGGATCACGCTCACCGCGCTGAGCGAGGGCGGCGACGAGCAGGTGAGCGCAGCGGTGGGTTGAGCCCCTCGTAGGCTCGTCGGGTGGAGTTCACCGGTTTCCCCGTCGCCGCCCTCGACTTCTACGACGACCTCGAGATGGACAACACCCGGTCGTTCTGGGAGAAGCACAAGCAGGTCTACCTCGACGACGTGCGCGGGCCGATGACCGCCCTGACCGCGGCACTGGCCCCGGAGTTCGGCGACGCGAAGGTGTTCCGGCCGCACCGCGACGTGCGCTTCGCCAAGGACAAGACGCCCTTCAAGGAGCATCAGGGCGCGTTCGTCGCCGTGGGGGAGGCCACGGGCTACTACGTGCAGGTCTCGGCCCGCGGCGTGCGCACCGCGGCGGGCTTCTACCAGGCCTCGTCCCAGCGACTCGGGTGGATCCGCGCCGCGATGGCCGACGAGCGCACCGGCACCGAGCTCGAGCGGCTGCTCGACGACCTGCGCGGGCGAGGCTTCGAGATCGAGGGCGACCGGCTCAAGACCTCACCCCGCGGGTACGACGCGACGCACCCGCGCATCGACCTGCTGCGCCACCGCAGCCTGTCCGCGGTGCACCCCTATGGCTTCGACGACGTCATCCACTCCCCCGACCTCGTCGAGGCGGTCCGCGCCGACTGGCAGGCACTGCGCCCCGTGGTGGAGTGGATCTCGGCCGCCGCCGGAGACTGACTGCTAGTCCTCCTTGCGGGCGGTGGCCATCGCCCGCTCGGGCTCCCAGAACGCCCGCATCGACGCCACCTGACCGGCCTCGTCCACCGTGTAGACCATCACCAGGTCGGTGTCCACGACCGTGCCGTCACCGAACCGCGTCGAGATGGTGCCGACGTTGGCACAGGTGACGCCGTTGGCGTGGGAGTCGTGGATCGTGAACGTGAACTGCTCGACCGGTGCGATCGCCTTCTCCCAGAACGCCCGCATCGCTTCGTGCCCGCGATGGCCCACCCCCTCAGGGTCGAACCACGACGGGCCGACCGGGTCCTCGACCACCGCGTCCTCGCGATAGACGCTCAACCACTCCTCCAGGTCGCCACGACAGGCCGCGGAGTAGGAGCGCTGCGACGCGCGCCGCGCGGGGTGGTCGCCGTCGGGCGCGTTCCAGATGACGTGGTCGGAGGTGATCATGGAGAGATCGTAGGGCCAAACTGAAACACGTTCTAGACACCGGTCCCGGATGCGGCGAGTTGGCCAGGATGCGACGAGTTGTCTGGGCCGTCATCCACCGTTCACGCACGCCTGACACGGTCGCGCCATGGCACGACGCAACGTCTTCCTGCACGTCGGACTCGCCCACGCCGGCACCCGCTTCCTCGCCCCGACGCTGGCGACCCACGCCGATGCGCTGCGCGAGCGTGGCCTCGTCCTGCCCGCCTCGGAGCGCGACGCCTTCCGCGCCGCCGTCGAGATGCGGCGCGACCACCATGCACACGGCCTGCGCCGTCGCGACGTCGAGGGCGCCTGGGCCGACGTCTGCCGACGGATCTTCAAGAGGAAGGCCACCGCGCTGGTCAGTCACGAGCACCTCGCCGGGGCCGCGCCGCACCAGGTCTCCCTGCTGCTCGACGGGCTCGCGGGCGCCCGGACGCATGTCGTCGTGGTCGTCCGCGACCCGCTCACCGCGCTGCACGAGGCGTGGGGCGAGGCCGTCGCGGCCGGGGAGAGCCTCTCGTTCGGACGCTTCGCCCGACGCCTGCTCGACGGCGCCGGAGCCGACCCCGGTGGCGCCGACGCCGCCCAGACCTGGCGCGCCGAGCAGGAGCTGGTCGACGTGCTGCACCGCTGGGGCCAGGCGGTGAGCCGGGAGCGGGTGCACGTCCTCGTCGCCCCGCCCGTCGGCGCCGACGCCCGCCGTGCCCTCTGGCAGGCCCTCGGTGAGGTGGTCGGCTTCGCCACCGACGACCTCCCTCCCACCGCGGAGCCCGAGGAGGGCCCCGCGGGAGCGCCTCCCCCGCTGCCGCGCGACCTGCACGACGCCCTCGAGGCGCGCGCCCGCCACTGGGCCGACGTCCTGCTCCACGACGGGTACGACGTGCGCGGCGAGGTCGCCGACCTGCTGCTCGAACCCGCCGGCTCGCAGCTTGCCGGCGAGCCGGCCGAGGAGGGGACCGAGAACGAGCTCGCCGTGGAGGAGCGCCTCGAGATCACCAGCGACGCCCTGGCCCGCGCCCGCTCGGAGGCGGCCCGCCTGCGCGAGGAGAACGAGCGCCTCGCCCGCCGTACGGCCAAGCTCGAGCGCAAGCGGCGCACACTCAAGCGGAGGAACCGGGAGCTCGTCGACGCGGGCCAGTGATCCAGGAGCCGGTCAGTGCGGCTTCCACGCCTCGTCGTCGGAGGTGCGCGTGGTGACGGCGTCGGGGAGTGAGCGGTCGGCGAGCTGTTGGATGCTGACCTGCTCGAACACGTCGCGCAGCGAGTGCCGCGCGGCGATCCACACGTGCTGGAGCACCTCGGCCGACTCGTTGTAGCTGACGGCCTCGGGGCGCAGGCCGTAGACCGACACCAGCGGACCGTCGACCGCCCGGATCACGTCGGCGACCGAGACGCTGTCAGCCGTCCGGGCCAGGCGCCACCCGCCGGACTGGCCGCGCTGGGAGACGACGATGCCTGCGCGCCGCATGTCCGCGAGGATCGCCTGCAGGAAGCCGTGCGGGATGTCCTGCAGGCGTCCGATCTCCTCGGCACTGACGGGCAACCCGTCGGTGCGGCCGGCCATCTCAATGAGGGCGCGCAAGGCGTAGTCGGACTTGGCGGAGACGCGCATGGCGCCCAGTCTGTCAGAGTTGTCGATCTGGTCAGTCGATCTAGTGGGACTGGGGCCGATGCTCACGCGGCGACCAGCGCCTCTTCGAGCGACTCGACCTCGCGGGCGACGCGCTCCTGACGCACGGCCCACACGATGCCGGCGATCCAGGCGACGAACAGGGTCGCGGCCAGGAGGGCCACCTGCTGGCCCGAGGCGCCCAGGGTCTCGGCGATGGTCTTGGAGTTGGTCAGGATGATCAGGCCCCCGGCGGCCACACCGAGCACGCGCGCCGCGAGCTTGCGGACCAGCCAGGCCGCGATCGGGGCGGCCACCACGCCGCCGGCGAGCAGGGCGCCCGCGATCGCCCAGTCGATGCCGGCCGAGCCCAGCGCCAGGATGAAGCCGAGCGAGCCACCCACCGCGACGACGAACTCGGAGGTGTCGATCGAGCCGACCACCTTGCGGGGCTCCAGACGGCCCGAGGAGAGCAGCGATGTCGTGCCCACCGGACCCCAGCCACCACCCCCGATCGCGTCGAGCGCACCGCCGACCAGGCCCATCGGGGCCAGGAAGCGGGCCGAGGGGCGGCTCTTGAACTGCGGACGGCGTCCGCCGAGCGCCAGGAAGCGCCAGATGACGTAGGCGCCGAGCACCAGCAGGATGCCGGCGACCCAGGGCTTGGCCGTGCCGCCGTCGATGTTGGACAGGAACGTCGCACCGGCGAAGGCGCCCACGAAGCCGGGGACGGCGAGGATCGACACGGTGCGCCAGTCGACGTTGCCGAGCTTGTGGTGGGAGAAGCCCGAGACCAGCGAGGTCCCGATCTCCGAGAAGTGCACGGCGGCCGACGCGGCCGCCGGGGCGACACCCGCGGCGAGCAGCAGTGTCGACGAGGTGACGCCGTAGGCCATCCCGAGGGAGCCGTCGATCAGCTGGGCGAGCAGGCCCACACAGGCCAGCACGATGAGTTTGCGCATCTGCGATCCATCCGGTCGGGCGATGCCGCGGCATCGTGGACAAAGTCGATCAAGTTCATTTCCTTACTGTCTTAGTAGACTTACAAGACGGGCGGTCTGTCAAGCCCGGGTCGGCCACCAGCGGTCGGATAGGCTGGCGCCGGAATCCCGCACCCCTGCGACGCCCCTGACAGCCCACCGGACCGCGAAGGCCCACCGCTTGCTCACGATCATCGGCGCCCACTTCATCGCTGCCGCTCTGGCGCCGACCCTGATCGCCACCGTCGGCCGACGCGCCTTCTGGGCGCTGGCACTCGTGCCGCTCGCGGCGACCGGCTGGGCCCTGTCCCACACCGGCACCGTGCGCGAGGGGGGCTCGGTGGACCAGGTGGTCCGCTGGGTGCCGAGTCTCGACCTCGAGCTGGCCTTCCGGCTGGGGACTCTGCAGTGGGTGCTGACCCTCGTCGTGGTCGCCATCGGCGCGTTGGTGCTGTTCTACTGCCGGTGGTACTTCGCCGACGACGAGGCCGGCCTCGGGCGCTTCGCCGGCGTCCTCACGGCGTTCATCGGCGCGATGCTGGGCCTGGTCCTCGCCGACGACCTGCTGCTGGTCTACGTCTTCTGGGAGCTGACCACGGTCTTCTCCTACCTGCTCATCGGCCACTCCCCCGAGAAGCGGGCCAGCCGGCAGGCGGCCACCGAGGCGCTGATCGTGACCACGCTCGGCGGGCTGGCGATGCTCGTCGGGATGCTCCTGGTCGGCGCCGAGGCCGGCACCTACCGGATCAGCGAGCTCCTCGCCGACCCGCCGAGCGGCACGGCTGTCACGGTCGGTGTCCTGCTCGTCCTGGTCGGAGCGCTGAGCAAGTCCGCGCTGCTGCCCTTCCACTTCTGGCTGCCCGCCGCGATGGCGGCCCCCACCCCGGTGAGCGCCTACCTGCACGCCGCGTCGATGGTGAAGGCCGGCGTCTACCTCGTGGCGCTGCTCGCTCCCGCGTTCGCCGGCACGCCGGGCTGGCGGCCGGTCGTGCTGACCCTCGGGGTCGCGACGATGCTGCTGGGCGGCTGGCGGGCGCTGCGCCAGATCGACGTCAAGCTGCTCCTGGCCTACGGCACCGTCAGCCAGCTCGGCTTCCTGCTCGTCGTGCTCAGCGTGGGCACGCGCAGCGCCGCCCTGGCCGGCCTCTCCCTGCTGCTGGCCCACGCCCTCTTCAAGGCGACCCTCTTCCTCGTGGTCGGGATCGTCGACCACAGCACCGGCACCCGCGACCTGCGCGAGCTCTCCGGGGTCGGCCGCTCCATGCCGGTCGTCGCCGCGGCGGCCTTCGTGGCGGCCGCCTCGATGGCCGGCGTCCCGCCGGTGCTCGGCTGGGTGGCCAAGGAGAGCGTGCTGACCGCGCTCCTCGACGTCGCCCGGGCCGACGGCGACGGCAGTGGCGTCGGCGCGCTCGGCGGCTGGCTCGTGGTGATCGGGGTCGTCGTCGGCTCCGCGCTCACCGTCGCCTACTCCGCCCGGTTCCTCTGGGGCACCTTCGCCACCAAGTCCAGCGCCGCCAACCCCGACGCGGCACCGACCCCGACCCACCCCGTCCCTGTCGGCTTCGCCGCGGCGCCCGTCGTTCTCGCCGCCCTCTCGCTCGCGCTCGGCTTCGCCGGCCACCCGCTCACCGAGCAGCTCGCGCCGTACGCCGCCGCGTTCCCCGAGGGCGTCCACGAGACCGAGCTGGCGCTGTGGCACGGCATCGGACTGCCGCTGGCGCTGTCGCTGCTCGCGCTCGCGCTGGGCCTCGCCGCGTTCGCCGTACGCGTGCCCGTCGCGCAGTTCCAGGCCGCCCTGACCCACGGCTGGAGCGCCGAGCGCGGCTATCGCTGGACCATGCGCAGCGTCGACCGGCTCGCCGTCGAGGTGACGGGTACGACGCAGCGCGGCTCGGTCGCGGCCTACCTCGCGATCATCCTGGTCGCAGTGCTCCTCGTGCCCGGCTCGACGCTGGTCGCGGGGATGTCCGGCGAGATCGACGTCGTCGCCTGGGACACCCCCGCCCAGGCGTTCGTGGGCGTCGTGATGGCGGCGGCCGCGCTGATGGCGACCCGCTCGCGACGCCGACTGCGCGCGGTCCTCCTGGTGGGCGTGACCGGCTATGGCACGGCCATGCTCTTCGCCCTGCACGGCGCCCCCGACCTGGCGCTGACCCAGGTGCTCGTCGAGACCGTCTCCGTGGTGGTCTTCGTGCTGGTGCTGCGGCGCCTGCCGGAGTACTTCACCGACCGTCCGCTCAGCCGCAACCGCTTCTGGCGGATGGCGCTGGGGGCGGCGACCGGCATCGCCGTAGCCGGGTTCATGCTGGTCGCCACCGGCGCCCGCACGGCGGTCCCCGTCTCGGCCGCCTTCCCCGAGGAGGCGGTCGACTACGGCGGCGGCAACAACATCGTCAACGTGATCCTCGTCGACGTCCGCGCCTGGGACACCCTCGGTGAGCTGTCCGTGCTGCTGGCGGCGGCGACCGGGGTCGCGAGCCTGATCTTCCTCGACAGCCGGACGTCGGGCATCCGCCGCGTGCACGAGATCCCCCAACCACCGAGCGTCGAGAAGCTCTCCACGACCGTCGGGCGCCGGGTCTGGCTGCCGGGCCCCCGCACGATGCGACCCGACCGCCGCTCGATCATCTTCGAGGTCGTCACCCGGCTGGCCTTCCACACAATCGTGGTCTTCTCGATCTACCTGCTGCTGGTGGGGCACAACCTGCCGGGCGGCGGCTTCGCGGCGGGCATGGTCACCGGCCTGGCGCTGATCGTCCGCTACCTCGCCGGGGGCCGCTACGAGCTCGACGAGGCAGCCCCGATCGACGCGGGCCGGCTGATGGGCGTCGGCCTGGCGGTCGCCGCGCTCGCCGGCCTGGCCCCCCTCGCGTTCGGTGGCGCGGTCCTGCAGAGCGCGATCGTCGACCTGCACATCCCCCTGCTCGGCGACCTGCACCTGGTCACGTCGGTCTTCTTCGACGTCGGCGTCTATCTCATCGTGGTCGGCCTGATCCTCGATCTGCTGCGGGCCCTCGGCTCTCGCATCGACCGCCAGATCCTGCGCGAGGAGCGCGCCGCCACCCAGGAGGTGAGCAACTGATGGAGGCCAACCTGACCCTCGTGATCACCGCGGCAGCGTTGATCGGCTGCGGGGTCTACCTGCTCCTGGAGCGCAGCCTCAGCCGGGTGCTCATGGGGCTGATCCTGATGAGCAACGGCGTCAGCCTCGCGTTCCTCGTCTCCGCCGGCCCGGCCGGCGACGCCCCGATCGTCGGCGCGGGAGACCCGGGAGAGCTGGCCGACCCGCTCCCCCAGGCGATGGTGCTGACCGCCATCGTGATCACCCTGGCCACCACCGCGTTCCTGCTGGCGATGGCCTACCGCAGCTGGCAGCTCAACGGCCACGACGACGTGCAGGACGACGTCGAGGACGCCGCGATCCGCCGCCTCGCGCTCACCGACGACGCCTCCGACAGCTATGACCTCAGCTCCGCCGGCGAGAACGACGAGCAGCCACTGGAGGAGGGCGCATGAACGAGATGGTCCCGCTCCCGGTGATCCTGCCCCTGCTGGGGGCCGGAGCCACGCTGGTGCTCTCCCGGCACCCCACGGCCCAGCGCGCCGTCAGCTTCACGACCCTGGTCGCCGTCGCGGCGATCGCCGCGGTGCTCCTGGTCCAGGCGGACCGGCACGGACCCCAGGTGATCTGGGTGGGTGGATGGCCGGAGCCGCTGGGCATCTCGCTGGTCGCCGACCGGCTCTCGGCGCTGATGCTGCTGGTCTCGGCGGTCGTGACCCTGGCCGTCCTCGCCTACTCCCTCGGTCAGGGCATGACCGGGGACGAGCGCGAGGCGCCGCTCTCGGTCTACCACCCCACGTTCCTCGTGCTGGTGGCCGGCGTCTCCAACGCCTTCCTGGCCGGGGACCTGTTCAACCTCTTCGTCAGCTTCGAGATGCTGCTCTTCGCCAGCTATGTGCTGCTGACGCTCGGCGGCACCGGCACCCGGATCCGCGCCGGCACCATCTACGTCGTCGTCAACCTGCTCTCGTCCACGCTGTTCCTCATCTCGCTGGCCGCGATCTATGCCGCGACCGGCAGCATGAACCTCGCCCAGCTGGCCACCCGCACCGACGACCTGCCCGACCACGTCAGCCTGATGCTGCAGCTGCTGCTGCTGGTCACCTTCGCCATCAAGGCCGCGATCTTCCCGCTGTCGTTCTGGCTGCCCGACAGCTACCCCACGGCGCCGGCACCGGTCACGGCGGTGTTCGCCGGGCTGCTCACCAAGGTCGGCGTCTACGCGATCCTGCGCGTCCAGACGCTGCTGTTCCCCGACAGCCCGCTCACCGACCTGCTGCTGTGGGCGGCACTACTGACCATGGTCGTGGGCATCCTCGGTGCGGTCGCCCAGTCCGACATCAAGCGGATGCTCTCCTTCACGCTGGTCAGCCACATCGGCTACATGATCTTCGGCGTCGGCCTGGCCACCGAGGCGGGCATCTCGGGAGCGATCTTCTACGTCGCGCACCACATCACCATCCAGACGTCGCTGTTCCTGGTCGTCGGCCTGGTCGAGCGTCGCGCCGGCAGCACCTCGCTGGTCCGCCTCGGCGGGCTGGCCGCGCTGTCACCGGTGCTCGGGCTGCTGTTCTTCGTCCCGGCGATGAACCTGGCCGGCATCCCGCCGCTGTCCGGCTTCCTGGGCAAGGTCGGGCTGCTCCAGGCGGGCCTCGACACCGGGACGCCCCTCGCGATCGTCCTCGTCGCCGCCGGCGTCGTCACCAGCCTGCTCACCCTCTATGCCATCGCCAAGACCTGGGGACTCGCCTTCTGGCGCACCCCGGAGCAGGCGCACGAGATGGCGCAGGCGCTGCCCGACCCGGGCTTCGACACCGGCTCCGCAACGCGACCCACCAACTTCCTCGAGGAGGCGGCAGCCGCGGTGCTCGACCAGAGCAGCGGGCCGATGGTCCGTCATCGCGGTCACATCCACACCGGCGGCGGCACCTTCGATCGGGCCGACCTCGAGGCCGCCCGGCGTCTGCGTGACGACGACGAGCCGGACCGCGACCTCTACCAGTTGATCCGCGACGGAGACCTGCCCGCCCGCCTCCCCCTGGCGATGGTCCTGCCGACGGCCGGGCTGGTCGCCTTCAGCCTCCTGCTCACCGTGGTCGCGGGACCACTCTTCGGGCTGACCGACCGCGCCGCCGAGGACCTGCTGGAGCGCGACCCCTACATCAGTGCCGTGCTGGGAGACGACCGATGAGCCCCGTGACGCGGACCCGCCGCGACGGCAGCGTGCGCCCGGCCCGCTATCGGGCGGTCCAGCCCTCGGTGATCGTGTGGCTGACGGTCGTCTGGCTGATCCTGTGGGGGGCGGTCACGCCGCTGCTGGTTGTCGGCGGCGTGCTGGTCGCGGTCGTGGTGTGCGTGGTCTTCCCGCTCCCCCCCATCCGGATGGAGATGCGCCCTCGCCCGCTGGCGCTGGTCGCCCTGCTGGTGCGCTTCCTCAAGGACGTGGTCGTGGCGAGCGTCGAGGTCGCCCGGGTGGCCCTGCGCCGCGACTGCACGCTGCGCAACGCCGTCATCGCGGTCACCCTGCGCACCCCCTCGGACTTCGTGCTCACGGTCGTGGCCGAGATGGTCTCGCTGGTCCCCGGCAGCATCGTCGTCGAGGCCCGCCGCTCGACCCACACCCTCTTCCTGCACGTGCTCGACGTCCGCGACCTCGAAGGCGTGGAGCGCTTCCGGGCGAGCGTGCTCGACCTCGAGGCGCGCGTCGTACACGCATTCGGGGCGGCGACCGAGCCCACCGACACCGCCCGGGAGGGGAGCCGATGAGCATCGTCCTGCTGATCTGCGCGACGCTGCTGGCGGTCGCCGGCTTCCTGCTGGTGATCCGGACCACGATGGGACCGACGCTGCTCGACCGCACGATCGCGCTCGACGTCCTCGTGGCCGTCCTCATCAGTGCCCTCGCGCTCGAGGCCGCCGCCAACCGGCACACCCACACGCTGCCCATCCTCCTGGTCCTCACGCTGCTGGGCTTCGTCAGCTCGGTGAGCATCGCGCGGTTCACCAAGGGCAGTGACGACATCGAGGCCGAGCAGCAGGACCGGAGGGACGCATGAGCATCGACTGGACGGCCGTCGCCGACGTCGCCGCCGCCGCGTGCCTGATCACCGGCGCACTCCTGGCGCTGATCGCCGCGATCGGAGTGCTCCGCCTCCCGGACCTCCTCAGCCGGATGCACGCCGCCACCAAGCCCCAGGTGCTGGGCCTGCTGCTGGTGCTGGTCGGGCTGGCGCTGCGACTGCGCGAGCCGGAAGTGCTCGGCGTCCTGGCGCTCGTCGCCCTCTTCCAGATGATCACCTCCCCGGTCGCGAGCCACATGGTGGGGCGGGCGTCGTTCCGCGCCGGCCAGGTGCGCCGTGACCTGCTCGTGGTCGACGAGCTCAGCGAGGCGCTCGACGGGCCCGAGGAGCCGCGCGGCGCTCCCTGAGTTCGGATCCGCAGGCCGGGTCCGCGCGCCAGGTCCGCGCGCCAGTTCCGCGCCGGGCCGGTGGAGCAGAGCTTCAAGGGGCTTTCGTCACGTTCCGCCGGTTCTTCTTGCGCGAATCCGGCAACCGAGGCACCATTTGGTTACTGGCGAGTAGCAGACCTGCGCTGCGCCGCCCTCGGACACGGCCCCACGGCCGGGCGAGACACCCCCAGGACCGGCTTCTTCGTGACCGGTACCCCGATGCGAGAAAAGGTGGGTCAGTGAGCCACTACAAGAGCAACCTGCGCGACATCGAGTTCAACCTCTTCGAGGTGCTCGGCCGCGACGCGATCCTCGGTCAGGGCCCCTTCGCCGAGGTCGACGCCGACACCGCCCGCGAGGTCCTCGCCGAGGTGGAGCGGCTCTCCCGCGAGGACCTGGCCGCGTCCTACGAGGACAGCGACCGCAACCCGCCGGTCTTCGACCCCCAGACCCACACCGCTCCGCTCCCGGAGTCGTTCAAGAAGAGCTACCGCGCCTGGATGGACGCGGAGTTCTGGCGCCTGCAGATCCGCGAGGAGCTCGGCGGCACCCCCGCCCCCTCGTCGCTGAACTGGGCGATGGGCGAGATGATCCTGGGCGCCAACGCCCCCGTGTGGATGTACGCCGCGGGCGCGCCGTTCGCGGGCGTGATGTACAACAACGGCAACGAGCGCGACCAGCGCGTCGCCCAGTTCATGGTCGACCGCCAGTGGGGCTGCACGATGGTCCTCACCGAGCCGGACGCGGGCTCCGACGTCGGCGCCGGTCGCGCGAAGGCCGTCCCCAACGAGGACGGCACCTGGAACATCACCGGCGTGAAGCGCTTCATCACCTCCGCCACCCACGACATGAGCGAGAACATCATGCACCTGGTGCTCGCCCGCCCGGAGGGCGTCGAGGGCGCCGGCGGTCCCGGCACCAAGGGGCTGTCGCTCTTCTGGATGCCCGAGCACCACTTCGACCTCGAGACCGGCGAGCTGACCGGCGAGCGCAACGGCGTCTACGTCACGAACGTCGAGCACAAGATGGGCATCAAGGTCTCCAACACGTGCGAGGTCACCTTCGGCGACCCGCAGGTCGGCGGCGGCGAGCCGGCCAAGGGCTGGCTGCTGGGCGAGGTGCACAACGGCATCGCGCAGATGTTCGACGTGATCGAGAACGCCCGGATGATGGTGGGCACGAAGGCCATCGCCACCCTGTCGACCGGCTACCTCAACGCGCTGGACTACGCCAAGGAGCGCATCCAGGGCGCCGACCTCACCCAGTCGGCCGACAAGACCGCCCCGCGCGTCACGATCACCCACCACCCCGACGTGCGTCGTTCGCTGATGACGCAGAAGTCCTTCGCCGAGGCGATGCGGGCGCTGGTGCTCTACACCGCCACCTGGCAGGACGACGTCCAGATCGCCGAGCACAACGGCGAGCGCAACGAGCTCGCCGAGGCGATCAACGACCTGCTCCTCCCGATCGTCAAGGGCTACGGCTCGGAGCGCTCGTGGGTGCTGCTGGGCACGGAGTCGCTGCAGACCTTCGGCGGCTCGGGGTTCCTGCAGGAGTACCCGATCGAGCAGTACGTCCGCGACGCCAAGATCGACACCCTCTACGAGGGCACCACGGCGATCCAGGGCCAGGACCTGTTCTTCCGCAAGATCGTCAAGGACCAGGGCAAGGCGCTGGGCCACATCGCGGGCGAGATCGAGAAGTTCATCGCCTCCGAGGCCGGCAACGGCCGCCTCAAGGCCGAGCGCGAGCTGCTCGCCACCGCGCTGGCCGACACCAACGCCATCGTCGGCTCGATGATCAACGACCTGATGGCCTCCGACGCCCGCTCCGAGGGCGGCGACATCCGCAACATCTACAAGGTCGGCCTCAACACCAGCCGTCTGCTGATGGCGCTGGGCGACGTCGTCTGCGCGTGGCTGCTGCTGCGCCAGGCCGAGGTGGCCCTGGAGAAGCTCGGTGGCGACCCGGGCAAGGACAAGGCGTTCTACGAGGGCAAGGTGGCCGCCGCGCAGTTCTTCGCGCAGAGCCTGCTCCCGAAGATCACCGCCGAGCGCGCGATCGCCGCGGCGACCGACCTGTCGATCATGGACCTCGACGAGGCCGCGTTCTGATCGGCTGACCCACCCGCTGGGCGCGCGAGCCCCAGCGACAGCCCGCGTGACGAGGGCCCTCCCGGACTGATCGGGAGGGCCCTCGTGGCGTTCCGCCTCGTGTGCGGCACTGTTTGGTGGGAGGCGCCAGGGGTACGGCGGTTGTCGGGGGGCGGTGGCGACGACGTCACCGACCAGGACCGAACAAGGGAGAATCGCCATGGGAATCGGATTGGGAATCATCCTGCTCGTCCTCGGCTTGGTGCTGTCGCTGGGCGTCATCAACAGCGGCACGTCGTTCGTCGACGAGGGACCGCTCGGCTGGATCCTCATCGGAGCCGGCATCCTGTCCATCGTGCTGACGCTGATCATGAACCAGCAGCGCACGCGCTCCACGCACGTGGAGGAGCGCCGCTACGAGGCGTGACCCGTGCCTGCTCGACTGCGCCTGAGCGCCTGAGCGTGAACGACGAACGAGCCCCCGCCCGGTGAAGGGCGGGGGCTCGTCAGGTGTCAACGCGTGCCCGGAGCGTGTCCGGGCTGCCCCGCGAGGACGCCCGTGAGGGCGTCGCTCGAGAGCAGAGGGTCGCGGCTCAGAAGGAGCGGCGACGCTCGTGTCCGCGCGAGTCATTGCGGCCCGAGTCACTGCGGCCTGAACGTCCCTCGGGGCGTCGCGAGCCGCCGGCGTACGACGAGCGGCCGCCCTGGGGACGACGCGACCCCGACGACGAGGACGACGGCCGCGGGGCGGTCGTGTCGCCGGAGGTGGACAGCGCCTCGGCGGTCATCGGCTGCGGGGCGGTGCGGATGTCGTGGTGACGCACCTCCACGCCGGCGTTGCGCTGCAGGCGGACCAGCTGGTCGACGAACTTCGGGGTCGAGATCGTGATGACGCAGCCGGACGTGCCGGCGCGGGCCGTACGGCCCGAGCGGTGCAGGTAGGCCTTGGGGTCGTTGGCCTGGTCGAAGTGGATGACCAGGTCGATGCCGTCGACGTGGATGCCGCGGGCGGCGACGTCGGTGGCCACGACGGCCTGCACCTTGCCGGAGGAGAACTTGTGCAGGTTGCGCTCGCGCACGCGCTGCGACAGGTTGCCGTGCAGGTCGACGGCCTCGACGCCGGCGGCGGTGAGCGCCTCGGCCAGCTCGACGGCGCCGTCGCGGGTCCGGGTGAAGAGGATGGTGCGGCCGTTGGCCGTGACCAGCTTGACCGCGGCGTCGACCTTGTCGCGGAAGCCGCCGACGACCATCGTGTGGTGGGTCATCGTGGTGACCGCACCGGCGTTGGGGTCGAGCTGGTGGACCTTCGGGTCGCGCAGGTGCTTGCGGACCAGGCGGTCGACGTCACCGTCGAGCGTCGCGGAGAGCAGCATCCGCTGGCTCCCGGCCGGCGTCATCCCGACCAGCTTGTCGATGGCGGGGTAGAAGCCCAGGTCGCACAGGTGGTCGGCCTCGTCGAGCACCGTGATCTGGATGTCGTCGAGCTTGCAGTGACCCTGCTTGATCAGGTCGTCGAGACGGCCCGGAGTCGCGACGACGATGTCGGCGCGGTTGCGCAGCGCGCGCACCTGGCGGTCGTACGGCGTGCCGCCGTAGACGGTCGTCATCTTGAGGTTCAGCGAGTTGGCCAGCGGGTGCAGCGCGCGGCTGACCTGCTGGGCGAGCTCGCGGGTCGGGACCACGATGATCGAGCGCGGGAAGTTGGGCCGGCTGCGCTCACCCGCGAGGCGGGCGAGGACGGGGAGGCCGAAGGCGAGGGTCTTGCCCGAGCCGGTCTGCGCGCGACCCAGGAGGTCGTGGCCCGCGCGGGCGTCGGGGATGACCGCGGCCTGGACCGAGGTCGGGGCGGTGATGCCCTGCACGGCGAGCGCGGCGATCAGCGCGTCGGGCAGGTCGGAGAAGGCGGTGCTGCCCGCGTCGATCGCGGGGCCGTCGGTGGGGCCGTCCGTGCTGGGGACGTCGGAGCTGGAGGCGGGTGCAGCGAATGCAGGCGCAGACATGCGTAGGAGAACTTTCGCGTGGAGAAGCGTCTGCGCGACGAGCCACGGCGTGGTCCGGTGAGCCTTGCGAGACGCGTTGTCTCTGGGCACCCGACTCGACTGGTCTTCGCGCGATCGAGAGCTGCGCACCACACCGGGAACAAAGAGAATGAGCGGCCATCTCCTCGATCGAGGGGCCACTGGCTGAGGCCTACCTTACGGACAGTGCGGCTGATCCGACGAATCGTCAACACCGCCGCCCGCCGTACCCCCGCCCCCATGTAACGCGGGGTTATCCGAACTCCCACAGCGCTATTTCGCTGTGGTGGACCAGATAACCCCGCGTTACATGAGGGGCGTCAGTCGGCGGGGCGGCCCCCCAGCGGCAGGGTCAGCGTCGGCTCGCCCGTCGTCGCGATGCGGATCGGGACGCCCCAGTCCTGCTGGTGCATGTGGCAGGCGGCGCCCTCGCCGTCCTCGCCCTCGGCGACCTGGTCGCAGGAGGCGGCGCGGGCCGCGATGTGGAGTACGCCGTCGCCGACGGCCGCGTCGAGGACGAGCGTGCGGGTCAAGTCGGTGCCGCGGCCCTCCCCCTCGCGGATCAGCGCCGGCGGGGTCGAGGTGACCATCAGCTGCGAGGGCGGCCCGAAGCGGTCGTCGACCTTCTGGCCGGGCGGCGGCTCGAAGACCACGACCAGCTCCATGCTCGCCGCCACCTCGGTGACCGGCCGCTGCGTGGTGTGCGCGAACCCGTCGACCACGGCGGCGGACCCGAGGGGGACCCGGGTGAGCGCGTGGGCGCCCGACTCGACGACCACGAGGTGCTCGCCGTCCACGAAGGCGCCGCTCGGCTCGACCAGGCCGGTCGCCAGCGTGGTCATCTCGCCCGCCCCGCCCGCCCCTCCGGAAGCCGGCTCGAAGCGACGCACCGCACCGTTGTAGGTGTCGCACACCGCGACGCTGCCGTCGGGGAGCACGGTGACGCCGAGCGGGTGCTGCAGCAGCGCCTCGCCGGCCGGTCCGTCACGGAAGCCAAAGTCGAAGAGCCCCGACCCGACCGCGGTCCTCACCTGCAGCGCACCGTCGACCGCCTCGACCCACCGCAGCGACGACGTCTCGCTGTCGGCCAGCCAGAGCCGGTCGCCGTCGGCGGCCAGCCCGGAGGTCTGGGCGAACCACGCCTGCACCGGCGCCCCGTCGAGCAGTCCCTCGTTGGCCGTGCCGGCCGCGACCTCGACCGAGCCGGTCCGCGGGTCGAAGGTCCACAGCTGGTGGATCCCGGCCATCGCGACCCAGACCCGGTCCTGCCACCACGCGACGTCCCACGGGCTGGAGAGCCGCGTCGTCCCGTCGCCCTCGAACCACTGTCTGCCGTCGCCGGCGAGCACGCGCACGTCGCCGGTCGCGAGCGTGATCCCGCGCAGCTGGTGGTGCACGGTGTCGGCGACCACCACGTCGTACCCCACCTCGGCGGCGAGGTCCGCGGGCAGCAGGCACAGGCCGTTGGGCTCCGCGAAGCCGCCGATGCGGCGTACGACGTGGTCCTCGGCGTCGAGCTCGACGACCTCGTCGTGGCCCGCGTCGGCGACGAGCGTGTGCCCGCTGGCGAGCCGGACCGCCTTGGCCGGGAAGCGCAGGTCGGTGGGCTCCACGACGGGGGCGACGTACGGCGAGTCGCCCGGCTGCAGCGTCCCGCGCTCGCGGTGCTCCTCGACGAGCTCGCCGAGCAGCCGGTCGATCGCGTGGACGTGGCCCTCGCCGGCGTAGTGCGCGACGACGTAGCCCGTCGGGTCGACCAGCACGAGCGTCGGCCAGGCGCGCGCGGTGTAGGCCTGCCAGGTGATGAGCTCGGGGTCGTCGAGCACGGGGTGGTGCACGCCGTACCGCTCGACGGCCTGGGTCAGCGCCACCGGGTCCGCCTCGTGGACGAACTTCGGCGAGTGCACGCCGACGACGACGAGCTCCTCGGCGTACTTCTCCTCCAGCGGCCGCAGCTCGTCGATCACGTGCAGGCAGTTGACGCAGCAGAAGGTCCAGAAGTCGAGCAGCACGAAGCGGCCGCGCAGGTCGCTCAGCGAGAGGGGGCCGTCGGTGTTCAGCCAGCCGCGACCGGCGAGCTCGGGGGCGCGGACACGGGGACGGGTGGTCATGAGGATCATTCTCCCCGTTCGGTGCCGGGCAGGCGCCAGGTGGTCCCCTCCTCCAGAGCGTCCAGACGTGCCCGGATCGCACGCAGCTCGGCGAGCACGTCGTCGAGCGTGGCCTCCACCCGCTCCTCGGCGGCCTGCTCCTCGTCCCGGTCCTCGTCGCGCAGCCGGTCGACGAACCACGTGGCGATCGCCCCGGTGACCACGCCGATCAGCGCGATCCCGACCAGCATCAGCGCGACCGCGACGATCCGGCCGCCCAGCGTCACCGGGTGCTCGTCGCCGTAGCCGACGGTCGTCACGGTCACGACCGCCCACCAGATGCCGTCGGCGACGGAGTCGATGGTGGCGTCCGGCGAGCGCCGCTCGGCCTCGTGCACGGCGACCCCGCCGACCAGGAGCGCGACCACCACGGCGGACAGGACGTAGGCGGTGACCCGCGCGTGCAGGGAGTGGGTGGCCCGCTGGTGGGCGAGCACGGCGGCCGAGCCGAGGGGTACGGCGCGCAGCAGCGTGAACGCCCGCAGCGGGCGCAGCATCGGGAGCAGCACCACGAGGAGGTCCACCAGGTGGGTGCGGACGTAACGCCCGCGGTCGGGCGCCAGGTAGAGCCGGATCACGTAGTCGAGGGCGAACGCCAGCCAGATCAGCGCGCTCACGGCGGTCAGCAGCACGTCGTACGGGCTGGGGACGGTGACCGCCAGCGGCACGACGAGGACCACCACGAAGGCCAGCGCGAGCAGCAGCAGCGGTGGATCGGCGCGGCCTGCCCAGCGCTCGTAGCCGTTGTCGGCGCGCAGCCGGCGCAGCCACGACGCTGCTCCCGCCTCCGTCACTGTGTCCGCTCTTGGGCCTGGTCAGGAGCCCGTTCGGGAGCCCGCTCAGGCGTCCGCTCGGCGTCGAGGAGCTCCTGCTCCTCGCGGATCTCGCGGGCGAGGAAGAAGTTGAGCGCAGTCCGGATCGCCGCGACCGCCGCCAGCTTGCCGAGCTCCTCGAACGACGGGGCGATGGCCGTGCTGAGGATGTCGGAGGCCAGCTGCAGCTCCAGGCCGAGCGCGAGGAAGCGCCCCAACGAGAGACGGACCGGCACGAAGAGGCGCGGATCGCGTCGTGGCAGCACCCGCACGAACCCGACGATCGCGATCAGTGCGCCGATGACGATGACGGCTGCCCCCGCCGCCTCCACGAGCCGGACGAAGAGGTCGACCGCGTCGCGCAGGTGCTCCTCGGGGAGTACGTCGTCGAGATCCATGGCGGGTCAGTACCCAGCCGACCCGTCGACCAGCCGCCCGACAGGCAGCACGGCGGCGATCGGCCGTCCCGGAGCACCCCGGCGACCGATCCGCGGATCGGGGTCTCCCGGGACGTCCCCGCCCGCCACTAGGGTGTCGCGCATGAGCGAGCCCACGCAGTCCCAGCGCCTGGCCGGCCTCGTCGACGTGTGGTGGGACGCCGTCGACGACTTCACCGATCTGCTCGAGGCCCTGTCGCCCGAGCAGTGGCGGGCCCCCACCGACCTGGCCGGGTGGGACGTGCACGCCGTCGCCGCCCACATCGCCCACCTCGAGGCGCTGCTCAACGGCGTCGTCGACGAGCCTGTCGACATCGGCCAGCCCGCCCACGTGACGAGCATGATGGCCACCTTCACCGAGCAGGGCGTGGTCGCCCGGCGGGATCGTTCGCCCGACGAGCTGATCAACGAGATCCGCGAGATGGCGACCCGGCGGCGCACCCTGCTGCTCGCCGACCCGCCCACGGACGGCTCGGTGCCCGCGCAGTCCCCGTTCGGCGACCTGGGCTGGAGCGTCGACACGCTGCTGCGCAACCGTCCCCTCGACATCTGGATGCACGAGCAGGACATCCGCCGCGCGGTCGGGATCCCTGGCAACCTCGACACGGTGGCGGCCAAGCACACGGCCGACTACCTCGCCGAGAGCATCGGCTACGTGCTGGCCAAGAAGGTCGAGGCTCCGGCCGGTACGACGATCGTGCTCGCGGTCGCGGGCAGCGACCCGGTGGCGGCGACGGTCAACGAGCACGGTCGCGGCGAGCGGCTCCCCGCCGCCCCGGCCGAGCCGACCGTGCGACTGGCGATGGATCGCGAGACCTTCATCGTGCTGGCCGGGGGCCGACGCACGCCCGAGCAGGCGCACGCCGACGAGCACGTCACCGTCGACGGCGACCAGGAGCTCGGTCGTCGCATCCTCGCCGCGCTGACGGTGACGCCATGAGCGTGCGTCCACTGCCCTGGGAGCTGACGGACATGCCCGACCAGGCCGACCGCACCATCCTCGTCACCGGCGTCACCAGCGGGCTGGGCTACTACACGGCCCTCGAGCTGGCTCGCCGCGGGGCTCGCGTCGTGCTCGGTGCCAGGGACGAGAAGCGCCTGGCGGCGACGGCCCGACAGCTCGAGGCCGAGCACCCCGGCGCCCGTCTGGAGCAGCTCGTCGTAGACCTCGCCGACCTGTCGTCGGTCCGTCTCGCGGCCGGCCACGCGGCGGCGTTCGGCCCGATCGACGTGCTCGTCAACAACGCCGGCGTGATGGGCACCGACCACCAGCGCACCCGCGACGGGTTCGAGCTCCAGATGGGCACCAACCACTTCGGACCGTTCCTGCTCACCGGACTGCTGCTTCCCCAGCTGGTCGCCAGCGGCGCGGGCCGGGTCGTTTCGGTGTCCTCGCAGATGCACCGCCTCGCCCGCAAGGCACCGCTCGACGAGCCTCGGACGCCGCGTCCGCACTACCACCGGTGGGTCTCCTACGCCGAGAGCAAGCTGGCCAACCTGCTGTTCACCGCCGAGCTCGACCGGCGGGCCCGTGAGGCCGCGATCCCTGTGAAGGCGCTCGCCTCCCACCCCGGCTTCGCCGCCACGCACCTGGCCTCCAACGGTCGCTACGGCCGGCCGGCCGGCGGACGCGCGTCGATCCTCAACGCGACGATCGGCGCGGTCGCGCAGCCGGCGGCCGACGGGGCGCTGCCGAGCCTGATGGCGGCGACCGCCGACCTGCCGGGCGGCACCTACTGCGGCCCGGACGGCTTCCAGCAGGGGCGGGGCAAGCCGCGCGTCGTCGAGGGCAACCGGCTCTCGCGCGACCCCGAGGCTGCGCGCCGGCTGTGGGAGATCAGCGAGCAGGCGGTCGGGCTGACCTGGCCCTGAGCAGCCGCGAGCCCCGACCAAAGTAGGTCCCGACCGCTCCCTGCGCCCGATGTGCGCTGTTCCTGCGAGGCCCTAGCGTCGGGGTCGTGGGTGAGACGACGGGACCGCAGAAGAAGGGCCCCCAGCGCTGGGAGCTGACCGTCGAGGGGCGCGAGCACCGCGTCGACATCCGCGTCGCCGGGCTGTCCCGCGAGCTCACCTGGTACGTCGACGGGGTCGAGGTCGTGCGCCGCAAGTCCAGCGACGACAAGGTCCGGCTGGTCCCGCCGGAGGACGCCGCCCCACCCGGCCTTCCGGACCTGGCCGTCGCAGTGCGCTGCTCGACGTTCGGTGGGCCGCGCCGGGTCACGCTGTTCAGCGCAGACGAGGGTGACGGCGGCGCGGCGGAGGGCACCGCGGCGGCACAGGCGGCGCTGGGTCTCGGCGGCCTGGACCTGCTCCCCGAGCCCGGCTCACGGGCCGCTCGGCGGGAGGAGATGATCCGCCTCCACCCGCAGCGCTACCTGCTCCTGCGCACGGCGGGCGGCGTCGCGACGGTCGTCGTGCCGCTGGTGCTGGGGCTGCTCGCCGTACGCTTCGCGGTCTCGCTGCCCTGGCCCTCGATCCCCTGGCCCGACATTCCCTTGCCGTCCATCCCGTGGCCGTCGATCCCCTGGCCCGAGATCCCCTGGCCCGAGATCCCGTGGCCCGACTGGAGCCTTCCGAGCTGGCAGCTGCCCGGCTGGCTGCGCTGGATCCTGGATCACGCGAAGTACGTCTGGCCCGTGGTCCTCGCCGCCGTGCTGGCCCGTGGAGAGGTCAACCGCCGCCGCAAGCAGGACGCGCTGCGCACCGCCGCGGCCACCCCCACAGCCGGGCCCCGCACGACCGAGGAGCCCCGCACGACCAACGAGCTGTAACGCCGGGTCAGCGCTCGGCGACGATCTCCTCGGCGTGCTGGACGACCCAGGCCAGCAGCGGGGCGAGGACCGCCGAGAGCTCGTGTCCGAGCGGCGTCAGGCTGTAGTCGACGCGAGGCGGGATCACCGGCTGGGCGGCCCGGTCGACGAGCCCGTCACGCTCCAGTGTCTTGAGCGTCTGGGCGAGCATCTTCTCGCTGACGCCCTCGGCGCGGCGGCGCAGCTCGCTCCAGCGCAGCGGCCCCTCGGCCAGCGAGACGAGGATCAGCACACCCCACTTGCTGGTCACGTGGTCGAGCAGGACCCGGCTGGGACAGCCGGCCGGGAAGACGCCGTCGACCAGGCCGTCACGGAGGTACTCGAGGGGGTCACTTACCGTCACGCGGGTACCTTACTTCAAAGTGCGTACTCTCCACAGGGAAGTCACCGACCTCGCTGCTGGTTCCCCCTCCACGAGCGCGGCGCCCGAGCCGCGTGCCAGCGAAGGGAACCATCCATGACCTACGTCGTCACCGGCGCCACCGGACACCTCGGACGCCTCGTCGTCGAGGCTCTGCTCGACCGGGGCGTCCCGGCCGAGCAGATCGTCGCCACCGGTCGCGACACCACGCGGCTGGCCGACGTCGCCGACCGGGGCGTCCAGGTTCGGCGCGCCGACTATGACGACGCCTCCTCCCTGCAGGCGGCCTTCGCAGGGGCGACGCGCGTGCTGCTGGTCTCCGCCAGCGAGGTAGGCAAGCGCGTTTCCCAGCACGCCAACGCGATCGACGCCGCCCGCGAGGCGGGCGTCGACCTGCTCGTCTACACCAGCATCGCCAACGCCGGCAGCACCGGCATGCGACTGGCCGAGGAGCACCAGACGACGGAGCGGACGCTGGCCGCGTCCGGCGTGCCCTTCGCGCTGCTGCGCAACGGCTGGTACGTCGAGAACTACACCGACCAGCTCGCGACCACCCTCGAGCACGGCGCCGTCCTCGGCAGCGCCGGCGAGGGCCGCGTCAGCGGGGCCACCCGTGCGGACCTCGCCGAGGCCGCGGCCGCGGTCCTGGTCGAGGGCGAGGCCGGTCAGGCGCTCGAGCTCGGCGGGGACGAGGCGTTCACGCTCGCCGAGCTCGCAGCCGAGATCGGCCGGGCGGCCGGGCGCGAGGTGATCTACCAGGACCTCCCCGCCGAGCAGTTCGCCGGAGCCTTGGCCGGTGCCGGCGTCCCGCAGCCCTTCGCCGAGATCCTGGCCGACTCCGACCTCGGCATCGCCCGCGGTGACCTCCTGGTCACCAGCGGCGACCTGAGCCGCCTGCTGGGGCGTCCCACCACGTCGATGAGCGACGCCGTCCGGGCCGCGGTCGCCGCCCACCAGAGCTGACCCGTCCCCAAAATCGACTGACCCGGCAGAAACTCCTGAAGCTGCGGAAGTTTCTGCCGGGGCAGCGGGATCTGGCGCCGGGTCAGGCGGCGGTGGTGTGCCCCGCGCGGCGGGCCTCCTGGCGCGAGCGCGCCTCGATGGCGCGACGGACCTTGGGCCCACCGGTCGTCATCTTGTAGAGCTTGGCCAGCTGCTTGGGGGCGTTGGACGGCTTGGTCTCCGCGAGCCAGCCGTTGGGCAGCGACAGGCGGACGACCTTGTGCCAGGCCGACGCGACCTGGTTGACCAGGGGCGCCTCGTGGTAGTTCAGGCCGTACTCGTCGAAGATCGCGCGGACCTTCGGCGCCACCTCGGCATAGCGGTTGCTCGGCAGGTCCGGGAACAGGTGGTGCTCGATCTGGTGCGACAGGTTGCCGCTCATGATGTGCATCGCCTTGGAGCCGGAGATGTTGGCCGAGCCGAGCATCTGGCGCAGGTACCACTGACCGCGCGTCTCGTTCTCGGGGATCGACTTCTTCTCGAAGGTCTCGACGCCCTCGGGGAAGTGGCCGCACATGATCACGGAGTGCGACCACACGTTGCGCACCAGGTTGGCGGTGAAGTTCGCGGCCAGCGTGGGCAGGAACGAGCCGGTCGGGATCGACAGCGCCGGGTGGACGACGTAGTCCTTGGTGGCCTGCTGACGGATCTTGCGCAGCGTCTTGCGAGCGTTGTTCTTGAACGTCTCGCTGCGCTTCTCCTTCGGGATGCTCAGGTTCTTGCCGAGCTCGAGGTCGTAGGCCGCGATGCCGTACTCGAAGAAGCAGGCGTTGATGAAGTTCCACAGCGGCTGGCCGAGGTACATCGGGTGCCAGCGCTGGTCCTCGTCGACGCGCATGATGCCGTAGCCGAGGTCGTTGTCCTTGCCGACGATGTTCGTGTAGGTGTGGTGGATCTCGTTGTGCGAGTGCTTCCACCCGTCAGCGGTCGACGCGTTGTCCCACTCCCAGGTGGTCGAGTGGATCTTGGGGTCGCGCATCCAGTCCCACTGGCCGTGCATGACGTTGTGCCCGATCTCCATGTTCTCGAGGATCTTGGCGATGCTCAGGCCGATCGTGCCGGCCACGAAGGCGGGCGGGAACGACGACGCGAGCAGGACGGCGCGGCTGCCGAGCTCGAGCTTGCGCTGCACGTCGACGACCTTGCGGATGTAGGCCGAGTCGCGCTCGCCGCGGGCGTCGAGGACCTCCTGGCGGATCGCGTCGAGCCGGCGTCCGATGTCCTCGATGTCCGCCTCGGTGAGGTGGGCGGTGGGGTTCTCGGGCTTCTTGGTCATCACGGTCATGGAGATGTCCTTCCGTTCGCGGGGGCGGGCGGGGAGAAGAGGGTCAGTGGTTGATCTGGCAGTCGCCGGCGGCGGCGCTGATGCAGGTCTGGATGGGGACGCCGCCCGGGTCGGTCTCTCCGGGGACGGCGACGGTGAGCGCGCCGTTGCGGAGGTCGCGCACGGCGCCCTCCTTCATCGGCAGCACGCAGCCCATGCAGATGCCCATCCGGCAGCCGCTGGGCATCAGGACGCCGGCGCTCTCGGCGGCGTCGAGGATCGGGGTGGTGGCGTCGGCCTCGAGCGAGGTGCCGTCGGTGAAGGTGACGATGCCGCCGCCCTCGCCGTCGACGGGCGCGACGACCACCGGGCGGAAGCGCTCCAGGTGCAGCGGCAGGCCGCGCTCGCCGTGGTGCTCCTCGAGGGCGTCGAGCAGGCCGACCGGCCCGCAGGCGTACGTCGTGCGCTCGGCGAGGTCGGGAACGATCTGCTCCAGGTCGGCGACGTCGAGCATGCCGTCGATGTCGGTGTGCAGCTCGATGAGGCGCAGGCGGCCCTCCGCGGCGTACCGGCGCAGCTCGTCGCCGAAGATCACCTCGGCGCGGCTGAGGGCGGAGTGCAGCAGCACGATCTGGTCGGGGTGCGCCGCACCGCCGGCGGCGGGGACCGCGCGGGAGAACAGGTTGCGCAGCATCCCGATGACCGGCGTGATGCCGGAGCCGGCGGTCACCAGCAGCAGCTTGGCCGGCAGCGGGTCGGAGAGCACGAAGTCGCCCTGCGGCTGGTCGAGCTGGAGCATCTGCCCGGCGCGCGAGCGGTGCACGAGGTAGTTGGAGACGACGCCGTCCGGGATCGCCTTCACGGTGATGGAGATGCAGCCGTCGGGGCGCGGCCCGTGGGTCAGCGAGTAGGTGCGCCACAGCCGGACGCCGTCGACCTCGGCGCCGACGCGGACGTACTGACCCGGCACGTGACCGGTCCACGCCTTGCCGGGCTTGATCACCAGGGTCGCGGACGAGGAGGTCTCGGAGCGGACCTCCACGATCCGGCCGCGCAGGGGGGCGCCGGCGCGCAGCGGGTGGAAGACATCGAGGACGTCGTCGAGCTCGAGCGGCGTGACCGCGGCATCGGCGACGCGGCGCAGGCCGTCACGCAGGCTGCGCGTGACACCCAGCGGGTTGCGCCCCGAGGGTCGACGGAAGGAGACAGCACTGCTCATAGGTTCACTCTCCTGCATCGCCGGGTGTAAAGTCCTGACCACTTCGCGTGAAGTGAAGGACCTGAGTTGTTCGGTCCGCATAGTTTATCGCCTCGGGGAGGCCCAAAGATGACGGAGAACCGGCCCCACCGCGTCGCCGGCGCCACCGTGGGCCGCACCCTGCGGCTGAGCCCCGAGGCCATCGAGGAGATGCGCGCGAGCCTCCCGACCGTCGCCGACAGCGCCGTCGACGCCATCATCTCGGAGGTGCCCAGCTATGCCGGGGCCCTCTCCGGCGCGATGGGAGCCACGATCCGCAACGCCGTCCAGCTGGCGCTCGGCGGCTTCATCTCGCTGGCCTCGGGCCGGCGCGGCGCCGACCCGCGCACTCCGGCCGCCCCCGCGGTCGAGGGCGCCTACCAGCTCGGCCGCGGTGAGGCCCGCTCCGGCCGCTCGATGGAGGCCCTGCTGGCGGCCTACCGGATCGGGGCGCGGGTGTCGTGGCGCGAGATGTCGGGCACCGCCGTGCGCGCCGGGATCGACGCGGGCACGCTGGCCGGCTTCGCCGAGCTGGTCTTCGCCTACATCGACGAGCTCTCCGCCGCGAGCGCCGCTGGGCACACCGATGAGCTGGCCTCCAGCGGCCGGGTCCGTCAGCGGATGGTCGACCGCCTGGTCCGCCTCCTCCTCGACGAGGCGCCCGCCGACGCCCTGCACGCGGCGGCCGAGCGCGCGGAGTGGACGCCGCCCGAGACGCTGACCGCCGTACTCGTCCCCGACCTGCAGGTCCGCACCACCCTGCCCTCGCTCGACCCCGCGACGCTGCAGACCGGCGAGGACCTGCCCGGCCTCGCCGACCGCATCCTGCTGCTCGTGCCCGACGCCCACGGCCGACGGCGCACGACGCTGCTGCGCGCGCTCGCCGGTCACGGCGCCGTGGTCGGCCCAGCCCGCCCGTGGACCGCTGCCCGCGCGTCGTACACCCGGGCCGTGCGGGCCGCCGAGCTCGGCCTCACCAGCCCGGACGCCGTCGACACCGACGACCACCTGCCCGAGCTGCTGCTCGCCGCCGACCCCGAGCTGCGCGCCGACCTGCGCGCCCGCGCGCTCGCTCCGCTGGCGGAGCTGCGGCCCGCCACCGCGGAGAAGCTCGCGGACACCCTGCGCTCCTGGCTGCTGCACCAGGGTCGGCGCGAGGAGATCGCGAGCGAGCTCTTCGTGCACCCCCAGACCGTGCGGTATCGGATGGGCCAGCTGCGCGAGCTGTACGGCGAGCGGCTCGAGGACCCGCGGACGGTGCTGGAGCTGACGCTGGCGCTGGCCTGAGTCCGAGAGCACGGGTCAGGGCGCGCGTCGTACCGTCTCAGGCATGAACCGCACCCTGCGCCACCTCGGCGCCTTGGCGCTGCTCGGCGCGCTCGCCGCGTGCGGTCAGGGTGCCGGCGGCGGGTCCGAGCGGGTCGACCACGTCGCTCCCCCGGCCGATCTCGAGGCACCCGACTACGAGCAGTACGTCGCGCTCGGGGACTCCTACACCGCCGCGCCGTTCGTGCCGGAGACCGCGGCCAACGGGTGCCTGCGCTCGTCGGGCAACTATCCGAGCCTGGTCGCGGCCGAGCTCGAGGGCGTCGAGCTGGAGGACCGCAGCTGCAGCGGGGCCGACACCACCCACCTGCGCCAGCCCCAGCCCATCCTCGGCGGAACGGTCCCGCCTCAGCTCCAGCCGCTGAGCGCCGAGACCGATCTCGTGACGCTCGGCATGGGCGGCAACGACTTCGCGCTCTTCAGCACGCTGGTCGGCGAGTGCGTGCGGCTGCGCGATGTCGATCCCGCAGGGACACCCTGCGCCGACGGGCTCGCCGCGGGCATGGTGGCGGACCCGCTGGAGACGGCGGTGGCCAAGATCCGTCCCCGCCTCGTCGCGGCGGTGGAGGAGATCGAGCGCCGGGCGCCCGAGGCGAGGATCCTGCTGGTCGGCTATCCGCAGATCATCCCGGAGTCGGGCACCTGCCCGACGCTGCTGCCGCTCGCCGCGGGCGACTACGACTACGCCCGGGGCATCAACGAGGCGCTCGCCGACGCGGTCGAGCAGGCCGCCGAGGACGCCGGGGTCGACCACGTGGACGCGTGGGAGGCCAGCGAGGACCGCGACATCTGCGCCGACGAGCCGTGGATCGCCGGTGCCCAGACCGACCCGGCCCGGGCCCTGGCCTTCCACCCCTACGCCGAGCACCAGCGGGCCGTCGCCGACCTCATCCTCGACCAGCTCTAGCCCCACCCACCCCAGCCGAGTCGGCGCATCTTCACCCTCGAGTCGGCGCATCTTCACGACAGGTTGTCGTGAAACTGCGCCGACTCGGCAGTTAACTTGCGCCGACTGGGCTGTGAAATTGCGCCGACTCGGGTGGTGGGGTGCCGGGGTGCGCGCTAGAGGGTGGTGTGGGCGTTGAGGCCGGCGATCCAGGTGGCGGCGACGGGCATGTGGCGCAGGCGGGCAGCGGCGAGCTCCGCGCCCTCCGGGCCGGGGACGTGGGTGGTCTCCAGCGGGTCGGCGTCTAGCAGCACCAGGTCGCCGCGCGAGCCGCGCTGCACGGTGGGCTGGTCGTCGACGGAGGCGGCGAGGGCCTCGGCGGGGGTGAGCGCCTGCTCGGGGTGCCAGGCGTCGCGCTCGTCGGCGCTGCGGTGCACGGCGGCGGCCATGGCGAGCCACGGGTCGAGCGGCGAGACCGGCGCGTCGGAGCCCATCGCGAGCTGGACCCCGTCGTCGAGCATCCAGCGGAACGCGAAGCACCGCTCGGAGCGCTCCTGCCAGATCTTCTCGGTGAGGTCGCGGTCGTCGAGCAGGTGGGCGGGCTGGATGCTGGCGCGGATGCCGAGCTCGGCCATCCGGCGTACGTCGGCGCGCCCGACCAGCTGGGCGTGCTCGATCGAGCCGCGCGCCCCCGTGTCGGCGTACGACGCGAGCGCCTCGGCCACGGCCGCGTCGCCGATCGCGTGCGTCGCCACGTCGATGCCGACCGCGTGCGCCTTCGCGAGCAGGCCGCGCAGCTCCTCGGGGGAGACGTTGGGCTGGCCGCAGGGGTACTCCAGGCGGTGCGCGTCGGCGTACGGCTCGCAGCACCACGCCGTCCGGGTGTTGAGCGAGCCGTCGGAGATGATCTTCAGCGACCCCATCGTGGCCCGGTCGTCGCAGCCGGGCAGGGCGTCACCGGTCCGCAGACCGGCACCGATCACCGCGTCGAGGTCGGAGGCGTAGGCCGCGACCCGGATCCGCAGCTGGTCGCAGCCCTGACCCCAGCGCTCGGCCCACTCCAGCGGCCCACCGCTGAACTCGAAGTCCACCAGCCCGGTGACCCCGATCGCCGCGGCCGCGTCGAGGGTACGGCGGTAGGCCTCCGGCGAGGTGCCGTCGTTGCCCACGAGCGTCGCCAGGCGGGGATAGACCGCGAACCACTCCGCCTCGCGGACCACCGAGTCGCGCACCGGCAGTGCCAGGTGCATCAGCGCGACCGTGTTGAGCCAGGCGTGGTGGCCGTCCCCGCTGATCAGCACGACGGCGGTGTCACCCGAGACCGCGTCGAGCTCGGAGACCGTGACCTCACGGTCCCAGCCGCCGGAGCGGTGGCCCCAGCCGATGACGGGATGGCCGGGGTACTCCGCGATCCGCTCGGCCACCATCCGGGTGGCCTCCTCCGGCGAGTGCGTGTGGGCGAGGTCGAGACGCTGGGAGGCCAGCGTCCACTGGCCGAGGTGGACGTGGGCGTCCCACAGCCCCGGGATCAGCCAGCGCCCGCCGGCGTCGACCTCCTCGAGACCGGCGGGACGCTGCAGGCTCGGTCCGACCTCGACGACGGTGCCGTGCTCGACCAGCACGTCCACGGGGGCGTCCGGGACCGTCACGGCGCCGATGGGCACCAGCCGGGCGCGGCGCAGCAGGAAGCTCGTCATGGGCTCACGCTATGCGGCCGGGCCAGTTCCGACGTCTCCGGGCGGCTCCTCAGCGAGGCGGACCAGCCGCTACGGTGGCGCCATGACGGGGAGGGCACGCACTCGCGCGCTCAGCCGCCTGCTCGCGATCGCGGTCGCCGCACTCGTCATCAGCGGCGCGGGCGGCTTCGCGGCCGGGGAGCTGCTGCGCCCTGAGCCGAAGCGGATCGCCGGCGCCTCCCCGCTCCCGGCGACGTCGCCGTCGGCCCCGATCGACCCGCCCGTGGACGTGCTCCCCGACCCCGGGATCGCGCCGCTGGCGACTGCCCTGCCGCTGAGCGAGGAGCAGCTCGGCTACGGGCTGCGCACGATGCGGGTGCCGGCCCCCGAGGGCTGGACCCGCACGGAGATCGAGCTCGGCGAGTGGACCTGGGAGGCGCCCCACCAGCTGGAGAACACCTACCTGATGCGGGTCAAGATCGTCAGCAGCCAGCGGTTGAGCGTCGCCACGGCACTGGCGCAGCGGCTGGAGGCCCTGGAGTCGGTCACCGACGAGTTCGACCTCGAGTCGCGCACCGCCGACACCTTCGTCGCGACCTACGTCAGCCGGGGCTACCGCCGCCTCACCATGGACCGCTTCCTGTCCCTGGGCTCCGACACCGCCTATGCGCAGATCGCGCTCACCGGCCGGGTCGTCGACCGCGCCGGGATGGCCGACCTGCTCGACCGGGTGACCCAGGGCGCCTCGCACTGATCGTCGCCCGCCGGGGCGCGCTCACATCCCGTGCGTGCGCACCGCGTCGAGGACCCGGTTGGCGGTGGCCCGGTCCTGGCTGCGGACCTGGACCCACAGCAGCTGGCTGCCGGTCACCTGGACCACCCGCTCGACGGTCACCCCGCTCGGACACCCGGTGTGGAAGACCGTCAGCGCCTCGTCGCCGTCCGACTGGTCCGAGACCGGCTCGGACGCCGCCGCGCACTCCTCGTGCTGGGGCAGCATGCTGGGCAGGTCGTCGCCCGGGAGCAGCCCCACGAAGACGCCCTGCCCCCCGGACTCCGGGTCGGCCCACGTGACCGAGGTGCCGACCGAGAGCGCCGGGAAGCGCTCGCTCTGCTGTGGGGGCACCCAGCCGTCGACGGCCTGCGCCCGGTGCCAGGACCCCGGCACGGTCACCGAGAGGTCGCCCTGTTCGTCGGTCACGGTCTGCTCGGGCTCGCGCCCGGAGCCGCCGAGGTAGCCCACCGTCCCTCCGACCGCGGCCGGCACCAGGAGCGCCGCGAGGGTGAGGGCCACGGCGGTACGACGACGCCGGGTCGGCGGAGGCTCGGGGGCAGCCGTCGCGGGGCCGGAGGACGACGACGGGCGGGCGCCGGGCCGGGTCAGCTCCGGGTCGGCGGCGATGATCCGCTCGGTCGCCTCCGGGTCGGTGTGCGCGACGACGCGCCCGGGCACGCCGCTCAGCGCCTCCTCGAGCGCCACGAGGTAGGCCCCGATGTCGGGCCAGCGCTCCTCGCGGTCCACCGCCAGCCCGCGCCGGACCACCGCGTCGACGGCGGGCGGCAGATCGGTGAGCTCGTGCAGCGGCGGAGGTGCGGTCGGGGCGGCCGCGGCGCTCAGCGTGGTGTGGGAGTACGGCGCGCGGCCGGCGAGCAGCAGGTAGGTGATCGCGGCCAGCGAGTAGAGGTCCGCGCGCGCGTCGAGCCGCTCACCGACGGCCTGCTCGGGCGCGACGTACGACGGGGAGCCGGCGATCATCGTCAGCCGCGACGACATGTCCAGCGCCTTGCCGAGCCCGAGGTCGCCCACCATCGCCCGCGCCGCCGAGCCGCTCCCCTCCACCGTCCGGAACAGCACGTTGGCCGGCTTCACGTCGCGGTGCAGCACGTCGCGCGCGTGCAGCGCCTGCAGGCCGCGCCCGACCTGGGTCACGATCTCCAGCGCCTCGGAGACGGGGACCGGGCCGCGCTCGACGCGGTCGGCGAGCGTGCCCTGGTCGGCGTAGGTCATCACGAGGTAGGGCCGGCCGTCGGCGAGCTCGCCCGCGTCGTACACCGTCACCACGTGCGGCGACTCGACCCGGCGCAGGAAGCGGCCCTCCTCGAGGAAGCGGCCGCGCACGTGGTGGTCCTCGGTCCAGTTGTCGGCGAGCACCTTCACCGCGACCGGCGAGTCGAGCTGCTCGTCGTAGGCGAGCCAGACCGTCGCGAAGCCACCGGCCCCGATTCGTCGTCGGACGGCGTAGCGACCGAGGCTGCTGGGCATGGACACGGGTGCATTATCTTGCAGACGTCCCCACCAGCGGATCCACCGAAAGGATGAGATGTCCTCGAGCTCCGGATCCTCGCACGCTGGGACCCCGCCCACGCCGGACGAGATCGACGCGCTCGCGCTGCGCGCCCAGGCCGGCGACCGCGACGCGATGGAGGATCTGCTGGGCGTGATCCGGCCCCGCGCCCTGAGCGTGTGCCGCGGCGTGCTGCCCTACGGGCCCGACGCGGAGGACGCCTGCCAGGAGGCGCTGCTCAGCATCGCGACGAAGCTGTCGAGCTTCTCGGGGCGCAGCCGCTTCACCACGTGGGCGCACGTGATCGCGCTCAACGCCGCCCGCTCGACCTACCGCCGGATGCGCACCCAGGCGGTCAGCACCGACGACGCCCAGCTCGAGCGTCGCCAGGACCCGCGCACGACCAGCGTCATCGCCGGCACCCGGCTCGACCTGCTCGAGGCCGTCGCCACCGTGGAGCGCGACCACCCGCAGCTCGTGGAGCCGCTGCTGCTGCGCGACGTCTACGGCCTGACCTACGCCGAGATCGCGGCGCACACGCAGTCGCCGGTGGGGACCGTGAAGTCGCGGGTGCACGACGCCCGGCAGCTGGTCCGGCCCCTGCTGCGGCCCCAGGACCCGCAGGAGCAGCACCCCCAGAAACAGGACCCTCAGGAGAACGACCGTGGCTGACCCCCGCCTGCGCCCGATCGCGGAGGCCGACGTGGCCGCCGTGCTGGAGCTCAACGAGCGCAACGTCGAGCTGCTGGCGCCGATGGACGAGGCGCGGCTCGTCGAGCTGCGTGCCCTGGCCGACCGCGCCGACGTGGTCGACGTCGGCGGGGAGGTCGCCGGCTTCGTGCTCACCTTCGCGCCGGGCTCGTCGTACGACTCGGCCAACTACCGCTGGTTCGGCGAGCGCTACGGCGACGGCTTCTACTACCTCGACCGGATCGTCTTCGCGGACCGCTTCCGCCGGCAGGGTCTGGGCGGGCTGGTGTACGACGAGGTGGAGCGGGTCGCGGCGACCTTCGGACGGCTGGCGCTCGAGGTCAACAGCCGGCCGGCCAACGAGCCGTCGCTGACCTTCCACGCGCGCCGTGGCTTCGTCGAGGTCGGCGAGCTCGTCGAGGGCGCCAAGGCGGTGGCGATGATGACCAAGGAGCTGCCCGGGTGACGGGTCGGGCGCGGACCGCCCTCGCGGGCTCCGCGCTCGTCGTACTCCTGGGCGCCGGAGGCGTCGCGTGGGTGCTCGCCGACGGGCCCTCAGGGGAGCCCGATCCCGGCTCACCCGGCCAGGGGGCAGCAGCGCTCACCCCGGCCCCCCAGAGCGTCGGCGCGCCCGACCTGGCGCTGGCCGAGGACGAGCCGCGCGAGGACAGCCTCTATCCCGAGGTCGGCGACCCGGGGGTGGACGCTCTGCACTACGACCTCACGCTCGACTGGTCCCCCGACACGCTCGTCCTCGACGCCGAGGCGCAGGTCACCTTCCGGGCCACCGCGGACGCCGCGTCGTTCCGGCTCGACCTGGCCGGCGCCCTGGACGTGGCCTCGGTCGAGGTCGACGGGGAGGTCGTGGAGCACCGCCACGACGGCAAGGACCTCGTGGTGCTGACCCCGGTCAGCGCCGATCGGCGCCACGTCGCGGTCGTCAGCTACTCCGGCACGCCCGTGCCCGCTCGCCCGCCGACGCGGCGCGCCGACACCGCCGAGACCGGCTGGACGATCACGGAGTCCGGCGAGGTGTGGACGATGCAGGAGCCCTACGGCGCCTTCACCTGGTATCCCGTCAACGACCACCCCTCCGACGAGGCGTTCTACGACATCGAGGTGAGGGTGGACGCGCCGTGGGTCGGCGTCGCCAACGGGGTGCTCACCACTCACCAGGAGGAGTCGGGCCGCACCACCACCGACTGGCACCTCGACGAGCCGGCGGCGTCGTACGTCGTGACCGTGGCGATCGGCGACCTCGAGGCCACCGAGGCGACCTCGACCAGCGGGGTGCCCCTGACCTACTGGACGCCGCGCGGGGACGCCGCCGCCCGTACGGCCGTGCAGGAGACGGGGCCGGCGCTGGACTGGGCCGAGGAGCTGCTGGGGCCCTACCCGTTCTCCTCGCTCGGGGTGGTGGTCGTCCCCTCCGACAGCGCGATGGAGACCCAGACGATGCTCACCCTGGGCGACACCGACTATGCGATGTCCCCCGCGGTGCTGGTCCACGAGGTCGTGCACCAGTGGTACGGCAACCAGGTGACGCCCAGCGACTGGCGCGACCTGTGGATGAACGAGGGCATGGCGATGTACCTCCAGGGCGTGTGGGAGGCGCAGGACGAGGGCCGCAGCGTGGACGCGCTGATGGACGACTGGGCACGCTTCGAGCCCACGCTGCGCGCCGACGCCGGCCCGCCGGGTGACTTCGACCGCGACGCGTTCGGGTCGAGCAACGTCTACTACTCGCCGGCGCTGATGTGGCACGAGGTGCGCGGCCGGGTCGGGCACGAGGCGTTCTGGTCGATGGTGCGGGCGTGGCCGCGTGAGCACGACAACGAGCACGCCACCCGGGAGGACTACCTCGCCTGGATCGAGGAGGAGACCGGCACGGAGCTCACCGACCTCTTCGACGCCTGGCTGCTGGGAGAGCAGTCGCCGGCTCGTGAGTGAGCCGCGCGGCTGAGGCGCGTTCGCCGTCCGCGAAGTCGCTGGCGGTGACCGGGGCGCCGGGCGTTCACTGGGTCGATGCGGATCCTGGTGCTCGGTGGCACGGTCTTCCTCTCTCGCGAGGTCGCCCTCGAGGCGGTACGACGCGGGCACGACGTCGTGGCGGCCTGCCGGGGCGCGTCGGGGGCGCTGCCGGACGGGGTGCGCCACGTGCCGCTGGACCGGGTGCGCGGCGACGCGGGCGTGCTGGCCGGGGCCGGCCCCTTCGACGCCGTCGTCGACGTCGCGCGCAACCCCGCGTGGGTGCGCGCCGCGGTGGGCGTCGTACCGGACGCGCACTGGGTGTTCGTCTCCTCGATCAGCGCCTACGCCGACCACGCGACGCCCGGCGGGGGTCCGGGCGTCACGCCGCTGCTCGACCCGGTCGCCCTCGCCGCCGACGAGGACGCGATGGCCACCCCCGAGCTCTACGGCGCCGCCAAGGTCGCCTGCGAGCGGGCGGTCCTCGACGGTGCTGCCTCGGCGTTCGTGGTCCGGCCGGGGCTGGTCAGCGGCCCCGGCGACCCGTCGGGACGCTTCGCCTACTGGCCGGCGCGGCTGGCGGACGTTGGCGACCACCCCGAGGTGCTCGCGCCCGGCTCGCCGGACGACGTCGTCCAGATCATCGACGTCCGCGACCTCGCCTCGTGGATCGTCGACGCCGCGGGGTGTCGTACGACCGGGGTGGTCGACGGGGTCGGACCGCAGCTCACCCGCGGCGAGCTGATCGCGCAGGTGGCTGCCGGCGTCGGGGTGCAGGTCGCGCCCACGTGGGTGCCGCAGGAGTTCCTGCTCGAGCAGCGGGTCGAGCCCTGGGCCGGGCCCCGCTCGGTGCCGCTGTGGCTGCCGCTGCCGGACTACGCCGGCATGCTCGCCCACGATCCGGCCCCGGCGGCGGCGGCGGGGCTGGTGTCGCGCCCGCTCGCCGAGGTCGCCCGGGACACGCTGGCCTGGCTGCGCCGTACCCCCGACGCGGCCGTCGCCGGGCTGACCCGCGCCGAGGAGGCGGAGGTCCTGGCCGCCTGGCGGTCGCGCTCTTGAGCGCAGGTCTGCCAATCACAGGCTCCCCATTTCACCTGTTGTCGCCAGCGCCGCCACCCGTCACGGTGACCTAGCCTGCGAGACATGACCGACCAGGCCCAGCCCGAAGAGACGCAGCCCGAGAAGACGCAGCCCGTCAAGCCGCAGCGACTCAGCGCCCAAGGTCTCATCGACCTCGTCCTCGACGACGGGTCGTGGACCTCCTGGGACCAGACGCCCGTGCGCGGCGAGCTGTCCGAGGAGTACGCCGCGGAGCTGGCGCGCGCGGAGGAGAAGAGCGGCGTCGACGAGTCGGTGCTGACCGGGGAGGGCCTGCTGCGCGGGCGCCGGGTGGCCGTCGTGCTGGGCGAGTTCGGCTTCCTGGCCGGGTCGATCGGACGGGCCGCGGCGGACCGGCTGGTCGCCTCGATCGAGCGCGCGACCGCCGAGGGGCTGCCGCTGCTGGCGGCTCCGGTGAGCGGCGGCACCCGGATGCAGGAGGGGACGCCGGCCTTCGTGCAGATGGTGCGGATCACCGCCGCCGTGGCGGCGCACAAGGAGGCCGGGCTGCCCTACCTCGTCTACCTGCGCCACCCCACGACCGGCGGGGTGATGGCCTCGTGGGGCTCGCTGGGGCACGTGACGGTGGCCGAGCCGGGGGCACTCGTGGGCTTCCTGGGGCCGCGCGTCTACGAGGCGCTCTACGGCAAGCCGTTCCCCGCGGGCGTGCAGACCTCGGAGAACCTCTACGCCCACGGCATCATCGACGCGGTCGTCCCGCCGGACGAGATCGGCGACATCCTCGACCGGGCACTGCGGATCCTGATGGCCCCGCGCACCGGCATCGCCTCCGTGCCCGCGCCGGAGGATCTCCCGATCCCCGACGTGGAGACCTGGGACGCGGTCACCCGCTCGCGGCGGCCCGAGCGACCCGGCGTACGCCGTCTGCTGCGCTACGCCGCCACCGACGTGGTCCCCCTCAACGGCACCGGCCAGGGCGAGGCCGACCCCGGTCTGATGATCGCGCTGGTCCGCTTCGGCGACGCACCCTGCGTCTTCCTCGGCCAGGACCGGCGCGGACAGACCAAGGACCGTCCGATGGGGCCCGAGGCCCTGCGGGAGGCGCGGCGCGGGATGCGGCTGGCCTCGGAGCTCAAGCTGCCGCTGGTCACGGTCATCGACACCCAGGGCGCGGCGCTCTCGGTGGACGCGGAGAACGGCGGCCTGGCGGGCGAGATCGCGCGCTGCCTCTCCGACCTGGTCACGCTGGACGCACCGACGCTGTGCCTGATGCTCGGCGAGGGCAACGGCGGCGGGGCGCTGGCGTTCCTGCCGGCCGACCGCGTGGTCGCCGCGCAGCACGCCTGGCTCTCGCCGCTGCCGCCGGAGGGCGCGAGCGCGATCGTGCACCGCGACCTCGACCACGCCCCCGACATGGCGCGGGCGCAGAAGGTGCGCGCCATCGACCTGCACGAGCGTGGGATCGTCGACCGGATCGTGGCCGAGCAGCCCGACGCGGCCGACGAGCCGGAGGCGTTCTGCCAGCGGCTGGGCAGCGTCCTGGAGCACGAGCTGGCCGGTCTGCTCGCGCGCGGGCCGGGGACCGCGGAGCAGCGGAGCCTGCGCTACACCTGAGCTCGCACCTGGGGTCTCACCAGCGGTTGCGGGCCTCCTCGGCCCAGCCGACCAGGCCGTCGAGGGCCACCGTCGCGCCGTCGTCAGTCGAGGCCCACCCGCTGAAGTGCCCGAAGAGCTGGTGGGTCTCGGCGCCGACGATGCCGAGGTTGCTGCGGGCCACCCGCTCGTGGAACGGCGTGAGGGTGGCCTCGACCCGACGGCCGCGGATGTGCCAGGGCCGCATCCAGTCGTCGCGGTCGTAGTCCCACATCAGGTCGTCGCCGATCTTGTGCAGCCGGCCGTTGACGAGCAGGGCGTTCTCGGTCGACCCGGTGCCGTCGGTCCACTTGCCGCCGAGCTGGATGCCCAGGCGGCGCCCGCCGACCACGCCGCTGCCTGCCGCCCAGTTCCAGGTGATCGAGTAGGGCCAGCGACCCCGCCCATGGTCGAGGACCGCGAAGGAGCGGGCCGGGTCGACCTCGTGGGCCTTCCCGGCCACGACGATCCGTCCGCTCACCGGGCGGGCGATGTCCTTCACGGTGTACTGGAAGAGCCGGTCGCTCCACGGCACCACCACGCCCAGCGACTCCTGGCCGGGGACCACGGGCGCCATCAGGTCGATGTCGATCCCGACCGCGACGGCCCGGATCCGGGTGCCGGACGGCGTCTGGTCGAACACGATCTCCAGCCCGACGTCCGCGCCCCGCGCCGTACCCTCCCCGCTGCGGTCGGGCAGCGTCACGTCGCGGGCCAGCGGCACGGTCGCGTCGACGGTGCGCTCCTGCCCGGTCGCGCGGTCGAGGAGGTAGATGCCGTGCACCCCCGCGTAGTCCAGCGACGAGACCACCAGCCCCACCACGTGGGTCGGGGTGATGATGCCCCAGTACTCCCAGCGCTTCGTGCGCCCCCACCCCTGCAGGTTGGCCCGGTGCAGCGGCGTGCGCGTCCAGCCGATCGCCTTCCGGTTGAGCCGCCCGTTGGGCAGGCACAGGTCGACGGGCTCGGTGATCTCACGCTCAGACGTGGTGGAGGGCATCTGACTGATCTACCAGACGGGTGGGCGCAGGGCGACCCCTCCGCTCAGAAGAGCAGCGCGCTGCCGGGGTCCTCCATGATCCCGGCGACGTCGGCCAGGAACCGCGAGCCCTTCTCCCCGTCGATGTGGCGGTGGTCGAAGGAGAGCGCCAGCGTCGTGACCTGGCGGACGGCGATCTCGTCGACGCCGTCCCGCTCGACCACCCACGGCTGCTTGCGGACCGCACCGAAGCACAGGATCGCCGACTCACCCGGGTTGATGATCGGCGTGCCCGCGTCGACGCCGAAGACGCCGACGTTGGTGATCGTGAACGTGCCGCCGCTCATCTCGGCCGGCTGGGTGCGGCCCTCGCGGGCGGTCGCGGTCAGCTCGCCGAGCGCTGTGGCCAGCTCGGGCAGGGAGAGGTCCTGCGCGTCCTTGACGTTGGGTACGACGAGCCCGCGCGGTGTGGCGGCGGCGATGCCGAGGTTGACGTAGCGCTTGTAGACGACCTCCTGGGCCGCCTCGTCCCACCACGAGTTGATCTCGGGCGTGCGTCGCATCGCGAGGATCGCGGCGCGCGCCAGCACCAGCAGCGGCGACACCTTGAGGTCACGGAGCTCGCGCCGACCCTTGAGCCGCTCGAGGAGCTCCATCGTCGCGGTGACGTCGACGGTGACCCACTCGGTGACGTGCGGCGCGCTGAACGCGGAGCCGACCATCGCGTTGGCCATCATCTTGCGCACGCCCTTGACTGGCTCGCGGCGCTCGCGCTCGGCGCTGCTCGCTGCCGCCCGCGGCGCGTCGTACGACGTCTGCGCGGCGCCGCTCGCCGCCTGCTCAACGTCCGCTCGACTCACGGTGCCGTGCGGGCCCGTGGGGGTCAGCGAGGAGAGGTCGACGCCGAGGTCCTTGGCCAGCTTGCGGACCGGCGGCTTGGCCAGCATCCGCGCCGACCCGTCACTGGCGCCGCCAGACCCCGGCGTGTCGGTCGAGGGAGTGACGGGTCGCGGGGTGGTGGGTGGGGCTGGGGTGGCGGGGACGGCGGGCTCGTCGGACTCCACGACGGCGTCGGACTGGGCGCCGCCGGCGGAGAAGGCGCCCTGGACCTGCATCTGGGTGGCGGCGGCCGCCTCGGTGGACGGGGAGGCGGAGCCCTTGCGGGCGCGGCGGCGGGCGACCACCTCGCGGGGGCCGTAGCCGACGAGGGTGGGGTTGCCCTCCGGGGGGACGTTGGTGTCGATGGGGTCCGAGCTGCTGGGCGAAGGCTGCGCGACCTGCTCGACCGCCGGCTGTGAGGCGGGCTCGCCGATGGCGATGATCGGGGTGCCGACGTCGACGGTCTGGCCCTCCTCGACGAGCAGGGCGGTGACCTCTCCGGCGTACGGCGAGGGGAGCTCGACCAGCGACTTGGCGGTCTCGATCTCGACGACGACGTCGTTGATCTCGACGACGTCGCCGACCTTGACCTTCCAGGAGACGATCTCGGCCTCGATGAGGCCCTCGCCGACGTCGGGCAGCAGGTATTCAGGCATGGACGGCTCTCCTGCTCAGAACTCGAGGGAACGGTCGACGGCGTCGAGCACCCGGTCGACGTCAGGGAGGAAGGACTCCTCGATCCGCGACGGCGGGTAGGGGGTGTCGAAGCCGCCCACGCGCAGCACCGGCGACTCCAGGGAGTAGAAGCACTGCTCGGTGATCCGCGCGGACAGCTCCGCGCCCATGCCGAGGTTGACGTGCGCCTCGTGGGCGACCACAGCGCGGCCGGTGCGCGACACCGACTCCAGCACCGGGCCCATGTCGAGCGGCGAGAGCGTGCGCAGGTCGATGACCTCCACCGACTTGCCCTCGCCCGCGGCGACCTCGGCCGCCTTGAGGCAGGTCTTCACCATCGGCCCGTAGGCCATCAGCGTGAGGTCGGACCCGCGGCGTACGACGCGCGAGGCGAACAGCGGGGCGGCACTGCTGAGGGACTGCGTCTCGTCGAGCTCGGCCTTGTCGGCGTGGTACTGCCGCTTGGGCTCGAGGAAGATCACCGGGTCGTCGCAGGCGATGGCCTGCTGGATCATCCAGTAGCCGTCGACCGGGTTGGAGCACGCGACGACCTTGAGGCCGGGCGTGTGCGCGAACTGCGCCTCCGGCGACTCGGAGTGGTGCTCGACCGCGCCGATGCCGCCGCCGAACGGGATCCGGATCACGATCGGCATCGGGACCTTGCCCTGGCTGCGGAAGTTGAGCTTCGCGACCTGGCAGACGATCTGGTCGTAGGCGGGATAGACGAACCCGTCGAACTGGATCTCCACCACCGGGCGGTAGCCGCGCATCGCGAGCCCGACCGCGGTGCCGACGATCCCGGACTCGGCGAGCGGCGAGTCGATGACGCGGTCCTCGCCGAAGTCCTTCTGCAGGCCGTCGGTGATCCGGAAGACGCCGCCGAGCTTGCCGACGTCCTCGCCCATCAGCAGGACCTTGGGGTCGTCCTCCATCGCGCGGCGCAGACCCATGTTGAGACCCTTTGCCAGGGTGATCCTGGTGCTCATTTGTGGGCCCCCTCGGTCTCGAAGCTCTCGAGGTACGCCGCGTAGCCGGCCTTCTGCTCGGCGAGCTCGGCGGTCTGCTCGGCGAAGACGTGGTCGAAGATGCTCAGCGGGTCCGGGTCGGGCAGTGCCCGGCACCCGTCGCGCAGTCGCGCCCCCAGGTCGTCGGCCTCGGCCTTGACGGCGTCGAAGAACGCGTCGTCGGCCAGCCCGTTGCGGGTCAGGTAGACCTGCACCCGCGCGATCGGGTCCTTGAGCTTCCAGCGCTCGACGTCGTCGCTCACGCGATAGCGCGTGGGGTCGTCGGTCGTGGTGTGGGCGCCCATCCGGTAGGTGTAGGCCTCGACCAGCGTGGGGCCCTGGCCGTCGCGGGCCCGCTGCAGCGCCGCCTGCGTGACGGCGTACGTCGCGAGCACGTCGTTGCCGTCGACGCGCACGCCGGGGAAGCCGAAGCCGAGCGCGCGCTGGTAGAGCGGGATCCGGCTCTGTCGCTCGATCGGCTCGGAGATCGCCCACTGGTTGTTCTGGCAGAAGAACACGACCGGGGCGTTGTAGGACGCGGCGAAGATGAAGGCCTCGTTGACGTCGCCCTGCGAGGACGCGCCGTCGCCGAAGTGGGCGACGACCGCGGTGTCGCGGTCGGGGTCGCCGGTGCCGACGGCGCCGTCGCGCTGGACGCCCATGGCGTAGCCGGTGGCGTGCAGGGTCTGGGCGCCGATCACGATCGTGTAGAGCCCGAAGTTCTTCTCCGCCGGGTCCCAGCGGCCCTGGTCGACACCGCGGAAGAGGCCGAGCAGGTCGAGCGGGTCGACCCCGCGGCACCAGGCGACGCCGTGCTCGCGGTAGGTCGGGAAGACGTAGTCCTGCGGGCGCAGGGCGCGGCCGGCGCCGATCTGGGCGGCCTCCTGGCCGAGCAGCTGGGCCCAGATGCCGAGCTCGCCGTGGCGCTGCAGCGCGGTGGCCTCGGTGTCGATGCGCCGGGTGAGCACCATGTCGCGATAGAAGCCGCGGACCATCTCCGCGTCCTCGTCGGCGGACAGGCCGGCGCCGAAGGCGAAGTCCGCGTGCTCGACGCGCTCACCCTCGGGGGTCAGCAGCTGGATCAGCTCCGGTCCGCCATCGTGCTGCGAGGGGCCGAACACCTCGACGAGGTCGGGCCCGAACGGCTGCGTGTGGCTCACGATCCACTCCTTCGTGTCACCGCCGACGGGGTTCCCGTCGCCGGAGGGGAAGCGGGTGACGCCGACACGGGGGTGGTGTGCCGTCGAACCCGGCCTAACAGTGTGAGCGGCACCACATTCGTGCACTCAGGGAGAACGTATCGCTCTCGTCCCCCGCGCGCGAATCACCCCTCGGGGAGCGCCCCCTAGAGTCGAAGCATGACCTCACGCATCGTGTCGTCGACGGCCACCGTCGCCGCGCCGCCGTCCACCATCTTCGAGATCCTCGCCGACCCTCGCCAGCACTCCCGCATCGATGGCTCGGGCACCGTCCGCGACGCCCGCAGCGGCGGTCCCGAGCGGCTCAGCCAGGGCGCGCGCTTCGGGATGGACATGAAGATGGGCGCGCCCTACCGGATCACCAGCAAGGTGGTGGAGTTCGAGGAGGGTCGCCGGATCGCGTGGCGCCACCCCGGTGGCCACGTGTGGCGCTACGTGCTCGAGCCCGCCGGTGAGGACACCTTGGTCACCGAGAGCTTCGACTACGCGAGCGTGCCGGGGGTGCAGGCCAAGGTCTACGAGCTGCTCGGCATCCCGAAGCGCAACCTGCGCGGCATCGAGGGGACGCTCAAGCGCCTGGGCGAGGAGGCCGCGAAGGACGCCCGCGGCTGAGCCTGCCGGTTGGTGGGCCCCGCCGATGGGCCGGTCAGTGGGCCTCGCCGAGGTCCTCGTGCTCGAGGTGACTCTCCGGCTCGACCTGGAACGTCGCGTGGCGCACGTCGAAGTCGGCGGCCAGGCAGCTGCACAGCCGGTCCAGGATCCCGCCGAGGCCGTGCTCGGCGAGCGCCTCGTCGGTGACGGTGACGTGCGCCGAGAGGCTGGGCAGCCCACTGGTGATCGTCCAGGCGTGCAGGTCGTGGACGTCGGTGACGCCGGGCATCGCCAGCAGGTGTCGCCGTACGTCGTCGAGCTCCAGGTCGGCGGGGGCGATCTCGAGGAGCACCGCGACCGACTCCTTGGCCAGCGCATAGGCCCGCGGCAGGATCAGCACGGCGATCAGCAGCGAGGCGATCGCGTCCGCGCGCAGGAAGCCGGTGGTCAGGATGACGACGCCGGCCGCCACCGCCAGCACCGATCCCCACAGGTCGGCGAGCACCTCCGCCGCCGCGCCGCGCAGGTTGAGCGAGCCCGTGTCCGACCGGCTGAGCACCAGCAACGACACCGCGTTGGCCACCAGACCGACCGCCGCGAAGGCGATCATCGGTGCGGCGTCGACCTCCTGAGGGTCGGCCAGCCGGGAGATGCCGGCGTAGGTCACGTAGCCGCAGACCCCGAGCAGCACCAGCGCGTTGAGCAGCGCCGCGAGGATCTCGGCGCGGTGGTAGCCGAACGTCGAGCGCGGCCCGGGCGCCATCCCCGCGACGTACGACGCACCGAGGGCCAGCACGACCGCGCCGGCGTCGGTGGCCATGTGGCCCGCGTCGGCCAGCAGGGCCAGCGACCCGGTGACCCAGGCGCCGACCAGCTCGACGACGAGGACGACGCCGGTGACGAGCAGGACCACCTTCAGCCGGGTGCGGTCGGCTGCGCGCCCCCGCGCGTGTCCTCCCCCGTGACCAGCCCCGTGCCCGTGCCCTGCACCCATGGGTTCAGCCTAGGGACGCCCGCCCGTGCTCGCTGGTCCAGTCCGTCACGTCGGGACCCTTCGGGATGATCCCGGACGGGTTGATGTCGGTGTGCACGACGTAGTAGTGCGCCTTGATCTGCTCGAAGTCGATCGTCTCGCCGAACCCCGGGGTCTGGAACAGGTCGCGGGCATAGCCCCACAGCGCCGGCATCTCGCTCAGCCTGTTGCGGTTGCACTTGAAGTGGCCGTGATAGACGGGGTCGAAGCGCACCAGCGTCGTGAACAGCCGCACGTCGGCCTCGGTGATCGCGTCGCCCATCAGGAACCGGCGCGTCGTGAGGCGCTCCTCGAGCCAGTCCATCGCCGTCCACAGCCGGTCGTAGGCCGCCTCGTAGGCGTCCTGGGAGCCGGCGAACCCGCAGCGGTAGACGCCGTTGTTGACCTCGGTGAAGATCCGCTGCATCACCTCCTCCATCTCCTCGCGGCACTCGTCGGGCCAGAGGTCGGGCGCGTCGGGCTTGTGGAACTCGCTCCACTCGAAGAAGAGGTCGTGGGTGATCCACGGGAAGTCGTTGGTGACCACCTTGCCGCTGCTCACCTCGACCATCGCCGGCACGGTGATCCCGCGCGGGTAGTCGGGGAAGCGCGCGAAGTAGGCCTGCTGCAGCCGCTCGATGCCCAGCACCGGGTCGACGCCGCCGGGGTCGAGGTCGAAGGTCCAGCTGCGGGAGTCGTGGGTCGGGCCGGGGGTGCCGAGCGAGATCACGTCCTCGAGTCCGAGCAGGTGGCGCACGATGATGGACCGGTTGGCCCAGGGGCAGGCCCGGGCCGCGATCAGGCGGTAGCGGCCCGGCTCGACCGGCCAGCCGTCGCGCCCGTCGCGCGTGATCCGGTCCGGGATGTAGTTCATGTCCCGGTCGAAGGGCTTGCCCTTCTCGACGTACGTCGGGGTGTGGTCGCTCATGCGCCCATGGTGCCAGCGGACACCTACATCGGATCACAAAGACCTCTTTGCAAACACTCCTGTGCGATCTAGTCTGGGCCGATGCAGCTCTCCTCGATCACCCCCGACGCCACCGCCCTCAAAGCGCTGAGCCACCCCGTCCGCCTGCGGATCCTGGGGCTGCTGCGCTCGGACGGGCCGGCCACCGCCACCACGCTCGCGGCCCGGCTCGGGATGAACTCGGGCGCGACGTCCTACCACCTGCGCCAGCTCGCGCAGCACGGCTTCGTGGTCGACGACGCCGAGCGCGGCAACGGCCGAGACCGCTGGTGGAAGGCCGCCCACCAGTCCACGCGGACCAACCCGCCCGCCGCGCCGGAGGAGCGCGAGGCCCACGACGCCTTCGCCCAGGCGGTCGCGGTCGTGCACACCGAGATGCTGCAGCGTGCGGTCGAGGAGCGTCCGCTGGTGCCGGCCGCGTGGCAGGGGGCCTCGACGCTGAGCGACTGGAGCGTCCGGCTCACCCCGGCCCGGGCGCAGGCGCTGCTGGAGGCGCTCGTGGCCGTGGTCGAGGACGTGGAGGAGGAGCCGGGCGAGGACGGCGCCGCCGACTACACCGTCGTGCTGCACGCCTTCCCGCGGCCCGGGCGGATCGCGACCGAGGGTCCGGCCGAGGCCGCAGCTGAGGGCCCCGCCGAGGAGGAGCGTTGAGCGTCGCTCGCCACCACGTCCCGCTCTACGGGTGGCTGACCTCGGAGGCGATCTCGCTCACCGGCACCCGGGTGTCGATGATCGCGATCCCCTGGTTCGTGCTCACCACCACCGGCAGCGCGACCCAGACCGGACTCGTCGCCTTCGCCGAGATGGCCCCGCTGGTGCTTCTCAAGGCACTCGGCGGCCCGATCATCGACCGGCTCGGTCCGCGCCGGGTGAGCATCGGCTGCGACCTGGCGAGCGTGCTCTTCGTGGGCTCCATCCCGCTGCTGCACGGCCTCGACCTGCTCAGCTTCCCGCTGCTGCTCGTGCTGGTCGCCCTCGCCGGCGCCTTCCGCGGCCCCGGCGACGCGGCCAAGCACGCCTACGTCCCGGTCCTGGTGGAGCATGCACGGATCCCCCTGGAGCGGGCCACCGGACTCTCCTCGACCGTGGAGCGGACGGCCGGGATGCTCGGCGCCGCCCTCGCCGGCGGGCTGGTGGCACTGGTCGGCGCCGCCAACGCGCTCATCGTCGACGCCCTGTCGTTCGGGGTGGCGGCGCTGGTGCTCGCCTGGTCGACCCGGCGCGTGGGCCCACCGCGTCGTACGACGCAGCAGGGGACGGCTGACGGGTCCCACGGCTACTGGAGCGACCTCCGCGTCGGCTGGGACTTCCTGCGCCGCGACCGGGTGCTGGTCGCGATCTCGGCGATGGTGGCGGTGACGAACCTGCTGGACATGGCCTACTCCGGGCTGCTGGTGCCGGTGTGGGCGAAGGAGTCGGGGGCCGGCGCGGGCGTGGTCGGCCTGGTCTTCGCGGTGTTCAGCGGCGCCTCGATCGCGGGGTCGCTGGCCGCGGCCGCCTGGGGGGCCCGACTCCCGCGGTTCCGCACCTACCTGTTCGCGTTCCTGCTCTGCGGGGCGCCACGCTTCGTCGTCCTGGCGCTGGAGTCGCCGCTGTGGGCGGTGCTGGCGGTCAGCGTCGTCGGCGGCGCCGCGGCGGGCTTCATCAACCCGGTCCTCGGCGCGGTGATCTTCGAGCGCATCCCCTCGCACCTCGTCGGCCGGGTCACCTCGCTGACCACCGCGCTGTGCTACCTGGGGATCCCCTTCGGGGCCCTGATGGCGGGCGTCCTGGTGAGCTGGCTGGGGCTGGGCTGGGCGCTGGTCGCGTGCGGTGCCGCCTACCTCGTCGCGACGATGGCGCCCGCGGTCGACCCGGCCTTCCAGGGCATGGACCGCCGGCCCGCGCAGCCCCGGACCGAGACGCCGGCCGAGGCGGAGGACTCGGCCCGGCGCTGACGCCTCCCCACGGGCCGGCCTCAGCCGGCGAAGCCGCGGGCGACCTCGACCAGCCGGTCGTTGGCCTCGGTCTCGCCGATCGTCACGCGGACCCCCTCGCCGGCGAACGGGCGGACCGTGACGCCGGCCTCCTCGGCGGCCGCGGCGAACTCCGCGGTCCGCTCTCCCAGCGCGAGCCAGACGAAGTTCCCCTGCGCCTCGGGCACGTCCCAGCCGGCGCCGGCCAGGGCGTCGACCACGCGGGCCCGCTCCGCCACCAGCGCCTCGACCCGCTCGAGCAGCTCCGGCTCCGCCTCGAGGGAGGCGATCGCCGCCGCCTGGGCGACGCCCGACACCCCGAACGGCAGCGAGACGGCGCGCAGCGCGGCCGCCAGCGGCGCCTGCGCCACGGCGTACCCGACCCGGAAGCCGGCCAGGCCGTAGGCCTTGGAGAACGTGCGCGTCACGACGACGTTGGGGTGGGCGCGGTAGGTCGCGATCGCGTCAATCGGGTCGGCCATCCGGACGAACTCGGTGTAGGCCTCGTCGACCACGACCAGCACCCGCGACGGCACCCGGGACAGGAACGCGTCGAGCTCGGCCTGCGCGACCGAGGGGCCGGTGGGGTTGTTGGGCGTGCAGACCAGCACCACCTTGGTGCGCTCGGTGACCGCGTCCGCCATCGCGTCGAGGTCGTGGCGCCCGTCGGCCGTCACGGGCACCTGCACGGACGTGGCCGCCGCGGCCGCCACCGCGATCGGGTAGGCCTCGAAGGAGCGCCAGGCATAGACGACCTCGTCGCCGGGCTCGCAGAAGGCGTTGAGCAGCTGATAGATCAGCGCGACCGAGCCCGTGGCCGCCGACAGGTCCTCGGCCGGCACGCCGAGCCGCTCGGCGAGCGCGGCGTAGAGCGCCGCGTTGCCCATGTCGGGATAGCGGTTCATCTCCGCCACCGCGCGGTGCGCCGCCTCGACCACGCCCGGCAGCGGCGGGTAGGGGTTCTCGTTGGAGGAGAGCTTGTACGTCGTGATCCCCGGGCGCGCTGTCGGCGGCCGGCCGGGCACGTAGGCCGGGATCCGCCCGACGTTGGGGCGGGGCTGGGGGGTCTGCTGCTCGGGCATGCGGGTCAGGCTAGTCCCCCCGCCTCAGCGCCGGGGCCGCCAGTCGCGGCGGAACTGCCACGGTCGGAGCACCACCGCGAGAGCCAGCCCGATCCCCACGCCGAGGATGGCTCCGGTGACGTTGTCGACGACGTCGGTGACGTCGCAGGCGCGGTCGATGCGGGCCAGCTCGAGCTGGGTGTACTCGATGCCGGCCGAGTAGGCCGCGAGCAGGCCGAGCCCGAGGGGCACCAGCAGCCAGCCCGCGCGCCAGCGCGCGGCGGTCAGCACGAGCAGCACGCCGGACGGGACGAACAGCGCGGTGTTGAGGGTGCGCTGACCACCGTCGAAGATCCAGAAGCCCTCGGGGGCGGGCCCGCCGATGTCCCACGAGCAGCCCGGCAGGCGGCCGTCCGCCGACACCACGTCGGTGGCCGCCTGGGCCGGGATCAGCGTGACCAGCGCGATGACCACCAGCGACCAGAGCAGTCCGGGCAGCGCCCAGCCGGTGACCCAGCCGACCCAGCGCCGCAGCAGCAGCGCGACGAGCGCGAAGAAGACCCCGGAGACGGCGGCGCCGAGCACCATGAACTCGACCCCGCCCACCGGGACCCCGCTCGCCGCCATGACTGTCATGGCGGCGAGGCTAGCGCCGTCCCCCTGGTGCGTCGCACTCCTCGGGGTCAGGCAGCGACCTCGGCGTCGCCGGCCGGGATGACGACCTCGCCGCCGGGGACCAGCGGCAGGTCGCGCCCGAGGGTGACGTCGAGCGGGTTGGTCAGGCAGCGGATCGAGCCGCCGCCCTTGTGGAACTCCGACAGGTCGAGCAGCACGATCTCGAAGCCCCACTCCTCGAGCTGGGCGCGGACCCGGTCGGGGCAGGCCGGCATCACGACGGTGCGGCCGATCACGACGGAGTTGGCGCAGAACGTCAGCGCCTCCTCCTCGGTGAGCACGAGCGGCTCGGGCACCAGGTCGAGCAGCGCCTGCGCACTGGCCTCGTCGAAGGCAGACGGGCAGACCATCGCCCGGCGCGCGTCGAGCGGGTGGAAGGCGAGGTCGAGGTGGTACATCCCCGGGTGCGTGATCCGCACACCGCGGACCCGGACGTCGAGCTCGGCGGCGAGGTGCTTGAGGCCGAGCTCCTCGGTGCGCGGGCCGTAGCCGACGACCAGGGCGTCACCGAACGCGAAGGCGTCGCCGGCCTCGAAGTGCGCGCCGACGCCGTCGCGACCCACGTACGACGTGGTCCAGCCGCGCTCGGCGAACCACGGCTGGGCGCTGGCGCCCTCCATCCGGCGCTCGGGGAAGCGCATGTGCGACATCACCACGTGGCGGCCACCGTCGGGGCGGACGACGCCGAGGCCGAGGTTCATCGCATAGACCATGTCCGGCGCGTCGGCGCGCTGCTCGATGACGTCGACCTCGGCGCCGAGGGTGCGCAGCGTCTCGACGAGCGTGGCCCACTGCTGCTGGGTGCGCTCGGGGTCGGGCTGGTCGCGCACGTCCATGAAGGGGTTGATCACGTAGTCGACCCGGAAGTGGTCGGGGCGGACCATCGCGTAGTGGCGGCCCCAGGCCAGTGCGGTCGTGTCGGGTGCGCGGTCGGTCATGTTCATCCCCTTCAGGGTCATCTCGTGGCGGCAGGTCGTCCGATTGTCTGACAATCAGACGACCCAGTGTGCGGGACCGGGGTGCGCGTGGCAAATTGTTGTCGGACAATGTGACGGAACCCCCTCAGCGAGCAGAAGAGAGCCATGACCGACCAGTTCGGCACGCTGCGCCTGGACCACTCCTCGACCGTCGACCGGGCGGTCGGCGAGCTGCGCCGAGCGGTCTTCGACGGCGAGCTCGCCTCCGGTACGCCGCTGCGCGAGGTCGCCCTGGCCGAGTCGCTCGGGGTGGCCCGCTCCACGGTCCGCGAGGCGCTGGCGATCCTGGTCGCCGAGGGCATCGCCACCCGGGAGCCGCACCGGGGCGTCTCCGTCGCGACCACCCACCCGGACTCGGTCCGGGACGTGATCCGCGCCCGCGCCGTGCTCGAGGGAGCCGGTGTCCGCCACTGGCGTGAGGCCGCGCCGGAGGACCGTCGCGCCGTACGCACAACGCTCGAGGCCTACACCCACGCCGTGCGCGAGGGGGCGTCCTACCAGGAGCTCAACGAGCGGCACCTGACCTTCCACGTCTCCCTCGTCGGGCTGCTGGGCTCGCCCCGGCTGATCCACCTGGCCGACAACCTCGTCACCGAGCTCAAGCTGGCGCTCGCCCAGATCGACCGGATCCGCCGCAACGCCCACGACCAGGCCGACTCGCACACCCAGCTGGTGCTGCTGCTCGAGGCCGACGAGGTGGACGCGGCCGCGGACTACCTCGACCAGCACCTCGCCGACGCCGAGCGCGACATCATCTGGGCATTGGGGCTGAGCCTAGGATCGCCCACGTGACGAAGTTCCTGCTCTGGCTGCTGACCAACGCGGCCGCCGTGGCCGTGGCCGCTCTGCTCTTCGACGGGATCTGGTTCGACGGTCCCACCTCGGGTCAGGACGAGCTCACCGACAAGATCGGGCCGCTGCTGCTCGTGGCGCTGATCCTCGGCATCGTGACGGTCTTCGTCGAGCCGGTCGTGAAGTTCTTCTCGCTGCCCTTCATCGTGCTCACCGTGGGGCTGTTCCTGCTGGTCATCAACGCCTTCATGCTCAAGCTGACGGCATGGGTCGCCGAGCAGGTCGACGTGGGCTTCCACGTCGAGGGCTTCTGGACCGCGCTGCTGGCGGCCCTGGTGATCACGCTCGTGACCGGCTTCATCGACGTCGCCGTCGACGATGACTGACCCGATGCCTGACCCGACGCGTGGGCCGAAGCTGCCCGCTCCCCTGGGGGACGGCACGCCGTACCGCATCGTGCTCGTCTGCCTCGGCAACATCTGCCGCTCGCCGATGGCCGACGTGGTGCTGAGCCAGCGCGTCGCGGACGCCGGGCTCGCCGACCGGGTCGAGGTGCTCAGCGCCGGCACCGCCGACTGGCACGTCGGCAAGCCGATGGACCGGCGGGCGGCGGCCAGCCTGACCGCCGCCGGGTACGACGCGACGCGGCACCGCGCAAGGCAGTTCGCGTCGGTCTGGCTCGAGGAGCACGACCTCGTGCTGGCGATGGACGCCCAGAATCTGGCCGACATCCTCGATCTGGCGGTGTCCAGCGACATCGACCGGGTCCGGCTGTTCCGTGACTTCGACCCGCGCGAGCCCGGCGGGGAGGTCCCGGACCCGTACTACGGTGGGGACGAGGGTTTCGAGGAGGTGCTGGGGATGGTCGAGCGGACGAGCGCCGCCCTGGTCGCAGCGCTGTCCACCATGCTGGAGCGGGACGCGTCAGGGTGACCCGCCAGCCGCTGGTCGCCCGTCGCGCCGAGGAGCTCCTCGGCTGCGCCGTCGCGGCCACGGCCCCCGTCGCCGGCGGTGACGTCGCGACGGCCACCCGACTGCGGCTCAGTGACGGTCGGGTCGCGCTGATGAAGACCCACCCCCACCCTCCGGACGGGATGTTCGCCGCCGAGGCGCGGGGCCTGCGCTGGCTCGCGGCGGCCGGCGGGGTCGCGGTCCCCGAGCTCCTCGCGGCCGCGGACGACTGCCTGATCCTGCGCTGGATCGAGCCCGGCAAGGCCACCACCGACGCCGCCACGTCGCTCGGCCGGGCCCTGGCCGCCACCCACCTCGCCGGGAACCCGACGTACGGCGCGGAGCACGACGGCTTCATCGGCCTGCTCCCGCTGCCCAACCGGCCGGCGCCCACGTGGGCGGAGTTCTTCGCGACCAGGCGGGTGCTGCCCTACCTCAAGCTCGCGCACGGGCGCGGCGCCGTCACCGACGAGCAGGCCGCGAAGATCGACCGGCTGGTGCGGCGACTGCCCGCCCTGGTCCCCGAGGAGCCCCCGGCCCGCCTGCACGGCGACCTGTGGAGCGGCAACGTGCTCTGGGGCGGCGACGGCACGACGTACCTCATCGATCCGGCCGCCCACGGCGGACACCGCGAGAGCGACCTCGCGATGCTGGCGCTCTTCGGGCTGCCGAACCTGCAGCGCGTGCTCGAGGCCTACGTCGACGAGTCCGCCGCCCGCGGCCGGCCGCTCGAGCCCGACTGGCCCGACCGGCAGGGGCTGCACCAGCTGCATCCGCTTCTCGTGCACGCGTGCATGTTCGGCGGCGGGTACGGCGCGCGGGCCGCGGCGGTGGCCGACCGGTTCTGATCGGGGGCTTCAGGGCCGGCGGCTCAAGGGCGGGGGCTTCAGGGCGGGGGCTTCAGGGCGGGCGGGAAGCCGTGGCGCTCGGCGTACCACTCCTCGTAGGCCGCCACGGCCGTCGGCAGCGTCATGAAGATGCGGCCCGGCCCCACCTTCTCGACGAAGTCGGCGGCCTGAAGTGCATCGCGCAGGTCCTGCTTGACGCGCGCCATCGCGAACTCCACGCCCTGCTGCGCGAGCGTTCGTCGTACGTCGTCGAGGGCGTCCACGGCCGTCAGGTCGACCTCGACGATCGCCTCGGCGTTGAGCAGGAGCCACTCGGTGGGCGTGTCCGCGTCGGCGACCGCGGCCAGGCACCGGCGACGGAAGTTCTCGGCGTTGGCGAAGAAGAGCGGCGCGTCATAGCGGTAGACGACCAGCCCGGGCACCCGCCTGCTCTCGGGGTAGTCGTCGATGTCGTGCATGCCGGCGAGGCCGGGCACATAGCCGAGGACACCGTCGTGCGGCTTCGCGATCCGGCGGAGCAGGTCGAGCAGCGACAGGGCGACGGCGACGCCGATGCCGGGGAGCACGCCGAGCAGCAGCACGGCGGTCGTGGTCGAGAGTGCCAGCACCAGCTCCGAGCCCCGGAAGCGCGCGATCCGGCGCAGCTCGGCGAGGTCGATCAGGCGGAGCGCGGCGTAGACGACGACCGCCCCCAGGGCCGCGGTCGGGAAGGCCGCGAGCACCGGGCTGAAGAGCAGCATCGTGGTGACGACCGTGACCAGCGCGACCAGGGAGTAGAGCTGGGTGCGGCTCCCCATCGCGTCGCCGATCACGGTGCGGCTGCCGCTGCTGCTCACAGGGAAGCCCTGGAAGAGGCCGGCCGCGACGTTGGCCACACCGAGGGCCAGGAACTCCTGGTCGCTGTCGATGCTCTCGTGCCGCTTGGTCGCGAACGCGCGACCGGTGAGCACGTTGTCGGAGTAGGCCACCACCATCACGCCCGCGGCGGCCGGGACCAGCGAGGCGAAGGCCAGCCCGCTGAAGTCGGGGATCTGCGGGCCGGGCAGGCCGCGAGGGATGTCGCCGACGACCGCGATCCCGTCGGACTCGAGGCCGAGGACCGCCACCGCCGCCGCTCCGAGCAGCATCGCGATGAGTGGGCCGGGCGCGCGCGGGAAGGCCCAGTGGGCGATGACGAGGAGCGCGAGCACCAGGACCGCCAGGATCAGCGTGGGCAGGTGCGTCTCGTTGACGCGCTCGGCCACGAAGCGGACCTTCGCCAGGCTCGAGTCGCCCTCCACGTCGATCCCGGTCAGCGTGCCGAGCTGGCTGACGATCATGAGGACGGCGATCCCGGCCATGTAGCCGATCAGCACGGGGCGCGACAGCAGGTCCGCGAGGAACCCCAGCCGGCCCAGCCACCCGAGCAGGCACAGCGCTCCCACGACGACGGCCAACGCGGCCGCGGCCTCGGCATAGCGGACCCCCGCTCCGCCGACCAGAGCCCCCACTGCGGCCGCCGTCATCAGTGACGTCGTGGACTCCGGCCCCACCGAGAGCTGCCGCGACGACCCCAGGAGGGCATAGACGACGAGGGGCGCGAGGATCGCCCAGAGTCCGGCCACTGCGGGGAGTCCGGCCACCTCGGCGTAGGCCATCACCTGCGGCACCAGGTAGGACGCCACCGTGATGCCCGCCAGGACGTCGCCGCGCAGCCAGCCGCGCTCGTAGTCGCGTGCCTGTGCCACCCCCGGCAGGAAGCGGAGGATCCCGCCCGCCGGCCCGGTGCCCATGGATCGAAGTTAGCGCCTCGCGTCTGCGGGCGGGTCCGTTCCAGGGTCGTAGTGATCACGGAGCTGGCGCCAGGTGAAGCGGTGGGTGCGGATGCCGTGGGTGAGGTGGTGGGCGGTGCGGGCGTCGATGGGGTGGGTGCCGTGGGAGTCGACGAGGCGGTGCAGGCCGTGGGGGGTGCGCCACAGGTAGACGCCTGGGCCGGTCTGGGTGAGGTGGTAGCCCAGGTGGGTCTTGGCGCGGTGGGTGGTGCGGGACAGGGGTGCGGTGTTGTGCTCGCCGGTCTGGCCCGGTGGGGCGGGGTCTCGTCCGGTCGGGTGGCGGTAGGGGGTGGCGTGGTCGAGGTCGAGGCGGCGGCTGATCCGGGTCGCGTGGGGGAACACCTCGCCGGGGGTGCGCAGGGTGATCCGCTCGCGCATCGCGACGGGGTGCTCGTAGGCGTTGACCGAGGTGCTCTCGCGGAGGTCGATGACCGGTTTGAGGGTGATCTGGGTGTGCCCCAGCAGCTCACGCAACTGGCTGAGGGCGAGGGGGCCGAGGTCCTCGACGCGGGCGACGCCGGGGACCAGCCCGGCCAGGGCGGCCTCGTGGAGGTGGACGTAGAGCACCGCGCCCGGACGCAACCGGGC
>NZ_BAAHCI010000005.1:221620-272593 GCF_054775955.1 Nocardioides pacificus
GTCAGCACCGGCCTCGGGCTCGTCCACCTCGGGCCCAGCTTGGGCAGTCTCGTCTTCGTGTTGGGTGGCTTCGAGGAGGAGTTGGAGGAGTTCGGCGGGGCGTCCCAGCCAGCCGAACGCTTGGGAGCGGAGCAGGTCGCGGCCAGTGTCGGGGTGGCGGGTGGCGAGGATGTCGGCGACGCGGTCCACGGTGGCGTCGACCCAGGCGGCGTCGCCGGCGGTGACCCGGGCGATCACGTGGCGCAGGCCGGCGGCGTCGGTGCGGGTCAGGGACACGTAGCGCCGTGCCTGTTCGGCCGCGACCCGTTCGGCGTGCGCGGCGGGGTCGGCCTCGATGATCTTGGCCGCGCAGATCGCCAGCACCCGCGAGGGCGACTCGGTGGCCACACAGGCCGCGACCGCGGCATCGACCAAACCCACGACCGCGTGCGGGAGCTCGCGGGTCAGGGTCGCGATCTTGCACACCAGCCACTGCTCCACGGCCCCGGTGGTGAACCGGGCCCAGGTCAACGGCAGGCGGTGGCGCAGGTCGAGGACGTCGGCGGTGACCTTGCGCGCCGCCAGCGGGTGGCACTGGCGGGCTACCGCGAGCTCACACAGGGCGAGCTCACGCACCCGCGGGGTGCCCTCGCCCCCGACCTGGACCAGCCGGTCCCCACCCACACCTGCGCTCCTGGACCCTGATTTCCTGGACCCTGATCCGCCGGCCCAGACGCGGCGGCCGTTGGCGCCGGGCTCGGTGCGTGGATCGCTGGCGTGCAGGTCGGCCCAGTGCGCGACCAGCAGCAGGTCCTCGACCTGCAGGGCGCGGCGCCGGGCGGTCATCGACTCCAGCCCACCCAGGGTCGCGGCCGGGTCGAGGTCATCGACCCAGGCGTCCTCCTCACGGGGCTCGCCGAGGAGCTCTGCGAGGACCTCGCCGAGGTCGGGGCTGGTGGTCATGGCCCCGACTCTTCCCGACCCGCATCTGCGAACACAAGAGCGAAAACAGAATCTGTGGATACTGTTTCCCCAGGTCAACGCCCGATCGGACGATCCCGACGCGCTGCTCGCAGGTGGCTGTCACCAGCCTCCCACCCACCACCGACACCCGCCCCCCAGCACCCGCACACGTCGTACCCCTGGGGATTACTTCCGCCGGGTCAGCGAGATCTAGAGCCGGGTCAGCGAGATCTGGCGCCGGGTCAGCTGAGGGCGGCGGCGGTGAGGGCCACCGACGTCAGGCGCTCCTCGAGGTGCGGGGACTGGTGGGCGACGATGAGCTCGTCGGCACCGGCGGCGGTCGCGAACTCGGTGAGGTAGTCGCCCACCTGCTCCGGTGTCCCCACCGCGGAGTAGCGCAGCATGTCGGCGAGCTGGCGCCCGTCGGGAGTGGTGAGGAAGGCGTCGATCTGCTCGTCGCTGAACTCGGGCGCGCTCGCTCCCGGAGCGGCGGGGCGGCTGACCATCCCGCGGACGAAGTCCCGGCGGCGCGACTCGAACTGCTCGCGAGCGTGCTCGGCGTCGGGGGCGGCCACGACATTGACCCCGGCGATGACGTGCGGCTCGGTGAGCTGGCGCGAGGGCTTGAAGTCGCGGCGATAGGTGGCCACCGCGTCGTGGAGCGCGGCGGGGGCGAAGTGGGACGCGAAGGCGTAGGGCAGCCCCATCGCGGCGGCGAGCTGGGCGCCGAAGAGCGAGGAGCCGAGGATGTAGAGCGGCACATCCGTCCCGGCGCCGGGCACGGCCTGGACGCCGGGGATCAGCGACTCGCCGCGCAGGAAGCCCTGCAGCTCCTGGACGTCCTGGGGGAACTGATTCGCCGAGGCCGGCGTACGACGCAGCGCGCGCATCGTGTTCTGGTCACTCCCGGGCGCCCGCCCGAGACCGAGGTCGATGCGCCCCGGGTGGAGGGTCTCCAGCATGCCGAACTGCTCGGCGATGGTCAGCGGGGAGTGGTTGGGCAGCATCACGCCGCCCGCGCCGAGACGGATCGTGCTCGTGTGAGCTGCCACGTGCGCGATGAGCACCGACGTCGCCGACGACGCGATGCCGGGCATGTTGTGGTGCTCGGCATACCAGACCCGGCGATAGCCGTGGGTCTCCGCGGCCTGGGCCAGCGACACGCTTGCGGCGAGGCTCTGCGCCGCGGTCTCGGTCGGGGCGATGGGGGCGAGGTCGAGGATCGAGAGCGGGACAGACATACCCCCCACGGTACGAACTTGGCCAAACCAATGAACCCTGTCCACGCCTCCCTTCTCCCCCGCGGTGATGTGATGCGGCGTACATTGGTGGCGACCGCGCGGGCCCTGCTCCTCGTCGCGGCAAGGGGAGAGAGGTCGTTGCACATGCCCAACACGAACGGCGGGCGAGCCCGACGCACCCCCGATCGGCCGACCGGCGGGGACGCCTCCGCGGCCGAGCTCTGGGAGGCCGTCCTGCAGGCCCGCGAGGTGCTGGCGCACGAGCGCACCCAGCCCCGCAGCTCTTCGGCGACCGAGGCGCGGGTCACGCTCCTGCACGCACTGGAGGCCTACGTGGACCATCTCGAGAGGCACCGCCGCCCGATCCCCTACGCGATCCGCGACGAGCTTCGCCTGCAGCGGCTCACCTCGTCCTGAGTCGTCGCAGCACGGCTGATCCCGAGCCGTCGCCCCCGGTGACCTAGCCTTCCTCCATGGACGACGCCGAGCGCTCCCTGCATCACCTGCTGGAGGAGTCCCACACCGCCAACCCGGACGACCTCGCCGACCTGGTCGCCCGACACGCCCGGGACCTGGGCGCCCACGACGCGGTGATCCACCTCGCCGACCTCCAGCAGCGCGTCCTGATCCCGATGATGCCCAACGGCACACCACGGCTCACCGAGTTCCACCCGCCTCTCGGCGTGGACTCCACGGTGGCCGGCAAGGCCTTCCAGCAGCTGCGGGTCCTCACCCAGGAGGCGCCGCGCACCGACGAGCGCACCGAGCACACCCGGGTCTGGCTGCCGCTCCTCGACGGCAGCGAGCGGCTCGGCGTGCTCGGCGTGACGCTGAGCGCCGAGGACGCCCACCGTCTCGACGACGGACTCCACGAGGGCGGCCCGTTCGCCACCCGCCTCACGAGCCTCGCCACAATCGTCGCCGAGCTGGTGATGAGCAAGACCCAGTACGGCGACTCGATCGTCAACCTGCGCCGGACGGCGCCGATGGGGCTGGCCGCCGAGATCCAGTGGTCACTGCTTCCACCGTTGACCTTCAGCAACGGCACGGTCACGATCGCCGGCGGCCTCGAGCCGGCCTACGAGGTCGCCGGCGACTCGCTCGACTACGCCGTCGACGACGGGACGGCGCGCTTCGCGGTCTTCGACGGGATGGGCCACGGCATCGTCAGCGCCCAGCTGGTCAACCTCGTCGTGGCGGGCTACCGCAACGCGCGCCGTGCGGGGCTGTCCCTGCACGAGACCGCCGACCACATCGAGTCGGCGGTCTCCACGGTCTTCCGGACCGAGTCGTTCTCCACCGGCCTGCTCTGCGAGCTCGACACCGCCGGCGGCGTGCTGCGCTGGCTGAGCGCCGGACACCTGGAGCCGCTGCTGCTGCGTGGCGGCCGGCTCATCCGCGCCCTGCAGGTCGAGCCCCGCCTGCCGTTCGGCCTCAACGAGGGGCTGGCGGGCACCGAGGCGGGCCAGGTCGGCGTGGAGCAGCTGGAGCCCGGCGATCTCGTGCTGCTCTACACCGACGGGATCACCGAGGCCCGCTCCCCCGACGGCGAGTTCTTCGGCCAGGAGCGTCTCGTGGACCTCGTCGTCCGCAACCTCGCTGCCGGTCTGCCGCCGGCCGAGACCATGCGCCGCGTCGTCCAGGCCCTGCTCGAGCACCAGTCCGGAGACCTCGACGACGACGCCACGCTGCTGCTCGTCTCCTGGCACGGCGGCTCCACGGACAGCTGAGCCGGGCGGCTGGTCACCGGGAACGGCGACTCTCAGACACGCCTCAGGCTGGGCTGGCACAGTGGACGCGTGAGTGCCGCCGCGAAGCCCCGGGTCCTCGTCGTCGATGACGACAAGGCGGTGCGCGAGTCACTGCGCCGCTCCCTCGAGTTCAACGGGTACGACGTGGCGCTGGCCACCGACGGAGCCGACGCGCTCGCACGCTATGCCGGCGTCGCGCCCGACGTCGTGGTGATGGACGTGATGATGCCCCGCCTCAACGGCCTCGAGGCCACCCGCGCCCTGCGCGCCGCGGGCCACGACGTACCCATCCTCGTGCTCACCGCCCGCGACGCCGTGGGCGACCGGGTCGACGGGCTCGACGCGGGGGCCGACGACTACCTGACCAAGCCCTTCGCGCTCGAGGAGCTGCTCGCCCGCTTGCGCGCGCTGCTGCGCCGCGTCGTTCCTCGCGACAGTGTCGACGAGGTGCTCTCCTTCGCCGACCTGAGCATGGACCTCGCCACCCGCGAGGTCCGCCGCGGCGAGCGGATGATCGAGCTGACCCGCACCGAGTTCACGCTCCTGGAGATGTTCCTGCGCCGGCCGCGTCGGGTGCTGGAGCGGGCGTTCATCCTCGAGGAGGTGTGGGGCTACGACTTCCCGACGACGGCCAACTCCCTCGAGGTCTACGTCGGCTACCTGCGCCGCAAGACCGAGGCGGAGGGCGAGGCGCGCCTGCTGCACACGGTGCGCGGCGTCGGCTACGTGCTGAAGGAGTCATGAGCGTCCCCGCCCCTCATGCCCCCGCCCCTCGTGAGTCCCTCCCTGACGAGCGCGCCGACCTCGCCAACCGGTGGGAGGAGCGGCGCTGGCACTACCGCCGCTCGCTCGCGAGCCGGGTCACCCTGCTGAGCACGATCGCGGTGGGCCTCGCCGTCGCGTTCGTCGCGCTGGGCGCCTACGGCACGGTGCGCATGCAGAGCATGGCCGCCCTCGACGAGTCGCTGCTCGAGCGCGCCGAGCGGGCCGCCGAGGCCGACGTGCTGAGCGGCACCCGGGTGCCCTCCTGGGCGCTGGGCGCGGCCGACGTGCAGATCCTCTTCATCACCGAGGACCGCCGTTGGCGGGCGCTGGGCGACGTCGCCCAGCTCAACCTCGGCGAGCCGGAGCTCGCGGTCGCCTCCGGCACCAGCGACCACTCCATCCGCACCCTCGTGGCCACGGACGGGGTGCGCTATCGGGTCGTCACCTGGCCCACCGACGAGGGGCAGGCGCTGGTCCTCGCCCAGTCCCTGGAGCCCCAGGACAGCACCTTGCGCAAGATGGGCACGGTCATGCTCGTCATCGGCGGGATCGGCGTCCTCGCCGCCGCGCTCGCCGGGTGGGCGGTGGCCCGCAACGGGCTGCGCCCGGTGCGCCGGCTCACGGTCGCGGTCGAGGAGATCGCCCGCACCGAGGACCTCCGGCCGCTGACCGTCGAGGGCGACGACGAGGTCGCCCGGCTCGCCACCTCCTTCAACACCATGCTGATGGCGCTCGCCGCCTCCCGCGACCGGCAGCGCCAACTGATCGCCGACGCCGGCCACGAGCTGCGGACCCCGCTCACCTCGCTGCGCACCAACCTCGACCTGCTCGCCCAGGCCGACGTCATCGGCGGGCTCCCGCCCGAGGCGCGCGCCGAGCTGCTGGCCGACGTGCGCGCGCAGATCGCGGAGTTCACCACGCTCATCGGGGACCTCGTGGAGCTGGCGCGCGACGAGCCGCTGCAGTACGTCGTGGAGGGCGTCGACCTCTCCGAGACCGTCGAGCGCGCGATCGCCCGGGTGCGCCGACGCGCACCCGGCCTGGCCTTCGAGGTCTCGCTGGCCCCCTGGTGGGTGACCGGCGAGCCGCCGGCGCTGGAGCGCGCGGTGCTCAACCTGCTCGACAACGCCGCCAAGTGGAGCCCCGACGGCGCCACGGTCCGCGTGCACCTCGAGGACGGCTGGCTGGTCATCGACGACGAGGGCCCCGGCATCTCCGAGGAGGAGCTCCCCCACGTCTTCGACCGGTTCTGGCGCTCCACGGAGTCGCGGGCGCTGCCCGGCTCGGGGCTCGGCCTCTCGATCGTGCGCCAGGTCGTGCTGCGCCACTCGGGCACCGTGGAGGCCACCCGGTCGCCGTACGGCGGGGCGCGGATGCGGCTGTGGCTGCCCGGGCGCCCGGACGGTGCCGAAGATGGAGGCGCCGGAGTCGGAAGTGCCAGAGTTGGAAGTGCCGGAGTTGGAGGTGCCAGGGATGAAGGAGCCTGAGATGAGGTTCGGAGTGGGCGCGCGTGGGGCAGGCTTGGCGCCATGAGCCAGCCGCCGTACCCCCCGCAGCCGCCCCAGGGCGGGCCCTACCCGGGTCCCCAGCAGCCCTATCGTGGCCCGCAGCAGCCGCCCTACCAGCCCCAGCCCGGCCAGCAGCCCGGCCAGCCCGGCCAGCAGCAGTGGGCCCCCTACCAGCAGGGCCAGCCCCAGCCCGGCCAGCCCCAGCCCCAGCCAGGGGGAGGGCGTGACCGCGTCGACCGGCGCAAGCCCGGCGGCGGCGGCAAGGGCGTGCTCGCGGGTGTGCTCGCCGGCGGTCTCCTGCTCGGGGCCCTCGGCGGCCTCGGCGGCGCCTGGGCCTTCGACGCGTTGGACGACGACGCCGAGAGCGTCCAGGTCGGCGGCGGCGACGTCGACACCAGCGAGCTCGACCCCCTCGACCTGGTCTCGGTCAACGTCGTGGCCCGGGAGGTGCTCCCGGTCGTCGTGAAGATCGACGCGCGGGACGCGCGCGGCGGCGGAGGCAGCGGCTCCGGGATCGTGATCAGCGATGACGGCGAGATCCTCACCAACCACCACGTGATCGCGTCCGCCATCGACGGCGGCAGCATCACCGTGTCGTTCGACGACGGATCGGTGGCCGAGGCCGAGGTCGTCGGCTCCGATCCCGGCACCGACACCGCACTGCTGAAGGCCGAGGGCGTCTCCGACCTCGACGTCGCGACCCTGGGCTCCTCCGACCTGTCCGAGGTCGGGCAGGCGGTCGTCGCGGTGGGCTCGCCCTACGGACTTCAGGCGACGGTCACCGCCGGCATCATCAGCTCGCTGCACCGCCCGATCGTGATGCCGCAGCAGGACGACGTCACCCGACGCGTGGTCTACGGCGCGATCCAGACCGACGCCGCGATCAACCCCGGCAACTCCGGCGGCGCCCTGGTCAACATGGCCGGCGAGGTCGTCGGCATCAACGCCTCCATCGAGCTGGCCCGCAACTCGTCGGGCACCGGGGGCGACCTGGGCTCGATCGGCATCGGCTATGCCATCCCGATCAGCGACGTGCTGCCGATCGTCGAGCAGATGCGCGCCGGGGAGACGCCCACCCACCCGCGGATGGGCGTGGTCGCGGAGGACGCCGAGTACACCGTCGGCGTCCCGTCCGGCGCCCTGATCACGGAGCTCGAGTCCGGCGGCCCGGCCGACGAGGCCGGCATCGAGGAGGACGACGTGATCACCGCGCTCGACGACCTCCACACCGGCAGCTCCGACGCCCTGATCGCGACGATGTACTCCTACCGTCCCGGTGACACGGCCACGGTCACGCTGGTGCGTGACGACGAGGAGATGACGGTGGAGATCACCTTCGGGAGCGACGACGAGTGACCCGTGCTCGTCGTCTCCTCGTCTCCCCCGCGGTGCTGCTGGTGGTCCTCGCCGGCGCGCTCGCGGGGTGCGGTGACGGCGACGATGCCGGGTCCGCTGCCGAGCAGAGCGCTCCGACGAACCCCCACACCGGCTCCGCCGGCGCCGGGGTGGGGGTCGCGAGCCCCTGCGAGACGCTCCCCGCCGCCGACGCCGGACGGCTGCTCGGCACCAACGTCACCGCCGTCCCCGACGAGCGCGACTCCGCGGTGTTGACGTCGTGCAGCTATGCGGCCGAGGACCCGGAGTCCGGCGTCTCCCTGGACGTGAGCTCGCTCTTCTTCGAGGGGGACTTCGAGGAGGCCTGGGCGACGATGGCAGGCAGCGTCCAGGGCAGGGTCTCCCGCATCGACGTCGAGGGCGCCGACGCCGCGCGGCTCGTCGTACAGCCACAGGGGGAGGCGCTGCTGGTCACCGGTTTCGTCCAGCACGGCAGCCAGGTGGACACCGCCAACCTGGTCGACCTCTCCCCGGAGAGCCCCGCGGCCGTGCGCGCCACCATGGGCGCGGTGCTGGCCCGGCTGGTCAGCGGCTGAGTACGGCGAGCAGCCGCTCGGCCTTCCACCGCGACTCGGCCCACTCGCCGGCGACGTCGGAGTGGACGGTGATCCCCCCGCCGGTGCCCAGCTCCCACGCGCCGTCGCCGGCGGTGGTGAGCGAGCGGATCACGACGCCGAGGTCGGCGCGCCCGTCCGCGGCGATCCACCCGAACGCCCCGGCATAGACGCCGCGCGGCGTCGCCTCGACCGCCTCGACGATCTCCATCGTGCGCAGCTTGGGCGCCCCGGTCATCGAGCCGGCGGGGAAGAGGGCGCGCAACGCGGTCGGCGTGGACACCTCGCTCCGCAGCCGCCCCCGCACGGTGGAGACCAGCTGGTGCACCGACGGGTAGGACTCCACGTCCATCAGCACCGGCACCTCCACGCTCCCCACCTCGCAGACCATCGCGAGGTCGTTGCGCAGCAGGTCGACGATCATCAGGTTCTCGGCACGGAACCGCTCATCGGTGGCCAGCTGCCGGCGCGCGGCGTCGTCGTCGGCCGGATCGGGGGCACGCGGGGTGGTGCCCTTGATCGGCTTGGTCTCGATGGTGCGCGTGCCGTCGCCCGCACGGCGCACCACGGCGTACCGCTCCGGCGACGAGCTGAGCAGCCAGGCCCGGTGGCCGGGGACGTCGTGTTGCAGCAGTCCGGCGTACGGCGCGGGGTTGCTGGCCCGGAGCGCCCGGTAGGCCGCCAGCGGGCTGAGGTCGGAGGCCGCGCGCAGGCGGTAGGTCAGGTTGACCTCGTAGGAGTTGCCCGCGCGCAGCTGCTCCTGCACCTGGGCGAAGGCGGCCGCGTAGGAGGCGGGGACCGGCTCGTGGGTCGCCGGAGCCGGCCCGGTGGGCGGCGGGGCGGGAGGTGGGCCGTGGTCGAAGAGCCGGAGGTGCCGCGGTCGCATCCACACGGCGTCCGGCAGCCGACCCTCACCCGGCGGCGCGACCTCGGCCGGCAGGTCGGGGCGGGCCGCGTAGCCGAAGTAGCCGAACCACTGGTCGGTCGAATCTCCCGCCAGCTCCGACTCCAGGACCGCGAAGATGTCGTCCCCGACCACGCGCGACGTGCCGCCCGCATGGCGGCGGACCTCGCCCAGCGCGGCGTCGTAGGTGAGCGACACGTCGTCCTCGTCGAGCCAGCCCACGAGCGACCGGCTCCCCGACCACTCCCGCGCGCCGCCGCCGTCGAGCCAGAAGCAGCGAGGATGGGCGGCCGACACGTCGGTGAAGCAGAGCTCCGGGTCCTCAGTCCTCATCCCGGCCCCCGCAGGAAGTTGGCCACCAGCTCCGCGCCCCAGGCGCTGAGCACGGACTCAGGGTGGAACTGCACACCCTCGAGCGGGAGCGAGCGGTGCCGCACGCCCATCACCACCGCCTCGCCCGTCCCCGCCGCGCCCGCCCCCGCCCCTGCTCCCGCCCCAGGCGTCGTGGCGCTCTGCTCCAGGCAGTCCGGCAGCTCCAGCGCGGCGAGGGAGTGGTAGCGCACCGCGGCGAAGTCCTGGGGGAGCCCGGCGAAGACGCCCCGCCCGTCGTGGCGCACCGGAGCCACCACGCCGTGGGCGGGCGCGACCCGGCCGACGCGACCGCCGTACGTCGTGACCAGGCCCTGCAGGCCCAGACAGACGCCGAGGACCGGACGGGTGGCCGCCCTCAGCACCTCCGTCCCCACCCGGAAGTCGCGGACGTCCGTGGGGTGGCCGGGGCCGGGCGAGAGCACGACGTGGGAGTGGGCGAGGACCTCCTCCGGCGTGGTCTCGTCGTGCTGGACCACGCGGGGCAGCACCCCGGTCACGCCCGCGACGAGGTGCACGAGGCTCCACGTGTAGGAGTCGTGGTGGTCGACGACGACGACGTCCGGGCGGGCCACGGGAGAAACCTACTGGGCAAACCTGCTGGGCAGCGGGAGCCTTCACTGCCCCTCGGCGGCCGACAGCGCACGGCAGGCCGGCGAGACCCGGTCGTCGCGGGTCGCGGCGGCGCACGCGTCGAAGCCCTCCAGCCGGCGGGTCAGCTCCCGGATCGTGTCGCGGTGCCGGGGCTGGCCATAGGTGTTGGTCCTCTCCCACCCGGTCTCGGAGTAGTCGTAGAACTCCCAGGCGTACGACGTCTCCTCCCAGTCCGGGTCGAGGTCGACGCGCACAAGCAGGGCGTCGCGCGAGCGCACCGCGACGTACGACGGGATCAGGTCGATGGTGCCGCCGGCGTAGGGCCGGTCGGGATCGTCGCCCAGCGAGGGCGCCCAGGTGTGCTCGAAGAAGACGTAGTCACGCCCCTCGGGACCCTGCGGCGCCTGCAGCTGCCGGTCGCCGCGCAGCGTGGCCGCGATCGACCGTCCGCCGCGGAACCTCTCGGGCCGCAGTCCGGCGAGCTCCTCGAACGTCGAGGCGAAGTCGATCGAGCTGACCACCACGTCGCGCTCGCCCTGCTCGACCCCGGGCCCGGTGACGATCAGCGGCACCTGCGCGTCGGTCGCGTAGGGCGCGCCCTTGCCTCGTCCCAGCCCGTGCTGCCCCACGTGGAAGCCGTTGTCGGAGGTCAGCACGACGTAGGTGTCCTCCGAGACGTTCGCCAGGATCTTGCCGAGCATCCGGTCGACCGACTGCGCCATCCGGGCCCGGTCGCGCAGCGTCTTGATCGCCTGGCCCTTGGTCATCGCCGGCGGCACTCCCTTCCACGAGGCGGCTTCGGTGCCGTCCTCGAGGCGGGGGGCGTTGTCCTGCTGGTCGTCGCCGAACCCGGGAAGGTCGTCGATCGTCAGCTCGCCGCACCGGACGACACCGCAGTTGCCCATCGGCCGACCGGGCCGCGGCCGGTCCCGGAACGCCGGCGGGAAGATCGGGTCCCCGGCATAGGCGCCGGTCGGGTTGGTCCGGCTGTGCGTGGCGTAGGGCGAGACCTGCAGGAAGTACGGCGACTCGTCGTCGCGTCGGTCCCGGATGAACTCCAGCGCCCCGCGCTCGATCACCGAGCCGACGTACTGCTTGTCCTTCTCGGCCGCGCTGGCCTCTGCGGGCGGCGCGAGGTGCGACTTGAGGTGGACCAGGCCGTCCTCGACGTAGGTGCTCTCGAAGTCCCAGCCGTCGTAGGCGGACCCGAACACCACCCGCCAGTCGTCCCAGCCCGGTGGAGGCGGCGGGATCTCGCCGCCGGGGACCCACTCGTACTGGTTGAGGTACTTGCCGATGAACCCGGTCGTGTAGCCGGCCTGCTGGAGACGGACGTTGACGGCGCGCTCGTTGTTGCCGTGCTCGACGAACGCCTCCCACCCCCCGATCGGGCCGACGTCGTTGGGCGTGTTGGCGGTGTTGGTGAAGACGCCGGTCTGGTGGGGGTACTGCCCGGTCGCGATGCTCGCGCGCGAGACACAGCACAGCGAGTCGACGACGAAGGCGTGCGGGTAGGACGCGCCCTTCTCCTGCATCCTCGCGGCGTTCGGCATGGTGGGCAGCAGGTCCATCGAGAAGTCGTCCATCAGCACCAGGACGATGTTCGGGTCCCGGGTGTCCGCGGCCGCGACCGGCGTGGCCGGCTGGACCTCCTCCGGGAGCGCGGTGGGCTCGATCTGGGAGACGCTCTCGCGGTCCTCGCTGCACCCGGCCAGCACGAGCAGCACTGCCAGCAGCGCAGCGCAGCGCCGCACCATCCGATTCATCGATCCCCCGCCCCGTCTGCTCCATCCTTCACGAGACAGACGCGCGGGGAGGCGAAATGGTTGCCCGTGCGGCCCAGAAATCTGGGAGATCCGAACCCGCTCAGCGGCGGAGCAGACCACCGACGAGCTCGTGGATCAGCTCGAAGCCACGCTGGGTGAGGATCGACTCGGCGTGGAACTGGATCCCGCGGTAGTGCGGTCCCCGCACGAGGTGGATGTCCCCGGTCGCCTCGTCCGCCTCGACCTCGACGCCCTCGGGCAGCCGGTCCCCCGCTCGCGCGACGAACGTGTTGTAGAAGCCGACCCGCTCCGTGCGCCCGTCGATCGTGACCGCCGACTGGGTGCCCTGGAAGACGATGTCCTTGTAGACCAGCGGCATCCCCAGCTCGTGGCACAGCGCCTGGTGGCCCAGGCACACCGCCAGGAACGGGCGCTGCTGCTCGAGCAGCTCGGCGACGGCCGCGCGCAGGCGGGCCATCTTGGGGTCGGCGTCGTCGCGCGGGTCGCCGGGACCGGGGCCGACGATGACCAGGTCGAAGCCGTCCAGCGCCCCCGCGACGTACTCCTCGTGCCGGAGCACCTCGCTGGTCATCCCGAGCACGCTGAGCGCGTGGCGCAGCATGTTCACGAAGTCGTCCTCGCCGTCGAGGATCACCGCGGACTTGCCCGCCAGGGCCGGGTCGGGCTCGGAGCCACCCTGGTCGGTCAGCCAGAAGCTGGACAGCCTCCGGTTGCGCGCGTTGAGGGCGATCAGCACGTCCTCGTCGCGGGTCAGCTCGGCCAGCCCGCCGGCGGGGGCGACCGCGGCGGGCACCAGTCCGAAGGCGCTGAGGATGCCGCCGGCCTTGGCGTGGGTCTCGGCGACCTCGTAGGCGGGGTCCGAGTCGCGGACCAGGGTCGCGCCCGCGGTCACCTTGAGGTTGCCGGCCGGGTCGACGTCGGCGGTGCGGATCACGATGGGGCTGTCCGCGGTGGGATGGCCCTGGGCATCACGGCCGAGCAGGGCCAGCGCGGCACCGTAGTAGCCGCGGCCCTCGGCCTCGTAGGCCTTGATCAGCTTGCAGGCGTTCTCCACCGGGCTGCCGGTGACCGTGGCGGCGTACATCGTGTCGCGCAGCACCTCGCGCACGTCGCGGCTGGTGCGGCCGGCGAGGAGGTACTCGGTGTGCACGAGGTGGGTCATCGGCTTGAGGAACGGGCCGAGCACCTGGCCCCCTTCGTTGCAGATCTCGCACATCATCTTGAGCTCTTCGTCGACGACCATGAAGAGCTCGTAGATCTCCTTCTCGTCGGCGAGGAAGTCGAGGAGACGGGTCTTCACGTCGTCGCCCGAGCCGTCGCCCACCCGGAAGGTGCCGCTGATCGGGTTCATCCGCACGTCGCCGCCGTGGATGCTGACGTGCCGCTCGGGGCTCGCCCCCACGAGGAACCGGTCGCCGGTGAAGAAGCAGAACGTCCAGTAGGCCCCGCGCTCGCGGGCCAGCAGGCGGCGGAAGACCGTCAGCGCCTTGTCGGGGCCCCAGTCGGCGACGACCGCGCGGTAGTGCCGGCCGACCACGAGGTTGGCGCCCTCGCCCTGACCGATCTCGTCGCGGATGATCGCCTCGACCACGACCGCGTAGTCCTCGTCGGTGGTCTCGAAGCCGCCGCGGTCGGTGAACTCCACCTTGGTGTCGGGCAGCGCGGCCAGCACGTCGTCGACGGAGAGCTCGGACTCGGTCTCGATGTCGACCACCACGAGCGGCGTGCCGTCGTCGTGCGCCTCGAACCCGCGCTCGGCCACCTGGCGGAACGGGATGGCGAGCAGCCGGTCGAAGTGGCGGCCGGCCGGCGGCGGACCCTCCTCGAGCGGCACGTCGAGGAGGCTGGCGACCTCCGAGCGGGTGCCGCCCACCAGCGTCACCGTGGTCCCGTCGGTCCCCAGGGTCTGGCTGCGCCGGATCACCGCCCACGCCTCGTGCCCCTGAAGCTCGTCGAGCGCTGCTCGTGCTTCCTGGGCTGCCGGGCTGGGGGTCTCAGACATGGCCAAACCCTACTGGCCGCCGGCCGTCGACCTCCCCCGGTCTCACCCACCCCGATCGGCCGCCGTAGCAGCTGACCGACGAGTAACTGGAGATCTCCACGCACCAAGTGCTGGGGATGCTCCAGTTACCTGCCGGTAGTCCTCACTCAGCGACAGGCTCGCGGTTCCAGGCGTAGTCCATCAGGCGCGCGGTGTCCGTGGCGATCTCCTCGTCGGTGATCAGTGACACCAGCTCCAGGGCGAGGTCGAGGCCGGCGGAGATGCCGGCGGAGGTGAACACCTGCCCGGCACGGACCCAGCGCGGGCCGTCGACGACGTCGAGCGCCGGGAAGCGCTCGGCGAGCTCGGCGACGTCGTCCCAGTGGGTGGTGACTCGCTGGTCGACCAGGAGGCCCGCCTCAGCCAGCAGGAACGCTCCGGTGCAGACCGACGCGACCCACGGCGTACCGGCGCGCGAGGCGATCCACGCGACCACGCGCGGATCCTTCTCGACCTCGGCGGTGACGCCGCCGGGCACCAGCAGCACGTCGAGCGCCGGCGCGTCCTCGAGACCGTGGTCGGGCAGCAGTCGGAGACCACCACGGGCGCGCACCGGCCGGGTGGCGTCGGCGGCGACGAGCACGACCTCGAACGGCGGCGCCGTGGCGCGGTCGCGACGCACCGCGACGCGGGACGCCGTCGAGAAGACCTCGAACGGGCCGCAGGCGTCGAGGACCTCGACGTCGTCGAAGACGAGGATGCCTACCCTCATCTGCTCTCCTTCGCCGGCGGCCGGGTGCGGACCATGCCGACGGTGCGGGGCGAGGGGTCCTCGAAGCCGTACGACGCGTAGAGGCGCCGGCCGGGCTCGTCGCCCATCAGCGTGACGTAGGGGTCGGGCGGCGCGTCGGCGTCGATCCGGGCGAGCAGCGACTCGAGCACGCGGGCACCGAGACCGCGGCGCTGGTGGTCGGGGAGGACGGCCATGTCGACGATGTGGAAGTACCACCCGCCGTCGCCCAGCACCCGGCCCATCGCGACCGGCTGCCCCGTCGACTCGTCGAGCACCGTGACCGCCGCCCAGTGCCCCGCGAGGGCGCGCTCGGCCTGCTCGCGCGTCCTCGGCGACAGCCCCGACTCGGCACGCAGCCGCAGGTAGTCGTCGACCCCCGGCGCCTCCTCGACCAGTCGGTAGCCCGGCGGCAGGCCCCTGGTCAGGATGGGGTTCGGGCTCACGAGATCGTGGTGAGCAGCTGCGTGGCGCGCGTGAGCACGACGTACAGCGTGGCGCGTCCGGTGGCGGACTCGTCCTCGATCTCCTGGGGACGGACGACGACGATGCCGTCGAACTCCAGGCCCTTGGTGTCGAGACCGGTCAGCACGACGACGCGGTCCTCGCCCGAGGGGGTCGCCGAGGAGTCCACTGCGGCCTTCGCGCTGGGGGCGTCCTCGGCGAGCTCGGGCCACGAGGCGAGCCAGGCGTTGACCTCGGAGCGGCGCGCGACGGGTACGACGATGCCGACGGTGCCGGCGACCTCGCCGGCGAGCTCGAGGACCGCCTCCCGGGTGGCCGCCTCGAGGTCGGGCACGTCCTCGACCACCAACGGGTCGATCCCCGTCGAGCGCACGGCCGTGGGCAGGTCGGCGTCCAGGCCGACCCGGCGGGCGTAGGCCTCGGCGTGGGCGTAGATCTCGGAGGAGTTGCGGTAGTTCGTCGACAGGTGGAACTCGTGCAGCACCTTGCCGTCGAGGGCCGCGGCGCGCGCGGCGGCCGACTCCTCGGGCACCGGCCAGGACGACTGCGCCGGGTCGCCGACGATCGTCCACGACGCGGTGCGCCCGCGGCGGGCGACCATCCGCCACTGCATCGGCGTGAGGTCCTGCGCCTCGTCGATGAGCACGTGGGCGAAGGGGTCGTCCTCCATGCGGTGGGTCGGCGGGGACCAGGGCCGGCTGTTCGGGGCGTACTCCCGGTCGGAGGCGGTGGTCAGCTCCTTGAGGTCGACCCCGCCCTCCTCGGCGGTGAGCACGTCGTCGAGCTGCTGGTCGGCGTCGGTCTGCTCCGGCACGTCGCCGAGCGCGTAGCGCAGCTCGTCGACGAGCGCGATGTCCTCGATGGTGAGTCCCGCGGCGGGGGTGTCGCCGCGGTGGTCGGACCACGCCTTGCCCAGCAGCGCCTGCTCGTCGTGGCTCAGGATCCCGTCGCCGACCCGCGCGAGCATCTCCGGGTCGTGCAGCCAGCCCAGGACCGTGACGGCGTCGAGCGGCGGCCACCACGCGACGGCGAACTCCACGAACGAGCGGGTGGTGAGCATGTCCTCGTTGAACTCGACCCGGCCGCGCTCCCGGCCGCGCTCGCTGCGCACCTGACGCCACATCGCGTCGAGCAGCGTGTGCGCCACGCGCGGCAGCTGCCGGTTGCGACGGCCCTGGCCCATCAGCTGACGACGCAGCCGGCCCAGCAGCTGGCGGTCGAGCACGATCGTGTTGTCGCGCCAGAAGATCTTGAACTCCTGCGGGCTGCCCGGGGCCTGCTGGCGCGCCGTACGACGCAGCACCTCGGCCATCCGCGCCGAGCCCTTGACGTCGGCCACCGCCGGCTCGTCGTGCCGGGTCGCGCGCATCCCGTCGACGACCTCGCCCAGCGAGCGCAGGGCGACCGCGGTCTCGCCGAGGCTGGGCAGCACCCGCTCGATGTAGCGCATGAAGACGCCGCTGGGCCCGACGATGAGCACGCCGCCACCCTCGAAGCGGCGCCGGTCGTTGTAGAGCAGGAACGCCGCGCGGTGCAGCGCGACCACGGTCTTGCCGGTGCCCGGTCCACCCGAGATGGTGACGACGCCCTTGGAGGGGGCGCGGATCGCCTTGTCCTGCTCGGCCTGGATCGTGGCGACGATCGAGTGCATCGACCGGTCGCGGGCCCGCGAGAGCTGCGCCATCAGCGCGCCCTCGCCGACGATCGGGAGGTCGGCGTCCATCCGCTCCAGCGCCTCGGAGTCGAGCAGCTCGTCCTCGACCCCGACGACGCGGGGGCCGTCGTTGCGCAGCACCCGACGCCGTACGACGCCGCTCGGCTCGGCGGCGGTGGCCTGGTAGAACACCGCGGCCGCCGGGGCGCGCCAGTCGATGAGCAGCGAGTCGCGCTCGTCGTCGCGCAGCCCGATCCGGCCGATGTAGCGGGGCTGGGGGTCGCGCTCGGGCTGCAGGTCGAGGCGCCCGAACACCAGGCCCTCGTGGGCAGCGTCGAGCTGGGCGATGCGGCGCGCAGCCTGGAAGACCATCGCGTCGCGCTCGACGAGGCCACCCTCGTGGCCGAGCTTGCCGCGCTCGTGGCCCTCGCGGGCCAGCTCGCGCGCGGCCTTCGCGGACCTCTCCAACTGAAGGTAGACGCGATCGACGAACTGCTGCTCACGCGCGACCTCGCGCGCTGCGACGTCCTCGGTCAAGGGATCCCCACCACACACTCGAACCCGTCGCCGGCTGCGACTCGGAAGGGAACAAGATTACTCGCCCCCGCTGGTCGTCGTGGAACCGCCCGGGCCGCGCGCCCGCGAGGGCGGCACGGATTCCGACATTCCCCGCGCTCCCGGGGCCGGCTGAGGGGATACTCGTCGACACACCGTCCTCCTGCCCCCCGGGGCCGCGCCCGATCGGACCCCCATGACCCACCGGCTCGGAGCCCGCCTCCTGTCCGTCGCTCTACTCACCACCATTGCGCTCGGCGTCCCCGCGGCGGCCCAGGCCGACCGCAGCGTCACCCGGGACGCCGCTCGTGACGCGATCGTGGTCGACTCCGCCGAGGACCTCGACGCGTCACACCCGGCGCCGTCGTTCACCTCGGTGGACATCGTCCGCACGATCGTCGACCACCGAGCGGCCCGGCTGCGGGTGTCGGTGCGCTACCGCGACCTGCGCCGCACGCCGATCCACTCGACGATGTTCCGCATCGCCACGCCGCAGGCCCCCTACTGGCTCACGGTCGACCGTGCCCTCGGCGAGGAGACCGCCGAGCTGACCACCCGTCGGGGCCGCGTGGTGACCTGCGAGGGGCTGCGCTGGTCCGCCGACACGAGCACCGAGCGGGTGTCTGCCACGGTGCCGGCAGGCTGCATCGGGTCCCCGCGCTGGGTCCGGATCGGCTCGGGCGCGATCAGCGCCGGGCCGGGCGCCGTCGCCGACCTCCCGGACTTCCGGATGTATGCCGACGACGGTCACCGCACCGGCACCGTGGGCGACACCCTGCGACTGGGCCGCAGGGTGTCCCGGGGCTGACGCGGGGTTCAACGCGGGGAGCGCTACTTCTTGCGCGACAGGAAGGCCAGCATGGCCTCGTGGGCACCCTCGGAGCCGAAGAGGCGGGCGCTCAGCTCGGCCACCTCGTCGCGCTGGGCGTCGATGCGGGCGAGCAGGTCGCGTGCCAGCAGCGCCTTGGTCTCCCGCAGCCCCTGCGGGTGACCGGTCGCCAGCGACGCGCAGACGGCCGCCACCTCCTCGTCGAGGTGGGCGGCCGGCACCGCCTTCGTCACCAGGCCCATCGCCACGGCGTCGCTGCCCGAGAAGACCTCGCCACCCAGGCACGCCAGCGCGGCGGCACGGCTGGTCATCCGCGGCAGCACGGTGAGCGAGATGACCGCGGGGGTCAGGCCGAGCTTCACCTCGGTGAGCGCGAACGTCGACTCCTCGGCGGCGACCACGATGTCGCAGCTGGCGATGATGCCGATGCCACCGGCACGCACGGGGCCGGCCAGCGAGGCCACGACCGGCTTGTCGAGTCCCACGATCAGCCGCTGCAGGTCGACCAGCGCACGCGTGCCCTCCTCCATGCTCCCGTCGGACGCCTCCGACAGGTCCGCACCGGAGCAGAAGACGCGACCCGACGAGCGCAGCACGACGACCTTCGCCTCCGGGTCGGCCTCAGCGGCGCGCAGGCGCTCGAAGAGCTCCGTGACGAGCTGGCGCGAGAGCGCGTTGCGGTTGGCGGGCGAGTCGAGGGTGATGGTGGCGACGGAGTCAGCCACGTGGAGGTGCACGAGTTCGGTCATGGGCGACATCCTGCCGGAAACCTCGTCAACCCATCCGAAAAGGCCCTCCGCAGCGAACCACTCCTATGAAGCGCCCCTCCGCATCCGCCCTGGCCCACGCCGGCGCCGGTGTCCTCGCCACCGTCACGGGCATGGCCGCCGGACACCTCGTGGCCGCCCTGACGGAGCCGGCCGCCTCGCCCGTGCTCGCGGTCGGGTCCACCGTCATCGACAACACCCCCACCCCCGTCAAGGAGTGGGCGATCCGCGAGATGGGCAACGCCGACAAGCCGGTGCTGATCGGCAGCGTCATCGCCGTGACCCTGCTGCTCGCTGCACTGGCCGGCGTCCTGGCGCGGCGCCGCTTCGCCCTCGGCGCGGGGCTGCTCCTGCTGCTGGTCGCCGCGGCCGGCACCGCGGCCCTGCTCCGCCCGGCGGCCGAGGCGGGCGCCGTACTGCCCTCCGTCGCGGCCGCCCTCGTCGGCGTCGGCGCACTGCTGTGGCTGGTCCGCGCGCTCGCCCCGCAACGGGCACACCTGCCCAGCGGGGCGGCGCATCCCGACTCCCGGGGCGCGACCCGGCGCGGCGTGCTGGTCGCCGGCGGCGTGCTGGCCACCGCGGCTGCCGTGATGGGCGGCGCCGGCCAGTGGGTGATCGACCTCAGCAAGCGCATCGGCGACATCGTGCTCCCGAAGCCGCAGCAGCCGATCGCGGCCCTGCCGACCGGGCTCGAGGAGCAGTACCCCGAGATCACGGCGTTCCGGACCCCCATCGACGACTTCTACCGCGTCGACACCAACCTGGTCGTGCCGGTCGTCGACCACGACTCGTGGGAGCTCACCATCGACGGTGACGTCGAGCGCGAGGTGACGCTCACCTACGACGACCTGCTCAAGATGCCGATGATCGAGCGCGACATCACGATGACCTGCGTCTCCAACGAGGTCGGCGGGACCTACGTCGGGGCCGCGCGCTGGCTCGGGGTGCCCCTGAACGACGTGCTGGCGCTGGCCGGTGTCGGCTCGAAGGCCGACCAGATCCTGTCCACCGCCGTGGACGGCTTCACGATCAGCACGCCGCTCGAGGTCGCCACCGACGGGCGCGACGCGATGGTCGTGGTCGGCATGAACGGCGAGGTCCTGCCCCGCAAGAACGGCTTCCCCGCACGACTGATCACGCCCGGCCTCTACGGCTACGTAGGCGCCACCAAGTGGCTCGAGCGGCTCACGCTCACGACGTACGACGAGCAGGAGGCCTACTGGACCGAGCGCGAGTGGGCGATCGAGGGACCGATCAAGATCGCCAGCCGCATCGACACCCCCCGGCCCCTCGCCACGCTGGACGCCGGCGAGCAGATCATCGGCGGCATCGCCTGGGCGCAGGACCGCGGGATCGGCAAGGTCGAGGTCCGCATCGACGGCGGCGCCTGGCAGGAGGCCGAGCTGGGCCCCGACGCCGGCGTCGACTACTGGCGCCAGTGGTTCCTGCCGTGGGATGCCGCCGAGGGTCGCCACGACCTCGCGGTCCGCGCGACCACCGAGGACGGCGAGGTCCAGACGGCGGTGCGTGCGGCGCCGTTCCCCAACGGCTCCAGCGGTCTTCAGGAGATCGTCGTCACCGTCTCCTGACCCACCGCCCCGCCCCGGCTCAGTCTGCCCGCTCGTAGAGCACCAGCGCCACCCGCCCGCTGCCGGGCTGCGCGTCCGAGGCGAGCTCGACCTGGCCGGTCCCCGGTGACACCAGCGTGGTGCCGACGCTCCCCTCGTCGTCCAACTGGTAGCCCTGGGCCTGCCTGCCGTCCACGAACAGGTCGAGGCCGGTGCGGCGCTGCAGCCGGAAGACGGACTCCACGATGAAGGGCCCCTCCCCGTCGAGCCGCGCGACGAGCCGCTCCCCCACCGGACCCTCGAGATGCCGCGCGTAGACCCATTCATGGCCGTATGCCTCGATCACCGGGGCGACCTCCGTGCCGAGCACCCGCACCGGGTCCTCGACGGCGGTGTACAGGCCGAGCCCGAGCAGCACCTGGGAACGGTCGACGTCCGCAGCACCGGCGCCGTCGCTCAGCGACATCCGTGCCGTAGTCCGCTCGCCGGGCTCGACCCCGATGCCCGACCGGTGGACCAGCCACCCTCCGCCGTGGCCCGGGTCGGAGACGATCTCCTCCGAGCAGCTGATCTCCGCTCCGCCCAGCTCGCCGACGTCGATGTCGACCATCACGTCGTCGGGGAGGCCCGCACAGAAACCGGCGATCCGGACCTCGCCCTCGGGCGCGACGAACTCGAACTCGAACGAGAGCTCGTCCGCAGCCCCCTGCGCGAAACCGGCGTTCAGCAGCCGCACCCCAGGGACCTCCGAGCGAAACGTCACCCCGTGGCCCGAGACCCCAGCCGGGGCGTCGTCGGTCAACTCGTAGACCGCCAGCGCCACCCCCGGCTCGACGGCGCGCGCGACGACGTCGCCCTCGGTGCCGGGCGGGAGCAGGAGCCAGTCCTCGAAGTCCCCGTCCGTGGAGCGGTATGCCTCGGCGTTCGGCTGCTCCACCTGCACGTCGTCCGCTCCGGTCGTGGCCCAGGTGACCAGCCGGGGCTCGTCGGAGACGGCCAGCTCGTCCGACACCCTCCGGGCCGAGTCCGCGCTGACGGCCTCGACGAAGCGGTAGGTGTAACCCGCCGCCGTGAGCGTCTCGGGCGCCTCCATGCCCAGCACTGTGCGCTCCCCGCCGGCCGGCGAGACGTCCGGCTCCGCTCCCGGCAGCATCGTCAGTCCACCCACCGCCGCCAGGACGGCGGCCGCCGCACCCGCGACCGCGGCCCGGCGCCGACGTCGTACGACGCGCACTCGCTGATGGATCGACACCGACCGGACGAGACCCGCGTCGGGGCCCGTCTCGTGGACGTCTCCGGCGTGGGCGTCGAGCGTGTCGCGCAGCTCGTCGATGCTTCTCATCACTGCACACCTCCGGTGGTCTCGTCGCTGGCCAGCCCTGGATCGGTCGGGTCGGGATCGCTCAGGGCGGGATCGATCCGCAGCTTGGCGAAGGCCTTGCTCGTCTGGCTCTTGACCGTGCCGACCGAGCAGCCGAGGATCCGCGCCGTCTCGGCCTCGGTCAGGTCCTCGAAGTAGCGCAGCACGACGACCGCCCGCTGGCGGCGCGGCAGGTTGCCCATCGCGGTCCACAGGTCGTGGCTCTCGCCCGCCCGGTCCGTCGCGTCCCGCGCCCCGTCGTACGACGGCTCCGGCAGCTCGTCGGTCGCGTGCTCGCCGTTCCACTTGCGGCGCCACCAGCTGGCGTAGGTGTTGACGAGCACCCGGCGCACGTAGGGCTCCGGGTGGCCCTCGATGCGCGACCAGGCGAACCACGCCTTGGTCAGCGCCGTCTGCAGCAGGTCCTCGGCGAGGGCGTGGTCGCGCGTGAGGAGGTACGCCGTGCGCAGCAGGCTGGCGGAGCGGGCCGCGACGAAGTCGTCGAAGGCCACCTCGGCCATCCTGTCCCCCTGCAGCGTCGCGGTGGTCGTGGTCATGCCTGCAAGGACCACCCGACCCTGCCCGATGGTTGCCCCGACTCGGCGCTATTCGTCGCCGGTGAGGTTGAAGCCGCGCAGCCGGTTGCCGGTGAGCCAGGCGCCGCCCACGATCACCACGGCACAGGCCACCGCCGCGTAGACGAGGTCCATGTCGCCGACCAGGTTGGGCCGGTCGGCCAGCTCGCCGGTGATCGCCGCCGCCCAGCGCCGGATGCTGAGCCAGCGCACCCCGTCGAGGAGCCCGCCGAGCAGCCCCTCCCAGATCAGCAGGTAGAGCAGCCCCGCCACCACGGCGTGCCGCGTCATCACCGAGGCCCACGCGAAGAGCGAGCAGTAGGCCAGCCCGCCGACGAGCGAGCCGAGCGCATAGCCGGCCGCGAGGCGTGGCTCGCCGAGCACCAGCCCCGCGACGAGCATCGGCAGGGCTCCGAAGAGCAGCACGCTGGTGGCTGCCACGATCAGCTTGCTGGCCACGATCGTGTGCCGCGAGATCGGCTTCGCCAGGAGGTAGGCGATCGAGCCGTCGTCGATCTCGGGGGCCAGGACGCCGGTCGTGCCGATCAGCGCGACCAGAGGCACGATCACCGCGAGCCCCAGGGCGTTGAGCGTCCCGCTGGCGGCGTCGGGGTCCTCACCGACCAGCACGCGCACGAGCACGGCGACCGCGATCAGCACCAGCGGCAGCACGAACATCAGCACCCCGCGCCGGCGTCCGAAGAGGCTGCGCATCCCGAGCCGGACGATGGTCGGCGAGAGGGGCGCGCTCATGCCGACACCAGGTAGGCGAAGACGCTCTCGAGCGACTCGTCGGTCGGCGTCACCTCGAGCAGCCGCAGCCCGTGCTCGCGGGCCAGCCGCGGCAGCACCTCGCTGAACCGGCCGAAGTCCGAGGCCTCGACCTCGATGCCGCCCTCACCGCGCAGCCGGGCCCCGCGGACCGAGGCGTCGGCGAGCAGCACCGAGGCCATCCGCCGGTCGTCGGAGGTGCGCAGCACGAAGCGGTTGGGCCGGTCGGTCATCAGCCGGCGGATCGCGCCGAAGTCGCCGGAGGCGGCGTGGCGACCCGCGACGACGACCTCGATCTGGCGGGCCACCTGCTCGACCTCCTCGAGGATGTGCGAGCTGAAGAGCACCGTGCGGCCCTGCGCGCCCATGCTGCGCAGCAGCTCCATCAGGTGCATCCGCTGGCGCGGGTCCATGCCGTTGAAGGGCTCGTCGAGCAGCAGCACGGCCGGGTCGTGGACAAGCGCGGAGGCCATCTTGACCCGCTGCCGCATGCCCTTGGAGTACGTCGAGATCGTGCGGTCCTGCGCGTCGGTCATCTCGATCAGCGCGAGCGCCCGCTGGGCGGCGGCGCCCGGGTCGGCCAGCCCGTGCAGCTCCGCGTTGGCCACCACGAACTGGCGACCGGTGAGGTAGTCGAACAGCGCCTCGCGCTCGGGCACCAGCCCGAGCTTGCGATAGACGTCCTGGTTGCGCCACAGCGGCTCGCCGTCGAGGGTCACCGTGCCTGCGGAGGGCGCCAGGAACCCCGACATCAGCGCGATCAGCGTCGACTTGCCGGCGCCGTTGGGGCCGAGCAGCCCCGTCACGCCGGGACCGATCGTCATCGACACGTCGTTGACGGCGACGACGTTGCGATACCACCGCGACACGTGGTCGAGCCGCAGCGTGCTCATCCGCTCACCTTCCGATAGCGCAGCAACAGCAGGGCGACCGCGCCGAGCACCATCGTCAGCGCGGCCGCGAGGTAGAACGCGCCCATCGCCGCGCCCTCCGGCGGCGTCGGCGTGGCGCTGGTCGAGTCGAAGAGGAACACCTGCACCCCGTCGACGAGCGTGTACGGCGAGAAGACGCCGGCCACCTCCCCGACGCGGAGGTTGTCGGTCTCCCAGGCGATGCCCTGGATCGTCGTCACCACGGTGTAGCTGACCAGCAGCACCACGATCACCGAGGCGACCGCGAGCCCGCGGCGGATGGTCAGCGCCGACACCAGCGCGGCCAGCCCGGACAGGGTCGCGGCGAGGAGCAGCGTGCCGAGCATCGCGGCCAGGAAGTCGCCGGTCTCCCGTCGGAACGGCAGGTCTGCGAGCAGCCCCCCGACGTACATCAGCAGGATCGGTGCCGCGATCAGCAGGAAGGTCGCGGCCACCAGCGAGGCCAGCCGGACCAGGACGTACGTCGCGCGCCGGCCGGGGCGGGCGAGGTAGAGCGTGATCGTGCGGAAGCGCAGGTCGCGCGAGATCAGCGCCGGGGCCTGGGCGGCGACGAAGACCGAGATCAGCAGCTGCGTGGTGGTCGGATAGACCGAGAACGGCACGATGTGCTCGTCGAGGCCGAGGAGCTGGCCGGCCTGCACCAGCACACCCACCAGGATCAGCGCCGGCAGCAGCATCAGCGCGAGCAGGCCAAGCGGCAGGATCTTGGAGCGGCCCGAGCGGCCCAGCCCGAAGCAGTTGCGCAGGCCGGTGACGAAGAACGCCCACGCGATCGCGCCCTCGCCGAGCCGCGGCCCGCCGTACGGGCGGTAGCCGATGTCGTGGATGACCGCGCCGGAGGGAGCGGCGGAGGTCGTCTCGGACGTGGAGTCAGACGGGCTGGACACTGCCGGCACCTCCGTTGCGGAAGACGTCCTCGATGCGGTGGTGGCGCTCCTGCATCCGGACCAGTCCGAGCCCGAGGTCGACGGTGAGGTCGCGCACCACGTCGGGGGTGGTCTCGTCGACCACCTCGACCTCGATCATCCGGCCGTCCGCCGGCCAGGCCCGCAGCCCTGCCTCCACCAGCGCCTGTCCGAGCAGCCGGTCGGCGTCGGGTCGGCCCTGCACCTCGACGAGCAGGTTGCCGGTCGCGTGCAGGAAGTCGGTGGTCGCCGAGGAGCGCAGCAGCCGGCCGCCGTCGAGGACGACGACGTGGTCGCTGATCCGCTCGAGCTCGCCGAGCAGGTGGGAGGTGACCAGCACCGCAATGCCGAACTCGGTGCCGATCCGGCGCACCAGCGCGAGCATGTCGTCGCGCGAGGAGGGGTCGAGCCCGTTGGTGGGCTCGTCGAGCAGCACCAGGCGGGGGTCGTGGACCAGGGCCTGGGCGAGCTTGACGCGCTGCTTCATGCCGGTGGAGTAGCCGCCGATCGGGCGGTAGCGCTCCTCGGCGAGGCCCACGTGGCGCAGCACGTCGGAGGCGCGCTCGCGGGCGGCGGGATAGGGCAGGCCGGACATCTGTCCCATGTGGACCACGAGGTCGCTGGCGGAGACGTCGGCCGGCAGGCAGTCGTGCTCGGGCATGTAGCCGACCAGCGCCCGGATCTCCGCACCCTGGGTCGCCACGTCGTGGCCGAGCACGTGCGCGCTCCCGTCACTGGCGGGGATCAGCCCCAGCAGGATCTTGATCAGCGTCGACTTGCCCGCGCCGTTGGCACCGACGAGCCCGGTGACGCCGGAGCCCACCCGTACGTCGAGATGGTCGAGGGCGGTCACGCCCGGGTAGTGCTTGGTCAGGCCCATCGCACTGATGACCGCCGCATCGATGACGGTCTCGTTGACTCCCACATCCACCAACCTAGCGGCCAGCTTCGCGACGAGACGCCTGATCGCGCGTGTGCACCCGTCTAGATCAGGTGACCTGATTCACCGCACGTGCGGTGACGACCCACTAGCCTCGCTGCGACCAGCCGCCCGGCTGTGCCACGTACTCCCAGGAGCTTCCATGTCCCAGCCCTTCCCGCCCAGCCCCGCCGGCCCCCCGGCCGGCGGCCTGTCCGACAAGAGCAAGGTCGTCGCGGGCATCCTCGGCATCCTGCTCGGTGGCTTCGGTGTCCACCAGTTCTACCTCGGCAACTCCAAGAAGGGCGCCATCCAGATCGGTGTCACGCTGGTGACCTGCGGCGTCGGCTCCCTCTGGGGCTTCGTCGAGGGCATCCTCTACCTGATCGGCAAGGAGGGCTTCACCACCGACGCCCAGGGGCGCACGCTCCAGGGCTGATCGCCCGCTGCTCACCGCTCCACCCGCCCGGCCCGCGACGTACGACGTCGCGGGCCGGCGGTGTTTCCGCACGACTTCTCGAGATTTCTCGGCTCCGCACCAATCCGCCCTCCGACCTGCGGCGAATGACCCATGTAGGCAAGCCCGGCAGGGGCTCCACCAACGGAAGGCACCGAGATGAAGCTCAACACCGTCACCCGCACCGGCGGACTCGCCACCCTCGCACTCACCCTCTCGCTCGGCCTCGCGGCCTGTGGCGGCGACGACGAGGACACCACGTCGAGCGCCTCCAGCGACACCTCCTCGGAGACCATGGAGGAGTCGCCCATGGAGGAGTCCTCCGAGCCCGCGATGGAGGAGGGCGCCATGGCGCAGACCTTCGGCGAGGCGTGCTCCGCGGTCCCGAAGACCGGCGCCGGCTCCTTCGACGGCATGGCCACCGAGCCTGTCGCCACCGCCGCGTCGGCCAACCCGCTGCTCGAGACCCTGGTTACCGCCGTCGGCGAGGCCGGCCTGGTCGACACGCTGAACTCCGCCGAGGCCCTCACGGTCTTCGCGCCCACGAACGACGCGTTCGCCAAGATCCCGGCCAAGGACCTCGAGGCCGTGCTCGCGGACAAGGAGACGCTGACCCAGATCCTGACCCACCACGTGGTCGCCGGCCAGCTCGGCCCGGACGAGATCGCCGGTGAGCACGAGACCCTGAACGGCGACATGATCACCGTCGAGGGCTCCGAGGAGATGTTCACCGTCGGCGACGAGATGTCGTCGGTCCTCTGCGGCAACGTGCCCACGGCCAACGCGACGGTCTACGTCGTCGACACCGTGCTCATGCCCTGAGTCCACACCGTCACTGTTTGAACGCTGAACCACACGGAAAGATCCAGTCGTGGACTCCTCCCGCCCTGCCGCCCCCGGCGCCGCCCCTCACGGGCCGGCGCCGGGGGGCGCCAGCCCCCCGGACCTGACCGACCTGCTCAAGCGCGCCGGAAGGGGTGACGAGCAGGCCTTCGCCGCGCTGTACGACGCCACCGCGCCGCGTGCCTACGGGCTCGCGGTCCGCGTCGTCCGCGACCCGGCCCAGGCCGAGGAGGTGACGCAGGAGGCGTTCTTGGAGGCGTGGCGACACGCCGGGCGCTTCGACCCCGCCAAGGGGAGCGCCAACGCCTGGCTGATGACGCTGGTCCACCGCAAGGCGGTCGACCGGGTCCGCTCGGCCGAGGCGTCCACGCGCCGCGACACGTCGTACCACCAGCACAACCAACCGGTCCCGCACGACACCACGGCGGAGGCCGCCCAGGCCTCCCTCGAGGCCAAGCGGGTCCGCAACGCGCTGGCCGCCCTGACCGCGGTCCAGCGCCAGGCGGTGGAGCTCGCCTATCTCGGGGGATATACACATACGGAGGTGGCCTCGATGCTCGACCTACCGGTCGGCACGGCCAAGACCCGCATCCGGGACGGACTGATCCGGCTGCGCGACACGATGGGAGTGGGGCAATGACCGAGTCAATCCACTTCCTCGCCGGCGCCTACGTCGTCGATGCACTCGACGACGTCGAGCGTGCCGACTTCGAGGAGCACCTCGCGGGGTGCGCCGACTGCCAGTCGGAGGTCGCCAGCCTCTCCGAGGGCGCTGCCGTCCTCGCCGACGCCGTCTCGATCGCCCCTCCACCCGGCCTGCGTGACCGCGTGCTCGCCGACATTGCGACCGTGCGTCCGCTGCCTCCGCTGGAGGAGCAGCACGACACGACTCCCGGGGTGCCCGCCACCACCGAGCACCCCGGTGCCACCGTCACCCCGCTCGCCCCTCGTCGCCGACGCGGGTTCGCGCTGCTGGCCGCCGCGGCAGCCGTCGTGGCCGCCGTGGGCGTGGGCGCCGTCTGGCAGCCGTGGGACGACGGCGGTCCCGGGCAGAGTCCGGCCCAGCTCGTGATGGCCGCTCCCGACGCCGAGCGGGTCTCGCTGGAGTTCGACGGTGGCGCGCGAGCGACCGTCGTCCACTCCGACGAGCTGGCCAAGTCGGTGATCATCACCGAGAAGATGCCGCCTCCCCCGGAGGGGAAGGTCTACCAGGTCTGGCTCAACATGCCCGACGACGGCATGGTCTCCGCCGCCGTGATGCCCATCAAGGAGGACCAGACCGTGCTGCTCGAGGGCGACGCGGCCAAGGCCGTCGGAGCGGGGATCACCGTCGAGCCGGAGGGCGGGTCCACGGAGCCGACCACCGCTCCGATCGCGCTGTTCGAGTTCGACAGCGCTTAAGGGGGGCCTGAGACCGGCCCGGGTCGGGGCCCGGGCCTGCTTGACGCACCGCACGGTGTCGGACTTCAGTGGAGCCATGGGCTCCGCTGGTGCCGACGCCGTGCGTGCTGCGTTCGAGGCGACGCCGCGCGAGGGTTTCCTGCCCCCGCGCGAGCGCCGGCGCGCGTCGTACGACGGGCCGCTGGCGATCGGGCACGGGCAGACCAACTCGCAGCCGCGCACCGTCGAGGCGATGCTGCGGCTGCTCGACGTGCGCCCGGGCCAGCGCGTCCTCGACGTCGGGGCCGGGTCCGGCTGGACGACCGTGCTGCTGGCCCGTCTCGTCGGCCCCACCGGCGAGGTGCTCGGGGTCGAGCTGGTGCCCGAGATCGCGGCCTTCGGCGCCGACAACGTGACGCGCGCAGGGGTGCCGTGGGCGAGCATTCGACCGGCCGAGCCCGGCGTGCTGGGGTGGCCGGGCGCCGCGCCGTACGACCGGATCCTGGTGTCCGCCGAGCCCGCTCAGCTGCCCGCCGCCCTCGTCGAGCAGCTGGGCGACGGGGGACGGATGGTGATCCCCGTGGCCGGGACGATGCGGTGCGTGCGGCGGCAGGAGGACGAGGTCACGGTGAGCGAGCACGGGCACTACCGGTTCGTGCCGCTGATCTAGCTCGGAGGCGACCACCCCTCGCTACAGTGCGATCGTGTCTCTCTCAACGCCGCGCCCCGACGAGTCGCGCGAGCTGCTCCGCCTCGCCTCGGCCGACAACTTCCGCGACGTCGCCGGGCCGGGTGAGGGCTGGCGCCTGCCGGACGGCGGGCGGGTCCGTCGTGGGGTCTTCTACCGCTCCAACGAGCTGCGGCTGACCGACGAGGACGCAGCCGCCGTGTCCGGGCTCGGCCTGAGCATCGTCCACGACCTGCGCAGCCCGCACGAGATCGCCGAGCACCCCGACCCGGAGATCGCCGGCGTGCGCTGGCAGAACCTCGACGTGCTGGGCATCCCGATGGCCGAGGTGACCGGGCTCGGCGACCGCGGCGAGAGCCTGGCGCTGATGGCGCGCGTCTATCGCGGGTTCGTGACCGACCCTGGTGCACGGGAGGGGTTCGGCCGGCTGCTGACCGACCTCGCCGACCAGCCGGCCCCCCAGCTGTTCCACTGCTCCGCCGGCAAGGACCGCACCGGCTGGGCCAGCGCGCTCGTCCTCCACGTCGCCGGGGTCGACGAGGAGCAGGTGATGGCCGACTACCTGCTCACCGACGACTACGCGCGCAGCAGCCGCGAGCGCTACCTCGCGATGATCACCGAGTCCTGGGGTCCTGAGCGCGCAGCCGTCTTCGAGCCGGTGCTCACGGTGAGCCCCGACTACCTCGACGTGGCCCGCGCGCAGGCGGACGCGTCGTACGGCGGCCTCGACGGCTACCTGGCCGAGGGCCTGGGCCTCAGCGGGGCGACGCTCGCCCGCCTCGCCGCCCGCCTCCGCCCCTGACCGCCCGCCGCGCCGCGCCGCGCCGTACCCCCACCCAGCTGTAACGCGGGGTTATCTGATCTACCTCAGCGCTATTTCGCTGTGGTGGACCCGATAACCCCGCGTTACAAGCGGGCGGGGCGGGCGGGGGGGGTGGGCGGTACGGCGCGGCGCGGCGTCGCTCAGTAGGACTTCGGCAGGCCCAGCGAGTGCATGGCCACGAAGTTCAGGATCATCTCGCGGCTGACCGGGGCGATCCGGCCGAGGCGGGCGGCGACCAGCATGTTGGCCAGGCCCAGCTCGGTGGTCAGGCCCGAGCCGCCGTGGGTGTGGACCGCGACGTCGGTGGAGTTGCAGGCCACCTCGCCGGCGGCGTACTTCGCCATGTTCGCGAACTCGCCGGCACCCATGTCGTCGCCGGCGTCGTAGAGCGCCGCCGCCTTCTGCTGCAGCAGCTTGGACTGCTCGAGCTCGATCTTGATCTTGGCCAGCGGGTGCGCGATGCCCTGGTGGCTGCCGATGGGACGGTCCCGCCACACCGAGCGGGTCTTGGCGTACTCGACGGCCGCGTTGAGCGCGAAGCGCGACATGCCGTTGGAGTAGGCCGCACCCATGATGCGCTCGGGGTTGAGCCCGGCGAAGAGCTGGAGCAGACCGGCGTCCTCGTCGCCGACGAGCGCGTCGGCGGGCAGCCGGACGTCGTCGAAGAAGAGCGTGAACTGCTTCTCCGGGGCGTCGAAGGTCATGTCGATGACCTGCTTCTCCAGCCCGGCGACGTCGGTCGGGACGACGAAGAGGCACGGCTTGAGGTTGCCGGTCTTCTCGTCGGCCAGGCGACCGACGACCAGGATGCCCTGGGCCTCGTCGACACCGGAGATGTAGGTCTTGGAGCCCTTGAGCACCCACTCGTCACCGTCGCGCTTGGCGGTGGTGGTGATGTTGTGGGAGTTGGAGCCGGCGTCGGCCTCGGTGATCGCGAACGCCATCGTGTAGGAGCCGTCGGCGATGCCGGGCAGCCACCTCTTCTTCTGCGCGTCGGTGCCGAAGCGGCCGATGACCGAGCCGCAGATGGCCTGCGAGACGACCATCATCAGCATCGGGGCGCCCGCTGCGGCAGCCTCCTCGAGGACCGCGGCGAGGTCGCCGATGCCGCCGCCACCGCCGCCGTACTCCTCGTCGATGTTGACGCCGAGGAAGCCGTGCTTGCCCATGTCCTCCCACAGCTCGGTGACCTTGCCACCGGTCTTCGCCTTCTCGGCGACGTAGGAGTGGCCGTACTTCGAGGCGAGGGCGAAGACCGCCTTGCGCAGCTCGCGCCGCTCCTCGGACTCGGTGAAAGCGTTGTCGCTCATGCCTGTGCTGCTCATGCGGGGGCTCCTTCGGTTGCGTCGTCGCCGTCGACGACTGCCAGGACGTCACCGGCACCCACCTGCGACCCGGTCTTGACGTTGATCTCGGAGACGACGCCGTCGGTCGGCGCGCTCACGGTGTGCTGCATCTTCATGGCCTCCATCACGAGGATGGTCTGGCCGGCGGTGACCTGCTGGCCGACCTCGACGGAGACGCTGAGGACGCTGCCGGGCATCGGCGCGAGCAGCGACCCGGTCGCGACCTGCTCGGACGGGTCCACGAAGCGCGGCACCCGGTTGAGCCTCACGTAGCCGAGCGTCGAGTCGACGTGTACGACGGGAGCCGTGAGCGAGCCGCTCGCGTCCACGACGACGGAGTACGTCGTGGCGACGCCGTCGTGCTCCAGGGTCACGCTCGACGGCGAGGCGGCGAGCACGGTGACGCCGGCATCGCTGTTGGCGCCGGTGTAGCCGTCGCGCCCGCCGAACCACTCGACCCGGATCGGTTCGTCAGCGCCGTCGAGCACGAACTCGGTGACCTGGGGCGCGGAGAGCACGTTGCGCCAGGCGACCGGGATGCCCCGCTGGACCGTGCGCGCCTCGCGCGCCGTCTCGGCCAGCGCGACCGCGGCGGCGAACGCGGAGCGGGCCACCGCGGTCTCGTCGACACCGGCGCTGCGGGTGGCGAGCTCCTGGGTCTCGAAGAAGTCGGTGGAGACGTCGCCGGCGACGAACGTCGGGTGACGCAGCACCTCGACCAGCAGGTCGCGGTTGGTGGTGAGGCCGTGGACCTTCGACTTGGCCAGGGCGCCGGAGAGCTGGCGCAGGGCCTGCTCACGCGTGGGCGCCCAGACGATCACCTTCGCCAGCATGGCGTCGTAGTGGGTGCCGACCTCGGAGCCGGCGACGAAGCCGGTGTCGAGGCGGATCCCGCCCTGACCGGACGCAGCGCCGGTCGGGTTCTCGAACTCGGCTCTCACGCCAGGCACCTCGAAGGAGGTCAGCGTCCCGGACTGCGGCTGCCAGTCGTTGGCCGGGTCCTCGGCATAGAGACGCACCTCGACGGCGTGACCCTTCGGCTCCCCGGGCAGGTACGGCGTGACCGGGTGGCCCTCGGCCACCGCGATCTGGGCCTCGACCAGGTCGACCCCGAAGATCGCCTCGGTGACCGGGTGCTCCACCTGGAGACGGGTGTTCATCTCCAGGAACCAGAAGCGGCTCGGGTGGTTCGCGTCGACCAGGAACTCGACCGTGCCGGCGCCGACGTAGTCGATCGCCGAGGCGGCGCTGCGGGCCGCCTCGTGCAGGGCGGCGCGGGTCTCGTCGGAGAGCCCGGGGGCCGGGGCCTCCTCGACGACCTTCTGGTGGCGGCGCTGGATCGAGCAGTCGCGCTCGCCGTAGACGGCCACGGTGCCGTGGGAGTCACCGACGACCTGGACCTCGACGTGGCGGCCGTGCTCGACGTACGGCTCGACGAAGACGGTGCCGTCGCCGAACGCCGAGGCGGCCTCGGCCGACGCCTTCTCGACCTCGCTGGGCAGGTCGGCGAGGGCCCGGACGATCCGCATGCCGCGGCCACCACCACCGGCGCTGGCCTTGACCAGCAGCGGCAGGTCGGCCTCGGTCGCGGTCTCGCCGAGGTCGGCCAGGACCGGCACGCCGGCGGCCTCCATCAGCTTCTTGGACTCGATCTTGGAGCCCATCGAGACGATCGAGGACGGGTCCGGACCGATCCAGACCAGGCCGGCCTCGGTGACGGCGCGGGCGAAGTCGGCGTTCTCGGAGAGGAAGCCGTAGCCGGGGTGGACCGCGTCGGCACCCGACTTGCGGGCGGCCTCGATGACGAGGTCGGCGCGCAGGTAGGTCTCGGCCGGGGTGTTTCCCGGAAGGCGTACGGCGGCGTCGGCCTCTGCCACGAAGGGCAGCAGGGCGTCGGCGTCGGAGTAGACGGCCACGGTCTCGATGCCGAGACGGCGGGCGGTGGCGAAGACACGACGGGCGATTTCGCCTCGGTTCGCGACGAGGATTCTGTTGATGGTCATCTGTCACTCACATCCTGAAGACGCCGAAGCGGTCGGTGCCCTCGGTGGGCACCGTGTCGATGGCTGAGAAGGCGATCCCGAGGATCGTCCGGGTGTCGCGCGGGTCGATGACGCCGTCGTCGTAGAGCATCCCGCTCAGGACGTAGGGCAGCGACTGCTCCTCGACCATGTTCTCGACGAAGGCGCGCATCCCGGCGTCGCCCTCCTCGTCGTACTCCTTGCCCTTGGCCTCGGCGGCGGCGCGCGAGACGATCGAGAGGACGCCGGCCAGCTGCGCCGGGCCCATCACGGCCGACTTGGCGTTGGGCCAGGTGAAGAGGAAGCGCGGGTCGTAGGCCCGCCCGTTCATGCCGTAGTTGCCGGCTCCGTAGGACGAGCCGATCAGCACGGAGATGTGCGGGACGGTCGAGTTGGAGACCGCGTTGATCATCGCCGCGCCGTGCTTGATGATGCCGCCCTGCTCGTACTCCTTGCCGACCATGTAGCCGGTGGTGTTGTGCAGGAAGAGCAGCGGGGTGTCCTTGGCGTTGGCCAGCTGGATGAACTGCGTCGCCTTCTGGGCCTCCTCGCTGAAGAGCACGCCCTGGGCGTTGGCGAGGATGCCGATCGGGCGGCCGTGCAGCTTGGCCCAGCCGGTGACCAGCGACGAGCCGTACAAGGGCTTGAACTCGTCGAAGGGCATTTCGTTGCCGGCCGAGACGCCGTCGACGATGCGCACGATCACGTCGCGCGGGTCGAAGGGCTCCTTGAGGTCGGTCGGGATCAGGTCGAGCAGGGACTCGGGGTCGTACGCCGGCTCCGCGTAGGTGCGCTCCCCCTCGGGACGCGCCTTGCGCCAGTTGAGACGAGCGACGATGCGGCGACCGATGCGGATCGCGTCGCGCTCGTCCTCGGCCAGGTAGTCGGCCAGACCCGAGATGCGGGCGTGCATCTCGGCGCCACCCAGCTCCTCGTCGTCGGTCTCCTCACCGGTGGCCATCTTGACCAGGGGCGGGCCGGCGAGGAACACCTTCGCCTGCTCCTTGACCATCACCGTGTAGTCGGACAGGCCGGGCACGTAGGCGCCCCCAGCGGTCGAGTTGCCGAAGACCAGCGCGATCGTCGGCTGGCGACGGCCCGACGCACGGGCGAGGTCGCGGAAGATCTTGCCGCCCGGGATGAAGATCTCCTTCTGGGTCGGCAGGTCGGCGCCGGCCGACTCGACCAGGGAGATCTGCGGGAGGTTGTTCTCCTCGGCGATCTGCGCGGCGCGGAAGGTCTTCTTCAGCGTCCACGGGTTCGACGCGCCACCCTTCACGGTGGGGTCGTTGGCCGAGATCATGCACTCGACGCCCTCGATGACGCCGATGCCGCAGACGGTGGAGGCGCCGACGGTGAAGTCGGAGCCCCAGCCGGCCAGCGGGCTCAGCTCGAGGAAGGCCGAGCCCTCGTCGATCAGCAGCTCGATGCGCTCACGAGGCAGCAGCTTGCCGCGCTTGTGGTGGCGCTCGATGTACTTCTCACCGCCACCGGCGACGGCCTTGGCGTGCTCGGCGTCGAGGTCGGTCAGCTTGGCCAGCAGGCTGGCGCGGCGCTGCTCCTCCACGCTGAGCTCATCAGCGGGCTCCGGCTGCGCCTGCTCGGCGCCTTCGATGATCGTGTCAGTCATTTCGCGTATCCCAACAGCTTGGCGGCAAGGTCAGTGAGTACTTCGGTGGCTCCGCCACCGATGGGCAGGAGCCGGGCGTCGCGGTAGTGCCGCTCGACCTCGGTGCCGTGCATGTAGCCGGTCCCGCCGTGGAGCTGGACTGCCTGGTCGCAGACGTACGTCGCGGCGTTGCAGGCGGTCTCCTTCGCCAGGCAGGCCTGGGCGATGACGGACTCGTTGACGCCGCCGGCGTCGACGTACTGCTGCGCGACGGCGTGGGTGAACGCCTTGGCGGCCTCCACCTGGCGACGCATCTCGACGAGCTTGTGGCGCACGACCTGGCGCTTGATCAGCGGCTCACCGAAGGTGGACCGCTGGCGGCAGTAGTCGGCCGTGAGCGCCAGCGAGCGCTCCGCGATCGCGTAGCCGTGGATGGCCAGGGCCATCCGCTCGACGACGAACTGCTCGGCGATGTACCAGAAGCCGGCGTTCTCGTCGCCGACCAGGTTGGTCACCGGCACCCGCACGTCGACATAGCTGAGCTCCGCGGTGTCCGAGCTGTGCCACCCCATCTTGGCCAGCTTGCGGTCGACCGTGAAGCCCGGCGTGGACGTCGGCACGACGATCAGCGAGATGCCGCCGCCCCCGGGACCGCCCGTGCGGCAGGCGGTGGTCACGAAGTCGGCGCGGGTGCCCGAGGTGATGAAGGTCTTGGAGCCGTTGATGACCCACTCGTCCCCGTCGCGGACCGCGGTGGTGCGGATGTTGCCGACGTCGGAGCCGCCACCGGGCTCGGTGATGCCGAGCGAGCCGATCATCTCCCCGGCCACCGTGGGGCGGACGTAGGTGTCGATCAGCTCGGTCGAGCCGTGCGCGACGATGTGCGGCACGGCGATGCCGTGGGTGAACAGCGCCGACATCAGGCCGCTGGTGGCGCCCTCGGAGAACATCCCCTCCTGCATGGCGATGGTGTCGAGCAGACCACCACCTGACCCCCCGGCCGACTCGGGGACGCTGATCCCCATCAGGCCGGCCGCGGCCGCTTTCTTGTGCAGCTCGCGGGGGATCGCGCCGGCGTCCTCCCACTCCTGCATGTGCGGGGCGATCTCGCGGCGGGTGAACTCCGCGGCGGCCGCCTTCAGGGCGGCCCGATCCTCGGCCGTGGAGACCTCTTCGACAGCGGTGGTCACAGCAGTGCTCCTTCGACAGCGACGTGACGTGAACGGACCCACTCGCCGAGCCCCTTGGCCTGCGGGTCGAAGCGGGTCGACGAGGCCACCCCCTCGCCCAGCAGGCCGTGGATGAGCACGTTGACGCCGCCCAGGTTGGGCAGCACGAAGACCTCGATGTCGAGCCCTTCGGCCTCCGGGACGAGCTCGCGCACCTTGCGCGGGGTGATCAGCTTGGTGAGCCAGCGCACCCGGTCGTCGTACTTGTCGGACCCGTCGTGGGCGACCCACAGCCCGAGGTTGGCGTCGCCGCCCTTGTCGCCCGAGCGGGCGTGGACGAACGCCCCGAGCGGGGCCCGGCGGGTGACCGAGTCGACGGGGGCCGGGAACGGCGAGGGACGCAGGCCGTGGTGGTCGGGCGAGAGGGTCTCCTCGCCGGGGGGACCGCCCACTCCCGGCGGGTCGGCGACGATCTCGCGGCGACCGTCGGCGTGGACGACCGTGTGGGTGACGGCGTCGCGGTCGACGTACGCCGCCTTGTAGACGCCGTACGGCGCGGGGGCCGACGGCGGCGCGGTCATCGTGAAGCCGGGGTAGGACCCCAGCGCGAGCTCGACGACGGCCGAGGTGAAGGGCTTGCCGACCGGCTTGGCGTCGGCGTCCTTGACCACGCAGCGCAGCAGCACCGACGCGGACTCCTCGGTGGGGGCGTCGACCGGCTGCGGACCGAGCTCGCTCCAGTGCACGGAGGCGGGCGCGCCGGTCGGCGACGCGGCGAGCGCGCCGTCGACCTGGGTGCGGATCCACTCCGCCTTGGCGCCGAGGTCGAGCCCGGTCAGGACGAACTCCGCGGTGTTGCGGAAGCCGCCCAGCTCGTTGACGCACACCTTGAGCTGCGCCGGGGGCGCGCTGCCGGTGACGCCGCTGACGCGGACCCGGTCGTCGCCGGCCTGCTCCAGGGTCATCGAGTCGAGGTGGGTGGTGACGTCGGGGCCGAGGTAGCGCGTCGACTGGATCTCATACATCAGCTGCGCGGTGACGGTGTCGACCGTGACCATGCCGCCGGTGTCGTCGTGCTTGGTGACGACGAACGAGCCGTCGGCCTCGATCTCGGCGAGCGGGAAGCCCAGGCGCCTGCCGTCGCGCGGCAGCTGCAGGAAGCCGGAGAAGTTGCCACCGGTGGCCTGCGTGCCGCACTCCAGCACGTGCCCGGCCAGGACGGCCCCGGCCAGCTCGTCGTACGCCGTGGGGTCCCAGCCGAAGTGGGCGACCGCGGGGCCGACCACCAGCGAGGCGTCGGTGACGCGGCCGGTGACGACGATGTCGGCGCCGGAGGTGAGCGCAGAGGCGATGCCGAGCCCGCCGAGGTAGGCGTTGGCGGTGAGCGCGTTGGGCAGGCCGAGGGCGCTCAGCGCGTCGGAGCCACGCAGGTCGTCACCCTCGACATGGGCCACGGCGACGTCGAGACCGAGCCCGGAGGCGACCTCGCGGACCTTGTCGGCCAGGCCGGCGGGGTTGAGCCCGCCCGCGTTGGCGACGATCTTGACGCCGCGCTCGATGGCCAGGCCCAGGGAGTCCTCGAGCTGGCGCACGAAGGTCCGCGCATAGCCCAGCGAGGCGTCGCGCATGGTGTCCTTGCCGAGGATCAGCATGGTCAGCTCGGCGAGGTAGTCCCCGGTGAGCACGTCGATCCCGTGCCCGTCGACCGAGCCCTCGAGCATCTCGCGCATCGCCGACAGGCGGTCGCCGTAGAAGCCCGAGCAGTTGCCCACCCGCAGGGCGGTCATGCTGCACCCCCCGCAGCCGCGCGGCCCTCACCAGGAGGCCCGGCGAAGCACTGCGCGATCGTCAGCCACTTCGCGGCGTCGTCACCGGTCGCCACCAGGTCGGTGTCGTCGCGGTGGCGGCGCTGGGTGACCAGCAGGCAGAAGTCCTGCGCGGAGCCGGTGACCCGCTGCGCGGCGTCCTCTGGACCCCATGACCAGAGCTCGCCGGAGGGAGCCTTCAGCTCGACGCGGAACTCCTCGGCCGGTGCCTCCAGCTGGTGCACCGAGTAGGAGTAGTTGCGGGTGCGCACCCCCAGGTGCGCGATGTGGCGGACCCGGTCGGTGACCTCGGGGGTCTCGCCGAGCGCCTCGTGGACGTCGAGCGAGTGCGCCCATGTCTCCATGAAGCGCGCGGTGGCCATCGAGGTCGCCGACATCGGCGGGCCGAACCACGGCATCTTCTGCCCCTCGGGCAGGTTGCGCAGCGCCTCGACGAGCGTCGGGCGGGCTGCGCGCCAGCGGGTCAGCAGCTCCTCGGGCGGCACCCGGCCACCGTCGAGGGCGGCGTTGTCGACGACGCCCGTGGGGTCGGCGATCGCGGCGAGGACGAGGTTGTCCCACGCCTCCTTGTCGGTGGCGGCGGCCAGCGCGGCCTCGTCGGTCCACGCGAGGTGCGCGACCTGGGTCGCCACGTCCCAGCCTGCGGCGGGGGTCGGGGTCCGCCAGCCGGCCTCGTCGAGGCCGGCGACGAGCTGCTCGAGCCGGTCACCTTCCGCGGCGAGGTCGGTGAGGACCGCGTTGAGTACGTCGTTCATCGAATCAGGACTCCTTCAGGACGGCGTCGAGGGTCGTCGCCCACTGGTCGAGGATCCGGCGGCGGCGGCGAGCGTCGTCGGAGATGGTGTTGGCCAGGCCCAGGCCGCGGACCAGGTCGAGGGTCGCCTGGACGAGCTCGCGGGCCCCGGGCCTGGACTCGTCGACCCCGAGCAGGTCGACGGTCAGCTTGTGGATCTCGCGGCCGACCCGCTGCTCGAGCGGTCCGACCGCGGCGAGCAGCTGCGCGTCGGTGCGCGCGGCCACCCACAGCTCGAGGGCGGCGGTGAAGACCGGGCTGGTGAAGTGCTCGGCGAGCATCTCCAGCACCGCGCGGGTGCGGCGCGGCCCGGTGGGCAGCCCCTCGGCGGCAGCCTCGATCTCGGCCGCGCGCACCTGACTGAGGTGCTCGACGGCCGCGATGACGAGGTCGGTCTTGCTGGGGAAGTGGTGCAGCTGCGCTCCCCTGCTGACGCCCGCCCGCTTGGAGACGAGCGTCGTCGACGTGCCGCTCAGCCCGTGCTCGACGATGCACTCCACCGTCGCCTCGAGCAGACGGGCCCGCATCACGCGGGTGCGCTCCTCCTGCGGGACACGGGTCCCCGACGGCGTGGTGGTCTGGCTCACGGGCCTCATCCTGGGCCCTCATCAACAAACAGTCAAGCCTGACTTTTTATGAATTGGTGAAAGCGCGCGTCGTACAGGCGCCGACTCGGCTAGTCCTGGCGGGCGAGCAGGGGGGTGCTCGAGCGGGCGCTCAGGGCGACCACCGCCGCGGTGAGCAGGGGGAGACCGACCACCACGGCGGCGACCAGCAGCCAGGGGATCGCGAGGAACTGGTCCGGCAGCGGCTCACCGTCAGCGTCCGCCGTCAGCCAGGAGTCCCCGGTCAGCGGATAGGTGACGGCGATGCCGGGGACCAGCCCGGCGAGCGCGCCGAGCAGCGCGCCGACCACGCCGATGACCAGTGCGTACGCCGCGGCGACGCCGCGCCGCAGCCGGGGCGAGGCTCCGACCGCGGCGAGGGTGGTGAGATCAGGGCGGGCGTCGGAGAGCGCCAGGAAGGTGGCGGTCAGCGTGCCCCCCAGCATCAGCGCCGCCCCGAGGCCGCCGAGGACGAGCTGGACCAGCATCACCTCGCCATCGCCCTGATAGCCACGCTCGACGTAGACGTCGCTCCGGCGCTCCACCGCGACCGCAGCCGCCTCGAGGTCGCGCTCTCCCTGCTCGTCGACGGCCGCCCCGGCGACGTGCAGGCCGACCGTCCCCACCGGGCCGCCCAGGGACTCGACGGCCTCGCGAGCGATCACCGCTCGGCCCTGGGCGTGGGAGTTGGGGACAGTGACGAAGTAGGCGGGGAAGCTGTCCGCCGAGAGCGAGCGCTCGGCGCCCCGGCCGGTGCGGGCCGTGACCCGGACGCTGCGGTCGGTCACGTCGGCGGAGGTGAACACCACCACTCCTCCCGCGGCCAGGGTCTCCTCCGCCCGCGCGACGTCCACCCACGGGGTCTCGCGCAGAGAGGTCGGCCACGTCCCGTCACTGACGAGGTAGTCGGTGCTCAGCAGGCCCCCCCACGAGTCGAGAGGCACGACGGCGCCGTCGCCGCTCACCCCGACCCGGCTCAGGTCGAGCGACGTGGACGCACCCCTCGGCTGCGGGGCGACCCCCACGATCGGCGTCACCGTGGCGTCCGGGAGAGCGCCGGCGACGGCCGCCTCGAGGACCTCCCAATCGGTCTGCCAGCCGCGCGCCGTGGTCACGCTCGCGGCCCCTTCGCTCAGCATCGGCACATACTCCGCCTCGGACTGAGCCGCGTCGCTGCTCGTCGCGATCCCGATGGCGACGACGCCACACACGGTCGCTGCCACCGCGGCGACGGCCGGGACCGTGCGGGCGCGGTGGCGGGCCGCGTCGCGGGCGGCGTAGCGCAGCGTCAGCGGGAGCCGGCGTGAGGCCCGGGCCAGGGCACTCAACACCACCGGCACGACCAGGATCATGCCGAGCACGACGACGACAGCGGCCGCCGAGATCACGTACTCCCCCGACGACGCACGCTGCGCGCCGTACGCCGCCCCGGCGACGCCGACTGCCAGTAGCGCCACGCCCAGCAGCGGGAAGCCCAGGCCGGCCGGACGCTCGCCGCGGCGACCGGCGAGCACCGCGACCACGTCCTGACGCGAGGCGAGCCAGGCCGGGACGAGGGCTGCGAGCATCGCACTGACGAGGCCGAAGGTCGCGATCCCGCCCACCTCGAACCACCGCACGTCGAAGGGGCCCATCGGGTTGTCGGACCAGTGGCCGATGACGGGCACCAGGAGCCACGCCGCCGCGACCCCGAGCGCGACGGCGAGCAGGGTCGCGACGCCGCCCAGCACCACCGCGCCGGCCAGCACGACGCGCCGTGCCTGCGCGGGACTCGCTCCTTGCGCGGCCATCATCGCCAGCAGCCGCGACTGACGCCGCGCGCCAACGGCGAAGGCGGGCCCCGCGAGCAGCACTACCTCGAGCAGGGCCATCACGACGACGAGCACGACGGCCGCGAAGTCCTCCTGCGCCACCCCGCTGGAGGCGACGACGTCGGGATGCAGCTCCTCGTCCGACGGGGGGTCCTCCAGGACTGCGCGCGACAGCACGGTCACACCCAGGTCGTTGAGCGCACGAACCTCCACCCACGTCACCGGCCCGGCGTCGATCAGCCAGGTCCGTGCGCTGTGCGCCTCCACGCCGAGGCTCCCCGGGGCACCGGCGACGATCGGGTAGCCCCGGGCGCTGGAGGACTCCATGGTGCCGACCACCGTCCGCGTCTCGCCGCGGACGATCTCCAGCCCGTCACCCACCTCCAGGCCCCTCCTCGCGAGGTCGCCGTTGACGACGACCTCACCGGTCGCGCCGGGCCAACGGCCGGAGGTCAGCTCGAAGAGTCCGTCGGCGAGAGGGTCGGCGAGGTCGAGCTCGACGGCCTCGGCCCACGCGACGCCGTCCGGGGTGCGCACTCGAGCACTCCCCTCGCGGTACTCGAGCGCGCGCACCCCCTCGCCCAGGACGTCGGCGACTTCGTCGAGCCCGGCCGCGACCGCGTCGTCCTGGTGACTCGCCGACCAGTAGCCGCGCCCCGGATCCGCCGCCTGGACGACCTGTCCCACCCCGGGCTCGACCCTCACCCGGGCGTCCGCCGCCCCCAGCCGCCGCTCGAGCGCCTCACTGCCGGAGACCTCGCTGGTCCGGAGCACCACGTCGGCCGCGGTGACCCCCAGCACCGGCAGCGCGATCATCACCAGCACGAGCACGCTGCGGCCCTTCGAGCGCAGCGCGTCACGCCGCGCGATCCGCAGCGCGGCGCGCCAGCCCCTCACCCGCCAGCCCCTCAACCGCAGGGCCCGCCCGAGCCCGTCCGGAGCAGCACGTCGACCGGGTCGGCGCCCGACTCGTCGACGACCACGCCGTCGCGCAGGAACACCACCCGGTCGGCCCAGGCCGCGTGCCGGGCCTCGTGGGTGACCAGCACCCCCGCCGCCCCGGCGTCGCAGCGCGCCCGCAGCAGCTCGAGCACGTCCTCGCCGGTCTCGGTGTCCAGCGCTCCGGTGGGCTCGTCGGCGAGGATCAGCCGCCGGTCGCCGACGACCGCGCGGGCGATCGCCACCCGCTGCTGCTGGCCGCCGGACATCTCGTCGGGGAAGCGGTCCGCGAGGTCCAGCAGGCCGACCTCCTCGAGCACCGTCAGCGCCGCACGTCGCGCCGAGCCGGCACGCTCCCCATCGAGCTCACGCGGCAGCGCGACGTTCTCGGCGGCGGTGAGGGCGGGGATCAGGTTGAAGTCCTGGAAGACATAGCCGATCGACGTACGCCGCATCCGCGCCCGCCCGGCGACGCCGAGCCCGGCCAGGTCGGCGCCCTCGACCCGCACCGCGCCGCTCGTGGGCGTGTCGAGCCCTCCGGCCAGGGTCAGCAGCGTGGACTTGCCGGAGCCGGATGGCCCCATCACCGCCACCAGCTCACCGGCCTGCGCCCGGAAGTCGACCCCGCGCAGCGCGTGGACCTCAGTGGGTCCGGCGCCGTGCACGCGGGTGACCTGCTCGACCTCCAGCAGCAGGCTCACCGGGCGTCCTCCGGCCGCGGCTGTCGAGTCCTGACCGGCGCCTTGGCGAAGCGCTCGGCCGCACTCACGGCGCGTGTCTGCGCAGCGGCCCGTCGCAGTCGGGACTCGCAGTGGTCGAGCCAGCGGATCTCGGCCTCAGCCGCGAAGACGAGCGAGTCCAGCACCAGGCTCCAGGCGAGGTCGGCGCGCTCCTGGGCGTCGACCGGGGTGCCGCCGGCGGCGGGCGTACCGCGCTTGAGTCGGGTGTAGTCCTGCAGGGCCGCCATCGTGGCGCCACGCTGGCGCTGGATGACGGCGCCGACGTCGACCCCGGGCACGGTGACCGCGACCGCGAGCTTGATCGCGAGCTCGTCGCGCGGCGGCTGGGTGCGGGCGACCGGCGTGGTGAACCAGGCGGCCACCTCCGCGCGGCCGCTCTCGGTCACGCGATAGGTCACGTGTCCGTCGGTGCCGTCGGCCGCCTCGCCGGCCTCGACCAGGCCGTCGCGCTCCAGGCGGGCGAGGGTCGTGTAGACCTGCCCGACGTTGAGCGGCCAGGTGCCGCCGGTGCGCGCCTCGAACTCGCTGCGCAGCTGGTAGCCGTACATGGGCTCCTGCTCGAGCAGCGCGAGCAGCGCCTGCTTGACCGACATCGGGGTCCCCTCTCCCACGACGGGCACCCGACCCGCGAATACTCCGTATGTATACCACGTATGCAGGGGTCTCGACGTCGGTTGCTGCGCAACCTGCTCGACCACCGAGGAGGTCGGCGCTACGCAACCTGCTCGACCATCGAGGAGGTCGGCGCTGCGCAACCTGCTCGACCACCGATCACGCGGGCAGCGGAGCCACTAGCCTGGGGCCACGTCGGCCCGAACGGGTCCGATGCCGGCCGCTTTCGCAGGAGACACCTTGTCGCAGTATGGAAACCCGCCCCAGGACCCCTATGGCCAGCAGCCCCAGCAGCCGCAGCAGCCCGGCCAGCCCCAGCAGCCGCCGTACGGCCAGCAGCCCGGCTACGGCCAGCAGCAGCCGGGCTACGGCCAGGCGCCCTACGGTCAGCAGCCGGGGTACGGCCAGCAGCCCTACGGTCAGCCGGGGCAGCCCTACGGCCAGGCTCCGGCGTACGGCGCGCCCTACGGCCAGCAGCCGGGCTTCGGCGGCCAGGGCGCCTACGCCACCTGGGGCCAGCGCGTCATCGGCACGCTGTGGGACTTCCTGATCATGTGGCCGGCCATCCTCCTGGGGATCGTCGGCTACGGGCTGTTCATCGCCGCGATCGCCACGTCCGAGACGGACGCCTACGGCAACACGACCGACACCAACGGGGGGCTGCTGGCGATCGGCGGGCTGCTCCTGCTGGCCAGCTTCATCGTCGGGCTGGTCATCTGGATCCGCAACTACATCCTGCGCCAGGGCCGCACCGGCTACAGCTACGGCAAGGCCAAGGTCGGCATCCGCCTGATCGGCCAGCAGGACGGCCAGCCCGTCGGCCCGGGCATGGCGTTCGTGCGCTACCTGCTGCACAGCGTCATCAACCAGGCCTGCTACATCGACTACCTGTGGCCGCTGTGGGACGAGAAGAACCAGACCCTCACCGACAAGGTGCTCAACACCGTCGTGATCCAGCAGCCCGAGCAGCGCTGACCCGGTCCTGAGCCGGGAGCAGGAGGGCGGCAGCGTCAGGCCGGCTGGAACAGGCCGACGCTGTTGCCCTCCACGTCCTTGATGTACGCCGTCCAGCCGTGGTCGCCCATCATGTGGCTGCCGAGCAGCACCTTGCCCCCGAGGGCGGTGACCCGAGCGAGCGCGGCGTCGATGTCGTCGACCTCGATCACGACGATCGGCCCCTCGCGGGGGTCCTCACGGCGGATCAGGCCGCCGTTGACATAGCCCGTCTCCGAGGGCCAGCTGCCCTCCGAGGGGCCGGTCTCGGCGAGCGTGTATCCGGTGTCGGGCAGCGAGGTCATCCGCCAGCCGAAGGCCTCGCGATAGAACGCCTCTGCCCGCTCCCTGTCGTCGCAGGGGATCTCGAAGTGCACGACCCGTCCCGTCATGGCTGGGACCCTACTGCGAGACTCCGGCCCATGCCGAAGAACATCCTGATCACCGGAGCCAGCTCGGGACTGGGCGCCGAGATGGCCCGCCAGTTCGCCGCCCTCGGCCACGACCTGGCGCTCTGCGCGCGCCGTACCGACCGGCTCGAGGAGCTGCGCGCCCAGATCCTCGCCCGGCACCCGGAGCGCCGGGTCGCGATCCGCCCGATGGACGTCACCGACGACGACGGCGTCTTCGAGGCCTTCCGCGGCTTCCGGGCCGACCTCGGCACGATCGACCGGGTCGTCATCAACGCGGGCCTCGGCAAGGGCGCCCCCCTGGGCACCGGGCACTACGACGTCAACCGCGAGACCGCGATGACCAACTTCGTCGGCGCCCTGGTCCAGGCCGAGGCCGCCATGGAGCTCTTCCGCGCCCAGAACGCCGGCCACCTGGTGATGGTCTCGTCGCTGTCCGCGGTGCGCGGCATGCCCAAGTCGATGACGACGTACGCCGCGACCAAGGCCGGCGTCGCCCATCTCGCCGAGGGCCTGCGCACCGAGCTCCACGGGACGCCGATCAAGGTCTCGGTGATCTACCCCGGCTACATCGCCTCGGAGATGAACGACCACGTGACCCACCGCCAGCCGCTGATGGCCTCCACCGAGCGAGGGGTGCGGGCGATGGTCGCCGCGATCGAGAAGGAGAAGGCCTCGGCCAACGTGCCCCCGTGGCCGTGGGCGCCGCTGTCGGTGGTGATGCGGCACGCGCCGCTGCCGATCTTCAAGAAGCTGATCTGATCCCCGGACCGGGGCCGAGCCGAGGTGTCACACTTCGTCGGTGAGCACCGGCCCGGGTCCCCTTGCGGAGGACGGCGCCTCTGAGGAGGCGCGGGAAGGGTATGCCCAGCGGCTGACCCGCCCGGGCGGCCTGCCCTCGCTGAGTCAGGTGTCCGAGCGGGCGGCCGACCTTCTCGGGGCCGGCTCGGCCCAGGTGTCGCTGATCTCCGACGTGCACACCGTGATGGGCGGCGCCGGGGCGGCCACCGACACCGTCGGAGACGAGGGGCACCCGTCCGACTCCCTCTGCCTGCTGACGGTCACCGGCGCGGCGCCTCTCCTCATCGGCGACGCGCGCCGCGACGCCCGCGTGGCCCATCTGCCCCCGGTCGCGGCGGGCCGGGTGGGCTCCTGCCTCAGCGTGCCGGTCGTCGCGAGCGGGCTCGCCGTCGGCGCGCTGTGCGTGACGGACGACGAGCCCCGCACCTGGACCCCGGAGAACGTCGCGCTGCTGGAGATCCTGGCCGGACAGGCCGCCGCCGAGCTCGAGCTGGCAGCCCTGGGGGCGGAGTACGACGAGGAGCGGGTGGCCTGGCAGCTCGCCGTGGATGCCGCCGGCGTCGGCGCCTTCGACTGGAACCTCGTCACCCGGGAGCTTCGCTGGGACGAGCGGCTGCTGGAGCTCTTCGGGACGGACCGCTCGACCTTCGGCGGGACCATCGAGGCCTTCGACACGCTCGTGCACCCTGAGGACCGCTCGCGGGTGAATCGGGCACTGCGCGAGGCCGTCTCGACCTGCGGCACCTTCGCCGCGGAGTACCGCGTGCTGATCCCCGACGGAGGCACGCGCTGGGTCAGCGCCCGGGGTCGCGCGCTCGCCGGGCCCGAGGGGACCGCGGTCCGGCTCCTGGGTGCCGCGATCGACACCACCGCCGTCCAGGCGGGCGAGGCGCTCGTCTCCCGTGTGCTGGAGGCGATGCCGACGGCGTTCTACCACGTCGACCCCGCCTGGCGTTTCACCTACCTCAACACCGAGGCGGAGCGCCTGCTCGACGCCACGGAGGCCGACGTCGTCGGCCGCGTGGTGTGGGACCTCTTCCCCGCGACCGTGGGCAGCGACTTCGAGCAGTACTACCGGCTCGCGGTCGAGAGGGGGAGGCCGGTGACGTTCGAGGCCTACTATCCCCCGCCCCTCGACAGCTGGTACGAGGTGCGCGCCTGGCCGACGTCCGACGGACTCTCGGTCTACTTCCTCGACGCCACCGACCGGCACCGGGCGCAGGAGGCGGTCGCGCACGCCGCGCGCCGTGCCGAGCTGCTGGGGAACGTCACCTCGGCCCTGACCGACACCTTCGATCCCACCGAGGCCGTGGCGCGCCTCGCCCAGCTCATCGTGCCGCACGTCGCCGACTGGTGTCTGGTGACGCTGGTGGAGGAGCCGGGCATCACCTTGCACCCGGAATGGCGACGCGGTCTGCGTGACGTGGGCTGGTGGCACGAGGATCCGGAGCTGCGGCCGCTCGTCGAGCGCTACACCCAGGTCCGCATCCCCGCGTTGACCGACGCCTCCGTCGTGGCCCGAGCCCTCAACGGGGAGCGCTCGGTGGCGATCGCCAAGCGCGCCGCCGACAAGATCGCCCAGGTGCTGGTCCCGGGTGAGGCGCGTGACCTGTGCCTGCGTCTGAACCCGTCCTCGGCGTTGGTGATCCCGCTGCGTGCGCGCGGCCGGACGCTGGGCCTGCTCTCCGCCTTCCGCGACCCCGCGAGGCCGGCGTTCGACCCCGACGACATCGCCACCCTGGAGGAGGCGGCGGGCCGAGCGGGGCTGGCCCTCGACAACGCCCGTCTCTATGTCCAGCAGCGCGAGCTCGCCGAGACGCTCCAGCGCAGCATGATGACCGCCCCGCCGCAGCCCGACCACCTCGAGGTCGCGGTGCGCTACGCCTCGGCCGCCGAGGCCGCGCAGGTCGGCGGCGACTGGTACGACGCGTTCCTGCAGGCCGAGGGGTCGACGATGATCGTGATCGGCGACGTCGTCGGGCACGACACCGCCGCGGCCGCAGCCATGGGTCAGCTGCGCAACCTGCTGCGCGGGATCGCCGTCACCACGGGCGCCGGCCCGGCGGAGGTGCTGCGACGCGTCGACGAGGCGATCTCGCTGCTGCAGATCGACACCACCGCCACCGTGCTCGTGGCCCGCCTCGAGCAGACCGCCGAGGAGCGCGAGCAGGGCGTCACCCGGCTGCGCTGGTCCAACGCCGGACACCCGCCGCCGATGATCGTGGAGCATCCCGAGACCCTGGACGCCCCGGCCGGACAGGCCCAGGTCCTATGGGCCACGTCCCCGGACCTGCTCCTGGGACTCAACCCTCGGGCCGAGCGGGGCGAGGCCGTGCACGTCCTCCCGCGTGGGTCCACCGTGCTGCTCTACACCGACGGCCTCGTCGAGCGCCGCGGACAGTCGCTCGACGAGGGCATCGAACGTCTCGCTGCGGTCCTCACCGAGCTGGTCGACGCCGACCTGACGCTGGACGAGATCTGCAACGCCCTGCTCCTGCGGATGCTGCCCGACCAGCCCGAGGACGACGTCGCTCTCGTCGCTGTCCGCCTGCACCGCGAGGACCAGCCGCGCCCGCCCGAGGCCGGACCCCGCGACGAGCCCGACCTCTCGCTCTAGGCCCCCTGCTCGCGACAGAGGCTCAGCGGCGACGCCAGGCGCGCAGCGCGCCCGTGCACCACAGCGCCCACAGCACCAGCACCGGCTGGAAGACCAGGCGCACGGCGCGTTTGCGGTCGGTGTCGAGCCCGAAGGCGTCCTCGCCGGTGAGGTACTGCGAGACGTTGCCCGGGAAGATCACCACGAAGAACGCCGCGAGCAGGAAGCCCAGCTGCACCCGGCGCTCGCCGCGTGCGGCGAGCAGGGCCGCACCGATGCCGAGCTCGACCACGCCGGAGGCGTAGACGATCGCGTCGCGGGCCGGGAAGAACGGCGGCACCTGCGCGCGGAACTCCTCGGTGTTGGCCATGTGGCCGACGCCGGCCAGCAGCATCGCGCCGGCGAGGGCATAGCGCCCGACGGTGCGCGGCACCCCGTCCGGCTCGGCGGCGGCGCGATCGGTGCGAGTCGAGGTCATGGCCCGACGCTAGCCGGTGGGGTGGTGCCCCCTCTAGCGGTAGGTGAGCGGTCCACCCTCGAGGTGGCTGTGGTCGTTGAAGGTCACCAGCGTGGTGCCCCGTCGTCCGACGACGACCTTGCTGATGCCGGAGTTGACGGCCACGGTGTTGAGCCGGGCCCAGGCGGCGGCGTACGGCGCGGGTCCCTCGCCGCGCTCCCAGTCGTTGACCAGTGCCACCGCGCTCCACGCCACCGGACCACCGGAGGTGACCACCAGCGCCGTGCCACTGGGCGCGACCCGCTCGGAGGCCCGCTCCAGGGCGGCGACCACCCGCTCGGTGAAGGCGCTGAACGGCTCGTGGTACTCCGCGTCGTGGTCGCCCGAGGACCAGCGGCGCATCGCGGCCTCGAACCACGCCTGGAACTGCTGGCGGTCGAGCTCGTCCTCGATCTGCTCGTCGTGGCGGGCCAGCACCGCCAGGTGGTCGAACTCGTCCCAGGCCCCGTCGACCTCGGTCGGCACCTCCCAGCCGGCCCCCTCGGCGATCGCCTCCGCCGTCTCACGGTGGCGGCGCATGTCGCCGCGGATGACGAGGTCGGGACGGGTGCCCCGAGCGGCCAGCGCGCGCCCGAGGAGCCGGCCCTGCTCCCAGCCCAGCGGGGAGAGCACGTCGTAGTCGTCGGTGCCCCACGACGCCTGGCCGTGGCGGACCAGCAGCAGCGAGCCCATCAGAGCCCCAGCAGGTCGCGGCAGCGCGACTCGAGATAGCCGACAGCAGGTCCGAACATCGCGTAGGCCTCATTCGTGGTCTGGGCGTGGAAGTAGCGGTAGTGGATCTGCTGCGCGATCACCGCGACCCGGAACAGGCCGAAGACCTCGTAGAACAGCCACTGCTCGGGCGTCACGGTGCGGCCGGTGCGCTCGCCGTACGCCGCGACGACCTCGGCGCGAGTCCACATGCCGGGGGCGGTGGTCGGCTGGCGCCGGAAGGCCTGGAAGAAGTCGTCGTCGTCGGCCTCGACCCAGTAGGCCAGGGCGCTGCCGAGGTCCATCAGCGGGTCCCCGACGGTGGCGAGCTCCCAGTCGAGCACGCCGACGACGCGCAGCGGGTCGTCGGCGTCGAGGACCAGGTTGTCGAAGCGGAAGTCGTTGTGGATCAGGCAGCTGCCGACGTCGTCGGGGCGGTGCGCCTCCAGCCAGGCCATCACGTCCTCGAAGTCCCCGACGTCCTCGGTGCGCGCCGTGCGGAAGCGACGCGACCAGCCGCCGACCTGGCGCTCGACGTACCCCGGGCCGCGGCCGAGCGAGCCGAGGCCGGCCGCCTCGACGTCGACGGCGTGCAGGTCGACGAGCACGTCGAGGGCGTTCGAGCACAGCGTCGAGGCGTCCTCGGGGGCCAGCTCGGCCGGCAGGTCCCGGCGCAGGATCGTGCCCTCGATCCGCTCCATGACGTAGAACGGCGCTCCGAGGACGCTCTCGTCCTCGCACAGCGCGACCATCGTCGGCACCAGGGGGAAGGTCGGGGCGAGCGCGGCCTGAAGGCGGAACTCGCGGGTCATGTCGTGGGCGCCCGCCGCCTTGGTGCCGACCGGCGGACGGCGCAGCACCAGGTCGCGCTCGGGGTAGCGCAGCAGGTAGGTGAGGTTGGAGGCGCCTCCGCCGTACTGGTGCACCTCGGGCGTCTGCGCCAGCTCGGTGCGGTCCCCCGCGGCGTGCTCACGCAGCCAGTGGGCGGCCGCCTCGACGTCGAAGGCGTCCTCCTCGCGGAGGCCGCGGGTGGGGTTTCCCTCGTTAGAGCGCACGGTCACGGGGCCATTGTGCGCCACCGCGCACCGAGTCGGGCCGGATGGGTCAGAATGGCCTCGTGACGCCTCCCGAGCACCCCCACGTGCGCTGGGCACTCGAGGTCATCGACGATCTCCTGGAGGGCGACAGCACCCCCCACGACTTCGAGCACGCCTGGCTGGCACGCTGGTCGGCCACGCCCGAGGAGCTGAGCCCGGAGGCGCGCCAGATCTTCGAGGACCTGTTCTGGGCGGTCGAGGACTACGTGTTCCACCGCGACCGGCAGGGCGCGAGCCCGGTCGACGTGGAGCCGCGGCTGCTGGCCGCCGCCCGGCGAGCGCGCCGGCGCCTCGACGAGCTCGGGTGAGCGCATCGAGGCGGCGGG
>NZ_BAAHCI010000005.1:272698-343647 GCF_054775955.1 Nocardioides pacificus
CGTGGGCCGGAACCGCTCGCCGTACGCGTCGGCGAGCTCGTCGGCGCGCTTGACGAACGCCCCGAGCCCGATCTCACCGTCGGCAGCGACGTAGCCGGTCATGAACTGCGCGGCACCACCGGTGTTGGCCGGGAAGCCGATGCCCATGATCGAGCCGATGTTCGCGGCCGCGGCGGAGGTGATGACCTCCTCCTCGAAGCACTTGGCGGTCTCGATCGCCTCGACGAACAGCAGCCGGTCCTTCATGTCCTCGAAGGGGATCTGCTGCTCGGCGACCGGGAACTTCTCGGCCAGCCCCGACCACAGGCCCTGGCGCTTGCCGGACTCGTCGTACTCATAGAAGCCGGCGCCCTTGAGACGGCTGGAGCGACCCAGCTCGATCATCGTCTTGACGACGTCGCCGGCCGGGTCCTCGGACAGCGTGATGCCGTCGCGCTCGGCGGCGTCCGCGGTGGCCTTGCGGATCTTGGCCATCAGCTCCATGTTCAGCTCGTCGGAGAGCTGCAGGGTGCCGACCGGGTAGCCGTCCTGCGTGGCCGCCCGCTCGATGCTGACCGGGTGCATGCCCTCGTTGAGCATCGCGAGGCCCTCGTTGACCATCGTGCCGATGACGCGCGAGGTGTAGAACCCACGGCTGTCGTTGACCACGATCGGGGTCTTGCGGATCTGCTGCACCACGTCGTACGCCTTGGCCAGCGCGGCGTCCGAGGTCTCCTTGCCGCGGATGATCTCGACCAGCGGCATCTTGTCGACCGGCGAGAAGAAGTGCAGACCGATGAAGTCCGCGGGGCGCTCGATGCCCTCCGCGAGCTCGCTGATCGGCAGCGTCGAGGTGTTGGAGCACAGCAGCGCGTCGGGGTTGACGAACGGCATGATCTCGGCGAACACCTTGCTCTTCAGCGCGGGGTCCTCGAAGACGGCCTCGATCACCAGGTCACAGCCGGCCAGGTCGGCCGGGTCGCCCGTGGCCTTGATCCGGCCGAGCAGCTCGGCCTTCTTCTCCTCGGTGCTCTTGCCGCGCGAGACGGCCTTGGTGAGCAGCTTGTCGGAGTAGGCCTTGCCCTTCTCGGCGTTCTCGGTCGAGACGTCCTTGAGCACGACCTCCATGCCGGCGCGGGCGCAGGAGTAGGCGATGCCCGCTCCCATCATCCCGGCGCCGAGCACGCCGACCTTGACCGCCTTGTACGGCGCGATGCCGTCGGGGCGCAGCGAGCCGGAGTTGATCGCCTGCAGGTCGAAGAAGAACGCCTGGATCATGTTCTTCGCCTGCTGGTTGACGATCAGGCTCGTCAGGTAGCGCGACTCGATGCGCGAGGCGGTCTCGAAGTCCACCTGCGCACCCTCGACCGCGGCGCTCATGATCGCGCGCGGTGCGGGGTAGAGCGCGCCCTTGGTCTGCTGGCGCAGCAACGCCGGGAACGCGGGCAGGAAGCCGGCGAGCTTGGGGCTCGACGGGGTGCCGCCCGGCATCCGATAGCCGGCCCGGTCCCACGGGTTCTGGGCGGCCTCGGCGTTGTCCTTGTTGGCCAGGACCCAGGCGCGGGCGGCCGGGAGCAGCTCGTCCTGGGTGGCGACCAGCTCGTCGACCAGGCCCTTCTCCTTGGCCTGGGCCGGCTTGAACTGGGTGCCGGGCAGCAGCACGTCCATCAGCGCCGACTGGATGCCGAGCATCCGGACGACGCGGGTGACGCCGCCGCCGCCGGGCAGCAGGCCCAGCGTCGACTCGGGCAGGCCGATCAGCGTCTTGTTGTCGTCGACGGCGATGCGGTGGTTGGTCGCCAGCGCGATCTCGAGGCCTCCGCCGAGGGCGGCGCCGTTGATCGCGGAGACGACGGGGCGCGGGTAGCGCTCGAGGCGGCGCAGGCCGGCCTTGATGCTCTCACCGGACTCGAAGACGCCCTGGGCGTCGTCGGGACCGGCCTGGACCATGTTCTTGAGGTTGCCGCCGGCGAAGAAGGTCTTCTTCGCGCTGGCGATCACGACGCCGACGACGTCGTCCACCTCGGCGTACAGCCGCTCGACGGCCTCGGCCATCGACTTCTGGTAGAGCTCGTTCATCGTGTTGGCGCGCGCGGTGGGGTCGTCGAGGGTCAGCGTGACGATGCCGTCGGCGTCCCGGTCGTAGCGGACCGCGGTCTGGGTCTCAGTGCTCATGAATGCGTGAATTCCTTCTCAGTCCTGGCCGGGTCAGACAAGTTCGACGATGGTGGCGATGCCCATGCCGCCGCCGACGCAGAGCGTGGCGAGGCCGCGCTTCTGGTCGCGACGCTCGAGCTCGTCGATGAGCGTGCCGAGGATCATCGCGCCGGTGGCGCCCAGCGGGTGGCCCATCGCGATCGCGCCGCCGTTGACGTTGGTGATGTCGGAGGTGATGCCCATGTCGCGCATGAAGCGCATGGCGACGGCAGCGAAGGCCTCGTTGATCTCGAAGAGGTCGATGTCCTCGACCTGCAGGCCGGCCTTGGCCAGCGCCTTGCGGGCGGCGGGGGCCGGGCCGGTGAGCATGATCGTCGGGTCGGCGCCGGAGACAGCGGTGGCGATGATGCGCGCGCGGGGCGTGAGGCCCAGGTCGGTGCCGACCTGCTCGCTGCCGATCGCCATCAGCGCGGAGCCGTCGACGATGCCCGAGGAGTTGCCGGCGTGGTGGACGTGGTTGATCCGCTCCACCCAGTGGTACTTCTCCAGCGCGACGTCGTCGAAGCCGGCCTGCTGGCCGATGTCGGCGAACGACGGCTTGAGGCCGCCGAGGCTCTCCACCGAGGTGCCGGGGCGGATGAACTCGTCGTGGTCGAGCACCGTGAGGCCGTTGAGGTCCTTGACCGGCACGACCGAGCGCGAGAAGTAGCCGTTGGCCCAGGCCTTCGCCGCGCGGGCGTTGGACTCGGCGGCGAACGCGTCGACGTCCTCGCGCGACCAGCCCTCGATCGTCGCGATCAGGTCGGCGCCGATGCCCTGTGGCACGAAGGAGCTCTTGAACGCGGTGGCCGGGTCGGATGCCCAGGCGCCACCGTCGGAGCCCATCGGCACGCGGCTCATCGACTCGACGCCGCCGGCGAGGATCAGGTCCTCGAAGCCGCCGCGCACGCGCGAGGCCGCCTGGTTGACCGCCTCGAGACCCGAGGCGCAGAAGCGGTTGAGCTGGACGCCGGCGACGGTGTCGGGCAGGCCGGCGGCCAGCGCCGCGGTCTTGGCGATGTCGCCGCCCTGGTCGCCGATCGGGGAGACGACGCCGAGCACGACGTCGTCGATGCGGTGGGGATCGAGGCTGGGGTTGCGAGCCTGGATCTCGTCGAGGAGTCCGACGACGAGGTCGACGGGCTTCACCTCGTGCAGCGAGCCGTTCTTCTTGCCCTTGCCACGCGGCGTACGAATGTGGTCGTACACGAATGCTTCTGCCATGAGGGGTCCCTTGCGTGCTGGAAGACTGTGCTTGCCGATTGTGACACTATTACTGTCAGCGTCAAGGTGCGGTCCGCCCAATGTGGCGCGCACCACATTTGTGCTCATCGCCGCCTGCGCGGTGGGACACCTCAGCCCGAGCCGTCAGGAGACCCATGGGTGACTCTGTTCACGCCGGCCCCAGCCATGAGCTGTGGAGCCTCGACGAGCTGACCCAGCGCGTCGGGATGAGCGTGCGCAACGTCCGGTTCTACACGACCCGGGGACTGGTGCCGCCGCCGATCCGCCGCGGCCGCTCGGGCTACTACACCGCCGACCACGTGGCCCGCCTCGAGCTGGTCCAGGAGCTGCAGAGTCACGGCTTCACCCTGGCGGCGATCGAGAAGTACGTCGCGGCGATCCCCGACACCGCCAGCCCGGAGGACATCGCGCTGCACCGCACGATGCTCGCGCCGTGGCAGACCGAGCCGCCGCTGGAGATGTCCCGCGCCGAGCTGGACCGGCGAGCGGGCCGGGCGCTTTCCGACGACGACGTGTCCACCCTCGAGGCGCTGCGCATCGTGACCCCGGCCGGCCGGGACCGGCTGCACGTGGCCGTCTCGCAGCTCTCCGTGGGCCTGGGCCTGCTCGACCTGGGCTTCCCGACCGAGGCCGCGGTGGCCGCCGCCGACGTGTACGCCGCCCACGGACGCGCCGTCGCCGAGGAGCTCGACCAGCTCTTCCGCACGATGGTCTGGCCGCTCTACAAGGAGTCCGGCGTCAGCCCCGACCGTCTTCGCGAGATCGTGGAGCGCCTCAAGCCACTATCGGTGGCCAGCCTGGTCGCGGCCTACGAGTCGGCCGTCGACGAGCAGAAGCGACAGGCGATCGACCGCCGGGCCCGCTGAGGCACGCCGAGTCGGCGCAAGCGCACGCCGTACGACGGCCGAGTCGGCGGTCGAGCGACCGACTGGCAGGTAACTGGAGCATCGCAAGCACCCCATGCAGGAACATCTCCAGTTACCCGCGGATCACAGTCGCGCGGCCCGGGTCGTGTGCCTGAGCACGCGCCCCACCGCGCAGACGGGCACACGACCCACCCGGCGCCGGCGCGCACTCCGCTCGGCTCAGTCCTGGAGCAGCGTCGCGGTGTGGTCGGGGACGTACGTCGCCTGGTCGCGCGGCGGGCGCTCGTAGCCGGTGGACCCCGGGCGCTCGGGAAGCTCGAGGTGCGGCAGCGGCTGCTCGACGTACGGGATCGTGGAGAGCAGGTGGGCCATCATGTTGAGCCGGGCGCGCTTCTTCACGTCGCCCTCCACGACGTACCAGGGGGCCTCGGGGATGTCGGTGTGCACCATCATCTGGTCCTTGGCGCGCGAGTAGTCCTCCCAGCGGCTGATCGACTCGAGGTCCATCGTGGAGAGCTTCCAGCGCCGCATCGGGTCGTCGAGGCGCGACTTGAAGCGCCGCTGCTGCTCCTGGTCGCTGACCGAGAACCAGTACTTGCGCAGCAGGATCCCGTCCTCGACCAGCATCCGCTCGAGGATCGGGCACTGGTGCAGGAACCGGTGGTACTCCGTCGGCGTGCAGAAGCCCATCACCTTCTCGACGCCGGCGCGGTTGTACCAGGAGCGGTCGAAGAGGACCATCTCGCCGGGGCTGGGCAGCTGCTCGAGGTAGCGCTGGAAGTACCACTGACCGCGCTCGCGCTCGGTGGGCGCCGGCAGCGCGGCGATGCGCGCGACGCGGGGGCTCAAGTATTGCGTGATGCGCTTGATCGCACCGCCCTTGCCGGCGGCGTCGCGGCCCTCGAAGACGACCACGATCCGCTGGCCCTCCGCCTTGGTCCACTCCTGGACCTTGACGAACTCGGCCTGCAGTCGGGCCAGCTCGGCCTCATAGACCGCGTTCGGGAGCTTCTGCGTGGCCTCGTCGTCCATGAAGTGAGGCTAGACCCGTTCTAGGCTCATGGGGATGGAGAGCGTGCGACTGGTCCTGATGGCCGACACCCACCTGCCCAAACGGGCCCGCGACCTGCCCGTCCCGCTGTGGGAGGCCGTCGAGGCCGCCGACGTCGTCGTCCACGCCGGCGACTGGGTCGAGCCCGCGCTGCTCGACGAGCTGGAGACGCGCTCGCGCCGGCTCGTCGGGGTCCACGGCAACAACGACGGGGCCGAGCTGCGTCGGCGGCTGCCGGAGGTGGCGCGGGTGACGCTGGGCGGCGTGCGCCTCGCCGTGGTCCACGAGACCGGCGACGCGAAGGGCCGCGAGCGGCGCTGCGCCGCGACGTACGACGACGTGGACGTGCTGGTCTTCGGCCACAGCCACATCCCGTGGGACACCACGACCACCACGGCCGCGGGAGCGCCGCTGCGGCTGCTCAATCCCGGGTCGCCCACCGATCGCCGGCGTCAGCCGCACTGCACCTACCTGACGGCTACCGCAGCCGACGCCCAGCTGCGCGACGTACAGCTCCACCGTCTCCCGCCCCGCCAGCCCTGACTGGTACGACGGGCGCGGCGCGGGCGGAGTTGCGCGTTTCGCGGACCTGGAGCGCCTCGTTCGACGACGATGTGGGTCCCATCTCTCAAGGAGTGCACGTGCGGCCTCGACTGCTCACGACGTTCATCGCCCTGGCCCTGACCGCCGGACTGACCGCTGGGTTGACCGGCATGGGCGGCCAGGCCGCCGCGATCACCGGTGGCACCCCCGACGCCGAGGCCCACCCGAACGTGGGGCTGACGATGGCCTACGACGCGAGCAGCCGGTTCACCTGCTCCGCGACGCTGGTCTCGCCCACCGTCGTCCTCACCGCCGCGCACTGCACCGAGGGCACGGTGGGCCGCACGCTCGTCACCTTCGAGACCTACCTCGGCGACGCGCCCCCGGCCGGGCTGCCCTCGGCCGCCGACCGCACCGCCGGCTACACCCAGGCCGAGCTGGAGGCGGCCGGCTTCCACTCGGGAGTCGCGCACACCCACCCGGGCTACTCCGGCCTCACCGACCGAGACAACTGGAACGACGTGGGCGTGATCGTGCTCGACCGTCCGGTCACCGACATCGCGCCCGCCAGGCTCGCGGGGGTGAACCTGCTCGACTCGGTGGCCCAGCCGCGGCTCAACAAGACGCTCTTCACCGCGGTCGGCTACGGCGCCGAGGTCCGCAAGCCGGCGTCGGGGCCGCAGAATGCGGTGCCGATGACGTTCCCGCTGCTGCGTCGCCAGGCGCAGATGCCGGGACAGAAGCTCACCGCCCAGATCCTGCAGACCAACGGCAACCTCCACGACAGCCGCGGCACCGGCGGCACCTGCACCGGCGACTCCGGCGGTCCCGTGCTGCTCGGCGACGTCGTGGTGGCCGTGACGAGCTTCGGCTACAACGACAAGTGCCGCTATCTGTCGGGCAACCAGCGCGTCGACATCGCGCCGGTCCGGGCCTGGTTGGCCACCTTCGGGCTCTGACGGGACACCTCCGCGGCCCGGCGTTTCCGCCGGGTCGCTAGCGTCCAGGCATGACCGCGGACGGAGTCTTTCTCATCGGCGGGCTCTGCCTCCTCCTGGCGGTGGTGCTGCCGTCACTGCTGCAGCGCTATGCCCTGTCGTCGCCGATCGTGCTCGTGGGCGTGGGGATGGTCCTGGGGCTGACGCCGCTCTTCGAGGACATCAGCTTCAGCCCGGGCGTGGAGGCCGACCGTGCGGTGATCGAGCACGTCACCGAGATCGCGGTCCTGGTGGCGCTGATGGGCGTGGGCCTGGCACTCGACCGGCCCCTGAACCTGCGGTCCTGGTCCTCGTGGGGACGCTGGTCGGCGACCTGGCGGCTGCTGGGGGTGACCATGCCCCTGACGATCGCCGCGATCGCGGCGATCGGCTGGTGGGCCGGCGGGCTCTCGCTCGCCGGCGCCGTCCTGCTCGGCGCCGTACTCGCCCCCACCGACCCGGTGCTCGCCTCCGACGTCCAGGTCGGCGGCCCCGCGGTGGACGAGGACGCCGACGAGATGGAGATCGAGCCCGACCACGAGGACGAGGAGGGGCACGAGCACGACGAGGTGCGCTTCGCGCTCACCGCGGAGGCAGGACTCAACGACGGCCTGGCCTTCCCCTTCGTCTACCTCGCCATCCTGCTGGCGGCGGCCGGCAGCTTCGCCGCCGATGACGCCACCCACTGGCTGAGCTGGTACCTCCTCGGCAAGGTCGCGCTCGGCGTCGCCGGCGGGCTGCTGGTCGGCTGGGGCCTGGGCAAGATCGCCTTCCGGCTGCCCAGCAAGGACCTGCGCCTCGCCGAGCAGGGGGAGCCGCTGCTCGCGATCGCGGCTCTCCTCACGGCGTACGGCGTGGCCGAGGTGGCCGGCGGCTACGGGTTCCTCGCGGTGTTCACCTGTGCCATGACGCTGCGCGCACAGGAGCGCCGCCACGACTACCACCGCGCCATGCACGAGGTGATCGAGCGGCTCGAGCGGCTCCTCACGCTCGTGATCCTGCTCTTCCTCGGCATCGAGATGACCAACGGGCTGCTCGACTACCTCGACCTGTGGGGCGTGCTCGTCGCCGTGGCCACGATCTTCGTGATCCGGCCCCTCGCCGGGCTGATCGGGCTCGGGGCGATGTCGCGACGCCGTGAATGCGTGGGCGGCCTCACCGTCCGGGAGCGCCGCGCGGTCGCGTTCTTCGGGGTCCGCGGCGTGGGCTCGCTCTACTACCTGGCCTACGCGACCGGTGAGGCGGAGTTCGCCGAGGCGCCGTGGCTGTGGTCGACGGCCGCCTTCACGATCGTCCTGTCGGTCCTGGTCCACGGCGTCACGGCCAAGCCCTGGATGGCGCGGCTGGATCGGGACCGCGAGGCGGAGGGGCAGCTGTCCTGACCGGGCCGGGCCGTTTGACGACTCGTCGCCTCGGGCACCTCACCGGGTGACAGCTGTCCCGACCGAAGGAGGACTCATGCCCAGCCAGAGCGGCGGCCAGAAGAAGCCCGGTCCCAGCGTCAAGGACGACGAGCTCTACGAGAAGCTGCGCGACGAGGGCAACAGCAAGGAGAAGTCCGCGCGGATCGCCAACGCCGCGGCCAACAGCTCACGCTCCGCGGTGGGCAGCAAGGGCGGCTCCTCGGGCTCCTACGAGGACTGGAGTGTCGACGACCTGCGCAAGCGCGCCGGCGAGCTCGACATCGAGGGGCGCTCGAAGATGAACAAGGACGACCTCGTCGAGGCCCTGCGCAACCACTGAGCCGGGCCTCACGGCAGGCTGACCCGGCCCCAGACGCCGCCGACCCGTCACTCGCGCTTCCAGACACGGCGTGTCTGGTCGAGGGAGTGACGGGTCGGCGGGCTTGGGGTGGTGCTGTGTTGCTGCTGGTGCTGTGTTGCCTGGGCCTGGGCCTGGGGTCAGCGGGCGCCGCGGCTGAAGGAGGCGGCGCTGTGGCCGCCCGACTTGCCGGCCGGGCGCGACGAGGAGCGCTGTCCTCCGCCGGCGCCGCGACCCGCGGAGGCGGGCTTCGAGCCGGACTTGGCCGCGGGCTTGCTGCCGGTCGAGCGGGCGCCCGAGGCACCACGGCCGCCGCCGGTGGCGGTGGCGCCCGCGCCGCCGCGGCGGCTGCGGTTGCGGCCTCCGCTGCTCTTGGCACCGGTGTCGGAGCCGCCGTTGCTGGTGCCGCGACCCGAGGGCTGCGACGGGACCTCGAGCACGAGGCCACCGGGCACCGTCGCGCGCTCGCCGGGGGCGAGCTTGACGAGGATCGGGTGGGCCGGGCCGTCCAGACGGGTCGTGGTCGGCTTGATGCCGGCCGCGCGGGTCAGGTCGCGCACGTCGCGGACCTGGTCGGAGGTCATCAGCGTCACCACGGTGCCCGCGGCGCCGGCGCGCGCCGTACGACCGGAGCGGTGCAGGTAGGCCTTGTGCTCGACCGGCGGGTCGGCGTGGATCACGAGCGACACGTCGTCGACGTGGATGCCGCGCGCGGCGATGTCGGTCGCGACCAGCGTCGTGGCCTTGCCCTCGTGGAAGGCGGCCATGTTGCGGGTGCGGGCGTTCTGGCTCAGGTTGCCGTGCAGCTCGACGGTGGGGACACCGTTCTTGTTCAGCTGCTTGGTCAGCGCCTTGGCACCGTGCTTGGTGCGGGTGAAGACGACCGTGCGACCGGGGGCGCTGGTCAGGTCCACCAGCACCGGGACGCGGTGGTCGCGCTCCACGTGCAGCACGTGGTGCTCCATCGTCGAGATCGGCGACTGGGCCGAGTCGGCCTCGTGGGTGACCGGGGAGTGCAGGTACTTCTTGACCAGCACGTTGATCGCACCGTCGAGCGTCGCGGAGAACAGCAGGCGCTGACCGTCGGTCGGCGTCTTGTCCATCAGACGGCGCACGGCCGGCAGAAAGCCCAGGTCGGCCATGTGGTCGGCCTCGTCGAGGATCGTGACCTCGATGTCGCCGAGCGAGCAGTGACCCTGGTTGATCAGGTCCTCGAGGCGACCGGGGCAGGCCAGCAGGATGTCGACGCCGCGGCGCAGACCCTGGACCTGCGGGTTCTGGCCCACTCCGCCGAAGACGGTCTGGGTGGTCAGGCCGTTGGCCTTGGCCAGCGGCTCGAGGGACTCCTGGATCTGGCCCACCAGCTCACGGGTGGGGGCCAGGATCAGCGCACGGGGGGCGCCGGCGCGGACCTTGCGGCCCGACGACACGAGGCGCGCCACGAGCGGCAACAGGAACGCGTAGGTCTTGCCGGAGCCGGTGCGGCCACGGCCCAGGACGTCGCGACCCGCGAGGGAGTCCGGCAGCGTCGCGGCCTGGATGGGAGTGGGGGAGGTGATGCCGAGATCCGCGAGGATCTTCGTCAGGTCCGCGGGGACGCCGAGCTCGGAGAATCCGGCAGCGTTCGCGGTGCGGGCAGGGGCAGGTGCAGCAGAAGACAAGAGATAAGTCGCTATCCGTTGGTGTGTCTCACCAAGCCGTCCCGCCGGCGGCGGGAACAACGAAAGCGTGCACTCACGGGCCGAGGCCCGGAAGGCGGCGTCACATCACCACAAAGGGGGGCGCGCGCCGGCAGCCCGAGGCAAGACTGGGCGGACTGCTGCGACCAACCTAGCGCAGCACTCCAGTCACAGCCGCATCACTGGCGCCCGCAGGCGCCGGAAGTGGCGCGGGTCACCGCGCCACCGCTCGGCTCCGAGCCTGAAAGCTCAGGCTTCGGGGCGCAGGTGCAGCCAAGGGCGGTCGAGCTGGAAGGCCCGGCCGGTGACCGTGGTGGGGGTGATCTCCACGACGTTGTACTTGTGCGTCCCGATCCAGGGCCGCAGCGGCACGTTGTCGGCGCGGTGCTCCTCGTCCTCGTCGAGGCGGCGGGCGCGGCCACGGATGACGACGCTCGTCGCCTCCTTCTCGCCGTACCGGTCGATCTCGAAGGCGACCTCGCCGTGCATCAGCACGCTCAGCAGCTTCTCGCCGCCGGAGGTGCGGAACAGGATGGTGCCGCCGTCCACCGCGTAGTTGATCGGGACGATGTGCATCTCGTCGCTGAGCCGGAAGGCGAGGCGTCCGAACTCGTCACCTCGCAGCAGCTCCCAGCAACGCTCCTCGCTCAGCCGGGTGGTGACGTCCTCGTCCATGCCCATGATGCCTCCAGAAACTCGGGATCGACCCGTCGGGCGGGCCGGTCGGTCGTCCGAGTACGACGTTATCGGCGCCGTCAACGCGCGAGCACGGGCCGATGGTCCCGTCACCGGGAGCCGGCGGTCACTGCTAGAAGGCGAAGATCATCAGCAGCACGGCGGTGACGACCAGCGAGAGCAGGATGGACCCGGCCAGGCCGAGCCGGTTGCTGAAGAACAGGAACATCGCGACCTCCAGGGAGGCGAGGAGCTTCGGGCGCCTCGCTCGGAGCCTGGGCGGTGCCCGGTGCGTGCCGCTTCAAACCGCGGCACGGCACACGTCACACCGTCAGCGGGCGTAGAGCTCGACGAACCTCGCGAGCAGGCGGGGAGGCTCGGTGACGTCCGCCGCACGGGCCAGGCGCTGCAGCTCGTCGGCCTCCGGCGGGTCGAAGTAGCCGTGGTGGCGGTAGACGTCGATGCGGGTGCACAGCCCGTCGTCGTCCAGCTCGGGGTGGAACTGCGTGGCATAGACGTTGCGTCCCAGCCGGAAGCCCTGCACCGGGCAGCTCGCGGACGAGGCCAGCAGCACCGCCCCGTCCGGCAGGCGACGCACCGCCTCCTTGTGCCCGAGGAACGCGTCGAAGGTCGCGGGGAGCTCGCCGAAGAGCCGGTCCTCTCGGCCCGCGTCGGTGAGGGTGATGGGTACGGCGCCGATCGGCTCGCCGTAGGTCCGGTCGACCAGTCCGCCGTGCAGGCTGCCGAGCGTGCCGATGCCGTAGCAGGCGCCGAGGAAGGGGAAGTCCTCCGCGACCGCCCGCAGGCCGAGTGCCCGCAGCTCCGCCTCGACGCGGACCTGGTGGACCGGCTTGGACTCGACGGGGTCGCTCACGTTGAACGGTCCCCCGCCCAGGATCACCCCGGAGAAGTCGTCGAGGTCGATCTCACCGAGCTCGTCACGCTCCAGGCGCACCCGTCGTACGTCGCGCTCGGCCAGGCCGGCGAAGCGCAGGATCGCGTCGTACTCGTCGTCGGCGGCGGTGTCCTCGGCACGGATGCCCAGGAAGAGGAACGGCTTCACGCCGCCATGCTGACAGCCCGCCCCCAGCCGGGCTGACACGTCTCACCCCGCCGACTCGGCGCGACGCCGACTCAGCGCTCCCAGGATGTGCGTTAGCGCCGGGTCAGGGCTGTACAGCGGCGCCGGACTCCAGCAGCGCGTCGACGTCGGAGACGCCCCAGGCGGCGAGGGCCTCGCGGGTGTGCTGGCCGGGCGTGGCCGCCGGCGGGAGGCCGAGGGTGGAGCGGGTGCGGGAGAAGCGCGGGGCGGGCGCGGGCTGCAGGACGCCCTCGTGCTCGACGAAGACCTCGCGGGCGGCCATGTGCGGGTGGGTCGCGGCCTCGCTGAGCGGGATGATCGGGGCGACGCACGCGTCGGTGCCCTCGAAGACCTCGGCCCACTCGGCCTGGGTGCGGGTCAGGAACGCGTCGGTGATGACCTTGCGCAGCTCGGCGGTGCGCTCGAAGTCGAAGCGGTCCGGCGCGGTCTCCTCGATGCCGAGCAGGCGGACGAACTCCGCGTAGAACTGCGGCTCCAGAGCGCCGACCGACATGTGCTTGGCGTCGGAGGTCTCGTAGATGTCGTAGTAGGGCTGGCCGCCGTCGAGGAGGTTGGCGGCCCGCTCCTCCTTGAAGCTGCCGCCGGCCAGCATCGCGGAGCCCATCGCGTTGAGGTTGGCGGTGCCGTCGACGATCGCGGCGTCGATGACCTGGCCCTGGCCGCTGGCCTTCGCCTCGAGCAGGGCGGCGAGGATGCCGATCACGAGGTAGGTCGAGCCGCCGCCGAAGTCGCCGACGAGGTTGGTCGGGAAGTGCGGGCGAGCCTTGTCCTGGCCGAGGCCGTGCAGGGCGCCGGTGATGGCGATGTAGTTCATGTCGTGGCCGGCGGCCTTGGCGAGCGGGCCGTCCTGGCCCCAGCCGGTCATCCGGCCGTAGACCAGTCGCGGGTTGCGCTCCAGGCACACGTCCGGCCCGAGGCCGAGCCGCTCGGTGGTGCCGGGACGCATGCCCTCGATGACGACGTCGGCCCCCGCGATCAGGTCGAGCACGGTCGCGATCGCCGCCGGGTCCTTGAGGTTGAGCGCGACGCTCGGGCGACCTCGGTTGAGCAGGTCGTGGGCGCCCCCGGTCAGCGCCTGGCCACCGGGACGCTCGACGCGGATCACGTCGGCGCCGAGGTCGGCCAGGATCATGCACGCGTGCGGGCTGGGGCCGATGCCCGCGATCTCCACGACCTTGACGCCGCGCAGCGGACCGGTGCCCTGACCGAGTTCATAGCTCATGGCGCGATCATGACAGAGATGCTGTCACGGTGGCAGCCCCCGGTCCGGCGGGCGGGACGGGCCCGGGGTTCGGGGCCAGGCGTCAGGCGTCAGCCGGCCGGCGGCAGCACCCGGCGCAGGAACTGCCGGGTCCGCTCCTCACGCGGGTCGCCGAAGATCTGCTCGGGCGGCCCCTGCTCGAGGATCCGGCCACCGTCGAGGAAGCAGACGCTGCTGGCGACCTCGCGGGCGAACGCCATCTCGTGCGTCGCCAGGATCATCGTCATCCCGGCCTCCGCCTCGGTGCGGACGATCTCCAGGACCTCCCCCACGAGCTCGGGGTCGAGGGCAGCGGTGATCTCGTCGAGCAGCAGCAGCTTGGGCTGCGTGCACAGCGCCCGCACCAGCGCGGCGCGCTGCTGCTGGCCCCCCGAGAGGCGGTCGGGGTGGGCATCGGCCTTGTCGGCCAGCCCGAAGCGCTCCAGGAGCTCCCGGGCCCGGGCGGCCGCCTCGCGCTTGGCGACACCGTGCACCTTGACCGGCGCGAGCGTGCAGTTGTCGAGCACGGTCAGGTGCGGGAAGAGGTTGTAGGCCTGGAAGACCATCCCGATGTCGCGACGTACGGCGCGCGGGTCGGTGCGGGGGTCGGAGATCTCACGGCCCTCGAAGGCGATCGTGCCGTCGTCGATCTCCTCGAGCAGGTTGAGGCAGCGCAGCAGCGTCGACTTGCCCGATCCCGAGGAGCCGATCAGGCAGATCACGTCGTGCTGGCGCACGGTCAGCGAGACGTCGCTGAGCACGACGCGCTCGCCGTACGACTTGCGCAGGTCGCGGACCTCGAGCAGGGGCGCGCCCTTCACCAGCCCGTTCATCGTCCACCCCGCTCGCGCTGCATCGCCCGCCGCGCCAGCCAGTCCGTGAAGCGCGCCAGCGGCACGGTGAGCACCACGAAGAAGGCGCCGGTCACCAGCAGCGGGGTGTAGTTGAAGTGGTAGTTGCCGTAGTCCTGCGCCGCGAAGAGCGCGTCGAAGACGCCGATCGAGGCGACCAGCGCGGTGTCCTTCTGCAGCGAGACGAAGTCGTTCATGAGCGGCGGTACGACGCGACGCAGCGCCTGCGGCAGCACGACGTGGCGCATGGTCTGCGTCCGCGACAGCGCGAGGGCCTGCGCGCTCGCGACCTGGGAGGGGTGGATCGACTCGATGCCGGAGCGGATCACCTCGGCCACGTAGGCGCCGTAGCAGAGGACCAGCGCGAAGGTCGCCAGCACGAACGGGCTCGTGGTGACGCCGGCCAGCCCGAGGGCGGGGATGCCGAAGCCGAACAGCACGACCACGAGGATCGTCGGCACGCCGCGGAAGAGGTCGGTGTAGGCGACCGCCAGCGCCCGGGCGGGCGTCAGCCACGGCGAGACCGTGCTGCGGGTGACGGCGACCAGCCCACCGAGCAGCAGGATCAGCGGCTCGGCGATGAGGAACATCCGCACGTTGACCCAGAAGCCGTCGACGATCGCCGGCAGCGACTCCCGGGCGTGGTGGAGCGAGAAGAACGTCTCGCGCACCCGCGGCCAGCCCGGCGAGCTGACGACGCCGGCGAGGAGCGCGCAGAGGACCAGGACCGTGACGGCACCGGCGATCAGCAGGCCGCGCCGGCGCAGGGCGCGGCGGACCCCGTCTCGTTCGCGCTCGCGCGCGCTCGGGACCCAGGCTTGCGGGGTCGGGGTGTCCGGGGCCGGCTCGAGCCCCTGCTGCGTCACGGTGTGGCTTGGATGGGCGGCGTCGGCGGGGTCCGGCTCAGTCCAGGACCGGCACGTCGACGGTGTCGGAGAGCCACTCCTGCTCGATGTCGGCCAGCGTGCCGTCGTCCTTGAGCTCGCCGAGCGCCTCGTTGACGCACGGGAGCAGCTCGCTGCCCTTCTCCATCAGCAGACCGAACTCCTCGGTCTCACCGGCCTCGGGCTGGAACTGGCCGAGGATCGTGCTGCCCTCGATCTCGACGGCGGTGATGTAGAACGCCGAGGGGAGGTCGGCCACGATCGCGTCGACCTGGCCGTTGAGCAGCGCCTGCTTGGCCGCGTTGGTGTCCTTGAAGACCGCGGGCTCGACGTCGGGCTGGATCACCTCGCGCACGGCGGTGAGGCTCGTCGTGCCCGTCTGGGCGCCGAGCTTGAGACCGGCCAGGTCCTCCAGCGAGGCGGCGGTGGCGCCGTCCTCCGCGAGCGTGACCACGGCCTGGGCGGCGGAGTAGTAGCCGTCGGAGAAGTCCACGACCTTCTCGCGCTCGGGCGTGACCGAGATCTGGTTGATGTCGAAGTCGAACTTCTTCGCGCCCGGGGCGTAGGAGTTGTTGAACGGCACCGTCACCCAGGTGACGTCGTCGGCCGCGAAGCCGAGCTGCTCGGCGACGGCGTAGGCGACCGCCGACTCGAATCCCTTGCCGTTGGTGGGGTCGTCGTCGACGAACCACGGCTCGTAGGCAGGCGTGTCGGTGGCGATGGTGAGCGTGCCGGGGGTGAGCAGCGCGAGGTCCTCGGTGGCGCAGGAGTCCGCCTCGGTGGCGGTCTCGGTCTCCTCGGCCGGCGCGCACGCCGCGAGCGAGACCGCGAGGGGGAGGACCAGCAGCGGGACGGAGGTGCGCAGGAGCGAGGACAGCGAAGGCATTGGCGCATCGTAAGGTCCCGCGAGCGTGCGATGCTGACGATCTCGCCGATGGGGCTGCGCCCCGTGACGTGCACCACAACGCCAGGAGCCGCGATGGGCATCTCCGCACCCCGTACGGCGACCGGGTGCGCACTCGCTCTGGTCCTGCTCGCCACCGGGATCGGCTGCAGCGAGGACGACGACGCCCGACCGGGCACGCCGCCCCCTTCGAGCAGCTCGCCGAGCAGCCCCTCGAGCGCCCCGACCGGCAGCCCGAGCGGCACCGCCTCCGCGACGCCCACCCCCACTCCCGACCAGGCTCCCGCCCGCTTCGAGGCCGACCGCGCCCTCGCCCACGTCCGCGCGCTGGCCGGCCGGATCGGCCCGCGGCTGGCGACCGGGCCCGGCTTCCGGCGAGCTGCGGCGTACGTCGAGGAGCGCTTTGCCGCCCACGGGTACGACGTGCGCCGGCAGGGCTTCGGCGTGCCAGCCGGCGACTCGTGGGGGGTCCCGGTGGCGGCCGGGCGCTCGTTCAACGTGGTGGCGACCCCGCCCGGCTTCGACCCGGCCGCGCCGTACGTCGTGGTGGGCGCGCACCTGGACACGGTCGCGGTCGCCCCGGGGGCCGAGGACAACGCCTCGGGCGTGGCGCTGCTGCTGGAGCTGGCCCGGCTGGCCGCGGCCGAGGAGACCCGGCTCCCGGCCGTGCTGGTGGCGTTCGGCGCCGAGGAGCCGCGCGGGCCGGGCGACGACCAGCACCACTTCGGCTCCCAGCACTACGTCCGCGAGATGGGTCGGGCCGAGCGGAAGGGCCTGCGGGCGATGGTGTCGCTGGATCGCATCGGGGTCGGAGCGCGCGTGCCCGTGGGGCTGGGCGGGCTCTCCCCCACCCGCGTCCGCGACGAGCTGCTCGCGCTGGCGCGCCGGCTCCGCATCCCCACCACCCGGACCGAGCTGACGACCAGCGACCACTGGTCGTTCGAGAAGGCCGGCTTCACCGTCGCGCGGCTCGGCAGCACGTCGTACGAGGCCTACCACTCCGAGCGCGACGTGCCCGCCGTCGTCGAGCGCGCGCAGCTGGACCGGGGCGGCCGGCTCATCTGGGCGTGGCTGCGAGGTCGCTGAACTCCCAGAAGAGCGCCAGGTTGTCCGCGGCGTCCGCCCATGCCACCTCGCGCGGTGCATAGTCGTCGCCGATCCGGTAGGGCACCAGCTCGGCGGCCTTCAGCTCGTCGTCCCAGAAGACCAGCTCGAGGACCAGGCCCTCCTGGGTCTCCTGCATGAAGTCCATGTCGAAGGCGAAGTTGCCCAGCGAGTGCACGACCAGCGCCTCGGCGCCACCCTCGGGGCGCTTCAGCAGCGACGCGCCCTGCACCCAGTGCGGGTGCCCGCCGACCACGACGTCCGCCCCGGCGTCGACGAGGTCCCGGGCGACCCGGCGCTGGATCGGCTCGGGGCGCTGGGTGTACTGCGTGCCCCAGTGCGGCAGCACCATCGTCACGTCGACGTCCCGGTCCAGGCGGCGTACGGCGCGCAGGAAGCGGTCCAGCTCCGCCCGGTCGAGCGGCCCGGTCCGCGGCGGCATGCTCACCGACACCGCACCCGGGGTGTCGGGGCCGACCTCGGGCGTCTCCCCGATCGCGTTGAACCCGATCAGCCCGAAGCGCACGCCCTTGCGCTCCACGACGACCGGCTGCCAGGCCTGGGCGGCATCGCGCCCGGCGCCGAACGTCCTCAGCCCGGCCGCACGCAGGCGCCGTACGGTCTCGACGAGCGCCTGCGGCCCGAAGTCGCCGAGGTGGTTGTTGGCCAGGGAGAGGGCGTCGAAGCCGGCGGCCCTCAGGCCCTTCGCGACGCGCGGGTCGGCCGCGAAGGAGTCGCCGCCCTGGGTGGGGGCACCGGCGCGGGACAGGGTGTTCTCGAGGTTGCCGACGGTGAGGGAGGCGCTCGCGAGGCGGCGCCGCATCGGGCGCAGTGCGGCGGCCGGCGACGAGGAGCGGTCGGCCACGCCCCGGCCGAGCATCACGTCGCCGACGACGGTCACGGTGGTGACCCGCGGCTGACCGTCCGTCCCGGCGGGCACGGTCAGCGGGTAGCGCCGAGGGGCGCGCAGCGGGTGGACCCCGTCGACGCGTACGACGCGCACGTGCGGTCCGACGTCGGCCGCCGCCATCACCTCGACCGCGCGGGCCGGGAGCCCAGCGACGTCACGGTCGCGGATCAGCCGACGCGCCTGCCGCAGCGAGACGTCGACGGGGCCCCGACGCGGGTCGACGGCGAGGACGAGGGGCTGGGAGGGGGGCTCCGCGGGCGAGCCGGGCGCAGGTGCGCTCGACGGGCTCGACTCCGCCGCCGGCTCCGCTCGCGGGGTCTCCGCGGGGGTCTCACCGGAGCCGGAGGTGCACGCGACGCCGGCCAGCAGCACCAGAGCGGCGAGCCCTGGCACGAGGACCGCGCGGCGTCCCTGCATGCGTCGAGGCTACGCATGCGGGCCCGATCAGGAGCGTTATACCCTAGAGGGTATGCGCACCTTCCTTCGGACCGCCGCCGTCTGCGTCACCGCCGTGGTGACCCTCTCCCTCGCTGCCTGCTCCTCCGGGGACGACGAGGCCGGCGACTCCGCGGCGGGTGCCGGGGAGACGAGCGAGACCATCACGGCGACGGAGGTCACCACCCTCGGGGCCAAGGAGGCCGTCCCTCTCATCGAGGCGGGCGACCACACCGTGATCGACGTACGCACCGCGGCGGAGTACGCCGGTGGCCACCTCGAGGGCGCCTCCAACCTCGACGCGAGCGCCCCCGACTTCGCCGCCCAGCTGGAGACGCTCGACCCGACGGCGCCCTACGTCGTCTACTGCCAGAGCGGCAACCGCTCGGCGGTGGCCGCGGCCACCATGGCGGAGCTGGGCTTCACCGACGTCACCGACGCCGGCGGCATCACCGACCTGACGGCTGCCGGGGCGACCGTGGCCCAGGGCTGACGCCTCGATTCAGCAGGGCTAGGTTCGGTCGGGTGATCCGTGATCTCACCGACGACGAGGCCCGTGCCGCCCTGCCCCTGAAGTGGGGGGTGTTCGGACCGGACGTGATCCCGGCCTGGGTGGCCGAGATGGACTACGCACTCGCACCCGAGCTCGTGGACGCCCTCACCCGGGCGGTGCGGGGAGGGATGGCCGGCTACGCGCTCGCCGATCACCGCGGTATCGGCGGGGCGATGGCCGACTTCGCGAAGCGCCACTGGGACTGGGAGATGCCCGCCTCCGCGATCACCGTGACCGGCGACGTTATCTCGGGCATCCGGCTCGCGCTCGACGTGCTCTGCCCGCCGGGCCCGGTGGTGGTGCAGCTGCCGTGCTACCCGCCGTTCCGCGAGATCGTGGCGGTGGCCGGCCGCGAGCTGGTCGGCGTCGTGGCCGACCCGGACGCGCCCATGGACCACGCCGGAGCCGCGCTCGACCTCGCCGCCGTGGAGCAGGCCTTCGCCGCCGGTGCGCGCACCCTGCTGCTGTGCAACCCCCACAACCCGCTGGGCCACGTGCCGAGCCGGGCCGAGCTCGAGGCGGTCCGTGACCTGGCCGCGGAGTACGGCGCGCGAGTGATCAGCGACGAGATCCACGGGCCGCTGACCCTGCCCGGCGCCCGCTTCACGCCGTACCTCTCCGTCGACCCGGGCGCGATCCTCGTCACCAGCGCCTCGAAGTCCTTCAACACCGCCGGGCTGCACTGCGCACAGATCGTCACGCTCGACGCCGCCGAGCAGCGCGCGCTGCGCCACGTGCCGCTGCCGCTGAACCACGGCTTCTCGCCGCTGGGGATCGTCGCGGCGCGCGTCGCCTACACCGAGGGCGACGCGTGGCTGGCCTCGCTGGTCGCGCGCCTCGACGAGCAGCGGGCCCTGCTGGGCGACCTGCTCGCGGAGCACCTGCCGGCCGCCCGGATGCGGCCGCTGGAGGCGACGTACCTCGCCTGGCTCGACCTGCGCGCGTACGGCGTGGCCGACCCGGCCGCCGCCGGCCGGGAGCACGGCGTGGCACCGGCCGCGGGGTCGGACTACCAGCCCGGACTCGACGGTCACGTCCGGCTCAACATCGCCACCTCACCCGCGCGCCTCACCGAGGCGGTCCGCCGACTGGGCGTAGCCCTAGACTCCGTGCCGTGCGCATCACGGTGATCGGGTGTGGCTACCTCGGGGCCACCCACGCAGCGTCCATGGCGGAGCTCGGCTACGAGGTCCTGGGGGTGGAGATCGACGCCGACAAGCGCGCCGCCCTCACCCGGGGCGAGGTCCCCTTCTACGAGCCCGGCCTCGAGGAGCTGCTGGCCAAGCACGTCGCCAGCGGACGGCTGCGGTTCACCGACTCCTTCGAGGAGGCCGGCGCCTTCGGTCACCTCCACTTCGTCTGCGTGGGCACCCCGCAGCAGGCCGCCGGGCTCGGCGCGGACGTGAGCTTCGTCGACGCCGCGGTCGAGTCGCTCGCGCCGTACCTCACCGAGCCTGCGCTCGTCGTCGGCAAGTCGACGGTGCCGGTGGGCACCGCAGCCCGGCTCGCCGACCGCCTGGCCGAGCTCGCGCCGGTAGGCGCCGAGGCCGAGCTCGCGTGGAACCCGGAGTTCCTGCGCGAGGGCTTCGCGGTCAAGGACACCCTCGAGCCCGACCGGCTGGTCTTCGGCGTGGCGTCCGAGCGGGCCGAGGCGACGCTGCGCGACTTCTACTCCGTCTCCCTCGACGCCGGCACGCCCGTGGTCGTCACCGACTTCGCGACCGCCGAGCTGGTCAAGGTCTCGGCCAACGCCTTCCTCGCCACCAAGATCTCCTTCATCAACGCCGTCGCCGAGGTCTGCGAGGTGACCGGCGCCGACGTCGTCGACCTCGCCGACGCGATCGGCCACGACGTCCGCATCGGGCGCAAGTTCCTCAACGCCGGCATCGGCTTCGGCGGCGGCTGCCTGCCCAAGGACATCCGCGCCTTCCTGCACCGCGCCGGCGAGCTCGGCGTCGACGACGCGATGGGCTTCCTGCGCGAGGTCGACGCGATCAACCAGAGCCGTCGCCAGCGCCTGGTCCAGATGGCCACCTCCGCGCTCGGCGGCAGCGTCGCCGGCGCCCGCGTCGCCGTCTGGGGCGCCGCCTTCAAGCCCGACAGCGACGACGTCCGCGACTCCCCCGCCCTGTGGATCGCCGGCCAGCTCCACCTGCGCGGCGCCCACGTCGCCGTCTACGACCCCAAGGCCACCGAGACCGCGCGCCGTACCTTCCCGACGCTGGAGTACGCCGCCACCGCCCTCGACGCCTGCCGCGACGCCGACCTCCTCCTCCACCTCACGGAGTGGCCCGAGTTCCGCAGCATCGACATCGCCACCGTCGGCGACGTCGTCCGCCGCAAGCAGCTCCTCGACGGCCGCAACATGCTCGACCTCGAGGCCTGGCGCGCCCAGGGCTGGGACGCCCGGGGGATGGGCCGGCACTGACGCCGCACGGCTGGGCGTCCCGGCTGCCGTTTGGTCCCCAACGGCAGGGAAAACCGGAAATCATCTGCCGTTTCTGACCAATCGGCGGCCCCTACTCCGCCTGGAGGGACGGGGCGCCGAGATCCGCGCCGTTGGGGACCAAACGGCACGGATTTCCGTCCGCCACCCGCAACCTCCGCCCAATCGGCGCCCCTCAGGGCCGGTCGGCGGCGTCCACCTCGAGCAGGCGGCTGGGCCGGAATCCGTCCCACTTGCCGGTGAGCTGCTTGGGCTCGAGGAACGCCTCGACGTCGCTGTCCCAGGTGTGCCCGGCCTCGCCGCGGCGGAAGAGGTAGTTCAGCCCGTGGGTGCGGTAGATGTCCGCGCCCGCGCCGATCACGTCCTCGATCAGCGCCGCGTCGACGTGCTTGCGCACCTGCCGGAAGCTGCCGAGCTCGCGCAGCAGCCCGCGCTCGATCATCATCGAGCCGCCGGCGACGGAGTCGGTGTAGCGCTCGGCCGGCTTGTGCCGCCGCACGGTGAGGTCGCGGGGGCCGAGATAGACGAACTCGAACGGTACGCCGACCAGCTGGGCGCCGCTGTAGCTGCGCGCGAGCAGCAGGTCGGACACGAAGTCCGGGCCGTACCAGTCGTCGTCGTCCATCTTGAGCACCAGGTCACCCGACGACGCGTCGACCGCCCGGGTCAGCACGTCGCCGAAGAACGCGTCGCCGGGCTGCGGGAGCACGGTGATCGGGAGGTCGCCCGCGAGGTCGCGCAGCCGGGCCTCGTCGACGGTGAAGCCGTGGGGGGCGAGCACCAGCTCGAGGTCGGCGTCGCGCTGCCGCGCGACCTGGCGTACGGCGAACTCGACCTGGTCGGCGCGCTTCGTGGCGAGTACGACGCTCACCGAGGCCGGCGAGGCGATCCGCAGCCCCGCTCCGTGCGCGACCCGGTGACGCCACGCGCGGCTGGAGAACTCGCCGAGCGCCGCCCTCCGCAGCACGATGCTGTGCTCCTCACGTGAGAGCCGGTCGCCCAGGTCGACCGAGGCCGTGAGCGCGCCCGCGACCGATCCGCCGAGCAGCTCGCCGGCCCAGGCCGGGACGACGTCGGTGACGAGCGGGATCCCCGCCATCGACAGCCCCGCCACGGTCCGCGCGAAACCCTCGTCGGAGCTCTCCGGCCAGGCCACCTGCAGCCCGCGCGCGTCCCGCAGCTGCGCGACCAACCGATCCGTGGCGCCGCGACGCCCGTCGACGGCCAGGGGCGCCCCCGCCTCGAGCACCACCTGGAGCTGCCCGGCGACCACGGCGAGGTCTGCCATCGGCGCCTCGGCGACGCGCTCGAAGCCGATCGGGTTGAGCACGTGCTCGTCGAGCGGGCCGAGCGCCAGCGGCCCCGAGGACCGGTCGAGCACGAACGGCGCCCGGTCGATGACGGGGTGCGACGGCAACGGCACGGCCCCAGGACCGTCACCCGGACCGTCGCTCAGCACCAGGTCAGGAGGTACGACGAGCTCGGCGTCCGCCGCGTCGGCGAGGTCGGCCACGCGCATCGCCGAGACGTCGGCCGGCAGGGCCGTCGCGTCCCCGTGCACAGCGACGTGCAGCCCGTGGGTGCCGGCGACATCGCCGCGAGCCGCCTGCCGGCCGAGCTCGGCGAGGAAGCGCTTGCCGGGGACGGTGCGCCTGTGGCCGGGGATCGCGTCGCCGAAGTGGGCCAGCAGCAGCGCCTGGCCGTCCTCGTGGCGCACGTGCATCTCGAGCAGCGGCGGCCAGTCGGCGCGCGGGGTCAGCACGACCGGCTGCTCGGCATGCGCCAGCCAGGCGCCGACCCAGCGGGTGCCGCGGGTCTCCGGCAGCCCGGAGGCGGCGCGGCGCAGCCCCTCGCGGTCGGGGGCGCACAGCAGGATCGTGCCCCAGCGCGGGCCCTTCGGGACCTCGGTCGCGGGCAGCACCAGCACCTGGGCGGACTCGGGCAGCCGGTCGGCAAGACCGGCCAGCTCCTCGTGCAGGAGGACCAGCACCGGCTGCACCGCGTTGTCGAGCGCCTGGGCGAGCAGGTCGCCCGTCGCCTTCGGCGCGGCTCCGGACGACCCGGCGGCCGGCGAGGTTCCCGGCCGGGCTTCAGGTTGGGCTCCAGGCTGGGTTTCAGGCTTGTCGGCCGGCCGAGCGACCGCCTGCGCTCGCCGTACGGCCGAGGAGAAGAGCTTGGACACAGACCCTCCCGGGCGCTGGGGTGCTGGTTCGGGAACAGGATCGGCCACGGCCGTCCGCTTGTGGCTGCCGATCAGCGGTCGCGGAGCCTGCGGCAGCCAGGTGTGGACGACGTGGTCGACGATGTGCACGCCGGGCGGCGCGTCGATGCGGACCAGCCCGTCGAAGCTCTCGGCGCGGCCCTCGCGGATCGCCCGGTCGACCTCCCACTCGCGCTGCTTGCGCGGCACCCGCGACCCGGCGAACTCCTGCGGGTCGGTCCAGTGGGAGAACTCGTCGGCGTCGAGCCACTTCAGCTCCACGCACAGGCCCTGGGGCAGCACCAGCTTCTCGGTGGTGTCCTCGGGATAGTCGCGCAGCTCCCACTCGAAGGCCTTGAGGAAGGTGTGGTCGGGCCCCATCGGATAGACCCACGGCTCGCGGAACCCCGCCGCGACGTCGATCCAGGCCGTGCGCTCGTCGACGACGGTCAGCGGATGGCGTGGCACCACGACGATCGACGACGAGTCGCGCAGCTGCCACGACAGGTCGCGCAGCGTCGCCACGCCCTCGTCGGTCAGGACCATGTCGCCGTCCCACTTCATCGAGTACGACGTGCGGACGTGGCTGAAGGACCAGTTGTAGAAGTGGGTCAGCGAGTGAACGGAGTCGGCCGGCGTCGCGAGGTGCTCGGCGCCGGCGCGGCTCACCCGGAACGGGTAGGAGGTGGCCGTGAACCGGTCCCCCGCCCCCGCCTCCTCGGCCAGCCGCCGGGCCACCTCGAGCGTGCCGTCGTCGGACTCGTTGTCGACCAGGACCACGCGGTCGACCGCCGCCAGCATCCGGGGCAGCACCCACGGCAGGTTGCGGGCCTCGTTCTTCACCCGGAAGACGCAGGTCAGCCCCGGCTCCAGCGGCCCGTCGTTCCACGCCCAGCGCACGTCGTACTCGCTCAGGCCCTCACGGCAGGCGATGTCCGGCGTTCGCGACCCGCTCACCCGCGACCCGCCCGCGGCTCCTCGATCGTCCGGTCCACCAGCGGGCGCGGCGCCTGCGGCAGCCAGACCCGGGTGACGTAGTCGACGATGTTGGTCCCCTCGGGCGCCTCGATCCGGTGGATGCCGGGCTGGCCCTCCCAGTTGCCGGCGGCCAGCGCGGTGAACAGCTGCCACTCGCGGCGCTTGCGCCGGGTCCGGGCGCTCTCGGCGAACGCGTCGGTGTCGGTCCAGTGGGCGAACTCGTCGGAGTCGAGGTACTTCAGCTCCACCGAGCTCCCCTCGGGCAGGCGCACGCCGCGGGCCCGGTCGGGGTAGAGCCGCAGCTCCCACTCGAAGGCCTTCACGTGGGTGTACTCCGGCGTCATCGGATAGCCGAACGGCTCGGCGTTGTGCAGCCCCAGGTCGAGGTAGGCGACCCGGTCGCTCTCGATGTAGAGCGAGTGCCGGGTGACGTAGAGGACCACGTCGCGCCCGGGCAGCATCCAGGCGAGGTCGCCGAGCAGCCGCTCGCCGTCCTCGGTGAGGACCATGTCGCCGTCCCACTTGAGGGAGTACGACGTGCGCGCGTGGCTGAACGCCCAGTTGTAGAACCAGGTGAGGCTGTGCACGGAGTCGGCCGGCGTGTGCAGGTGCTCGGGGCCGCAGCGGCTGACGCGGACCGGATAGCTGGTGACGAGCAGTCGGTCGCCGAGCCCGAGCTCGTCGGCGACCCGGCGCGCGACCTCGGGGGTGCCGTCGTCGGACTCGTTGTCGACGAGCACGACCGACTGGGTGGCGCGCAGCAGCGGGGGCAGCACGAACGGCAGCGAGCGGGCCTCGTTCTTGACGCGCAGCACGCTCGTGGTGCCCGGGGTCAGCCGGTCGGCGCGGTCCCAGGGCCAGACGATGTCGAGGTCGGCCTGACCCTCGCGGTTGCGCAGGGTCGGCGTCCCGTGCGGATCCACCACCTGCGCGCTCAGCGCTCCCGGCCGATGGCCTTGCGGATCCCCCGGCGCGCGGCCGGCGGCACCATCGCACGGACCCGGTGCGGGATCTTGTCGGCCAACCCGGCGGGCGGTCCCGCGGGCGGTGGGGCGGGCAGCGGCGGCGTACGACGCACGGGCACCGGGGCAGCCCCGGGAGCGGCCGCCTCGCCCGCACGCGCAGCGGCGACGGCCGTCGACTGGGTCATCGCCTCGGCCTCCTCGTAGAGCTCGGCATAGACGGTGCGCAGCTCGTCGAGCCGGGCGTGGGTCTTGGCGCCGACGTCACCCTCGTCGCCGCCGGCGTCCGCGAGCGAGTCCAGGCACTGCCAGCTCTCCTCGGCGACCTCGCGCAGGCGGGCCGGGACCACGATGTCGTCCCAGGTGTGGCTGACCCGGCGCAGGCTCGGGTCGATGAAGTTGTGCACCATCCGGATGTCGTTGGCGGTGGCGGTCTTGATGCCCTGCAGGTCGAAGGTCTCGCCGAGGTTGAACAGCGGGACCGTCCAGTCCTCGAGCAGGTCCTCGTAGCGCAGGTAGGCCCGCTGCGAGCCGCGGGTCGCGCGCTCGGTGTGCAGCATCATGTTGACCCAGGCGGCGGTCCGGTTCACCTCGCCGAAGCGCTGGGTGTAGTGCTGGCTCTTGCTGCCCACGACCTCGGTGGGCGGGCGCAGCATCGTGACGTAGAGCGGGGTCGCGCCGCAGCGCAGCGCCGCCGAGCGCCACAGACCGAGGAACCACGCCAGCCGCGGGTCCTTGATGACGAGCTCGTCGCCGTGCTCGAACTGCGCCTCGAGCCAGGTGTGGAGCCGCTCGCGCAGCGGCTCGAGCGTGCTCAGCTTGCCGGCCTCGAACCAGGCCTGGGGGCGGGCGTCGGAGACCCCCACGTTGCATCGCTGCAGCAGCTCGGCGTGGAGGTCGACGACCCACTGCGGCTCGCCGAAGCCCTTGGGATTGGTGACGTCCGCCGACACCTCGGGCTGGGGCACGTGGAGTCCCAGCGTCTGCAGGGTGCCGACCATCGTGCTGGTGCCGCTGCGGCCGGAGCCGACGACGAAGACGACGCGCCGTTGACGGGTCTCGGCCGGGGTGCTGGACATGAGGATCAGCCTACGTCAGCCCACATGGTTGGATGCCGGTGAGACGAAGGAGCGCACCACACATGGAACGACGAACGCGGGGCGCTGCTCAGGCGGCGGCGCGCAGGCTGCCCGGGGTGGGCGCCGTGATCCGCGAGCGCGACCAGCTGCGCGACGAGCTCGACCGAACCCGCCAGGAGCTGCGCCGCCAGCGCCGCCGCGCGCAGGGGAAGGCGCCCGACGACCTCGGCTACCTCTTCATCATGACCTACGGGCGGTCCGGGTCGACGCTGCTCCAGGGCGTCCTCAACACGCTCCCGGGCTATGTCGTCCGCGGCGAGAACCGGGACGCGCTGCGTCACCTCTACCTCTTCCACCGGGGTCTGCAGGCCCAGAAGCGGCGCTTCCGCAAGCAGGAGACCGGAGAGCCCAGCCACCCCTTCTTCGGCATCGAGGGCTTCCGCGCCAAGCCCTCCCTCAACGCCCTGCGGCGCGTCGCGCTCGACACCGTGCTCCGCCCCGAGCCCGACACCCGGGTGGTGGGGTTCAAGGAGATCCGCTGGTACGGCGAGGACCTCGCCGACTACGTGGCGTTCCTGCGCGAGCTCTTCCCCGGCGCGCGGTTCGTGCTCAACACCCGCGACCACGACGACGTCGCCTCCAGCAAGTGGTGGGCCGACAAGCCCGACGTCCCCGCGCGCCTGGCGGAGATCGAGGCGCGGATGCTCGCGGTGGCCGCCGACCTGGGCGACGACGCCTTCCACGTCCGCTTCGACGAGTGGGTCGGCAACCCCGAGGCCCTGCGGCCGATGCTGGACTGGCTCGGCGAGGAGTACGACGAGGCGACCATCCGGGCGACCTTCGAGGTCCGCCACTCCTACTGACGCTGCGCGGCGACCATCGCGGCGTACCACTCGTAGGACCGCTTGGGCGTCCGCACCAGCGTGTCGTAGTCGACGTGGACCAGCCCGAAGCGCTGCGTGTAGCCCTCGGTCCACTCGAAGTTGTCCAGCAGCGACCAGGTGAAGTAGCCGCGCACGTCGACCCCGGCCTCGATCGCGTCGGCCACCGCCCGCAGGTGCGCGTCGAGGTAGTCGATGCGCGGCTGGTCGTCGACGACCCCGTCGGCGTCCGGCCCCATCCCGTAGGAGCACCCGGACTCCGTGATGACGACCGGCGGCAGCGCGTCGCCGTACCGCTCCCGCAGCGTGACGAGCTGCTCGGTCAGGCCCGCGGGGACGACCGGCCAGCCGAAGTCGGTGGTCGGATAGCCGCTGATCTCGCGGTGCTCGAACGGCATGTCGGCGCCCGGCTGGGCCGCTCCGACCGCGAAGGGGTTGTAGTAGTTGAGGCCGTAGAAGTCGAGCGGCGCGGCGATCACGGCGAGGTCGCCGGCGAGGTCGGGTACGGCGGGAGCCAGCAGCTCGGCGAACCCGTCGGGGTAGCGGCCCAGCAGCACCGAGTCGGCGAAGAAGCCGTTCCACAGCGCGTCGAAGAAGCCGGTCGCCTCGACGTCGGCGGGATCGTCGCTCGCCGGCCAGCACGGAGCGTGGTTGTTGGCGGTCCCGACCGAGGTGGCTCCCTCGGCGCGCAGGGCGGCCGTGGCCAGCCCGTGGCCGAGCATCAGGTGGTGGGCGGCCGGGAGGGCGTCGAAGAGCAGTGCCCGGCCCGGTGCGTGTATGCCCAGCGCGTAGCCGAAGAACGACGCCACGTTGGGCTCGTTGACGGGGATCCAGTCGCGCACCCGGTCCCCGAGCCGGGCAGCGACCAGGCCGGCGTACTCGGCGAACCGCTCGGCGGTCTCCCGCGCCATCCAGCCGCCCGCCCCACCAGCGGCCGGCGTCTCGAGCGCCTGCGGCAGGTCCCAGTGGTAGAGCGTCGCCATCGGGTCGATGCCCGCGCCGAGCAGCTCGTCGACGAGCCGGTCGTAGAAGTCGAGCCCCGCCTCGTTGGCCGGCCCGGTGCCGGTGGGCTGGATCCGCGACCACGAGATCGAGAACCGGTAGCCGTCGAGGCCCAGGCCCTTCATCAGCGCGACGTCCTCGTCGACGCGGTGGAAGTGGTCGCAAGCGACCGCGCCCGAGCTGCCGTCGAGGATCCGGCCGCGCCCATCGGGGCCCGGCTCGACGCAGAACGTGTCCCAGATGCTCGGCCCCCGGCCGCCCTCGGCCACCCCGCCCTCCACCTGGTAGGACGCCGTGCTGGCGCCGAAGCGGAAGCCGTCGGGGAGGCGGGGGTACGAGCTCATCGCCCCATCATGGGGCAGCCGGCGCCACCACGGGAGGCTTGCGGACGAAGAGCGCCACGACCAGCGCGAGGGTGGAGATCACCGCGCCGACCACGAAGGCGGCCTGGACGCCGTCGGCGATCGCGGCCCCCTCGCCCACGGACTCGCCCGCGTCGGCGACCGTGCGGGCCAGGATCGTGACGAACAGCGCCGTGCCGGCCGCGCCGGCCAGCTGTTGCATCGTGCTGACGATCGCGCTGCCGTGGGAGTAGAGCAGCGGGTCGAGCGAGCCCAGCCCGGAGCTGAACAGCGGCGTGAACAGCAGCGCCAGGCCGAGGCTGAGGACGATGTGGCAGCCCATCACGTACGACGTGTCCGTGAGCGGGCCGACCTGCGCGAGCCCCCACAGCGCGACGGCCACGATGGCGGCGCCGGTGATCACCAGCGCGCGGGGACCGATGCGGTCATAGAGACGGCCGACGAACGGCCCCATCAGGCCCATCACCAGACCACCGGGGAGGAGCAGCAGCCCGGTCTCGAGGGTGTCGAGGCCCAGGACGCCCTGGAGGTAGATCGGGATCAGGATGATCGTGCCGAACAGCGACATCATGCTGACCGCGACGAGCAGCACGGCGATCGTGAAGTGGCTGCTGCGGAAGGTGCGCAGGTCGAGCAGCGCCCGGTCGTTGCGCTGCAGCACGATCTGGCGCCAGACGAAGAGGGCGAGCGCGACCACGCCGATGCCGACGGTGATCCACGGCGACACCGGGACGTCGCCCTCGGCGGCCTCGCCGACGCTGCTTAGGCCATAGATCAGCCCGCCGAACGCGAGCGCCGACAGCAGGACCGAGCCGACGTCGATCGGGACCTTGCGGGGCACCGTGACGTTGCGCAGCTTGACCGCGCCCACGCTCAGCGACAGCAGCGCGACCGGGAGCACGAGCCAGAACATCCAGCGCCAGTCGAGCACGTCGAGGATCAGCCCGGAGATCGTCGGGCCGACGGCGGGGGCGACGGAGATCGCGATCGAGATGTTGCCCATCGTCCGCCCGCGGCGCTCCGGCGGCACCAGGTTGAGCACCGTGGTGAACAGCAGCGGGATCATGATCGCCGTACCCGAGGCCTGGATCACCCGGCCGCCGAGCAGCGCGCCGAACCCGGGCGCGGTCGCCGCGACGACGGTGCCGATGCTGAACAGCGTCATCGCCGTCAGGAACAGCGGTCGGACGTGGAAGCGCTGCAGCAGGAAGCCGGTCACGGGGATGACCACGGCCATCGTCAGCAGGAACCCGGTCGTCAGCCACTGGGCGGTCGACGTGGTGACCGACAGCTCCTGTGTGAGCCGGGGCAGGGCGACGCCCATGATCGTCTCGTTGAGGATCACGACGAACGTCGAGGCGAGCAGCAGGCCGATCACCAAGGTGTTGCCCGTGTCGTCCGTGGCGCCGACGCCCGGGGGTGCGGCGGGGTCGGGCCGATCGGTCTCGGCTCCGGTGACGGTCTGGCTCACGTGCTCTCCTGCGGGGTACGGCGTGGGGTGTATCAGGTTCCTGACACGTGCCCAACAGTCGTCGTACCGAATCTGTTCCGCGCACTACGGTGGGGCGCGTGACGGAGCGACGCTGGCGTGGCGAGAGCGCGGGACTGACCCGGCTGCTCGCCGACCCCGATCCCCACGGGGTGGACTGGCTGCCGCTGCGCCTGCGCCTGGTCGTGCAGCTCTACGGCCGCGCGGCCGACGTGGCGCTGCGCCGGGTGGGCGTGACGCTCTCGCAGTACCTCGTCCTCGACGCGGTCGAACGCAACCCCGGCGCCTCGGGGGCCGAGCTCGCGGCGTTCACCACGCAGACGCCGCAGTCGCTGAGCGGCGCCACGGCCGGGCTGGTCCGCGACGGCCTGCTCGAGCGCTCCCCGGGCGAGGGACGGCGGGTGCGTCATGCCCTCTCCCCCGACGGCGAGGCGCTGGTCGCGCGCAGTCGGGCCGCGCTGGAGTCGCTCGACCAGAAGCTGTTCGCGGAGATCGACGAGGCGCGGCTGCGCGCGGCCGTCGAGCTGAGCGACGACCTGATGGCGCGGCTGCTCGACCTCGACGACGAGCCCGCCGGCGGGGCCACCCCGTGACCGCAGACATACGGCGCGCGGCGGCGCGGTTCCGCACCGGCGAGGCGGGCCGCGACACCGCCCACTCGTTCGCCTGGGGGCCGCACTACGACCCGGCCAACCTCGGCTTCGGCCCGATGGTGTGCCACAACGACGACCACCTGGCGCCCGGGGCGGGCTATCCCAACCATCCGCACACCAACCTCGAGATCGTGACCTGGGTCCTCGACGGAGCCCTGGTCCACACCGACTCGACGGGCGGCCGGAGCACGACCGCGCCGGGCGGCGTCCAGGTGACGTCGGCGGGGGCCGGCATCGTGCACAGCGAGGTGGGCGACCCCGGCGCCGGACCGACCCGGTTCGTCCAGGTGTGGGTGCGCCCCGACGAGGCCGGCACGCAACCCGTGCTCCGCGACGCTCCGCTGGGTGACGCGCTGGCCACCGGCGCACTGGTCCCCGTGGTCTCCGGGCGCGACCCCGCGGCGCTGCTGCCGCTCGGCACGCGCGACGCGACGCTGCACGCCGGCGTCCTGACCCCCGGCCAGGAGATCGAGCTGCCCGAGGACCCGCTCGTCCACGTGTTCGTCGCCCGGGGCGGCGTGCGCCTCGAGCCAGGGGTCGAGGGCGAGGCCGGGCCGGCACCGGTGCTGGGCGAGGCCGACGCCGTACGCCTCACCGACGAGCCCGGCCGACGACTCACCGCGACCGCCGCCACCGAGCTCCTGGTGTGGTCGTTCCGCCACGAAGTCCCCCTTCAGCCCTGCCGATAGCTCACCTGGACGCCCCACCCGGCCCCAGTCGTGTGCCCCACCACGCGGCCCAGCGCGTCCTCAGGCACACGACCGAGGACGGACGCGGCCCACCCCCCGAAGATCTCTCGAGAAACTTCTCCAGAACCCTCAAGTTCCACTCCGGCGCTGCCGATGGGGGACGAGCAGTCCTTCTGCCCACGGCGTGAGGCTCTCGCCGGGGATGCCGCCGGGCTAGCGCGCCGGGTCGCTCGCAGCCGGCGCCAGCACGTCGAGCACGCCGGGGCGCACCTCGAGGATCGCCGGCTCCGCGCCGAGCCGTGGCAGCTCGCCGAGCGGCTCACCGTCGCCGCCGAGCGGGACGACCGCCCGACTGTCGGCGCTCAGCTCGATCCGGGTCCCGCGCATCACCGTGACCTCGGGCAGGTCGACGTGCGACCCGTCGTAGAGGCGCGGCAGCGCCCGGATCAGCGCACGCTTGTGGGCGGCCTCGACCACGATCAGGTCCAGCAGGCCGTCGTCGAGCGAGGCGTCGGGCGCGATCGCCATCCCCTTGCCGTAGAAGCGCGAGTTGGCCACGACCACGGTCGCCGCGTCGTACTCCGCCTCATGGCGACCCTCCGGACCGTCGACGACGACCCGGAAGCGCGCCGGGCGGTACGTCGCGAGCGCGGCGACGGCGCCGAGGGGGTACTGCGCCTGGCGGGGCACCCGGCGCATCCGGGCGACGTACGCCGCGGCGCGGGCGTCGACGCCGGCATAGACGGAGCCGGCCACCGTGCGGCAGGCGCTCCCGGGCAGCTGCAGCTCGAGCAGGTCGACGCGCCGGGGCGCCGCCGAGAGGAGCACCTCCACCTGGCCCGTGACGTCCTCGGGAAGGCCCAGCATCCGCGCGAAGTCGTTGCCTCGCCCCGCGGGGAGCAGCCCGAGCGTCCCCCCGGCGGAGGCCACCCGGCCGGCGAGCGAGGAGAGCATGCCGTCGCCGCCGACCGAGACGACGACGTCTCCCCGCGCCACGGCCGCGTCGACCAGGTCCGCGCACGCCAGCGGGCCGGGCGAGTAGGTGACGTCCACCCGTGCCCCGGCGTCGCGCAGCAGCCGCGCCGCCGGGACGACGGCGCCGGGCGCCGCCCCGCCGCCGGAGGTCGGGTTGACCAGCAGCGTGAACGCCCTCACGGGATCAGCACCCCCGGGTTGAGGATCCCGGTCGGGTCGAGCTCGGCCTTGACCGCGCGCAAGATGCCCACGCCGACCGGCCCGATCTCGCGCGCCAGCCACGGCTTGTGGTCGGTGCCGACGGCGTGGTGGTGGGTGATCGTGGCGCCGGCCGCGACCATCGCGTCGCTCGCGGCCGCCTTGGCGACCTCCCAGCGGGCGAGTGGGTCGGGCCCCTGCTTGGCGGCGACGGTGAAGTAGAGCGACGCACCGGTCTCATAGACGTGCGACACGTGGCAGAGCACCAGCACGCTGTCCCCGTCGGCTCCCAGCGCCCCCTCGAGCGCAGCCTTGACGGCCGCATAGACGTCGGGGATCCGCGACCAGAACGTGGCTGTCTCGAGCGTCTCGACCAGCACGCCGACGTCGAGCATGGCGTCGCGCAGGTACGGCGCGGCGAACCGGCCGTGGGCCCAGGACGCACCGGGCCCCTCCCCGAGGGGGGTCCCGCCGAGCTCCTCCAGGGCGGCGGTCACCGCAGCCCGACGGCGCTCGACGGACGCAGGCGAGCCCTCATGGCCGACCAGCATCATACAGCCCCAGGCACCCTCCCCCTCACCTTGGCCACCCACGGAGTCGGGGTCCGCGAGGTTGAGCGCGGTCTCGGCCTCGTCGGACAGACGCAGCACCGTCGGCTGCAGGCCGGCCTGCACGAGCGTGCGCATCGCCGCGGTGCCGGTCTCGAAGTCGGGCCAGCGCCACCCCTCGTAGACCTTGACCTCGGGCACCCGGCGCACCCGCACCGTGACGGCCGTGATCACGCCGAGGGTGCCCTCGGAGCCGAGAATCAGTTGGCGCAGGTCGGGACCCGCGGCGCTCGCGGGCGCCGTCCCCAGGTCGAGGCGGCCGCGCGGCGTGGCCACGGCCAGCCCGACGACCAGCGAGTCGAACCTGCCGTAGCCCGCGCTGGACTGGCCGCTGGAGCGGGTGGCCGCGAACCCCCCGATGCTCGCGTGCTCGAACGACTGCGGGAAGTGGCCCAGGGTGAGCCCGTGCTCGGCCAGCAGCGCCTCCGCCTCGGGTCCCCGCAGGCCGGGCTCCAGGGTGGCCGTCATCGAGACGGGGTCGACGGCGAGCAGCCGCTTCATCCGCATCAGGTCGAGGCTGACCACGCCGGCCAGGCCGTCGCGGCGCGCGACCAGGCCCCCGGTGACGCAGGTGCCGCCACCGAACGGCACGACCGCGACCCGGCGCTCGACCGCGAGGTCGAGGAGCGCAGCCACCTGCTCGTGGTTGGCCGGGCGGACCACCACGTCCGGGGCGTCCGTGAGGTCGCCGGCACGGGCGCGCAGCAGGTCGGGGGTCGACTTGCCCCTGGTGCGCAGTCGGCGCGTCGCGTCGTCGGTGCGGACGTGCTCCTCGCCGACGATCGCGGCCAGCGCGGCGACGACGTCCGCCGCGAGGCCAGAGACAGGCACCTCGGGGCTCTCGACGGCGGGTCGGTCCTCCAGACCGAAGGCCAGCTCGACGAGCCCACGGGCGGAGTCGGGCAGTGCGGTCGCCCTGGCCGGGTCGCCCCAGCGGTTCGGGTGCATCTCGATGCTCATGAGTTACACTGTGACACATGACGTCACTTCGTCACAACGATCTTCCGCCGGGCGACGCACCGGGCGACGACGCCTTCGGCGCGGGGCTTCCCGCCCCCGGCAGCGCCCAGGACGCCTACCTCGACGCCGCCCGCGCGTGCCTGCTCGACGTCGGCTGGCGACGGACGACGCTCACCGAGGTGGCCCGGCGCGCCGGCGTCTCGCGGATGACGATCTATCGCACCTGGGGCGAGATGCCCCGCCTGCTCGGCGACCTGATGACCCGCGAGTGGCGCGGGGTGGTGACGCGAGCCAGCGTCCAGGCCGAGCTGGTGCCGGCGGCCGACGATCCCCGCTCCGACCTCGACCGCCTGGCCGACGGCGCCGTCGCGATCATCGGGCAGCTACGCGAGAACGAGCTCTTCGTCCGCATCGTCGACCTCGACCCCGAGCTGCTGCTGCCCTACCTGCTCGTGCGGCGCGGCCGCTCGCAGGACTCCATGCTCACCCTCGCCGAGCGCGCCATCCGCGACGGCCAGGAGGCCGGGAGCATCCGCACGGGCGACCCTGCCACCATCGCCCGCGGCATCGTGCTCGCCGCGCACGGCTTCGTGCTGTCGGTGCACACGATGGTCGACGACGACGTGAGCGAGGAGGCGCTGGTCGCCGAGCTGCGCGAGGTCCTCGTCCGGGCGCTGCGGCCATGAGCGAGCACTTCCCCCCTGGATCGGCCGGCACCCGGATCGTCGCCGGCACCGCCGACCTCCCCGACCGGGTCGACCTGGTCGTCATCGGCCTCGGAATCACCGGCGTCGGCGTCACCCTCGACGCTGCCACCCGTGGCCTGAGCGTGCTCGCCGTCGACGCCCACGACCTCGCCTTCGGTACGTCGCGCTGGTCGTCCAAGCTGGTCCACGGGGGGCTGCGCTACCTCGCCCGCGGTCAGGTCGGCGTGGCCCACGAGAGCGCGGTCGAGCGCGGGATCCTGATGGAGGTCACCGCCCCCCACCTGACCCGTCCGGTGCCGATGCTGGTGCCGCTGAGCACCAGCGTGTCGGGGGCCGCGGCCGGCCTGACCCGAGCCGGCTTCCGGGCCGGCGACCTCCTGCGCCGCAGTGCCCGCACCTCACGCGACACGCTGCCCAGGCCGCGCCGGATCAGCGCGACCGAGACCCTTCAGCTCGCGCCCGGTCTGCGCCCGTCCGGGCTGCGCGGCGGCCTGGTCTCGTGGGACGGCCAGCTCGAGGACGACGCCCGGCTGGTCATCACCGTGGCCCGCACCGCCGCGTCGTACGGCGCGCACGTGCGCACCCGGGCCCGGGTCACCGCAGCCACCGGCAGCGGCGTCGACCTGCGCGACGAGCGCACCGGCCGGACCCGGCACGTCGCCGCGGCGGCGGTCGTCAACGCGACCGGCGTCTGGGCGGGCGACCTCGACCCCGACATCACCCTGCGCCCCAGCCGCGGCACCCACCTGGTGCTGCGCGAGGGCACGCTGCCGGGGCTGCGCACCGTCGTCACCGTGCCCGTGCCGGGCTCGTTGAACCGGTTCGTGATGGTGCTGCCCCAGGCCGACGGCACGCTCTACGTCGGGCTGACCGACGAGCCCGCCGACGGGCCGATCCCCGACGTCCCCGAGCCGACCGAGGCGGAGATCGGCTTCCTCCTCGACGTGGTGGGCGCCGCCTTCACCCGACCGCTGCGCCGCGACGACGTGGTGGGCGCGTTCGCCGGGCTGCGACCGCTCCTGGAGTCCGGAGACGGTGCCGGCTCCACCGCCGACATCTCCCGTCGCCACGCCGTGCTGACCTCGCGCACCGGCCTGGTGACGGTCGTCGGCGGCAAGCTCACGACGTACCGCCAGATGGCGCAGGACGCCGTCGACGCGGCGCTGGCCGCGGCGCCGCAGCTGGTGGCCGGACCGTGCCGGACCCGCACGCTGCCACTGTCGGGCGCCGCCTCACGTGCGGAGCTCGCGGCGCTGGAGCTGCCGCCACGGCTGGTCCGCCGCTACGGCACCGACGCTGCGCTCGTGCTGGCCGAGGGCCGCCGCGTCAGCGGGCTGGCCGACGACGAGCTGGGCGACGACGAGCTGCTCGCCCCGGTCGCCGCCGGAGTGCCGGTGACGCTGGCCGAGCTGGTCTTCGGCGTCACCCAGGAGGGCGCCTGCGACGTGGACGACCTGCTCGAGCGTCGCACCCGCGTCGGTCTGGTGGCGGCCGACCGTGCGCTCGCGGAGCCGGCCGCCCGACGCGCGCTTCAGCTGGCGTCCATCCAGAGCACCTCCCAGATGTGACCGTCGGGGTCGCGGAAGGACCAGCCGTGCATCGGACCGTCGTCCTGGACGTCGGCTGCCCTGGTGGCGCCGGCCGCGAAGGCCCGCTCGCACAGCTGCTCGACCTCGTCGCGTGAGCGCGCCGAGATGCACAGGATGGCCTGGTCTCCGGTGTGGCGCGCGGTCTGGTGGAAGCCGTGGAAGAAGTCCTGCTCCAGCAGCATCACGCAGGCCTGCTCATTGAGCACCAGGCAGGCGGCCTTGCCGTCGCTGTAGTCGTCGTTGAAGGCGAAGTCGAGGCCCTCCCAGAAGGCGCGACTGGCAGTGACGTCGCGGACGGGCAGATTGACGAAGAGCATGCGGCTCATGAGGTCCTCCTCAGGATCGGTTGCCACTGCTGACCGGAGGCCCCTCGGTTAATCATCGGTCGCGCAGCAGGGCGTGCAGCAGCTCGATGTGGTGCCGGGCCTGCGCGAGCTGGGCCGCCAGCAGCGGGGGCGGATCCGGCTCGGACAGACGCCAGCGAGCACCGGCCGCCTGGTCCTCCAGAGCGCGCAGCGCGGCCCGCAGCGCCTGGGCCACGTCCTTCTGGACCGCGGCGTCGGCTTTCGGGTCGGGCGGTCGGATGTCTTCGAAGTCGGGGACCTGCGCGTTGCGGACCTCGAGCGGGCCGGAGCAGATCGGGCAGCTGATGCGGACCATGTCGTGTCTCCTCTCGCGTAGAGAGTTCAACGAGCGCCTGCCGCCCCCGTTATCCGCCCCCGGAGGCACCGATGAGTTAACCCCTCGCCACGAGTCCTTCTCCACGGCACACTGGACAGATCGCACGCGAGGAGCCCCGATGACTGCGCACCCGACGGCCCCCACCTCCACAGCACCGCCCGCTCCCGACCCCGGGCACAGGGACCCCGGGCTCACGGGCGACCTCGATGTCGACTTCCCCGAGCTGACCCGTCGCTACCAGCGCGAGCTCCTCGCGCACTGCTACCGGATGAGCGGCTCGGTCCACGAGGCCGAGGACCTGGTCCAGGAGACGTTCCTGCGCGCCTGGAAGGCCTACCACCGCTTCGAGGGGCGCTCCTCGGTGCGCACCTGGCTCTATCGGATCGCCACCAACGTCTGTCTCACCAACCTCGAGGGCCGACCACGCCGTCCGCTGCCGACCGGGCTCGGCACCTCCGACTCCGTCGCGGGCGACGCCCTCGAGCGCGACGCCGAGGTGCCCTGGCTGGAGCCCGTCCCCGACACCGCGGTCACCGTCGCCGAGCGCGACTCGATCCGGCTGGCGTTCGTAGCGGCCCTGCAGCACCTGCCCGCGCGCCAGCGCGCCGTCCTCATCCTGCGCGACGTGCTGCGCTGGTCCGCAGCGGAGGTCGCGGCCGCGCTCGAGACCACGCCGGCGGCCGTCAACTCCGCGCTGCAGCGCGCGCACGCCCAGATGGCCACCCGCGGGCTCACCGACGAGACCGTCGAGTCCGAGCTCACGCCCGGGCAGCTCCAGCTGCTCGAGCGGTACGTCGAGGCGTTCTGGCGCAAGGACATCGACACGATCGTGAGCATGCTGACCGCGGAGGCCGTCTGGGAGATGCCCCCTTTCACGGGGTGGTACCGCGGCGCCGAGAACATCGGCCGGCTCATCGACACGCAGTGTCCCGGCGGCGTCAACGACATGCCGATGCTGCCGACGTCGGCCAACGGGCAGCCGGCGTTCGGCCTCTACATGCGCGCACCGGAGGGCGGCTTCGTGCCCTTCCACCTGCAGGTCCTGGATCTCGACGGTGACCGGGTGCGCCACGTGAGCGCGTTCTTCGACCCCGACCTGTTCGCCCGCTTCGGTCTCCCCGACCGGCTGCCCGCCGACCATCGCTGAGGCGGACCGACGACCGGACCGACGTCGTGGTCCCCCATCCCCCACACCCTGCCGATCTCGCGGACCACCACCGAGGGGTCGAGCTCCTCGAGCGCTCCCTGGGCTGGACCCGGGTGCGCCTCGCGGGGATCACCGAGGACGATCTCGACCGCCCGACCCCTTGCGCGGGCTGGGACCTCGCCGCGTTGCTGGCGCACATGGGCGACTCCCTCGACGCCTTCCTCGAGGCGGCCACCGGCGCTGTCGAGGTGACCATGGCCCCCTCCGGCATCACCGCCGCCGGGGCCCGCGAGACCCTGACCGCCAAGGCCTGCACGCTGCTCGGCGCGTGGACGCACGCGGAGCCGGGCGACGTCGAGCTCGGCCCCACCCGGATGGGGACGGGACTCATGACCGCCGCGGCCGCGCTCGAGATCGCCGTGCACGGCTGGGACGTCGGGCGGGCCGTGGGCCACCCCGACCGGCTCCCGGAGACGTTGGCCCGCGCGCTGCTGCCCACAGCACGGGCCCTCGTGACGCCGCCGGATCGGGGCGTCCGCTTCGCCGCGGCCCTCCCCACCGCGCCCGACGCGCCGTACGACGTGGCACTGCTGGGGCTGCTGGGGCGCGGGAGTGGACCGTGTGACCCGAACCCTGGGTCGACCGGCACCAATTCACGCAAAAGGGGCACAGGCCGGGCCTGGGGTTCCTAGCCTGTGGCCATGCTCCCGTCGCTGCTGCTGGAGCGGGATGCGGAGCTCGCGGCGCTCACCAAGGTGATGAGTCGGGCCATGGGAGGCCATGGATCGCTCCTGGCCGTGACCGGACCTCCGGGGATCGGCAAGTCCCGCCTGCTCGCCCATGCCCGCAACCGCGGGATGGTCGACGGATGGCGCATCCTGGACTGTCGCCTCGGCCCGCTCTCGAGCGACGTGGCCCACAGCGTGCTGTGGTCCTGGTTCGGCGACCTGGCGCTGCGCGGCTCCGTCGGCAGCCACCCCTTCGACGGCCCCGGGGCCGCCATCACCGACTTCTGCTCCGGGCGGACCCGGACGGTCGCCGACCTGGTCTACGCCGTGCGCTGGGTGCTGGAGGAGATCTCCGGCGACCAGGCCATCCTGCTGCTGGTCGACGACCTCGAGCACGCGGATGTCGGCTCGCGCGAGGTCCTCGAGCTGCTCGCGCCCGCGCTCGGCAGCCTCCCCTGCGTGCTCGCGTACGCCGTGGCGGATGCCGCCCAGGCTCCGGGCAGGATGCTCGACGCCTCCCAAGAGCTGAGCCTGCGCCCCCTCCAGGAGAGCGGGACGGCGACCCTGGTGCGGGGCGCGCGCCCCGACCTCGCCCCCACCGACGCCGCACCCCTGCACCGCCTCAGCGGCGGCGTCCCGTTCGTCCTGCGCGAGCTGCTCTCGGAGGACCGGCCGGGCGCAGCGCCCGACGGGGTGGCCGGCGTGGCGGCTCGCTGCATCGAGGCGCTGCCGGCGCCCCTGCTCGAGACGGCGCGCGTCGCGGCCCTGGTGGGCGCGGACGTCGGCGTGTCCCTGCTCTCAGCGGTCGTGCGCCGACCGCCCGAGCCCGTGCTCGAGGACTTCGAGGAGCTCATCGACCGGCGCGTCCTCGCCGTCGACGGCGAACTGGTCCGGGTCCGCCACCCTCTGCTCACGGACGCGCTGACCGGCGGACTCACGGCGGACGAGCGGGCCGACTGGCACGCACGGATCGCCGCCGTCCTGACCGGGCTCGACACCCCGGCCGAGCTCGTCGCACCCCACCTCCTGCGGTCGCGGCAGGGCGCCGACCCGCGGGTGCGTGAGGTCCTCGCCGACCAGGGCCGCCGCGCGCTGCACGCCGGTGATCCGTCCCTGGCCCTTCGTCTGCTCCAGCGAGCGCTGGCCGAGGGCGCCGATCGTCGCGCACGCATCGAGCTGCTGGCCGCCATGGCCCGGACCCGAGCCGAGCTCGGCGAGGTCGACGCAGCGGTGTCGCTCTGGGAGGAGGCGGCACTGCTCGCCGACGAGGACTCCGGTGGAGATGCCCTGCGCATCGAGGCCGCCGGGGCGCTCACCTTCGCGAGCCGCGCCGACGACGCCCGGCGGATGTATGACGCGCTGCTCGCGGACCGCCCCCACGACCGCGCCTGGTGCCATCTCGCCGCCCGGGCCACCCTGGCGTGCCTGGTCCAGGGAGCCGACCTGCCGCCTGACGCCTTCGACCTCCCCGGTGTGGAGACGCTGACCGAGGTCCCCGCCACCCAGAAGGAAGGGCTCGCGCTGACCACGGCCGCAGCCATGCATGCGCTGCGGGGAGGCACCGCGAGCGAGTGCCGCCGGGCGGCGCTGCGCGGGATCGCCACCGGCTTCGTGCTCGAGGAGGAGGTGACGCCGGGTCCGCTGTGGCTGGCGGCCGCGGTCCTCGCCTGGACGGGCGCGTTCCAGGAGGGCGAGAACATCTTCAGCGAGGCCGTCGCCGTCGCCCAGGATCGCGGCTCCACGCTGGCGTTCGCCCAGCAGTCGTCGTGCCGGGGCTACCTGCGTGCGCGGATGGGGCTGGTCAGCGAGGCGATGTTCGACCTCGAGGTGGCGCTGCGTCCCCTGGCCCGGCCGAGCGACGGGGTGCCCGTGCCTCCGCGCGCCGACGTCGCCGCCGCCCTGGCCAGCCTCGTCGAATGCCACATCGCCCACGGTGATCTCGAGCTCGCCACCGCGTGTGCCGAGCCGTTGGCGGTCCTGGCCCGCAACCCGGGGCTGGGCGGCGCCGTCGCGCTGCAGGCCCTCGGCGATCTGGCCGCCGCCGCGGGGGACGACGAGGGGGCGCTGCGCCACTACACCCACGTCGGGGAGCAGCTGCGCGGCGGCATCGACAACCCGGCCGTGCTGGCGTGGCGGATCGGCGCTGCGCTCTCGCTCGTGCGCCTGGGTCGCGTGGCCGACGCCGTCGCGCTGGGACGCGAGGACCTGCGGATCGCCCGGGAGTTCGGTGCACCGTTCGCGATCGCCCAGGCGCTGCGGGCGATGGCGGCCATCGACCCGACCGCGGACCGGGTCGGGGTGCTGCGCGAGGCGCTCGCCGTACTCGGTGACACGCCCGCGCCCCGGCTCGCCGCCCAGATCGCGACCGACCTGGCCGGGATGCTGGTGCTGACCGGGGGCGCCGACGAGGCCGAGGTCGTGGGCCTGCTCCGCTCGGCCGAGCAGTACGCCGGCGACCAGGAGCTGCGGCCCCTGCAGGACCGTGCGCGACGCCTCCTCGCCCGCCTCGGGCAGCCCGCCCGGCGCAGCCGCTCCGAAGCGGTCGCCACCCTGACCAGTGCCGAGCGCCGCGTCGCCGGCCTCGCCGCCGAGGGCCTGACCAACCGGCAGATCGCGCAGCAGCTCTTCGTCACCGTCAAGGCGGTCGAGTGGCACCTGTCGAACACCTACCGCAAGCTCGGCATCCGCTCACGCAGCCGCCTGTCCGGCATCTTCACGCCCTGACGGCCGAGTCGGCGCGAACGCTCATCCCAGCCAGCGCATCGACCGCCCGTGCGGATGCGTCCAGGCGGTCGCGCGGCCGTCGACGCCGAGCACGAACGTGGGGACGTCGTCGGGCACCGACGGGCCGGTGGCGGTGACCTCGGGCAGCACCCTCTTGCCCTCGTTGCTGACCCATCGGCAGGCACCGTCGCCGACCAGGCGCGTCATGGTCCGGTGGAAGTCGGCGCGCTCCTCGGGCTCGAGATAGGCGATCACCGCGCTGTGGAAGACCACGACCTGCCCGTGCCGAGCGGCGACGTCGACGAGTGCCGGCAGCTCGACCAGGAGGTCGCCGCGCACCAGGGTCGGCGGCTCCTCCTGCGCGATCTCGACGGCGCGGTCCAGGCGCTCGCGACGCTCGTCCTGCTCGGGATAGACCAGCGTCGTGAGCCAGGCCATCGCGTCCTCGTCGGTGACGTCGAGCGGGTGCAGGTCGATGCCCCCGCGCCAGGCCACCTCGGGCATCGCCTCGGGAACGGGCAGATCCCCGGCCACCGCGCACGTCAGCAGAGGTCCGTCGCTGCCCAGCAGTCGGGCCCCGTCCGCGGTGTCCCAGCGATAGGAGTAGCGGTCCGGATAGAGGCACAGCCCTGCGCTCGCGCCCACCTCGAGCAGCGCCAGCGGGCGCAGGCTCTCGCGGGAGATCCGGGCCAGCGCCGGCATGAGCGTGGCCAGCCGGCCGACCTCGTTGGTCTGGGTCGAGCGGCGCCGGATGGTCTCGCGGATCGCCCCGGTGTCCGCCAGCAGCGCCGCGCGGAACGCGTCGTACTCGCCGGGGGCGGGGACGCCGTGCCAGCGCGCCGCGGCGAACACGAGGTTGGGCTGGCGCTTCACTCGCGGCAGCTCCTGGAGCCACTCCATCAGCTCGGCGTCCTCGGCGACCCGCAGCGCCCACTCGGCCAGGCACGGGGAGTCGTCGAGGGAGTACGCCGCGAAGTCGCGGTACTGCTCGGCGACGTCGGCGAAGAGCTCCATCCGGGCATTGTGGACCATCCCCGGCGCTCCCAGCTGCGTGATCCACACGGTGGTGGCACCACCCGGCCGCCCGCCGGGTCCGAAACTCGGCGCCACGTCCCCCATCAGCCCTAGGCTGAGGACCCAGTGACTGGTTCACGCCCTTGATCGAGAGCCGCAGATGACCCTCCGCATCGTCTCCGAGAGCGAGCACGTCCAGGTCATCGAGATCGACGGTGACCTGGACTGCGTCGGCGCCTACGACCTGGGCTGCGCCGTGCGCGAGGGTCTCGCCCACGGTCGGCGGCGGATCCGGCTCGACCTCACCCGGGTCACGGCGGCCGACCCGGACGGCGCGGAGGGACTGCGTCGCTGCATGGCCGACGTGGTGGCCGCGGACGGCGAGTTGAGCATCCTGGGCATCAGCCGGGCAGCGTTCAGCGCCTTGGCCACGATCGAGTCGATCCGGCCCCGGTCGGGGCGCCGGCCGGCCGTGATCAGCGGGCCGCCCGCGCCCGACGTACTGCCGCCGACGCCCGCAACCTGACGCCCTGGGGACGCCGCGCCCCAGCAAGCAGTCAGATGTGAAAGGGTCAGCGGCAAAGAAGGGGGCCACGTGACCGCATTCCTTGTCGTCGCCGGCATCGGCATGGCGTTGCTGGCCGTCTCCCTGCTGCTCGGCGAGATCCTCGGCGGGGTCGCCGACATGTTCGGCGGTGACTGGTTCTCCGGCGAGGTCGTCGGCGCCTTCATCTCCGCCCTCGGCCTCGGTGGCGCCCTGGCCCAGTCCCTGGGCGCCCCGATGGGTCTCAGCGTGGCGGTGGGCGTGGGGAGCGGGGTCGTCTTCGGCGCGTTCGCGCTGTGGCTGACCCGTCTGGTGCGCAGCGGCGGGACGGACGAGATCCCCGGTGCCCGCGACGTCGTCGGCCTCGACGCCACGATCGTGTCCGGCATCCCCGCCGACGGGTTCGGCGTGGTCGACGTCCGCGCCGGCGGCCACGTGCTGCGCTTCAACGCCCGCGCCGACAACGCCATCGATCCCGGCACGCCGGTGCACGTCACCGGCGTCCTCTCCCCCACCGCGGTCACCGTGGCTCCGGTGTGGAACGAGCTCGAGAACTACTGATCCGACCGCCCACCCACGGAAAGCCGACACATGCTCGACTCACCGCTCGTACCGATCCTGGGCTTCGTCGCCCTCCTCGTCCTGCTGGTGCTGCTGGTCACCAGCCGCTACAAGGTCGCTGGACCCAACGAGGCCTACATCGTCACCGGCCGCAAGGGCAAGGCCGTCCTCAACCCCGAGACCGGCGCGCTGACCACCGACCTGTCGGGCCAGAAGGTCGTCATGGGCGGGGGCACGTTCGTCATCCCGTTCGTGCAGAAGCTGGCCACCCTCGACCTCTCCAGCCGCCGGATCTCGGTGCAGATCCGCGGCGCGGTGTCGGGCCAGGGCATCAAGCTGAACGTCGAGGGCGTCGCGATCGTCAAGGTCGGCGGCAACGCCGACCAGATCCGGCTCGCGGCCCAGCGCTTCCTCAGCCAGCAGGCCGAGATCGAGTCGTTCACCCAGGAGGTCCTCGCGGGTGCCCTGCGCTCGATCGTGGGTGGGCTGAGCGTGGAGCAGATCATCCGGGACCGCGCGGCGTTCGCCCAGCGGGTGGCCGACGAGTCCGAGAACTCGCTGACCGGCCAGGGTCTGCTGCTGGACACCTTCCAGATCCAGGACATCACCGACGACGGCACCTACCTCTCCGACCTCGGTCGTCCCGAGGCCGCACGGATCCAGCAGACGGCCTCCATCGCCGAGGCCAACGCCCGCCAGGCCGCCGAGCAGGCGCGCATCAAGGCGGAGGAGGAGATCGCGATCGCCCAGCGCGCCCTCGCGCTCAAGCAGGCCGAGATCAAGGCCGAGACCGACGCCGCGTCCGCCAACGCGGCCGCCGCCGGACCGCTCGCCCGGGCCGACCAGGACCAGGCGATCCTGCTCGAGCAGGAGAAGGTGGCGGTGCGCCAGGCGGCGCTGACCGAGCGCCAGCTCGAGACCGAGGTCCGCAAGCCCGCCGACGCCGAGCGCTACCGCGTCGAGCAGGAGGCCGAGGGTCGCCGTTCGGCGGAGATCGCGGCCGCCGACGCCCGCAAGGCCTCCTCCATCGCCAACGCGCAGGCCAAGGCCGAGGAGACCCGCCTGATCGGTGAGTCCGAGAAGTCGCGCCGTGCGGCCCTGGCCGAAGCCGAGGCGATCGAGGGCACCAAGCGCGGCGAGGCCGAGCGCGCTCGTCGTACCGCCGAGGCGGACGCGACCCGCGCCGAGGGGGAGGCCCAGGCGGCCGCCGTGCTCGCCGTCGGTCACGCCGAGGCGGAGGCGATGGACAAGCGCGCGGACGCGTTCGCGCACTACAACGACGCGGCCGTGCTGCAGATGCTGATCGAGGTGCTGCCCCAGATCGCCAAGGAGGTGGCCGCGCCGATCAGCGCCATCGACCAGCTCACGGTCATCTCCACCGACGGCGCCGGCGCCCTGCCCAAGCAGGTCACCGACAACGTCGTGCAGACCTTGTCGATGCTCAAGACCACGACCGGTCTCGACCTCGAGGGCCTGATCAAGAAGTCGGTGGAGGGCGCCGCAGGCAAGCTCGCCCCCGCAGAGACCCCCTGACCCACCCCTGGCGCTGACGTGTCAGAAAGTCACGTCGACCCGGCACAACTTGTGCCGGGTCGACGTGTTTCTGACGGGTCGCGCGATCTTTCTGACGGGTCGCGCGGATCTTCTGACGGGTCAGGTGGCGGGGAGGGAGACGTACGTCGTGTCGAGGTACTCCTCGATGCCCTCGAAGCCCCCCTCGCGGCCGAAGCCGCTGGCCTTGACGCCGCCGAACGGGGCGGCGGGGTTGGAGATCAGGCCGGTGTTGACGCCGATCATCCCGAACTGCAGGGCCTCGGAGATCCGGATGGTGCGGGCCAGGTCGCGGGTGTAGACGTACGACGCGAGGCCGTACTCCGAGTCGTTGGCCATCCGGATCGCCTCGTCCTCGTCTGCGAAGGTCGTGATCGGGGCGACCGGACCGAAGATCTCCTCGGCCGCGAGCCGGGCACCGGCGGGTACGTCGACCAGCACGGTCGGCGTGTAGAAGAACCCGGCGCCCTCGCCCGGGCCACCGCCGGTCAGCACGCGCGCGCCACCGTCGACGGCGTCGCGGACCAGCTCGTCCACCGACTCCACTGCCTTTTCGTCGATCAGCGGGCCGACGTCGACGCCCTCGTCCTGGCCGCGCCCGACCGTGAGCGCCCCCATCCGCTCCGCCAGGCGCCGGCCGAACTCCTCGGCCACCGACGCGTGCACCAGGAACCGGTTGGCGGCCGTGCAGGCCTCGCCCATGTTGCGCATCTTGGCGACCATCGCGCCGTCGACCGCGGCGTCGAGGTCTGCGTCCTCGAAGACGACGAACGGGGCGTTGCCGCCCAGCTCCATGCTCATCCGCTGCAGCTGGCCGGCGGACTGCTCCACGAGCGTGCGGCCGACACCGGTCGAGCCGGTGAAGCTGACCTTGCGCAGCCGCGGGTCGGCCATCAGCGTCTCGCTGAGCTGACGGGCGCCGGTGGTCGGCACGATGTTGAGCACGCCGGCGGGCAGCCCTGCCTCCTCCATCACCGCGGCCAGCGCCAGCATCGACAGCGGGGTCTGCTGGGCGGGCTTGATCACCATCGTGCAGCCGGCGGCCACCGCGGGGCCGATCTTGCGGGTGCCCATCGCGAGGGGGAAGTTCCAGGGGGTGATCATCAGGCAGGGTCCGACCGGCTTCTTCATCGTCAGCAGCCGACTACCGCCGGCGGGCGCGCTCATCCAGCGGCCGTGGATGCGCACGGCCTCCTCCGCGAACCAGCGGAGGAACTCGTTGCCGTAGGCCACCTCGCCCTTCGCCTCGGCGACCGGCTTGCCCATCTCCAGGCTCATCAGCTGCGCGAAGTCGTCCGCACGCGCGGCGACGAGCTCGAAGGCTCGACGCAGGATCTCGCTGCGCTCGCGAGGCGCCGTCGCCGCCCAGTCGGCCTGGGCGTCGGCCGCCGCGTCGAGGGCGGCCCGCGCATCGGCGACCGTGCCGTCGGCGACAGTGGTGATCACCGACCCGTCCGCGGGGTCGAGGACCTCGAAGCGGGCACCCCCTTCCGCGTCGCGCCACGTGCCGGCGATGAACAGACCACGGTGCTGCGGACCCAACAGGTCAAGACCAGTCATGCCTCCACCTTTTCATTGCCTGACGATCCAGCGATACGGCTGACACGCCAGTCCCGGCGTGCCATCGTCGTACTGAAGGACCAACCCGCTCCACGCGGACGACCTTCCCAAGCACCGGACCCCTTGTCGACCCCATGCGACAAGGGGTCTGGTCGTGGGCGTCACCGTGCGCCCGAGGGACGCCTTCGCCCCGTTCGCGCAGGGCCCCCCGCTCACCGACGGCTGCCGAGACACCATGGACTGCTCGGGCTTCCTGAGATGTGACGACTGCGAGTGCGAGGACCCGCCGCCCGAGCCGCTCGAGGAGGTGGCCCTGCGACTCGTGCAGGGCGAGCGCTCCTGGCTCCTCGGCCGCGCGGACGCGGGGGCTGCCGAGAACGGCGAACGGGGCTGGGTGACGTGGGAGGTCGACGTCCCCGTCGATGCGGAGCCGGGTGCGGCGAGGTTGGTTGGCACAGTGGGGGGATGACGTACGCCGCCCCCTGGAAGAGCCTCCTGGAGTCGCTGAGCTCGTGGGCGGACGCCCGGGAGGTCACCGGAGGCATCGAGGTGACCTTCCGCAGGCCGACGGGAGGGCGCCGGACGGTGGAGCTGGTGATGACCCCGGCCGAGTGGGACTCGCTGGCGGGCACCATCGGGCGCGACACCCCACGCAGCGTGCGGGAGAGGATCCTCAGCCTCCCCGAGGACCAGCCGTTCCTCGTCTGCGACCGGGGTGTGGAGCTGTTCCCCTCCGCCACACGCGAGCTTCCCCGGGACCCGCTCGAGGACTTCCGGCCCGAGCCTGGTGGACGGTGGGTCGCGGAGCCGACCCCTCGGAGGTGGCCTCGCGGCTCAGCCCTCGGCAGGCGGCACCAGCAGCGTGGCGAGCTGGGTCCGTGAGCGCACGTCGAGCTTGCGATAGATGCGCGTCAGGGTGGCCTCGACGGTCTTCACGCTGACGAAGGCGCGCTCGGCGATCTCGCGGTTGGTGGCCCCCTCCGTCACGGCCCTGGCGATCCGGGCCTCGGTGGGCGTCAGCCTCTCGGCGAGCAGGGGTACGACGCCAGGCGGCGCCGCAGTCACCCCGGGGCGCAGCTCGGCCTCGGCCTGCCGCGCCCAGGGCGCCGCCCCGATCGCCTCGAAGAGCGCGCGCGCCTCCTCCAGAGCGGCGCGAGCAGCCGCCGCCCGACGCCGGCGGCGCTCGAGGTGCGCCCGGGTCAGCAGCGCCCGCCCCAGGTCGACGCGCATCTCGCAGTCGGTCAACGCCTTCTGCGCCCGGTCCAGCAGCGCGAGCCCGCCCGCGACGTCGCCACCCGCGCCGAGCAGCTCGGCCTCGGCCCGGTCCAGCTGGGCGGCGACCCCGTCGGTGCCCGTCCGCCCGTCCAGCGCGCGCCGCGCCTCGGCGAGCACCGCACCCGCGCCCGTGTGGTCGCCGGTGGCGACCAGGGCCGAGACGAGGTCGGCCTGCCAGCGGTTGATGGTGGGGTCGCTGATCGCGTGCCCGCGCTCGATCCCCTGCAGCCGGCGCAGCACCGTCACCGCCCGGGCCGCCTCGCCGCCGCGCAGCAGCGCCTGGCCGAGCAGGACCAGGTGCCGCTGGAGGTAGCGGGTGTCGCGGCGCTCCTCGGCGACGGCCACACCCCGCTCGGCGAGCATCCGCCCCCGCTCGAGATCGCCGCCGGCCAGCTCGGCGGTGGCGCTGACGAACCATGAGGTGTGCGGGTCGAGGTCGAACTCCTCGCCGATCGCGGCCGCCCGCGCGGCGTGGGCCATCGCCTCGCGGCAGTGCCCGCGTCGTACCCCCACCTCGACGAGCGAGCGCAGCACGTGCACCCGGTCGGGACCCGCGCCGCGCTCCACCACCGCCAGCATCGAGCCGAACGCCGACCAGGCCTCGTCGAGCCGGTCGTCATAGAAGGCGAAGCGCGCCGCCATGTAGGCCGGCGTCAGGTGCACCGGCACCGATCCCGTCCCCAGGGGGAGGGCGAGAGCCTCGGTGAGCAGGTCGTCGTGGTCGCGCCCCTCGGCCGGGCGCCCGGTCCAGCGGGTCGTCACCGCCAGGATGGGCAGGGCCAGCGCGACCGCAGGCAGGTCGCCGGCGCGGCGCAGCAGCCTGATCCCCTCGGCGGCGTTGTGCCCGGCCTCCACGGGACGCGACTCGATCAGCTGGACCCGCGCCCGCTGGAGCAGGACCTCGGCAACCAGCCGCTCGTCGTCCCCCGCCTCCACCAGCGCCGCGGTGAGCGCCTCGTCCATGACCGCGAGGCCGGTGTCGGCGAGCTCCAGCAGGGCCAACCGCACCCGCACCCGCTGCGTCGGCGACGCCGGCGCCTCGAGGAAGTCCCCGAGCGCGCGGTGGACGAGCTCGGTGTGGTTGCCGGGCACGCCCGTCTCAATCGCCGAGGCCAGCCACTCGACCCGCTCCGAGGCCATCGCCAGCGGGCAGCGGTCGGCCGCCAGCACCAGCAGCTCGGTGGCGAGCTCGCGGGCGCCGTCCGCGAGCGTCGCCGTCGCCACGCGGTGCAGCTCCGCGGCCAGCTCGGGGTCGGGCCGGCTGGTGGCCAGCGCGAGGTGGCGGGCCCGCTCGCCCGAGGTCGTGGCGACGTCGGCGAGCTGGCGGTGCAGCTCGGTCCGTCGGGAGGCGGGGACGCTTTCGACGACCACCTGGCGCTGCGCCGCCGGGGTGAAGCGGAGCTGCTCGCCGGCCCGGGCGACCAGGCCGGCGCGCACCGCGGCGTCCACGTGGTCGGCGGCGTCCGGGCGCCCCGCCCGGACGAGCTGGCGCACGGTCGGCCGGTGCAGCAGGGCGGCGAGGAGCAGCGTCTCGGCGACGTCGTCCGGCTGGGCCCGCAGCCGGTCGCGGAGCACCCGGGTGATGCTGGCCGGGACCGGGCTCGGACCGCCCAGGACGGACGGACTGTCGCTGAGCGCTCCGCACAGCGCGAGCGCCAGCGACGGCAGCCCTCCGCTCTCGGTGTGGAGACGCTGGGCACGGTGGGCGGGCAGGCCGTGGCGACCGAGCAGCTCGACGAGATCGGCCGGCTCCAGCGGAGGGACCTCGAGGTGCTGCAGGCCGGGGAGGTCGAGGCGGTCCCCGGAGCTGGGGCCGGACACGGGGCCGCCGACCGTGACCGCGAGCGCGAGCCCGCGCGACACACGGCGTACGGCGTAGCCGAGCGCCTCCGCGGACTCCCGGTCGAGCCACTGGGCGTCGTCGAGGAGCAGCAGCGCACCTCCCGTCGTGGCCAGCCGCTCGAGCAGCGACCGGCAGGCGCGGGCCAGCCCCGCCCGGACGGCGGGCGAGGGCTCGAGGCCGACCACGCCGCGCGCCGCCTGCTCGCGGATCTGCTCCGGGAGGTCGGCCATGACCGGGCCGAGGTCGGCCGGGGACAGCCGGTCGAGGAGGTCCTGCAGGGCCACGTAGGGCATCGCGTGCTCGGCCGCGACGCAGCCGATCCGCAGCACCCGGGCGGGTGGCAGCGCCCCTGGCGCCGACGGGGCGGCCTCGAGAGCGTCGAGCAGGGCGCTCTTGCCGATCCCCGTCGGCCCGTGCAGGGCCACGGCCGTGCCGTCGGCCAGCAGCGCGCGCACTCGAGCGAGCAGTGCGTCACGACCGACGACCCGAGGCATCCGCTCAGGCTACAAAGAAATCGCCTGCGCGGATGCCCCGGGGCCGCAGCCCGCGCGGAGGATCAGCGGGTACGCCGCAAAGCACCGAGGGCGGGAGACCCGAACGGCTCCGGCTCGATCCGGGCGTCGAGCTCGGCGTAGCGACGCTGCTTCGCGGCCTGGGCCGGCGCCTGGGCCGCGGCGGTGCGCAGGGTCGCCGCGGTCACCCGCAGGGTGCTGCCGATCCGCGAGCTGACCACCGGCGTGTAGCCGCTCGCCTGGCCGGCCCGGTTGGGGTGGTAGCTCTCGCTGATCGGGTAGGAGAACCCGTTGAGCCACTCCACGTCGTCACAGACCGCGTGCCCGATGAAGGCCGAGGTGGGGTTGGCGAAGGAGAAGCCCGCAGCGGCGGCGGCCGCCGAGAGCCGGCTGTTGAGCTGGTCGGCGGTGGCGTTGAGCCGGGTCTCCTCCGCCGGGGAGAAGAACGTGGCGGCGTTGCAGTCCTCGCCCATGAACACGCGGGGGTAGCCCACCACGACGACCTTGGCGCTCGGCGCCTTGGTCCGGATCCGGCCGTAGAGCGTCGCCATGCGACCGGGCAGCGTGCCGGCGATGAAGGCCTGCGCCGCATCGACGGCGGCGTTGCAGTTGCTCGCCCATCCGGGCAGCGCGCACTCGGTGAGCACGTCGGCGAAGCCTGCGTCGTTGCCGCCGACCGAGATCGTGACCAGCCCGGTGCTCGACGTCAGCGCGCTCAGCTGGCTGGCGGTCACGTCGGCCGCGGTCGCCCCCGAGCAGGCCCGGAAGTTCAGGGCGTAGCCGCGGGCCGCCGCGATCAGGCTCGGATAGGCGTAGGCCGAGCGCTGGCAGGTGCTGCCGTCGTCGAGGTAGGCCCGCGTGCCGGTGCCCGAGGAGTAGGAGTCGCCCAGCGCGACGTACGACGTGGCCGCGGCGTACGACGTGGCCGCAGCCGCCGGAGCCATCGACGCGGCCGGGCCGAGCGGCACCAGCCCGGTCAGAGCGGCCAACGCGACCAGAGGCGTGAGCAGGGTCCGGGATCGGCGAGACGCCATGGGGTCCTCCAGTGGTCCGAGAGGCCACGAGTGCGTGGCTCCCGCTCACGCTAGGGAGCCGGCACCACCCCGACTAGAGGGAAACCCCTCGCGAGCGCGGCTCGCGCCCGCGGGCGCTGGCTCAGGCCAGCCTCCAGGGAGACTCCGGCGCGGTGACGGCCGGGCTCCCGGCGACCTCGACGGCGTAGCGAGGCGTGCCGTCCGCCGTGACCGGCCCGAGGTAGCCGTGCCCGGTCATCCGGCACCAGGCCGGCAGGTCGATAGGTGCAACCGGATCGGTGGTCTGCAGGTGCACGACGGCACCGACGGGGAGCCCGGCCACCACGTTGCGGAGCAACACGAGCAGCCGGGCGCAGCCCAGGTCACCGCCGTCGAGGAGCCAGGTGCCGTCCGGCTGCTCCTCGGGCTCGGCGAGGAGCTCCTCGCGTCGCGCCATCAGGGAGTCCCTCTAGCGCTCAGCCGTCGGTCTTGCGGGTGCGCGGCTTCTTCTCGTAGCCACCCTGACCGCGGTGCGGCTTGCGGTCGTCCTTGCCCTGGTAGCCGCCCGACGAGCGGCCCCCCTGGTAGCCGCCGGAGCCCCCGGAGTTACCGCGCGAGGGACCGTTGTCCTTGGTCAGCTCGATCAGCTTGCCGGAGATGCGCGTGCCGGCGAGCTTCTCCATGCTGCCCGGGGGCAGCTCGGCGGGGAGCTCGACGAGGGAGAAGTCGCCCTTGATGTCGATGTGGCCGAAGTCGTTGCGCCCGAGGTTGCCCTCGTTGGCGATCGCGCCGACGATCTGGCGCGGCTCGACCTTGTGGCGCTTGCCCACGGCGATGCGGTACGTCGCCATCGCGACGTCGGTGCGTCCGCGCGGCTTGCGCGGGCCCTTGTCAGGACGGCCACGGTCGCCGCTGGGGGCGCGGTCGTCCCACGTCGACTCGGTGCGGATCGGGCGGACCTTCTCCGGGTCGAGCAGCAGCGGCTCGTCGCCCTGCATGACCACGGCGAGCGCCGCGGCCACGTCGACCTCGGGCACGTCGAACTCACGCACGTAGTGGGCGACGACGTCGCGGAACTTGTCGATCTGGTCGGTGTCGGCCAGGGCAGCGGTGATGCCCTCGTCGAAGCGCGCGAGGCGGGTCTGGTTGACGTCCTCGACGCTCGGCAGCTGCATCTGGGTCAGCGGCTGACGGGTCGCCTTCTCGATGTGCTTGAGCAGGTGACGCTCACGCGGGGTGATGAAGGAGATCGCGTCGCCCTTGCGCCCCGCGCGGCCGGTGCGGCCGATGCGGTGGACGTAGGACTCGGTGTCGGTGGGGATGTCGTAGTTGACGACGTGGCTGATCCGCTCGACGTCGAGCCCGCGGGCGGCGACGTCGGTGGCGACGAGGATGTCGAGCTTGCCGGCCTTGAGCTGGTTGACGGTGCGCTCGCGCACGGCCTGCGGCACGTCGCCGTTGATGGCGGTGGCGGAGAAGCCGCGCGCACGCAGCCGCTCGGCCAGCGACTCGGTCTCGTGCTTGGTGCGCACGAAGATGATCATCCCCTCGAAGTTCTCGACCTCGAGGATGCGGGTGAGCGCGTCGACCTTCTGGGGGTAGGACACCATCAGGTAGCGCTGGGTGATGTTGGCGGCCGTCGCGGTCTTGTTCTTGACCGTGATCTCGGCGGGGTCGTTGAGGTACTTCTTCGAGATGCGGCGGATCTGCGCCGGCATCGTCGCGGAGAAGAGCGCGACCTGCTTGGAGTCGGGGGTGTCGGCGAGGATCGTCTCGACGTCCTCGGCGAAGCCCATGTTGAGCATCTCGTCGGCCTCGTCGAGCACGAGGAACCGCAGCTCGGTGAGGTCGAGGGTGCCCTTGTCGAGGTGGTCCATGATCCGACCGGGCGTGCCGACGACGATGTGGACGCCGCGGCGCAGCGCGCTGAGCTGCACGCCGTACCCCTGGCCGCCGTAGACGGGCAGGACGTGGACGCCCTTCGTGTGCGCGGCGTACTTCTCGAACGCCTCGCAGACCTGCAGCGCGAGCTCACGCGTCGGCGCGAGCACCAGCGCCTGGACGGACTTCTGCTTGATGTCGAGCTGCGACAGGATCGGGAGCGCGAACGCGGCCGTCTTGCCGGTGCCGGTCTGCGCCAGGCCGACCACGTCGCGGCCCTCGAGCAGCGGCGGGATCGTCGCGGCCTGGATCGGCGAGGGCGTCTCGTAGCCGACGTCCGAGAGGACCTTGAGGATCTTGTCGCCGAGACCGAGGTCGGCGAAGGTCGGGCCTTGCGGAGCGGCCTCAGCCGCCCGCTGCTCGGTAGTGGTGGCCGAGCCGAGGTCGTTCTCGTCGGTGTTCGCCTGCTGGTCCGCGTCGCTCATAGGTCACCACGGTATCGCGGTCGCGCCACGCCGGCCCATTCGTGAGCGGCGCGACTCCGGTCACGCCGGGTCGCGCCGCTCCGCACGGGGCTGCTGATCCCTACTCAACCGTGACCGACTTGGCCAGGTTGCGCGGCTTGTCGATGTCGTGGCCCAGGTGCAGCGCCGCGTGGTAGGCGAGCAGCTGCAGCGGGATCGTGAGCAGGATCGGGTCGAGCTCCGGCTCGTTGCGGGGTACGTCGATGCGCGCGACGTCGAGGTCGCCGAGGTCGACGCCGGGGTGGGTCACCACGACCAGGGGGCCACCACGCGCGGCGATCTCGTTGAGCGCCGCGACGTTGCGCTCGGCCAGCTCGTCGTGCGGGACGATCGCGACCGTCGGGAGCTCGGGGGCGATCAGCGCCAGGGGGCCGTGCTTGAGCTCGGAGGTCGGGTAGGCCTCCGCGTGGCGGTAGGAGATCTCCTTGAACTTCTGCGCCCCCTCGCGCGCCACCGGATAGCCGCGCACGCGGCCTACGAAGAAGAGGCTCTCGGCGTCGGCGAGCTGCTGGGCCACCGGCACCAGCGCCTCCTCCCCGGCGAGGATCTCCTCGATCTGGGCGGGGATCCGCTCCAGCCCGGCGATCAGCCGCTGGCCGTCGGCGATCGAGAGGTCGCGGACCCGGCCCAGCTGCAGCGCCAGCAGCGAGAAGCCGAGGAACATGTTGGTGAGCGCCTTGGTCGAGGCGACCGCCACCTCCGGGCCGGCGTGGAGGTAGATCCCGCCGTCGCACTGGCGCGCGATGGCGCTGCCCACGACGTTGACCAGCCCGATGACGCGACCGCCCTTGCGCTGGATCTCCTGGACGGCGAGCAGGGTGTCGACGGTCTCGCCGGACTGGCTCACCGCGACGTACAGCGTGTCGGGCTCGATGACCGGGTTGCGGTAGCGGAACTCGCTGGCCGGCTCCGCGTCGGCGGGGATCCGGGCCAGCTCCTCGAGCAGCGAGGCGCCCATCTGACCGACGTAGTAGGCCGAGCCGCAGCCGAGGATCTTGACCCGGTTGATCGCGCGGGTGTCGCGCACGTCCATCCGCAGCCCGCCCAGGTGCGCCGTACCGAAGCGCTCGACGAGGCGTCCGCGCAGCATCCGCTCGGCGGTGCCGGGCTGCTCGTGGATCTCCTTGCGCATGTACGACGCGTGCTCGCCGGCCTCGTAGGCCTCCGGGTCGATGTCGAGCGTCGTGGCCGTCTTGCCGGTGGAGCTGAGGTCCTGGCGGAAGGTCGTGAACCCGGTGGCGGTGACGGTGGCCATCTCGCCGTCGTCGAGGTGGGCCACGGTCGTGGTGTAGCGGACCAGGGCGGCGAGGTCGGAGGCGATGTGCATCTCCTTGTCGCCCACCCCGATGATCAGCGGGCTGCCGTTGCGGGCGACCACGATCCGGTCGGGGAAGTCCGCGTGCACCACCGCGATCCCGTAGGTGCCCTCGACGACGGCGAGCGCGTCGCGCACCCGACCCTCGAGGGTCTCGGCGGTGGAGCGGGCGATGAGGTGGGAGAGCACCTCGGTGTCAGTGTCGGAGACCAGGTCGACGCCGTCGTCGGCGAGCTGGCGGCGCAGAGCGCTGGCGTTGTCGATGATGCCGTTGTGCACCACCGCGACGTCGCCCTTGGCGTCGGTGTGGGGGTGCGCGTTGCCGTCGGTGGCCGGTCCGTGCGTGGCCCAACGGGTGTGGCCGATCGCCACCTTGCCGGCGAAGCGCTTGGGCAGGGAGTCGGCGAGGTCGCGCACCCGGCCGGCGCGCTTGGCCACCCGGAGTCCGGACGTCGAGAGGACGGCGACGCCGGCCGAGTCATAGCCCCGGTGCTCCAGACGGGCGAGTCCGTCGATGATCAGCGGCGCTGCCTGCTGGGTGCCGATGTATCCGACGATTCCGCACATGGTTGGTCTCCTTGGTGTTCGGCCGAGATTGTTCGGCCGAGATTGTTCGCCGGGGTCGTTCGGCCGGGGTCGTTCGGGTCAGCCGTAGACGATCCGGCGCAGTTGGCGCTGGCTGAGGGCAGGTGCTGCGACCACGCGATGGGTGAGCTCGTCGGCGATCCGGGCGAAGATCTCGTCGTTCTTCGCCCCGAAGGTCTTCAGGTGGGCGTGCCGGCGCCGGACGAAGTCCTCGAGGGGCTCGGCGTAGAACGCGACGACGTCCTCGACGACCCGAGCAGCCTCGGCGGGCTCCAACCCCGTCGTCGCCACGACGTGCGCGACGAGGGCCGGCGGGGTACTGGAAGCGGGCACGGGCATGACGATGCTCCTGCACTGGCGGCATCGGCAAGTTCCTGCCCGAAATCGGGCAGGAGAACTCACTTCCAGAAATTCTCGCCGCGGGGGGAATGTTCCACGCAGACCTCTGGTTCACTACTCCAAGCAGGTAGTTCAAAGTTCAACCAATCACCCAGGGAGAAACCATGAGCATCTTCAGCCGCAAGTCCGACAAGGTCGCCACCGAGGCCACGTTCGACGCCGGGACCAGCGCGATCACCGACCTCACCGGCGACTACGCCATCGACCCCAGCCACACGCGCCTCGGCTTCTCCGCCCGCCACGCGATGGTGACGACGGTCCGCGGCTCCTTCAAGGAGTTCGAGGGCACCGCCCACATCGACGGCACCAACCCCTCCGCGTCGTCGGTCACCCTGAAGATCAACGTCGCCTCGGTCGACACCGGCACCGCCGACCGTGACGGCCACCTCGTCTCCGCCGACTTCTTCGACGTGGAGAACTACCCCCACATGACCTTCACCTCGACCGCGGTCGAGCGCGACGGCGACGACTGGGCCGTCACCGGCGACCTGACCATCAAGGACGCGACCAAGCCCGTCACGATCGTCTTCGAGCAGACCGGCTCGGCCAAGGACCCCTTCGGCAACGTGCGCGTCGGCTTCGAGGGCGCCGTCGCCGTCAACCGCAAGGACTGGGGCCTGACCTGGAACGCCGCGCTCGAGACCGGCGGCGTGCTCGTCTCCGACAAGATCAAGCTCGAGTTCGACGTCTCGGCGATCAAGAGCGCCTGAGTCTCCTAGCTCCCCCTGCTGACGGGCCCCCGGATAATCCGGGGGCCCGTCGGCGTTCGATGCGCTTCACTGCTCTCATGAGCGGCGCATCTCTCCCCGATCTCCATCTGGCGGTCCTCGACCTCCCCGCCGGACTGACCCAACGGCCGATGCGTCTCGAGGACGCGGCGATCGTGACCGCGCTGCTCGTGGCCGAGGAGATGCACGACCTCGGCGTGGCGGTCCTCGACGAGGCCGACGTGGTCAGCGACTGGCAGCGCCCCAGCCACGACCTGGCCTCGTCCACCGTCGGGGTGTTCGACGGCGACGACCTGGTGGCGTGCGCCGAGCTCAGCGGCCCGGACCGCGCCACCGTCGGCGTCCACCCGTCCCATCGCGGTCGAGGCATCGGGACCTGCCTGGCCGACTGGGTCCAGCGGCGAGCGCGTGCCGGCGGCTCCGACGTCGTCGGCATGCCGGTGCCGCAGGGCTCGCCCGGCGACCAGCTGCTCGCCTCGCTGGGCTTCCATGTCCGCTGGACCAGCTGGGTCCTCGAGCTGCCCGCGGGGCGGGTCGTCGAGGCGCAGCCGCTGCCCGAGGGGTACGGCGTGCGCGAGGCGGCCGCCGACGAGCACCCGGCGGTATGGACGGTCGTCGAGGACGCGTTCTTGGAGTGGGCCTCGCGCTCTCGGCAGAGCTACGACGACTTCGCCGCCCAGGTGATGCGGCGCCCCGGCTTCGAGCCGTGGAACCTCCGCGTGGTCACCGACCCCGCCGGCGACGTCGTAGGAGCGGCGTTCGTGCTGCTCTCCGAGGGCTGCGGCTTCATCGACCGGCTCGCCGTACGCTCCGACCAGCGGGGCCGCGGCCTCGCCCGGGCCCTGCTCGCCGACTCCTTCGCCGCCGCCCGCGCCCACGGCGCCACCCGATCGGAGCTCTCCACCGACTCCCGCACCGGCGCCCTCGGCCTCTACGAGAGGGTCGGCATGGAGGTCACCTCCACCTGGGTCAACCGCGCCATCCACCTCCAGTAACCCCACACCGCCCAGTCGGCGCATCTTCACCGCCCACTCGGCGCATCTTCACAGCCGAGTCGGCGCATCTTCACAGGGCTCACAGCTGGGGCGTCAACTTGCGCCGACTCGGCGGTCAACTTGCGCCGACTCGGCGGTGAAGTTGCGCCGACTCGGCTAGGGGAGGGTGTCGACGGTGGTGACCACGGTGGTGACGGCAGGGCGCTTCGGGGTGGAGGAGAAGCCGAAGCGGCAGGGCGGGTCGACCGGAGCGAGGGCCCCGAGAGCCTCTCCGTCGAAGGCGCCGCTGATCGCGGTCACCGCGCGGGCGTCGGTCGCGCCGTACCACTCGCGGCGCCCGGCGAGCGCCGTACCGCGGGTGCGGACGCCGCGCAGCACCACGCGGGCGATCGGGTCGGTGAGGGTGCAGAAGAGCGGGCTCGCGGCGAGCGGACGGGGTACGACGCGCAGCAGGCGGCCGAGTGCCGTGCGGTGACCGAGCACGAGGTCCAACACCAGCGACGGCGAGCGGACCTGCCACCCGGCACCGCTGACGGACACCTCGAACGGCTCGATCCGGGTCTCGTCGAACTCGTAGGTCCCGGCGATGAAGTCGCGCACGTCGACGCTGGGCGCAAGCAGCACCCGGTGACCGGCGGCCGTCTCGACCATCGCATCGGAGAACGGCCCGTAGGGCGTGCTCGGCCAGTGCCCCACCACCACCCGGGTCCCGCTGACGCTCCCGACACCGGCAATGAGGCCGTCGAAGCGCTGCCGGGCGGTCGACCGACTCACCGGATGGGCGCGCCCGAGATCGCCCGCGCGATGACGAGGCGCTGGATCTCGGAGGTGCCCTCGAAGATCGTGTAGATCCGGGCGTCGCGGGCCATCCGCTCGACCGGGTACTCACGCGTGTAGCCGTTGCCGCCGAGGATCTGCATCGCCTGGCCGGTCACCTTCACGGCCGTCTCGCCGGCGTACAGCTTGGACATCGAGCCCTCCGCGGCGGTGAACCTCTGGCCTGTGCTCGCCATCCACGCCGCCCGCCAGACCAGCAGCCGCGCGGCCTCGATCGACGTCGCCATGTCGGCGAGGGTGAACGCGATCGCCTGGTTCTCGATGATCGGCTTGCCGAACTGCTCGCGGGTCTTCGCATACTCCAACGCGACCTCGTAGGCCGCCCGCGCGATCCCGATCGCCTGCGCCCCCACCGCCGGACGCGTCCGTTCGAAGGTCGCCATCGACGGCTGGCCCTTCGAGCGAGCGCCCTCGCGGGCCTTCGCCAACCGCGCGTCGAGCCGCTCCTTGCCACCGAGCAGGCAGCTGCCGGGCACACGCACGTCGTCGAGCACGACCTCGGCGGTGTGCGAGGCGCGGATCCCGTGCTTGAGGAACTTCTGGCCCTGGGCGAGCCCCTTCGTCCCCGGCGGTACGACGAAGCTGGCCTGGCCGCGGGTGCGCAGCTCGGGGTCGACCACGCAGGTCACGACGTGGACGTCGGCCAGCCCGCCGTTGGTCGCCCAGGTCTTGGTGCCGGTCAGAACCCACTCGTCGCTCGCCTCGTCGTACGTCGCGCGGGTGCGCATCGCGCCCACGTCCGAGCCGGCGTCGGGCTCCGAGGAGCAGAACGCCGCGATCTTCAGGTCGCCGGGCGTGCCGAACATCTGCGGCACCCACTCGCCGACCTGCTCCGGGGTGCCGTTGGAGCTGACCGCTGCGGCCGCGAGCGCCGTGCCGACGATGGACAGGCCGATGCCGGCGTCGCCCCAGAAGAGCTCCTCCATCGCCACGGGGATGCCGAGGCCGGTCTCGTCGAAGCTCTGGGTGGCGAAGAAGTCGAGGGAGTAGAGCCCGATCTTCGCGGCCTCCTCGAGCACCGGCCACGGGAACTCCTCGCGCTCGTCCCACTCGGGGGCTGCGGGACGGACGACGTCGCGGGCGAAGGCGTGCACCCAGTCGCGCAGGTCGAGGTGGTCCTGGGTGAGGCCGAACGAGGGGACGGGCGAGGGAGTGGTCACGGCGCCGATGCTACGGGCGCGTCCGCCGCGCCGGTCACGACCGCGCCAGCCACGCGGCGTACGCCTCGAACGTGTAGGGCCGGCCCAGGAAGTCCTCGACGAGGTCGGCCGCGTCGCGGCTGCCGCCCGGCACCAGCACCCGGTCGCGGTAGCGCGTCGCGACCTCGGCGGCGAACAGGTCGCCCTCGTCGAAGGCGCTGAACAGGTCCTTCGCGATCACCTGCGACCACGCGTAGGTGTAGTAGCCCGACGAGTAGCCGCCCAGGTGGCCGAAGCTCGCGAACATGTGGGTGTCGTCGATGTAGGGGAAGACCGAGTAGCGCTCCTGCAGCTCGCGCATCGCCGCGGTCAGGTCGTCGGGGCGATCCTGGTGGAACCAGTAGGACATCGCGGCGTAGAACATCTGCGTGCGCGCGTGGTAGCCCTTGCCGAAGTCGTCGGCGCGGCGCATCCGCTCCACCAGGTCGGCCGGGATCGGCTGCCCGTCGGCGTCGGTGGCGAAGCTGCCCAGGATCTCGGGGTCCCAGGCCCACTCCTCGAGCATCTGGCTCGGCGCCTCCACGAAGTCCCACTCGGTGGCGACGCCCGAGAAGCGCGTCCAGGCCGCCCGCCCGGCGAGCACGTGGTGGAGCAGGTGGCCGAACTCGTGGAAGAGCGTGACGACCTGGTCGTGCTCCATCAGCGAGCGGGAGAAGTTGCAGACCAGGACGCCCTCGGGGAGCTGGCGACCGGCCAGGCCCTCGGCGAGCGAGAACTGGGCGGCGTGCTTGTACTTGCCCTCGCGCGGGTGCAGGTCGAGGTGGATCCGTCCCAGCGACGTGTCCGGATCGGCGAGCGCGGGGTCGGTGGCGAAGACGTCGTACGTCGCGACGTCCGGGTGCCAGGTCACGGCGTCGACCGGCTCGTAGCGCAGGCCGAAGAGCCGGCCGGTCACCTCCAGCAGGCCCCGGCGCACCTTGTCGGAGGCGAAGAACGTGCGCACCAGCCGGGCGTCCACGTCGAGCTGCTCGCGGCGCACGGCCTCCTCGTAGAACGCCAGGTCGGCGGTGTCGATCGCGTCCGCGTCCGGCGCGTCATGGCGCAGCCGGGTGAGCAGGACCTCGAGGTCACGCTGGGCGGGCTCCAGCGCGGCGCCTGCGATCCGGTCGACGAAGGCCGGGATCGAGGCGCCGGACTTGATCATCTTCACGTCGGCGTCGAAGTCGGCCCAGTCGGAGTAGCCGACGAGCTCGGCGCGCTCCTGGCGCAGGGCGAACATCTCGCGCAGAAGCGGCTCGGTGGCCGGCCAGCCGCGGTTGAGGAAGGCGCGCGTCAGCTCGCGTCGTACTCCGGCGTCGGTGCAGAACGTGCGCACCGGGATCGCGTCGGGATAGTCGGTGGTGACCGTGATCAGGCCGTCGTCGTCGGCCGGGTGCGCCTCGAGCCAGTCCTGCGGCATCGCCGCGAGCTGCTCGGCGCGGACCCGGACCGTGCGCACGTCGTCGCGGATCGCCTTGCTGAACTGCTGGCCGACGTCGGTGAGCCGCTCGTTGACCTCGGTGATCCGCGCCCGGGTGGCGTCGTCGCGGTCGACCCCGGCGCGGCGGAAGTCGGCGAGGGTCTTGGCGAGCAGCCGGGAAGCCTGCCCGGTCGGGTCCTTCTCCGCCAGCTCCGCCGGATCGAGCGCGGCCAGGACGTCGTGCAGCAGCCGGTCGAGGCCGAGCTCGGTGTGCAGCCGGTCGACCTCCTGCTCCGCGACCTCGGCGCGGTCGCGGACGGCCTCCAGCGGATGGACGTTGCTCAGCAGGGAGCCGATCGCCGCCACGTTGCTCAGGGACCGGGACACCTCGTCCCAGAGCTGCAGCGTCTCGAGCGCTCCGGTCGGCGGGCCCGAGCGCAGCTGGTCCGCGAGCCTGCGTGCCGTCGCGAGGCCGTCGCGGGCGAACGCGTCGAGCCAGTCGAGGGTCGCGTCGGGGACGGGCAGCTGCAGCGGGGCCGGGTTCGATGCAGGGGAGTTCGACGCAGAAGAGAAGGTCACGGATCCACCCTAGGAGGGACCACCGACGGCCGGGCCCTTCGAAGAGCTAGGGTCCCTCGGATGGACCTCGAGCACCGGATCGTGGACAACGCCGGCGTCCGGCTGCACGCCGTCTGCGCCGGATCGGGACCGGTCGTGCTGCTGCTGCACGGGTTCCCGGGACTGTCCTACAGCTGGCGCCACCAGCTGCGCTCCCTGTCGGAGGCAGGCTATCGCGCCGTGGCGCTGGACCAGCGTGGGTACGGCCGCTCCGACCGGTCGCCGGGCACCGCGTCGTACTCCTCGGCGGTGGTCGAGGCCGACCTGCTCGCCGTGCTCGACGACCAGGGGGCCGACGACGCAGTCGTGGTCGGGCAGGACTTCGGGTCCGCCTATGCCTGGAACCTCGCTCAGCGCCACCCCGAGCGGGTCCGCGCGGTGGCGGGGACGGTGCCGTGGGTGCCCGACACGACGCGCGACGAGCCTCCGTCGGTGCGCTTCGCGCGGGTGGCGGAGCAGCACTTCCTGCACCTGCACTACTTCCAGGCCGAGGGCGTCGCGGAGCGTGACCTGGGCGGGGAGGCGCTTCCGGAGTTCCTGCGGCGGCTGTTCTGGGCGCTCAGCGGGTCCGGCGACCTGCTGTCGGTGTTCGGGCACCCCTCGGCGGGCACGTCGTACCTCGAGGCGCTGCCGCCGGCCCCCGACCTGCCCTGGCCGTGGCTCGGCGCGGACGACTTCGCGACGTACGTCGAGGAGTATCGCCGCGCCGGGGCGGGGCTCGAGCTGGCCGGCGGACTCGGGTCCTACCGGTCGTACGACGCGGACTGGGCGCGCGCGCTGGAGTGGCTCGACGTGCCGATCCGGCAGCCGTCGCTGCTGGTGATGGGCGAGTCCGACCCGGTTCGCCACTTCGTCCCCCCGCGCGAGCTGGACCGGATGCGCGAGCGGATGCCGGGGCTCGTCGACATCGCCACGGTGCCCGGGGCCGGGCACTTCGTGCAGCAGGAGCAGCCGGCCGCCTTCGACGACGTGCTGCTGGGGTTCCTCGCTGCCGGTGGTTGAGGAGGTGGCCCAGCAACCGTCTCGACCCGGACGACGTCAGCCCAGAGGACGTCAGGCGAGCTCCGCCACGACGGCCTCCATCACCGCCCGCCAGTGGATCCGTTGGCGCGCACGCTCGTCCGCGTCGGCGAGCCGTTCCTGGTGGAGGACGAGCTTGGTTCGGTCGGGCTCGGCGCGGGACAGCGCCACCTGCACGATGCTCTCGTGGTCCCAGTCGCGCGGGCGCCAGGTCAGCCGGACCCGGTCGTAGGGGTGGAAGCTGCGGACCTCGCCGACCGTGCCGTCGTCCGTCTCATAGGCACGCCCCACCTCGTCCACGCTCCCCACGCCCTCACCCAGCCAGATCGCCAGCCCGGCCGGCGAGACGAGGAGGTCCCAGACCGGCTCGATCGGGTGGCCGAGCGTGCGTGAGACGCCGATCTGCCAGCCGGCGTCGCGGGTCCGGCCCACCTCCGGGTGCAGCGTCGGGGTGTCATCCATGGAGGCAGCGTAAGGACGGAGGCGGACAGGGTCGGTCCGCATCCGAGCATTCGCGCCGACTCGACCGCCGTACGACGTGCATTGGCGCCGACTCAGCCGGCGGCGGGTCGGTGACTAGCGGGTAGCTGGAGGTGTTCCTTCACGTGGTGCTTGCGATGCTCCAGTTACTTGCCGGTCACACTCGCGCCGACTCAGCCGGCGAGGGCCGCCTCGATGTCGGCGGCGATCTTCTCCGGCTTCGTGGTGGGGCTGTAGCGCTGGAGGACCCGCCCGTCGCGGCCGATGAGGAACTTGGTGAAGTTCCACTTGATCCGGTCACCGAGCAGGCCGCCCTTCTCCTCGCGCAGCCAGGCGAACAGCGGGTGGGCGCCCTCGCCGTTGACGTCGATCTTGTCGAACATCGGGAAGGTCACGCCGTAGTTGCGCTGGCAGTAGGCCCCGATCTCCTCGGCGTCGCGCGGCTCCTGGTTGGCGAACTGGTTGCACGGGAAGCCGAGCACGACGAGGCCCCGCTCGCGGAACTCGCCGTACAGCTTCTCCAGGCCCTCGAGCTGGGGGCTCAGTCCGCAGTTCGTGGCGGTGTTGACCACCAAGGCCACCTGCCCGTCGTAGTCACCCAGGGAGATCTCCTCCCCCGTCAGGCTGCGGGCCTGGAAGTCCTTGAGCAGCGGCACGAGCACTCCTGAGGGTCGGGGGCGTACGTCGAGAGTTCGACGCCACTGGGAGAACGGATGGGTGGCCGGGCGGTCACGCCAGCGAGAGGAAGAGCTTCTCCATCTTCTTCACGTCGACCCCGTCGATCCCGTCACCGGTCGTGAGGCACTGCTGCAGGCCGTTCGCGACGATCGCGAAGCCCGCCCGGTCGAGCGCCTTGGAGACCGCGGCGAGCTGGGTGACGACGTCCTCGCAGTCACGGCCCTCCTCCAGCATCCGCAGCACGCCGGCGAGCTGGCCCTGGGCGCGCTTGATGCGGTTGATGACCGGACCCATGTCGTCGGGGTCGAGCTCCATCAGTTCTCCTTCTCGGGGGCCGTGCCGGAGTTGAGCGCGGCGAGCGCTGCGGTGATCCGCTGCTTGGCGTCCGCGGCGACCTTGTGCAGGGCCTCGTTGTCCGCGAGCCCCATCATCGCGTCCGGGTCGAAGGCCTCGACCACCGAGGTCGTCTCGTCCAGGGACCGGACCACGACGTTGCAGGGCAGCACGGCGGCGATCGACGGCTCGGCCTGGATCGCCTCGTAGGCGAGCGGGGGCCGGCAGGCGCCGAGGATCACCTGCGGGGCGACGTCGACGTCGAGCTTCTTCTTCAGCGTCGCCTTGAGGTCGATCTCGGTCAGGATCCCGAAGCCCTGGTCGCCGAGCGCGGCGCGGACGGCCGCGACCGCCTCCTCGTAGGGAAGGTCCAGGGTGGTGGCGATGGTGTAGCTGCTCATCAGGCGCTCCTCTGCTTGTCGCCGGACTTGTCGTCGGATCGGGCGGACTCCAGTCTCGCAGCCTCGATGTCCAGCTCGCGGACGGCGGCGATGACCTGCTCCAGCGCGACGGCCGGGAGTGCGCCGGGCTGCGAGAAGACCAGCGAGCCGTCCTTGAACGCCATCAGCGTGGGGATCGAGGTGATCTGGGCCGCCGCGGCGAGCGCCTGCTCGGCCTCGGTGTCGACCTTCCCGAACACGACGTCGGGGTGCTTGGTCGACGCGGCCTCATAGACGGGCGCGAACTGGCGGCACGGGCCACACCAGGAGGCCCAGAAGTCCACCAGGACGATCTCGTTCCCGGTGATGGTCTCTTCGAAGTTCTCGGCGCCGAGCTCGATGGTGCTCATGTCTGCTCCTCAAAGCGGGTGTGGAAGCCTGCGGGAAGGATACCCCCAGGGGTGTTGTTGCGTTCAGCGTACATACCCCCTAGGGTATTCCTCAAGACCGCATCCCCACTCGAAAGGACAGCCACTTCAGATGAGTGAAACGACGCCAGAGATCGACGTCGATCAGCTCGCCGCCCGTCTCCACGAGGGCACGGTGGTGGACGTGCGCGAACGCTTCGAGTACGTCGTGGGCCACGTCCCCGGCGCGCTCCCGATCCCGATGGGGCAGTTGGCCGGCCGCATGGGCGACCTGCCGCGCGAGAAGCCGGTGTTCGTCATCTGCGCTTCCGGCAACCGCTCCAAGGCGATGACCGACCTGCTGCGCGCCTCGGGCTTCGAGGCCTGGTCGGTCGCCGGAGGCACCAACGACTGGGCCCGCTCGGGCCGCCCGATCGAAGGAGGTCAGGCATGACCCAGAACGACACGACCGAGACGACCCACGCGTCCGACTTCGACATCGTCGTCATCGACACCCCGACGCTGGGCGACCGCACCTACCTCGTGCACGACGGCGAGGTGGCGTTCGTGGTCGACCCGCAGCGCGACATCGACCGGGTCCTCGACCTGCTCGAGGCGCACGGGGTGCGACTCACCGACGTCTTCGAGACGCACATCCACAACGACTACGTGACCGGCGGCCTCGCCCTGGCCGAGCGCACCGGCGCGGCCTACCACGTCAACGGCGAGGACCCGGTCTCCTTCGAGCGGACCCCGATCCGCGACGGCGAGACCGTCGAGGTCGGCCCGCGGATGCGGGTGACCGCGCTGGCCACGCCCGGCCACACCTACACCCACCTGTCCTATGCCCTGACGGATGCCAGCAAGTCGCTCGACCAGTCGGTCGGCGTCTTCTCCGGCGGCTCGCTGCTCTTCGGCGCCACCGGCCGTCCCGACCTGCTCGGCCCGGACCACACCGACGCGCTGGTGCGCCACCAGCACGCCTCGGCGCACCGGCTCGCCGACCTGCTGCCCGACGAGGCAGAGCTCTTCCCCACCCACGGCTTCGGCTCGTTCTGCTCGGCCACCCAGTCCGACGCGACCGCGTCGACGATCGGCCAGGAGAAGACGGCCAACCCCGCCCTCACCCAGGACGAGGAGACCTACGTCCGCGAGCTGCTCGACGGGCTCGGGGCCTGGCCGACCTACTACGCCCACATGGCGCCCGCCAACGCCGCCGGCCCCTCGGAGCCCGACCTCTCGCCGCCGTCGCTGGCCGACGCCGACGAGCTGCGCAAACGGATCGAGGCCGGGGAGTGGGTCGTGGACCTGCGCAACCGCACGGCCTTCGCCGCCGGGCACGTCAAGGGCACGCTCAACTTCGGGCTCGACGGCGGCTTCGCGACGTACCTCGGCTGGCTGATCACCTGGGGCACCCCCGTGACCCTGCTCGGCGAGACACCCGAGGCCATCGCCGAGGCGCAGCGCGAGCTGGTCCGCATCGGGATCGACCGGCCGGCAGCGCACGCCACCGGGGGCCCCGAGGACTGGACGCACGACGAGCTGGCGAGCTTCCCCACCGCGAAGTTCGCCGACCTCGCCCAGGTGCTCCACCACCGGGAGGTCGTGATCCTTGACGTGCGCCGCACCGACGAGTACGACGCGGCGCGGATCGCGGGCGCGGTCAACATCCCCATCCACGAGCTCTCCCACCGGACCGACGAGGTCCCGGCGGGCGAGGTGTGGGTGCACTGCGCCGGCGGCTACCGCGCGTCGGTGGCCGCGTCCATCCTCGACGCCGCGGGCCGCACCCTGGTCGCGGTCGACGACTCCTTCGAGGAGGCGGAGAAGGTCGGCCTGCACCTCGTGGGGCCCGAGGCCGAGGGCAGCGCGTGACGCTGGTCGCCATCGCCCTCCTCGCGGGAGCGCTCATCGGCCTCAGCCTGGGCGCGCTCGGCGGGGGCGGCTCCATCCTCGCCGTCCCGGTCCTGGTCTACGCGCTCGACCAGAGCGCTGCCCAGGCCACCACGGGCTCGCTGGTCGTCGTCGGCGTCACCTCGCTGATCGGCGCCGCGACCGCCTACCGGGCGGGCAACGTCCTGCTCGGCCGGGGTGCCGCCTTCGGCCTGGTGGCCATCGGCGGCGCCGCGGTGGGGGCCAAGGCCTCGGCCCTGGTCTCCGACGATGTGCTTCTCGCCGCTTTCGCTGCGCTCATGCTCCTGATCGGGGGCATGATGGGAGTGCGGCAGCTACGTGCGTCGCGTGCCCCCGGATCCCGGGGCGGGGAAGAGGCCGCAGCGCCTCTGGAGCAACCCCGTGTGGACGACCCGATCATCACCTTCAGCCCGACGTTCATGTGTCATTGCCCGCGGGCCCTGAAGGTGCTGGTCACCGCCACGGCGGTCGGCCTGCTGACCGGGTTCCTCGGCGTGGGCGGCGGGTTCCTCGTCGTACCCGCCCTGTTCCTGGCCCTCGCCCTCCCGATGCGGTACGCCGCGGGGACGTCGCTGGTCGTCATCACGCTGACCAGCGCCTCCGCCCTCGCCGTCCGGGCCGGCGTGGGGGTCGCCCCCGACTGGGGCCTGGTCCTGGTCCTGACCGCGGCCTCCGCGGTCGGCGGCTTCCTCGGCGTCCGGCTCGCCGCCCGGATCGACACCACCCGCCTCGCGGCCGCGTTCACCGTCCTGGTGCTCGCCGTCGCGGTCTACACCGCGGCCCGGGCCTTCCCCGCCCTCCTCTGACTTCCCTCTCCCTGCCCGTTCTCCGCTCTTCCACTGCCCTTCCCCTGAGCAGCACTCACCAGAAAGAGACATGCCATGTCGTCGACGGCCATCCGCCACCACGCGGAACCACCTATCGACCCGACCATCGGATGGCGCCCCGGCCCCCTCGGCCGGCTCGGCGTCTGGGTCACCGAGCACCGCAAGTTCACGGCCATCGCCTGGCTGGTCGTGATCATCGGCCTGGGCATCTTCGCTCCCAAGGTCGAGCACAACCTCTCCGGCGCCGGCTGGCAGGCCAACGGCTCGGAGTCGGTCGAGGCGCGTGAGCTGGCCCAGGAGCGCTTCGGCGGCAACGCGAGCTCGGCCATCCAGGTCGTCGTCCACGACCCCAGCGGCTCCGTGACCGAGGGAGAGGGCGCCGCGGTGCTCGCCGAGGCCACCGAAATGCTCGGCGAGGACTCCCGGATCGCGGAGATCATCCAGCCGATGCCGGGTGCCACCCTCAGCCAGGACGGCAGCACCGCCATCCTGCTGGCGGGCGCCGGTGCCGACCCCAACGACATGGTCCGCGTCGCCAACGACCTGAAGGGGCCGCTCGAGGAGCTCTCGCGCGGTGACATCCAGGTCAACCCGACCGGCGCCTCGCTGCTCTGGTCGGACTTCAACGAGGCCAACCTCGAGGCGATGCTCAAGTCCGAGATGGTGTCGTGGCCGGTGACGCTGGCCATCCTCGTGCTGGCGTTCGGCGCCCTCGTCGCGGCCGGCCTGCCGCTGATCCTGACCCTCGCGGGTCTGGTGGCCTCAGCCGGCTCACTGGTGCTGATCAACGAGCTGATGCCGGTGTCGATCTGGGCGATGAACTTCGCGATGATGTTCGCGCTCGCCCTCGGCATCGACTACGCGCTGTTCCTGGTCGTCCGCTTCCGGGCGGCCCGGATGGGTCACCACGAGAACGCCCGGCAGGCGATCGCCGAGATGATGGACACCGCCGGCAAGGCCGTGCTGCTCTCCGGGGCCACGGTGCTGATCTCGCTGTCCGCGGTGATGATCGTGCCCTCGCCGTCGTTCCGCTCGATGGCCGGCGGGATCATGCTCTCGGTCATCTTCGTGCTGGCGGCGACGCTGACGCTGCTGCCGCTGGTGCTCTTCAAGCTGGACTACAAGATCAACAAGGGCGCGCTCAAGTGGGTGCACAGTGGGGAGCACCGCTCGCCGAAGTTCGCCGCCTGGGGCGAGAGGCTGTGGAAGCACCCGGTCGTGTGGGGCCTCGGCTCGCTGATCGTGCTGCTCGCGCTGGCCGCGCCGGTCATCGGCCTGAAGACGGCGATGCCCTCCATCAAGGTCCTGCCCGAGGACGCCAACGCCCGCATCGGCTACGACCAGGTCCAGAAGGCCTTCGGTGACGGAGCCCCCGGCACCCTCACCGTGGTGATGGACAAGGCCGACGCCGAGACCGCCGCCGCCGTGCTCACCCAGGACGCCGGGATCGCCGGTGCCATGCCCCCCATGCCCGCGATGGACGGCAGTGACTGGGTGATGATCCAGGCCGTCCCGACCGTCGACCCCTCCGACCCGGAGCTCGGCGAGACCGTCGACCGGCTCCGCGACGACCTGCCCTCCTCGGCACTGGTCGGTGGCGCACCGGTCGAGAACCTCGACCTGAAGAGCCAGCTCGACGAGTCCACGCCCATCGTGATCGGCGTCGTGCTCGCCCTGGGCTTCCTGCTGCTCCTCTTCGCGCTGCAGGCCCCGCTGATCTCGCTGCTCGGCACGCTGGTCAGCCTGCTGTCGACGGCCGCGGCGTTCGGTGTGGCGCGACTGGTCTTCCAGGAAGGTCACGGCGCCGGCTTCCTCGGCTTCGAGAGCCAGGGCTTCCTGGACGCCTGGGCGCCGGTGTTCTTCTTCGCGATGATCTTCGCGATCGCGATGGACTACACGGTCTTCCTGCTCGCCTCCGCCAAGGAGCACTGGGAGAAGTCCGGCGACGCCAAGGACGCCATGGTCGGGTCGCTGGCCCACTCCGGGCGCGTCATCTTCGCCGCCGGAGCGGTCATGGTCGCGGTGTTCTTCACCTTCGCCCTGTCCGGCCCGCTGCCGCCCAAGGAGATGGGCATCGTGCTCGGCGTCGCCGTGCTCCTGGACGCCTTCCTGGTCCGACTGGTCCTGCTGCCGGTGATGCTGCGCCTGACCGGTGCCGCCGCCTGGTGGTCCCCGGCCTGGCTGACCCGCATCCTGCCCAACGTCCGCTTCTCGCACGACTGATCCACCCTGCCCATCCCCTCCCCCGTTCACTGTCACTGAAGGAGACCCACCATGTGTAGAGCAACCACGTGTCGTACCTGCGGCAAGACCGGCTGGGCCGGCTGCGGCATGCACGTCGACCAGGTCCTGGCCGGCGTCCCGAAGTCCCAGCGCTGCCCCGGCCACCCCAAGGCCGAGCGCACCGGCGGCTTCATGAGCCGGCTCCTCGGCAAGGGCTGATCGGCCCACGCTGAACGGCACAGGCTGAACGGCACCGGCTGAGCAGCCCAGGCTGAACGGCACCGCGGGCGCCCGGACACTCGTTGTCCGGGCGCCCGCTGC
>NZ_BAAHCI010000005.1:343756-344002 GCF_054775955.1 Nocardioides pacificus
GCAACCGCACGCCGTACGACGCCTGAGTCGGCGCAAGCTCGCACCCGCGACGGTCCGACCGGCAAGTAACTGGAGGATCCCCAGCACCACCTGGCCGAAGAACTCCAGCTACCCGCGAGTCACCACCGCCCCGCGAGTCGGCGCACGCTGGATCAGCCCACTGCCCCTTGTGTGCCCGAGCACGCTCCCGCCCGCAGCCACAGGCACACGACCCGCTCAGGGCCGCGGGGGGGGGGGGGGGGGGGG
>NZ_BAAHCI010000005.1:344105-417031 GCF_054775955.1 Nocardioides pacificus
GACCCTCGCCAGCCTGACGACGCTCGCCCTGCTCAGCACAGGGATCACCGCCGGCTGCTCCGGCCCATCGGCCGAGGACGAGGCCGGCGACCTCGCGGACACCGTGGCCGAGGCGCTGAGCGAGCGCACCCTCGAGGGCGTGCCGCTGGCCGACGCGGGCGCCGACGCCGACGCGTCCGACGAGCTCGCGAGCATCCTCGAGCGGGTGGCCGACCTCCCCGTCGAGGTCGAGGCGGGAGACGCGACGGTGGACGGCGATGCGGCCACCGCGCCGCTAACCTGGGCCTGGGAGGTGGGCGCGGAGACCTGGACCTACGAGACCACCGCAGACCTGTCCCGCACGGATGACGACTGGGCCCTGAGCTGGGATCCCACCCTGGTCGAGCCGTCGCTGACCGAGGGCGAGGTGCTCGATGCCCAGGTCCTGCCCGCCCGGCGCGGCGACATCCTCGGCGCGGGGGACCGACCGCTGGTGACGAGTCGCGACGTGCTGCGCTTCGGCGTCGACAAGACCAAGGTCGCCGGCTCCCGGGCGACGAGCTCGGCACGTCGGCTCGCCCAGCTCCTCGACCTCGAGGTCGCGGCGTACGTCGAGCGCGTCCGCACCGCCGGCGACAAGGCGTACGTCGAGGCCGTCGTCCTGCGCGAGAGCGACGCCGAGCTCCGGGTCCTGCAGTCGGCCCAGGGCATCCCCGGCGTTCTCGTCATCGGGGACCAGCTGTCCCTCGCCCCCACCCGGGGGTTCGCCGGCCCGATCCTGGGGACCGTGGGCGAGGCCACCGCAGAGATGATCGAGGAGTCCGACGGGGCGCTCGAGGCCGGTGACGTCGTCGGCATCTCAGGTCTGCAGGCGCGCTATGAGGAGCAGCTGGCCGGCACGCCGGGGATCGCGATCCGGGCCGTGCCCCAGGCCGAGGCGGACGCCGGCGACGCGCGCACGCTCTTCGACGTCGAGGAGACCAGCGGCGAGCCGCTGCGCACCACCCTCGACGAGCGGGCGCAGAGCGCCGCCGAGTCGGCACTGGCCGACATCGGCCCCGCCAGCGCGCTCGTCGCGATCCGGCCCAGCAGCGGCGAGATCGTGGCGGCGGCGAGCGGGCCGGGCTCCGCGGGCTACAACACCGCGACGTTCGGCCAATATGCGCCGGGCTCGACGTTCAAGGTGGTGAGCGCGCTGGCCCTGCTGCGCAGCGGCCTTCGCCCGGACGCCCCGGTCCAGTGTCCGGCCACGACCACCGTCGACGGCAAGTCGTTCAAGAACTACGACGACTACCCCGCCTCCGCCCTCGGGCAGGTCTCGCTGCGCACCGCGATCGCCAACTCCTGCAACACCGCGATCATCGGGGCTCGCGACAAGGTCGGCGAGAGGTCCCTGGCCCAGGCGGCCGCGGCTCTCGGCCTCGGGGTCGACCACGACCTCGGCTTCCCGTCCTACTTCGGCGAGGTACCGCCCCCCGAGAGCGAGACGGAGGCCGCCGCCGACCTGATCGGCCAGGGCCGGGTGCTGGCCTCGCCGATGGCGATGGCGACGGTGATGGCCTCGGTGAGCGCCGGTCGGGCGGTGCTGCCGACGCTGCTGCCCGACGTCGAGGTCGAGCAGACGGCTCCCGAGCAGCCGCTGACCCCCGGCGAGACCCGCGACCTGCGCGCGATGCTGCGGGCGGTGGTCACCGAGGGGAGCGGCTCGTTCCTGGCCGACGTGCCCGGCGAGGTGATCGCCAAGACGGGGACGGCGGAGTACGGCTCCGGGACCCCGCTGCCCACCCACACGTGGATGGTGGCGGCTCGCGGCGACCTGGCCGTGGCGGTGTTCGTCGAGACCGGCCAGTCGGGATCCCAGACCTCCGGCCCGATCCTCGAGCAGTTCCTGCGCGCCGTCGACTGAGGTCGGGCAGGCTGGGGGGTCCGGCAGGCTGGGGTCGGGCAGGCGCCGGCTCAGGAGGCGAGCATCTCCTCCATCATCTCGATCTCGGCCTGCTGACCGGTCACGATGTCCTCGGCGAGCTCGACGGCCTCGTCGTACTGACCGTCCTCCTGCTGCTCCTCCGCCATCTCCACGGCGCCCTCGTGGTGCTCGACCATCATCTCCAGCCAGAGGTCCTCGAACTCCGCGTCAGACGCCTTCTCCAGCGCGGTCATCTGCTCCCCGGACATCATCCCCGGCATGTCGGTGTCGTGCCCGTCCCCGTCCCCGTCCCCCTCCCCGTCGCCGTGGGCGTTGGCGTGGTCGCGCATCGTCTCCGGCACGGGCTCGTCCCACGAGACCAGCCAGTCGCTCATCGTCTCGATCTCCGGGGCCTGCGCGTTGCGGATGTCCTCGACGAGCTGCTCGGTCTCGGGGCTGAGGGGGCGTCCCAGCGTCAGGTCGACCATCGACAGCGCCTGGGCGTGGTGCTGGATCATGTCGGTCGCGAAGGCGACGTCGGCCTCGTTGAACTCCGTCGCGGACTTCTCCGGCTCCGAGCTCGACTCGTCCCCGCTGCCGCAGCCCGCGAGCAGGGCCAGGGCGGCGACGGTGGCAAGGGGCACGGCGCGCGACAGGTTGATCATGAGGTGGACGGTACCCAGGGGAGGGAGAGATCCCGCAGGACCGGTGCCGGAAACCCTCCTCGCGATCACCCGCCCCACTAGGCTGCCCTGGTGAGAGACATGGCTCCGGCACGAGCGTTCGCGCTGGCGCTCATCCTCGGACTGGGTCTGGCCGCCCCCTCCGCTGCCGGACCGGCGACCTCTCCGGTCCCCTCCCTGAGCGAAAGAGCCGAGCCGGCCCAGGAAGCGACCCGTCGAGCACCGGACCCGCGGCTGACCCGACCGGTCTACGTCGACACCGAGTCGAACGCCTTCCGAGCGGCCACCACCGACCCGGCGTACCGTCCGATCGCGACGGCGCCCCAAGCCTTCTGGCTCACCGATCACCACCCGGTCAACCAGGTCGCTGCCGTCGCAGCGGGGTACGCCGACCGCGCCGTCGCCGCGCGGCGGACCCCGTTGGTCGCGCTCTATGCGGTCCCCGGCCGCGACTGTGGCTCGCACTCCGCCGGCGGCTTCACCCCGCCGGTCTACCGGAAGTGGGTCAGTCAGGTCGCACGGGGGCTGCGTGGCCGCCAGGCGATCGCCGTCCTCGAACCCGACGCGGTCCCCATGATCGGCGACTGCACCGGACAGGGCAACCGCGCGGCCCTGCTGCGTCAGACGGTCCGCAAGCTCTCGAAGGCCGGGGTGTGGGTCTATCTCGACGCCGGACACAGCGGGTGGCACGCCGCACCCGACATCGCCGGGCGCCTGGCCCGAGCCGGCATCGCGAAGGCGCGCGGTTTCACGACGAACGTGTCGAACTTCCGCACCACAGCCGTCGAGCAGGCCTACGCCGCACGGATCGCCGTGGAGCTGCGCAAGCTCGGCCACCCGCGCAAGCGCTACCTGATCGAGACCGCGCGCAACGGCGCCGGCCCCGGCGACGGCACGTGGTGCAACCCTCCGCACGCGCGGCTCGGCCCCCGCCCGCGTTGGCTGCGCAAGGGCCTGCTGGACGGCTACGTCTGGGTGAAGCGCCCCGGCGAGTCGGACGGCGAGTGCAACGGTGGCCCGTCCGCCGGCACGTGGTGGCCGGACGGGGCGCGCCGGCTCCTCGGCCTGGCGCCCTGACGCTGGGTCCCTGACGCTGGGTCCCTGACGCTGGGTCCCTGACGCTGGGTCCCTGACGCTGGGTCCCTGAAGATGGGCGCCCTCAGCCGCGTCGACTCCGCAACGAGGCCGGCGAGATCTTCGCCCACCAGCGCCGCCGCCGGCTGACGTCGCGGGCCATGGTGGCGCGGGCCTGCTGCGACGCGGCCCACACCAGCGAGAGGTCGTCCGGGGTCGGCTGTCCCGGTCCGAACGCCCACGCGTCGACCTCGTCGGCGAGCGGGAGCAGCACGGCGTCGGGATGGGCGGCAGCGAGCACGAGGGCACCCTCGCGACGCGTCGCCGCGTCCGGGGAGCGCGACCCCAGGTCGGCAGCGGCGTCGACCACCTCGGCCCAGCCGCCGACGGCGCGTTCGACGGGAGTCCCTCGGGTGCGACGACGTCGACGCCGCCGCCCCTTGAGGAGTACGACGAGCAGCGGCGGGACCGTCACGGCGAGGAGCAGCACCACCAGCGCGAGCAGCCACCACGCGGGCGTGGACCCCTCGGGCGCGGCGTCGTCCGCGTCCTCCGCCTGGTCGTCCCGGTCCTGGCGCTGTCCCTTGCGACCCTTGCCCTTCCCGTCGGACACCTCCACGGGCAGGGTCTTCTCGCGCGGCGGGGTCGCCTCGATCGGCACCCATCCGTGCCCCTCGAAGGACGCCTCCGCCCACACGTGCAGGTCGGCCCCGGTGAGCTCGACCTCCTCGGCTCGTCCACCGCCGGGTCCCTCGGGGCGGGTCTCGCGGTGGAAGCCGAGCACCACGCGGGCGGGGATCCCGAGCTTGCGCGCCATCAGGGCCGTCAGCACGGCGTACTGCTCGTCGTCGCCGACGATCTCGCTGCCGGTCAGCAGCGCATGCATCCGCGGTGCGCTGTGCCCGGCGGGCGAGCGGCCGTCGGAGCCGTCGGAGAAGTAGCCCCAGAAGCTCAGGGTCTCGGCGATGCTCGCGAGCCGCAGCGCAGGGTCGGTCTCGTCGGCGGCGAACTCGACGGCCTTCTCCAGGACGATCGAGGGAACGCGCAGCACGGGGGGAAGCCGGTCGCCGCCGGGGTCGATGCCCGCGAGGTCCTCCAGGCTGACCGCGGAGCGGGGAAGCACGACGTTGACGCGGTAGCCGTCGCCCTCCTCGAGACCGGCGGTGGTGAGCACGTTGCCGGTCGCCGGGTCGTAGTGCGCGCTCTCGGCGAGCAGGCCCGCCCGCGGCCCGTCGAAGACGAGACGACGCAGGTCGCCGCCGCCGGGCAACCACACGCCGTCGTATCCCTCGACCGTGACCTGGACGGTCGTGGTGTTGCCGCCGTCTGTCCCCTCGGGCGGCTCGACCTCCTCGTCGATCTCGACGTAGCCGGCACCACCGCCGTCGTCGTAGACGACCCCGTCATAGCTCTCCAGCGTCGCCACCCGCAGCCGCCCCGTCCGGGGAAGCCCGCGGACACTCAGCAGCGTCTCGTAGCGCTTCCCCTGGGCGAGGTCGCGGTAGCGCAGCAGCGGGCTGGGATAGGACCCCAGATCGAGTTGGGGCACGGCACTCTCGCGGAGCACGTCGCGGTCGGTGACCGTGGACAGCCCGGCCGCACCGGCCCCCGCGACACCCGTCGCCAGGCCGAGTACGGCGAGCCCCGCCAGCGCACCCCGTCGTCGCGAGGCCCAGCCGGCCCCGGCCGCCGGGGCGAGGGCGCGAGTCCGGGCACTGCGCCACGACGCCCAGGCCAGGCCGCCGACGCCGAGCATCAGCCCCTGGGGCACCGCCCACCGGTTCTCCTCGGTGCCCCACAGGATCGCGCTCATCACGAAGAGCAGGACTGGCACGAGGGCCCAGAGGGGGCGTCGTCCGCGCAGGGCGAGCGTCCCGGCCGCCAGCGCGCAGAGCATCCCCGCGAGGTAGGGCAGCACGGTGGCCCCCGACTCCTCGGGCGCGGGGGTGCTCAGCGTCGGCAGCTCGCCCCACACCGAGAGCGAGAGCGAGAGCAGCCGTCGAGCCGTGTCGGGTCCGGGCGCCACCCCGGCCGTGGCCTCGCCGGGCAGCGCGAAGAGCCCCCCGAACAGCAGGAACACGGTGGAGGCCACGGACGCCGTGAGCCACAGCGACCACCCCCTCCAGGAGGAGAGCAGCGCGACGAGCATGCCGAGCTGGACGCCCCCGCCGGCGGCGCGGTAGCCCGGAAGGCCACCGAAGACGGGCCCGTAGGCCATCACGCCCACCCCGAGCAGGACGATCAGGACGATCACGTCGACGACCGAGCTGACCGAGAGATCACGCGGCTGCGCCCCCCGACCACGCCCGGCAGCGCCTGCGCGGCGCAGGATCCTCATCGTGGGCCGCTCACGCCAGGGTCCGAAGCCCGCGGGGCAGGTCCGCGAGATCGGCGACGTCGAGCACGTCGACCTGCTGGACCCGGTGCCGGGCAGGAGGCTGACCGTCCAGGCAGCGTACGGCGAACGCCGCGACGTCGCGGGGCAGCGTGGCGGCGGCCGAGGCCAGCTCGTCGGGACCCGCGCCGCTGCCCAGGACGAGAGCGCACACCGAGGTGTGCGGGAAGAGCGCGAGCCCGCGGGAGGCCACGTCGCCCAGCTGCGGGCCCAACCGAGCGGGGTCGGGCTGCCACTCGAGGCCCGAGAGCCGGTCGAGGAGCGCGGTCGGAGTGCGGAAGGCGAGCGGCCCGGCCTGGGTGACGACCGCGACCTCGCGCCCCTCGCGCAGCGCCTGCACGCTCAGCGACGCAGCAGCCGAGACGGCCAGCTCGAACTCGGACGCCGCCGCGTAGTCCTCGGCGCGCACGGTGAGGGCGACCAGCAGCTGGGTGCGCTTGGTCTCCTCGAACTGGCGGATCACCAGGCGTCCCACCCGGGCGGTCGTGCGCCAGTGGATCGCCCGTCGGTCGTCGCCGGGGACATAGTCGCGCAGCGAGTGGAAGGCCAGGTCCGAGGACGAGAGGTCGAGGGTCGCGGCGCCGTCGACGTCGCGCAGGAACGAGGCCGCCGCCCCGTCGAGGCGCAGGGTCCGGGGATGGACGTACTGCTCCACGACCTCGGGCCAGACCTGGGTGCGCCGGATCAGCCCGAGGGTGTCGCCGCGCACGGCCGTGACCGGGCCGAGCGGGATCACCGCCCGGCGATCGGTCGGGACGGCGAACTCCTCGGTGTGCTCGGCTCCGCCTGCCATCCGGGGCAGGCTGAGCGTGCCGAACGGCAGCTCCACCCGGACGCCGGCCAGGGGGCGACGCGCCCGGTTCGCCACCACCACCCGTCCGGCGGCGGGCTCGCCGACGCCGACCCGCGGCGTCACCAGCTCGAGATGCACGGCGTAGTCGGCGTCGCCGCGGGTGTGGACCACCGCGACCAGCAGCGCGACCGCGAGGACCAGCGCGAGCGCCAGGAACTCCAGCCAGCCCTGCCAGACGCCCAGCACCGCGACGACCAGGCAGCAGGCCAGCGTCGCGCGACCGAGCGTGGTCCAACCACTCACCCGGCGCTCGCCAACGCCGGCGGCTGGACCGACTCGAGCGCACGCAGCACGACGTCCTGGGCGCTCCTGCCGCCGAACTCGGCATCGGGCGCCAGCACCAGCCGGTGGGCCCAGACCGGCACGGCGAGCTGCTTCACGTCGTCGGGCAGCACGTAGTTGCGCCCGGCGGCCGCCGCCCAGACCCGGGTGGCCCGCACCATCGCGATGGCCCCGCGGGTGGAGACGCCCAGCGTGGTGTCCGGGTCCTCGCGGGTCGCCTCCACGAGGCGCTGGACATAGTCGAGCACCGCGGTGTCGACGTGGTTGAGGCGCACCAGGTCGGCCATCTCGGCGATCGCGGTCGTCGAGATGACCGGGGACAGGCCCGCGGCCCGGTCGGGGCTCGCCGATCCGGCCAGCACCTCGATGGCCGCCGCCCGGTCGGGGTAGCCCACCGACGTCTTCATCAAGAAGCGGTCCAGCTGGGCCTCCGGCAGCCGGTAGGTCCCGGCCTGCTCGACGGGGTTCTGGGTGGCGATGACCATGAACGGCCGGCCCGCGTCGTGCCGCGTGCCGTCGACGGTCACGTGCGACTCCTCCATCACCTCGAGCAGGGCCGACTGGGTCTTGGGCGAGGCCCGGTTGATCTCGTCGGCCAGCACGATCGAGGCGAAGACCGGCCCCCGGTGGAACTCCCACGTGCCGGCGTTCTGGTCATACATCGTCACGCCGGTGATGTCGGAGGGGAGCAGGTCGGGGGTGAACTGGATGCGGCTGTGCGAGCCCTCGACGGTCGCCGCGATCGCGCGCGCCAGCGCCGTCTTGCCGGTCCCGGGAGCGTCCTCGAGGAGCAGGTGGCCCTCGGTGAGCATGCAGGTCAGCGCGAGCCGGATCGCCGGGGTCTTGCCGAGCAGCGCCTGTCCGACGTTGGCGCTCAGCCGGTCGAAGATCTCGGCGAACCACGTGGCGTTCTCGGGCGTCAGGGTCATGGACGCACAGACTAGGTGCCGCCGGGCTCCGGCGGAGCGAAAAGTCCCGTCCCGTCCAGCGGTGGGCGCCCGGGTGACCCGTACTCTCGAAGAGGTGACCGGCACCCCAGTCCCGACCCTCTCCCTCCAGTCGCGGTTCGCGCACGAGCTGCCGGAGCTGGCGCTCCCCTGGCAGGCCGAGGAGGCCCCCGCGCCGCAGCTGCTGACGCTCAACGAGCCGCTCGCGGCCGAGCTCGGTCTGGACGCGGACGCGCTGCGCGGCACGGACGGCCTGCGGCTGCTGGTCGGCAACCTGGTGCCCGACGGCGCCAGCCCGGTGGCGCAGGCCTACGCCGGCCACCAGTTCGGCGGCTTCTCCCCTCGGCTGGGCGACGGCCGGGCGCTGCTGCTCGGCGAGCTCGAGAGCACCGACGGGCGGCTGCGAGACCTGCACCTCAAGGGGTCGGGGCGTACGCCGTTCGCGCGGGGCGGCGACGGCCTGGCCGCGGTGGGCCCGATGCTGCGCGAGTACGTCGTCAGCGAGGCGATGCACGCCCTCGGGATCCCCACCACCCGCTCCCTCGCGGTCGTGGCCACCGGCCGGCCGGTGCGGCGCGAGAGCGTGCTCCCCGGCGCCGTGCTCGCCCGCGTCGCGAGCAGCCACCTGCGCGTGGGGACCTTCCAGTTCGCCCGGGCCACCGGCGAGACCGACCTGCTGAGCCGACTCGTCGACCACGCCGTCGCCCGCCACCACCCGCAGGCGGCCGGGACCGACCACCGGGCCCGCGCCCTCTTCGACGCGGTCGTCTCCACACAGGCGTCGCTGGTGGCGCAGTGGATGCTCGTCGGCTTCATCCACGGCGTGATGAACACCGACAACATGACGATCTCGGGCGAGAGCATCGACTACGGCCCGTGCGCGTTCATGGAGGCCTACGACCCCGGCACCGTCTACAGCTCGATCGACGAGGGCGGGCGCTACGCCTACGGCAACCAGCCGGGCATCGCGCAGTGGAACCTCGCCCGGCTCGCCGAGGCGCTGCTGCCCCTGCTGCACGACGACCAGGAGCAGGCGATCGCGATCGCCACCGAGTCGCTGGGGGCCTTCGCGCCGCAGTACGACGCCGCCTTCACGGCCGGCCTGCGGGCCAAGCTCGGTCTCCCCCCGGGGCTCGACGACGCGCTCGTCCGCTCGCTCGCCGATGACCTGTTCGCGCTGCTGCGCGACAACCACGTCGACCTCACGTCGTTCTTCCGCAGCCTGGGGGCGGCCGCCCGCGGAGACGTCGAGCCCGCCCGCGGGCTGGTCCTCGACCTCGCGGGGTTCGACGAGTGGCTCGAGCGCTGGCGCGCGCTGGGCCCGGACGGCGAGGCGATGGACCGGGTCAACCCCGTCTACATCCCCCGCAACCACCTCGTCGAGGAGGCCCTCACGGCGGGAACGGCCGGCGACCTGGCGCCCCTGAAGCGGCTGCTGGACGCCGTCACCTCGCCGTACGACGAGCGCCCCGGGCTCGAGCGCTATGCGGAGCCGGCGCCGGAGGACTTCAGCGCGACGTACCAGACCTTCTGCGGCACCTGAGCGTCCGGCTGAGGCTCGGTCAGGCCTCGGCCACGATCTCCTGCAGAGCCCGCACGTGCGCCGCATAGGCACGCGACCCCTCGGCGGTCAGCGACAGCCACAGCCGGTTGCGGGAGTCCCGCAGCGTCCGCTCCTGCTCGACGTACCCCGCCTCCGCCAGTTGGGACAGGTGCTTGCTCAGCGCCGACTTCGAGACGCCGAGCTGCTCCTGCAGCACGGCGAACTCGACCTTCTGGGCGGCTTTGAGCATCGCGCAGATCCGCAGCCGGTGGGGGGCGTGGATGACCTCGTTGAAGGCGGCCTCAGCGGGCATCGCCGTACTCCCGCCGGTAGGCGCGGCCGGTGAGCAGCACCACGGCGGCCGAGAAGACGGCGCCGATCGCCCAGACCCAGCCGGCCCCGGTGGCGTCGGCGACCAGCGCACATCCCGCGAAGCTGGCCATCATGGCGACGAGGAAGGGCAGCATGTCGCGCAGGCTCGGCGTGACCCCGGCGACGCCGTCGCGATAGAGCCAGTGGCGCGAGCCGAGGAGCACCGCGACCGCGCCCAGTCCCAGGGTCGCCGCCGCGGCGCCCTCGGAGGGGAGCATCCGGACGAGGTGCAGCCCGGCCACGAGGGCGGCCATCACCGGATAGAACCACCGGGGCAGCGGTGGGTAGCGCACGGCGCTCTCGTCGCCCGCCAGCTGCGCCAGGAGCTCGCGCGCCTCGTCAGGAGTCGGTGAGCCGGATCCAGTTTCCATACAGGAAACCCTAGGGCCTTGTTTCCAGAGTGGCAACAGGAGCGGGTGCTCAGCGCCCCATCAGCGAGAGCATCTCCGGCAGCTCGAAGAACGTCGCGATGGCGACCGCGGACTTCTCGCCCAGCTCGGGATCGGCCCCGGCGGCGAGCAGGTCCCGCACGATCCTTTCCTCACGGCGGAACACCGCCGCGGCCAGCGCGGTCTGTCCCCGATCGTTGACCCGCGCGTGGTCGGCACCGCGCTCGAGCAGCGCCCGCACCAGCGCGGCGTGGCTGTAGTAGGCCGCGAGGATCAGCAGACTGTCCCCCGAGCTGTTGGTCAGGTTCACCGGCAGACCCTGGTCGACGTACGACGCGAGCATCTCGGTGTCGCCCGTGCGGGCCAGCTCGAAGGCCGACTGCAGGAAGGCCAGCTCGTCGGGGGTCAGCTCCTCGGTCATCCTGACAACCTAACGGCCGCACCGAAGGGGCCCGCGGGCCCCGATGCGTCCCGCTGCGACACCTGCAGTTAGCGCAGGAACACCCTGCTTGAAACCTGTCGCACCTACGGTGGGACTCCGAGGTCCATCCGACCTCACCGCACGACATCCCGCCACCTCGGGACCCACCACCGGAGCACAACCATGAGCAGTCTCAGCATCGTCCCCGACGCGGGACGCCAGGTCATCGAGATCGACGGCGATCTCGACTGTGTGACCTCCTACGACCTCCACCGGGCCGTGAGCGCCGCCCTCAGCCAGGGACAGCGCCGCATCTGGCTCGACCTCACCCGGGTCCGCACGATCGACGTCGACGGCGCCCAGGCCCTGCACCGCTGCACCGACCAGGTGCTGGCCGCCGGCGGCGAGCTCAGCTTCAGCGGCATCAGCCGCGCCGCCCTGGCCGGGCTGGCCACGATCGAGCACCGGCGTCTCCACCCGACCCAACCGTCGCTGCCGTCCCGGCCGTCCCGCACGGCCTGAGCCGCCCGGGCGGTGGTGAGCGATGGGCGTCGACCTAGCCTGCCGCCCATGCAGATCACTCTCCTGCCGCGCGAGCACCAGCCCACCGACAGCGAGGTCGCCCCACTCCTCGACCAGCTCGCCGACCTGCTCGTCGACGCCGTGGACTCGGGCGCGAGCGTGGGATTCCTGGCGCCGCTCGGCCACGACGCAGCCGTGCGATGGTGGGCCGCGGCTCTCGCGGACCCCGACACGGCGACCTGGCTGGCGCGGGCAGAGGCCGCCGGCCCAGTGGTCGGTGTGGTCCGACTGGTCCTCGCCGGCATGCCCAACGGGACCCACCGGGCCGAGGTCTCCAAGCTGCTCGTGCACCGCGGGGCACGTGGCCAGGGGATCGGCCGCGGGCTGATGCGTACGCTGGAGGAGCACGCGCACGCCATCGGCCGGACCCGGCTGGTGCTGGACACGGAGACCGGGAGCCAGGCAGAGTCGCTCTACGAGAGCTGGGGATGGGACCGCGTCGGCACCATCCCCGACTATGCGCTCGGCCCGGACGGCCGCCTCGGGGCGACGACCTTCCTCACTCGCGCGACCGCCCCCGAGAGGACGTCACCATGACCCCTGCTGACCTGCTGATCGACTCGTTCGGCCGCGTGCTGGAGGACGGCCTGGCCGTCCTCGACGGCCTCTCCGCCAAGGAGCTCGCCCACCGCCCCGGCACCGACAGCAACTCCATCGCCTGGCTCGTCTGGCACCTCACCCGTGTCCAGGACGACCACGTCGCGGAGGTCGCGGGGCTGGAACAGGTCTGGACCGCCCAGGGCTTCTGCCAGCGGTTCGGGCTCCCGCTCGAGGAGAGCGACACCGGCTACGGCCACACCCCGGCGCAGGTCGCGGTGGTGCGCGCCGACGCCGACCTGCTCGCGTCGTACCTCCGCGCGGTGCACGAGCAGACCGTCGGCTGGCTGCCCGGTGTCACCGCCGCAGACCTCGAGCGGGTCGTCGACGAGCGCTGGGACCCGCCGGTGACGCTGGGCGTGCGCCTGGTGAGCGTCGTCAACGACGACACCCAGCACGTCGGCCAGGCGGCCTACCTGCGCGGCCTGATCGCCACCTGACCCCAGCCCCGGTCCCGGTCCCGGTCCCAGAAACATTGCGACAGATGGGCTGACCCGGAGCCCGATCCCCAGCCATTTCGTCGCAATGTCTCGGTGGGTCAGCCCTTGGCGAGCACCGCCTTGACCGCGTCGCGGGTGCGGTCGAGGACCGACGCGAGCGGGCCGGCCATCAGGTTGGTGGTCATCGAGCTGCCGACGCTCGGGTGCGGGTGCGTGGGGGCGATCGCCTCGGCCGCGAGCACGGCCTGCGCCATGAGCTGCAGCCGGTCGGGGGCCACGTCGCGGCGCAGCAGCGGGAACTCCTCGCGCTCCTCGGCCTCGGCGTGCGCGAGGACGGCGTCCTTGAGGGCGGCGAGCTTCTCGGAGAAACCGTCCTCGTCGACCTTCATGCCGTCGAGGTCGGCGAGCATCTTCTTGGCCGCGGTCTCCTCCTCGAGCCGGGCGTCGACGACGTCGTTGCCGCCCTCGGAGGTGCGAGCCCGCGGGTGGGTGATCAGCTCCTCGGCCGTCTCGTGCACGGCGAGGAAGCGCCGCAGCTCCTCGAACCTCTCCTGCTTGGTCTCCGTGCTGCGGGCGCGCCCCACCTCGGCGAAGAGGTCGCGGATGTGCTGGTGCTGACGCTCGAGGAGCGCGACGACGTCGTCGTTGGGGCCGGTGGTGCTGGTGGCGTTCGCGGTCATGAGGCTCCTTCGGGGGAGGGACACGGGCGCCAGGGAGGTACCCGTTCAGCGCGGGCGTACGCCGACCGCCCCCAGCTCGGGCACCGGCCACGAGACCGCGGCGCTCTCCGCCAGCAGCTCGTCGAGGGTGGCGGCGACCTCGGCCGGGAACGGCGCGATCCGCCGTACGCCGCGGTCGACGTTGCCGAGCAGGAACTCCAGCGTGCACGACAGCTCGCGCGTGGAGTGGTTCACGAGGAGCGCCAGGCCGTGCACGACCTTGTCCGTGCGCGCGACGATCCGCAGGTGCGAGGTGAGCTCGTCGCCCACGTGGCACTCGCGGTGGTAGCGCAGGTGCTGCTCCATCGTGAACGGACCCATCTCACGGCCGTCGAACTCGCGGAACCAGTCCATCCGGGAGAACAGGCTCGCCACCGCGTCCGACTGCACGTCGAAGTAGTTGCGGATGTTCATGTGCCCGTTGCGGTCCTCGAACTCCGGCGGCACGGTCACCTTGACCGCCACCGGGAGCTCGAGGACCTCGTCGTACGACGGGAGGCCCGGGGCTGGTCTCGACGATGGGCTCACGCGTTCGCCGCCAGCGTCGGGTCCTCACCGATCCGGACGAGCTGCTTGCCCACGTTGCGCCCGGCCAGCAGCCCGCGGAAGGCCTCGGGGACGGACTCGATCCCCTCGGCGACGTCCTCGAGGTAGCGCACCTGGCCGTCGCGCACCCAGCCGCCCATGTCCCGCTGGAAGTCGGCGTAGTGGGTGGGCACGAACTCGGTCTGGATGAAGCCGCGCACGGTCAGGCTGAGCGTGAGGACCTTGTTCATGAAGCCGGGGAGGCGGTCCGGGCCCTCGGGCACGGAGGTGGCGTTGTAGCCCGACACCAGGCCGCAGACCGGGATCCGGGCGTAGAGGTTGAGTCGGCGGAGCACCTGCGCGGTCACCGGGCCGCCGACGTTCTCGAAGTAGACGTCGATGCCGTCCGGCACCGCTGCCTTGAGCTTGTCGGCGAAGTCGTCGGCCTTGTAGTCGACGGCCGCGTCGAAGCCGTACTCCTCGATCAGGAGCTCGCACTTGCGCGGGCCGCCGGCGATGCCGACCGCACGGGCGCCCTTGAGCTTGGCGATCTGGCCGACCGCCGAGCCGACCGGGCCGGTGGCGGCGGCGGTGACGACGGTCTCGCCCTCCTTGGGTCGCCCGATCTCGAGCAGACCGGCGTACGCCGTGAAGCCGGGCATGCCGAGCACGCCGACGCCGGTCGAGATCGGCGCGAGCGACGGGTCGAGCTTGCGGGTCCACTTCGCGGGGACGACCGCGTGCGTCTGCCAGCCGGCGTACGCCGTGACGTAGTCGCCGACCGCGCGGTCGGGCGAGCGCGACTCGAGGACCTCGGCGACGACCTCGCCGACCATCACCTCGCCGATCTGGACCGGGGCGGCGTAGGAGCGGGCGTCGCTCATCCGGCCGCGCATGTAGGGGTCGAGGGAGAGGTAGACGACCCGGACCAGCAGCTGGCCCTCCTCCAGAGCGGGGAGCTCGACGTCGGCGAACTCCAGGTCGCTGTCCTTCGGCTCGCCGACGGGGCGGGCGGCCAGCTTGATCTGGGTGGACTTCACAGGGGGTTGCTCCTTCGCGTGGGGGTGATCAGGGGGAGCTCAGGCAGGCAGTTGAGGCAGACAGTTCAGGCGGGCAGTTCAGGAGGGGATCCCGACCAGCCCGGCCAGCCGGGCGCGGTGCGATCCGGCGGTGCCTGCTGCGATCGAGTCTGCCTTCGCCCGCTTGAGGTAGAGGTGGGCGGGGTGCTCCCAGGTCATGCCGATGCCGCCGTGCAGCTGGACGGCCTCCTCGGCGGCCCGGACGGCCACGTCGCTGCAGTAGGCCTGCGCGACGGCGGTGGCGATCTCGGTGTCCGGGTCGTCCTCCGCGAGCGCCGCCGCGGCATAGCGGGCCGCCGCGTTCGCCGACTCCACGAGCACGTAGAGGTCGGCGAGGCGGTGCTTGAGCGCCTGGAAGCCGCCCACGATGCGCCCGAACTGGCGGCGCTCCTTGAGGTAGGCCACCGTCGCGGTCAGGCACCACTGGGCGACGCCGAGCTGCTCGGAGGCGAGCAGCGCGGCACCCGCGCCGAGCCCACGCCGTACGGCGTCCTCGGCGCTGGCAACCGCACCGCCACCGGCGCCGATCAACGGCTCCCCGAGCGCGACGCCGTCGAGGGTGACGTCGGCGAGCGGGCGGCTCATGTCGAGGGAGACCACGGGCGTGATCGTGGCCAGCGAGGCCTCGATCGCGGCCAGGACGATCCCGTCCGGCGTGGTGACCGGCACCAGCAGCGCGTCGGCGGCGAGCGCCCCGGCGACGCTGGTCACCGTGCCCGAGACCTTGTCGCCGTCGAGGGTGAGCCCGACGACCGGGTCGTGCGGGGCCTGGGACAGCGGCACGAGCAGCGCTGCGGTTCGCTCCCCCGCGGCGAGCCGGGCGAGCAGGTGCCGCCGAGGGGCGGAGGCCGCCGAGGACCCAGGGGCCAGCAGGACCGAGGTGGCGACGACCGCGCTCTCCCAGAACGGGACCGGCGCCGCGGCGCGGCCGAGCTCCTCGAGCACGACCGCGGCCTCGCGGGCCGAAGCACCGGCACCGCCGAGGTCCTCGGGGACCAGCAGGCCGGCCAGGCCGAGCTCACCGGCGATGGCCTGCCACAGCGGCGCGGTGAGCGAGGAGTCGCCGTCATAGGCCGCGGTGACCGCCTCGGGGGTGCAGCGCGCGGCGAGCAGGTCGCGCACGCTCGAGCGCAGGTCGTCCTCGACGTCGGTGTAGAGCAGGTGCAGGTCGGGGTTGCCGGCCGGCACAGCGCTCGCGACAGTCAGTGGGGGGTCGGTCAGTTGGTCGGTCACGGGAGCGCTCATCGGGGGAGCTCCTTCCACGCCACGTCTTTGTCGACGCGGGCCTCGGCCGGCAGGCCCAGGACCCGCTCGGCGACGATGTTGCGCAGGATCTCCGAGGTGCCGCCCTCGATGGAGTTGCCCTTGGCGCGCAGGTAGCGGAAGCCCGCGTCGCGACCGGTGAAGTCGGTGACGGTCGGGCGGACCATCGTCCAGTCGGAGTAGCGCAGGCCGTCCTCGCCGCGCAGCTCGACCTCGAGGCCGCTGAGCTCCTGGGCGAGCCGGGCGAAGGTCAGCTTCATCGCCGACCCCTCCGGCCCGGGCTGGCCCACGGCGAGCTTCTGCCCGAGGCGCTGGCCCGCGAGCCGCGCCACCTCGGACTCGACCCACAGCTCCATCAGCCGGGCGTGCAGCTCGGGGGCGCGCTGCTCGGGCAGCTCGCGCCAGGCGTCCGCGACCTTGCCGAGCATCCCGGACTCACGCGGGCTGGCGCCGCCGCCGATCGCGACCCGCTCGTTGTTGAGCGTCGCGTTGGCGACCCGCCACCCCTCCCCCTCGGCGCCGAGGCGCTGGGAGTCGGGGATCCGGACGTCGGTCAGGAAGACCTCGTTGAACTCCGCCTCGCCGGTGATCTGGCGCAGCGGCCGGACCTCGACGCCCGGGTCGGTCATGTCGCACAGGAAGTAGGTCATGCCGACGTGCTTGGGCACGTCCGGGTCGGTGCGCGCCAGCAGGATCGCGAACCGCGCGTTGTGGGCGCTGGAGGTCCACACCTTCTGGCCGTTGACGACCCACTCGTCCCCGGACCGTACGGCGCGGGTCGCGGCCGCGGCCAGGTCGGAGCCGGCGCCGGGCTCGCTGAAGAGCTGGCACCACACCTCCTCGCCGGTCCACAGCGGGCGCAGGAAGCGCTGCTTCTGCTCGTCGGTGCCGTAGGCCAGGATCGTCGGAGCGGCCATGCCCAGGCCGATCCCGATCCGGCGGGGCTCGTTGTCGGGGGCCCCGGCCGCGGCGAGCAGTTCGTCGACGTACCCCTGCAGGGCGCGCGGCAGACCGAGCCCGCCGAGCCCCTCGGGGAAGCCGACCCAGGCCAGGCCGGCGTCGAAGCGGGCGCGCAGGAACTCCAGCCGGTCCTCAACCGAGTCGATCCGGGCGGGGTCGTGCCCCGTCAGCAGCTCCTCGACGCGGCGGCGCAGGTCGTCGCGGACCTCGGGGGACTCGCTCATCAGGCCCCCCGGGCGGCCCGCTGGCGGCGCAGCTCGGCCTTGGCCAGGGCGCTCTTGTGGACCTCGTCGGGGCCGTCGGCGAAGCGCAGCGTGCGGTTGCCGGCGAACGCCGCGGCGAGCGGGAAGTCCTGCGAGACGCCGCCGCCGCCGTGCACCTGGATCGCCTTGTCGAGGATCCACTCCACGGCCAGCGGGGTGGCGATCTTGATCGCCTGGATCTCGGTGTGGGCGCCCTTGTTGCCGACGGTGTCCATCAGCCAGGCGGTCTTGAGCACCAGCAGCCGCAGCTGCTCGACACGGACCCGCGACTCCGCGATCCAGTCGCGGACCACGCCCTGGTCGGCGAGCGGCTTGCCGAACGCGACCCGCTCGTCGGCGCGGGCGCACATCAGCTCGATGGCCCGCTCGGCGGAGCCGATCGCGCGCATGCAGTGGTGGATCCGGCCCGGGCCGAGGCGGGCCTGGGCGATCGCGAAGCCCGCGCCCTCCTGCCCGATCAGGTTCGACACCGGCACCCGGACGTCCTCGAAGCGCAGCTCCGCGTGGCCGCCGTGCTCGTGGTCGTCGTACCCGAAGACCTGCATGCCGCGCACCACGGTGACGCCGGGGGTGTCGCGGGGCACGAGGACCTGGCTCTGCTGGCGGTGCCGGTCGGCGGTGGGGTCGGTCTTGCCCATCACGATCATGATCTCGGCGGCCGGGTTCATCGCGCCGGTGATCCACCACTTGCGGCCGTTGATGACGTACTCGTCGCCGTCGCGCTCGATGCGAGTGGAGATGTTGGTGGCGTCGGACGAGGCGACGTCGGGCTCGGTCATCGCGAAGGCGGAGCGGATCTCGCCCTCGAGCAGCGGGGTGAGCCAGCGCTCCTTCTGCTCGGGGGTGCCGAACATCGACAGCACCTCCATGTTGCCGGTGTCCGGCGCGGCGCAGTTGAGGGCAGCCGGTGCGAGGTGCGGGCTGCGGCCGGTGATCTCGGCGAGCGGGGCGTACTGCAGGTTGGTCAGCCCGCCGCCCTCCTCGCCGGGGAGGAAGAGGTTCCACAGGCCGCGCTTGCGCGCCTCGGCGCGCAGCTCGGCCAGCACGGGGACCGTCGACCAGGCCCAGCGGTCCTCCAGCGCCGCGAGCTGGTCGTGGAAGACCTGCTCGGCCGGGTGGACGTGGGAGTCCATGAAGTCGAGGAGCTCGGCGCGCATCTGCTCGGTGCGCTCGTCGAAGGTGAAGTCCATCAGCTGTGCTCCTTCATCGATTCGAGGCCTGCGGCGACGATCGGCTCGACCAGCGCGCCCACCCCGTCGAAGCCCTCGCCCACGGTCTGCCCGTGGACGTAGCGGTAGTGGATGCCCTCGAGGATCACGGCGAGCTTGAACGACGCGAGGCCGAGGTAGAACCCGAGTGCGGAGAGGTCGCGGTCGCTGCTCTCGGCGTAGCGGTCGAGCATCTCGCTCTCGGACAGGTGCCCGGGGGCGGAGGCGGCGTCGGCGATCGCGTGCCCGCCGAAGTCGCCGAGGCGCTTGTAGACGACGAGCAGACCGACGTCGGTCAGCGGGTCGCCGAGCGTGGCCATCTCCCAGTCGATGACCGCGGCCGGCCGGTCGTGGTCGTCGGTGAGGACGTTGTCGAGGCGGTAGTCGCCGTGCACGATGCCGGTCGGCGACTGGGTCGGCTGGTGGGAGGCGAGCCGGTCGTGGAGCTCGGCGGTGCCGGCCAGCTCACGGGTGTGGGAGGCGTCGAGCTGCTTCTTCCAGCGCCGCACCTGCCGCTCGAGGAAGCCCTCGGGACGCCCGAAGTCGGAGAGGCCCACCTGCGCCGGGTCCACCTCGTGCAGCGTGGCCAGCGTGTCGACCATGCCCTGCGAGATCGCTCTCGTGCGCTCGGGACCGAGCGGCTCCAGCTCCGCCGCCGTGCGGTACGGCGTGCCGGCGACGCGCTCCATCACATAGAACGGCGAGCCGATCACGTCGTCGTCCTGGCACAGCGCGTAGGTGATCGGGACCGGCACGTCGGTGTCGCGCAGCGCGGTCATCACCCGATGCTCGCGGCCCATGTCGTGGGCGGTGGCCAGCACGTGGCCCAGCGGGGGCCGGCGCACGATCCAGTCGTGGATCCCGTCGCTGACGACGTAGGTCAGGTTGGACTTGCCGCCGGCGATCAGGCTCCCGGTGAGCGGTCCTCCGACCAGGCCGGGGAGCTCGTCGTCCAGCCAGCGGCGCAGCGCGTCGAGGTCGAGACCGCGCAGGGTCTCCCGTTCGGGCTCGGTCATCGGTCCTCCTGCGTGTCCGCGAGCTGCTCGAGCCCCTGCTGCAGCCGGTTCATGCCGCGCAGCCAGCGGTCGGTGTCGCCGGCTCGGTGGCGGTAGTAGTCGCCCACCTCGGGGTGCGGCAGCACCAGGAACCGGTCGTCGGCCATCGCCTCGAACGCCCGCTCGGCCACGTCGGCCGGCTCCAGCGCGGTGTCCGCGCTGAGCAGCTCCTGCAGCGGGCCGGACTCCTCGAGCATCCGGGTCCGCACGCCCTGCGGGCAGATCGCCTGGACGACCACGCCGCGGTGGCGGTAGGTCGCCGAGAGCCACTCGGCGAAGCCGACGGCCGCGTGCTTGGAGACGGAGTACGTCGGGGAGCCGAGCATGGTGAGCAGGCCGGCCGCGGACGCGGTGACCACGAAGCGGCCCTCGCCGCGCGCCACCCAGTCGGGCACGAGCAGCCGGGCGGCTCGGACGTGGGCCATCACGTTGACCTCGAGCGAGGAGGCCCAGTCGGCCTCCGGCGCCTCGAGGCCCTTGCCGCGGTCGATGCCGGCGTTGGCGAACCAGACGTCGATCGCACCGAGGTGCTCGCGGGCCACGTCGACCAGGGCGCTCACGCCCTCCTCGCTCGCGGCGTCGCCGGGAGCGGCGAACCCCCCGATCTCCTCGGCGACCGCGTGTGCGGCGTCGGCGTCCAGGTCGTTGACGACGACCCTCGCACCGGCGGCGGCCATCCGGGTCGCGAGCGCGCGGCCGATGCCGTGGCCGGCGCCGGTGACGACGACGCCCTTGCCAGTCAGATCGGGGCCAGTCAGATCAGGGCCAGTGAGATCAGGGCCGGTCATCACACGCCGCCCGTCAGCGTCACGCCGCCGTCGAGGACCATCAGCTGGCCGGTCAGCCAGCCGGCGTCCTCGGACAGCAGGAAGGCGACCGCGCCGGCGATGTCCTCGGGCAGGCCGAGCCGCTTGAGGGGGTACGCCGCGGCGACCTCCTCCTCGCGACCCTCGTAGAGGGCGGTGGCGAACTTCGTCTTGACCACGGCGGGCGCGACGGCGTTGACCCGGATGTCGGGGCCGAGCTCGACGGCGAGCTCCTCGGTGAGGTGGATCAGCATCGCCTTGGAGGCGCCGTAGAAGCCGATGCCGGGCGCGGGCTTGATGCCGGCGACCGAGGCGACGTTGACGATCGAGCCGCCGTGCTCCTTCATCCAGGAGCGGTGCACCTGCTGCACCCACGACAGCGCGGCGAGGCAGTTGACCTCGAAGATCTTGCGGGCGGCCTTGTGCTCCAGGTCGACCAGCCCGCCGAAGACCGGGTTGATGCCGGTGTTGTTGACCAGCAGGTCCGCGGAGCCGAAGGTCTCGATCGCCTGGGCGACGGTCTCGGCCTGGTGATCGAGGTCGTCGGCGGAGCCCGCGACGGCCAGGGCGTGCTCGGGGCCGCCCAGCGCGGCCACCGCCTCGGCGAGCGCCTCGGGCTTGCGCGCGGTGATGACGACCTTCGCGCCCTCCGCGACGAGCCGCTCGGCGATGCCGAGCCCGATGCCGCGACTGGCGCCGGTGACGATCGCCGTCCTGCCTTCGAATCTCCGTGCGGGGGTGCTGAGGGGCATCGACGTCCTTCCGGAACGGGTTACTAAGCGCTTGCTTATTCGCTACGCTCAGCGTGCCGCACCACCCAGCGCCCGTCAACCACCCCCGAAGGGCTCCCGATGACCGAACGACCTGCCGCCAGTCCCGCGGCCAGGGCGGAGTCGACGCGCGCCCGGCTGCTGGCGGCGGCGGTCGAGGCGTTCGCGGCCAAGGGGTTCCACGCGACGACGACACGCGACATCGCGGCCGCGGCGGGGATGAGCCCCGCGGCGCTCTACGTGCACCACTCCTCCAAGGAGGAGCTGCTCTACCTGATCTCGCGCCAGGGCCACGAAGCCACGCTGGCCCTCGTGCGCGAGGGGCTGACGACCTCGAGCGACCCCGTCGAGCAGCTGCGGCGCGTCGTACACGCCTTCGCGGTGCACCACGCGACGGGGCACACGGGGGCACGGATCGTGAACTACGAGCTCGCGGCCCTCAGCGAGGAGCACCTCGGCGAGATCCGCGAGGTCCGTCAGCAGATCCAGGCGGAGATGCGGGCCCTGGTCGAGCGGGGCGTGGAGGCGGGGGTCTTCACGACGCCGTCAGCACAGATGGCGTCGGTCGCGCTGCTGTCGCTGGGCATCGACATCGCGCGGTGGTATCGCGACGACGGGTCCTGGTCTCCCCAGGACGTCGCGGAGTTCTACGCCGACCTGGCGCTGCGGATGGTCGGCACGAGCCGCTGAACCGGCTCCGGCAGGCGGAAGCCGCACGCACGGCGGGCGGTCTCGCCGTCGGCACGCTCACCGGACGGGCGAGTGTCCCCGGGCCGGGCGCCCTCGGCGCCCTTCGGCTCCTGTCGCTCCGCCTGGGCGCGCTCGGCGAGCGCACGCTTGCGGCGTGGATCGTCTCGGGGGCCGCCGGGGATCATCGTGCATCCCCAGCGACCCTCGAACCTGACGGCCCCCCGGCCTTGATGCGTGATCGCATCGGTCCCTCCCCAATATGCGCCTGTGCCTCGCGCTTTTATCGGGCCCCCACGGCCCTCAGCCCCCACGGCTGCGCGATGAGTAGACACTAGCCAAGATTTTGCCCATCGGCGGTTAAATCCTCGTCAGGTCCAGTCCTCTCCCCGGTTTGGGCTGAGGACGGGCGGGCACCGACTCGGAAACCTCAGGCAGGAGGAGTCGTGGCCGATCACCCCTTTGCGTCCCTCGAGTTCATCGGTACGGCGACCACGGTGCTGCGCCTGGGCCCGTTCACGCTGCTCACCGATCCCAACTTCCTGCACCGCGGCCAGCGCGCCTACCTCGGCAAGGGGCTCTTCTCGAAGCGGCTGACCGAGCCGTCGCTCCAGCCCGCCGACCTGCCGCGACTCGACGGGATCGTCCTCTCCCACCTGCACGGCGACCACTTCGACCGGGTCGCCCGCGAGCGACTCGACCGCGGGCTGCCGATCTGGAGCACGCCCAAGGCCGCCGGGCGGCTGCGCGACTGGGGCTTCGGCTCGGCCGAGGGGATGGGGACCTGGGAGTCGACGACCCTGACCGCCGGAGAGGCGCGGCTGACGCTAACCGCCGTACCAGGCCAGCATGCGCCAGGGCCGCTCAACCGGGTCTTCCCGCCGGTGATGGGCACGGTCCTCGAGCTGGAGGAGGCCGGGCGGACGTTCCGGCTCTACCTCAGCGGCGACACCCTCTATCGGCCCTGGCTGCGCGACATCGTCGAGCGCACCGGCACGCTCGACGCCGCCGTGCTGCACCTCGGCGGCACCCGCGCCTTCGGTGTGCTGGTGACGATGGACGGCGAGCAGGGCGCCGACCTGGTCCGGCTGCTCGCGCCCGGAGTCGCCGTGCCCGTCCACCACGACGACTACACGGTCTTCCGCTCGCCGCTGGCGGACTTCCTGCGCGCCTGCACCGCGCGCGACGTACCGGCCCAGGTCCGCCCGGTCGCCCGGGGCGAGACCATCTCCCTGCTGCCCTGACCGACCTCAGCGGGCGATGAGCTGGGCCCGCCCCTGCTCGGCGAACTCCGCACGCAGCGCCTCGACGCGGGCGTCGTCCAGGCGGACGTAGCCGTCCCGCGTCCGCTCATACACGGGCTCGTCGCCCTCCCACAGCATCCGGCGCAGGCGCGGCTTGTCCACCTTGCGGGTCGCGGTCACCGGCAGGTCCTGGGTGATCCGGACCAGCCTGGGCGCCCACTTGGTGCCGAGGTCGGGCTGCTCGGCGAGGAACGCCGCGAAGCCGGCGGGGTCGAAGTCCTCTGCCGGCATCTGCAGGGTCGCCATCACCTGGTCGCCGGTGTGCGGGTCGGGCACGGGATAGACCGCGGCCACCGCCACGCCCGGGTAGCGGCTGACGATCCGCTCGACCGGTGCGGCGGCGAAGTTCTCCGAGTCGACGCGCAGCCAGTCCGCCGTACGCCCGGCGAACCAGAAGAAGCCGCGCTCGTCCTTGTAGGCCAGGTCACCGGTCCAGAAGTCGCCGTCGCGCAGCTTCTCCGCGCTCGCCTCGGGGTTGTTGTAGTAGCCCTCGAACTTGGCGGCCGCACCCCGCGAGACGATCTCGCCGATCGCCTCCTCGGAGTTGAGCATCACGCCGTTGTCGTCGAAGCGGGCCGGCGGGCAGATCTGGCCGGCGCCGTTGACGATCTCGGGGAAGTGCCCCTGCTGCGGGAGTCCCAGCGCGCCGTCGGGGGTGTCGGGCGTGGCGATGATGTAGCAGGTGCCCTCCGATGAGCCGTAGGACTCGAAGAGGTCGCAGCCGTAGCGGCGCTTGAACTCCGAGCGGTCGCGGGCGGAGGCCTCGGTGCCGAAGCCGAAGCGCAGCCGGTTCTCCGACTCCCCGGGCTGCTCCGGCTGGGCCAGGACGTAGGCCAGGGAGCGGCCGACGTAGTTGAAGAACGTCGCCCCGAAGCGCTGGATGTCGGGCAGGAAGCCGGATGCGGAGAACTTGCGGCGCATCGCGTAGGCCGCGCCGGAGTTGAGGCACGGGCCGAAGGCGCCCATCAGCGCGTTGCCGTGGAAGAGCGGCATCGCGTTGTAGGCGACGTCCTCGGGGCCGAACGCGATCGGGTTGACCTGGCAGATGAAGGCCCACCGCCCGGTCGAGCAGATGACCGCCTTGGGGGCGCCGGTCGAGCCGGAGGTGAAGAGCAGCAGCAGCGTGGTGCGGGGGTCCAGGCCCTCGGGGGTCGCGGCCACGGGGGCGTCGCGGTGCCTCTCGAGGAGGGCGGCGTAGTCCGCGCCGTCGGCGGCGAGGACTCGCTCGGCACCGTGCTCGAGGCCCACGATCAGGTCGCCGTACGCCGGGTCGGTGACGATCAGCTGGCAGTCCGTGGCGCGGATGTCGGCGGCCAGCTCCGAGCCACGCCGCGTGGGGTTGATGCCGACCAGCGTCGCTCCGCTGAGGGCGGCGCCGGCGATGAGGAAGAGGTACTCCGGCGTGTTGTCGAGCAGCACGCCGACGTGCCACGGCCCCTCGGCGGGACGCAGCTCCTGCAGGATCGCCGAGCGGGTGGCCGCCTCGGCGAGGAACTCACGCCACGTCCACCGCTCGTCCTCGAAGAGCAGCGCGGTGTTGTCGTCCTCGGCGCGGTTGAGGAGCAGCTCGGCGATCGTGGCGTACGGGACGACTGGTGCGGTGGTCATCGGTGCGGTCACTCCTGGGTGCGATGCGGGTCCTGGCTCGGAGGATGTCCCGGGACCCGCCACTCGCGCGTGAGGTGTCTCACCCAGTGGGGCGGTGTCCCCGGGTTCAGTCGCTCGCCGATCACGTCCAGGTGGGCAGCGGCACCTACCATCGGTCGGTGCCCCCGCAAGACCCCTCCCCCCAAGACGCCGCCTCCCGAGACGCCGCCGCCAGCGAGCTCGAGCGCCTCGACCCCGACGAGCTCGCGACCGCCGTGAAGGTGCTCGGCCAGCTGCACCGGCTGCCCGACGACCACCCCGACGTGACGACCGTCAAGCACGCCGCCTCGCACATGTACAAGGCGCTCAAGCGGACCCGTCGCGAGCGCAAGCGGGCCGCCGAGGCCGCCGCCGACCGCGCGATCATCGAGGCCACCGCCACCGGCTCGCCGATGCGCATCGACGACGAGACCAAGGGCATCCCGCTCGTGTCGGGGACGACGGGCTCCTTCGCCGGCGAGCTGCTCAAGCCGCGCGGCTGCTACATCTGCAAGACCGACTACACGCTGGTCGACGGGTTCTACCACTGGCTGTGCCCGTCATGCGCCGCGATGTCGCACACCAAGCGCGACCAGCGCACCGACCTCACCGGCCGCCGCGCGCTGCTGACCGGCGGGCGCGCCAAGATCGGCATGTACATCGCCCTGCGGCTGCTGCGCGACGGCGCGCACCTGACGATCACGACGCGCTTCCCCAAGGACGCCGTACGCCGCTTCTCCGAGCTCGAGGACAGCGCCGACTGGCTGCACCGGCTCAAGATCGTCGGCATCGACCTGCGCGACCCCACCCAGGTGATCTCCCTCGCCGACGACGTGGCTGCCGCCGGGCCGCTGGACATCCTGATCAACAACGCCGCCCAGACCGTACGGCGCTCGCCCGGCGCCTACAGCCAGCTCGTCGAGATGGAGTCGGCGCCGCTGCCGACCGACCGGGCGCTGCCCGAGATGGTCACCTTCGACCGGATCAGCGAGGCCCACCCGGCTGCGATCGCCGGCACGCTCGCCCAGCACGCCGTCGCGCACGAGGCGCTCGAGGTTGCAGCCGACGGGACCGGGGCTGCCGGGGCCGAGGTGGTCGAGGCGGCCCAGGAGCTGACCCGCTCCGCCGCCGCGATGACCGCACTGGCGCTGACCGCCGGCAACGCCAGCCTCGAGGCGCACCTGGCCGGTACGGCGGTCGACGCGGGCGGGCTGCTGCCGGACCTGCAGTCGGTGAACTCCTGGACCAAGGTCGTCGACGAGGTCGACCCGCTGGAGCTGCTCGAGGTCCAGCTGTGCAACTCGACCGCGCCGTTCCTGCTGATCTCGCGGCTGCGCGCCTCGATGCGCGCCGCGGTCCAGCAGGGCGCACGTCGCGCCTACGTCGTGAACGTCTCCGCGATGGAGGGCCAGTTCTCGCGCCGCTACAAGGGCCCCGGCCACCCGCACACCAACATGGCCAAGGCCGCCCTCAACATGCTCACCCGCACCAGCGCCGGCGAGATGTTCGAGACCGACCAGATCCTGATGACCGCCGTCGACACCGGCTGGATCACCGACGAGCGTCCCCACCAGGACAAGCTGCGGATCGCCTCCGAGGGCTGGCACGCCCCGCTCGACCTGGTCGACGGCGCCGCCCGCGTCTATGACCCCATCGTCCGCGGCGAGGCCGGCGAGGACCTCCTCGGCTGCTTCCTCAAGGACTTCGAGCCCAGCCCCTGGTAAGGACCCGGCTGGTCGAGCCACCGCTAGTCGAGCAGGTTGCGCAGTCGGTGGGTTGAGCAGGTTGCGCAGCCCGCTGGTCGAGCAGGTTGCGCAGTCGGTGGGTCGAGCAGGTTGCGCAGTCGGTGGGTCGAGCAGGTTGCGCAGCCCGCTGGTCGAGCAGGTTGCGCAGCAACCGACGTCGAGACCCCCGAGAGACAATGCCCCCGTGACCAACCACCCCTCCCCGCCCACCGCCGTCCGGATGACCCCCGAGGGCCTGCTCGTCGCGGGCGCCGCCGGCCGCTTCTATGCGATGACCGGCGCCGCGGTGGTCGCGGCCCTCGCCGGCGTCATCACCGGTGGCCTGGGGCTCCAGCGCGGCGAGCTCGTCGGCATCACCTCGCCCTGGCCGGCGGCGATCGTCACCCTGCTGTCCCTGCTGCTGCTCGGCGTGGTCGTCGGCCGCCTGATCCGGCTGCCCCGCGGACCCCAGCTGCTGCTGACCCCGACCGCCCTCGTCTACCGCGGTGGCTTCGCCCGCGGCGATCTCGCCTGGGACGACATCAGCGCCGTCCAGCTCGTCCCCGGCGGCATGCCCCAGCTCCAGGTCCGCACCGACGACGCCGAGATCGACGTCCCCCAGTTGGAGATGCAGCTCCCGCTCGAGGTGCTGGCCAAGCGACTGGCCCACTACGCCCAGAAGCCCTCGGCCCGCGCCGAGCTCGCCGGGTCCGTCGTACCGCCTCGCTGGCGCTGAACCGCACCGAACCTGTTGCCGTTTGGTCCCCAACGGCACGGATTTCGGGAGATGACATGTCGTTTCTGCCCAATCGGTGACCCCGGGCCTGGCCCGCAGCCGGCGATCCCTTCAGTACTACGCGGCGACCCGCCGTACCGCTCGACAGGCCGGTCGTGTGCCCGCTGACGCGACCCAGCGCGTCCTCCGGCACACGACCCCGCCCAGCACCGACCGCCCAGCACCGACCCCACGCGCCGGCCCCCGCCGGAGCCTCAGCCCCGCATCGACACGAGGAACTCGCTGACCTCGGAGCGGAGGCTGGCGATGGCGGTGGCGACACCGTCGGTGGAGTCGCCGGTCCCGGCGCCGTCGACGGCGACCGCCATCTCGGCGACCATCTCGTTCATGTGAGCGACGGTGGCGCCGACGCCGGAGATCACGGCGACGGCGTCCTCCGTGGCGGTGCGGATCTCGGCGACCTGCTCGCTGACCTTGGTGGTGGCCTCGTGCGTCTGCTCGGCGAGCTGCTTGACCTCGTCGGCGACCGCGGCGAAGCCCCTGCCGGCCTCCCCGACACGGGCGGCCTCGATCGTGGCGTTGAGGGACAGCATCCGGGTCTGGGCGGCCACGGCCCCGATGAGCTGCACGATCTCGCGGATCTGCTGCGAGGACGTCGCCAGCGAGTCGACGGTCTGCTGGGCCCGGGCCACCTCCTCACCGGCGCCGGCCGCGGTGCCGCTGAGGCTGTGAGTGGCGGTGGACAGTCGCCCGGAGCTGTCGGACAGGTGCTCGGTGTGGGCGACGACGACGGCGTCGAAGCGGCAGGCGAGCTCGGTGCGCTGTGCCTGCGCCGCACGGACCCGCTCCTCGGAGGAGCGCATCCCGTCGCGGGCGGTGTTGATCAGCCGGACCGTGCTCGCGAACTGGCCGGGCAGGCCCTGGGCGATCGAGAAGCGGTGATAGCGCCCCTCGCTGGCCGACGTCAGCGCCGCCCCCGCCTCACGGACGAACGCGTCGGAGAGGTCGAGGACCCGGTTGAGCGCCCGGCGCAGCGCCACGAGCTCGGCGTGCGCCTCGGTCCCGGCCACGCCGCTCACCCGCGCCTCGAGGTCGCCCTCCCCGGCGGCACGGCAGGTGGACAGCATCTCCTGCGCCATGGCGCGATAGGCCTCGAGCTCGGCACGCTCGTCGGCGACCAGGGCCCGGGAGCGACGAGTCGGCAGCCGGAACATCAGGCGGCACCTTCCAGGGCGATCAACGACCAGACCAGCTCGTCATAGGTCTGCCCGCTGTCCGCGAGCACCGACTGCAGCAGCGCGTACGACGCGTCGGTCGCCTCGCGCTTGTTGACGTGACGTGCCTCCTCCGCCAGCAGTCGGCGGTAGAGCGGCGTGACCCGCTCGATCGCCACCCGGCTCGGCGCCCGACGGAACGAGTGGTAGCCGACGACGGCGCCGCGGGCGTCGTACGACGGCGTCATGTGAGCCATCACCCAGTAGTGGTCGCCGTTCTGGGACCGGTTCACCACGTAGGCGAAGATCTCGCCCCCGCCGCCCAGCGTGTCCCACATCAGCCGGAAGACCGCCCGCGGCATCTCCGGGTGACGCAGGATGCTGTGCGGCTTCCCCAGGAGCTCCGGCTCGTCGTAGTCGCTGATGTCGAGGAACGTGTCGTTGACATAGGCGATGTGGCCCCGCAGATCGGTCTTCGACACGATCAGGTCGTGGGGAGCGAGCCGGCGCTCGACGCCGGTGAGGTTCTGCATGGATCCGTCTCCAGGGGAAGGACTTCGGTGTCCCCCCACCATCGGCAGAAAACAGTTGGTCTTTACCTTAAATCGGTGCGACCGGATGCGGCCCCGTCCAGGGCGATCAGCGACCACACCAGCGCGTCATAGCTCTGCCCGCTGTCCGCGAGCATCGACTGCAGCAGCGCGTACGACGCGTCGGTCGCCCCGCTTGTTGACGTGACGGGCCTTCTCCGCCAGCAGTTGTCGGTATCAGTCGGGCCGACGCTTCTGCCCGAACGGCGTCTCGTGGCGGGCCAGCATCTCGACGTACTTCGCGATCCGGCGCTCCCGGGTCTCCGACCGCTTGGCCCCCTTGATGTCACCGAGGATCGCCTCGCGGTTGCTCTTCGTGAGCACGTCGAACATCGCCTGCGCAGCCGGCGCCGCGGCGAGCGCAGCGGCGAGGTCGTCCGGGGCGACCAGGTGCTCGTCGAGCGCGGCCTCCCAGCGTCCGTCCGCCTGCGCGGCCCGGACCTGCGCCCGACCCGCCTCGGTCATCCGGCCCTCGCCCTCGAGAAGCGCGACCCGGGCGACGTTGCTGGCCGACCACACGCTTCGCGGGCGACGGGGCGTGAGCCGCTGCAGGCGCGATCCGGCATCGCGGCGTCGGGCCTGGCCGTCGATCCAGCCGAAGCAGAGCGCCTCCCGGACAGCCTCCTCATAGGTCAGCGAGGTGACGTCCCCACCGATCTTGTGGATCACCAGCCACACCCCGGGTGAGTCGGTGTGGTGCTCGACCAGCCAGGCACGCCAGGCGGCGGCATCCGGGACGAGAAGCTCGGGAAGGTCCGGCGTCATGGCTGCTCGAACCCTTCGACGTTGCGGGGCAGTCGGAGGGTGATCGTGGTGCCGTCGCCCTCCTGGCCACTGCTCGCGGTGATGCTGCCGCGGTGACGCTGGACGATCTCGGTGCAGATGGCGAGCCCCAGGCCGTGACCGCTGGCCCGCTCCTGCCCGCCGCGCGTGCGGTGGAAGGGCTCGAAGATCCGCTCGAGCTCGTCGGGTGCGATGCCGATGCCGTTGTCGCTCACGTCGACCTCCAGCCAAGTGGTCCCAACCGCGCGGCGCCTGACCTCGATGCGCGGGCGCACATGCGCCACGGTGTACTTGATGGCGTTGCCGATGAGGTTGTCCAGCAGCTGCCGGAGCAGGGCCTCGTCGCCCCAGGCGCGCAGGTCGTCGTCGACCTCCACCGTCGCCCCGCGCGGTCCCGCGGTGCGCAGGCTGGCGACCTCGTGGACGAGCCTCGTGAGGTCGACATCGTGGGGCTGCAGCACCTGGTCGCGCGCCGTCGCGAGACGCAGCAGGTCGCTGATGAGCCGGGCCATGTGGTCGCTGCCGTTAAGCACGCGCGCCAGCATCGGGCGCAGGACGGCGGGGTCGACGACACCGCGGGCGAGCTCGAGGTCGAGGGTCTCCGCCCAGCCCTGGATGAGCGTCACCGGATTGCGCAGGTCGTGGGCCACCACCCGCGCGAACTCGTCGAGCGCCTGGTGCCGCAGCCGCTCGGCCGTGACGTCACGCAGGTGGATCATCGCCCGCGGATGAGGGCTCCCGATGGCGGGGACGGGGTACGCCGCCACCTCCAGCACGTGGTCGGCCTCGAAGCCTGGCCGCGACAGCCGATACTCGCGGGGCTCGAAGACCTCGCCGCGCAGCGCAACGGACGCGGCCGCCCCCTCGTCCGCGGGGGTCACCCCGTCCATCTCGCGGAGGTCGACGGCAGCCGCGGTCAGGGGGGTGGCGAGCGGACTGCCGGTGAGGCCGAAGAGATCGCTGGCTGAGCGGTTGCGGATGACGATGGACAGGTCCGCGTCGACGACGACGACGCCGTCGTGCATCTGGTCGAGGATCGTGGCCAGCAGCTGTTCCTGGTCGGCGGTGTGCCGCTGGGTCTCCTGCAGGCGCAGGTGTGCCTGAGCACGGTCGGCCTTGGCGAACGCCAACGCCAGACCGACCAGGACGGTCATCCCGATGAAGACCTGCGCCAGCAGCGCCTCGAAGTGCGGATCGCCCGGGAAGACGAAGGGTCCCTCCCCGGCGAGGGTGAAGCCGACGGCGACAGCCCCGGTGAGGAGCCCGTAGGACATCACGGTGAGGGCGGAGAAGCGGATGCCCGCCCAGACCATGGGGGCCAACAGCAGGAAGGCGAAGGCCTCGCCGTCGGGGACCAGGAAGACCCCGACGTGGAGCGCGGCGGCGCCCGCGGCCAGGATGACGGCGTCCACCGCCCGCCGGGACCGGCCGTCTTCGGCCGACGTCGGATCCCTGGCGTCGCGATGCCGGCGCCGATCGAGCCAGCTCTGTTGGCCCAGCAGGCCCCAGGTCACCACGAACAGCAGGCCGAGGTCGTTGCGCGCCAACCACACCACCAGGTCGATGGGACGCACCCGGTCGATCTCGCCGAGGAGCAGCAGGCCGCCCTGGGCCACCAGCGCGGCAAGCGTGCAGCCGACGGTGGCGGCGAGCGTCAGTCGACCCAGCTGGGCCAGCTGGGTGAACGGCTCGGTGCCGCCGAAGCCGCGCGTCCCCGGGAGCCATCGGCGCGCCAGCGCGACGTAGACCCCGGTCTGCAAGGTGTTGGTGCCCGCGAGGAGCAGGGCCGCATCGCTCGCTGCGCCCGTCGCCGCATTCACGACGTACGACGCGAGCGCGAGGAGCGCGAGGTGCAGCCAGACGCGCTTCCCCCGCTGGGCGCCCACCCACAGCGCGGCCACGCCCGCGGCCGGCCACACCAGGGCCAGGTTCGACCCGTCAATGCTGGTCAGGCGCCCGAGGAGTCCCGCAACGGTGAAGGCCGCCACCCAGGCCATCCCCAGCCCCGCCGTGCGGACGCGCTGACGCGACGCACTGCCCCCCGCTCGCCCGCCCATCTGCCCCCGCCTCGGTGGTCGCATCGTCTTCGTCCCAGGCACTCTGCCACGCGCAGCGACGACCTGAGGGGAACCCGGAAAGGTCGAGCCTGCGGCGCGGTCGATCGCATCCGTACGGATCGCGGGCCTTCCGTGGAGGCGCTCGTGAGAGCGTACGCGCTCCTTCACTCGCCGTTCCGGCGCTCCCCGGGTCACGTCCGCGGGGGCGACACCAGCCGATACCGCACGAACGCAGGTACGACGAGCGCGGCGAGGACCGTGCCGACCACGACCAGCACGCCCCCGCCGGCGGCAGCGGTCGCCGTACCCACCATGGCGGCAGCGCTGCCGTGGGCGACGTCAGCGAGACGCGGACCACCGGCCACGACGACGATGAAGACGCCCTGCAGCCGACCGCGGACCTCGTCGGCCGCCGCGGTCTGCAGCATGCTCGTGCGGAAGGCGGCCGAGACCATGTCGGCGCCGCCGCCGACGGCGAGCATCACCACGGCGACCACCAGCATCGGCCCGGCGGCGCCGTCGAGGCTCCCGGCGAGCCCGGTGGCGACGCCGAAGCCGATGATCGCGAAGCCCCAGACCAGGATCGCCACGATCACCGCGAGTCCCTGGCGCTCCACGCGCGAGACCCAGCCGGAGAAGACCCCGCCGAGCACCGCCCCGGCGGGGATCGCGGCGAAGAGCAGCGCGAACGCGAGCCCGCCGCCCTCGGGGCCTCCGAAGCTGTCGTGCGCCATCTCCGGGAAGAGCGCCCGCGGCATCCCGAAGAGCATCGCGATGATGTCGACGACGAAGGACATCAGCAGCACCGGGTGGCCGCGCAGATAGAGCAGGCCGTCGATCACTGACCGGATGCCCGGCGTCCCCGCGACACCCTCGACGGTCAGTCGCGGCAGCCGGACCACCGCGCCGAGCGTCGCGAACAGCGTGACGGTGTCGATCGCGTAGAGCCAGGAGAACCCGACGATCGGGATGAGCACCCCGCCGACCAGCGGGCCTGCGATCGCCCCGGCCTGGAACACCGTCATGTTGAGGGAGTTGGCGGCCGGCAGCAGGGCGGGCGGGAGCAGCTTGGGGAGCACGGCGCTGCGCGTGGGCTGGTTGACGGCGAAGAACGCCTGCTGCACCGAGAAGAGGCTCAGCAGCAGCCACACGTTGGTCCCGCCCGCGACGGCTTGGGCCCAGAAGAGCGCACTGGTCCCGATCAGCCCCGTGGTGGTGACGATCAGCAGCGTGCGCCGGTCCATCGCGTCGGCGAGCGCCCCGCCCCAGAGGCCGAAGACGACGAGGGGGACAAGACCGAATACTCCGGTCAGCCCTACGTAGGCCGACGAGCCGGTCTCCGCGTAGATCTGCGCGGGCACCGCGACCACGGTGAGCTGGGCACCGATGACCGTGATGATGTTGGCCAGCCAGAGCCGGCGGAAGTGGTCGTTGCGCAGCGGCCGGGTGTCGGCGACGAGACCCGAGAGACGCACGCCACCGTCCTAGTCCAACGCCGGCCGCGGTGCGCGGCCGAGAGGGGGTGAGGCTACCTCTCACCCCCTCGCGATCCGGACGGGTGGTGGCTCAGCGGCCGCGCTTCTTCGACAGTCCGCGCAGCAGGGACTTGGCTCCGCGGGCCATCTCGGCGTTGCCGCCGGCCGTGCCGCGCGAGCGGCCCCCTGCCATGCCGGGGGTGCCCATCGCGGCACCGCCCCTGCGGCCACCGCCACCCAGCACTCGTCCGAGGATTCCTCGCAGCATGTCGTGCTCCCTCCAAAGACCGACCGCGATGTTGCGGCCTGTCCCGATCGGTACCCCCGACGGAGGGCGACATGCGGCGTGGCTCACACCGACGGCCGGTGCAGCGCGTCGACCCGAGCCCGATCGGCCGCAGGGACGCCCACCGGCTCCCGGCGCCGGGCCAGCATCCGCCGCTGGGCCTCCTGCCCCTCGGGGTCGTCCTCGGTCGAGTCGTTGCCGTCCCGTCCGATCAGCCAGACCAGCCCGCGTCCCATGCCCGAGTTCAGCTGCTCCGCCTCGACGTCGAAGCGCACCAGCGCCACGGCGTACGTCAGCTCCGTGCCGGCGTGGTGCTGCGCCCAGTCGATGACCTGGATCGCGTCGGCGCCGGTGATGTCGTAGGTGGCGGTGGACCCGCCCGTCGAGGTCTCACCGCAGTTGTGCAGGTAGACCCGGAACCGGGGCCGGTGGTCCTCCCAGGAGCTGTCGCGCTCGTCCACCGCGGTGATGTCCATGAGGGACGGTAACCGCCTCGGCACGCCGACGGGTGCGTGAGTGGCACCGAGTTCAGACATTCCTGCGAGATAGTCGGGGCATGCTCTCCTCCCCGCCTCCCGTCATCGGGTCGATCATCCCGAGCCCCTTCCTCCCCTGGAAGCTCGACCCGGCCGGACGGCTCAGCACCTACACGGTCACCTCGTACGCCGGCTTCTCGGCGGTCGACCTCACCACCGCCGGCGGGACCCTCGCCGGGCTGACCACGATCCCGTGGGACCAGATCACCCGGGTGAGCCTCGAGGACGAGACCATCCGCGGCGTCACGACGTACATCGTCTCGGTCTCGGCCGGCACCACCTCGCTGCGCGTCAGCTTCGACCAGCCGGACACCGTCCGCGAGCTCCTCGCGGAGATCCACCGCCGGCTCGCGAAGGCCAATGCCTGACTGACCCGTCACACCCTCTTGCTTATTGCGATAAGGCCGCCTTAGCGTAGTAAGCGTGAACCTCACCGACCGCGAGCGCGAGATCGTGGCCCTGCTGCGCCACCAGCCGATGATCGGGTCGGGAGCCATCGCCGAGGCACTCGGGATGACCCGCACCGCGGTCAACGTGCACCTGTCCAACCTGGGCAAGAAGGGCGTGATCCTCGGGCGCGGCTACCTCCTCAGCGAGCAGCCCGGCGTCGTGGTCATCGGCGGGGCCAACGTCGACGTCAAGGCGCGCAGCACCGCGACCGCCGTGCTCGGCACCTCCAACCCGGGCACCGGCGCCATGGCTCCCGGCGGGGTCGGGCGCAACATCGCGGAGAACCTCGCCCGCCTCGGCACCCGCACCCACCTGGTCGCGGCCGTCGGCAGCGACGCCCTCGGCGACTCCCTGCTCAGCTCGACGGCGGCCGCCGGCGTCCACGTGGAGCACGTACGTCGCTGGCCGGGCGCTACCGGCACCTACACGGCCCTCCTCGACGCCGACGGCGAGCTGATCGTCGCGGTCGCCGACATGGCCGCCACCGACCAGCTGCCCGTCGAGCAGGTCAACGCGGCCCGGGACCTGATCGCCTCGGCGGGACTCGTCGTACTCGACGGCAACCTGGCGCGCGCCACGCTCACCCACGCCCTCGACCTCGCGACGGCGGCCGGCTCCCGCGTCGTCCTCGACCCGGTCAGCGGCCCGAAGGCGCGCCTGGTGGCGCCGCTGCTGAGCCTCGACCGGCCGCTCTACGCCGCCACTCCCAACCGCGACGAGCTGGCCGCACTCACCGACCTCCCCACGTCGACCGACGACGAGCTGCTGGCGGCGGCACGGGTGCTGCACGAGCGCGGCGTCCAGATCGCCTGGATCCGCCTCGGCTCCCGCGGCTCGCTGCTCAGCCGACCGGAGGGCCACGAGTTCCTCGACGCGGTCCCCGCGGAGCAGGTCGTGGACGTGACCGGCGCCGGAGACTCCGGGCTCGCCGCGTTCTGCCACGCCCTCCTCGAGGGCGACGACCCCGTGCACGCGGCCCGCTTCGGGCACGCCGCGGCGGCCCTCACGATCGCGAGCCAGGACACCGTGCGCCCTGATCTCACCGCACGTCTCGTCGCCCGCTGCCTCGACGACCCCAGCCTTGCCACATCCCAGCCGTCCACCCCGCTCAGGAGCCCCCGATGACGATCCCCACCCTCCACCCCGCGCTCACCTTCACCCCCGAGGTGGAGGAGGCTCTGCGTGACGGCGCCCCGGTGGTGGCCTTGGAGAGCACGATCATCAGCCACGGCATGCCCTACCCGCAGAACGTCGAGATGGCGGTCGAGGTCGAGCAGATCATCCGCGATCTCGGAGCCGTGCCCGCCACGATCGCCGTCCTGCACGGCACGCCACGCATCGGCCTCGACGCGGATGCCCTCGAGCTGCTGGCCTCGGACGAGCACGTGCTCAAGGTGAGCGTCCGCGACCTGCCGTACGTCGTGGCGCGCGGCCTGCACGGGGCCACCACCGTCGCCTCGACGATGCGCCTCGCCGCCCTCGCCGGTATCCGGACCTTCGTCACCGGCGGCCTCGGAGGCGTCCACCGCGGCGCCGCGCAGTCCTTCGACGTCAGCGCCGATCTCACCGAGCTCAGCCAGACGAACGTCGCGGTCATCTCCGCGGGTGTGAAGTCGATCCTCGACATCGGCCTGACTCTCGAGAAGCTCGAGACCTTCGGCGTCCCGGTCCTGGTCAACGGCACCGACGAGTTCCCGTCGTTCTTCTCGCGCAGGAGCGGTCATGCCGCCCCGCTGCGGGTCGACAGCCCCGCCGAGATCGCCGCGGTGATGGCAGCCAAGTGGCACCTGGGCCTGTCCGGCGGCGTCGTCGTCGCCAACCCGATCCCCGTGGCCGACGAGATCCCGGCCGACGAGATCGGCGAGATCATCACGCAGGCGCTGGGCGACATGGACGCGCTGGGCATCCGCGGCAAGGACGCGACGCCCTACCTGCTGGGCCGGATCGTCGAGATCACCGGGGGTGCCAGCCTGACCGCCAACATCGCGCTGGTGCGCAACAACGCGCGGCTCGGAGCCCTGGTCGCCCAGGAGTTCGCCCAGCGCTCCGTGTAGGGGCGCTCCATCTAGGGGCGCTCCGTGTTGGGTCGCTCCGTCCAGAGACACCGGACCGGGGCTGAGCCGAAGGTCCCTTGCCCCACGTGAGCCCCCCGGCGCACACTCGGAGGACTGACGCCACCTGGGGAGGGAGGGCACTCAGCAGCGATGAACGACACGGTGAGCCAGCGCCAGTCGGACCAGTACCTGCGAGCGCGACACACGGCGTGGTCGCTCGGCGACTTCCCCGGCGTCGCGTCCCAGTTCCTTCCCCAGCTGGGTGAGTCGCTGGTGCAGTTCTGCGGGGTGCGACCTGGGTCCCGCGTGCTCGACATCGGGGCCGGCTCCGGCACGGCGACCCTCCCGGCAGCACGCATCGGCGCCGATGTGACGGCGTCCGACCTGACCCCCGAGCTGCTCGACGCGGGCCGGCTGATCGCGGAGCGAGCCGGCCTGCGGGTGCGCTGGAAGGCGGCGGACGCGGAGGCGATGCCGTTCGAGGACGGCGAGTTCGACATCGTGATGTCCTGCCTGGGCGTCATCTTCGCCACCGACCACCAGGCCGCCGCCGACGAGATGACTCGGGTGTGCCGTTCCGGTGGCACCCTCGGTGTCGCCAGCTGGACCCCCCAGGGTTTCTTCGGGCAGGTGATCGAAGCCTTGCGCTCCATCGTCGCGACCCCGCAGACGGGACCTGTCACGCCCGCGCTGTGGGGCACGGAGGACCATGTGCGCGCGCTCTTCGGTGACCGGGTCACCCGACTCGAGACCGAGGCGCGCTCCGTGCAGACCTCTCGCTTCGACTCCGGCGCGGAGTTCCGCGACTACTTCAAGGCCAACGTGGGGCCGGCCATGGTGACCTACCGCTCGATCACGCACGACCCGGCGAAGGTCGCCGAGCTCGACGAGCGGCTGGCCGACCTCGCCCACGCCTTCGGCGCCGGCTCCCCGCGGGGCATGGAGTGGGAGTACCTCCTGGTCCGCGCCCGCCGTACGTGATCAGCGGAAGGCCGACTCCCCCGTGAGCGCCTGGCCGATCATCAGCTGGTGCACCTCGCTGGTGCCCTCGTAGGTCAGCACCGACTCGAGGTTGCCCGCGTGCCGCATCACCGGGTGCTCGAGCGTGATCCCGGCAGCCCCGAGGATCGCCCGGCACTCGCGCGCGATCGCGATCGCCTCCCGCACGTTGTTGAGCTTGCCGAGGCTCACCTGCGCGGGCGCGAGGCCGCCGGCGTCCTTGAGCCGGCCCAGGTGCAGGGCGAGCAGCATGCCCTTGCCGAGCTCGAGGCTCAGGTCGGCGAGCTTCGCCTGGGTCAGCTGGAAGCTCGCCAGCGAGCGGCCGAAGATCTCCCGATCACGGCTGTAGGCCAGCGCCGTGTCCAAGCAGTCGCGGGCAGCGCCGAGCGACCCGAAGACGATCCCGAACCGGGCCTCGTTGAGGCACGACAGCGGGCCCGACAGCCCGGCAGTTCCGGGGAGCATCGCCGATGCCGGGAGGCGTACGTCGTCGAGGACGATCTCGCCGGTCACCGACGCCCGCATCGAGAGCTTGCGGTGGATCTCAGGCGCCGAGAAGCCGGGGGTGTCGCTCGGCACGACGAAGCCACGCACCCGTCCGCCGTCGGTCTCCTCCGTGCGCGCCCAGACCACGGCGACATCGGCGACCGAGGAGTTCGTGATCCACATCTTCGAGCCGTTGAGGATCCAGTCGTCGCCGTCGCGGCGCGCCCGGGTCCGCATCGCGCCGGGGTCGGAGCCGGCGTCGGGCTCGGTGAGGCCGAAGCACCCGATCGCCTCGCCGGTCGCCATCCGCGGCAGCCACTCCTGCTTGTGCTCCTCACTGCCGTGCTTCCAGATCGCGAACATCGCCAGCGACCCCTGCACCGAGACCAGCGAGCGGATCCCGGAGTCGCCTGCCTCGAGCTCCAGGCAGGCCAGGCCGTACGCCGTGGCGCTGGTGCCCGCGCAACCGTAGCCCTCCAGGTGCATGCCCAGCACCCCCAGCTCGCCCAGCTCCCGCGCGAGCTCGCGGGCCGGGATCGTCGCCGACTCGTACCACCCGGCCAGCTGGGGCCGCAGCCGCTCGTCGACGTAGCGCCGCACGGTGTCACGGATCGCGACCTCCTCCTCGCTCAGCAGCGAGTCGATGTCGAAGAGCGCGAACGGCGAGAGGGGGCCGGACGATCCAGGGCCGGACGAGCGGGGGCCGGGCGAGCGAGGCACAGTCATGCCGCCACCCTGCCAGGGTGGCAGCCGAGCAAGTCAACAGCCTCAGCGCCCAAACCCTCCCCGCCGAGTCGGCGTGAACGCACACCCCCAGGCGGTCGAGTCGGCGCAAGTGCACACCTTCAGGGCGCCGACCAACGCCCTGAGCGTGCATTCACGCCGACTCGACCGCCGTACGGCGTGCGCTTGCGCCGGGTCAGCGCTTGCGGGTGAGGCGGATGGGGCTGGTCACGGCGTTGCGGGCCCGCTTGGGGAGCTGGCTGGCGCGACCGTGCAGGGCCGTGATGATCGTGATGAAGGTCTGGTCGACCTTGGCGGTGCGGTCGAAGGTGGTCAGGTTCATCACCGGCTTCATCCGCTGGCGGGCGACGGCCTTGGCATAGGTGAACTCCTTGAGCCCGTCGGGACCGTGGATCCGGCCGAAGCCCGAGTCGCCGACGCCGCCGAAGGGCAGGCCGGGGATGCCGGCGAAGGAGATCACGGAGTTGACCGCGGTCATCCCCGAGCGCAGCTTGCGGGCCAGCTCGTCGCCGCGCTTGGCGGAGAAGACGGTCGAGCCCAGGCCGTAGCGGCCGGCGTTGGTGAGCCGCACCGCCTCGTCCATGCTCGACACCTTGTTGACCGCGACCGTCGGGCCGAACGTCTCCTCGGTGATCGCGAGCGAGTCCTCCGGCACGTCGACCAGCACGGTGGGCTGGATGAAGCGGTCCCCGACGGCGCCGGCGCCGCCGACCAGCGCCCGCGCACCCTTGGCCAGCGCGTCCTCGACGTGGCTGCGGACGACCTCGACCTGGCTGGGCATCGTCATCGGGCCGAACTTCGCCTCGACATCGGTGCCGGAGTGGATCTCGCCGGCCCGGCGGGTCAGCTCGCCGAGGAACTCGTCGTAGACCTTCTCGTGGACATAGACCCGCTCCACGCCGATGCAGGTCTGGCCCGCGTTGGAGAAGGCGCCCCACGCCGCCGCGTCGGCAGCCGCCGCGACATCGGCGTCCTCGTCGACGAGCAGCGCGTCCTTGCCGCCGGCCTCGATGAGCACCGGGGTGAGCTGCTCCGCACAGGCCGCCATCACCTTCTTGCCGGTCGCGGTCGAGCCGGTGAAGGCGAGCTTGTCGATGTCGGAGCGGCACAGCGCCGCGCCCGTCGCGCCGTACCCGATGATCGTCTGCAGCAGCGCCCGGTCGGGGACGACCTCGGCGAGGCTGTCGGCCAGCCAGACGCCGACGCCGGGGGTGAGCTCGCTGGGCTTGAAGACGACGGTGTTGCCCGCGGCCAGCGCGTAGGCGATCGAGCCCATCGGCGTGAAGACGGGGTAGTTCCAGGGCCCGATGACGCCGACGACGCCGAGGGGGAGGTACTCCACCGTCGCCGCCTGGTTGGCCATCAGCAGCCCCGGGGAGACGCGCTTGCGGCCGAGCACCTTCTCGGCGTGCGAGCCGACCCACGCGAGGTGGTCGATGGCCAGGCCGATCTCGAGGGCGGCGTCGCCGTGCGGCTTGCCGGTCTCCTGGTGGACGACGTCCGCGAGCTGCGCCATCCGCCGGGTGATGACCGAGCGCCACTGGCCGAGCACCTCCTTGCGGCCGTCGAAGCCGATCCCGCGCCACCAGCGCGCTGCCTCGCGGGCCCGGGCGACGGCGGCGTGGACCGCCGCCTCGTCGTCGACGGCGTGGATCCCGACGACGTCGCCGGTGGCCGGGTTGAGCGACTCGAGCTTGTCGGTCGACGGGGTGGTGGGGGCGTTCGTCACTGCTTCGGGCATCAGGAGGCCTTCCCGGCGCGGCCGCGGAGCAGGTCCGCGGCCTTCTCGCCGATCATGATCGTGGGAGCGTTGGTGTTGCCGCGCGGGACCATTGGCATCACGCTGGCGTCGGCGACCCGGAGGCCCTCGACGCCGCGCACGCGCAGCTCGGGGTCGACGACCGCGTCGTCGCCGGTGCCCATCGCGCAGGTCCCGACGGGGTGGTAGAGCGTCTGCGTCTCACGGCGCAGGTGCTCGATGATCTCGGTGTCGCTGGGGTCGCGCTGGGCGGGCATGAAGGGACCCTCGATCAGCCGGGCGAGCGGCCCGGTGCCGGTGGTCTCCAGCAGCCGGCGCACGCCGCTGACCATCGCGTCGAGGTCGGCCTGGTCGTCGAAGTAGGCCGGGTCGATGTCGGGGTGCCAGCGCGGGTCGGTCGAGCGCAGCCGCAGCTGGCCCCGGCTTTGGACGTGGACGAGGGTGGCCGCCACGGTCACCTTGCGCGTGGTCGGCTCGTGCATGCCGTGGTCCCAGAAGCCGCTCGGCGCGATGTGCACCTGCAGGTCCGGCGCGGGCAGGTCGGAGCGGCTGCGCCAGAAGCCGCCGCCCTCCCCGACGTTGGACACCAGCGGCCCCGTGCCCGTGGCCTTGGCCCGCAGGAAGTTCACCAGGTTGTTGTGCTCGGCCAGGTCTGTGGTGTCGCGGGTGTGGAAGACCAGCGGGGTGGCGGGGTGGTCGTGCAGGTTCTGCCCCACGCCGGCCAGGTCGTGGAGCACGTCGACCCCGACGTCGCGCAGGTGCGCGCCCGGGCCGATGCCCGAGAGCATCAGCAGCTGCGGGGAGTTGACCGCGCCGCCGCTCAGCACCACCTCGGCGTTGGCGTACGCCGTACGCGTGTCGGCGCCGACGAGGTACTGCACCCCCATCGCGCGCCCGCCCTCGAGCACGACCTTCTCGGCCAGCGCCCCGGTGCGGACGGTGAGGTTGGGGCGGTCCATCGCCGGCTCGAGGTAGGCCTTCGACGTCGACCAGCGCCGGCCCTTGCGGCAGGTGACCTGGTAGAGACCGGCCCCCTCCTGCTCGGCGCCGTTGAAGTCGTCGGTCGGCTTGAAGCCGCTCGCGACCGCCGAGTCGACCCACGCCTGCGTCAGCGGGTGGGTGTAGCGCCGGTCCTCGACGTGCAGCGGGCCGTCCTGGCCGTGGAACGGGCCGCCCAGGCGCTGGTTGCCCTCGGAGCGGATGAAGTAGGGCAGCACGTCGTCATAGCCCCAGCCGCTCGCGCCGTGCTGGTCGCGCCAGGTGTCGTAGTCCAGCCGGTTGCCGCGGATGTAGATCATCGCGTTCATCGACGAGCAGCCGCCCAGCGCCTTCATCCGCGGCCAGTAGGCGCGCCGGCTGCCGAGCTGCTTCTGCTCGGAGGTCTGGTAGTTCCAGTCCCACTTGGTCTTGAACAGCGCCGACATCGCGGCCGGCACCGAGATCTCATCGGCGTCCGCCGGACCGCCCGCCTCCAGCAGCAGCACCGAGGTCTGGGGGTCCTCGCTCAGCCGGGCCGCGATGACCGCACCCGCGCTCCCCGCCCCCACGATCACGTAGTCGAAGCTCTCCCGCACGCGCGCCTCCCTCGTCGGCGACCCACCCGGGGCCGCGCAGGACTCGAACCTAGGACGAAGTGGTGCGGGTCACAAGATGTTGTCCAGCCCGCTCGCCGGAGCCGGTGGCTACCCCGCCAGCTTGTCCAGCCGCGCCTGCAGCAGCGACACCCGGTGGGCGTTGCCGTGCAGGTGCACGTAGCGGTCGCCGTACGCCGCGAGCAGCGCGTCGTCGAGGCGTCGTACGGCGCCAGGCGGATAGCGGTAGGCCATCCGCTCGTTGATCGAGGCGCTGTCCACCCCGGCGAGCAGGTGGGCGAGCTCGTCGAGCGAGGTGATGCCCAGCTCCAGCAGCAGCCCCGAGACCCAGGCGTAGTGGTCGGTGCGCGACCAGCCCGCGTCGGCGTACTTCCCGGCCAGGAACGCCGCCAGGTCCTGGGCGCTGATCCGCGGGTCGTCGGCGTCCTCGGGCTCGCCACGCTGGTCGGTCATCGTCTCCTGGAGCCGGTCGCGGATCATCGAGAACTCGCGGTCGGCCAGCTCCAGCAGGCCGGCGGCCAGCGTGAAGCGCCGGTCGAGGTCGGGGGCGTGCTCGGCCGGGACCGAGCCCTTGTAGCGGATGTCGTGCTCGAACTCCGCCCATGCGTGCTGCAGCACCGTGCGCACCTGGACCGACGCGACGCGACCCACCAGCGGCTCGAGGCTCGCCGGAGTGGGGCGGACCGGGTCGAGGCTGACCAGCATGTGCCGGCTGGCGTAGCCGAAGCGGCCCTCGTTGGCCGTCTCCTGTCCCATGTCGCGGTCGTCGAGGATGCTGAGCTGGTCGGAGAGCAGCTCGGCGACGGCGGCCACGTCGCTCTGCAGGTAGGCGATCACCCGGACGCCGATCTGGTCGGCGATCTGGCTCAGCGGGTCGGGATAGACCCGCTCCCCCTCGAGCATGCGCTCGGCCTTGGCGGCGAACGACGCCACGCTCTTGGTCCGCCCGTCCACGGACAGGTAGTTGATGCCGGCGTCGTCGAGCAGCGTGGTGACCAGCGCGACGTAGCGGTCGGTGGCCTCGAGCAGCTGCGGGCGCAGCGCGGCGTAGGTCTTCACGGCCCGCCGGGCGACCTCCTCGGGGGACAGCGCCACGACCCGCGGCTCGCGCTTGGTGGGCCGGTGCCCCTCGGGCAGGGTCGGCGTGACGATGTAGCCGGTCGCATAGTCGCCGTACGTCGTGACGCCCGCGGGCAGCCGGTCGGCGAACTGGGCGACGTAGGCGCACACGACCGCGTCGACCTGGTCCTCCGCGCGCCGCAGGTCGGCCTTGCGCTCGGCGTCGGCGACGGTCGCCCGCAGCTGGCTCCAGCGCTCCCCGAGCCGCAACGGGACCTCGGCGTCACCGAGGTCGGCGAGCAGGTCCATCAGCCGGAGCAGCTCGTCGCGCAGCTGGGCGAAGGGGCGTCCGGGCTTGTTCTTGTACTTCAGCGTCCGGCCCAGCCGGAACAGCGCGACCGTCGCCGGGTGGGGATAGACCTCGATCGCGCGGCGGGGCGAGGTGGAGTCGGGGTCCATGTCGAGATCCAGCAGCTCGGCGAGGCGGGCGCCGCGTGGTTGGCCGCTCAGCTCCGGCTTGCCGGTGTTGACCGGGTGGGCGCCGGCGTCGAAGCGGGCGAAGTCGCGGTTGAGCGCCGCCTCGGCCGGCCGGTTGCCGGTGGGGTTGGTGACCACCAGCGGCGCGTCCATCGCCACCAGGCAGGCGTCCCCGACGTACGGCGCGAGCACGGCCGCGATCGCGTCGTCGGGACCCTGCGCCGAGAGGTGCACCAGCTCGCCGCCGTCGTCCAGCACGGCCACCCCGGTGGGCCGCTTCTCCCCCCATGCGAGGTCCACGCCCACGAAGTACATGGGATCAGCCTGCCCTATCGGCTCCCGGGCGGTGCGGGAACGTGGCGCTGCAGGGTCAGGACACCGCGTTGAGCACGTCGTACCCCAGGCTCAGGACACCGGTGGCCGCCGCGGTGCAGACAACGACCCCCGCCGCCGCAGCAGGGGTGCGCAGGCGCAGAGCCGTGACCCCGACCAGGACGGCGCCGGCCACCAGGCACAGGATCCAGTAGACCGGGCTGGTCGTGGAGCCGACGACGGTCAGGCCGTAGATCCCGTCCGCGACCAGCACACCCGCGAGCGCGCCCGCCCCCAGCGCGGCGTGGAGGGCACGGCCGCCCACGATCGCGGCGGCTGCGGCGCCGACGAACGGGCCGGCGATGACTCCGACCACACCCCAGAACACCGGGTCGTAGGCGAGCCCGCGCAGCTGCGAGGCGACCGTGTAGCCCAGCACCAGGGCGACGAACGAGGCCATCCCGAGGGCCGCGCCCCAGGCCGGCGAGGGCCGCGCCGCGGCGACGAGCAGGGCGGTCAGCGCCGTCCACCCGGACGGCGAGTTGGCGAACGACGCCAGCGCGTCCGGCAGCAGACCCTGCGCCCACGAGGTCAGGCCTCCGAGCAGCAGGCTGGCGCCCACGACGGCCGCCATGACGGTCAGGGCGGACAGGAGGGGGCGGGGCGAGGCGTTCACGGTCCCATCGTCGACCCTTCCGGCACGTGGTCCGCGCCGTCCGGCTGCGCGCGGTACCTGAGGCCAGGAAGTCGGTACCTGCGAGGGAGAAGGCCCCCTTCGACCCCCTGCGACCCTCCGCGACCTCGGTCACAGGAGCAGACTGGAGCCATGCGGTCAGCGACCTCGCACGACACTCCCCTGGGGCTCACCAGCGAGGAGGCCGAGCGCCGGCTCGCCGAGCACGGTCCCAACCAGCTCGACGAGGCGCCGCGCGAGCCGCGGTGGCGGGCGTTCCTGCGCCAGTTCCAGGACCTGCTGATCATCATCCTGCTCATAGCGGCCGTCGTCAGCCTGGTGGTCACCCAGGAGATCAAGACGCCGATCGCGATCGCCGTGGTCGTGCTGCTCAACGCCACGATCGGCTTCGTCCAGGAGGCCCGCGCCGAGGCCTCGCTGGCCGCGCTGCGCGACATGGTCGTGACGACCGCCCGGGTACGACGCGACGGCCGGCTGGTGAGCGTGCCCTCGACCGAGCTCGTCCCCGGCGACGTGATCGCGGTCGAGGCCGGCGACCGGGTGCCTGCCGACGCGCGGCTGCTCGAGGCGGTCTCGCTCGAGGTGCAGGAGTCCGGACTCACCGGGGAGGCCCAGCCGGTCAGCAAGGAGGCCAACGCGGTCGTGGCCCCGGACGCCCCGCTGGGCGACCGGATCGACAGCCTGTTCCTCAACACCTCGGTCACCCGCGGGCGGGGCGAGGCGGTGGTGACCGCGACCGGGATGGCGACCGAGACCGGACGGATCGCCGACCTGCTGCACGGCGCCGAGCCCGGAGCGACACCCCTGCAGCGCCAGATCGACGGCCTCAGCCGCACCCTCGCGGTGGTCTCCGGCGTGGTGATCGTCGTCGTGCTCGGCCTGGGCCTGGCCCGCGGGCAGGACTTCGGCGACCTCTTCGTCACCGCCGTCTCGCTCGCCGTCGCCGCGATCCCCGAGGGCCTCCCGGCCGTGGTCGCCTTCACCCTGGCCATGGGCACCGGCCGGATGGCCAAGCGCGGCGCGATCGTGAAGCGGCTCGCCTCGGTCGAGACGCTCGGCAGCACCTCCCAGATCTGCACCGACAAGACCGGGACCCTGACGCTCAACCAGATGACGGCCCGGGTGGTCCTGCACGCGGGGCGCCGCTTCACGGTCTCCGGGGAGGGCTACTCGACCGAGGGCCGGGTCCGCTCGACCGACGGCGACCCGCTGCCCGCGACGCTCGACGACGCCGTCCTCGCGCTGGCGCTGTGCACGGACGCGGCCCTCCAGGACGACGCCGTCGTCGGCGACCCCACCGAGGGCGCCCTGGTGGTGCTCGCCGAGAAGGCCGGGTACGACGTCGCGGCGATCCGGCAGGCGCGCCCGCGGGTGCTCGAGGTGCCCTTCGACTCCGCACACAAGTTCATGGCGACCTTCCACGAGTGGACGGGTGAGGACGGCTCCGCCATCGTGCGGTGCTTCGTCAAGGGGGCCCCCGACGTGCTGCTGAGCCGCGCCGACTCCTACGTCGGCCCGGCTGGCGTCGTACCCCTCACCGACGCCGACCGGGCCCGGATCGCCGAGCAGAACGACGAGCTCGCGGCCCAGGGACTGCGCGTGATCGCGGTCGGCATCGAGGACTTCCCGGCTGAGGACTTCCCGGCCGAGGGCCTCGGCTCCGCCCCGGCGCCGGACGACCCCAAGACGATGCTCGACCGGCTCCAGCTGGTGGCGCTCGTCGGGATCGTCGACCCGCCCCGCCCCGAGGTCCGGGCCGCGATCGCGGAGTGCCACGACGCGGGCATCCAGGTCCGGATGATCACCGGCGACCACGCGGTGACCGCGGGAGCGATCGCCGGCGAGCTGGGCATCCCCGGTCGCGCCGTGACCGGCGCCGACCTCGACCGGGTGCCCGAGGAGGAGCTCGGCGCCTGGCTCGACGACGTCGGGGTGGTCGCCCGGGTCTCCCCCGAGCACAAGATCCGGCTGGTCCGGGCGCTGCAGGAGCGCGGCGACGTGGTGGCGATGACCGGCGACGGGGTGAACGACGCCCCGGCCCTGCGCCGCGCCGACATCGGGGTGGCGATGGGCATCACCGGCACGGAGGTCACCAAGGAGGCCTCCACGATGGTGCTGACCGACGACGACTTCTCGACGATCGTCCGCGCGGTGCGCGAGGGTCGGGGAATCTACGACAACATCGTGAAGTTCACGATGTTCCAGGTCTCGACCGCGATCGGGTTCGTGCTGACCTTCCTGGTCGCCTCACTGACCGGGCTCGCGGGAGGTGCGCCGTTCACCGCGCTGCAGATCCTGTTCGTCAACCTCGTGATGGACGGCCCGCCCGCGATGTCGCTCGGCGTCGACCCGGTCAGCGAGGACGCGATGACCCGCGCGCCGCGCCCCGCCCACGAGCGGATCCTGAGCGCCGCCCGGCTGCTGCCGATCCTGGTCTCGAGCGCGGTGATGTCGCTCGGGACGCTCGCGGTGCTGCAGTGGGGTCCCGGACCCGAGCCCCAGATGGGCGAGGCGAGCACCGCCGCCACGATGGCGTTCGCGACGTTCGTCTTCTTCCAGGTCTTCAACCTGCTCAACGTGCGCCACGTGCAGCGCAGCGTCTTCCGCCGCGAGACGCTGGAGAACGCGTCGTCGTTCGTCGCCACGCTGGTGGTCATCGTGCTGCTGGTGCTGCTCGTCGAGATGGACGTGCTGCACGGGCTGCTCACCACCACCGACCTCACCTCGGGTCAGTGGCTCACGGCCGTCGCCGTCGGCTCGACCGTGCTGTGGGTCGCCGAGATCGGCAAGCTGCTGCGTCGACTGCCGGCGTTCAGCGGGTCGTTCAGCGGGGCTCCCCGCTGACCTACCCGCCCATCTGCCGCTCGGCGCGCTCCTTGATCCCGCGCAGCATCTTGCGCTCCATCAGCAGGTGGATCGGCTCCAGCGCCCACTTGTTGGTCGCGTAGCCCATCACTGTCGGCCGGAAGTCGCAGCGGAAGCGGACCACGAGCCGGCTGCCCACCTCCGCCGGCCGGATCAGGAACGTCCACGCCGGATAGGGCAGGCCCGCGGCCAGCGCCTCTGCGTGGGACCCCTCCGGCCCGAGCACCAGCAGGTGCGGCGCCTCGAGACGGTCGACGACGAACGCGAGGTCCGGCTCCGTGCCCTCGGGCACCAGGCGCACCCGATCACCGACGGCCAGCGTCTGCAGCTCGGGCACGATCGCGTCGGCGCTGTGCATGTCGAGGCCGACCAGGTTCTCCAGCCAGTCGTAGGAGTACATGCCCCCGCGCCCCTGGCCGATCTGCACCAGCCACGCCCACACCACCTCGGGTGGCGCGTCGATGCTGATCGCATGGGTGGCGCGATAGCGCGCGACCTCGACCAGCTCGTCGCCGGGCAGGGTCTCGATGCTCTCGCCTAACGTGGCGCCCCAGTTGGCCATCTTGAACATGCCCCCACCCTCCTCGCTGCCTGCTCCTTCCGCCAGGGTCGACCGTCCCGATGCTCACGGGCGAACACTCACGGGCGAACAAGGGGGCGGCGAGGTTTTGCGCGCAAAGGTCATGTCCGCCTTGTCCGCGTCGGGGACACTTGCCGAAGTGCGGGGCCGGTTTGCCACCCCCACCCAACGGGGTACCGAACCGACGCGCCCCCGCGCCCGATTCCCGAGGAGCCCCATGACCGCACTGCAGCGGAAGCCCGACAGCCAGGTGTCACACCTGAGCGCCGACGACATCGAGCAGCTCGGACGTGAGCTCGACGCGATCCGCCAGGACGTCCTGGACTCGCGCGGCGAGCGCGACGCGGCGTACATCCGTCGGGTCATCGACGTGCAGCGCAAGCTGGAGCTCGGCAGCCGCGTGCTCCTGCTGGCCGGCCGCTACCGCCCGGCGTGGGTGATCGGCACCGGCGCGCTCGCGCTGGCCAAGATCCTCGACAACATGGAGATCGGCCACAACGTCCTGCACGGGCAGTGGGACTGGATGCGCGACCCCAAGATCCACTCGACCACCTGGGACTGGGACCACGCCTCCCCGCCCGAGCAGTGGAAGCGCGCGCACAACGAGGTGCACCACACCTACACGAACATCCTCGGCCAGGACAACGACCTCGGCTACGGCATCATGCGCGTCGACGAGGACCAGCCGTGGCGGCCGCGCTTCCTCGTCCAGCCGCTGTGGAACTTCGTCAACGCCTGCATCTTCGAGTACGGCATCGCGATGTATGACATCGAGTTCGGCGAGCACCTGCGCGAGGGCAAGGGCATGACGCCGGTGCTCAAGGGCCGGATCAAGCAGGCGCTGCGCAAGATCGGCAAGCAGGTCACCAAGGACTACGTCATCCACCCGGCGCTGTCCGGCCCCGGCTGGCGCTCGACGCTGGCCGCCAACGCCACGGCCAACCTGATCCGCAACGTCTGGTCGCACTCGGTGATCATGTGCGGGCACTTCCCCGAGGGCGTCGAGACCTTCGAGCAGCCCGAGCTCGACGAGTCCGAGACCCGCGGCGAGTGGTACCTGCGCCAGATGCTCGGCTCGGCCAACGTCTCCGGCCCACCGCTGCTGCACATCCTCACCGGCAACCTGTCCCACCAGATCGAGCACCACCTCTTCCCCGACCTGCCCAGCAACCGGTACGGCGAGATCGCCCCGCGGGTGAAGGATCTCTTCGACCGCTACGGCCTGCGCTACCACTCCGCCCCGCTGCCCCAGCAGGTCGCCTCGGCCTGGCACAAGGTGCTCCGGCTCTCGCTGCCCAACGGCTGGCTCGCCGAGCTCACCCCGGCGACGGCGCCGGCCCAGCTCGCCAAGCTCTACCGGATGTCGCTCGACAAGGCGCCTGCCCCGCGGATGCTCGCCGCCGTCGGCTGAGGGTGGTCACAGGGGTCACAGCCGCCTCTCGTTTCACGAGTTAACGTGTGAAACGCGCACTTCCCACACGAAGGAACACGTGGGAAGTGCGGGTTTCGTGTGGTCAGTACGGCGCGCGGCCGCGGCGCCCGTACGGCGCGCGCCGAGTGGCTACTCGGGCGCGTCCCCGGAGATGTTGACCATCCACGTGACGCCGAAGCGATCCGCGCACATCCCGAACTCGTCGCCCCACATCTGCTTCTCCAGCGGCGCCGTGACGGTGCCGCCCTCGCTCAGACCGGCCCACCAGCCCCGGAGCCGCTCGGCATCGTCGCCGCTCAGGCTCACGGACATGGTGTTCCCGCGCCGGCACTCCTCACCGGGCGGCATGTCCGAGCCCATCAGGGTGAGCCCGTCCGGCGTCTCGAGCGTCGCGTGCATGATCTGGTCGGCGAACGGCTGGTCGGCGGCGCCGTACTCCCCGAACGTGTTCATCTCGAGGGTGCCGCCCAGCACCTGCTGATAGAGCGTCATCGCCTCCCGCGCCGTGCCGGGGAAGCTGAGGTAGGGGTTGAGCGTGGTGGTCATCGGTCCTGGTCCTCTCTCAGGGTGTGCGCCACGAGGGCGTTGGCGTGGCCGTGGCCCAGACCGTGCTCGGTCTTGAGCCACGCGACGAGCTCACCGTGCCGAGCGAGGTCCGAGTCCCGGATGAGCTGCTTCCAGTGGCTGATGGGCTGGCCGTAGGTCCTCTCGATGGAGGGGAAGTAGGACGCGGGCCCCTTCACAGGCCCCCTCGCGGGCCCCTTCGTGGGCCCCTTCGTGGGCTGGGCAGGTTGAGTCGAGGTCATGGCCATGTCGACTCCGGCGACGCCAAGAACTCATCGCCGGGTCGTACGGCGAGCAAGTGACCAACGGCCCTCACGCGGAGGACGGCGCCGGACGCACGCTGAAGGGTGGAGGAGCACGAGCATGACCACCCTGCACACCGAAGGCTTGAGCACGACCGAGGCCGCCGCCCGACTGGCCGACCGCGGACCCAACCGCCTTCCCGCTCCCCGGCGTCCCTCGGCCCTCAGACGCCTCGGTGAGGAGCTCACCCACTTCTTCGCACTGATGCTCTGGGTGGCCAGTGGCCTGGCCGTGCTGGCCGATCTCCCGGCGCTCAGCGTCGCGATCGTCGCGGTGATCCTGCTGAACGCGCTCTTCGCCTTCGCCCAGCAGGCACGCGCCGAGCGGGCCGCGGACCGGCTGCGCGAGATGCTGCCCACCCGGGTGTCGGTGTGGCGCGACGGACGCGTGCAGGTGATCGAGGCGGAGGAGGTCGTCACCGGCGACGTGCTGCTGCTCGAGGGCGGAGACCGCGTGCCCGCCGACGCCGTGCTGACTCACGCCAACCGGCTGCTGGTGGACTCCTCCCTGCTCACCGGCGAGAGCGTGCCCGCGGCGCTCGACGACGGCGACCGGGTCCACGCCGGCACCTTCGTCGTCGAGGGCGACGCCCGGGCGCTGGTGATCGCCACCGGCCAGGACACCCGGCTGGCCGGCATCGCCAAGCTGACCACGGCCTCCACCAAGCCAGTCACGCCGCTCACCCGGGGCCTCAAGGGCGTCGTCCGGCTGATCAGCGCCCTTGCGGTCGGAGTCGGCTCCGCGTTCCTGCTCGTCTCCCTGCTCATCGGCAACGACCTCCAGGACGGCTTCGTCTTCGCGATCGGCGTCACCGTCGCGCTGGTCCCCGAGGCGCTGCTGCCGACGGTCACCCTCTCCCTGGCCTGGGGTGCCGAGCAGATGTCGAAGCGCCAGATCCTGGTCCGCAAGCTGGAGGCGGTGGAGACGCTGGGCTCCACCACGTTCATCTGCACCGACAAGACCGGCACGCTGACCCGCAACCAGATGGCGGTCGTCGAGGCGTGGTCGCCCTCGGGCAGCGTGCGCGTGCACGGTGACGGCTACGCACCGGAGGCCGAGCTGGACTGGTCACCGGACGCCGATCGCGATTGGTTCACGGCGTTGGCGCAGGCCGGGGAGCGCTGCGCCACCGGCTTCGCCGAGCTCGTGGACGGAGCCTGGCGCGCGCACGGCGACCCGATGGAGGCGGCCCTCGACACGTTCGCCCGCCGGCTCGGAGTGGACACCGCCGAGGACCGTCGCGGGCACCCCGTGCGGCTGCGGTTCCCCTTCGACCCGCGCCTGCGCCGGATGTCCGTGGTCCTCGACGACGGCGTCGTGGTGAAGGGTGCCCCGGACGCGGTGCTGCCGCTGTGCGGGAACGGCGAGGAGGCGCGCGCCCGCCTCGATGCTCTCACCGCGCGCGGCCTGCGGGTGCTGGCGATCGCGCAGGCCCCGCCACCGGACGCGGCGCCGCGCTCGCTCGAGGAGAGCGAGCGGGGACTGCGTCTCCTCGGCCTGGTCGCGCTCGAGGACCCCCCGCGTGAGGAGGTGCGCGACGCGCTGAGCGCCTGCCGCCGGGCCGGGATCAAGGTCGCGATGGTGACCGGTGACCACCCGGCGACCGCCCGTGCGATCGCCGACGAGGTCGGGCTGCGGCTGCCGGACGCTCCGGTGCTGAACGGCCACGACCTGCCGGCCGACGAGACCGAGCTCGCCGCCCTGCTCGACCACGACGGTCTGGTCGTCGCCCGGGTCTCGCCGGAGGACAAGCTGCGCATCGCCCGGGCCCTGCGATCACGCGGCCACGTGGTGGCGATGACCGGGGACGGCGTGAACGACGGCCCCGCCCTGCACGAGGCCGACATCGGCATCGCCATGGGCCGCTCAGGCACCGACGTCGCGCGCGAGGCCGCCGACCTGGTGCTGCTCGACGACTCCTTCGCGAGCATCGTCGTCGGCATCGAGCAGGGGCGCGCGACGTTCGTGAACATCCGCCGGTTCCTGACCTACCACCTCACCGACAACGTCGCCGAGCTCACGCCGTTCCTGGCCTGGGCGCTGTCTGGTGGCCAGTTCCCGCTGGCGTTGGGCGTCCTGCAGATCATCGCCCTGGACCTCGGCACCGACACCCTGTCGGCGGTGGCGCTGGGCGCCGAGCCGCCGGCACAGCACCTGCTCGAGGGGCCGCCCGTGCGCGGGCGGCTGATGAACCGCACCGTGCTCCGGCGGGCGTTCGGGCTGCTCGGGCCCCTGGTGGCCGCGCTGACGATGCTCGCGTTCCTGGTGTCGCTCGCCGCTCTGGGCTGGCGACCGGGGGAGGCCTTCCCCACCGGCGACGAGCTGCGGTCGGCGTCCGGCGCCGCCTTCATGACCGTGGTGATCGCCCAGACCGCCAACGCGTTCGCGTGCCGCAGCTCCAGTCGCTGGCCAGGCGCCCTCGGCTGGACGACCAACCGGCTGCTCGTCCCCGCCGCCGCCATCGAGTTCGCCTTCTCCCTGGCCGTCCTCCTGGTGGCGCCGATCGCGGTGGTGCTCGGCCATGCCGTCCCGCCGCTGCTCGGCTGGGTCGTCGCGGTCCTCTCGGCCCCGGTGCTGCTCGGCGTCGACGCGCTGGACAAGCAGAGGAGGCGCCGGCCCCCGAGGGGACCGACGCCTCATGCGTGAGCGCGACGTACGGCGCTGCGGGTGACCGCCAGGGTCAGCCCTTCGGAGCGACGATGCTGATCAGTGCCGCCTCGTTGCCGCGCATCGCCTTCTTCACGGTGACGCGGGTGCCGTACGAGACCCCGTCATCGGCCGGGTTGCCCGAGCCGAGCGGGGTCACCAGGCCGATGTCCTCGCCGTAGTAGTCCGGCAGCGGGTTGCCGTTCTCGTCCACGACCCGGGTCGAGTACGGCGCGTTGCCGAACGAGGGGACGACCACCGAGGCGTCGGCGTCGCGGTAGAACATCCGGCCGTCGGCCTTCACCTCCAGGCCCGGGTACCAGCCCAGGTCGTCGGTGAAGGAGCGGACCGCGTCGAGCGCGCTGAACGACGTGCACTCCTCGACGGTCAGGTCGGCGTTCGTCAGGCACTCGCGGAACGGGTAGGTCCGCTGCAGACCGAACGCCGCGTTGGAGGACTGCGCCCGCGACGGCAGGTTCTTCAGCGTCGTCGGGTCCAGCGCGGCCGCGGCGCCGGTGCGGCGCAGCGGGTCGTAGTGGCTGTCGACGATCAGCAGGCCGCCCTTGCTGCCCTCGCTCGGGAGCGACGTCAGGTTGTTGAGCACGTGGTTGGCGTCGCCGTACGACGTGTCGCGGTACCAGACCAGCGCACCGGGAGCGTTGTACTTGATCTTCTCGACCTTCCAGGAGCCGTCCTCGGCCTGGTAGGTCGTGTCGTAGGCGTACTTCAGGCCCTCGTCGAAGCCGTCGAAGTTGCGCCACTCGACGAGGTAGTACTGCGCCTGAGCGCTGGTGCCGGTGTCGATGACCCAGCCCGCGCCGGGCGCCTCCCCGTCGACGAAGGTGCCGGTGGCCGCGGTCCAGCCGTTGGCGCCGTTCTCCACGTCGTCGGACCAGACGGTCTCCCCGTCGGCGACCAGCGAGAAGTCGTCGGCGAACCAGCCGCGCTCGGTGAACGCCGCGTCGGTGGCCTGCAACAGGCGCAGCTGCACCGTGCTGCCGGCGTACGACGAGAGGTCGACGTAGTCGTGACGCCAGCCGTCGCTGGAGCCGGTGAGCCCGTACTTGCGCTCACCCATCGTGGCGAGGTTGCCGTTGGGGTCGGCGTAGTCGTCCGGGGTGGTGACCTCGGCGCCCGACTCGTCGTACACCTTCAGCTGGGTCCAGGTGCTGCCACCGTCGGTCGAGACCTCGACGAAGCCGAAGTCCCAGTCCTCCTCGATGACGTAGTTGTTCCACATCCAGAACTTCGCGTCGGTCGCGGCCGGGACCTCGACGGAGCGGGTGATGGTGTTCTTGGCCCAGCTCTGGTCGTTGTTGCCCCACCACATGTTCTCGCCGCTGTGCGGCTCGGCGAGCGTGCGGACCTTGTCGGGCAGGTTGATCTTGACGCCGTCCTCGCTGCCCTTGAGCGGGCGGGAGTTCTGGCCCACCTTCACGGTGCGGGGACGGTCACCGGGGTTGATCTCGACGGGGTCGACCCAGCCGAGGACGTACTTGTCCCACAGGCCCATGTGCGTCGGCATCGACTGGAAGATCGGGCCGGCGTGCGAGCCGGAAGACATCAGGTCCCAGAAGTCGACGTCGGAGTCGCCGCCGCTGCCGGTGTCGTAGAGGTCGGGCAGGCCGAGGTCGTGGCCGTACTCGTGGGCGAAGACGCCCACGCCGGAGTCCTCGGGCTGGACGATGTAGTTGGACAGCCTGAGGTCGGTGCCGGGCACGCTGGCGCCGCCCGCCACCGCGGAGGAGTGCGCCCACAGGGCGTAGGTGCCCTCGGCGCCGCCGCCGCCGGACTTGTCGGCACCGGCGTGCACGAGCACGACGTGGTCGATGACGCCGTCGGGCTCGTAGTAGTTGCCGTCGCCGTCGCGGTCGCCCTGGTCCTCGACGTCGTAGTCGGCCCACGGGAAGTCGGGCTCGGCCTTGGCCAGCGCGGCCACGGCGTCGATCGGGAGCTGGCCCGCGCCGAGCTTGTTGTCGGGGTGGCCCTGCATGTCCTGGACCGCGCCGGCCTCCCAGACGCCCTCGTCGTTCTTGTGGCAGACCGACGCGCCGTACCAGCCCTCGGAGTGGTCGACCGTGACCCACGGGGTGGCCTCACCGTCGACGGTGTAGGCGCCCTGCGACATCTCCTCGTACATGTTCTTCATGGTGTAGCCGGAGATGTCGACGCCGCGACGCCCGTCGGGGCCGCGCAGGTCGGGGCGGATCCGCTCGGTGATGCCGCGCTTGGTGTAGAGCATCTTGTTGAAGTGCTCGGAGGAGAAGTCCTCCACCCACATCGAGTTGTTGTCCTCGTGGGCACCCTCGGCGGGGTTGGGGATGTTGTTGTGCAGGGGGCCGTTCTGGACCGAGCCGGGCTGGCACTCGGTCGCGCCGAACTCGGTCGGGACCATCACGTCGGAGAAGTCGTCGTCGGCGTTGTCGTTGAACTCGACCAGGATCGTCAGGAGCTTGGCGGTCTGCGTCTCCTTGGCCTGCTTGTAGCGCGACTTGTACCACTTGGGCGACTTGCCCGTGCGGATCGACTTGGCCTCCAGCTTGGCCAGCTCGCGCGCGGCGACCGGGTTGCCCTGGGAGTGCTTGGCGTCGAACTTCATCGCCTCGGCGATGACCTCTTCGCGTCGGTCGGCGGCCTTCGGGCCCTTGCGGACCCGGGTGTCGGAGCCGAAGGCCTTCTCGACCTGCGGGGCGACGTAGTTGATGTAGCTCTCCGACACGGGGGCGTCGGAGGTGTTCGTCGTGGTGGCGTCGTCGGCCGGGGCGGCGCTGACGCTCACCCCGGTCGAGGCGAGACCGGTCGCGACGAGGGCCAGGGCAGGGGTTGCCACGGCCAGACGGAAACGAGATGCACCGCTGCGACGGTGGGCCATCTCTTCCCCCTTTCGGCCCGGAAGACCGGGCTGGGACGGCGGAAAGAGAGCGCAAAGAAGGCCGATGCGCCCGAGAACACGCCGGAGTTGATCCGGCATTGTTCCGGGTCGTATTGCCTCCGAGTCGTGCAGATGCAGCAGTCTGCATCACGAATTGTCGTTTGGGGAGGGGTGCGACCGGACGAGTTGGGCGCCGCGGGGCGGAACCCGGGAAAAGTGGTCAGATCGCAACCTGACCGTGGCCGTCGGGTGCTGGCGCTCAGGCCGGCGGTTCGCTCTTCGCGTCCTCGAACTCGCAGAAGGCCGCATAGGCGCGCGGGCCGTAGATCGTGGCCGGTCCACCGGCCATCAGGTAGGTCACGCCGATCGCCTCGGCGGCCTCCTGCCGGGTCGCTCCCGCACGGGCCGCGGCCTGGGCGTGCGAGGCGATGCACCCGTCGCACTGGTCGACGACGCCGATGCTCAGCGCGATGAGCTCCTTGGTCTTGGTGTCCAGTGCACCCGGGGCGAACGCCGCGCGGTGCAGCTCCCCGAAGCCCTTGTAGACGTCCGGGATCGCACGCCGCAGCTCCCGACTCAGCGGGGAGAGGGCGGTCAGGACGTCCTTGCCGTGCTCGTGGCTCATCGGGTGCCTTTCGTCGTCGGGCGAAGCTCTCCCGATCGTGGTGCCGACCGGCTCGGGCTGTCCAGAGGCGGAGGTCCCACTGCCTCCTTCTCGTCGTCACACAGATGAACAGCGGCTGAACAGCAGGTGACGTGACAGAGTGCTGTCGGTGTCCGCCACTCTCCTGGCCCCCTCGACGCGAACAGCCCCGCTGCCCCTCGCGCCGGTGGAACGCGCCCAGGTTCGTCTGGGTCGGCCGGTCCTGTGGCGAGTGACGGCGTGGCGTCTGGCGGTGGTCACCTCGGCGCTCACCGGGGTCTGGCTCGCCGCTGTGCAGTACGACGTGTGGTGGACGGCGCTGAGCCAACTCGCCAGCCTCGCGGTCGCCGCGTCGTACCTCGCCCTGGCGGCGGTGCCGTTCGTGGCGCGGGACCGTCACGAGCCCCGCTCCCCCTGGCTGCGGGGCGCGCTGGCGACGTCGATGGTGCTCGTCTCGCTCGCCTATCTGGTGATGACCGGCGGCGACCTCAGCGACCCCTACTCGGTCTTCGAGCACCTGGTCACCCCGGCGCTGGTGGTCGCGGACTTCCTGCTGGTCGGGCGCAACCAGGTGCACGTCCGCTGGTGGCACCCGCTCAGCTGGCTGCTGCCACCCGCGGCCTACCTCGTCTACTACGTCGTCGGAGACCTGCGGGTCTACGTGGCGCTCGACGCGAGCCAGCCCGCGACGTTCGCAGTGCGGACGGCTCTGCTCGGGGTCCTGGTGCTCGGCGCGGGGCTGGTGCTCTATGCCGTCGGGCGCGCTCGGCGCCGTTGAGTTCCGATTAGGGACCAATCCTTGGCATTGGGGACTTTCGGCCCACCAGGATCCCCCTCGTGGCGCCCGAGAATGGGGGAGTAAGAGCACGTCATCGCCAACATGGAGTCAGCATGTCGCTCGCAACGCAGTCCACCCAGGCCAGTCTGACCGACGCGGTCCTCGGTGCCATCCACGCAGGTTCGTGGTCTCAGATCGAGATCCTCACCGACCTCGCGGACCTTCACTTCGAGCGGGCCCACGTGCTCGCCACCCTCTGGGAGATGGTCGACGAGGGCACCCTCATCTACCACGCCGAGGACGCCTTCCCGACGTTCCGCCCCGCCTGCTGCGGCTGAGCCTCACCCCAGCCCCGCCAGCCTGCGCCGCAACACGCCGCGCTCCCGCTCGTTGCCACACAGCCGTACGGCGACGTGCAGCTCGGCGCGCGCCTCGTCGGTCCGGCCGAGCCGTCCCAGCAGCTCGGCCCGCACACTCGGCAGCAGGTAGGAGCCCGGCAGGCTGCCCGACGCCGCGAGCTCGTCGAGGATCGGGAGAGCCGCTGCCGGCCCCTGCGCCATCGAGAGCGCCACCGCCCGGTTGAGCTCGACCACCGAGGAGGGGGCCAGCCGGCCGAGCACCTCGTAGAGCAGCACGATCCGCGCCCAGTCCGTCTCCGCGACCGACGGCGCCACGGCGTGGCACTCGGCGATCGCCGCCTGCACGCCGTACGCCCCCAGGCCGCGCCCCGTTCGGCCCGCCTGTGCCAGCGCGGCCCGACCGCGGCGGATGGCGCTGCGGTCCCAGCGACGCCGGTCCTGGTCCTCGAGCAGCACCGGCTCACCGTCGGCGTCCACCCGGGCAGGGAAGCGTGCCGCGGTGAGCTCCATCAGCGCGAGCAGGCCGTGCGTCTCGGCCGCGTCCGGGACCAGCCGCGACAGGATGCGGGCAAGCCGGATGCCCTCGCGCGCCAGGTCGTGGCGCATCCACTCTGCCCCTGACGTCGCCGAGGACCCCTCCGTGAACAGCAGGTAGAGAACGCTCAGCACCGAAGCCAGGCGCTCTCGGCGCTCCTCGGGCGAGGGCACCGCAAACTCCACCTTCGCGGCCGCCAGCGTCTTCTTCGCCCGCGTGATGCGTGCCTGCGCCGTGGCCGTCGGCACCAGGAAGGCACACGCGATCTCGTCGCTGGTGAGGCCCCCGAGGACCCGCAGGGTCAGCGCGACCTGGGCCTCGCGGGAGAGCACCGGGTGGCAGGCGATGAACATCAGGGCGAGGACGTCGTCGTCGATCTGGTCGGCATCCCACAGCACGTCGTGGTCCGCGCCGACGATGTCGTCGATCCGCTCGTGCGCCAGGGCCGCGTAGCGCTCGTCGAGCGCGGCCCGTCGGCGGAAGGCGTCGATGGCGCGGCGACGGCTGGCGGTGAGCAACCAGCCGGTGGGGTTCGCCGGCACCCCGTCGCGCGGCCAGGCGACGAGGGCCTCGGCCAGGGCCTCCTGGGCGAGATCCTCCGCCAACGCGAAGTCCCCGGTGAAGCGGGTCAGGGTGCCGACGATGCGGGCGGACTCGATGCGCCACACCGCCTCGACGGCCTCCCGTCCTGTCCGTGCAGGACCTACAGCTGGCCCGTGGCCTCGCGCCACGCCCGCTCCTTCTGGATCCACACGTTGTCCTGCGGAAACTCGTCGATGCTGGGGACGCGCCGGATCTCGGTCTTCATCCCGGGCCCGGCCAGCGGCGCCCGCTTGGCCCACTCGACCGCCTCCTGCTGCGAGGCGACGTCGAGGATCCAGAAGCCGTTGAACAGCTCCTTGGTCTCGCCGTACGGCCCGTCGGTCACCACGGGCGGCTGGCTGGAGTAGTCGACGACCACCCCCGTCGCAGCATCGTCGAGACCCTCTGCCGCCACCAGCACGCCTGCGGCGATCATCTCGTCGTTGAAGCGCCCCATGGTGTCGAGGATCTGATCGAAATCGACGTTCTCGAACGCAGCCATGGACTCGTCGGTGGCGCGCATGATCAGCATGTACTTCATGGTCTTCTCCTGGCTCGCGGGCCCTCCTTCGGACCCTCTCACCCCGTAGTCGAACGGCGGAAGCATGAATCGACATCTCCTGAGAGGTTCCTCGCAGACGAGCCCGTTCGTTGGTCGAGCAGGTTGCGCAGCCCGATCGCTGGTCGAGCAGGTTGCGCAGCCCGATCGCTGGTCGAGCAGGTTGCGCAGCCCGATCGCTGGTCGAGCAGGTTGCGCAGCCCGGTCGTTGGTCGAGCAGGTTGCGCAGCAACCGACGTCGAGACCCCACCCGCAGACACACCGAAGCCCCCGCCGGATGCTGCCTACGGCGGGGTCCGGGGCGGTGCAGCTATTCGTCGGGTGGTGGTACGGCGCGGGCCCGGTCGCGGGTCACGTCGAGCGTGCCGGTGTGGTCACGCAGGTACTGATACCCCTGAGGACTCGTCCACAGGAACGTCCCCGGATCGATCACCGTGTAGGACCACGGCGAATGCGTCTTGTGACGATGATGCCGCCGACACAACGGAGCCAGATTGCACGAACAAGTGCTTCCGCCGGCCGCGTGTTCTCGAACGTGGTCACAGTCCGCCCGATGCCCATCAGGTCTGAGCTTGCGGGCTGGTCGGGTGCACCACGGGAACACACACGAGTGGTTGATCAGCGCCACGCGTTCGACGAGCCGGTCGGGGACCTCGTAGGCGCCGACGTGGACGTGGTCCTCCAGATCGATCACCGGTTTCACGGTGACCTGGGCATCAGGGCTGGCGCACCAGTCGCGAACCTGATCGACGGACACGAAGGAGCGGGTGTTCTCCACCCGGGCGAGGCGGACGCCGTCGTCATCGAGGCCCCGAGCGACTAGGGCGTCGTGGGAGAGGTGGACGTAGAGCACCACCTGACGCGGACGACGAGCCGGGGAGCGCGGTTGACGGGAGCAGGGGGTGAGTCGGATCCACCGCGCTGAGCCGGTGCGGCGACATCGTCGGTGGTGCCGGGGTCATGACCGGTGTTGTTGAGGTCGAAGGCGAGCTGGCGGCGGGCGAGGTCGCCGGCGGCCTTGGCCCGGCGGGCGCCGAGGGGCTCCTCCGAGCCGAGTGCGCGTTGGGCCTCGGCTCCGGCGGTGACGGCGGCGTCGAGGTCCATCGCATCGGCGATGTCGAGCTCGCCGCGGATAGCCATGGTGCCGTCGTAGGAGACCTGGTCGGTGTCCACATCGAAGCACCGGCCATCGGCCGCGTTGCGGCGGCGCTGCTCGGCGTCCTCGGGCTGGAACCGGACCCGGGCCTCCTCGATCAGCCGGTCCAGCGCGGCGATGCCGATCTTGTGCGCGACCGGGGCGACGTGACGGTCCACGAACGCCGCACCAGCGGGTACCAGGCTCATCGTGGCGTCGACGATGCGGCGCGCCTTCCACGCCACCAAGTCACCGGCACACACCCGCGCCCAGACCTTGGGCAACCGGTAGCGCAGCTCGACGGCCTGGCCGACGTAGCGGCCACCGGCGTCGGTGGACATGCCCACCGCGAGGGCGAACTCGGTGATCGCGAACTCCGCCACCAACGGGGCACCCTCCCCGGCGATGGGCAGGCCCCGGTCGCCGTACCCGTCGTGGGCCAGCGCGGCATCGGTGAGGGAGTCGACCGAGTGCATCGCGGCCCAGTCCACGGCGAGCTGGAGCTGCTCGACCTCGGCCCGGTCGGCGGTCGAGCGGCGTGCCCGGGCAGCCTCGAGCACCGCGGCGGCGGTGTCGGGGGCTGTCTGGGTCATGGATCTATTGGATCAGGGGCCGCCGACATTCCCAGGGCCAGATGCGGGGCGACGCGCAGACTGTGGAGAACTTTTTTCGCGGGTGGGTCTCGACGTCGGTTGCTGCGCAACCTGCTCGACCAACGAACCGGCTGCGCAACCTGCTCGACCACCGAGGTGGGGCTACGCAACCTGCTCGACCACCGAGGTGGGCTGCGCAACCTGCTCGACCAACGAACCCGGCTGCGCAGGCTGCTCGACCACCGATGGGGATGGGGGAGGATGGCGCCTCCGAGCCTCGCACCGGCGGGCCGGCGACGAAGAGAGCGCTATGTACTTCGACAACAAGCCCTGCGCGGTCTGTGGCAGCGAGGTCGAGCTGCGGCCCCACACCAAACCTGGGCCCAGCGATCCCGACAGCACGGTCGACGACCGGGTCTGCACCAACGACGACTGCGAGACCAACCAGGCCGGACGGCCGGCGGACGCGCCCCGTCCCTGAACCCCGTCCCTGCCCCCGCCGCTGACCCCGCCGCTGACCCCGGACATTTCCGCTGGCCGCCGTACGCCGCAAGTGGCACGATCGGACGGGTGACCGGCAGTCCCGCTGAGAACGCGCACGCCCAGCGCCTGCGCGACCTCGTGGTGCTGCGCCGGGTGCGCGACCGGATCGACCGGGACTACGCCGAGCCCCTGGACGTCGAGGCGCTCGCCCGTGGCGCTCACATGTCCGCGGGACACCTGAGTCGGGAGTTCCGCCGCGCGTTCGGCGAGTCGCCGTACTCCTATCTGATGACGCGACGCATCGAGCGCGCGATGGCCCTGCTGCGGCGCGGCGACCTCTCCGTCACCGAGGTGTGCTTCGCGGTGGGCTGCTCGTCGCTGGGCACGTTCAGCACCCGGTTCAGCGAGCTCGTCGGCATGCCGCCCAGCACCTATCGGCGTGAGGCGGCAGGGGCGACCGAGGGGATGCCGTCGTGCGTGGCCAAGCAGGTCACCAGACCGGTCAGGAATCGAGAAGCACCCACCCCGCAGCCGCACCTAGCGTGAGCGACATGAACCTCACCATCCACTCCGCCTTCCTCCCCCACAACGACGCGGACGCCGCCCTCGCGTTCTATCGCGACGCGCTCGGCTTCGAGCTCCGCAACGACGTCGGCTACAACGGCCTGCGCTGGCTCACCGTCGGCCCGGCCGGCCAACCCGACACCAACCTGGTCCTGCACCCGCCGGTCGCCGATCCCGGCGTCACCGACGAGGAGCGCCGGGTGATCAGCGAGATGATGGCCAAGGGCACCTACGCCATGCTGACCCTGGCCACCCCCGACCTCGACGCGACGTTCGCGAAGCTGCAGGCCAGCGACGTCGTCGAGATCGTCCAGGAGCCGATCGACCAGCCCTACGGCATCCGCGACTGCGCCGTGCGCGACCCGTCCGGCAACCTCCTGCGCATCAACCAGGTGAAGTAGGCCCGTCATGTCCCTCATCGACTCGCTCACGCTCGAGGTCTCCGACCTCCCCGCCGCCCAGGACTTCTACGCCGCGCTCCTCGGGGCCGACGCTCCGGTCCGCCTGCGTGCCGGCGATGCCCCGACCGACGGCTTCCGCGGCTTCACGCTCTCGCTCACAGTCGCCCAGCCGGCCGACGCCGACCTCCACCTCGAGACCGCGATCGGTGCCGGCGCCACGGTCCTGAAGCCGGCCGCCCGGTCGTTCTGGGGGTACGGCGGAGTGGTCCGCGCCCCGGACGGCACGATCTGGCAGGTCGCCACCTCCACCAAGAAGAACACCGCCCCGCCCTCGCGGCGCGTCGACGACGTCGTACTCCTCATCGGTGCCGAGGACGTGGCCGTCAGCAAGCGCTTCTACGTCGAGCGCGGTCTCACGGTGGCGAAGAGCTACGGCCGCAAGTACGTCGAGTTCTCGACGCCGGGGAGCCCGGTCACACTGGCCCTCAACGGTCGCCGCGCGCTCGCCAAGGTCGCCGGCGTCCCGGTCGAGGGGTCCGGATCGCACCGGATCGCCATCGCCGGCGAGGGCGGCCCGTTCACGGACCCCGACGGGTTCACCTGGGAGGCCGCAGCGGTCTCCGACGACGCAACCGACCGGGCCCACGCCACCGACCAGGCCCACGAGGGAGACACCACCCGATGACCACGACGACGGGCACCCAGCCGCCGCAGCATCCCGCCGACTCGCACGACCTGATCCGGGTGCAGGGCGCCCGCGAGAACAACCTCAAGGACGTCCACGTCGAGATCCCGAAGCGTCGACTGACGGTCTTCACCGGGGTCTCGGGGTCCGGGAAGAGCTCCCTGGTCTTCGCGACGATCGCCGCGGAGTCGCAGCGGATGATCAACGAGACCTACAGCGCGTTCGTGCAGGGATTCATGCCATCGCTGGCACGCCCCGAGGTCGACCGCCTGGAGGGCCTGACGACCGCGATCATCGTCGACCAGGAGCGGATGGGCGCCAACCCCCGCTCCACGGTCGGCACCGCCACCGACGCCCACGCGATGCTGCGCATCCTGTTCAGTCGGCTCGCCTCGCCGCAGATCGGCCCGCCCACGGCGTACTCCTTCAACGTCCCCACCCGCAGGGCCAGCGGCGTGATGTCCACCGACAAGGGCACGCACACCGAGCGCAGCGTGGTCCGCGAGGCCGTCTATCTCGGCGGCATGTGCCCGCGCTGCGAGGGCATGGGGCAGGTCAACGACATCGACCTCACCGCGCTGTACGACGCCTCGAAGTCGCTGTCCGAGGGTGCCCTGACTGTGCCCGGCTATTCGATGGACGGGTGGTACGGCCGGCTCTTCGAGGGCGTCGGCCTGCCGATGGACAAGCCGATCGAGAAGTTCACCAAGAAGCAGCTCGAGACGATGCTCTACGCCGAGCCGACCAAGATCAAGGTCGACGGCATCAACCTCACCTTCGACGGGATCATCCCCAAGATCCAGAAGTCGATGCTGTCCAAGGACCCCGAGGCGATGCAGCCGCACATCCGGCGCTTCGTCGAGCGGGCGGTGACCTTCCAGACCTGCCCCGAGTGCGCGGGCACCCGGCTGACCCAGGAGGCGCTGGCCTCGAAGATCGAGGGGAAGAACATCGCCGAGCTCTGCCAGATGCAGATCGACGACCTGGCCGAGTGGGTGCGCGCCCTCGACGAGCCCTCGGTGGCGCCGCTGCTCAAGGGCCTGCAGCACCTGCTCGACTCGTTCACCGACATCGGTCTGGGCTATCTCTCCCTCGACCGTCCGGCCGGCACGCTGTCGGGCGGCGAGGCGCAGCGGACCAAGATGATCCGCCACCTCGGCTCGTCGCTCACCGACGTCACCTACGTCTTCGACGAGCCCACGATCGGGCTGCACCCCCACGACATCGAGCGGATGAACCAGCTGCTGCTGCGGCTGCGCGACAAGGGCAACACGGTGCTCGTGGTCGAGCACAAGCCGGAGACGATCGCGATCGCCGACCACGTGATCGACCTCGGCCCCGGCGCCGGGAGCGGCGGCGGCGAGATCTGCTTCGAGGGCAGCGTCGAGGCGCTGCGCGGGAGCGACACCGTCACCGGTCGCCACCTCGACGACCGGGCCACCCTCAAGGACTCCCTGCGTACCGCGACCGGGCAGCTCGCGGTGAAGGGCGCCTCCACGCACAACCTCAAGGACGTCGACGTCGGCATCCCGCTGGGCGTGCTGTGCGTCGTCACCGGCGTCGCCGGCTCCGGCAAGAGCTCGCTGATCCACGGCTCCGTCGCCGACCGGGACGAGGTGATCGTCATCGACCAGGGGGCCATCAAGGGCTCGCGGCGCAGCAACCCCGCGACGTACACCGGTCTGCTCGAGCCGATCCGCAAGGCCTTCGCCAAGGCGAACGGCGTGAAGCCGGCGCTCTTCAGCTCCAACTCCGAGGGCGCCTGCCCCACCTGCAACGGCGCCGGCGTGATCTTCACCGAGCTGGGCGTGATGGCGACGGTCGAGTCGCCGTGCGAGGAGTGCGAGGGGCGGCGCTTCCAGGCGGCCGTGCTGGAGTACACCTTCGGCGGCAAGAACATCGCCGAGGTCCTGGCGATGTCGGTCACCGAGGCCGAGACGTTCTTCGGTGCGGGCGAGGCGCGCACACCGGCGGCGCACAAGGTCCTCGACCGACTGGTCGACGTCGGGCTCGGCTACCTCAGCCTCGGCCAGCCGCTCACCACGCTGTCGGGCGGCGAGCGCCAGCGCCTCAAGCTGGCCACGCACATGGGCGACAAGGGCAGCGTCTACGTGCTCGACGAGCCCACCACAGGTCTCCACCTCGCCGACGTCGCGCACCTGCTCGGGCTGCTCGACCGGCTCGTCGACTCCGGGCAGTCGGTGATCGTGATCGAGCACCACCAGGCGGTGATGGCGCACGCGGACTGGATCATCGACCTCGGCCCGGGAGCCGGCCACGACGGTGGACGCGTCGTCTTCGAGGGAGTGCCCGCCGACCTCGTCGCCTCCCGCGCCACGCTGACGGGAGAGCACCTCGCGGCCTACGTGGGCCGATAGGGTCCGCTGGTGGATGTCTGGGCTCGGGGTCTGAGGTGATCGAGCGCCTCAACGAGGTCGAGGTCGACACCGACCTCGCCCGCCTCGACCTCGCCCTGGTCCACCACTGGCTGTCCACCGACGCCTACTGGGCGCGCGGGCGCACGCAGGAGGCCGTGGAGTCGGCGGCTCGCGGCTCACTCAACTTCGGGGCCTATGCACCCGACGGCCGCCAGGTCGGCTATGCCCGGGTGGTCACCGATCGGGCGACCTACGGCTGGGTGTGCGACGTCTACGTGCCCCCGGAGCACCGGGGATCCGGCATCGGCCGCGCGCTCGCCGAGGCGGTCGTCGCCGAGTGCCGGACCTTCGGGAGCGTGACACTGATGCTCTCCACCGCCGATGCGCACGGCCTCTACGAGCAGGTCGGGTTCACCGTGCACCCGGAGGCGCAGAAGGTGATGGTCCTGCGCTCCGAGTCTCCCTGAGGGCGGTGCGGCCACGTGTCGCCACGTGACAGCATCCGGCAGATGACGTCCTCGGATCTCTTCGACCCCCACGGCGTCGGCGCCGCCTACGACACCGTGGCGGCGGACTACGCCGCCTACTTCCCGGACACCCGGGCGGAGTCACCGCTGGACCTGGCCATGGTCGACGCCTTCGCGGCGGCGGTGACGTCGCACGACGATCCTCGCGTGCTCGACGCGGGCTGCGGCACCGGCCGGATGAGCCGGTACGTCGCGGCGCGCGGCTGCCGGCCCGAGGGGGTCGACCTGTCACCGGGGATGGTGGCGATGGCCCGCCGCGGGCAGCCCGGCGTGCCGTTCACCGCGGCCTCGGTGGCCGCGCTCCCCTATCCCGACGACCAGTTCGCCGGCGTGCTGCTCTGGTATTCGATCATCCACACCCCACCCGCGGGCCTGTCCCGGATCTTCGCGGAGGCCGCCCGCGTCCTGCGTCCCGGAGGCCACCTGCTGGTCGGCTTCCAGTCCGGGGAGGGAGCCCGCGACGTCGCACCGGCCTACCGCCGGTTCGGCCACGAGATCCGCCTGGAGCGCCACTGCTTCACCGCCGACCAGATCTCCGCGCACCTGGCAGCGGTCGGCCTGCGCGAGACCGCTCGGATGGTACGACGAGCCCGGGACGGCGAGCGGGACGACCAGTCGTCGCTACTCGCTCAGGCCTGACGCGGCCGGTTCGACACGAGCCTGCTCGACCGGGGCCGACTCGACCGGCGCCGACCCGACCGGGCCGCGCTCGACCGGGCCGCGCTCGACCGGGGGCAGCCGGACGGGCAGCCGCCGGTCGATCGGGACCACGCGCAGCCGCTCGTCGTCGGCCAGCACCAGGACCTCGGGGGCGCCGCTCGTCTCAAGCGCCACCAGCAGTGCCTCCTCGGGCCAGCGCCGCGGCGCGACGTCCGTGCGGGTCCAGGCCCACACCCCCGCGCCCGTACGACGCGCCAGCGCCTCGGCGGTCCCCGCGTCCCCCACGCCCAGCAGCAGGACGAAGCGCGGGCCCGGCCTCACCCTGTCGCGCGCGCCCTCGGCCCCGGCGGCCTCGCGCTCCTCGCCGTACACGACCCAGTGGTAGGTCGCGACGGCCCCCGCGGTCACCAGGATCCCGATGGCGAACCGGATGTCGCGGACGATCACGTCGGCGGCCGTGCCGAGCATCAGGCCCTCGATCAGCAGCCACGCACCGGCGAGGAGGGCCGCGACGGCAGCCAGACCGGCGACACCGAGCAGGCCCACCAGATAGATCCGTCGCGTCGGCGAGGAGACCTCGTGCTCGGGCTCGTCGGCGACGGCCTGCTGCCCCCGGCGCCAGAAGCCCCACCAGGAGGGCGCACCGACACCGAGCAGGGTGAGCGCCGCGAGGACGGTGTTGCCGGGGCCTCCTGTCGTCACCAGCGAGGGCTCGACCAGTGCCTCCACGAGCGCGACGACGAGGATCGTCGTACCGGCCGCTGCGGCGACGAGCCCGATGCCGGCGAGGACGTAGTCACGGACCCGGTCGACCTCGGAGCGGCCCGGGAGCTCGGCCTCGCTGAGGAGACCCTGGTGGTAGGCGAGGGTGAGCAGGCCGACGCAGGTCGCCGCGAGCGCGGCGGGCATGGTGTCGAAGTAGCGCTCTGCATCGGAGGTCCCCGGCTCCCCGACGAGCCACACCAGCACCCGGAAGGCGGCGATGCTGCCGGCCACCAGGAACACCACCAGGCCCGCCGCCGACCCGGCGAGGAGGACGTAGGCGTGCCACTGCCCGTCACGCTCGGCACCGAGCGCGTTGCGCCACCAGTAGAGGCCCCACACGGCCGCGCCGAGGCCGAGCGTCACGGCGCCCTCCGCGACCGGTGAGTGGCGTCCGGCGATGAGCCTCCCGGCGTCCAGTCCCAGCCAGATCTCCAGCGCCCCGCTGAGCAGGACGCCCAGGCCGACGAGGGTGGCAGCCAGCCCGAGGAGCGAGCCGCCCAGGAGGTGGGTCCGCATCAGCCCGCTGTCGACGGTCCGCTTGCCGAGCCACCAGTGGACGGCCCAGGTCGTGGTCCAGACGAGGGCGTCGGCGGCGGCCTGCGGGACGAAGGGGCGCAGGCCGAGTGCCCAGGAGAGGACGTCGTGGACGGCGAACACCGCGACCACGAGCGAGACCAGGCTCGCCACCGTGACGTAGAGCGCCCAGGCGCCCGAGTGGGCCTCCCCCGGGTCCCGCGCCAGCGTCTGGCGTGACCAGATCGCGAGGCCGGCGAGCAGCGGCGCGCCCACGAGGGTGAAGGCGACGCTGCGGGCGAGCGCCGACTCGCTGACCGCGAGCGTCGAGTCGCGCGCGAAGAGGGCGGCGAGGAGCCCGGCGAGCCCGATGGCGGTGACGACGACGAGCCCGAAGAGCAGGACGTACTGGAACAGCTGCCGCGTCGCGTGTCCCTCGGGGGTGGCCTCGCGTGAGCTCCCACCTCGACGTGTCAGGCGCTGGACGACGAGGGCTCCCACGATCAGGAGGCCGAGCAGCAGCAGCACGGCGCCGATCATCGGGGCACCTCCTCGCCGCACCCGTAGAGCGGCCAGGGGCTGCCCGAGACCAGCCACTCACCGTCGCGGAGGACGAGCCGGAACGCATGCTCCTCGCTCCAGCCGCTGGGGATCAGCCCGCCGGAGCCCGTCGTGATCTCGACGTCGACGCGCGCCGTCGTCGTACGCGTGTCGACATCGCGCAACGAGACATGGACGTCCTCGTCGACGTAGGCCATCTCCAGGTCCACGAACCCGCAGCCGATCGCCGGGTCGAGCAGCGCGGCAGCGGACTCGTGGTCGTGGTCGAGCACGGCCTCGAGGTAGGCCTGGACGGCGCCCTCGGGCGAGTCAGGCGGCAGTGCGACGGGCGCCCTCGCGGCCGCGACGGCCACCGTCACGAGTGCAGCCGCGACGACGAAGCCGACGATGCCGACCAGGACCCCTCGCGAGGCTCTGGACACACCTCCACCCTCCGCCGACGCGGCGCACCCCACCAGAGGCGGAAGGTCCCCTCACTCCGGCGTGACCCACTGCACGAGCTGCCAGACGAGCCCGTTGGCGTCGGCGAACTGGCAGTAGCGCTCGCCCCACGGCTCGGTCTCGGGCGGGGTGACGACGCGCGCGCCGGCTCCCGCGATCCGGGCGAACTCCGCGTCGAGGTCCTCGACCACGAACGCCAGCAGCATCCCCTGGCCCGCCGGCCCCGCGATCTCCGGCGGTCGGAACGACTCCAGGCCGGTGCGCAGGAACGCCAGCGCCAGGCCGGCCGTGGGATGGGTGAGCGAGACGAACCCGTCGGCGGCCATCTCCTGGGCGAAGCCGAGGTGGTCGCGGGCGAAGGCGGCCGACGCGTCGATGTCGGCGACGTTGAGCGAGATGGCGCTGGCGGTGATGTGCATGGGCGGCTCCTTCGATCGTTTAATACCGTACGTCGTACAACGTAATGCCGCATGAAAGAGTTCCCGCGAAGGAGGACCGATGCCGCGGCCACTGATCGACCTGCTCTGGCGCGACCACCCCGCCGCACCGTCCGGCGGTCGTCGCGGACCTCGCGCGCGCGTCTCGACCGGCAGCGTCGTGGCGGCGGCGATCCAGATCGGCGACGCCGACGGGCTGGGCGCGGTGACGATCCGCCGGCTCGCGAGCGAGGTCGGAGTCTCGACGATGTCGGTCTACACCCACGTCAACAGCCGCGACGACCTCCTCGTGCTGATGGCCGACTCGGCGCACGCCGGCCTGGCGCATCCCTCGTGGGGCCGGCTCGGCTGGAGGTCACGTGTGCGGAGGATGGCCGAGGCCAACCTCGCCCTGCTCGACGCGCACCCCTGGCTGCTCGACGTGACCGACGAGCGGACCACGCTGGGCCCCGGCACGATCGCGAAGTACGACCACGAGCTCGCGGCGTTCGACCCCCTCGGCCTCGACGACGTCACCCGCGACGCGGCGCTCAGCTTCGTCCTCGACTTCGTCCGCTCCAGCGCCCGGTCGCGTCGCCCGGGGCCGCGCGCCGGCGAGCTGGCCGAGCACTGGCCGGAGTGGGGCGCCCGGCTCGCGTCGTACCTCGGTGACGACTTCCCGCTCGCGCAGCGGGTCGGGGCGGCCGCCGGTGAGGCGATGCAGGCGGCGTACAGCCCGGAGCGGGCCTGGGAGTTCGGGCTCGACCGGGTCGTCGAGGGGCTGGCGAGCCTGCCGGACCAGACCGACTGACTCCTAGGCTGGAGACATGGGCGCGTCACCTGAGCGGACACCGGACGGACGGTACGTCGTGATCGACGGCCGGCGGTGGCGCGCGACGGATCCCGCGATCCCCGAGGAGCGCCGCGACGAGCTGACCCGGACGCTGATGGCCTGGCGCCGCGAGGTCCGCCGCACCAAGGGCACCGACGACGAGGCGGCCTCGCGCGCGGGGGTCCAGGCCACCAAGGTCGCCCTGGGCGAGCGCGGGACGCCGTGGTGGGAGCAGTCGGACGACGAGCGCGAGGCCCGGTGGAGCGCGGACGTGCCGGCGCCCGCGACTGGTGAGTAACTGGAGGATCGCACGCACCCGCTGGCTGCGAATCTCCAGTTACTCACGGGTCACCGCTCGCTCAGCGCCCGCCGTACGGGTGTACTCACCCCTCGTGACCGCCCGGCCACATCGTGGGGCGCAGCTCGACCGTCTCGCCTGGCCCGGAGAACGCGGCGGCGATCTCCTCGGCGCGCGCCTGGCTCCCGACGTCGATGAGGAAGAAGCCGGCGAGGTGCTCCTTGGTCTCCGAGTAGGGGCCGTCGGTCGCCATCGGCCCGCTGTCCCCCCAGCGGTAGAGGCGAGCGGCGGCGCTGTCGCCGAGGGCCTCGCCCCCGATCAGCTCGCCGTTCTCCTGCATCCGGGTCATCTCGGCCTCGAAGGCGTCGTCGAGGCGCTGGCGCTCCTCGGCGGGCAGCGCCTGGAGCTCGGCGACGTAGTCACCTGTCGGGTGACCCCACGGCTGGGGGTTGGAGTGGATCAGCAGGACGTACTTCATCGGTGCCTCCTCGGCGGCTGCGGCAGGTCGTCCCCGACCGTCACCGCGTACGTCGGAGCCGCCCCCCGCGATGTCGACATCGCGCCGGCCACTTTGTCATCGCCGTCGCGGATCAGGGAGTACGGCGCGCGAGGAGCGTGGAGTCGCCGATGTGGATCTGCACGCCGTCGCGGACCACGCTGCGGGGACGCTGCTCCACGACGATGGCCTCGAAGTCGGCGGGCAGGGCCGGGAGCAGATCCTCGGCCAGGAACATCGCCCGGCGGTGACTCTCGGTCAGCTGGTGGTGGTGCTCCGAGGGCTCGTGGCCGACGACGAGCAGGTGCCCGCCGGGAGCCACGGCCTCCGCCAGCCGGCGGGTGACCTCGACCATGCCGCCGTCCGGCGGGTGCAGGAAGTGGGTGGTGACCAGGTCGAAGCTGCGTCCGCCCGCGGCGAACTCCCGCGCATCGACCTGCCACCAGTCGGTCCGGTCGGCGACGCCGGCCTCCTCGGCGTGCCGCTTCGCCCGCTCGAGTCCCGTGGCGGAGAAGTCGGCCCCCGTCACCTGCCAGCCCTGCTGCGCCAGCCAGATGACGTCGCCGCCCTCGCCGCAGCCGACGTCGAGCGCCGTCCCAGGAGTCAGGCGAGAGGCCTCGGTGACGAGCTGGGGGTTGGGATCGCCGCTCCAGACCTTCTCCTCGCCGGAGTAGCGCTCCTCCCAGCCTTCCGGCTCGAACATCGCCGCTGCGTCCTCTTCGGTGGGGTTGGTGTGTCCACTCATGCGGTGCCGCCTCTCGTCGTACGACCTGGGTGTGTCGTGACCACCAGCCTGCAACCCCAGCAGAGCGGTGACAACAACCTTTGCCACAACAGCAAACCCCAGCCCGCCGATGTGGGGGTCAGGTCTTGCTCACCAGGAGGTAGCGCTCGTCCTCTATCGGCTTGCCCCACAGGACCGGCTCCGGCAGGTGGCGCACCGTCGCCTCCGCACGCAGGCCGCGGACCAGACGCTCCGTCTCGGCGGCGCCGAGTCCGGCGCCGGTGCCCCAGCGGCCCTCGACCAGCACCAGGCTCCCGCCCGGCCGCAGGAGCTCGACCCAGCGGGCGAGCGCGTCAGCCGGGGAGGGCAACGCCCAGAGGACGTGCCGGCTCAGCACCACGTCGTACGACGCGGGCTCGAGGGCCGGCGCGGCCGCGTCGCCGACGACGAGCCTCGCCTCCGGGACCTTTGGCCCGCGCCCTCCGGATCATCTCCGGGGAGAAGTCGACGCCGTCCACGTCGTAGCCCTCGTCGACGAGCAGCCGGGTGAGCGTCCCCGTGCCGCAGCCGAGGTCGGCGATCCGCGCAGGGGCGGCGGGCAGGACGCCGAGCAGCAGGTCGCGCCAGGCCGCGCGCGTGGCGGGGTCGGCAAGGCCGTGGTCCGCCTCGTCGTCGAAGGTGAGGGCCTCACGGTCCCAGAGCTCACGCGTCACGGGTCACCCCCGGAGCCCGTGCCGTGCCCGACAGGTCGAGCAGGTCCGCCATCTCGTCGAGGGATCTCCACCCGCGCAACCCCTCAGGCCTGAACGAAGGGCCCATGCCGAACGCGAGTGACGCGAAGCGCTCCCCCATCAGCCGGTGCGTCTCCCCGTCGGGGTGGAGGCCATCGGGCAGCGGCAGCGCAGCCGCGTCCGCCGCGCCGTACAGCTCCCGTCCGTCGAGGTAGTGCAGGAAGGGGTCCGTCGCGGAGCGCTCCGCGAC
>NZ_BAAHCI010000005.1:417166-814665 GCF_054775955.1 Nocardioides pacificus
GACGCGCCCCTCGCTCATCGCCTCCAGGTCGGGCGCCAGCGGGCCGGGGACGGTCTCGTGGAGGGGGCACAGGATCGGCGAGACGACGAGCAGCGGCGTCTCGGGGTGCCCCTCGCGCAAGGTGTCGAGGAAGCCGTGCACCGCCGGGCCGAAGGCACGCCGGCGCATCAGGTCGGCGTTCACGAGGTTGATCCCGATCTTCACGCTGATCAGGTCGGCGGGCGTGTCCCGCATGGTCCGCGCGGTGAAGGGGTCCAGCAGCGCGCTGCCGCCCAGGCCCAGGTTGACCAGGTCGGCGCCGGCGAGCCGCGCCGCGATGGCGGGCCAGGTCCCGGTCGGGTGCGTGGCGTTGGAGCCGTGGCTGATCGAGCTCCCGTGGTGGAGCCAGACCCGCTCGTCCCCGGGCACCGGCTCGACCGGGGCGTCGGCCCGCAGGGCGACCAGGATCGTCGTCTCGTCGTGGGGCAGCCAGATCTCGACCCGCTTGTCCTGGGCCGGCAGCCCGGCGAAGCGCGCCGTACCGCTCTCCCCCGCGCGGTGCTCGAAGCCTCCGGACATCATGTCGATGACGAGCGTGTCGCCGCCCGACACGGAGGTCTGGGCGACCAGCCGCCCGTCGACCACGAGGTCGTAGACGCCGTCGGGGCGGGCGGGGGCGCCGAGGTAGTCCCGCTTGGTGGGGACGGTGTCGAGCTCGATGACCGTGGCCCGGGTGCGCAGGACGAGACGTACGCCAGAGGGCTGCGACTCGGCCATCGCCAGCTGGCCGTCGGCTGCCTGGGCGCGCGCCCATGCCGGGAGGCGGTGCGGCAGGAGGCCGCGGGCGGTCGTCTCCAGCTCGTGGGCGCCGCGGACGAGATCGGCGATCGGGATAGTGAGCAGGCTCATCGGGAGGTCCTCTGGTGGGGAGTCGGGCCGGACGGGGTGGGCTCGGTGGGCCAGCTGCGCAGCATCGCGTCGAGGCTGTCGAGGATCCGGTCCCAGCTGACCTGGCTGTCGGGTGAGCTGTGGCGGAAGCCGCCTGCCCGCTCGAGGCTGACGAAGCCGTGGAAGAAGCTGCCGAGGAGCCGTACGGCGTGGGTCTGGTCGTCGGCGCCCAGGTCATAGCCGCGCAGCACCGCCCGGGTCAGCTCCGCCAGTCGCGGACCGGCGCTCGCCGCGGCGGTCGCGGGGTCGAGGTCATGGCGCGCCGCGTCGTACCTCCCGGGGTGCTCGGACGCATAGTCGCGGTAGACGTTGCCGAGCGCGCGCAGGGCATCGGGACCGGCGCGGCCGGCGAGCCCCTGCCCGGCACGCTGCGCCAGCTCCTCGAGAGCGAGCAGCGCCATGGCCCTGCGCAGGTCCTCCGAGCCCCGCACGTGCGAGTAGAGGCTGGCCACCTTGACGTCGAAGTGTCGCGCGAGCGCCGACAGCGTGACCTGCTCGAAGCCCACCTCGTCGGCCAGGTCGGCGCCGGCACGGACCACCCGGTCCCTGCTCAAGCCAGCTCGCGGCATCGCTTGTCCTCTCGTCTCCCCTAACCTAAATGCTTTAGGCGAAAGACGGCGCCAATTAGTTTCAGGAAATGCGGAATATACCCCCTGGGGGTACCTGTTCGCCCATTATGGACATGGCACACTCGCACCACCACGAGCCCGCCGGCCACGAGGCCGCCGGCCACAACCACGACCATCACGACCACGCCGCGATGGCCACCCGGTCGATGGCGATCAGCGCCACCCTCCACTGCCTCACCGGCTGTGCCATCGGCGAGATCGCGGGCCTGATGATCGGAACCGCGATCGGTCTGAGCACCGGCTGGACGATCGTGCTGGCCGTCAGCCTGGCCTTCCTGTTCGGCTACGCGCTCTCCACGCTGCCGCTGCTCAAGGCCGGCCTCGGCCTGGGGGCCGCCCTGAGCGTCGTGCTCGCGGCCGACACGCTCTCCATCGCCACGATGGAGGTCGTCGACAACGCCGTGATGGCGCTGATCCCCGGCGCGATGGACGCCGGCCTGGTCAACGTCCTCTTCTGGGTGGGCATGATGATCGCCCTCACCGCCGCCTTCTTCGCGGCGTACCCCGTCAACCGCTACCTGCTGGCGCGCGGCAAGGGCCACGCCCTGACGCACGGGTTCCACGACGCCGCGGGCGACGTCACCGGCGCCCGGCGGCTGATCCCCACCCTGTCCACCCCCACTCTGGTCGCCGTCATCGTGGCCTTCATGGTGGGCGGGCTGGTCGTCTCCGCCGCCGCCGAGCTCGGCGGCTCCGAGCCCGGCGGCGTCGAGAACGGCGGGGGGAGCGGCGGGCACGCTCAGGCGTCGCCGGTCGACTGAGCCTGGCGCCGGGCGAACTCGAAGGGGAGCCGGTCGAAGACGATCCACATCTCGACGACGCGGCCGTCGACGACCCGCAGCCACTCCGCCCCCGGCGCCTCGACGACGAGCGGCGTCGCGGTCACATAGACGAGTACGGCGTGCTCCGCGTCGCCGTACGCCGCGTGCAGCTGCGTCGACGTCGCCATCCCCGCGAACGGTCCCATGAACGCCCGGAACGCCTCCGCCCCCGTGAGCGTCCCGGCCGGTGCGTGGCAGACGATGTCGGGGGCCACGAGCTCCATCGCCGCGTCGAAGTCGCCTCCGGTCCAGGCACGGTGATAGGCCACGGCCGTCTCGAGGGCGGCACTCTCGGATGCGGTCTCGGACGTGATGGTGTCGGTCATGGGTCCTCCTGGGTCAGGTGCGAGCTGGTCGACACCTACCGACACCGATCCCGCGCGGATCGGAACGCTGATCGCTGGTCTTTGGCACGATGACCGGGTGACGGCAGCGGTCTCGAGCGACGCGGACGCTGCCTTCCGCGCGCTCGTGGACCCGCACCTGGGCGAGCTGCACCGGCACTGCTACCGGATGCTCGGTTCGGTGGACGACGCCGACGAGGTGCTGCAGGAGACGCTGCTCGCGGCCTGGCGGGGGCTACCCGGCTTCGAGCGGCGCGCCTCCCCGCGGACCTGGCTCTTCCGGATCGCGACCAACCGTTGCCTCAACGCGATCCGCGACGGCAAGCGGCGCGCGCCCGTCGTACCCGTCCCGCCGTTCGAGCCGCCACCCCCGAGCCGGCACCACGACGCGACGTGGGTCCAGCCCTACCGGACCGAGGCGGATCCGGCCTCGTCCCAGGAGCAGCGGGAGCGGCTGGAGCTGGCCTTCGTCACCGCGCTGCAGACCCTCCCGCCGCGCCAGACCGCGGCGCTCCTGCTCGTCGACGTGCTGGGGTTCACCTCGGCCGAGGCCGCCGACCTGCTCGGTGAGGGCCTCGGCGCGGTGAAGGGGCTGCTGCAGCGTGCTCGCCGGGCAGCGGATGCCGCCCGCGTCGCGACCGCGCGCCCGACCCCCGAGGCCGAGCGGCACCTCGCGCGGCGGTTCGCGACGGCCTTCGCCGCCGACGACATCGACGGGGTCCTCGCGCTCCTCACCGACCGGGCCTGGCTGGCGATGCCACCGGCTCCGCACGTCTACGTCGGGCACGAGGCGATCGGGCGCTTCCTCGAGACCAGCACGGACTGGCGCCGAGGCAATCGGTCGCTGGCCCTCGACCCGCTGCGGTGCAACCACGCTCCGGCGTTCGCCGTACGGATGTCCGGGCCGCACGGCTGGGACCCGGCAGGGGTGCTGGTGCTCGAGATCAGCAGCATCGGCATCACGGGCATCACCCGCTTCCTCAGCCCCGGCGCAGTCAGCGGGGACGGACGTTGACGGCCTTGACCTTGCCCTTGACGATCTCGATCTCGTAGCGGACCGCGTCGCCCGTCTCGGGCCACGCGCCGCTCACCCCCGAGTGGTGGAAGTAGACGTCCAGCGGGCTGTCGTCGGCCGTGATGAAGCCGTATCCGCGCTCCCGGTTGGTCATCTTGATGACGCCGGTCGACGAGGACTCAGGTGCGGGCGACGAGCTCTCAGGCGCGGTCGGGCTGTCCCGGGTGACGGCGCCGAGCGATCCCGCAGCGCGCTTCCCGCTCTGCACGGTCTCGGTCTCGGTCTCGGCCGCACAGCCGACGGTCGTGACGAGCAGCGTGGCGGCTGCGATGGCGTGCGTGATGCGCATGGGTCTCCCTCGGTGGCCTCTGAGGGTAGGGGAGCACGGAGGGCGACGTCCGACGTTCCGTCATGTCGATCCCCCGTGCCGCAGCCCTGCGCCTACGGTGGACGGCGACAGAGTCCGTCATCCTCGGCGCCGGACACGCATCAGGTCGCGGAGCCGCCGCAGCGGAGGAAACTACTACTGACGTGGAGCGTCACATGAAGGTCGCTGGGAGCATCGCGGCACGAGTCGTCACGTCCCTGGCCGTGGCGGTCGTGCCCCTCGTCGGCGTACCAGTCACACCGGCCCAGGGCGAAACCCAGGCCCAGGCCCAGCAGGCGCCCCGCACCTGGCGGGTCGGCCCGGAGCGCCCACTCACGACCCCCAGCGCCGCCGCTGCCCGGGCCAGCGACGGTGACACGGTGCTCATCGACGCCGGCACCTACACCGGCGACGTCGCCGTCTGGACCCAGGACGACCTCACCCTGCGCGGCGTCGGCGGGCGGGCGCACCTGAAGGCCGCCGGCCGGAGCGCGCAGGGCAAGGCGATCTGGGTGATCGCCGGGGATCGCACCACCGTCGACCGCGTCGAGTTCAGCGGCGCCTCCGTGCCGGACCAGAACGGCGCCGGCATCCGTCAGGAGGGCGCGGGACTCACGGTGACCCGCAGCTGGTTCCACCACAACCAGAACGGCATCCTCTCCGGCGCCCATCCCGCGAGCGACATCGTGATCCGCAGGTCCCGGTTCTTCCGCAGCGGCGCCGGCGACGGCTACACCCACAACCTCTACATCGGCGCGGTCCGCTCCCTCACCGTCACCGGCAGCTATCTGTGGGGCGCGGACGTGGGCCACGAGCTGAAGTCCCGCGCCGCCCGCAACACCATCGTCGGCAACCGGATCACCGACCGCGACGCGACCGCGAGCTACTCCATCGACCTGCCCAACGGCGGCCGCTCGCTCATCGCCGGCAACGTCGTCATCCAGGGCCCGAGGTCGGAGAACTCGACACTGGTGTCGTACGGCGCGGAAGGGCTCGCAGACGGGTCCCGCGACCTGTGGGTCGTCAACAACACCTTCGTCAACCGGCGCTCGGCCGGCACGTTCGTGAGCATCGCGGCGGGCAGCCGCGCCCACCTGCGCAACAACCTGCTGGTGGGGCCGGGGGACCTGACCGACCTCGCCGGCGTCCCGTCGAAGGGCAATCGACGCGTCGGGCTGCGCGGCTTCATCAAGCCTTGGGCAGACGACTTCCGGCTGCGTCGTACGTCGCCGGCGATCGACCGCGGCGTCCGGGTGCCCCAGCGGTGGCAGGCGCGCTCGGAGTACCGCCACCCGACCAGGCTGGTACGGCGAGCGAAGGTCGGCCGGATCGACGTGGGTGCCCACGAGCGCCGCCGCTGAGACCGGACGCTCGGAGCGGATGGACTGGAGGACGGAGCAGATGGAGGAGCGGACACCGGCCATGCTGGCCCTGGGGCGCTCGTACGACGCGGTGGACGGGGTCCACTTCGACGTCATGGACGCGGGAGTCGAGCACCGACCCGACCGTCGCCCCACACTCACCTGTCGACTGAGCGTCACCAGCCCGGGGCGGCCGGCCGAGCGCTGGGAGGTGACGCTGCCGTGGGACACGTCCTTCACCGACGTCCTCGCCTCGATGGATCCCTCCACCGAACGCCTGCAGCTGCTCGTGCACCTCGTCCGTACCGAGCTGGAGGAGTGGTGGGACACCAAGGGCCGCGAGCGTCGGGTGGCGAAGCTGGGCCGGCGGCTCCCCTGACCCGTCGGGGCAGACCTCTTCCGCGGCAACTCGGTCGCGCCCTACGAGGTCCACGAGGCTGGGGATCAGTCCGGCGAAGGCGGACCGCTCGACGCGTCATCGACCAGGCGATCGAGTCGGGAGTAGGGGCCTTCGACGAGGACGCCGCCCCCGGCGGCCGGGGTCACCCGTAACCCGTCAGGTGCGTCAGGCGCGCCGGGGAGCCACAGGACGTCGGGATCGCGCAGGAGCGCCCAACGCGGCTCGACGAGGAGGGCGACCTCGGCGAGGGCCGCACACAGGGACGCCTCGTCCACCCATGCGGGCGGGGTGGCGGCCGCCGCGTCAGGGGCGGTGGGCTGGCTCGACCAGCCGGCGGGGAGTGCGGTCGCGAGCGCGGTCGCCAGGTCCGGGTCGCGATCCCGTGAGGCGATGCGGAGCCGCGGCCCTCCCGGCGCATCTTGGTCGGGTCGGCGGCCCCACCAGGCGTGGAACACGGCCGGCACCAGGCGGCCCGCATCGACACGAGGCGCGGCCCACAACGGGACGGCACCGGCCCCTGACCACACCCAGCCGTCGTCGTCGGCCCGCACGACCTCTCGGTCGGCGAGGTGGGCGAGCCGCTCGGCGCGGGCGCTGTCGATGCCGCGACGTCGGGCACGGCCCGAACGCAGCCCCGGCGCGAGCTCGTCGTAGTCGGGGGCCAGGAGGGAGCCCGCCCCCCACTCGGGGGCCGCTAGGGCGAGCGCCGGGTCGACGGTGACGACGACGGCCCCCAGGGCGAAGCCGACCTCGGCCCATGCCACCGGCGGGTCGTCGGGCAGACCAAGCCCGAGGCCGCCCGCCCACACGAGCAGCTGCACGAGCCCCTCCTCGACACCGTCCTCGACGGACGCCGGCAGCGTCGCTCGAGCGGCGGCGTCCTCGGCGGCGGCGCGCAGTGCTGCGGTTCCGCGCGCGGGGTCGAACAGCACGCAGGTCAGCGTGGGTCCGCGCCTCACCGGATCAGTGCGCCATGTCCACGAACCGGCTGTAGTGACCCTGGAAGGCCACCACGATGTCGCGTGTCGGACCGTTGCGGTGCTTGGCCACGATCAGGTCCGCCTCGCCGGGGCGCGTCGACTCCTTCTCGTAGACGTCGTCGCGGTGCAGCAGGATCACCATGTCGGCGTCCTGCTCGATCGAGCCTGACTCACGCAGGTCGGCGACCATCGGCCGCTTGTCGGCGCGCTGCTCGGCGCCACGGTTGAGCTGCGAGAGCGCGATGACCGGGATCTCGAGCTCCTTGGCCAGCAGCTTGATCTGGCGGGAGAACTCCGAGACCTCGAGCTGGCGGGACTCGACCTTCTTGCCCGAGCTCATCAGCTGGAGGTAGTCGATCACCATCAGCTTGAGGTCGTGCTTCTGCTTGAGCCGACGCGCCTTGGCCCGGATCTCCATCATCGTCATGTTGGGGCTGTCGTCGATGAACATCGGGGCCGAGGAGACCTCGCCCATCTTGCGAGCCAGCTTGGCCCAGTCGTCGTCGTTCATGTTGCCGTTGCGGATGTGGTTCAGCGGGACCTTGGCCTCCGCCGACAGCAGTCGCATGGTGATCTCGGAGCGCGTCATCTCCAGGCTGAAGAAGGCGCTGGTCATGTTGTTGTGGATCGAGGCCGCCCGACAGAGGTCCAGAGCGAGCGTGGAGTTGTGGGTCGGGATCATCGACTCACCCGCCAGGTAGAGGTGCTCCTCGTTGTCGACCTGCACGCACCGCACGGGGACGCTCTCGAGGGGGCGCACCGCCGTGACGTAGCGGCGTCCGATGCGCGAGGTCGAGGCGGGCCTCTCCTCCTTGTGCAGGATGTGCTTGCGGTGCAGACGGAACACGTCATCGGTGGTCGAGAAGTTCAGGATGTAGCAGGTCGAGCTCGCCTCGGTGCGGCCCGCCACCTGCTTCGTCGTGCGCCCGCACTTGTAGCCGAGCGACACGACAAGCTCGTAGACATCGTCAGCGAGGCGTGCGTTCGTCACCGCGAACTGGCAGGAACCCACGCCCCTGACCACCGTGCCGTCGGTGTCCATGAGTCCGGCTAGCAGGTCGCGGCGCGACTGCTCGTCCGCGCGCAGATAGTCGCGCGGGATGTGCTTGTCACCGAGCACGCCGATCGAGCGCAGGTGAGCGGTGAAGGAGCCGTGGTCGTGGCGGCAGTCGCGGCACTGATAGCCCGTCGTCGCTCGGCCGCAGTCGACGCACTCCGGTGAGTCCTTGACGTCCGGAAGGGGGAGCTTGATCGAGTAGAGCATGTTGCCGCGCGGCTCGACCCGCAGGCCGTATGACTCGATGAGCATCGGGATCTCGTCGGTCTCGCAGGTGATCCTGGCGCCGGCGCTGTGACCATCACCGAGCCAAGCGCCCAGGACGTAGGGCGGCACCAGGAGGTCGCGCCCGTCGCCCACGATCGGGCGTGCGTTGATCACCGCGTGATTCGCCCTCTGCTCCGTCCCGAGGCGCACCGTCTCCGCCATCTCCCGGGTCGTCACGACGGAAGGACGGATGTTGTTGTTGCGAAGCCGGTTGTAGTTGTGGTCGGCGGCCCACTTGGACTTCCGGGCAGCTCGCGTCTCCGTCAACCACTGATGCTCCGCGTCCGCCACGATCCTCGAGCCGTCCGAGAACTCGACCTCGAAGCAGGGCCTACCCGTCATGACCCCGGTCGCCGCCACCACGCGCGTCGGCCGGCCGCTCGCGTCGTACAGCCGGTCTCCAACCTGCACCTCGCCCATGGTCGTCCAACCGTCCGGCGTGGGCAGCGGGGTGTCGAGCGCGAGCGCCTTCCCCATGGCGGGCCTGGCCGCCACGATGATCATCTGACCGGAGTGCAGACCGTTGGTCAGCTCGTCGAGGTCGGCGAAGCCGGTGGGCACGCCGTAGATGCCCCCATCACGGTTGGAGATGGCCTCGATCTCGTCGAGGACGCCTTCCATGATGTCCGAGAGCGGCGCGTAATCCTCCGAGGAGCGCTTCTCGGTGATCCGGAAGACCTCGGCCTGGGCCTGGTCGACGACGTCGTCGACCTGCCCCTCACCGGCATAGCCGATCTGCACGATCTTGGTGCCGGCATCGACGAGACGGCGCAGGATCGCCTTCTCGCGGACGATCTCGGCGTAGTAGCCGGCGTTGGCCGCGATCGGCACGTTGGCCGACAGCGTGTGCAGGTAGGGCGCGCCGCCGATGCGCTGCAGCTCGCCTCGACGCTGGAGCTCCGCCGCCACCGTGACGGGGTCGGCCGGCTCGCTGCGGCCGTAGAGGTCGACGATCGCGTCGTGGATGATCTCGTGCGCGGGCCGGTAGAAGTCAGTGCCGCGCAGCACCTCGCTGACGTCGGCGATCGCGTCCTTGCTGAGCAGCATCGAGCCGAGCACGCTCTGCTCGGCGGCGTTGTCCTGCGGAGGGGTCCGGTCCATGCCGCCGCGGCGCGGCGAGTCGCCGGGCTCGAAGGCCGCCGGACCGTCGCCCCACTCCTCCATGGGAGGCTCCTGCAGACCGCGCGAGTCGTGCTCGGTCGTGCTCATCCGAAGCCTCCTGCTGGGGTGGTGGTGCGTGTGGCGAAGCGCCCTGACCAGGTCCGTCTCGGACGCTAGCCGGGGCCGCCGACAACGCGGCTGTCTCCCCTGGAGAGTCGGACGCTACGGGGTCGCGACCCCCTGGCAAAAGGCCGTTGTCCACAGGCCTTGTGGATAACTCGGAGTTGCCCGTGGAGGACACGCGAAGAGATGTGCACAGCCTGGGGAGGGTCCTGTGGACAAGATCGAGTCTTTGGTCTCCGACACCTCGCTGACCTGCACAGACAGTGGAATCAGCCTGTGGAACGAAAGAAAATCGGTCCGAGTGGGATTCATCTCTTCGTCACCTCCACGACACGCCGAAGACCGGTGCGGGAGAGCGTCGGCGCGTCGGCAATTCACAGGCGAGCCCTAGTTACACACAGGCTGGCGTTTTGTCCAGAGGACAGCACCAGATGGCATTGTTGCTCCTTACAGTGTCTAGACTGCCCGCCATGCTTGCGGCGATCCGCCCCGTCGACCGGGAGATCCTCCGGCTCGCGGTGCCCGCCTTCCTCGCCCTGGTCGCCGAGCCGCTCTTCCTGCTCGCCGACGCCGCGATCGTCGGGCACCTCGGCACCGCCCAGCTGGCCGGGCTCGGCGTCGCCGGCGCCATCCTGCAGACCGTCGTCGGCCTGTGCGTCTTCCTCGCCTACGGCACCACCGCCTCCGTGGCGCGCCACCTCGGCGCCGGCGACCGCCGTCTCGCGCTCGCGCAGGGCATCGACGGCATCTGGCTCGCCATCCTCATCGGCGTCCTCGCCACCGTCGCGGGCGTGCTGCTCACCGGCCCGCTGGTGGGACTGTTCGGCACAGCACCCGAGGTCGCCGACCACGCCACGACCTACCTGCGGACCGCCTTCCTCGGCACCACCCCCCTCCTGGTGATGCTCGCCTCCACCGGCGTCCTGCGCGGCCTGCAGGACACCCGGACCCCGCTGGTCGTCGCCGTGGTCGGCAACGTCCTCAACGTCGCGCTCAACCTGCTCCTCGTGTACGGCGCGGGGCCGGTGCCCGCCCTCGGGTTCGCGGGCTCCGCCTGGGGCTCGGTCATCGCCCAGCTCATCAGCGCGGGGCTGCTCGTCGCCGTGGTCGTGGGGGGTGCCCGCCGCGAGGGCGCGTCGCTGCGTCCGGACCTGCCCGGCATCCGCGCGGCCGCCCACGCCGCCGTGGCCCTGGTGGTCCGCACCCTCACCCTGCGCGCCGCGCTGCTCGTCACGACGTACGCCGTGACGCTGCTGGCCACCGGCGACGGGTCCGGCAACGCGCAGGACGACGCCGTGGACCTGGCCACCCACCAGCTGGCGATGACGCTGTGGACGTTCCTCGCGTTCGTGCTCGACGCCATCGCGATCGCGGCCCAGGCGCTCACCGGGCGGGCCCTCGGGGCCGGCGACACCGTAGGGACCCGCGCCCTGACCCGGCGGATGGTGCAGTGGGGCATCGCCGGCGGCGTGGTCACCGGCGTCCTCCTGGCGGGGCTGAGCCCTGTCCTGGGCGCGCTCTTCACCCCCGACCAGGCCGTCCGCGAGCTGCTCGTGCCCGTCCTGGTGACGGCGGCGCTCGCCCAGCCGATCGCCGGCGTCGTCTTCGTCCTCGACGGGGTGCTGATCGGCGCCGGCGATGGTGCCTACCTCGCCCGTGGCGGCCTCGTCGTGCTGGTCGTCTATGCCCCGGTGGCCCTGCTCGCCGCGACGGTGCTCGGCCACCTCGTCTGGCTCTGGGCCGCCTTCGCGCTCGTGTTCATGGGAGCGCGCTGCCTCGTCCTCCTCCACCGCGCCCGCGGCGATGCCTGGATGGTCACCGGAGCATCAGGCAGACCTCTAGGGTGACCCCGTGAAGCCCCTGCAGAGCCTCGGGATGGGGCTGCTCGTCATCCTCGTCGTCGCGCGACTGGGAGGCTATGACCTGCTCTACGACCCGGCCGGCTGGCTGCTCGTGCTCCTGGGGGTCCGCGATCTCCCCGCGCGCGCCGAGCGCCGGCGCACGCTGCTGGGCGTCGCGGCTCTCGCGGGGGCCGTGGCCGCGGTGGTCTGGTTCCCGACCGTGCAGGACGCCGTCTCGAATGCCCATGCCTCGCTCAACTGGGCGCTGAACCTGCCCCAGCTCGCCTTCTTGTTCCTGCTCTGCCGGGAGCTGGGGCACTTGGCGGGTGACGAGGACCCTTCGGCGCGGACCTGGGCCGGCCTGATCGCTGGGGCCCAGCTGGTCCTTGCAGCGCTGCCGGTCCTTGTCGACGCGACCGGCTCCGAGGACCTGGAAGCGGCCGCCTATGCCGGTGGGGGTCTGGTGCTGCTCACCCTCGTCATCCTGCTGCTGGTCTGGGCCGGACGTCCCTGGGCCGCCTCGCCCCGGCTCAGCGTGTCCCAGCCGCCCGACTAGACCCCTCCCTGGCAGGGTGGGGGGATGACGTCACTCGGGCAGCGCGCGGAGGCGAGCGCGCCTCGAGACGTCCCCCAGCGTCGCCGGGAGCTCCACGCGCTGCTCGACGCCGTCCTGGAGCGTCGGCTCGACCAGTGGTCGCCGTCCCCCGAGTCGTCCACCGTCGACCCGCACTGGGCCGCCGCCCTGGAGCGACTGGCCCGCGTGCTGGCGCTGGACTGGTACGGCGCGGCACAGCGCCCCGAGCAGCTGCCACCGCTGAGCGACCCGGTCGCGCACTGGCTGGTGCGCGCCACCTGGGCACACGGACGGGCCGGCGCCTTCGTCGACATCGACCTCGACCCACTGCCCGGGGTGGTCGAGGAGGTCGCAGCCCTGGCAGAGACTGACGACGGCCTGGGCAGGTTCGTCTGCTATCAGCTGCTCGAGGCCGCGCTCGTCAGCAACGACCTGGTCCTGGCACAGCGGATCGCCGGATCGCTGGACCTCACGATCTGGCGTCAGCCCGGCCTGCTCGCCCGCGAGGACGGCAGTGGGCATCGCTATCGCACCGTGATGCTCTGCTGCCTCGTGCGGCTGATGGCGTCCCTGGGGCGCATCGACGAGGCGATGCGGCTCCTCGATGCAGTCGACGACGAGCCAGGGCCGGCGTCGGCGCTGCTCCACGTCGAAGGGACGCGGTGCTTCGTGCTCGGCAACCGAGCGGAGAAGGCGTCCCTGGCGGCGCTCGCTCGGCGCCTCGAGCATGAGCTCCCGGTGCCACGGGATCTGATCGCCACCCGGACCTATCTGCTGACCGCCTACGGGATGGCCTGGACCGGCGAGGTGGGGGCGGCGGCACCGTTGGTCCTGCTGGCCGGCGGCGGTGGTGACCTGGCTGGACTGGAGATGATGGACCGGGCCCTGGCTCTGGAGATCCTCAGCACCGCGGCGCTGGCGGTCGACGACCTCGACTCCGCCGAGGCCTGGGTGAGCCAGGTGGCGCCGCTGCACGGCTCTGCGACGTCCAACTCCATCGCGTCTCGCGTGATCTGTCGCCTCGAGCTCGCCCACGGCAGGGTCGACGAGGCCGCGGCCTGGGGCGAGCTCTCGGTCACTCAGGCGCGCGCAGCCGGCCGTGGCCTGGAGCTCACCGGCTCCCAGCTGCTCCTCTCCCGGGTGCGGATCGCCCAGACCAGACCGGGCGAGGCGACCCGGGACCTGCAGGCCACGGTGGAGCAGGCCCAGGCGCAGGGCCACCTCGCCGCGCAACGGCGCGCCGCCCGCGAGCTCAAGCAGATCGGTCGTCGGCCCGCCCCCGTGACCGGCAGCGGGTGGCACGGGCTGTCCCCTCGGGAGCAGCAGGTGGCGACCCTCATCGCCCAGGGTCTAACCAATCGGGCCATAGCGGAGCGTCTGTTCCTCTCCGAGCACACGGTCCGCATCCATGTCTCCCGGGTCCTCGCGGCCTTCGGCGTCGCCTCGCGGACCCAGGTCGCGGCGCTCGCCACCAGGGCCGAGACCGCACTCCCCGCCCTCACCGCGCGCCAGCGCACCGTGGCGGAGCTGGTCGCCCGTGGTCTCACCAACACCGAGATCGCCGGCGCGCTCCGGGTGAGCACCCACACGGTCGAGAAGCATGTCGGGGACGTTCTGCGGCGCTGGTCCCTGACCTCGCGGGCCGGGATCGCGGCCCTCGTCGAGCAGCCTCCACCAGACGTGTCGGCGGAATAAGTCGGATCCCTACTGCCGCATGGGGGGCGATTCACCCGAGGATGTCCTCGGGCGCGTCTGCCCGGCTGTGATGCGCCCACACATCAGGGGCTTGGCCGGGAAAAGGTGAAGGGCCGCACCTCCACGGGGGTAGGTACGGCCCTTCACCTGTTTCACAGGTACTGCAGCGGCTCTTCAGCCGGTGGCTGTCGAGCCAGCGACTCTCCTCAGCCAGCGACGACGGAGAGGTTCACCGTGGCGGCGACCTCTTCGTGCAGCTTGACCGACACGGTGTGAGCACCGAGGGTCTTGATCGGGTTCTTGACCGCGATCGTGCGCTTGTCGACGGTCTCGCCCGACGCGTCGCTGAGCGCCGAGGCGATCTCCGCGACGGTGACGGCGCCGAAGAGGCGACCGCCCTCGCCGGCCCGGACCTTCACGGCAACCGTGGAGGCCTCGAGCTTCTTCTTGATGTCAGCGGCGTGCTCGGTGTCGCGCACCGCACGCGTGGCGCGCGCAGCCTTGATGGACTCGATGGTCTTCTCGCCACCACGGGTCCAGCGGATCGCGACACCGCGAGGGACGAGGTAGTTGCGGCCGTAGCCGTCCTTCACCTCGACGACATCGCCGGCGGCACCGAGGCCGGACACTTCCTGGGTCAGGATGAGCTTCATGTTCTCGCTCCTTCTCAGCGACCGGTGGAGGTGTACGGAAGCAGGGCGACCTCGCGGGCGTTCTTGACCGCGATGGCGACGTCCCGCTGGTGCTGGACGCAGTTGCCGGTCACCCGACGGGCGCGGATCTTGCCGCGGTCCGAGATGAACTTGCGGAGCAGGGTGGTGTCCTTGTAATCGACACCGGTCGCCTTCTCCTTGCAGAACTGGCAAACCTTCTTCTTAGGCTTGCGAATCACTGCCTTGGCCATTGTGGTGCTCCTCTACATGAGCCCGGCTTGCGCCGGAATGGTTAAGGGATTCGGATGGATGGAGCTGGTGAATCAGAAGGGAGGCTCGTCGGAGCCCGCGCCCGGAGCGCCCCACGGGTCGGCAGCGGGCGAGCCGCCACCGGGGGCGCCTCCGCCGTAGCCGCCGCCCTGCTGGGGAGCAGGAGCGGGCGTGGCCCACGGGTCGTCTCCGCCGGACTGGGCCGGGGCACCGCCCTGGCCACCGCCGCCGGAGTAGCCCCCGCCACCGCCGCCACCGGAGTAGCCCCCGCCACCGCCGGAGCGCTGGGCACGGGTCACCTTGGCGGTGGCGTACTTCAGGGACGGACCGACCTCTTCGACCTCGATCTCGAAGACGGTGCGCTTCTCGCCCTCGCGGGTCTCGTAGGTGCGAGCCTTCAGGCGGCCCTGGACCACGACACGCATGCCGCGCTGCAGGGACTCGGCGACGTTCTCCGCGGCCTGACGCCAGACCGAGCAGGAGAGGAACAGCGCGTCCCCGTCCTTCCACTCGTTGGTCTGCTTGTCGAACGTCCGCGGCGTCGAGGCGATCCGGAAGTTCGCCACGGCTGCACCCGAGGGGGTGAAGCGCAGCTCCGGGTCGTCCACGAGGTTGCCGACCACCGTGATGACGGTCTCGCCTGCCATGAGGTCTCCCTAGCTTGGTTCTGAGGTGTGTGCGGGTGTCGGCACCATCGTTGCCGCTGGCACCGACACTGCACAGTGTTCGTCCACAGGGGGGTCATCCACAGGTGGACCGGACAGCCCGCGTGCGGGCCGCCGGTCCACCCCGCGCTCAGTGAGCGTCGGGGCGCATGACCTTGGTGCGGAGCACCGACTCGTTCAGGGTGAGCTGGCGGTCGAACTCCTTGACCGTGGCCGGCTCGGCCTGAAGCGTGATGACGGCGTAGATGCCCTCGGCGTTCTTCTTGACCTCGTAGGCAAGACGACGACGTCCCCAGACGTCGACCTTCTCCACGTTGCCGCCATCCTTGCGGATGACGTTGAGGTACTTGTCGAGCGACGGCTCGATGGTGCGCTCTTCAAGGCTGGGGTCGAGGATGACCATGACTTCGTAGTGACGCAAAGCGGTCTCCACCTCCTTCGGACTCGGCGGCCACGGCATCTCCGTGGCAGGAGGGCGTTGCGTTCCCCCGCCCCGAACGTCCTCGTGTGAGGCACGTCGGGAGGTGCGGGAGTCCTCTGCGGCCGGTGATCCCGTCGGTGGGGCCGGACACAAAGACGCTCAAGGCTAGCAACTGCGCCGGACAGCGGCGAATCGCGGGACGAGGCATAACCCGGGCTCACCGGGGGTAGGGTCCGGCGCGATGACCGGAACCGACTCACCTCCCCTTGCCGGCCGCTACGTGCTGATCGACCAGATCGGCGCCGGCGGCATGGGCTCCGTCTGGCGCGCCTGGGACCTGCGCACCCGCTCCTTCGTGGCCGCCAAGGTCCTCGGCCAGCACGACGGCGGCATGCTGCTGCGCTTCGTGCGCGAGCAGTCGGTCCGCATCCAGCACCCCCATGTCGTCGCCCCCGGCGGCTGGGCGGCCGAGGACAACCTGGTCATCTTCACCATGGACCTGGTCCGCGGCGGTTCGGTCCAGACCCTGCTCGGCGACCACGGACCGCTGCCGGAGAGCTATGTCTCGGTGATCATCGACCAGACGCTGCAGGCCCTCGAGGCCGTGCACGGCGCGGGGGTCGTGCACCGCGACGTCAAGCCCGCCAACCTGCTCCTGGAGGCCACCGGCACCCGCCGGCCCCATGTGCGGCTCAGTGACTTCGGGGTCGCGGCGCTCATCGACGAGGTGCGGCTGACCCGCTTCCCCGGTGCCATCGGCACCGACGGCTACATGGCGCCCGAACAGGCACTCGGCGCCCACCCCGACCCGCGCCAGGACCTGTACGCCGTCGGCGTCGTCGCGATCCAGCTCCTCACCGGCCTGGCCCCGCGGCAGCAGTCCGGGGTGCCGGACTGCCGCCTGCGCCCGCTGCTGGAGGCCCTCACCGACCCGGATCCCGAGCGCCGACCCGCATCCGCCACCACGGCCCTCGGCTTCCTGCGCCAGCTCGGCGTCCCTCCCGGCGCTCCGTGGCAGAGCGACCCGGAGCCGCCGGAGGTGTTCGACCAGCTGGGCGACGTCGACGTGCCGGCGGGTCCGTCGTACGGCGGCTCCGACTCGGGGCCGTCCCTGGTGAAGGAGCCCACCCCGACGCCTGCTCGTCCGTCCGGACCGGCGGCCGCCGGTCCCGGCTCGGGACAGCGCCCCTCCTCCCCCGGTCCGGGCAGCAGCGCACCCGCTGCGGCATCCGGACCCAGTCCGTGGGCTCCCGGCTTCGCCGGCGTCCCGCAGGGGCCCGCCAGCAGGGGTGGCAGCGGGCCGGCGTCGAGCGGGTCCGGGGTGCCGTCCGGCATCGGGGCCGGAGCCGGCTTCGCGGATGACTCGCGCACCGGCGACGCGGCGCTGATCGTGGCGCTGATGTGCTTCGCGGCCTCGATCGGGCTGTGCATGATCGCGCTTTACTTGATGTTCCGCTGAGGGTCTCGACGTCGGTTGCTGCGCAACCTGCTCGACCACCGAGCGGTTAGGCTGCGGGGGTCGCGAGCCTAGGGGGTGGACGTGGACGACGTGAGCGCGCGGCGCAGCCAGCAGGCCGAGCTGTACGGCGAGTCCGTCGACGTCCTCGCACGTCGCCTGCACCAGGTGCTCGGGCTGCCGGCACACGAGGTCGCGAGCACGATCGGGGTCTCCGGCCCGATGTTCACCCAGGTGCTGGAGGGCCGGCGCTCGCGCTTCGGGAACCCGCTGGCGATCCTGCGCCTGCGGATGCTCCACGACTTCCTCGGCCACCTCGAGGCCGGCGTCGCGGACCGCGCGGACATCGCATTGACGCTGGCCCAGATCCGGGTGGCCACCACGCCGGTCCCCGGCGTGCCGCCGTCGGTCCCGATCCATCCCGGACGCCACGGGTCGGGAGTGCCGTCGGGCGGCGCCGCCGTGTCCCTGGGCATCACCGCCGCGAGCCTGGCACTCGCCCGTGAGCGCGTCGGTCGCCACGTCGAGCCCACCGCGGTGCGCCGCTGGCCGCTGCTGGAGCGGCTCACCGGCACCGAGACCTGGGTCAAGCACGAGAACCACAACCCGACCGGCGCCTTCAAGGTGCGTGGCGGCCTCAACTACGTGGCCCGCCTGCTCACCGAGCGGGCACCCGAGGCGGGGCCGGTCCCCGGGCTCGTCTCGGCCACCCGCGGCAACCACGGTCAGAGCCTCGCCTTCGCCGGCGCCACCCACGGCGTGCCTGTCACGATCGTCGTCCCCGAGGGCAACAGCCCGGACAAGAACGCCGCGATGGAGGCGTACGGCGCACGACTGGTCGTGCACGGTGCCGACTTCCAGGAGGCGCGCGAGCACGCTGGTCGACTGGCCGCCGACCAGGGGCTGCTCGCCGTACCCGCCTTCCACCCGTGGCTGGTCGAGGGTGTCGCGTCCTGCGCGGCCGAGCTGCACACCTCCGTGCCGGACCTCGACGTCGTCTATGTGCCCGTGGGGATGGGCAGCGGAATCTGCGCCCAGCTCGTGGTGCGCGACCTGCTGGCCCGGCACAACGAGGTGGTCGGGGTGGTGTCCGCCGAGGCCGACGCCTACGCCCGGTCCTTCGAGGCGGGTCGTCCGATCTCCACCCCGAGCGCCGACACCTTCGTCGACGGGGTCGCCTGTCGCGAACCCGATGCTCAGGCGGTGGCGCTGATCAACGCCGGCGCCGCCCGCATCGTGAGGGTGAGCGAGGAGCAGGCGGCGGAGGCGATGGGGCTGATGTACCGCGCCACGCACAACCTCGCCGAGCCGGCGGGGTCGCTGGCCCTGGCGGGGCTGCTCGCGGAGCGCGACAGGGTCGCCGGGCGCCGCGTCGCGGTCGTGCACACCGGCGGCAACACCGACTTCACCGTGCTGTCCCGGGCGATGGCCGGCGGTTCCTAGACTGGGGGCATGACCCTCCCGCTCGGCGCGCACGTCGACCAGACCGACCCGATCGCCGAGGCGATGGCCCGCGGCGCCTCCCTCGTGCAGTTCTTCCTCGGTGACCCGCAGGGGTGGAAGGGCCCGGAGATCGCGTACGCCGGCGGCGCCGAGGCCCTGCGCACGAACGCCGAGGAGGCAGGCGTCGACCTCTACGTGCACGCGCCGTACGTCCTCAACGTCGCGACCACCAACAACCGGATCCGGATCCCGTCACGCAAGATCCTCCAGCAGCAGGTCGACGCGGCCGCCTCCATCGGCGCCAAGGGGCTGATCATCCACGGCGGCCACGTCAACAAGACCGACAGCCCGGAGAAGGGCTTCGACAACTGGCGCAAGGCGATCGAGGCCACCGACCTCAAGCTCCCGCTGCTGATCGAGAACACCGCCGGCGGCGACAACGCCATGGCCCGCCACCTCGACCGGATCGCCCGGGTCTGGGACGCGATCTCGACGACCGAGCAGTTCGACCGGGTCGGCTTCTGCCTCGACACCTGCCACGCCCACGCCGGCGGCAACGCGCTGGAGACCGTGGTCGCCGACGTCACCGCGATCACCGGCCGGATCGACCTGGTGCACTGCAACGACAGCCGTGACGCGTTCGGTTCCGGCGCCGACCGCCACGCCAACCTCGGGTCCGGCACGATCGGCGCCGACCTGATCGCCGCCGTGGTCCGCGAGGCCGGCGCCCCCGTCGTCTTCGAGACCCCCGGCGACGCCGAGCAGCACCGCGCCGACTTCGAGGCGGTCACCAGCCGCCTCTGAGCGCGTCGTACCTCCGGGGTCGTGTGCCTGAGGAAGCGCCCAGGCGCGTCGTGGGGCACACGACCCGGGTACGGTGCGCCGCAGGTAGCCTCGGGCACGTGTCCGCTCCCCTGATCGTCCGCACCGTCACCGACGCCGAGCATCTCGCCTTCGTGGCGAGCCGTCCCTCGGCGAGCTTCCTGCAGACCCCCGCCTGGGGGAAGGTGAAGCAGGAGTGGCGTCGCGAGTCCCTCGGCTGGTTCCGGGCCAAAGAGGATGGGGCCGGCGAGAGCGGCACGGAGGAGATGGTGGGCGCCGCCCTGGTGCTCTACCGCCAGCTCCCCAAGCTCAAGCGCTACCTCGCCTACCTCCCCGAGGGTCCGATCATCGACTGGGGCTGCGACGACCTGCGTCCCTGGCTCACCCCGCTGACCGCGCACCTGCGCCAGAAGGGCGCCTTCGGGGTGCGGATGGGCCCGCCAGTCGTGACCCGGCGCTGGAGCGCGGCCCAGGTCAAGGAGGGCATCGCCGACGAGTCGGTGCGCCTGCTCGGCGAGCTGCCGCCCACCGAGCGCAGCCAGGTGGGCGCCTGCGTGGTCTCCCAGCTCGACGAGCTCGGCTGGCGCCCGCAGGCGGTCGAGGGCGGCTTCGCCGCCGGCCAGCCGCAGTACGTCTTCCAGGTCCCGCTCACCCACCCCGACGGCACCCCCCGCACCGAGGACGAGGTGCTCAAGGGGATGAACCAGCTGTGGCGGCGCAACATCAAGAAGGCCGACAAGGCCGGCGTCGAGCTCAGCACGGGCTCGGGCCCCGACGACCTCGCGGCCTTCCACGCCCTCTATGTCCACACCGCCGAGCGCGACCACTTCACCCCGCGGCCGCTGTCCTACTTCCGCACGATGTACGACGCACTGAGCGCCGAGGCCCCGGAGCGGTTCACCCTGCACCTGGCCCACCACGAGGGCGATCTGGTCGCCGCCACGATCGCGATCCGGGTCGGCACCCACGCGTGGTACTCCTACGGGGCCTCCTCCACGGAGAAGCGCGAGGTCCGCGGCTCCAACGCCATCCAGTGGGCGATGATCCGCGACGCCCTGGCCGCGGGGGCCGAGGTCTACGACCTGCGCGGCATCACCGACACCCTCGCGAGCGACGACCCGCACCTCGGGCTGATCCAGTTCAAGGTCGGCACCGGCGGCGAGGCCGTGGAGTACGCCGGCGAGTGGGACCTGCCGCTCAACCGGCCGCTCTATGCGGCCTTCGACCTCTACATGAAGCGGAGGTGACGACGTGAGCCTCACCCTCACCGTCGACGGTCCCCGCTGGCGGGCCCACCTCAAGCGCGTCGCCGAGGACACCCCCGGTCTTGTCCCGGTCGCCAAGGGCAACGGCTACGGCCTCGGCCTGGCGCGACTGGCCCGCAAGACCCAGTGGCTGCACGAGAACGGCCTCGGCGGCGACACCCTCGCCGTCGGGACCTACACCGAGCTGCCCGAGGTCGCCCAGCGCTTCCACGGCGACCTGCTCGTGCTCACCCCGTGGCGTCCGTTCGGGGCGGCCCTCGAGGTCGGCCCCGACCTCGACCCGGTGCTGGCCCGTCGGGTGATCCACACCGTCAGCCGCGCCGACGACCTCGCCCTGCTGCTGGACCGGGACCCGCACGCCCGGTTCGTGCTCGAGCACGTCACGACGATGCTGCGCCACGGCATGACCGCCCGCGAGCTCCGCACCATCGCCCCGGTGCTTGCGTCCCACCCGCACGCGCGCCTCGAGGGCGTGGCGTTCCACCTACCGCTGGCGCAGGGCTCCCACCTCTCCCAGGTGCACCGGCTGATGACCGACGTCGTGGCGGCGGGGCTGGACACCTCGACGGTCTTCGTCAGCCACCTGACCGGCTCCGAGCTGACGCAGCTGCGCGCGTCGTACGCCGACTTCACGATCCGCCCGCGGATCGGGACCGATCTGTGGCTCGGCGACCGCGGCGCCCTGCGGGTGAGCTCGACGGTCCTGGACGTGCATCCCGTCGAGCGGGGCGACCTCTTCGGCTATCGCGGCCGCACCGCGCCCCGGTCGGGGACGATCCTCGTGGTCAGCGGCGGCACGGCGCACGGCATCGGCCTCGAGGCTCCCACCGGCGACACCTCGATGAAGGCCCGCGCGGCGTCGCTGGCTCGTGGCGGTCTGGACGCGATGGGCTTCGTGCGCTCGCCGTTCAGCATCGACGGCAAGCAGCGGCTCTTCGCCGAGCCACCGCACATGCAGGCCTCGATGCTGTTCCTGCCCCAGGACACTCGCGTGCCGGTGCCGGGGGAGACGCTCGACGTGCGGGTGCGCTTCACCGCCACGTCGTTCGACCGCGTCGACGTCAGCTAGTGCCGACTCGCTCCACCGGATCGTGGCGCGGCGAGAGGACGTCGCGGGCGACCACGACGACCAGGTAGACCTCGGCGGCCAGCCGCAGCACGATGGCGAGCCAGTAGAAGCCCGCGTCCCCGCCGCCGGCGGGTGCGAGGTAGTCGCCGAGGTACCACCAGACCATCGCGAAGTAGAGGACCTCGCCCGCCTGCCAGATCAGCAGGTCGCGCCAGCGTGGCCGGGCCAGCACCGCCAGCGGCAGCAGCCACAGGACGTATTGCGGTGAGTAGACCTTGTTGACCAGCAGGAAGCCGGCCACCACCAGGAGGCCGAGCTGGGCCAGCCGCGGCGTCTGCGGCGCCTTCAGGCCGATCACCAGCACGCCCAGGCACCAGAGGCCGAAGAAGGCCCAGGACACGTTGTTGACCACGCCGGCCGAGATGGTGGCGTCGGCGGCCTGGGCCACCACCAGCCACAACGAGCCCAGGTCCGGTCCGCGCTCGGAGTTGAAGCTCCAGAAGACCTTCCACTCCTCAGGCCCGGTGAGGAACGCGGGCAGGTTGGCGAGCACCCACGCCACCACGGTCGCGGCGCTCGCCAGCGCCAGGTCGCGCCAGCGCCGCTGGCGCAGGCAGATCACCAGGATGCCGCCGAGCAGGAAGAGCGGATAGAGCTTGGTGGCCGTGCCGAGGCCGATCAGCACACCGGTCAGCAGCGGCCGGTCGCGGGCCCAGGCCCACAGGGCGGCGGCGACCAGCACCACCGGGAGCAGGTCCCAGTTGATCAGGCCGGTGAGGAGCAGCGCCGGCGACACCGCGAACGCCGCGGCGTCCCACGGGCGCCGGGGGTTCACCCGGGACAGGAAGTACGTCGTGAGCAGGGCGACCAGGGCGAAGCCGATCGCGTTGACCGCCACGAAGACGCTGCGCTCGCGCTCGACACCGTCGATGGACCACAGCTGGTCCGATGGCGTCCGATAGCGGGTCTCCAGGTCCGGTGACCCGCTGACCCAGTGCGTCACCCAAGCCGAGGCCCACGCGTAGTAGGAGATCCCGACGGGGTACTCCATCACCCGGTGCCGGTCGCGCACCTCGGCGTCGTCGTCGTAGGGCCAGGCCAGCTCGACGAATCCCCGCCCGGTGTACAGGTGGGGGAGATCGGAATAGCACATGGCGCTGTACTGGGTCCCGTTGCCGGTCCACCCGTCGCTCCAGCACGGGGCCTTCTGCGCCATGCCGAGCGAGAAGCACAGCGCCGTCAGCGCCAGCAGCACCCGCAGCGGGGTCCACCAGGGGTGCCGGGTCGCACGCTCACCGAGCGGCCCCCCGACCGGCTCGCTCAGGGCGCGCACGACCCGGTCGTCCCGGGTCGGCGCGACCTGGCTGGCCGGACGGCTCACGTGTGGTCTCACCCGCCGGCGGGTGTGCGCTCGGTCCTGGCCGGTCGCTCCGGCCGCTGCGATTCGGTGGGCGTCGGCTCAGGCTCCGGCGGAGGGATGATCGTGGGCGTCGGCTCCGTGGGCGTCGGCGTCGGGGTCGGCGTCGGGGTCGGCGTGGGCTCCTGGCTCGGCTCCTTCGTCGGCTCCTTGGTCGGCTTCTTCGTGGGCCTCGGCGGCGGCGTGTTGGTCGGCGGCGGCACGTAGGGCTCGTGCCCGCTCGCCGGAGCCTCGCCGTCGACGAAGGCCGGCTCGGGGAAGTCCAGCACGTCCAGGCCCTCCATCGCCCGGATCATCACCGAGGTCCAGGTGCGCGCCGGGTAGGAGCCGCCGTAGAACTCCGGCAGGAAGCCCTCGAGGTCGCCGTTGCCCTTGCCGCGCAGGTAGACGACCGAGGTGGCCATCTGTGGCGTGTAGCCGGTGAACCAGGCCGAGGAGACGCCACCGTCGCCCGTGGTCGCCGTACCGGTCTTGCCCGCGGCCGGCCGGTTCAGCGACAGGGCCGCCGTGCCGGAGCCCGAGCTGACGACCTGCTGCAGCGCGTAGGAGACGTCGGCCGCGATGTCGGGCTCGAGCACCTTGCGGTTCTTGACCCGGTGGTTGTACCTCACCTTGCCGTCGTGGTCGACGACCTTCTCGATCAGATAGGGCTCCGACCACACGCCCTCGTTGGCGATGGTGGCGTAGGCGTTGGCCATGTTGATCGGGCTGACCACCGCGCTGCCGAGCGCGACGCCCGTGACGGGCTCGAGGCCGGGGCTCTTGCGCGGGAAGCCGTAGTTGCTGCCGCCCTTGGACGGGATGCCCATGTCGTTGGCGGTCTTGATGATCTTGCGCGGCCCGTCCTCCATCGCCAGGGTCAGGTCGATGAAGGCGGTGTTGATGGAGTTCTCAGTGGCGGTGAGCAGGCTGACCTGGCCATAGCTGCTGTCGCCCTGGTTCTCGACGTCGCCGCCGTCGTCCAGCAGGTAGGGCGAGTTGCCGTCGAAGGAGTCCTTCAGTGAGAAGCCCTCCTTGAGGCCGGTGGCCACCGCGAACGGCTTGAGCGTCGAGCCGGCCATCCCACCCGCGTAGGCCCAGTTGATCTGGGACTTGAGATAGTCCTGGCCGCCGTAGAAGCCACGCAGCGCGCCGGTGCCGGGCTCGACGCTCGCGACGCCGATGTGCATCTCCTTGTCGCTGAGGTCGGGCCGCTCCTCGAGCACCCCCTCCTTGGCGGCGTCCATCGCCTTCTCGCTCAGCGTGGTCGTGACCTTCAGACCGCCGCCGTTGACCTCCTCCTCGGTGAACCCGAGGCGGAGCAGCTCGTCCTTGACGAGCTTGAGCGCGTGGCCCCGCTGACCGCCGTACTGGCTGTCCTCCTTGACCTTGGGGAACTTCGGCAGCTTCTTGGCGGCCTTCTCGGCCTCCTCCGCCGTGGCCGTGCCCATCTTCACCATGCTGTTCAGCGCGTACTCGTAGCGCGCGCGCAGCCGGTCCCGGGCCTCCGGGCCGTTGGCCGGGTCCATGCCGGTGGGGTTGTTCACCACCGAGGCGAGCACGGCGCTCTGGCGCAGGTTGAGCTTCTTCGCGGGCTTGTTGAAGAAGGCCTGCGCCGCGGTCTCCACGCCGTAGGCGCCCCGACCGAAGTAGATCGTGTTGAGGTAGCCCTCGAGGATCTCGGACTTGCTCATCTGACGCTGGATCTTCAGCGCGAGGAACGCCTCCTTGAGCTTGCGCGAGATGGTCCGCTCCTGGCTGAGGTAGGCGACCTTCACGTACTGCTGGGTGATGGTCGAGGCTCCCTGGCGCGCATTGCCCTGAGCGTTGCTGAACGCCGCCCGCAGGATGCCCTTCGGGTCGATCCCCCGGTCGGTCCAGAAGGTCTTGTTCTCCGCGGCGACCACCGCGTCCTTGAGCGTGTCGGGCATCTCGTCGAGCGTGATCGACTCACGCTTCTGAGTGGCGAACTCCCCGAGCTCGGTCTTGCCGTTCTCGTAGTAGATGTTCGTCGTCTGCGTCTGGAAGTCCTCGTTGGGATCCGGCAGGTCGGTCGTCTGATAGAGATAGACGAACGACGCCAGCCCGATCAGCGTCATCGCCAGGACCAGCATCAGCATCCAGGTGAGGATGCGCCGCAACAGGCCCTTCTTCTTCTTCGGAGGCTTCCCCCCGGGGGTCTGGTCGGCTGCCTTGCGCTTTCCGCTCAACTCGGTCTCCGCTGCTTGACGACTGGTGCGCGCCCGGGCAGGCGGACATACCGCCACCCGAGCGCAGTAACACAGAGTACGCAACCCGCCGGTAGGCCCGGCTATTCGCGCAAGCCGGATATATCGCTACGATAGGTCTCGTGGCACGTCGTGGAGAGACCATCGAGCTCGCAGTCCTCGGACTGCTGCACGAGGCACCCATGCACGGCTACGAGCTCCGCAAGCGGCTGAATCTGATGCTGGGCTGGGGTCGGGTGCTGTCCTACGGCTCGCTCTACCCGGCTCTGAAGAAGATGCTGCGCGGCAATCTCATCGCCGAGACCACCGTGGCGAGCCCCACGGTGACCCGGCGCCCGCGCATCGTCTACCAGCTGACCGAGGCCGGCCAGCAGGAGTTCAAGCGGCTGATGTCGGAGGTCGGTCCCACCGCGTGGGAGGACGACAACTTCGACATCCGCTTCGCATTCTTCGGTCGCACTGACATGGAGATCCGGCTGCGCGTCCTCGAGGGACGCCGCACCCGCCTCCAGGAGCGGCTCGAGCGGGTCCAGGGCCAGCTGTCCCGGGCCCAGAAGGAGGTGGACCGGTACGCCGCGGAGCTTCAGCGCCACGGTGTCGAGTCCGTCGAACGCGAGGTCCGGTGGCTCTCGGACCTGATCAATGCCGAGCACGAGGCGCGTCGCGACATCGTCGCGAAGAGCACGGACCCGGCCCTGCCGTCGGCACCTCCCCGCACCCCCCCGCCCCACCTGCCCGAGGCACAGCCGCACGGCTGACCACCACCAACGAACCGAGAAGAACAGGAGATTCCAATGGGCTCGGTACGAGTAGCAATCGTGGGGGTCGGCAACTGCGCCACCTCCCTGATCCAAGGCGTCGAGTACTACAAGGACGCCGACCCGAACGCCAGCGTTCCCGGTCTCATGCACGTCGCCTTCGGCGAATACCACGTCAAGGACGTCGAGTTCGTCGCTGCCTTCGACGTCGACGACAAGAAGGTCGGCAAGGACCTGTCGGAGGCCATCAACGCCTCGGAGAACAACACCATCAAGATCGCCGACGTCCCCACCCTGGGCGTCGAGGTCCAGCGTGGCCCGACGCTCGACGGTCTCGGCAAGTACTACCGCCAGACCATCGAGGAGTCCGCCGCCGACCCCGTCGACGTAGTGGCGACGCTGCGCGAGCGCGAGGTCGACGTGATGGTCTCCTACCTCCCCGTGGGCTCGGAGGAGGCGGACAAGTTCTACGCACAGTGCGCGATCGACGCCGGTGTCGGCTTCGTCAACGCCCTGCCCGTCTTCATCGCCTCCGACCCGGTCTGGGCGAAGAAGTTCGAGGATGCCGGCGTCCCGATCGTCGGTGACGACATCAAGTCCCAGGTCGGCGCCACCATCACCCACCGTGTGATGGCGAAGCTCTTCGAGGACCGCGGCGTCACGCTGGACCGCACCTACCAGCTCAACGTCGGTGGCAACATGGACTTCAAGAACATGCTCGAGCGTGAGCGTCTGGAGTCCAAGAAGGTCTCGAAGACGCAGGCCGTGACCTCGAACCTCACCGGCGCGCTGGCCGGCACGACCACGAGCCGCAACGTCCACATCGGCCCGTCCGACTATGTCGCGTGGCTCGACGACCGCAAGTGGGCCTACGTGCGCCTCGAGGGCCGCGCGTTCGGTGACGTCCCGCTCAACCTGGAGTACAAGCTCGAGGTCTGGGACTCGCCCAACTCGGCCGGCATCATCATCGACGCCATCCGTGCGGCGAAGATCGCCAAGGACCGCGGCATCGGCGGCCCGATCATCTCCGCGTCGTCCTACCTGATGAAGTCCCCGCCGGTGCAGCTGCCGGACGACGAGGGCCGCGCCCGCGTCGAGGCCTTCATCCGCGGCGAGGAGTGAGCTCCTCTCTCCGCTAGCACAGCACGACGTCCCGTCCGGATCCCCGGGCGGGACGTCGTCATTTGCGGCAGAGTGGGCGCCTGTGTCTCCCCTCCCTCGTTCGGCCCGCACCCCCGCCCGTCTCGCTCCAGCCCTGGTCCTCCCCATGGCCCTGGCCCTCGCCCTGACCGGCTGCTCCGCGGACGATGGGCAGAAGTCCTCGCGCGCCGACCAGCCCTCCGGTCCGATCGCGGAGCTCACGCCGCTGACCGGTGGCGACGGGATCCGGCTGGCCTCAGCGACCGCCCCTCCGGCGCTTCCCGAGGGCTGGGTGGAGGAGGAGCTCCGGCTGAGCGGCAACGCCACGTCCTACCGGGACCGTGCCGGGCTTCCGGCCGACGGGCGCTACGACCTGGTGGCCTACCGGCAGGCCGACTACGACACCCGGGTCGTCGTACGACGCCCGCCCGAGGACGCCTTCAACGGCACCGTGGTCGTCGAGTGGCTCAACGTCAGCGGCGGCTTCGACGCCCACCCCGACTACAGCTACACCGTCGAGGAGCTGACCCGCGGCGGCTACGCCTGGGTGGGGGTGTCGGCCCAGCACATCGGCATCGAGGGCGGTCCGGTCGCGATCCAGGTCGCGTCCGCTGAGGAGACCGGAGCGGGCACGGGACTGCGCGCCGCCGACCCCGAGCGCTACGGCGAGCTGCGCCACCCCGGAGACGCGTTCGCCTACGACATCTTCACCCAGGTGGGCCGCACCATCCGCGACGACGACCTGCTCGGTGGGCTCGAGGCCGAGCGGGTGCTGGCCGTGGGTGAGTCCCAGTCGGGCTTCGCGCTCACGACGTACGCCAACGGCGTGCAGCCGCTGACGGACATGTTCGACGGCTTCCTGATCCACAGCCGCGGCGGCTCGCCCGCTCCGCTGGGCACTCCTGCCGCCGGCATCGACATCGTGGCGAGCATCGGCGGTGAGCCCACCACGATCCGCGCCGACCTCGACGTCCCCGTCCTGACGCTGCAGACCGAGACCGACGTCGTCGGCATCTTCAACTACCTCGCCGCGCGTCAGGACGACACCGACACCTTCCGCCTGTGGGAGGTCGCCGGCACGGCCCACGCCGACGAGCACCTGGTCGGCCCGATCGCGGAGCGGCTCGGCTGCCCGCGTCCGATCAACGACGGGCCCCACCATCTGGTCGCCAAGGCGGCCCTGCGCGCGCTGGATCGCTGGGTGCGCGACGGGGTGGCGCCGCCGACGGCCGACCGGCTGGAGGTCGAGTCCGGGGACAGCCCCGCCTATGTCCGCGACCGCGACGGCATCGCCACCGGCGGGATCCGCACGCCGCTGGTCGACGTGCCCGTCGACGTGCTCTCCGGTGAGTCCGCGGGCGGCCCGCTGGCCTGCTTCCTCTTCGGTTCCACCGAGCCGCTCCCGGTCGACCGGCTGGCGCAGCGTCACCCCTCCCGGGCTGCCTACCTGGAGGCCTTCGAGGGGTCGGCCGACGAGGCGATCGCCGCGGGGTTCGTGCTCGCCGAGGACCGGGACGCGCTGCTCGCCACGGCACAGCCGGGGCGGCTCGCGCGCTGAGCCGCGTGGCTGCGCATCAGCTGCCGGTCGAGACCGGCTTCCACTCGTAGGCCTGGACGACGACGAAGCCGGGGCCGTGGAAGACGTACTGGATCGCCTCGCCGGAGCCGCCGCGCAGCACCGAGGAGACGTTCATCGAGTTGTGGATGCCCGGCACCAGGTTGGCCGACCAGCACACCGCGGCCTGCGGGTCGACGTACGTCGGGCGCTGGGAGCAGTCGAGGACGACCGGCTTGCCGACCACGGTGACCGCGAGGGTGCCGGTGCCGCCGATCGTGGTGTTGAAGAAGCCCCCCGTGGCGATGCCGGCGCCCTTGGTGCGGTTGATGTCCCACTGCAGGCTCGCGTCGAAGGCGAGGATGTTGCGGCTGTTGACCGAGACGCCCTCGTTCTCGAGGTGCAGCAGGTGCACGAAGCCGGCCTCGTCGGCGAACCACACCTCGCCGTCGCCGCTGACCCGCATCAGGCTGACGTTCTCGCTGGTCAGGACCTTCTTGGCGAGCTTGCCGAGGCTGCCGGCCTTCTCGTGGTGGAACTGCACGTTGCCCTGGTAGGCCACCATCGTGCCCTTGGTCGCGAGGACCTCGGGGGCGACGCGGACCCGCAGCATCTGGCTGTTCTGCAGGGCGTAGCGCTCGGCGCCCGCAGCCTGCAGGTTGCTCTGCTCGAAGAGGTCGCTCCTCATCGGGCGGCCTCCATCGTCGACTCGGCCTCGGCCTTGACCCGCTCGAGGGTCTGGCGCATGCCCGCGCGCAGCTCGGCCGTGAACGCCTGCTGCCCGCCGAGGACCTTCTCGGTCAGCTTCAGCGAGATGCCGGAGACGCCGTCAGGGGCGGCGCGGCGCTGGGTGATCCGGGTGCCGCCACTCGCGGTCGTCTCCAGGCTGAAGGACCAGATCGTGTAGTTGTCCTTGACCCGGAACGCGATCTCGTCGTGGGGCTCGAAGCGCACCACCTTGGTGCGCGTGGGCCACACCTTGAGGCCCTGGCGGTTGATGTTGATCATCTGCGTGCCGAGCTGGATCGGGCCGCCGCGCACGATCGTGCGCACCACCTGCGGGCTCCACTCGGCCAGGCGGGGCAGGTCGGAGACCAGCGCCCAGACCTTGACCTGGGGGGCGGCCACCTCGATCGACTCCTCGATCAACGGCTCGAAATCGGTCATCACTCACTCCGCATCAGACGCTGTGCTTGCTCGCTGGGCCTATCGGCTGGGCATCCCGCTGGAGGGAACCTAGTCGACCGAGCGCGACTCCCACCATGCCAGCAGGGCCGCGCGCGCCTCGTCGTACCCCATCGGGCCGTTGTCCATCCGCAGCTCCATGAGCTGCTTGTAGGCCTCCCCGACCATGCGGCCCGGACCGATGCCGAGGATCTCCATGATCTGGTTGCCGTCGAGGTCGGGCCGGATCGAGGCCAGCTCCTCCTCCTGCGACAGCCGGTCGATGCGCGACTCGAGATCGTCATAGGTGCGCCGCAGTCGATCGGCTTTGCGCTTGTTGCGGGTCGTGCAGTCCGCGCGGGTGAGGATGTGCAGCCGCTCCAGCTGGTCGCCGGCGTCGCGGACGTAGCGGCGCACGGCCGAGTCGGTCCACTCCCCGGTGCCGTAGCCGTGGAAGCGCAGGTGCAGCTCCACCAGCGTGCACACCGCGTCGATGTCGTCGTTGGAGAAGCGCAGCGCCTTCATCCGCTTGCGGGTGATCTTGGCGCCCACCACGTCGTGGTGGTGGAAGGTCACGGTGCCGTCACCCACGAACTTGCGGGTCCGCGGCTTGCCGACGTCGTGCATCAGCGCCGCGAAGCGGGCGACGAAGTCGGGGCGGGCCGGCTCGCCGGGCTCGGCCAGGCGGTGCTCGAGCTCGATCGACTGCTCGAGCACGGTGAGCGTGTGCTCGTAGACGTCCTTGTGGCGGTGGTGCTCGTCGCGCTCCAGCGCCAGCGCCGGCAGCTCGGGGAGGACCCGCTCGGCCAGACCTGTCTCCACGAGCAGGCTCAGGCCACGGCGGGGGTACGGCGCGCAGACCAGCTTGACGAGCTCGTCGCGGACCCGCTCGGCCGAGATGATCTCGATCCGGTCGGCCATCGCCCGCATCGCCTCGACGACCTCCGGTGCGACCGTGAAGCCCAGCTGGGCGGCGAACCGGGCCGCGCGCATCATCCGCAGCGGGTCGTCGGAGAACGAGTCCTCGGGACGCCCCGGGGTCCGCAGCACCCGGTGGGCCAGGTCGACGACGCCGCCGTAGGGGTCCTCGAAGGTGCGCCCGGGCACGGCGACGGCCATCGCGTTGACGGTGAAGTCGCGACGCCCCAGGTCTCCGGTCAGCGAGTCGCCGAAGTCGACGTCGGGCTTGCGCGAGGACGGGTCGTAGGACTCGGAGCGGTAGGTCGTGATCTCGATCTGCCACTCACCCTTGCGGCAGCCGATGGTGCCGAAGTCCCGGCCCATGTCCCACATGGCCTCGGCCCAGCCCTTGAGCAGCCGCTCGGTCACCTCGGGTCGGGCGGAGGTGGTGAAGTCGAGGTCGTTCTGGAGACGGCCGAGCATCGCGTCGCGGACCGGCCCGCCGACCAGGGCGAGGGTCTCGCCGGCTTCGGTGAAGCGGGTGCCGAGCTCGTCGATCACCGGCCCGATCCGGTCCAGCTGGGCGGTCACGGTGCGCTGGACCTCGGCGATGTGGAGCGGGGGCAGCGCGGCGTCGGACACGGGAGGTCACTCTAGTCGCCCCGACCGGCTCGCCCCTGCCGGAGGGCAGCGGGTCGGCCGCTAGAGTCGACGGGTGCTCCGCCCCCCGTCGCTGCTGCCTGCCCTGGTCCTGGGCGTCGCGACGATGCTGGGTGCGACGGGGACCGCACATGCCGCTCCCTCCCCTGCGGTCGCTGCCTCGGTGGCTCCCGGCGCGAAGACAGCGGCGGCCGCGCCCGCTGCCTCGCCGGACGAGGACGCCGAGCCGGGCGACGCGTTGGAGCTCCGACTGGACGGAGTCACCCCCGCGATCATCCCTCGCCGCGGCCCTCTCGTCCTGCGCGGACGGGTGACCAACACGACCGCGGAGACCTGGACCGACATCAACCTGCACCCGGTCGTGTCGGCCTCCCCGATGACCACCGGCGCCGAGCTCGACGTCGCCGCGGCATCGCCGGACGACACGGTCATCGGCGACCGGATCCAGGGCAGCTTCGGCACTGTCGAGGAGCTGGCCGCCGGGTCGACGAGATCCTTCGAGATCCGGCTTCCGCAGAGCGAGCTGGCCGCGGAGATCACCGGGGCCCCCGGCGTCTACTGGCTGGGCGTGCACGCCCTGGGCCAGAGCCCGGCCGGGCGCAGCACGTCGGCGGTCGGACGCGTCCGCACCTTCATCCCCCTCGTCGGACGCACGCGCCGCAGCGTGGAGACCGCGCTGGTGCTGCCGGTGCGCCGCGGGGTCGCCCACACCGGCGACGGGAAGGTCGACGGCGTCGACCGCTGGAGCCGCGATCTGCGATCTGGTGGACGGCTGGACAACATCCTGTCCTTCGGCGAGGCGGCTGAGGACCGGCCGCTGACCTGGCTGCTGGATCCTGCGGTGCCGGACACGGTGAGCTCCCTGGCCGACGGCAACCCCGCGCGCTTCATCGGTCCCACCATCGACCCCGAGCGCCCGGAGGATGAGCCCGAGGACGGCGCCTCCCCGTCAGCACCCGAGATCACGGCCGAGCCCGTCGAGGACGCCCCCGACGACGAGCGGGAGCCTCTCACGGCCGCGGAGGAGACCGCGATGGAGCTGAGCGGGCCCTGGCTCGATCGGCTGAGCGAGGTGCTCGGCGCGGGGCAGGTCCTCGCCCTGCCGTACGGCGATCTCGACGTCGCGGCCGCCGGAGAGCACAAGCCCCCGCTTTACGCCCTGGCCCGGCAGCGATCGGACGTCGCCCTCGAGCAGCTCGGCGTGAAGGCCTCGCCGGCGATCGCCCCACCGCATGGCTATCTCGACGAAGCCGGTCTCGCCGTCGCCCGGGAGGACGACACCGTCCTGCTCACCGACGCCACGGTCACCGGTGCCCCGGACCCTGACTCGACGGACCCTGACGCTGCAGACCCTGACGCTGGGGAACCTGACTCTGGGGACCCTGACTCGACGGATGAGGGGGTGACCGAGGAGGAGGCCGACGAGATCGACCTCGCGACCGAGGACGCACCGGCCGTGGTGAGGCTCGACGGTCAGCGGGTGCTCCTCTCCGACGAGGGCGCCAGCGCCGGCGGGCCCGGTCCCTCCGACGCCCTGGCGCCGCTCGCCCTGCGCCAGCGCATCCTCGGCGAGGCCGCCCTGCGCATCCTGACCGAGGACGAGACCCCGCTCGTGATCTCGCTGCCCGTGGGCTGGAGCCCCACGTCCACCCGCGACTTCTTCGAGGGCCTCGATGAGGCAGGTTGGCTGGAGCTGACCACGCTCGAGGAGGCGACCGAGTCACTCAACGCTCAGAGCGTCGATCCCGGCACTCTGGCCTACCCCGCCCTCCAGGCCGAGCTCGAGCTGCCCTCCATCAACCTGACCGCCACCGAGGGGCTCGTCGCCATCGGCGAGACGCTGCAGAACGTCCTCGCCCGCAACGACGCCGTCGCCGCTCAGGTCACCGACGACGCCCTCCCCGGCGCGTCGTACTTCGCCCGCACCCGCCCGGCCGTCGCCCTGGCCCGCACCGAGGCGTCGCGTGCGTGGATCCAGGACCTGGTGGCCTCGGTGCGCATCGAGGCGCCCACCTCGGTGACGCTCTCCAGCGAGAGCGGCCGCTTCTCCGTCACGCTGCTCAACGACCTGGACCAGCCGGTGGTGGTGCGGATCGAGGCGGTGACGGCGTCTCCGCTGAGCATCCGTGCCCCCAGTGAGATCCGACTCGAGCCTGATTCCAGCCGGACCGTTCTGCTGCAGGCCAACTCCGAGCAGATCGGGGTGCACTCCGTGACGCTGGAGGTGACCGATTTGAGCGGACAGCGGCTCGGCTCCTCCGACACCCTGCCCCTGCGCACGGCCCAGGTGAGCGAGATCATCTGGGTGATCATGGGCATCGGTGCCGGGCTGCTCTTCGGGGCGATCGCCCTGCGCCTGGTCCGTCGCCTGCGACGCAGCAGAGCCGACGACACGACGACCCCGGACGAGTGAGCCCCACACCAGTGAGCGACGACGAGCAGAAGAAGATCCTTTCCTCCACCGCCGTGATGGCAGCCGGGACCATCGTGTCCCGGCTCAGCGGCTTCGTGCGGGCGTTCCTGATCGCGGCGGCGCTCGGCAACCTGCTGCACGCCGACCTGTTCTCGATCGCCAACACGATCCCGAACATGCTCTACATCCTGCTGGCCGGCGGCGTCTTCAACGCCGTCCTGGTGCCGCAGCTGGTCCGCTCGATGAAGAACGACGAGGACGGCGGCGACGCCTACGCCAACCGCGTGGTCACGCTGGCCGCGCTCTTCCTCGGCGTGGTCACCGTCCTGCTCGTGGTGGCCGCGCCCTGGGTGATGTCGATCTATCTCGACAACCGCTTCGACTCCCCCGAGCTCGCCGCGCAGCGTGAGTCGGTCATCGACTTCGCGCGCTACTGCCTGCCGCAGGTCTTCTTCTACGGCATGTTCGTGCTGGTCGGGCAGATCCTCAACGCTCGCGGCCGGTTCGGGCCGATGATGTGGGCCCCGATCGCCAACAACGTGATCTCGGTGCTGGTGCTCGCGATCTACCTCCTCAGCTTCGGGCCCGCCGAGGGCGCGGAGCGCTACGGCGGCTACTCGTCGGGCCAGGAGCTGCTCCTGGGCCTGGGCTCGACGCTGGGCATCGTCGTCCAGCTGCTGATCCTGGTGCCCTACCTGCGCGCGGCCGGCTTCCACTTCTCCCCGCGCTTCGACTTCCGCAACACCGGGCTCGGCCACACCCTCAAGCTGGGCACCTGGACGGTGCTGTTCGTGATCGTCAACCAGATCGCCTACACGGTCGTGGTCCGGCTCGCCTCGAGCGGCACGGCGCAGGCCGCCTCCGACGCGACCGGGGCGGCGGGCACCAGCACCGGCACCGGCTATGCCGTCTATGCCACGGCGTTCCTGATCGTGATGGTCCCGCACTCGGTGATCACCGTGTCGCTGGCCACCGCCATCTTGCCCCGTCTCTCGGCGCGGGCGGCCGACGGCGACCTGGCGGGCCTGGGCGCCAGCCTGGGCGGCACCCTGCGCAATGCACTGGCCGTGATCGTGCCGTTCGCGGCGCTGATGCCGCTGGTGGCTCCCGACGTCGCCAACGTCATCTCCTACGGAGCGGCCCGCGACACCTACGAGCTCTACTCGCTCTCGCTCGCGCTGTTCGGTCCCGGCATCCTCTTCTTCACCGTCCACTACCTGATGCTGCGCGGCTTCTATGCCCTCGAGCGGACACGGACCGTCTTCTGGGTTCAGTGCGTGATCGCCACGGTCAACATCGCGGTGGCCGTGGTGCTGGTGGCCCGGACCGACCCGGAGAACACCTCTCCGGCCCTGGTGGTCGCCTACACCGCGTCGTACGCCGTGGGGTCGCTGCTGTCCTACGCCGTGCTCAAGCGGCTGCTGGGCGGGCTCGACACCCGACGGACGATCCGGTTCGCGGTCCGGATGGTGATCGCGACCGGCGTCTCGACGGCTGTGGCCTGGGGGCTCGCACACGTGCTGCATGCGCGGACCGAGGAGCCCAGCCAGCTGGTCGCCCTGATCGTGGGCGCGGCGATCGCCCTCGTCGACGCGGCGGTCTTCCTCGCCATGGCGCAGGCCCTGCGGATCACCGAGGTGACCGCCATACTCGAGACAGTGACACGGCGCTCAGGCTCCCACCGACGTGGGTGAGCGCGCCTACGATGGACCGGACGCCATTCGACTCGAGGCCCACGTGAGGTGAGGGGGTACGTGCCCGACACGATCCGCCACGGCGACGTACTCGCCGGCCGCTACCGGCTCGAGGACCTGCTGACCGAGAGCGGGGAGGGCCGTTTCTGGCGAGCCCATGACCGCGTCCTGGCGCGCCCCGTGGCCGTGCACGTGATGGCCTCTGACGACCCGCGGGCCCCGGCCCTGCTCGAGGCCGCGCGCCGCTCGGCGACCGTGAGCGACCCCCACCTGCTGCGCGTGCTCGACGCCGAGCGGCGCGAGGGGTTCTGCTACGTCGTCAACGAGTGGGGCACCGGCACCTCGCTGGACATCCTGCTGGCGGCGGAGGGCCCGCTGGCGCCGCGCCGCGCCGCGTGGATCGTCTCCGAGGTCGCCGACGCCCTCGCCACCGGACACGCTGCCGGCGTGGCACACGGACGGCTCACGCCCGAGAACGTGCTGATCGACACGAGCGGCTCCATCCGGGTGATCGGGTACGCCGTGGAGGCGGCGCTGTGCGGGCTCCCGCCCGGTCGTCGCGGCACCGACATCGTCGACCTCGTCGGCGTGCTCTACGCCGGGCTCACCGGGCGTTGGGCGGGCGCGTCGACCTCAGAGGTCCCGGCGGCGCCCGAGGAGGGCGGACGGGTGCTGCGACCTCGTCAGGTGCGCGCCGGAGTGCCCCGCAGCCTCGACCACCTGTGCGACGAGGTGCTCAACTCGCGTGGGGCGGGCGGCTCCGTCCAGCGCGAGGCCGCCGAGATCGCCGACCTGCTGCGCGAGCTCGTCGGCGACCCGACCGCGCTGATCGCCGCCGAGGCCGCCCGCGAGCACGGCGTGCAGCGCCCACCGCTGCTCGCGGGACCGTTCGCGTCGTTGGCCCCCCGCGAGCCGGAGACGGCGCCCACCGATGTGTCGCCGACGCTCCAGGTCCCTTTGGTGGAGCCGGACCCGGCGCCCGACCCGGCGCCCGAGGTGGCGCCCGATGCCGCCCCCGAGACCGAATCCGACGCTGGGCCGGTCCCGCCTCCCGCCGTACCGCCTCCCGTCGTCCCGCCTCCCGTCGTCCCGCCCACCGACGTCGAGCCCACCGACGTCGAGCCCACCGACGTCGAGCCCACCGTCGTCGAGCCCAAGGTCGCTCCCGTCGAGCAGCCGACCCAGGCGGGCCTGCCGATCTTCGACGACGAGGCCGACGACGTCTCGTGGCTCGCCGCCCGAGCCGAGACGCCTCCGCCTCCCCCGCCGTTCGAGGATCCGCCGGTGCGGCCGCTCTTCGCCCCGGATCCGCCCGACGGCGAGCCCGTGCGCCGCCCGCGCCCGGGTGCCGCCCCCACCTCCGGGAGCGGCGATTTCTGGCCGTGGGGTGCCGAGGTCAACACCGGCACGGGCACCGGAACGAGCACGGGTCACACGATCCCGCCGTACGTCGAGGAGACCGAGCCGGAGTCGCTCCCCGGGCGCCGCTCGCTGCTGGCGGCCGCGCTGGTGGGTCTCGGGGCGCTGCTGCTGGTCGTGGTGGTGATCGCGTGGTCGCTGGGCAAGGGCACGCCGTCGTTCATCCCCTTCGACAACGACGACGACCCGACTCCCAGCGCGACGCCCTCGGCCGCGCCGCCCACACCGATCAAGGGGATCACTGCCACGGAGCTCGACCCGGACGGGGACGGCGCCGAATCACCCGAGCGCGTTCCACTCGCCCTCGACGGCGACCCCTCCACCACCTGGATCACGAAGACCTACAAGGACCAGTTCGCGGTCGGTGGGTATCGCAGCGGAGTCGGCCTGGTCCTGGACCTGCAGGACAGCCGCGAGGTGCGTGACATCAAGGTGGAGCTGGTGGGGTCTCCGACGACGCTCGAGGCCTACCTCACCGACGAGGCCCCGCAGAGCGTCGCGGACCTGAAGCCCGTCGCCTCGGGCACCGCCGACGGGGCCAGCCTCTCGCTCCGGCCGGCGGAGGGGGCGACCGGACGCTACCTGACCCTCTGGCTGACCGGCATCCCCCCGGTCGGCGTGGAGTTCCGCGGGGAGATCGCCGACGTGGTGGTCCGGGAGTGAGCGATCCCGGGGGTGGGACGGACGCAGCCAGCGACAGCGATCTGCTGCAGGCCCACGTCGACGGTGACGCCGACGCCTTCGGGATCCTGTTCGCCCGCCACCGTGACCGGCTCTGGGCCGTGGCCCTGCGAACGATGGGCAACCCCGAGGACGCCGCGGACGGGCTGCAGGACGGCCTGATCGCCGCCTTCCGACGGGCCGGCTCGTTCCGGGGCGAGGCGGCCGTGACCACCTGGCTGCACCGCGTCGTCGTCAACGCCTGCCTGGACCGGCTGCGCGCCGCCAAGGTGCGCGCCACGGATCCGCTCCCTGACGATGTGGACGACCACGACACCCACCGCTCCCTCGCCTCCGCGACCGATGCCGTCGCGGACCCGGCCGAGGTCGCCGTCCGGACCGACCGGCGTCGCGCCGTGCTCGCCGCGCTGGCCTCGCTGCCCGCCGAGCAGCGCGCCGCCCTGGTGCTGGTCGACATGGAGGGGTACTCCGTCGCGGAGGCGGCTGAGATCCTCGACTGCGCCACAGGCACGGTGAAGTCGCGCTGCTCACGGGGGCGGACCCGGCTGGCCGGTCTGCTGGGCATGCTGGCTCCGCCGGACCAGCGTGACCCGGGTCATCGGAACCCGGACCCGTCCTCGTCCGTCCCATCCACGGCCGCCCCCCGAGGCCCACCCGAGGAGGACGCACGACCGTAGGCCCGCCCGCACTCCGAGACCGCGAGCGAGCAGCCAGGCCAGCACCACGACAGGAGGTGACCGCACCGTGCAGGACCACGACGACAGCACGCCCGAGGGCGGCGACTCCGTGCAGTTCACGCCCCGCCAGCAGCGTGAGGTCACCCGTCTGCTCGTCGACGCCCGCCACACCGAGCCGATGCCCGAGTCCGTCGCGACCCGCCTCGACGAGACCCTGGCCTCGCTGTCCGCGGCACGACACGCCCCCGCCGCTGCACCCATCGACCTGGCCGCGCGGCGGCGTACGCGACGGATGCGGATGCTGGTCGCCGCGGCCGCTGTTGTCGTCGCCGCTGTGACACTGCCGAACTACCTTCCCCAGATGAGCGGCTCCGACGACGCGTCCAGCTCCGACTCCGCCGGCTCGGCAGCCTCGGAGGAGCGCGCCCCGGACACGACCCTTGAAGACCGCAGAGACCTCGACTCGTCGGCGGACAAGGAGTCGGGTGGGGAGTCGGGTGGGGAGTCGGGTGGGGGGTCGGCGCCCCAGGGCACCAGCACTCTCGACGGTTCCCTCTCCTACCTCGACGCGGTCCGGATCCGTCCCGAGCACTTCGCCACCGACGTGGCGCGCGCGACGAGCGATGAGACCGCCGCCGGTGGGTACAACCAGCAGCGCACCGCCCGCGAGCTGCGCACCGCCCTCAGGGCGCTGCCGGGGCCGGTGACGCGCTGCGTGCCCGACGACGCGTCCGGGCGGCTCTTCAGCGCGTCGTACGACGGGCGGTGGGGCGTCCTGCTGGTGGGGCCCCGCGTCGACGGCGAGCGCCGCTACGAGCTCTTCATGTGCGGTGACCCGGAGTTCACCAGATCCGTCGTGCTCCCGGCCGACTGAGCGTGGGAATTACGCTCGCCTACGATCGGTTCTGACCTACGTCCCCCCGTTGGGGGTTCCCCCGAGTCACCGTCGTCCCCGAGGAGTCCTCGCGCATGTCCGAGCAGTCTGACCCCCGCAACGTCATCGTCATCGGATCGGGGCCGTCCGGTTACACGGCCGCGGTCTACGCCGCCCGCGCCAGCCTCAACCCGCTGGTCTTCGAGGGCTCGGTGACCGCCGGTGGCGCGCTGATGAACACCACCGAGGTCGAGAACTTCCCCGGCTTCCGCGACGGGATCATGGGTCCTGCGCTGATGGACGAGATGCGCGCGCAGGCGGAGCGGTTCGGCGCGGAGCTCATCGCCGACGACGTCGTCGAGGTGGATCTCACCGGCGACCTCAAGGTCGTGAAGACGGCGACGGACACCTACACGGCACGCGCGGTGATCCTCGCGACCGGCTCCGGCTACCGCAAGCTCGGTCTGCCCCGCGAGGAGGAGCTGTCCGGGCGTGGCGTGTCCTGGTGCGCGACCTGCGACGGGTTCTTCTTCCGCGAGCAGGCCATCGCCGTGGTCGGCGGTGGCGACTCCGCCATCGAGGAGGCCACCTTCCTCACCCGCTTCGCGTCCAAGGTCTACCTGATCCACCGCCGCGACGAGCTGCGCGCCTCCAAGATCATGCAGGAGCGTGCCTTCGCTGACCCCAAGCTGGAGATCCTCTGGAACTCCGAGGTGGCCGAGATCCACGGCGACGACAAACTCGCCGGAATCACGCTGCGCGACACGGTCTCGGGCGAGACCCGGCCGCTGGACATCACCGGGCTGTTCATCGCGGTCGGTCACGACCCCCGCTCCGAGCTGCTCACCGGCCAGGTGGACCTCGACGAGAACGGCTACGTGCTTGTGGAGCAGCCGACCACGGCGACCAACCTCCCGGGCGTCTTCGCAGCGGGCGACCTGGTGGACCACAGCTACCGCCAGGCCATCACGGCCGCCGGCACCGGCTGCTCCGCGGCCCTGGACGCCGAGCGCTACCTCGCCGCCCTCGACCACGCCGCCTCCACCGCCGGCTCCCCCGAGGAGACGGCGGCGATCGTCAGCGAGATCGTGCAGATCGCCGGCGCCTGAGCACCTGCTTCAGCGCCTGCCTCACCGCTCGTCACGGCGGGGAACATCTTCGCCGTGACTGCTGTTCTTGACCTAAGCCGATGACCAACGCACCAGAAAGAGGGATAGCCGTGGCGAACATCGCTGCCGTGACCGACGCCGAGTTCGAGGCGCAGGTCCTCAAGTCCGACAAGCCCGTCCTCGTGGACTTCTGGGCCGAGTGGTGCGGACCGTGCCGCCAGGTCTCGCCGATCCTCGACGAGATCGCCAGCACCCACGGCGACAAGCTGACGTTCGTGAAGATGAACGTCGACGAGAACCCCGTCACCCCGGCGTCCTACCGGGTCACGGGCATCCCCACGCTCAACGTCTACCAGGGCGGCGAGGTCGTGAAGTCGATCGTCGGCGCCAAGCCGAAGGCCGCGCTGCTCAAGGAGCTCGCCCCCTTCATCGGCTGATCACCGCCGGACCGCGCGTCCGGGATCAGCACCTGCCGAGACCGTCGGCGTCCTTCGGGGCGCCGGCGGTCTCGTCGTTCAGAGGGCCCCGTCGCGCCGTATCTCGCGGGGGGTCGGCCCGGCCACGGGACGTGGTCCCGGTCGCACGACCCCGACCAGGCGATCCAGGGCCAGCTCCCACTCGTCGCGCCAGGTGAGTGCCGAGCGCAGGTCCATCCGCATCCGCGGCGTGATGGGATGGCTGCGCTGCGTCTTGAAGCCGACGCTGGAGAGGAATTCGGTGGCCGGCACGCAGCCGGGGCCGGCACCGATCACCCCGCTCGCGCTTCGGGCCCGTGCAGAGCGGGCATCCCCGAACGCCTCCACGGCTCGGATGCCCCCGCGCGTGATCAGGTCCCTGGCCATCCCCTGGATGAGCATCCTGCCCAGACCCCCACCCTCCGCCGTCGGCGCGACGTACGCCGTGGTGAGCAGGACCGCGTCGGGCGAGACGGGTGCTGTGGGGAAGGCCGCGGCGCCTGGGAAGTAGGCGGCGGGGGCATAGACGACGTAGCCAACGGGGGTGTCGTCGACCAGGGCCACGCGCCCGCAGGAGCCCCACTCCCGCAGCACCTCGGAGAGATGCTGCTCCTTCTCGGCGACGGCCTCCGCCGGTGGCACGCGTCGGCGCATCACCGGGTCGAGCTCCCAGAAGAGGCACCCGCGGCAGGGCGGGTCGAGGGCAGCGAGATGGTCCAGGGTCAGCCGCACGATCTTGCGGGACACCGGTCACCTCCGATCCGCCACCCGTGGCGCTCCATGCCTGCCACAGTACCGTCGGCTGCCGGGCGCGGTCCTGCTTCGCGTCACAGTAGAGTGCGCCCCACCGACTCAGCGAGGATCCCCATGCGCGACGTGACCTACCCGCCCATCATCGTGACGGCGAAGACGCTCTTCCGCGTCCTCGGTCAGCGCATCCAGCTGACCGGGACCGAGAACGTCCCGCGTGAGGGCGGCGTCCTGCTGGCGTTCAACCACATCGGCTATGCCGATTTCGTCTACGGCGGCCTCGGCGCCCACCCCTCGCGTCGCCTAGTGCGGTTCATGGCGAAGAAGGAGATCTTCGACCACTCCATCGGCGGGCCGGTGATGCGCTCGATGCACCACATCGAGGTGGACCGCGGCGAGGGTCTCGGCTCGTTCCACCGTGCGGTGGAGATGTTGAAGCAGGGGGAGGCGGTCGGCATCTTCCCCGAGGCGACGATCTCGCGGGCCATGGAGCTCAAGGAGTTCAAGACCGGCACCGTCCGGATCGCCGCGGCGGCCGGCGTCCCGCTCATCCCGGTGACGCTGTTCGGCACCCAGCGGATGCTGACCAAGGACCACCCCAAGGACTTCAAGCGGGGCAAGACCATCGCCATCACGGTCGGTGAGCCGTTGCATCCCACCGGGGCCGACCCGGTCGCCGAGACCGCGCAGCTCAAGGCCTTGATGAACACGCTGCTCGAGCAGACCATCGCCGACTACCCCGCCGAGGAGAGGCCGCCCGGCGCGTGGTGGGTCCCGGCGCGTCTCGGGGGCGGCGCGCCCACCCTCGAGGAGGCCGCCCGCCTCGACGCCGAGGAGAAGGTCGCCCGCGCCCGCAAGCGCGCCGAGCGCCGGGCCGCCAAGAAGTCCTGACCGGCCGCCCCGGCTGCGCCGTACGCCGATCGGTCAGAAACGGCAGGTGACGGCAGCCTTCGGCTGCCGTTGGGGACCAAACGGCATGCATTTCTCGCTCTGAGAGGCCGTTTCTGACCAATCGGCGGTGGTTTTCCCTCGCCGGTCTCGTCGTCTTGACGCTCAGAATGGCGCTGACAGAACTTTATACGTCGGCTTATCGGTAGATCGCTTTGTCGACATATCGCTTTGTATACCGTCAGATGGGGCGGTCGACGCGATTTCGCGGGTCCATGATGTCCACGATGCGCTGAAGGTCATCCATCGTCGCGAACTCGACGGTGATCCGGCCCTTCGACTTGCCCAGGTCCACCTTGACCCGTGTCTCGAAGCGGTCGGAGAGCCGGTCCGACAGATCTGTGAGGCCGGGAGCCTTCGGCTTCCGCTGAGGAGTCCGGTCGGGCTTCTCGGCACCGCCCACCGCCACGATCTCCTCGAGACCGCGGACGCTGATGCCCTCGGCGACCACCCTCTGGGCGAGGCGGTCCTGGAGGCCGCCGTCCTCCACGGCCAGCAGTGCGCGTGCGTGCCCGGCGGACAGGACGCCCGCCGCTACCCGGCGCTGCACGGCGGGGGAGAGCTTCAGCAGTCGCAGTGTGTTGCTGATCTGCGGGCGGGATCGCCCGATCTGCTGGGCCAGCTCCTCGTGGGTGCAGTGGAAGTCCTCGAGGAGCTGCGCATAGGCGGAGGCCTCCTCCAGAGGGTTGAGCTGCGACCGGTGCAGGTTCTCCAGAAGAGCGTCCCGGAGCATGACGTTGTCGCCGGTCTCGCGCACGATCGCGGGGATCGTCTCGGAGCCGGCCTCCTGGGATGCCCTCCAGCGACGCTCCCCCATGACGAGCTCATAGCTCTCCTCGCCGGTCTTTCGAACGACCACCGGCTGGAGCAGCCCCACCTCTCGGATGGAGTGGACCAACTCGGCCATCGCCTCCTCGTCGAAGACCTCACGAGGCTGGCGGGCGTTGGGGCGGACCTGCCCGATGGGCAGCTCGACGAAGTAGGCGCTGGACACGCCCGCTGCCTCCCCGCCGGGAGTCTCCCCGTCGGGCGCCTCTCGGCGGAGAGCATCATCCCCAGCGGGGGAGGCGGTGTCAGAACGAGCGCTGTCCAGAGAAATGTCGGTGTCGGGCATCCCCGGGGGAGAGGTGGTCGCGGGACCGGATCCGCCGCCGGCGGGCGCGGTCGGGATCAGCGACCCGAGGCCCCGACCCAGTCCACGGCGCTGCGGTGCCTTGTTGCTCATGCGGGGGCCCCCTTGGTTACGATCTCCCGCGCCGCCTCCAGATAGCTGAGTGCCCCAGGGGAGCCGGGGTCGTAGGTCATCACGGTCTGCCCGTAGGAGGGGGCTTCGGAGACACGGACGGAGCGGGGGATCATCGTCTTCAGCACCTGACCACCGAAGTGCTCGCGCACCTCCTCGGCCACACCCGCGGCGAGTCGTGTGCGGGCGTCGTACATCGTGACCAGGATCGTGGAGACGTTGAGCTGTTGGTTGAGGTGCTGGCGCACCATCTCGACCGTCTCGAGCAGCTGTCCGAGGCCCTCCAGCGCGTAGTACTCCGCCTGGATGGGGATCATCATCTCCTGACCGGCCACCAGGGCGTTCAAGGTCAGCAGCCCCAAGGAGGGCGGACAGTCGATGAGCACGAAGTCGTAACAATCCTCACCGATCTGAGCGTGGTCTCCCACCAGCGGATGGGCCTGGATCGCCTTGTGGAGCCGGCTCTCTCGGGCCACCACGCTGACGAGCTCGATCTCAGCCCCAGCAAGGTCGATCGTCGCGGGGCTCACGAAGAGATTGTCGACGTCCGGGCATGGCTGGATCACGTCGGTGAGCGGGACACCTTCGACCAGGAGGTCATAGGTGGACGGCGTGCCGCGGTGATGGTCGATGTTGAGCGCTGTGGAGGCGTTGCCCTGTGGGTCCAGGTCGATCACCAGCACGCGCTGACCAAGTTGGGCGAGGGAGGCGGCCAGGTTGACCGTCGAGGTTGTCTTGCCGACCCCGCCCTTCTGGTTAGCGACGACGAGCACGCGGGTGCTCTCCGGACGACCCAGCGCGGGTCTCATCCGCGCCCCGGTGCGCGCGAGCACGGAGTGTTCCGCGGCGCGGGCGAGCGGCGTGGTCTCGTCGTGCAGTGGGGTCTTTCCCGTGTCGAGGTCTCCCGCCGTGCGGACGCGGAAGATCGCCTGGTTCGCTGTTTCACGTGAAACGCCAGTCCCGGGCCCGCTGGATGTTTCACGTGAAACAGACGCCAGCGCCTCGTCTCTGGGCTGTGGATAACCGGAGCCAACCTGTGGATGGGCACGCTCAGCAGGCCCGGTTTCACCGGTGGATAACTCTGGGGACGGATTTGCCGTCGCCTTCGTAGCCTCGGTGCGCCGAGCCGCTCCTGCACCGTTCTCCGTCACCCTGATCTCCTCCGTGTGCGCGCACTCTTCCTGGATCGCGCCTCGGCTGGCGAGGGCGCTCGTGGAGGACGCCAACCTACTCGCCCATCTGCGCCCCAGGCGATTCGCAGCGCAATCGTGCCCTGCTCCAGCAGGTCGCCGCCCAGATGATGTACAACCGGTGGCTCACACTGCAGCTCAGCCAAGAGCCCAGCCGCACCCTCGATCTCCTCGCCGACAGAGGAGCCCTTCATCGCCACCAGCGCGCCTCCGGCGGACACCAAGGGCATCGACCATCCGAGCAACCGCTCCAGTGGAGCGACGGCGCGCGAAGTGACAACGTCGAACACACGCTCGCCATGAAGCGACTCCGCACGCCCGCGCACTACTTCGACGTTTGATAACCCGAGCTCGCCCACGACGAGGTCCAAGAAGACGGTGCGCCGTTGCAGGGGCTCGACCAGCGTCACCTGGAGGTCTGGACGTGCGATCGAGAGGACAAGTCCGGGCAGACCCGCACCCGAACCGATGTCGCAGACGCTGGCCCGTTGAGGAAGCAGCGTCTCGAGAACGGCGCAGTTCAGCAGATGGCGCGTCCACAGGCGGGGGGTCTCACGAGGCCCGATCAGTCCACGGACCACACCTTCGGTGGCCAGAAGCTCTGCATATCGCTCTGCCAGCGGCAGCCGGTCAATAGCGAAAACCCTCCGAGCCACGTCGGGCACGGAGGGTGTTTCACGTGAAACGTCACTCATGACGGGAACTCACCACAGGTGCGTCACGAAGGCAGGACCACGACATAGCGACGAGGCTCCGTCCCCGAGCTCTCCGACCCGAGACCCGCAGCAGCAACCGCGTCGTGCACGACCTTGCGCTCGAAGGGCGACATGGGGTCGAGGGACACCGGCTCTCCACTGGACCGCACGTCGGCAATGGCGACCTCCGCCAGCTTCACCAGGGCCTCCCGCCGCGCCTCGCGATGTCCAGAGATGTCCAGCATCAAGCGGGAGCGCTCACCGGTCTCCCGGTAGACCGCCAGGCGAGTGAGCTCCTGCAGCGCGTCCAGCACCTCACCGCGGGCACCTACCAGCTGCGACAGATCGGCACCCACGATGGACACAGCAGCACGATCACCGTCGACGTCGATGTCCAGATCGCCGTCGAAGTCGGCGATGTCCAGCAGCTCCTCCAGGTAGTCCGCCGCGATGTCGCCCTCCTGCTCCAGACGCTGCACGCGCGTCAGACGGGGAGCGGCGTCGTCAGGAGCCGTTGAGCCTTCGGACGAGGTCTCCACGGATGCGTCAGCGTCGGGGGTGCTGGCGTCGGGGCTGCCGGCGTCAGGGGTGCTGGCGTCGGGGGTGCTGGCGTCGGGGGTGCTGGCGTCGGAGGCGGTGTCGTCTGGCGTGGTGGCGTCACTCACGAGATCTCCTGATGGCTGGTCTGGCGGGAAGACTGGTCGGGCATCGAGCACGGGAGCGGGTCAGCGAGGGCGGCCTGGGCCCTTGCCCGGCGACTTCTTCTTGCGCTGACTGCGCGGCTGCTTCTTGGGCTGCTGGCGCGGAGCCGGCTTGGGGGGCTCTGCCGGAGCCTCGGCAACCGCCGTACCACCCTTGCTCAGCGAGACCTCGCCGGCGGGGTGTCCGTGCCCCTTGCGCGCGGCCTTGGCCGCGTCGCGTGCCTCCTTGGCCCTGGCCGCCTCGGTGTTCGGAGCCGGGTTGCGACGGATCACGTAGAACTGCTGGCCCATCGTCCACAGGTTGGAGGTCGTCCAGTAGACGAGCACGCCGATGGGAAAGGCCACACCACCCACCGCGAAGACCAGCGGGAGGACGTAGAGGAGCAGCTTCTGCTGCTGCGCGTAGGGACCGCTGAGCGCGTCGGCCGGCATGTTCTTGCTCATCAGCTGACGCTGCGTGAGGAACGTGGAGATGGTCATGGCCACGACGAGAGTCGCGGCCAGCACCATCACCCCGACGTCGCCGCCGGCCGTCATGAAGGTCTTGGAGATCGGCACGCCGAAGAGCTCGGCCTCGGCGAAGCTCTGCGCCTTCTGCACGGTCAGCACACCGTGAGCGGTCTTGTCCGCTGCCTGGTCGATGAGCCGGAAGAGGGCGAAGAAGATCGGCATCTGGAGCAGGATCGGAAGGCACGAGGCGAACGGGTTGGTCCCCGTGTCCTTGTACAGCTTCATCGTCTCCTGGGCGAGACGCTCACGATCGTGGCCGTACTTCTTCTGCAGCTCCTTGACCTTGGGCTGGATCAGCTGCATGTTGCGGCTCGACTTGATCTGCTTCACGAACAGCGGGATCAGGGCCGAGCGGATGACGAGGGTCAGACCGACGATGGACAACACCCACGCCGCGCCGGAGTCCGGGTCGAACACCTTGCTCAGGGCGCTGTGGAACCCGACCAGTACGACTGAGATGACGTAGTACAGCGGCGTCATGATGAAGCTGCCGATAGCGCCGAAGAAGTCGAACACTCAGGCTCCTTGAGTCCGGGAGGGACGCGCGTGACCGCGCGGGGGAACAGGGTCGTACCCGCCGGCCGCCCACGGGTGGCAGCGCGCGAGGCGGCGTGCGGAGAGCCAGGAACCGCGCACCGAGCCGTGGACCTGGACCGCGTCGAGCGCGTAGGCCGAGCACGAGGGGTGGTAGCGGCAGACCTGGCCGTAGAGAGGACTGATCACCGCGCGGTAGGCGCGCAGCAGACCGATCAGGATGTACTTCACGGGCAGGCCTGCCGGGCCAGAACGCTCACGGCGTCACAGCCAGTGCCGAGTCGGGGAGCACACGCTGCACACAACGCGTGAGGTCCGACCCGAGTTCCGCATAGCTGGCCGTCGCCGAAGCGGGCAGCGCACGCACCACGAGCACGCCAGAGCCCGGGAGCACCGTGAGGTGCTCCCGGGCGAGGTGACGTAGGCGGCGCTTCACGCGGTTGCGTGTGACGGCGTTTCCCACCGCCTTGCTCACCACGAAGCCGATGCGAGGACCGGCGGATCCGTCATCGACCCAGAGATGGGCGACCACGGTCCGCGACCCCGATCGTCGCCCCCGGCGAACCGCTTGGCGAAACGACTCACCACTGGTGAGTCGGTGCGCCGGCGGCAGCACAGGGAAGGGTGACGGCGGAGGGAAAGAGGCGTCAGACGGCCAGGTCCTTGCGGCCCTTGCGGCGACGCGACGACAGAATGGCGCGACCCGCACGGGTGCGCATGCGCAGGCGGAAACCGTGGACCTTGTGACGGCGACGGTTGTTCGGCTGGTACGTACGCTTGCTCACGAAACTTCTCCGATGTCGGGGATTGCAGGAATGTCCACACCGACGCGGCGGGCAGCCCAACTGAACTGGTCGGCAGGCACCGCCCACCCACGGCCGGGCGTGGGCCCGTCCGTGGACATGCGGCACCAGTCGACGCCGGTGACCGGCCCACGGTACGCGCCCCGGTTTCGCAGGGTCAAACCGGCGGGGTGGGAGCCTGTGGATGACGTCTTGCTCGGCTGCACCGGTGCTTGTTACGTTCAGGGCTGCCGAGGTTCCCCGCCGCCCCCGACCCCGACCCTGTCGACGTCAGGTGCAGACTAGTTTCCTGACCAGCCATCATCGGTCTGACCTGCGCAGACGTTCGCCGAACCGGATGTCAGGAGCGTCTCGGCACACAATCCCCAGGATGAGGGGACACTCGGTCCACAACCTGTGGAAAAAGCTGTGGAGCAACGTGGCGGCCAACAGCCGCGACGACCCAGGAGACGAACATGAAGGCGGGAACCGCGTGAACGACGCTGCCGATCTAGGGACCGTCTGGCGCACCGTGCTCGGCGACCTGCAATCCAACCAGCGCGCGTGGCTGCGTGCGAGCGAGCCGGTCACCCTGCACGAGAGCACCGCCATCATCGCCGTGCCCAACGACTTCACCCGAGGTCAGCTGGAGGGACGGCTGCGCCCGCAGCTGGAGGACGCCCTCAGTGAGGCCTTCGGTCGAGAGATCCGCATCGCCGTCACCGTGAACCCCCGGCTCGAGGAGCAGCACGCCGAGGAGCTGGCGACCCCTGCCCGTGACGAGCACGATGCCGCGCCTAGTCGACATGACGATATGTCGACTAATATTCCCCACCTGAGCAGCGTCCCTCCGCTCTCCTCCGACTCGAACCCCGAGCCCGAGCGCTCACGACCCACGGCCCTCGAGACCCGGCTGAACCCGAAGTACACCTTCGAGACCTTCGTCATCGGCTCCTCGAACAGGTTCCCCCACGCCGCCGCGGTCGCGGTCGCGGAGGCCCCCGGCAAGGCCTACAACCCACTACTCGTCTATGGCGACTCAGGTCTGGGCAAGACCCACCTCCTCCACGCGATCGGCCACTACGTCCGATCTCTCTACTCGGGCGCGAAGGTGCGCTACGTGTCGAGCGAGGAGTTCACCAACGAGTTCATCAACGCGATCCGCGACGACCGCCAGGACCGGTTCAAGCGTCGCTACCGCGACGTCGACGTCCTGCTCATCGACGACATTCAGTTCATCGAGGGCAAGACCCAGACCCAGGAAGAGTTCTTCCACACCTTCAACACGCTGCACAACGCCAACAAGCAGATCGTGCTCACCTCCGACCGACCCCCCAAGCGCCTTGAAGCGCTGGAGGACCGGCTGCGCAACCGCTTCGAGTGGGGCCTGATCACCGACGTCCAGCCCCCGGACCTCGAGACCAGGATCGCGATCCTGCGCAAGAAGGCCGCGATGGACCGGCTGACCGCACCCCCCGAGGTGCTGGAGTTCATCGCCTCCAAGATCCAGACCAACATCCGCGAGCTCGAAGGTGCGCTCATCCGGGTGACGGCCTTCGCCAATCTGAACCGCCAGGAGGTCGACCTCACCCTGGCCGAGATCGTGCTCAAGGACCTGATCCCCGAGGGCGGCGAGCCGGAGATCACCGCCGCGACGATCATCGCTCAGACCGCCGCCTACTTCGGGGTGTCGATCGAGGACCTCACCGGTCCCAGCCGTGGACGCCACCTCGTCCAGGGCCGGCAGATCGCGATGTATCTCTGCCGCGAGCTCACGGCGCTCTCTCTGCCCAAGATCGGGGCGCAGTTCGGCAACCGCGATCACACGACGGTCATGTATGCCGACCGGAAGATCAACCAGCTGCTCGCGGAGCGCCGCTCGGTCTTCAATCAGGTCTCCGAGCTCACCAACCGGATCAAGATGCAGGCCCGTCAGACCTGACCGTCGCCCGGTCGAGACCGGTCATCAACCGGTCCAGCAGACGTCCCAGCTGCTCGCCCTCGCTCACCGTGAGGCCGGTCGCGAGCGCGACCTTCTCGGGGACCCCGGCGACGCGCTCACGCAGCTCCCAACCCTGCGTCGTCACCTCCACGAGCACGCGTCGCTCATCGCCGACGTCGCGCCGTCGTGCGACGTGACCCATCGACTCGAGTCGCTTCAGCAGCGGGGTCAGGGTCCCCGAGTCCAGCCGCAGTCGGCGGCCCAGGTCACCGACGCTCACCGGCTCCTGCTCTCCCCACAGCACCAACAGGGTGAGGTACTGCGGATAGGTGAGACCCACACCCTCGAGCAGCACCGCGTAGTGCCGCGTCACCGCTCGCGTCGCGGCGTACAACGGGAAGCACAGCTGTGCGTCGAGCGCGAGCTGCGGATGCGCCGGCCGGGGAGGTGTCGAGGACATTCCACGATCGTAGGACGCCCCCGGTCCGGACCAGAGATCACACGAATCTTGTGGTTCGTCGGCCTGTGGAGAAGGTGTGCGCTGGTGGGGTCCTCCGTCAACAGACCCTGTGGAGAACCAACGGCCTCCGCGGTGCGGCCCGCGGTCGTGCACATCGGAGGCCAGTTCCTCCCCTTGTAGTTCCACAGCCCCTGTGCACTTGAATTCCCCCGATTGACCTGCGGTTATGCACCTCATCCACAATTTCCACCGTTGCTATGACGACTAACACCAGACATCCAACACATCCCCCCGTCAACGTCTCTCGGGGACTCAACCTGGGGACAACTCCTCGTCGAGCACATCCCCGAGGGCACCGGATCACCCGCGAATCACCACCGCCGGCCCCACGTCGGGCACGCGCATGGCAGGATTCAGCATCCAGACCTGTCGTGGCAGCCCATCGCGATCCGTGCCGACCGCGGGTTCACTGCTCCTGACCAGACGACACGACCACGGAGGACCATCACGTGAAGTTCCGCGTCGAACGCGACGTGCTCGCCGATGCCGTTGCCTGGGCTGCCCGCAGCCTCCCGGTCCGTCCGAGCGTCCCGGTGCTCGCCGGCCTGCTCATCGATGCCAGCGACGCCGGTCTGGTGCTGTCGACCTTCGACTATGAGACGTCCGCACGGGCGACGCTGAGCGCCGAGGTCTCCGACGAGGGCCGCGCGCTCGTCAGCGGCCGACTCCTCGCGGACATCTGCCGCAGCCTGCCCGCGAAGCCGGTCGAGATGGTTCTCGACGGTGCCCGCGTCTCGCTGACCTGCGGATCCGCGCGCTTCAGCCTCCAGACGATGCCCGTCGAGGACTACCCACAGCTGCCCGAGATGCCGGCCGCGACCGGCACCGTGCGCAGTGAGTCGTTCGCGCACGCAGTCGCCCAGGCGGTCACCGCCGCGGGACGCGACGACATGCTCCCGGTCCTGACCGGCGTGCGGATCGAGATCGACGGCTCGACGATCTCGCTGCTCGCCACCGACCGCTTCCGGCTCTCCCACCGCGAGCTCGGCTGGAACCCCCGCACTCCGGACGAGTCGGTGGCCGCACTGGTCCCGGCGAAGGTGCTGGGCGACACCGCCAAGTCGCTGACCGCCGGCAGCGAGGTGACCATCGCGCTCTCCGCCAGTGGCTCCGGCGAGGGCATCATCGGCTTCGAGGGCGCGGCCCCCGGCGGCGTACGACGCACGACCACGCGCCTGCTGGACGGTGAGTTCCCCAAGGTCCGCAGCCTCTTCCCGAGCGACCACCTCACGGTCGCCCGCGTCGACAAGGCCTCGCTCATCGAGTCGGTCAAGCGCGTCGCTCTCGTCGCGGAGCGCAACACCGCGGTGCAGCTCGCGTTCAGCGAGGGCGTGCTGACGCTCGACGCCGGTTCGGGCGACGAGGCCCAGGCCTCGGAGTCGATCGAGGCGACCATCGAGGGCGAGGACATCACGACGGGGTTCAACCCCCAGTTCCTGCTCGACGGACTCGGCGCGATCGACGAGACCGTCGTCGAGCTGGCCTTCACCCAGGCCTCGAAGCCCGTGGTGATGAGCGGGTCGGCGACGGACAGCGACCACGACCCCGGGTTCCGCTACCTGCTGATGCCGCGCCGCCTGCTCTCCTGAGCTGGTCCTGGCGGCCTATGGTCGAAGGCCAGCACCCGAGCGAACCATCACGGAGGAACGCATGGACATCGGACTCGTCGGCCTGGGCAAGATGGGCGGCAACATGCGCGAGCGTCTGCGCCGCGCCGGCCACACGGTCGTGGGCTATGACCGCAACCCCGAGGTGAGCGACGTCGCCTCCCTGGCCGAGCTGGTGGAGGCGCTGCCCTCCCCCAAGGTGGTCTGGGTGATGGTCCCGTCGGGCGACGCGACCCGCGCCACGGTCGCCGAGCTGACCGAGCTGCTGGGCGAGGGCGACGTGCTGGTCGACGGCGGCAACTCGCGCTGGACCGACGACCTGGCTCACGCCGAGCTCCTTGCGGAGCGCGGCATCGGCTTCGTCGACTGCGGCGTCTCGGGCGGTGTGTGGGGGCTGGAGAACGGCTACGCCCTGATGTACGGCGGATCCGAGGAGGACATCGCCAAGGTCCAGCCGGCGTTCGACGCCCTCAAGCCCCCGGGTGAGTTCGGTGCCGTTCGCGCCGGGAGCGTCGGCGCCGGGCACTTCTCGAAGATGGTCCACAACGGCATCGAGTACGCCGTGATGCAGTCCTATGCCGAAGGCTGGGAGCTGCTCGAGAAGGTCGACATGGTCGAGAACACGACCGAGGTCTTCCGTTCGTGGCGCGAGGGCACGGTCATCCGGTCGTGGCTGCTCGACCTGATGGTCGCCGCACTGGACGAGGACCCGGGCCTGTCGAAGATCCGCGGCTACGCCGACGACTCCGGCGAGGGCCGCTGGACCGTGGAGGCCGGCATCGAGCACGCCGTCGCGACCCCCGCGATCACCGCCGCGCTCTACGCCCGCTTCGTCTCGCGCCAGGACGACTCCCCCGCCATGAAGGCGGTGGCCGCGATGCGCAACCAGTTCGGCGGTCACGCCGTCCAGGCGGCCGCCGCGACCGGCGACACCCCTGGCCCTGACACACCCGGCGCCACCGGACCCGCGAACGACGACCCGGGTCCCGATCCCGACCCCGCCTGACCACCCGTGCACGTCTCGCATCTCTTCCTGCACGACTTCCGCTCCTACGCCGACGTGGACGTCGCCCTCGAGCCAGGGGTGACGGCGTTCATCGGCCGCAACGGGCAGGGCAAGACCAACCTCGTCGAGGCGATCGACTACCTGTCCCGCCTGTCCTCGCACCGGGTCTCCTCGGACGCCCCGCTGATCCGGGCCGGCACCGAGCAGGCGCTGGTGCGTGCGGCCGTCGTCCGCGACGGCAGGACCGCGACCCTCGAGGTCGAGCTGAACCCCGGACGCAGCAACCGGGCGCGGATCAACCGCTCCGTCCTCCCCCGCGCCCGCGAGCTCCTCGGGCTGGTGCGCACGGTGGTCTTCTCCCCCGAGGATCTGACGCTCGTCAAGGGCGACCCGTCCGATCGTCGGCGCTTCCTCGACGACCTGCTCGTGCTCCGCGCCCCGCGTCTGGCCGGTGTGCGCGCGGACTACGACCGGGTGCTGCGCCAGCGCAACACGCTGCTCAAGACCATGGGCTCGGCGCGGCGCGGCCGCGGTGAGGGCCACGAGTCGGCGCTGTCCACCCTCGGCGTGTGGGACGACCACCTGGCGCGCACGGGCGCGGAGTTGATGGCCGAGCGCCGGTCGCTGATCGACGCGCTGCGACCGTACGTCGGCAAGGCCTACGCCACCGTCGCCCGCGGGGCCGGGCGCGACGACGCCGAGATCGACTACAAGCCGTCCTTCGCGCTCGAGGACGCCGACGGCCCGCTGAGCGGTGAGGCTCTGGTGGCTGCCTATCTGGCCGAGCTCGAGCGTCGGCGCAAGGACGAGCTCGACCGTGGTGTCTCGCTGGTCGGTCCGCACCGTGACGAGCTGGTGCTCACCCTCGGCAACGGCGAGCTGCGGCTGCCGGTCAAGGGGTACGCCTCGCACGGGGAGTCGTGGTCGTTCGCGCTCGCGCTGCGGCTCGCGTCGTACGACCTGTTGCGCGCGGACGGCGACGACCCCATCCTGATCTTGGACGACGTCTTCGCCGAGCTCGACACCGAGCGCCGGCGCCAGCTCGCCGACCTGGTGGCCGGAGCCGAGCAGGTGCTGGTCACGGCCGCGGTCTCGGCGGACGTGCCGGAGGTGCTGGCCGGGGTGCGGTACGCCGTCGCCGACGGCGAGGTGCGGAGGATGAGCGATGACGACTGAGGAGTCGCCCGAACCGGACGAGCCGAGACCGGACGAGTCGAGCCCCGCGGAGTCGAGCGAGGGGACGAGCCCCGCCGAGGAGCCGCCCGAGCATCACGAGGACGGGCTCGACCTGGCGCGCTCCCTGGCCAAGGCCACGGCCAGGGCGCTGCCCACCGGCGTCCGCCCGCGTCGTACGACGGGAGCCGGGGCGGGAGCCTGGGGCGCTCGTCGCCGCGGCACGGGCCGGGTCTCCGGCGCCTTCCCCGACGAGCGGGACCCGCAGACGCTCGACAGCACGCTCGGTCGGCTGGTCTCCGACCACGGCTGGGCGGTCGACCTGCGCGTGCACGGCGTGTTCGGCAGGTGGGCCGAGCTGGTCGGCGACGAGGTCGCGAGCCACTGCACGCCCGAGGCGTTCGCCGACGGCAAGCTCACGGTGCGCACCGACTCCACGGCGTGGGCCACCCAGCTGAGACTGCTCGCACCCACCATCGTGCGCCGCCTCAACGAGGAGCTCGGCCACGGCACCGTCGTCCTGATCGAGGTCCTCGGACCGCACCTTCCGACCTGGAAGAAGGGCCCCCGGTCGGTGCGCGACGGGCGCGGGCCGCGCGACACCTACGGCTGATCCGACCGGGTCGGGAGCGGGTGGGTGTCAATCCCAGCGGAGACGAACTGGGGCCCCGGTGGACGTACAGGGACCCGTCCGAGCCCCTCCGCGGACGTCCCGGACGCCTTCCTGACGCGCACAGGGCCTATTTTGTGCAGATCCTGCCTCGTTGCCTGGGGAGGATCGCGTGGTTCAGGGCCTCTCAACAGGTAGGATGGCGGGCGGGTCGCTGGCTCCTTCTGTGCAGCGGCCCTCTGCATGGGTCCCGCCCACGCAGACACTCCCGCAAGAGAAGTCACGTTGGGCAGACTCGTTGGGCAGAGCCGCGCGATCTCGGACCCCGGTCCTCGCGCGCGCCCGCCTGGGTCGGCCCGCATCAGGAAGAGGTTCGCGTGTCCGACGAGAGCGCCGTCAACCCCGACGAGTCCCAGGCAGTCGAGTCCCCGGACTCCGAGTCCGAGTTCGGTGGACTGCACGACAAGCTCCGTGAGACCGGACCCGTGGGCGACGCCTACGACGCGTCCGCGATCCAGGTCCTCGAGGGTCTCGAGGCCGTCCGCAAGCGCCCCGGCATGTACATCGGCTCGACCGGTGAGCGCGGCCTGCACCACCTGGTCTGGGAGATCGTCGACAACTCCGTCGACGAGTCGCTGGCCGGGCACTGCGACCGGATCATCGTGACGCTGCTCGAGGACGGCGGCGTCAAGGTCGAGGACAACGGGCGCGGCATCCCCACCGACATCCACCCCACCGAGGGCATCCCCGCGGTGACCATGGCGCTGACCATGCTGCACGCGGGCGGCAAGTTCGGCGGCGGCGGCTACAAGGTCTCCGGCGGTCTGCACGGCGTCGGCGTCTCGGTCGTCAACGCGCTGTCGACCACGCTCCAGGTGGACGTGAAGAACCGCGGTCACCTGTGGCGCCAGGTCTTCACCCTCGGTGTGCCCAACGCTCCGCTCGAGCAGGTGCGCGAGATGGAGGACGGCGAGCACACGGGTACGACGATCACGTTCTGGCCCTCGGAGGAGATCTTCGAGACCACGACGTTCAACTTCGAGACGATCACCAACCGCATCCGCGAGATGGCCTTCCTCAACAAGGGCCTCGAGATCGTGCTGCGCGACGAGCGCCCCGCCGCGGCCGACGTGCTGGAGGCGGTCGAGGACAACACCGTCGACGACGACGTCGACCAGGCGGGCGCGGACGCGATCCAGGCCGGCGAGGCCGGCGGGCTGGAGCGGATCTTCAAGTACGACCGCGGTCTCGTCGACTACGTGGAGCACCTCAACCGTCGCAAGTCGGCCGCCAACCCGACGATCATCGCCTTCGAGGCCGAGACGCCCGAGCGCGTCGAGAACCACATGAGCCTCGAGGTCGCGATGCAGTGGAACACGACCTTCAGCGAGTCGGTCCACACCTTCGCCAACACCATCAACACCCACGAGGGCGGCACGCACGAGGAGGGCTTCCGGGCGGCGCTGACCAGCCTCGTCAACCACTGGGGCGAGGAGTGGGGCCTGATCAAGAAGGTCGAGGACCGGGTCAAGGGCGACGACATCCGCGAGGGCCTCACCGCGATCATCTCGGTGAAGCTCGGCGAGCCGCAGTTCGAGGGCCAGACCAAGACCAAGCTCGGCAACACCGAGGCCAAGGGCTTCGTCCAGCGCCTGATGAACGACCGGTTCGGCGCCTGGCTCGAGGAGAACCCGGCCGAGGGCAAGGAGATCGTCCGCAAGGCGCAGGCCGCGGCGCAGGCTCGCGTCGCCGCGCGCAAGGCGCGCGACCTGGCCCGCAACCGCAAGGGCATCCTCGGCGGCGGTGGTCTGCCCGGCAAGCTGTCGGACTGCCAGTCGACGAACCCCGCCGAGTGCGAGGTCTTCATCGTCGAGGGTGACTCCGCTGGCGGCTCGGCCCGGCAGGGACGCGACCCGCGGATCCAGGCGATCCTGCCGATCCGCGGCAAGATCCTGAATGTCGAGAAGGCCCGCCTGGACCGGATCCTGGGCAACCTCGAGGTGCAGTCGATCATCTCGGCGCTCGGCACCGGGATCACTGAGGACTTCGACATCGAGAAGCTGCGCTACCACAAGGTCGTGCTGATGGCCGACGCCGACGTCGACGGCCACCACATCAACACCCTGCTGCTGACGCTGCTGTTCCGCTTCATGAAGCCGCTGATCGACCACGGCCACGTCTACATGGCGCAGCCGCCGCTCTACCGGCTGCGGTGGAACAAGCCCCACGAGCACGAGTTCGTCTACTCCGACTCCGAGCGCGACGCGCTGATGGCTGCTGGCCTGGAGTCGGGCAAGAAGCTCCCCAAGGAGAACCCGGTCCAGCGCTACAAGGGTCTCGGCGAGATGAACGCCAAGGAGCTGTGGGAGACCACCATGGATCCCGACCAGCGCCTGATGCTGCAGGTGACGCTGGACGACGCGGCCCAGGCCGACGAGATCTTCTCCATCCTGATGGGCGAGGACGTCGAGCAGCGCCGTTCGTTCATCCAGCGCAACGCCAAGGACGTCCGTTTCCTCGACATCTAGATATTCCGCTTTCTAGCGCGAACCCTAGATTCGAGTAGAGCCGACCAGAGAGAACAATCGTGACTGACAACACCACTGAGCCCCCCACCCTCGGCGGACGGATCGAGCCCGTCGAGCTGCAGACGTCGATGCAGCGTGCCTACATCGACTACGCGATGGCCGTCATCGTCGGCCGCGCGCTGCCCGACGTACGCGACGGGCTCAAGCCGGTGCACCGCCGGGTGCTCTACGCGATGTACGACGGGGGCTACCGGCCCGACCGGGGCTTCTCGAAGTGCTCGCGCGTCGTCGGTGACGTGATGGGTCAGTACCACCCGCACGGCGACACCGCGATCTACGACACCCTGGTCCGTCTCGCACAGCCCTGGGTGATGCGCGCGCCGCTGGTCCAGGGCCAGGGCAACTTCGGCTCGCCGGGCAACGACTCGGCGGCCGCCATGCGGTACACCGAGTGCCGGATGGCTCCGCTCGCGCTCGAGATGGTGCGCGACATCCACGAGGACACCGTCGACTTCCAGCCCAACTACGACGGTCGCTCCCAGGAGCCGGTGGTCCTGCCGGCGCGCTACCCCAACCTGCTGGTCAACGGCTCGGCCGGCATCGCGGTCGGCATGGCGACGAACATCCCGCCGCACAACCTCAAGGAGGTCGCCGAGGGTGCCAAGTGGGCCCTCGAGCACCCCGACGCGACGCGCGAGGAGCTGCAGGACGCGCTGATCGAGCGGATCAAGGGTCCCGACTTCCCCAACGGTGCGCTGATCGTCGGCCGCCAGGGCATCGAGCAGGCCTACCGCACCGGTCGCGGGTCGGTCACCCAGCGCGCGGTCATCGAGATCGACGAGGACAAGCGCGGTCGCACCTGCCTGGTGATCACCGAGCTGCCCTACATGGTCAACCCCGACAACCTCGCGATCAAGATCGCCGAGCTGGCCGACTCCGGGCGGGTCCAGGGCATCTCGGACGTGCGCGACGACACCTCCGACCGCACCGGCCAGCGCCTGGTCATCGTGCTGCGCCGCGATGCGGTCGCCCGCGTGGTGCTCAACAACCTGCTCAAGCACACCGAGCTGCAGACCAACTTCAGCGCCAACATGCTGGCGCTCGTCGACGGCGTGCCCCGCACGCTGAGCATCGACCAGTTCATCAGCAACTGGGTCGAGCACCAGGTCGAGGTCATCCAGCGCCGGACGCGCTACCGCCTCGCGGAGGCCGAGAAGGAAGCCCACATCCTGCGCGGGCTGGTCAAGGCGCTCGACATGCTCGACGAGGTCATCGCGCTGATCCGCCGCTCCCCCGAGGTCGACGACGCGCGCGACGGCCTGATCGCGCTGCTGGACATCGACGAGATCCAGGCCGTCGCCATCCTCAACCTGCAGCTGCGCCGCCTTGCGGCCATGCAGCGCCAGAAGATCGTCGACGACCTGGCGGCGCTGGAGCTGAAGATCGCCGACCTCGAGGACATCCTCGCCAACCTCTCGCGTCAGCGGCGGATCATCGCCGAGGAGCTCGAGGCGGTCGTGGAGAAGTACGGCGACGACCGCCGGACCCAGATCATCGCGGCCGACGGCGACCTCTCGATGGAGGACCTGATCCCCGACGAGGATCTCGTCGTGTCGATCACCCGCGGTGGCTACGCCAAGCGGACCCGCGCCGACCAGTACCGCACGCAGAAGCGCGGCGGCAAGGGCGTGCGTGGCGCGACGCTGCGTGGCGACGACGTCGTCGAGCACTTCATCGCGACGACCAACCACCACTGGCTGCTGTTCTTCACCACGGCCGGGCGGGTCTACCGGACCAAGGCCTACAACCTGCCGGAGGCGCAGCGAGACGCCAAGGGCGGTCACGTCGCCGGGCTGCTGAGCTTCCAGCCGGACGAGCGGATCGCGCAGGTGCTGGCGATCCGCGACTACGACCAGGCGCCGTACCTCGTGCTCGCGACCCGCACCGGCCTGATCAAGAAGACCCGTCTGGGCGACTACAACAGCCCGCGCCAGGCCGGTGTCATCGCGATCAACTTCCGTGAGGATGACGACGAGCTGATCGGCGCCGAGCTGGTCAACGCCGACGACGACGTCCTGCTGGTGTCGCGCAAGGGGCAGGCGATCCGGTTCCGTGCCGACGACACCCAGCTGCGGCCGATGGGTCGCGCGACCTCGGGTGTCTCGGGGATGAAGTTCCGCGACGGCGACGCCCTGCTGTCGATGTCGGTCATCCGCGCCGAGCAGGTGGCGGCCGAGGAGGCCGCGGAGGCGAGGGCCGCCGAGGCCGGTGAGTCGACGGCGGCCGGCGACCTGCCGGACGTGAAGGAGCAGTACGTCTTCACGATCACCGACGGTGGCTTCGCCAAGCGGACCCGGATCTCTGAGTACCGCCTGCAGTCGCGGGGCGGCATCGGCATCAAGGCGATGTCGCTGGCCAACGAGGAGCGCGGCGGCCTCGTCGGCGCGTTCATCGTGGAGGAGGGCGACGAGGTCCTGCTCATCACCCAGGCCGGCCAGGTCGTGCGCAGCCCGATCAATGCCGAGTTCCGGCCCACCGGTCGATCCACGATGGGCGTGAAGTTCGCCAAGCCCAAGAAGGGTGACGCGGTGGCTGTCGTGGCACGCTCCGTGGAGGCCAAGGAGGACGCGGTCGACGACGAGGAGAGCGGCGACGAGACGGGTCTGGAGACCTCGGAGCAGGTGGCGGGCGTGGACGCGGATGCAACAATCGCTGACGACAACCTTGCTGCAGAGGACTCTGCTGACGACAACGGGGGCGACGGCTCCGGTGACGACGAGACCAAGGAGTGACGTCCGATGACCGACCGCCCGGCCCCTAGGGCCACTCCCCCCTCGCCGGCCCCGACCGGATCGTCCGCAGCGCGGCCGACTGCGAAGCCGGCCCAGCCGGCCCAATCGGCACAGCAGCCCAGTGCGCGCAACGACGACACGGCGGTGCGCCCGGCGATGACCGGGCGCCTGCAGGCGGCCTTCTCCAACGCTGCGGACGAGCGCGCCGCCAACGCCGACCCGACGTCGGCGGCCAAGGCGGCCAAGGCATCGAAGGCGGCCAAGGGCGGGCAGGCACCGAGTGCGCCTGCCAAGAGCGGGCCGGGGCCGCGGCCGCCCCGCCGCGCCCGGCTGCGGCTGACCCGCATCGACCCCTGGTCGGTGATGAAGACCGCCTTCCTGCTCTCGATCGCCTTCGCGATCGTCACGGTGGTATCGGTCTTCATCGTGTGGTCGGTGCTTGGCGTTGCCGGCGTCTGGGACTCCATCAACGGCACCGTGCAGGACGTGATCGGCGGCGAGGAGTCGGCCGACTTCGACGTGGAGGACTATGTCGGGCTCTCCCGCGTCATGGGCTTCACGATGCTCGTGTCGGTCATCGACGTCGTGCTGATCACCGCCATGGCGACGCTCAGCGCGTTCCTCTACAACATGGCGGCAGCCCTGCTCGGCGGCATCGACGTGACCCTCGCGGAGGACGAGCGCTGAGGGTCTCCCACCCCAGGTGGGGGCCGTTTTGTCGGCCTCCGCGGGGGTGGGGTAATGTTCCCCCTCGGTCGTTGCCGAGGATCGGTGAACGCCCATGCGGGCCTATAGCTCAGACGGTTAGAGCGCTTCCCTGATAAGGAAGAGGTCACAGGTTCAAGTCCTGTTAGGCCCACCACCCGCGTCCTGCTTCACCGCCACGGTCCGGTTCCCCGGGCGTGGCACGATCCGCATGGGAGATCCACCGTGAAGAAGCTCCTGCTCGTCCTGCTGGCCGCCCTCGGTGCCGTGATGGCCAAGAAGAAGCTGGACGACGGCAAGCGTGAGCAGGCACTGTGGGCCGAGGCGACCGACCCGGTCGCGAAGCAGACTGCTTCATAACTCAACAGGGGGCATTAGCTCAGTTGGTAGAGCGCTGCCTTTGCAAGGCAGATGTCAGGAGTTCGAGTCTCCTATGCTCCACTCAGCTCGACTGTCGAGCTTGTCGAGACGCCGCAGGATTGCCTGCGGCTCTGTCCTCTCAGGTCGAGCTTCCGCCCAGATGGCCGGTGACCATGAGAGCTTGGGCCAGTGACGGAACAGCCGCTGGCCCTTCCCGGACTCCACGAGCAGTTGGTGACCCAGGCGTTGCAGGTCGCGCTCGACGACGAGGTCGCGTTTCGCGCCGAGTTCGCCAAGGTGGACCCGGCTGACCAACCGCACGTGCTGGCTCGGCACATCTATGAGCTCACTCGCGGTGCCTTGGAAGGCCGAACTGATCCGAACAGTCGGCTTCAGCTTCTCAACAGCCTCGTCGTCCTTCTTGAAGTCCCTGGTGCCAGAGTCGACGCCCCAGCGCAACAGCTGCGACGCCTTGCCAGGGACCCCGGGCCCGGAGTGCTCGATATCGAGCCCACTCGACCTAAGACGCCTTTGTCGGACGCGGCACTCCTCACCAACAGCAGTGGCGAGCCGAACCTCGCTGCCGAGTTGCGCGCCGAAATCGACACCTCGGACGAGGTCGATCTGCTCTGCGCCTTCGTGAAGTGGCATGGTCTGCGCCTCCTCGAGAGCGAGCTCGGGCGACTGCGCCGTCGCCGAGCCCCGCTGCGCGTGATCACGACGACCTACATGGGCGCGACCGAGCGGGCCGCACTCGACCGGCTCGTTCGAGAGCTCGGTGCCGAGGTGCGAATCCAGTACGACGCGGCCCGCACCCGTCTGCACGCGAAGGCCTGGATGTTTCGCCGCCGGACCCGTTACGACACGGCGTACGTCGGGTCATCCAACCTCTCCCGCGCGGCCCTCCTCGACGGGGTGGAATGGAACGTCCGCCTGTCCCGAGTGGCCACTCCTTCGCTGTTGGACAAGTTCCACGGCACCTTCGACACCTACTGGAACGACCCGAGCTTCGAGCTCTACGACCCGGAGCGCGACCGGGACCGCTTGGACGATGCGCTCGCCGAGGCTTCGGGACGCAGACAGAGCGACCGGGTGACCATCAGCCTTTCTGGACTCGAGGTCCGACCGTTCACCTACCAGCAACACATGCTCGACGAGTTGGCTGTCGAGCGCGATGTGCACGGTCGCCACCGCAATCTGGTCGTCGCGGCCACGGGTACCGGCAAGACAGTGGTCGCGGCACTCGACTACCGCCGCTTGTGCGGACCGACGCCCACCGATCGGCCTCGACTTCTCTTCGTCGCACACCGCAAGGAGATTCTCCAGCAGTCGTTGCGCACCTACCGCGAGGTCCTCGGCGATCCGATGTTCGGTGAGCTGTACGTCGCCGGCGCGCGACCCGAGAGATGGGACCACGTCTTCGCCAGTGTGCAGTCCCTCCAGTCGTATGGCGTGACGAACATCCCCACCGACGCCTACGACATCGTGGTCATCGACGAGTTCCACCACGCCCAGGCGCCGACGTACCGACGACTCCTCGACCACCTGACCCCTCGCGAACTGCTCGGTCTCACCGCAACCCCCGAGCGCGCCGACGGGATCGACGTCCGCGCCTCGTTCTTCGAGGGGCGCACTGCCACGGAGCTGCGGCTGTGGGACGCGCTCGGCCAAGACCTGCTCTGCCCATTTCATTACTTCGCCGTCGCGGACGGTACTGACCTCCGGCGCATCAGCTGGAGCCGTGGACAGTACGACGAGGGTGAGCTGTCGAACGTCTACACCGGCAACCAGGCGCGGGCTGCCATCGTCCTTCAGCAACTGCGCGAGAAGGTGATCGATCCCGGGGAGATGCGCGCACTCGGTTTCTGCGTCGGCGTCGCTCATGCCCACTTCATGGCCGAGGCGTTCAGGGCTGCGGGCATCCCCGCCCTCGCCGTCAGCGGTGAAACACCTGGAGCAGACCGGCAGCGCGCACTCGAGGATCTCAAGGCGCGCCGAGTCAACGTGCTGTTCGCTGCCGACCTGTTCAACGAGGGCCTCGACCTGCCGGACGTGGACACGGTGCTGTTCCTCCGTCCCACCGAGAGCGCCACGATCTTCCTGCAACAGTTGGGTCGTGGACTTCGCCGCACACCCAACAAGGCTGTGCTGACCGTTCTCGACTTCGTGGGCCATCAGCGCCAGGAGTTCCGCTTCGATAGGAAGTTGCGCGCCCTCACAGGCGAGACCCGGCGGGGCCTCGTGCGCGAGATTGAACGAGGGTTCCCGTTCCTGCCCTCCGGCTGCCAGATCGTGATGGACCGACAGGCCCAGTCCGTGATCCTCGACAACCTGCGTGCCCAGGTCGCGAACAGCTGGAAGTCGATGACTGCGGAGCTGCGCTCGTACGGCGACCTCGACCTCCCGACCTTCGTGCATGAGTCCGGTATCGAGTTGCCTGACATCCTGCGCCGTGGCCAGCGGTCCTGGACCCAGCTCCGCCGAGACGCCGGCCTGCCGACCGCCGCCGGAACACCACGCGAGGCGCAGCTCCTCAAACGAATCCGCGCCTTCGCTCACGTCGACGACGGACTCAGAGCGGTCGGCTACCCCCAGTTGCTGAGGACAGTCACTCCCTATGCCGACCTCAGCCAGATGGAGCAGAGGCTGGCGCGGATGCTGTTCTTCTCAGCGTTCCCCGGCGCAAACGGCTTCTCGACGTACGACGAAGGCCTCGCCGCAATCCGTGCCGAGCACGCTGCCGCCGCAGAGCTCGGCGCGGTCATCGACTTGGTCTTCGATGCAACCCGGCATGATGCGATGCCGCTGACCGAGTCCCTTTCAGATGTGCCGCTTCGCGTCCACGCGTCGTATCAACGCGAAGAGATCCTCGCTGCCCTCGACTACGCGACTCTCCAGCGAAAGCCGACGAGCATGATGCAAGGCGTCGCCTACTCCGAGTCACTGAACGTCGACGCCTTCTTCGTGACACTGACGAAATCCGAGGCGGACTATTCCCCCACCACCATGTATCGCGATTATCCGATCAGCCCCACGCTCTTTCACTGGGAATCCCAGAACGCCACCTCGGCCGCCTCACCCACGGGTCAGCGCTACCTCCGTGGCTCAAGCACGGTGCTGATCTTCTGCCGGAGGGAGAACAAAGGCGAGTACGACACGGCACCCTACGTATTCCTAGGCCCGGCCACCTATGTCAGTCACGTGGGTGAGCGCCCCCTCGCCATAACCTGGGAACTGCAACACGCAATGCCGTCGGCGTTGTTCGCGAGCGCAACCCTGGCCGGGTCGTGAACACCTCTGCTGCGACCGACGCCTAACAGGAGATGCGCGCGAACCGGCGGTGATTCACTGTCAGCCGTGGCCGAACCGACTGATGTCCAGCACCTAGTAGATCAGCTCATGGCAGGTGGCAGCCCGGAGGAGAAGGAGGCGCTTGTCGATGCGTTGATGAGCCGGCAGGTGCCCAGCATGTTCGAGCAGTTCCAGCAGGTCGAGGCGCCAAGGCTGCTCTCTGTCCCGAGCGAGATCCGGGGGTTCCGGGTGCGTCTGGACCTGCGCGACGCGAAGCCGCCGGTGTGGCGGCGCCTTGAGCTGCCCGGTGACCTGACGCTGCCGCGCCTGCACGACGTCATTCAGGCCGCGATGGGGTGGGCCAATAGCCACTTGCACCGGTTTCGCACCGGCAGCGACCACAGGTCGCCGTACTTCGTGACGACCTTCGACCTCGAGGAGGGAGAGGACGGCACGCTGGAGGACGACGTACGCCTCGATCAGCTCGTCGCTGAGAAGGGCAACCAGCTTTGGTACGAGTACGACTTCGGCGACGGGTGGGACCACAAACTGGTGGTCGAGGAGGTGCTCGACGAGCCACCCGCGACGGCGCGGTGCACTGCCGGGCGGATGGCGTGTCCTCCCGAGGATTGCGGTGGGATCGGCGGCTATGAGGAGCTGGCGACGTGGGTCCGCAGCGGGTGCGACGAGGCACTGCTCCCCGACAACTTCGAGGACGTCGCACACGCTCGCGACTGGCTCCCACTCGACTGGCACCCGGACCACTTCGACGTCGAGGAGGTCAACGCCGCTCTTGCCGTTGCGGTCTCCGAGCCCGCCGAGGTAACCGGGGAGATGGCCGAACTCGTCGAGCAGCTCGATCACCGGGGCATCCGCCTCCTGCGGGAGGTGCTGGGTCGTCCGCTCTCCCACGGGCCGACCGAGATCACGGAGGACGAGGCCGCACGGTTGACCGCGACCTATCGGACCTTCCTCGACATCGTGGGCGGCGGTGTCACGCTGACAACTGCGGGCTACCTCCCACCTGCCGTCGTCGAGCAGGTCGCCGAACGCACTGGCATTGCCGACTGGTGGATCGGCAAGGCCAACAGGGAGGACCTCACCTTCCCCGTCGCCGACATCCGCACCACCGCGCGCGCCCTCGGGTTGGTCAGTGTCCGCAAGGGCCGTCTGAGCCCGACGGCCGCCGCTGTTCGACGAGCCCATGATGCGCAGGCGCTCCTGGGGCACATCGTCGAGCGCCTGCCGGTGGGCACCACTGAGGCCGAGCGCCAGGCAGGCTGGATGGCGCTCGCCGTGGTCGGTAGTGGCGTCTCTGCTCCGGAGTGGCGCAGAGAGATCAGCGACCTGCTCTTCGCGCTCGGGTGGCGCAGCGGACAGGACCGGCTCTCGCTTCCGCCTGCCAACAGCGCGACACTCGACGTCCTTGAGCAACTCGCCGGTGCTTCGCGCGTCCGCTGGCGCGAAATCACCGGCGTCGACCTCGCCGTGGCGGCCATCGCCCGCGCGGCTATCCGACGGACCTGACCACCACCGGAGGTAGCTCGGAGAGAGCGCTGTGGCTGCAGCCCTGGACGGCAGCCAGCAGATCAGCGACAGCCCTCCTGGCTGAAGGTCTCCCCACCGGCGGCAGGCCGCCTGGCCAGCCACGCAAACGCGGCATGCCTGACGACCAACTGTGGCGGCCCGTCACCTGCAATGCTCACGCCATGAGTGACGAGCCGTCGGCGCAACACAAGATCGACATGCTCCGGGAGCGCGCGAGTCACCTCAAAGCCATCCGCGTAGCCCTGGACGACGTCCGGAGTGCTCGACATCCTGCTGGGTGCAGCCGATCCAGAGGTGGCCCGTCAGATGCTCTCCGACCGCTACGGGCTGATCGGCGCGCAGGTGGACGTTGTGATGAACCTGCAGTTCCGCAGAGCAACACAGTCGGACAGAGGCAAGATCCAGCACGAGATCGAGGAGCTCCAACAGCAGCTCGACCGTCTGCTCGAGCAGATGCAGGGGGAGCGAAGGCAAGGAGTAGGGGACGCCTGGACAATTCGATCGGGCCCGAGTGTTCCTCCCCTACCGTTCCTCTCATGGCGACACACGAGTACTCCTCCCGCCTCACATGGTCCGGTTCGACTGGCGACGGGTACCGGACCTACCCCCGGGAGCATGAGGTGCACCTGACCCCGGAGCCGCTGCTCCTGAGTGCGGACCCGGCGTTCCGTGGTGATGCCGCGTTCCCCAACCCCGAGCAGCTGCTCCTCGCTGCGGCCAGCTCGTGCCAGCTGCTGTCCTTCCTCGCGGTCGCTGCGCGTGCCGGCGTCGACGTGGTCGCGTACGCCGACGACGCGGCCGCGTTGATGCCGGACGCAGCCTCCGGGATGCGGATCACCGAGATCGTCCTGCGCCCGCGGATCACCGTCAGGGGGAGCGACGAGTCGATGGTGGCGACCCTGGTGGAGACAGCGCACGACCAGTGCTTCATCGCGAACACGCTCAACGCGACGATGCGCGTCGAGCACACCGTCGAGCTCGTGTGATGCCCCACGACCCCACGATCACGCCCTCGCGCTCACGCCCGTGGGCAGGACCGCGTTCACCGCACTCCAGGAGGGGTTCGGTGCCGAAGCAGCAACGCCGTTCGTCGCGGCCCAGGCCGAATGATTGACTTCTCCGCGTGAGCACTCCTGATGACGCCGTGACACCTGCAGCACCGGCGGTGACCCGGCGGGGCGTGGAGTGAACCTGACTCGTTGGCAGCGAGCTGGCCGGGGAATCGTCGCGCTCGCGGCGGCCGCTCTCGTGCTGGCTGGCTGCGGCCCGGACACCGACGCGCCGTCCCCCTCGTCGGCGACCTCGTCCCCGGGCACCGTGGCCAGGGAGGCCCGCGGCCTGCTCCGCGATGCGACGCTGCCGCCCGCCGTACGCGCGTTGGCGTTGGTACCCCTCGAGGCCGAGACGGTGACGGTGACCGACTACGACGCGATCCGGGACCGGTTCGGGATGACGGATCTGAGCAGCGGATCCGCCGCTGAGGACCGGTCCCGGTTCTGGGAGCGGGCTGAGCGTGACGCCGTGCTGCTCTCCCCGGGCCTCCTACGCGGACGTACGACATCAGCGGTGGCCGGCCGAGGGTTCTCCCAGGACGACGTCGCCTGGGAGGCACGCTTCGCCGGTCCGGAGGGTGAGGGCTTCGTCGTCGCCTTCCGATCCGGGGTGGACATGGGGCCGGTGTCCGCCGCGGTCGCGAAGCGCGATGTCGCGTTGCGAGGCGCCCGGGTGCTCGTCCGTGATCGGCTGCTGGTGAAGGGTACGGCGGACCCGGATGAGGAGGTGTGGGGCGAAGACGGCCCGGCCGAGCTCATCGAGCCGGGCGCCGAGTCCCTCTGGCTTCGCCGCAGCTGCGTCGAGCTCCCCGCCCTGCTCGGCCCCGGCGCGTCGTACGACGAGAGCCGGGTGGCCGACGAGCTCGACCTGCACCTTCTCGACCCGCTGGATGCGGTCAGCGTCACCTTCGAGCAGTGGGTCGCCACCGCCCGCCTCGGGCCGGACCGGCGCGACCTCTTCCCACGCTCCGACCTGGCGGCACAGTGGCCCAAGGGGGCTCAGGGGTCGCAGGGACCGGGCGTGGCCTACCGCGACGCCTTCGTCGGTGAGCCAGCGGTCGACCCCTCGACGGGACGCATCGGCCTCCAGATCGCCGACGTGGGCGCGGCAGCCCGCCTGGTGACGCAGGACCGGCTGCCCTTCACCGTCTGCCCCACCCCGCCTCCCACCTCCTGAGTCGGCGCAGACTCACGCCGTACGACGAGTGAGTCGGCGTGAACGCACAGGTTCAGCCGAGCGTTTGCGCCGACTCAGCGCCCTACCGATGTGCACTTGCGCCGACTCGGGGGGTTGCGGGGGTGCACATACGCCGACTCGGGGTTCGTCCGGGGGCGGCGTACGCTCTAAGGGTGTCTGGTGTGCTGGCTCGTCGGTTCTGGGTGGCGCATCTCGTGGGCGTTGTCTGCACCGCGATCGCCGTGAGCCTGGGGCTGTGGCAGCTGGACTCGTGGCAGGCCCAGCGCGAGGCGGCGGCGCGGGACCTGACGATGCGCGAGCCGGTCGAGCTGACGGACGTGATGGGGGCCGACGACCCGTTCCCCGGCGACCGCGTGGGGCAGCCCGTGCGAGTGGCGGGCACCTGGGTCCCGACCGGGACGGTCTTTGTCACCGATCGCACCCAGGACGGCGTCGAAGGGTCGTGGGTGGTGACGCCGCTGGCCGTCGACGGTGGTGTCGATGCGCCCGCCATCCTGGTGGTGCGCGGCTTCCTCGACGACCCCGAGCCCGACCCGGACAGCGCGCCCGAGCCGCCGACCGGAGAGGCCGAGCTCGTCGCGTGGCTGCAGCCGGCCGAAGGCACCGGCCAGATGGACCCCGACCCCTCGGACGACCTGCTCCCCCAGCTGCGGCTCGCCGACGCGATCCAGCACGTGGAGCAGGACCTCTACAGCGGCTATGCCGTCCTCCAGGACCCCACCGAAGGGCTCGGCCAGGCCGACCTCGACGCCCTGCCGAAGTCCGACCAGTCCACCGGGCTGCGCAACCTGCTCTATGCCCTCGAGTGGTGGATCTTCGCCGGGTTCGTGCTCTACATCTGGTGGCGCTACGTCCGCGACGAGCTCGAGCGGGCAGCGCGCGGTGACGCGGATCATGAGGGGAGCAGCGAGCAGGAGGCCGCCTCAGCCGCCGCTCAGGATGACGCGGTAGCGTCCCAGCCGTGAAAGCCGCGCTCCTCCGCTATCGGGTGATGGCCACCATCGTCGGTGTCTTGCTCGTCGTCCTCTGCCTCGTCGGCGTCCCGCTCGCCAACTTCGACGGCACCGGCATGTGGGGCCTCTTCGACAGCACGCCCAACTGGTTCGCCACCGGCAGCGACGCCCAGCACGTGGGCGAGGCGATCACGGAGTACCTCGGCGTCGCGCACGGCTGGCTCTACATGATCTTCGTGCTGATGGCCTTCATGCTCTCGCGCAAGGCCGAGTGGGACATCGGCTTCACGCTCGTGACGCTGATCTGCGGCACGGTGCCGATCCTCTCCTTCTGGGCCGAGCACCGCGCGACGCAGCGCGTGCGCGCGGAGCACCTCCAGACCGCCTGATACCTTCTCGAAGGTGACCACCACCGCCTTCGTCCTCGGCGGTGGTGGGGTGCTCGGCGCGGCCGAGGTCGGCATGCTGCAGGCGCTCTTCGAGCGCGGCGTCGTCCCCGATCTGGTGCTCGGCACCAGCATCGGCGCCATCAACGGCGCCATGGTCGCCCGCGAGCCCCGCGCCGCGGTGATCGGTCGGCTGACCGAGCTGTGGCAGGCCGCCGCCGAGTCCGGTGACGTGTACGGCGACCGCCCGCTGCGCACCGTGCGGCGCGCGATGTCGACCGGCACCCACATCTACTCTGCCAAGCCGCTCACCCAGCGGCTGCGCGATGAGCTGGGTGAGCTCGCCTTCGAGGACCTCGAGGTCCCGCTGCAGGTGTGCGCCGCCAGCATCGAGCGCGCAGCCGAGCACTGGTTCACGACCGGCCCGGTGGTCGACGCGGTGGTCGCGAGCGCCGCCGTACCCGGGCTGCTGCCGCCGGCGAAGGTCGGCGACGAGCACTTCCTCGACGGCGGCATCGTCAACTCGATCCCGTTGGGGCGCGCGGTCCAGCTCGGCGCCGACCGCGTCTTCGTCCTCCAGGTGGGCCGCATCGACCGCCCCCTGGTGGCTCCGCGCAAGCCCTGGGACGTCGCCCGCGTCTCCTTCGAGATCGCCCGTCGGCACCGCTTCGTCCGCGAGATGGCCGAGCTGCCCGAGCACGTCGAGGCGCACGTGCTCCCCGCGGCCGGCACCTCGAGTCGCGACGACTCCCTCTTCGCCCACCGCGACTTCACCTCCGTGCACCAGCGCATCACCGCGACGTACGACGAGTCGCTCGCCTATCTGCGCGAGCATGGGGTCGGCACGTGACCTGGAGCGCCCTCCTCGTCAGACTCCTGCGCCGCGTGGTGCTCGCCCCGGCGGTCATCGCGCTGACCGTGCTCATCTGGGGGACGCTCCCGCTGTGGCTGATCGGGGCCGCCGCGATCTCCCCGTTGGTGCCGGGCCGCTGGCGGGCGCTGCGGCTGATGTGGGTGGCCATCGTCTACCTGACCTGCGAGAGCGTGCTGCTGGTGGTGATGTTCGCCTGGTGGATCTCCTCGGGGTTCGGCTGGCGGATGCGAACGCCGTACTTCGAAGGGATCCACTACGACCTCGCGCAGGGGCTGCTGTGGGTGTTCTTCCGCGAGGCACGCCGGGTCGTGCGCTTGCGGATCCTCACCGAGGGGCCCGCCCCGGACGCCCACCCCGGCCGTCCGTTGCTCGTCTGCTGCCGGCACGCAGGACCCGGCGATTCCTTCACGCTGATGTATGCGCTGCTGCACTGGTATCACCGCGAGCCGCGCGTCGTCCTCAAGGACACCCTGGCCTGGGACCCGATGATCGACGTCCTGCTGCGCCGGGTGCCGGCGCGATTCATCTCCCCCAACCCGGCAGCCGGGGAGGACCTGGAGTCGCAGATCGCGGAGCTGGCGCAGGGGCTCGACGAGAACGACGCGTTCGTGATCTTCCCCGAGGGCGGCAACTTCACCCCGCAGCGCCGCGAGAGGGCGATCGGCCGGCTGCGCAAGCTGGGGCTCGACAAGATGGCGGACCGGGCCGAGGCGATGACGCACGTCCTCGCCCCGCGGCCGGGCGGTCTCATCGCCGCTCTCGACGCCGCGCCGGACGCCGACGTGGTGCTGGTCGCCCACACCGGGCTGGATCACCTGCTGACGGTCGCCGACGTGTGGCGCGAGCTGCCGATGGACAAGCAGATCGTGATGCGCTGGTGGCAGGTGCCGCGCGCCGAGATCCCGGCCGGACGCGAGGAGCGCATCGAGTGGCTCTACGACTGGTGGGAGCGCATCGACGTCTGGATAGCGCAGAACCGGCCGGAGGAGCTTCCCTCCGGCCGGTCCAGATAGCTGAGTCCCGATGACTCAGCAGTGATCGAGCAGTGACTCAGGCGCGGTTGTCGGGGTCGATGTCGATGACCTCGGCAGGAGCGTCGGGCGTGGTCGGCCGGTGCGGCTCGTCGGTCGCGTCCGAGAGTGCCTCGTCGGGCGACGCGGCCGCGCGGTCGTCCTCCTCGACGGCCGCAGCCGCGGTGGCGACGGGGCTGGCGGGGGTGGTCGGCGAGGTCGTCTGGGACGGCGGCGTCGGCGTGTAGGACGACTGCCAGTTGTCCGACGACTTGTCGGCCGTGAGCTTCTTCACGACGAACGCGGCCAGCCCGGCGAACAGGCTGAACAGCACGATCTTGCGCAGCTTGCCGCCCTTGGGCTCCGGCTCCGGCTCGGCCTTCAGCTCGGCGATCTTCGTGGCGGCGAGCTCCTTGCCGTGCGCTGCCTTCTCGGCGGCGTACGCCGCGCCGACGGCGGCGCCGGCCGCGGCCTTGGTGCGGCCCTCGGCGATGAGGGGGGTGGCCTTCTCACGTGCCTCGGCGGAGAGCTCGGCGGCACGCTCACGCGCGTCGGCCAGCATCGGCGCCGCCTTCACACGTGCCTCGGCGGAGAGCTCGGCAGCGCGCTTCTGTGCGTCGGCCAGTGCGGGACCGGCCTTCTCCTTGGCGGTGACCAGCGCGGACTCGATCTGGGGGCGAACGGACTCGGCGAACTCAGTCGCCTGGTCGATGGCCTGGTCGATGACGGACTTCTTCTTGCGGATGCCCATGGTGGCCTTCCTCTTGTCGTGTCACATTCATTCGATCATGCCCGGACAAACGGGTCCCGACACGCGGAACCCGGGGGCTTGTGCTGTTGCAGTACCCACAATGGCCGGGTTGGTCGATCGTGGGAGGATCGAACCCGCATCAATCGTCCATCGAGAGGCAGACATGGCTGACCTGCAGGCCACCATCAAGACCAACCAGGGTGACATCGTCATCAACCTGTTCCCCAACCACGCACCGGAGACGGTCGACAACTTCGTCGGCCTCGCGGAGGGGACCAAGGACTACAAGGCCGACGGTGGCAAGACCGGTCCGTTCTACGACGGCCTCGGCTTCCACCGCATCATCGCGGGCTTCATGCTCCAGGGCGGCTGCCCGCTGGGCACCGGCACCGGCGGCCCGGGCTACACGTTCAAGGACGAGCCGCACCCCGAGCTCGTCTTCGACAAGCCCTACCTGCTCGCGATGGCCAACGCCGGCCCCGGCACCAACGGCTCGCAGTTCTTCATCACCACCGGCACCGCGCCGTGGCTGAACTTCAAGCACACCATCTTCGGTGAGGTCGCCGACCAGGCGTCGCGTGACGTCGTGGACGCCATCGACAAGGTCAAGACCGACGGCCGCGACCGCCCGATCGACCCCGTCGTCATCGAGACGGTCCAGGTCGTCCGCTCCTGAGCACGCCCCCTATGTCCGGGCAACCGGCCCCGGGGGACGGGGTGCCGACCTGCTATCGGCACCCCGACCGGGAGACCTACATCCGCTGCCAGCGGTGTGATCGGCCGATCTGCCCCGACTGCATGCGCGACGCCGCCGTGGGCTTCCAGTGCGTGGGGTGCATCGCCGAGGGGGCGCGCGAGACGCGCGCCGGGCGTGCGCCGTACGGCGGGAAGCCGTCGGCCAACCCGGCACTGACCTCGATCGTGCTGATCGTGATGAACGCCGGGGTCTGGTTGGCGCTGCTCGCCACCGGAGGGCAGGCCAGCTCGTGGTTCTATCGCCTCGCGCTGTCGCCCATCGGCACCTGTGAGTCGCGGCAGAAGGCTGACGGCACCTTCGCCCTGGACTCGGAGTCCGCGTGCCTGAGGTGGACGAACCCGCCCGGGGACGGACTGTGGACGCCCGGTGTCGCCGACGGCGCGCTGTGGCAGATGCTCACCAGCGCGTTCGCCCACGTCGAGCCGATGCACATCGGCTTCAACATGCTCGCGCTGTGGGTCCTCGGACCCCAGCTGGAGCAGGCGATCGGGCGGGTGCGCTTCCTGGCGCTCTACCTGCTCTCCGCGCTCGCGGGGTCGGTCGTGGTCCTCTGGCTGGCGTCAGAGACCAGCGCGACGCTCGGTGCCTCGGGAGCGATCTTCGGGCTGATGGGCGGGCTGCTCGTCCTGACGCTCAAGGTGGGAGGCAACGCCACGCCCCTGCTGGGCTGGATCGGCATCAACGTGGTGATCACGGTGCTCGGGAGCCAGTTCATCTCCTGGCAGGGCCACCTCGGGGGACTGATCGGCGGTCTGCTGTCCGCCGCGATCATCCTCTACGCCCCACGGGCGGGCCGGTCGGTGTGGCAGGCGGTGGGGCTCGGCGCCCTGCTGCTCCTCCTGATCGCGGCCACGGCGCTGCGGGTGGTGGCCCTCGGCTGATCGGCCCCAGGGCTTGTGCACAGCCTGTGGATAACCGGTGAATAACACCGCTGTAAGTTCTCCACAGGAGTTATCCCCAATGTGGACAAACCCCTATATCGGGTACGACGAAGGCCCGGACCGAACGGTCCGGGCCTTCGTCGTCGCAGCACTCAGTTGGGCCCTCGGCGGGGGAGTCGGCTCACTCCCAGCGGGTGGCGTAGGCGAAGCCCACGGCCATGAAGCCGATGCCGACGACGAGGTTCCACTGGTCGAGGTCGTTGAGGACCCAGACGTCGTCGAGCTTGGTGCCACTGAAGACATAGAACGTGCAGATCCACAGCAGGCCGATCAGGAAGCAGCCGAGCATCCCGACGACCACGCCGCGCCCGCGGCCCAGGGGCGTCGAGGGGTGGGCGGCCACGCCGAGGCCGACCATGATCATCGCGAAGCCGATGAGGTAGTTCCACTTCCCGATGTCCATGAAGGCGGGCCCGCCGGGCTCGGCGTCCGACAGCGGCGCGACGCGCACGGTCGAGTAGTAGAAGGCGATCCACGCGATGCCCACGGCGACGAGCACCAGCATCAGCAGGAAGCGGACCGAGAACACCTTCCCCGCGATGGGATCGATGTCGGTCGGATGGTGGGCCTTCGGCTTGGACACCAGAACTCCTTGGCTTCACGGACGGGCTGACGGTGATTCCTCACGCGTCGCGGGCTAGCGTAGTCGTCATGACTCCCGGTTCTCACGCTGACCACCCGGACGCGCCGGACGCGTCGGGAGCGAAGGCGTCGCGAGGAGGACGGATCCGCCGGTTGGGGGCTCTCGCGGTCTCGCCGCTGACCGGCCCGCGTGGCAGCGGCCGGCGCACCTGGCGGGTGGCCACCCCCCTCGTCTTCGCGCTGAGCGGCGCGCTCTTCGTGGCGAGTGCCGAGAACAGCCAGGGGACCGATCTGCGGCCCGGGCGCTACACCGACCTGGCCTCCCTGGTGAGTGCGGAGAGCAAGCAGGTCGAGGAGAAGCGCGATCGGGTGGCCGAGCTGACCGAGGACATCGAGAAGCTCAGCCAGAGCGTCGATGACACCACCGTGCGCCGCTACCGCCATCGCATGCAGCGACTCGAGGATCCTGCGGGCCTGGTCCCCCGCGAGGGCCCCGGCGTCACCGTCACGCTCTCGGACTCACCGGACACGGTGCCCGAGGACACCCCGGAGAACCTGCTGGTGGTGCATCAGCAGGACATCCAGGCGGTCGTCAACGCGATGTGGAAGGGCGGCGCCAGCGCGATCACGATCGCCGGTCAGCGGATCGTGTCGACCACCGGGATCAAGTGCGAGGGCAACTCCGTGCGGCTGCAGAGCGTCCCCTACCCCCAGCCGTTCGTGATCTCCGCGGTCGGTGATCAGGGGGAGATCCTGGCCGCGCTGGCGGCGGACGACGACGTCTCCACCTATCGCGAGCAGTCGCAGAACCCCGAGATCCTGATCGGCTGGGACCTCGATCTCGACTACGACATCACCGCCCCGGCCTACGACGGCCTGGTCGACCTGCAGTACGCCGAGGCCGTGCCCGACACCGACGCCTGATCGGGTCCTCAGGCGGTCGTCAGGGGGTCGGCAGGTCCGTCGGCGGTCCTGGCGGGGTCTCACTCGGCGTCTCGGTCGGGGACGGCGTCTCGCTGGGCTTCTCCTCGGGCACGAAGGAGGAGACGACCAGGAACACGGTCGCGCCGTTGGCGGCGGTCTCGCTGCCCAGCGGGTTCTGCTCGAGGACCGTGCCCTTCTTCTCTTCCGTGTCGTCGCTCTCGATGACCTTGACGACGAAGTCCGCGGCCTCGATCAGCTCGGTCGCCTTCTTGACGTCCATGCCGACGACGTTCGGGACCTCTTCGGGACCGTCGGAGTAGAAGACGGTGACCACGGTGCCCTCGGCGACGGCCGTGCCCGGGGCGGGTTGGGTCTCGAGGACCTCGCCCCGATCCTCGTCGTCCTCGCGCTCGACCATCTTCACCCCCAGCCCGGCCTCGCGCAGGGTGTCCCGGGCCGCGATCCTGTCCTGCCCGAGGACGAAGGGGACCTCGACCTGCGGCTTGCCCAGGGACACCGTGAACGACACGGCGGAGTCGGCGTCGACGAACGAGCCGGCCGTCGGGTCCTGGTCGATGACCTGGCCCGAGGGGACGTCGTCGCTGCTCTCCTCGTCGATGCCTCCCACGGTGAGGCCGACATCGCCGATGGCGGCGCGGGCCTCCTCCTCGGTCATCGTGCTGAGGTCGGGGACCTGGATCCGCTCGGGCGCCGACTGCGCGACGAGGTACGCCGCGACGCCGCCCAGGACCAGCAGCAGCAGGGCTGCCAGCGCGATCAGCCACGCGCGACCGCCGCGCTGCTTCTCCTCCTCGGGGCGGTACGGCGTGGCGGCGGCGACGCTGGTCGGGTGCTGTCCGGTCGAGGCGGCCGGGAACTGATCAGTGGGGTCGGCGGCGACGGCGGGAGCCTGGACGGGCCGGCCGGCGAGGTAGCGCTCGATGTCGCTGCGCATCGCGGCGGCGCTTTGATAGCGGTCCTCGACGCGCTTGGCGAGCGACTTCATCACGATGGCGTCGATCTCCGGCGGGAGATCGGTGTCGTGGTGCGACGGGGGAGTGGCTGGCTCGCGCACGTGCTGGTAGGCGACCGCGACCGGGCTGTCGCCCATGAACGGCGGGCGGCCGGTGAGCAGCTCGTAGAGCAGGCAGCCGGTCGAGTAGACGTCGGAGCGGGAGTCGACGGTCTCGCCGCGGGCCTGCTCGGGGGAGAGGTACTGCGCGGTGCCGACGACCGCGGCCGTCTGGGTCATCGCCGACGAGGCGTCGGAGACGGCGCGGGCGATGCCGAAGTCCATCACCTTGATGTCGCCCGACGGGGTGAGCATCACGTTGCCGGGCTTGATGTCGCGGTGGATGATCCCCGCGCGGTGGGAGTAGTCGAGGGCGGACAGCACGCCGCTGGTGATCTCGAGCGCGCGCTCGGGCAGGATCTTGCGGCCCTCGCGCAGGATCTCGCGCAGCGTGCGCCCCGCGACGTACTCCATCACGATGTAGGGCTGGGCGACGCCGGCGTGGCCGTGGCCGTCGGGCTCCGACCACTCCTCGCCGGTGTCGTAGACCGAGACGATTGCCGGATGGTTCAGGGAGGCCGACGACTGCGCCTCGCGACGGAACCGCGCCTGGAAGGTCGAGTCGCTGGCGAGGTCGGTGCGCAGCCGCTTGACCGCGACCGTGCGCCCTAGCCGGAGGTCGGTGCCCTTGCGGACCTCGGCCATGCCGCCTCGTCCGAGCAGCTCGGCGAGCTCGTAGCGTCCGCCTACGAGCTTCGGTCCGGGGGTGGACCCCTGGTTCGTCATCGGTGCTGCCCTCTCACCCTGCGCTCGGGCTCTGCGTCTGGGGGGTCACTTGCATGTCGGGAGTGGTCTGGGGACGGGCGTCGGGCGCGGTGGTGCCGGCGTCGCTGGGCGCGCTGGTGGCGGGCTGCGTCGGGGTCGGCGACGGGCTGTCGCTCGGGGTCGGCTCCGCGGAGGGCTCCGTCGGCTGGGGCTCCGGTTCGGGCTCCGGCTCGGGCTCCGGCTCCTCGGGGACCGGCCCCCAGAAGGTGACGGTGACGGTGTCGCCCTCGCTGAGGCTGCCGCTCGGGTTGACGCCCTCGACGAGGTTCTCGCCCTCGTCACCGGGGTTGCCGACCTCCTCGGTGCGCACCTCGAGCCCGAGGCCGTCGAGCTCGGCCTCGACCTCGTCGACGTCGCGTCCGAGATAGTCGTCCTCGTCGATCTCGATGGTGGCGTCCTGGCTCGGGTTCTGCGTCGCGGAGCGGGTTGGGCGCTGGGTCGGCTCCCGGTTGGGCTCGGTGTCGTCGTCCTCGCCTCCGAAGAGCAGGAACGCGATGAGCACCAGCACGGCGACCGCGGCCCCGAGCAGCATCCAGGGCCAGACGGACTGCTTGCCCTCGTCCTCCTCCCGAGGCGGCGCCGGCACCGGCCCGGTGGGCTGGGCGGGGAGGGCGCCGGTCGCCGGCATCACCTGGGTGGCGTCGGCAGCCGGTACGGCGGCTGCCGCCCCCAGGACCGTGGTGCGCTCGGCCGCCGAGCCGGCGCCGGCAGCGGCGCCTGCCGGGTCCCGGAAGGCGGCGGCGAGGCTGGCACCGTCGGGGAAGCGGTCGGCAGGGTCCTTCGCCAGCGCCCGGCGTACGACGTACGCGAGGTCGGCGGGGACGAAGTCGGGCAGCTCGGGCACCGGCTCGCGCAGGTGGGCCAGCGCAGTGGTGACCGGGGTGTCGCCGACGAACGGGCGTCGGCCCGCGAGGCACTCGAAGGCGACCACGCCGAGGGAGTAGACGTCGGAGGCGGGCGTGGCGGTCTGGCCACGCGCCTGCTCCGGGGAGAGGTACTGCGGGGTGCCCATCACCTGTCCGGTCTGGGTGAGCGCCATCCCCTCCATCGCCCGGGCGATGCCGAAGTCGGTGATCTTCAGCGTCTTGTCGGGTGTGACGAGCAGGTTGGCCGGCTTCACGTCGCGGTGCACGATCCCGGCGACGTGCGCGGCGCCGATCGCGTCGGCGGCCATTGCCATCAGGCTCTGCGTCGCGCGCGCGTCGAGCGGGGAGCCAGGGCGCAGCAGCGCGGAGAGCGGCTGGCCGTCGACGAGTTCCATCACGAGGTAGGGCCTCGGGACGCCGGAGCCGTCGAGCGAGGAGGCCTCGCCGAAGTCGAACACCGCGGCCACGCCCGGGTGGTGCAGGGCGGCGGCGTGCCGGGCCTCGGTCTCGAAGCGGGAGCGGAAGGTCGCGTCGTCGGCGTACTCCGCCTTGAGCAGCTTCACGGCCACCACGCGATCGAGCACGGTGTCGCGGGCGCGCCACACCTCGCCCATCCCACCCGTCGCGATCCGCGACTCCAGCTGATAGCGGTGCGCGTCGTCGACGAAGCGTCCGCTGGTGCCGGTCTCGGGTCCGTTCACTGGTCCATCACCGCCTCCATGACTGACTTGGCGATCGGTCCACCGAGCTGGCCACCGGCGATCTCGGTGATCGAGGAGTCCAGGTCCTCGAGCATGACGGCGACGGCCACCTCACGGTCGCTGTCCTCGTCCTTGGCGAACGACACGAACCAGGCGTAGGGACGGCACTCGTCACAGCTCTCCGCCGTGCCGGTCTTGCCACCGACCTCGACGCCGGGGATGGCGGCCGGGGTCGCCGTCCCGCTCTCGACGGTGGCCACCAGCATCTTCTGCAACTCGGTGGCGGTGGACGACTCCACGGCCCGGGAGAGCTGCTCGGGGTCGATCTTGTCGAGGACCTCGAGGTCGGGTGAGCGGACCTCGTCGACGACGTAGGGCTTCATCACCACTCCGCCGTTGGCGATGCCCGCGACCACCATCGCCATCTGCAGCGGCGTGGCCCGCACGTCCCACTGGCCGATCCCGGTCAGCGCGTTCTGGGCGGCGTCGGCGTTGTCGGGATAGACGCTCTGCGCCATCGGCAGGTCGTCGAGGTAGGTGCTGTTGAACCCGAACGCCTCGGCCTGGGCGCGCATCTTGTCGGCGCCCAGCTCGTCGGCCAGGGCGAGGAAGGTGGTGTTGCAGGACTGCTGCATGGCCTGGGTCATCGGGATCTTGTCGGTGCCACAGCTGCGGCCGCCGTTGCCGATCGAGGTGGAGGTCAGCGGGAGCTCATAGCTGGCGCCGCCCGGCACGAGAGCGTCGGCGTCGTAGTTGCCGGTCTCGATGGCCGCCGCCGCGGTGACCAGCTTGAACGTCGACCCGGGGGGCAGCGTGGTCTGGGTGGCGCGGTTGAGCAGCGGCTCGTCGTCGGCGGAGTTGAGCTGCTTGTAGACCTTGTCGACCGCGCCGAGGTCGTGGTCGGCGAGCCGGTTGGGGTCGTAGGTCGGCAGCGAGACGGAGGCGAGGATCTTGCCGGTGGACGGCTCGAGCGCGACCACGGCGCCCCGGGTGCTGCCGCCGAGGGCGGTGAGGCCCTCGTAGGCCGCGTCCTGGGCCTGCCGGTCGATGGTGAGCTGCACGCTGCCCCCCTCGGGCTCGGCGTTGCTGAGCAGGTCGACGAGTCGGTTGACGAAGAGTCGGGAGTCGTCGCCCGAGAGCACGGCGTTCTGGGTCCGCTCGATGCCGGCCTGGCTGAAGAAGGAGAAGTAGCCGGTCAGGTGGGCGTACTTCAGCGGCGCGGGGTACTTGCGCTGGAACTGGTACTTGTCGTCGGAGGGGACGCTCTCGGCCACGGTGTCGCGCTCGACGATGATCGCGCCGCGCTCGCGGGAGAACGCCGCCTCGACGACGCGGCGGTTGCGCGGGTCGTCGCCGAGCTCGCCGGCGCGGACGTACTGCAGCCAGGTCGAGTTGATCATCAGCGCCGCGAAGAGCAGCAGGCAGAAGACCGCGATCGTGCGGATCGGCTTGTTCACCCGAGCTTCACCACCTGGGTGGCCTCGTCGTCGTGCTTGGTGAGGTCGACCGACAGGTCGGGCACGGGACGGCGGGCCTGGTCGGAGATGCGCAGGAGCAACGCGATGATCACCCAGTTCGCGACGAGGGAGGAGCCGCCGTAGGAGAGGAAGGGGGTGGTGAGGCCGGTCAGCGGGATCAGCTTGGTGACGCCGCCGATGACCACGAAGACCTGCAGGGCGAAGACGCCGGCGAGGCCGGTGGCCAGCAGCTTGCCGAAGCCGTCGCGGCAGACCAGGGCGGCGCGCAGGGCCCGCTCGACGATCAGGCCGTACATCAGGATCACGGCCATCACCGCGGTGAGGCCGAGCTCCTCGCCGATCGCCCCGATGATGAAGTCGGACTCGGCGTAGGGCACCCGGTCGGGGCTGCCCCCGCCGAAGCCGCGGCCGATCAGCCCGCCCCAGGCCATCCCGAACATCGACTCCACGATCTGGCCGCTGCCGGGGGACTGGTCGTAGTAGTCCATCGGGTCCAGCCAGATGTTGACGCGGTTCTGCACGTGCCCGAAGAGCGAGTACGCCGCGAAGGCGCCGCTGAAGAAGAGCAGCCCGCCCACGACGAGCCACCCGGGGCGCTCGGTCGCGACGTACAGCAGGATCAGGAAGAGGCCGAAGAACAGCAGGCTGGAGCCGAGGTCGCGCTGGAAGACGAGGATGCCGAGGCTGATCGCCCACATCGCGAGGATCGGGCCCAGGTCGCGGCCGCGGGGGAGGTCGATGAAGACCAGGCGTCGCCCGGCCAGGGCCAGCGCGTCACGGTGCAGCACGAGGTAGCCCGCGAAGGCGACGACGAGCAGGACCTTGGCGACCTCGCCCGGCTGGAAGCTGAACGGTCCGACGTTGATCCAGATCCGCGCGCCGTTCACGCTCTTGCCGATGATGGGCAGCATCGGCAGCAGCAGCAGCACGATCGCGGAGAGGCCGCAGGTGTAGGTGAAGCGCTGCAGGACCCGGTGGTCGCGCAGGAACACCAGGGCGCCCACGAAGAGCGCGACCCCCAGCGTCATCCAGATCAGCTGCTGGGGGGCGTTGCTCGTGTCCTCGGCCAGGTCCAGGCGGTGGATGACCGCGAGGCCGAGGCCGTTGAGGGCGGCGACGACGGGCAGCAGCACCGGGTCGGCGTACGGCGCGGTGAAGCGGACGACCACGTGGGCGGCGACGACGAGCGCGGCCAGCCAGCCGCCGTACCCGATCAGGTTGGTGGGGACCTCGCCGTTGACGCCCAGGCCGACCGCGGCGTAGGCGCCGATGCCGACGAGCAGGGCGAGCACGAGCAGGAAGAGCTCCGCACCGCGCCGACGTCGGTGCACGAAGCCCATCAGGGAGCCGGGCTGAGCTGCATGCTGCCGGGCCATCTGGTGCCCACTCACCCGAGCTCCGTGCCGGTCAGCGGCTGGCTGCTCTCACTGGGCTCCGACGGCGTGGGGGTGTCGCTGGTCCCGGGTGTGGAGGTCGGGTCCGAGGTGGCCTCGGGATCCTCGTCCGTGGGCGCGTCGCCCTGCTTCTCGGCCAGGTTGTCGACGATGCGGCGGGCGTCGTCGAGGCCGTCGGCGGGGATGCCCTCGCGGACCTGCGTGGCGTGATAGCTCGAGAGCCGGTTGAGCTCGACGTCGGTGTCCTCGTAGGCGTGCGAGAGCTCCAGGCCAGGGATGTCGGCGTCGAGGCCGCGATAGATGGAGACCACGCCGTCGTTCTCGGCGACGTAGTACTGGCTCTGGCTCCATGACCAGGCCGCGGCCACGACCACCCAGAGGAGGCCGATCACGACCAGGCCGAGCAGGGCGCGCTTGAGCCACACGAAGCGCCGCGGCGGCCGGGGGGCGTAGCGCATCTGCTCGGGGTCGAGCGGGTCCGAGGGGATCGCGAAGGGTACGTCGGGCGGCAGGTCGGCCTCGACGGCCTCCAGCTCGCCGGTGTCCCCGGAGCGGTGACCCCGGAAGAGCCCGCCCGAGCGGCGGCGGGGGAGGTCGGCGGCCGCACCGACGAGCAGCGGCTGGAGCTCCTCGGCGCCTTCGGCTGCCTCCTCCGACTGCTCGGCGGCGACGACGTCGGCGACGACGCAGGTGACGTTGTCGGAGCTGCCGGCCTCCAGGCTCGCGCGGACCAGCTCGACCGCGGCGTAGTCGGGGCTGCCGGTGCCGAGGATGTCGGCCAGCCGGGCGTCGTCGAGGACGCCGCTCGCACCGTCGCTGCACAGCAGCAGCCGGTCGCCGGCGGCCAGGTCCACGTGGAAGAGGTCCGGGTCGGTCTCGTGGACGCCGTCGAGCGCCTTGAGGATCAGGTTGCGGTGGGGGTGCACCCGCGACTCGGGCTCGGTGATCCGGCCCTCGTCGATCAGGCTCTGGACGAACGTGTGGTCCTTGGTGAGCTGGGCCAGCGTGCCCTGACGCAGCAGGTAGGCGCGGCTGTCGCCCACGTGGGCGACGCCGATCTGGTGGCCGTCGAAGAGCGCCACGGTCGCCGTGGTGCTGGTGCCGTTGAGCGCCGGGTCCTCGTCGACGAGCTCGGCGATCCGGTCGTGGGCGCGGTGCAGGGCACCGGCGACCAGGGCCAGCAGCTCCTCGCCGGTCGCACCCGTCGTGGGGGGCTCGTCGAGCTTGCGCAGCTGCTGCACGGCCGTGCTGGAGGCGACGTCGCCGCGCGCGGCACCGCCGACCCCGTCGCAGACGGTGAGCAGCCACGGCCCGGCGTAGCCGGAGTCCTGGTTGTCCTTGCGGACCCGTCCGACGTCGGAGAGCGCGGCATACCTCAGCCGCAGCGTCGTGGCCATGTCCGGCGTGGAATCGGTCGAGGTCATCGTGGCCTTACTTGCGCAGCTCGAGGATCGTCTTGCCGATCCGGACCTGGGTCCCGAGATTCAGGGTCGTGGGCTGGGTGATGCGGGCGCTGCCGATGTAGGTGCCGTTGGTCGACCCGAGGTCCTCCACGAACCACTGGTCGTTGGAGGCCGCGATCCGCGCGTGGCGGGTCGAGACGTAGTCGTCGTCGAGCCGGATGGCGGCGTCACTGCCGCGCCCGATCAGCACCGGCGCCTGGTCGAGGTCGGCGCGCTCGCCGGCGTTCGCCCCCTCCACCACGAGGACGTGGGTAGGCGCGCCGCGCTTGCGGCTCGGGGGCTTGCCGGACTTCTGGGCCGCCTTCTGGCTCTTGCGCGCCGCGCGGTCGGCGGCCCGGTCGGCCTGCGGGACCCGGGCGCCGAACATGTCGGAGCGGATCACCGAGACCGCGGAGATCACGAAGATCCACAGGATCGCGAGATAGGCGATGCGGATCAGGAACAGCGTCAGCTCAGACACCGCCGGCCTCCCCGTCGGTCACGAAGCGGACGGTCATGGTGGTGTTGCCGATCTTCACGCTCGACCCGTCGTCGAGAGGGGACTGGGCGACCTTGGCGCCGTCGACGAGCATGCCGTTGGTCGAGCCGAGGTCGCGTACGGCGAGCTGCGGCAGGCCGTCCTGGCGCTCCCCGACGCGGAACTCGATGTGGCGCCGGCTGATCCCCGGGTCGTTGATCCGGATGTCAGCGTCGGTGCCCCGGCCCACGACGGCCCCGGACGAGGGGAGCGGGTGCCGGGTCCCGTTGATCTCCAGCACGGCCCGGGTGCGTCGTACGGCACCGGTCGAGGGGCCGGTGGGGGGGACATTGGGGTTGCTGGTCACCTTGGCCTGGGCGCGGCTGCGGATCCGGAAGCGGCCGGTGGTGAGGTCCTCGGCCGTCTCGAACGCGATCGACACCGGGCCGGGGAACACATAGCTCTGCTGCTCGGCGTGGTCGCGCAGCGTGTTGGTGAGCTCGGTGGCCATCGCGGAGTCGTACGGCGCGAGCCGCTCGAGGTCGGTGGCGGAGAGCTCCACGTGGAAGTCGTTGGGGACCAGTCGCCGGTCGCGGCTGAGGATCTGCGCGTTGTTGTCGACCTCGCGCTGCAGGGCCGCGGAGATCTCCACCGGCTGCACCGCGCTACGGAACGCGCGGGCGAAGACGCCGGAGATCATCTGCTCCAGCCTGTTCTCGAAGTCCTGGAGCTTGCTCACCGTCCGCCTCCTCTCGTCGTCCGCCTCCGGCGGCTGCCGGCCACGTGCCTGCACCGTCGTACCCCGTTGGTGGGGACTTGAGACGCAGGGCGAAGGGTCCCGGCACACCGGGACTGCGACCGATGGTAGCGATGTGGGCCGCACCGGCGGGGGACCCGCCCTCGCAGGTCCCTCGAGAGGCCACGTGGCAGCGGGCCTGCCACGCTGGTTTGGGAATGTCGGCGGCGCTGGGATAACCTTCGGATGCTTCACGCGCGAGTGGCGGAATAGGCAGACGCGCACGGTTCAGGTCCGTGTGTCCGAAAGGACGTGGGGGTTCAACTCCCCCCTCGCGCACGTGATGAAGGCCCCGGGTTCTCCCGGGGCCTTCGTGCATTTCAGCCCCCATTCCTGAGGCTGACGAGCGAGTGTCACCGCGGTGGAGGAGGAAGGCACGACTGCGCACATCCGCAAGTTCGATGATGTGAGGTGAGGTGTGGTCGTCCTAGCATCCTTTGTGACGACCGTCGAGCACGGCACTCTCTCGCGGAGGCACATGGTGATTGGGTTTGGAGCAATTTTGGCACTCGCCGCGCCGGGGCTGGTGCTCTCGCCGGCACCTGTGGTTGCGGCTGGTGACGGACTGTCGCCCGTGGGTTGGGCTTGCATCGGCGTTGTCAGGGCCAACGGTGATCTCGGTGACGAGTTGAGCCTGCAGAACGCCACGTTCACCGGGGGGACCCTGGGAGACGACCAATCCGGCGAGTCCAACGGAGCTGGGCCGGTGCAGCCCGGAGAGAGAATCCCTGTGTGGTGCGGGTTCACGGGCGACGACGGTCTCTCGGACAACTGGGGTTGGATGTACGGCGGGCCCGGGAACGACTGCGTCGGTGAGAACTGGCTGGTCTTCAAGGGCGGCACCGGCCAGGACTGCGCAGGACCGAACGAGGCCTACTTCGCAGGCGGGCCGGGCGATGACCACGCCGGCCCCAACTCGAGCGGTCGCTTCGACGGGGGGCAGGGCAACGACTATGTCGAGGTCGTCAACGGCGGGGTGTTCAACGGAGGGCCCGGCAACGACTACATCCCCGTGGGCTCGGTCAACGACGGAACCTTCAATGGCGGTGACGGCCAGGACCGGGTCGCAAGGAACGACGGCATCGTCAACGGCGGGCGAGACGCCGACCTCGTCATCGTCAACAACGGCATCTTCAACGGCGGCCCGGGTTGGGACGTGGTCAAGGAGAATCACGGCACGTGCAAGGGTGTCGAGCAAGGGTGCTGAGCCGTCTCGAGCGGCGGCTGTCCTAGCCTCCCCGGCTACCGACCGTCGACGACCGCGTACGTCGTCCTCGAGGTAGGACTCCACCTCGAGGACGAGCAGGGTGTCAGCAGCGCCCGACGTGCCGATCCCCTGCGATCCACGCCGCCTGTGCTTGTGGCGAGCGCGTTCTCGTTGTGGTCTTGGTACTAGTTGACCGTCCGACGCTGGTCGGGCAGGTTGCGTAGGCCCGTTCGTTGGTCGAGCAGGTTGCGCAGCAACCGACGTCGAGACCCACCCGCGAAAAAAGTTCTCCACAGTCTGCGCGTCGCCCCGCTTCTGGCCCTGGGAATGTCGGTGGTCGCAGATCCAATAGATCCATGACCCAGACAGCCCCCGACACCGCCGCCGCGGTGCTCGAGGCTGCCCGGGCACGCCGCACCACGGCCGACCGGGCCGAGGTCGAGCAGCTCCAGCTCGCCGTCGACTGGGCCGCCATGCACTCGGTCGACTCCCTCGCCGACGCCGCGCTGGTCCACGACGGTTACGGCGACCACGGCCTCCCCATCGCCGGGGAGGGTGCCCCTTTGGTGGCGGAGTTCGCGATCACCGAGTTCGCTCTCGCCGTCGGCATGTCCACCGACGCCGGCAACCGCTACGTCGGCCAGGCCGTGGAGCTGCGCTACCGCCTTCCCAAGGTGTGGGCGCGGGTGTGTGCCGGTGATCTGGTGGCGTGGAAGGCGCGACGGATCGCGGACGCCACGATGAGCCTCGTGCCCGAGGGCGCGGCGTTCGTGGACCGTCACGTCGCATCGGTGGCCCACAAGATCGGTGTCGCTGCCCTGGATCGGTTGATCGAGGAGGCCCGGGTCCGGTTCCAGCCCGAGGACGCCGAGCAGCGCCGCCGCAACGCGGCTGACGGTCGCTGTTTCGATGTGGACACCGACCAGGTGTCCTACGACGGCACCATGCAGATCCGCGGCGAGCTGGACATCGCGGACGCGATGGACCTCGACGCCGCCGTGACAGCGGGTGCAGAGGCGCAGCGTGCCCTGGGCTCGGAGGAGCCCCTCGGTGCCCGTCGGGCGAAGGCGGTCGCGGACCTCGCCCGCCAACAGCTGGCGTTCGACCTCAACAACACCGCTGCCGAGCCCGGCACCACCGACGATGTCGCCGCACCGGCTCAGCGCGGTGGATCCGACTCACCCACCAGCGCTCCCGATCAACCGCGCTCATCCTCTACGACCTCCGACAGTGCGGCCCCCACGCGCGGGACAGCGCGTCGTCCCCGCCAGGTGGTGCTCTACGTCCACCTCTCCCACGACGCCCTCCGCGCCCGGGGCCTCGACAACAGCGTCGACGCTGATGGCGATGGGGGCCGGAACGGGATCCACCTCGCCCGGGTGGAGAACACCCGCTCCTTCGTCTCGGTCGACCAGGTCCGCGACTGGTGCTCCAACCCCGACACCCAGGTCACCGTGAAGCCGGTCATCGATCTCGAGGACCACGTCCACGTCAACGCCTACGAGGTCCCCGACCGCCTCGTCGAACGCGTCGCGTTGATCAACCACAGCTGCGTGTTCCCGTGGTGCACCCGACCAGCCCGCAAGCTCAGACCTGATGGGCACCGTGCCGACTGCGACCACGTCCGAGAACACGCCGCCGGCGGAAGCACCTGCTCCTGCAATCTCGCCCCGCTATGCCGGCGGCATCACCGGCACAAAACCCATTCGCCGTGGACCTACACCGTCATCGACCCCGGCACGTATCTGTGGACCAGCCCGCAGAGATATCAGTACCTGCGTGACCACACCGGGACACTCGACGTCACCCGCGACCGCCCTCGACGTGCGGCCGAGGCGCAGGACCCCGCTCCCGACGTACCCCCGCCGGACCGGTAGCTGCACCGCTCCACGCCCCGCCGCAGGCAGCATTCGGCGGGGCCACCGGCACGCCCAGCCGCCGACCTCAGCGCCCCTGCGGTTGAGCGCAAGCGCAGCGAGGAGCCCGCGCCTATGGTCCCACCGCCTCGCTGAACGTCGAGACCCACGCATACAGCGCCCGATCCGCAGCGCCCGCCGCGTCGGCGTAGGAGACGACCGGCTCGCGTCCGTCGAGCACATCTGCCTGGACGATCAGGAGCATCCGCTCGCTCAACAGCAGGGACAGGAGTGCGGCGTGCACCTCCGCAGCCGGTCCGGCGCTGACGTCCTGGTCGCGCACGGCGGCCAGCATCTCGTCGTACTGCGGGACGATGTCGGAACGGATCCTGTTCACCGCCTCGGGCGTTGGCGCGGACATCGCTGCCTGGAGCTCAGCGCTGGCCTCGTCCCGCTGCGTCAGGATGGGAGTCACGTCGGCCACGTAGTCCTCCAGTGCGGAATCCATGGTCCCGGCCGGCGTGGGGTCGCCGACGATGGCCGGTGGCGCCAGGACCAGGACTCCCGCAGCCAGGGCCAGGGTCGCCATGGCCCCGGCTGCGAGCCTCGTCCGGGGGCCGGGGCGACCGGCGAGCCGAACCGCCAGCCACACCAGGGCGATCGGGACGGCGGCCACCAGCGTGACCACCGCGCTGGAGTCACGACCGAACCGCCAGACGTCACTGACCGGCAGGGTGCTGTCGAAGAGCAGGCTCTCGTAGGCCACGATGCCGGCCCAGGCCACCACGGCCGTGAGACCGGCGGTGGCGAAGGCCCCGGTCAACCGGGCGGTCCCGCGGGACGCAGCGGTGGCAGTGGCAGCGAGCGCCGCACACGCGACCGTGATCCACAACAGTGCGAGCCAGTAGCGCCACACCCGGTCCGGATCGCCGTCGAGGTCGACCCGCAGCCGCGTCACCAGACCCAGCAAGGGCGCCAGAGTCCCGAGGGCAGCCGCGGTCCGCAACATCGGAGCCGCCCACGTCTGCCGGACCCTCGCGCCCGCTGCCCGTGTCGTGACCTGTGTCGTGAGAAGGGCACCCAACCCCACCATCGCAGCCACGACGGCGAGAGCGCGGGCACTGTCGCTGCCCGCGATCGCATGGAGAGGGTGGTCGAGGACCACGTCGAAGGTGTGCAGCCGGATCAGCTCGACAGCCGGCATCAGCGCGGCGGCCACGAGCGCCACCGTGGCCGCAGAGAGGGTGACGCACGCCGTCGTCGTGAGGCGAGGCCAGCGATCGCCGACTGCCTCCGTCAGGGTCTGCGCAAGGTCAGCCGCCCAGAACACGAAGGCACCGACGACCACAGCCGTCACGAGCGAGCCGGCCAGGTCTGCGCCGGCATGCCGGAGCAGACCCGTGTTGGCGAGCGACAGCGTCGACCCGAGGGCCAGACCGGCTGCGAGCCCGATGGAGGCTCGGGTCACGTGCGAGAGTCCGCCACCGCAGCCGGCCCATCGGGTCAGGCTGGCGCCCACGTAGGCGCCCACCAGCGAGAAGACGGCCACGTGGGCGAGCAGCGCGCCGTTCTGCGCACCCCACCCCGTGGTGGACGCGAGGTCGCCGATCAACGGCAAGCTCCAGGCAGCGGTCACGCCCACAGCGGCGTGCTCACCCCACACCAGACGCCCGAGCCGAGCCGGCTCCCTCACCACCCGGGTCCGCGCCGCGACGCTGGGGTGCAGGGGAAAGACGCGTCGTACGCGCGCCGATGGCGCCGATGGCGCCGCCCAGGTCCGCAGCAGGTCCTCGCGGTGCTCGTCGGTGATGGCGGCCCGAACGTCGGCGTAGTGCTCGCGCGTGCGCAGCAGATGCGCGCGCTGGCCATAGACGACGAGGGCGAGGATCCCCACTCGCACGAGGTACTCCGGCACGAGGGAGTAGTCCGGACGGACGATCCGCCAGGCCAGCGGCACCGCGAGCGCCGCGACGAGGACGAACCACACGACGATGGCGAAGTACGCCGGAACCACGTCGCGGTGGGCGATGTGCGCGAGCTCGTGGCGCAGCACTGCGTCGAAGGCGGCCGGTCGTCGTCGAGCGGCGCCGAGCAGCGCCGGACTCACCGCGATCCGGTAGGCGCCCGGACGGCCGTAGGAGAGTGCGCGGGTCTCGGAGTCCGTCGGGTTCCACATGAGCACCGGCTCGCGACGGAGCCCTGCCTCGGCGACCAGGGTCGCGTACCGCTCGAGAGCGACCGGGGAGTCGTCGGCCACCACCGGCACCCAGCCGTGGCTGCGCTCCAGCCACCACGGCGCGAGCTGCGTGAGCACCGCGGCCAGCAACAGGACCGCGAGCGGTGGGACCGCCAGCCACGTCCAGGTCGGGAGGACCTCACCCGGCTCCGCGGTGCTGAGGAACATCCAGTTGCCGACGAACGCAGCACTGACGGTGGTCATGACCACCAGCAGCACGAAGCGCAGCGTCGTGCCCGCCGGCTGGCGCAGTACGTCGAGCGCGGTCGGCGCGGCCGCGGTGAGCGAGGCCACGGGCCCCGTCGGGGGACCGGCCTCGAGCGTCCTCATCGTGCACCGCTCAGGTGACGGGAACGGCCAGGCGACCGGCGACGGCGTCCGAGACCAGGTCGGCGTCAGCCCTCTCGAGACCCAGGTCGAGGCACGTGGACAGTGTCACCTCGCGGACCCTCCGAACGACGTCGAGGGAGAGCGCCTTCACCACGACGGGGTCCGGGGACTCACCGTCGTGCCCGAAGAGCCGACGGACCCAGCCCTTGATGCGCGGACGCAGCTCCTCCCCGGCCGCCTCGGTCAGCACCCCCGTCAGGTAGCGCACGGCTGCGGTCGCCGCGGCCACGACGTACGGCGTCAGGACCACGACGACGCCCTCGACCCCGAAGGCCGTCAGGTCGTCGTGCGGTGCCTCGCTCCGGTGGGTGCCCTCGAGCCAGGCGCGCTCGTCGGAGCTGAAGACACCCATCTCCTCGGGCGCCGCGTCTTGGAGGACGTCCCGTGTCAGCTGGGCGACGAAGTCCTGCTCCTCAGGACTCGGCAGCATGCTCTGATCGAATGAACCCGACATCGCCACTCCCCCGGTCCCGCGGCGAGGGCCGGTGCCCGGGACCTACGCAGGCGCCCCCGCCTGACCGTATGGACCGATCGTGACCCCGCGGGGCGGCTGCGGACCAGAGGCGAACGACCCCGAGGGGCGACTCGCTTCGGCGTCGGTCAGCGCTCGCGCAGCATCCGGCGTACGCCGAGCATCAAGAGCACGACTCCGACGCCGCCGACCACCAGACCCCCGAAGAGGGCCAGGTAGATCGGATCGAGGTCGTCGGTGTCCGTCGTGCTGCCGATCATCGTCCCGATCAGGAAGCCGAAGAGCGGTCCCAGGGCGGCGATGACGCCGCCGCCGATGACCAGCCAGAGCCCTGGCGGCATCGGGGTCAGGACGATCTGGCGTCCGGGGGCGATGCCGCTGGGGCTGGTCTCACGCTCGGAGGTCATCGGAGGTCCTTTCCGTGGCGGTCGCACCGGGGGCATGACCGTTGACGGTCGGCGGGGTCTTGCGGACGGCCTCCAGGAACGGGCCGACGATGTCCATCGGGAGGGGGAAGACCACGGTCGAGTTCTGGTCGGCGCCGAGCTCGAGCAGGGTCTGCAGATAGCGCAGCTGGAGGCTCGCCGGGCTCTCGCTGAGCACCATCGCCGCATCCCGCAGCTCGTGCGAGGCCTGCAGCTCGCCGCGGGCGTTGATCACCTTGGCCCGGCGCTCGCGCTCCGCCTCGGCCTCGCGGGCCATCGCCCGCTGCATGGCCTCGGGGATCTCGACGTCCTTGATCTCCACGACGTCGACCTGCACGCCCCAGCCCTCGGTCTGGGCGGCGATGGAGTGGGCGAGGTCCTCGTTGAGGTCGGCGCGGTGGGCGAGCAGCGTGTCGAGGTCGGCGCGACCCACGACCGAGCGCAGCGTGGTCTGGGCGATCTGGGAGGTGGCCACGGCGTGGTTCTCCACCGCCATCACCGACCGGATCGGGTCGGTGACCCGGAAGAGCACGACGGCGTTGACGCGGGCGGGCACGTTGTCGCGGGTGATCACCTCCTGCGGGGGGATCGTCAGCGCCACCACGCGCAGGTCGACGCGCACGAGCTTGTCCAGGCCGGGCAGCACCACCTGTACGCCCGGGCCGAGCGCCTCGCGGAGCCGGCCGAGGCGGAAGGCGACCCCGCGCTCGTACTCCTTGATCACGCGCACCGAGCTGACGACCAGGAGCAGCACCAGTGCGAGCGCGAGTCCGATGAGGGCCCAGGTCATGGCCGGCCCTCCTTCGGCGCACGCCGGTCGGAGCCGTAGACGGGGCGGCGGCCCTGCCACTGCACGGCCACCGCCTCGCGCTCCAGGAGGGAGGCGTCCAGCGTGCGGGTGGCCATCCCCTCGGGGAGGAAGACCGGCGAGCGACGCAGGTGCGACCACAGCGGCAGGCTCACGAGGAGGGCCAGCACCACGGCGGTGCCGAGCACGATCAGGCTCGCGGCGCCCGGACGGGTGGCCGCCGTGGCCACCGGCCAGGCGAGACCCATCACCACGACGAAGCAGGCGATCCCACGATGGAACCTCGCGGCCTCCGACGCCGGCCACGAGTCGACCGCGCGGTGCACCTCGCGACCCGACATCGAGGGGGTGCAGGTCTCCTTGACGGGGCAGGAGTTGCAGATCGTCGGCGACCCCCGATAGCGCATCACCCGGTGGTCCGGGTCGAAGGACTGCGGCCAGAGGAGCTGGTCCTGCGGACACTGCCAGGCGTCGTGGTCCTCGTGGTAGGTGAAGCCGAAGGTGGCGCCGCCCTCGGCCGCCGAGGCCGCCCGCCGAGCGAGCCAGTCGATGACGTAGGCCAGCCCCACCAGCAGCAGGCAGTAGCCGCTGGCGAGCCAGACGTCGACGCCCACCGTCGAGAGCGAGCCGGTCACAGGTCCCCACCCTCCTCGCGCCGATCGGAGCGGTAGCGGCTGTTGGGGGCGATCGGGTCGGCGTCGCCCTCTGCCCGGGCCGCCACGCCGGCCGGCACACCGGTCCGGTCCGCCGCGGCCTCCGGGTGCTCCTCCACATAGAGCGTCTCGGGCGGCAGCTCGGTGGTGGTCGCCTTGATCCCGTGCCGGACCCCGAGCCAGGTGATCCACAGGAACGGCAGGATGCCGCCGAGGATGAAGATGACGTCGCCGGGCATCCGCATCCACTCGAGTACGGCGTTGCCGGGCTCGGTGATGTAGCCCAGGGCCCGGGCCTCGTAGTAGCCCTCGTTGACCGAGTGCCACAGCTGCAGCACGCCCAGGGGCAGCAGGGTCACGAAGACCATCCAGGCCAGCCCGATGTTGAGCGACCAGAAGGAGATCTTGGCGAGCTTGTCCGGCCACTTGGCCGCGGGGACGATGTAGCGCAGCGCGAAGAGCGCCAGGCCGACCGCCATCATCCCGTAGACCCCCATCATGGCGCCGTGCGCGTGGTTGGCCGTCAGCGCGGTGCCGATCTGGTAGTAGGACACGATCGGCAGGTTGATGAGGAACCCGAAGACGCCCGCGCCCACGAAGTTCCAGAAGCCGACCGCCACCAGGAACATCACCGCCCACCGGTGCGGGAACGGCGCGCTGCTGCGGGTCTGCTGGCGCGATCCCAGCTGCAGGAACGTCCAGGCCTCGACGGTCAGGAAGGTCAGCGGGATGACCTCGAGCGCGGAGAAGAACGCGCCCAGGGCCATGTGCTCCACGGGGGTCCCCGAGAAGTAGAGGTGGTGCATGGTCCCCAGCACGCCGCCGGCGGAGTAGAGGATCACGTCGAGGAAGATGATCTGGATCGCGATCTTGCGCCGTACGACGCCGAGCATCACGAAGATGTAGGCCACCATCACGGTCGTGAAGAGCTCGAGGAAGTCCTCCACCCACAGGTGCACCACCCAGAAGCGCCAGAACTCGGCGACGGTCAGGTGCGACTCGGTGCGAGCCAGCATCCCCACGGCGTAGAAGGCGGGGATCGCCAGGCCTGCGTAGAAGAACAGCCACGGCATGTTGAGGCGGTGCTCGGTGGCGAGCCGGGAGCGGATCGCCCGATAGATGATCGCGATCCAGAGGAAGAGCCCGACGATCAGCAGCATCTGCCAGAACCGCGGCAGGTCGAGGTACTCCCACTGCATGTCGAAGAACATCGAGCCCTTCGCCCAGTCGGCCCCGAAGATGCTGATCGCCTCGCTGATCATCGAGCCGAACACCACGATGGCGACGGCGACCAGCAGGCCCCACGCGAGCCAGTGCTGACGACGCGGCTCGCGCCCGGAGACGATCGGGGCGAGGAAGATCCCGGCCGCCAGGAACGAGGCCGCCGTCCACAGCAGCGAGAGCTGCACGTGCCAGGTGCGGGCCAGGTTGAAGGGCAGGATCTGCGCGAGGTCGAAGCCGAAGAAGCTGGCCAGGTCGGCGCGGTAGTGCTCGATCGCCGCACCCAGGGTGGCCTGGCCGAGGAACAGCACCGCGACCACGAAGAAGAACCAGGCCGTCACCTTCTGGGCCGGAGTGATCTCCACGTCCCCCGGTTGCCGGAAGGCGAGGGCGGGCTGCTCGCTGGCGTGCCAGCCGATCTGCCGGCTCCAGCGGCCGTAGAGCGCGAACAGCGCGCCGAGCCCGACGAGCAGGGCGATCAGCGAGAGGCCGGACCACACGACGATGTCGGCGGTCGGGGTGTTGTCGACGCGGGGCTCCGGGGGCCAGTTGTTGGTGTAGGAGTAGCTGTGGCCCGGTCGCTCCGCCGCCCCCGCCCAGGCGGTCCAGGAGAAGAACGCCGTGAGCTCGTGGATCTCCTGCTCATCGGTGATCGCCTTGGGGATCAGGCCGTACTTCGTGCTGTCCTCGCCGAAGTAGTCGGCGTAGTAGTCGCGGTTCGCCTCGAACGCCGCCACCTGCTCGTCGGTGAAGACCAGCTCGCCCGAGCCCTCGTCGTACCGGTTCTCCCGGAGCATGTCCGCCGTCGCCTCGCTGGGGTCCTGGGTGCCGGCGTCGGTGAGCGACTCCTTGATGTGGTCGGCAGACAGTCGCAGGTACTCCGCGGTGTAGTCGGGGCCGAGGTAGCCGCCGTGACCCATCACCGAGCCGTACTGCTGCAGCCCGCGACGCAGGAAGGTCTGCTGGCCGGCCGTGACCTGCTCGGCGGTGTAGAGGACCTCGCCGCTCTCGTCGACCACGGACTCGGGCAGCGGCATCGAGTCGGTGTAGGTGCGGACGGCGAGCATGCCCATCACGAAGAAGCCGAAGATCATCACCAGGGCGATGCCCTGGACCCATCCCCTGGAGAGGTTGAGCTCGGCCTTCTCGCCGGTGCCGCCCCGCTGAGCCTGGTCCGTCACATGGTCTGACATGTGGATGCCTCCATCGCCCGAGTGCCCCTCAACGTAGCGACGTGCGGCGTGGTTGGGAACCACCAGGAGAAGCGTCAGGCAGTCATCGTGGGGTGGCGGCGAAGGAGGTCAGCCGGCTGTTCGCGAAGCTCGCGCGCACCGACCCGGCCTCGCCGTCGTGATCGATGAGCGCCCCGAAAGAGGTCGTGGAGGACGGCGAAGCCACCGCTGACGCGTCGAACCAGAGGGCTCGGACCGGCACCGGCGAGCCGGCCAGCGCGCCGGTCGAGCGGCCCAGGACGCTGCTGGGCAGCATCGGGACAGAGGCGCCGAACACGACCGTGCCGCGCCATTCGTCGTTCTCGAGCAGCTCGTCCAGCAGGCGGTACGCCGGGTCGGTCGCGGCCTTCGCGTGCACCTCGGCGATGAGGCGTTGCAGAGTCGAGGAGACAGCCGCGGCGTCGTCGTTGAACCCGCCGGGCGAGGTCCAGGTGGCGGGGCGCTGCACCAAGCCCGTGACTGTGCCCAAGCGCCGCTTGAGGATCACGATCGGCTCTGCGGCCCCGACGACGAAGCGCCAGGAGGCCGCGCTCACGTCGCCGGAAGCGGTGAGCGGGGAGCCCGACAGCACCGCGAAGGGTGCGTTGGCCTGCATCGCCTCGACGAGCCCGGACGCGTGAAGCACCAACCGGTGGGTCACGCCGTCGTCGCCCGTGGTCGACGCGACCGGGAGCCCCGGAGGTGCCGATCGCAGCGCGACGGGGCTGGGGCTCGCTGCGGAGGTCCGTGGGGAAGACGCGTCCTCGTCCCCGGCCGTGGCGAGGTGGTGTCCGGTGCCACCGGCGCCCGCCAGGACCACGCACGCCGCGTGCACCAGGAGCAGGCGACGTCTCACCGACGCAACCTAGCAGTGCGGCCTCCTCGCCGCGGTGGAACGGCGACCGAACTCCAGCTGTAACGCGGGGTTCTCCGCACTACCACAGCGGCAGAACGCTGAGGTAGATGGCGTAACTCCGCGTTACATGCGGGCGTGGGTGGGCACGGTGAGGTCCATGAGCACTCTCTCCTCGACCCTGCGGTACGGCGCGTTGGCGCGGCTGCTGATGCGCCATGGCCGCTCCGACCTGCTGTCCGGGGCGGGACTGGACGAGTACCGCGTCGACGACGCGGTGGTGGAGGGGGACGGCGACCAGGCGGAGCGCTTCGTGGCCGACCTCGAGGCGATGGGTCCGACGTACGTGAAGCTCGGGCAGCTGCTCTCGACGCGCTTCGACCTGCTGCCGCCGGCCTACACCGAGGCGCTCACCCGGCTGCAGGACACCGTGGAGCCGTTCGCGTTCGAGGAGGTGCGCGCGATCATCGAGGCGGAGTTCGGGGTCGGGCTGCGCCACCTCTTCGCCGACTTCGAGGAGCAGCCGCTGGCCGCCGCCTCGCTCGGCCAGGTGCACCGGGCCACCCTGCCGTCGGGCCGGGAGGTCGTGGTGAAGGTCCAGCGGCCGGGGGTGCGCGAGCTGGTGAGCGAGGACATGGGGGTCCTCACCAAGCTGGCCTCGCTGGCCGACTCCCGCACCCAGGTGGGTCGGCGCTACGGGTTCTCCCAGCTGCTGCGCCAGTTCCAGCGGGCGCTGGCCGACGAGCTCGACTATCGCCGCGAGGCGCGCAACCTGATCCGGATCGCGGAGCTGACGGCCGACTACGACCTGCTCGTCGTGCCCAAGCCGGTGCTCGACCACTCCACCTCGCGGGTGCTGACGATGTCGCGCATCGAGGGCTCGAAGATCACCGACGTGGGCCCCCTGGGCCTGCTCGACTACGACACCACCGACATCGCCGACCAGCTCTTCGGCGCCTACCTGCGGATGATCCTCGACGAGGGCTTCCTGCACGCTGACCCGCACCCCGGCAACCTGATGCTCACCGACGACGGCCGCCTCGCGCTGCTCGACCTCGGCATGGTCGCCACGGTGCCGCCGCGGCTGCAGGAGCGGGTCGTGAAGATGCTGCTCGCGATCAGCGACGGGAACGGCGAGGAGGTGGCGCTGATCCTCGCCGAGATGGGACACCCACTGGAGGGCTGGGACGCGGCGGCCTTCCGCGACGACGTCGCCCACCTCGTCTCGCGGGCGATGTCGGCCGGAGCCGACCTCCAGCTCGGGACCGTGGTGATGGAGCTGAGCCGGCTCTCGGGCACGCACGGCCTGCGCCCTCCCGCCGAGATGTCGATGATCGGCAAGACCCTGCTCAACCTCGACCAATCGACGATGCACCTCGACCCGTCGTTCAACCCCACCGAGGTCGTCCGCTCCCACGTCAGCGGCGTGCTCGCCAGTGGGCTCAAGTCCTCCGCCGGGGGGATCCTGGCGGCGGCGCTCGAGGCCAAGGAGTTCACCACCCAGATGCCGCGGCGGGCCAACCGAATCCTCGACACCCTCGCCGACGGCGAGTTCCTGGTGCGCGTCGACGCCATCGACGAGGAGCGGCTGCTGACGGTGCTGCAGAAGATCGCGAACCGGCTGGTGCTCGGCATCGTGATCGCCGCGACGGTGCTGGGAGCGGCCCTGCTGATGCGGGTGCCCAGTGACAACAAGGTCTTCGGCTACCCCGCCATCGCGATGGTCTGCTTCCTGCTGGCGGTGCTCGGCGGGGTCGCCCTGTCGGTCTGGATCGTCATCAGCGACCGCCGGATCGCCCGCAATGCGCGCGAGGCACGCAGCGGCAGTCGCCAGCAGCGCTGAGGGCCGCGGGGGCGCGATTCCGGGGCAGGGGCTCCACGACAGTAGAGTCGGGGGTGATGTCAGCTCACACGGACGACCGTCCGCGCCGCACGTTCGCCGTGATCAGCCACCCGGACGCGGGCAAGTCGACCCTCACCGAGGCTCTTGCCCTGCACGCCGAGGTCATCTCGCAGGCCGGCGCGGTGCACGGCAAGGCCGGTCGGCGCGCCACCGTGTCGGACTGGATGGAGATGGAGAAGGCCCGCGGCATCTCCATCAGCTCCGCGGCGCTGCAGTTCAACTACGCCGACCACGTCGTCAACCTCGTCGACACACCCGGCCACGCCGACTTCTCCGAGGACACCTACCGGGTGCTCTCCGCCGTTGACTGCGCGGTGATGCTGGTCGACGCCGCCAAGGGCCTCGAGCCGCAGACGCTCAAGCTCTTCCAGGTCTGCGCGCACCGCGGCATCCCGGTGATCACGATCATCAACAAGTGGGACCGCCCGGGTCTCGACCCGCTCGCGCTGATGGACAGCATCGAGCAGCAGATCAAGATCCGCCCGACCCCGCTGACCTGGCCGGTCGGCATCGCCGGCGACTTCCGCGGCGTCCTGGAGCGTCGTACGGGCCAGTTCATCCACTACACGCGTACGGCGGGTGGGGCCACCCGCGCGCCCGAGCAGCACATGAGCGCCGAGGCGGCCGCCGGGACGCAGGGCGACGCGTGGGAGACGGCGGTCGAGGAGCACGAGCTGCTCGCCGCCGACGGCGCCGACCACGACCAGGAGCGCTTCCTGGCCGGGGAGACCACGCCGGTGCTCTTCGCCTCCGCGCTGTCGAACTTCGGTGTCGCCCAGCTGCTCGAGGTGCTCATCGAGCTTGCGCCCCCGCCGTCCGCCACTCCCGCGGTCACCGGGGAGGAGCGCGGCGTCGAGGACGACTTCAGCGCCTACGTCTTCAAGGTGCAGTCCGGCATGGACACCTCGCACCGCGACCGGCTCGCCTACGCCCGGGTCTGCTCGGGCACCTTCGAGCGCGGCATGGTCGTCACCCACGCCCAGTCGGGCCGTCCGTTCGCCACGAAGTACGCCCAGGCGGTCTTCGGGCGCGAGCGCCACTCCGTCGACCTGGCCCGGCCCGGCGACATCATCGGCCTGGTCAACGCCTCGACGCTGCGGGTCGGCGACACGATCTTCGACGGCCAGCCGGTGCAGTACCCGCCGATCGCGAGCTTCGCGCCCGAGCACTTCGCCTCGGTGCGCGCCATGGACTCGGGTCGCTACAAGCAGTTCCGCCGCGGCATCGAGCAGCTCGACCAGGAGGGCGTGGTCCAGGTGCTCCGCTCGGACCTGCGCGGCGACCAGAGCCCGGTCCTCGCTGCCGTCGGCCCGATGCAGTTCGAGGTCGCCGAGGCGCGGATGGAGGCCGAGTTCAAGGCCCCGATCCGGCTCGAGCGCCTCGGCTACCAGGTCGCCCGGGTCACCGACGCCGAGGGCGCCGAGATCCTCTCCTCCGTGCGCGGCATCGAGATCATGGCCCGCTCGGACGGAGCGCTGCTCGTGCTCTTCCCCGACAAGTGGCGCGCCCGCACCATCGCGCGCGAGAACCCCGACGTCCTGCTCGACCAGCTGCCTGCCAGCAGCACCTGACTCTTCGCCGGCCACGCGGCGTACCTCTCGTGGCACCTCGACAACCCGACACTGACAAGAAGGCGGTACGCCTGTGAGCCACCCCCACCCCGAGCTGCAGAGCCCACCCAAGCTGGCCCGCAACGGCCTGCGCATCATCGGCCTGGGCGGCCTCGGCGAGATCGGTCGCAACATGACCGTGTTTGAGCACGACGGCAAGCTGCTGATCGTCGACTGCGGCGTGCTCTTCCCCGAGGAGGAGCACCCCGGCGTCGACGTGATCCTGCCCGACTTCACCTCGATCCGAGACCGCCTCGACGACATCGTCGGCCTGGTGCTGACGCACGGTCACGAGGACCACATCGGCGGCGTCCCCTACCTGCTGCGTGAGCGCGCGGACATCCCGGTGATCGCGTCGCGGCTGACGCTGGCGCTGATCAAGGAGAAGCTCAAGGAGCACCGGATCCGCCCGGAGGTCCGCGAGGTCAAGGAGGGCGACCGCCTCGACCTGGGCGCCTTCGACTGCGAGTTCCTCGCCGTCAACCACTCGATCCCCGACGGTCTCGCCGTCGCCATCCGCACCGCCGCCGGCACCGTGCTGCACACCGGCGACTTCAAGATGGACCAGTTCCCCCTCGACAAGCGGATCACCGACCTGCGCGGCTTCGCGCGGCTCGGCGAGGAGGGCGTCGACCTCTTCATGACCGACTCGACCAACGCCGAGGTCCCCGGCTTCACGATGGCCGAGAAGGACCTCGCGCCGGCCATCGACCACGTCTTCCGCACCGCGCCGAAGCGGATCATCGTCTCCAGCTTCGCCAGCCACGTGCACCGCATCCAGCAGGTGCTGGACGCGGCGCACGCGCACGGCCGCAAGGTCGCGTTCGTGGGTCGCTCGATGGTGCGCAACATGGGCGTCGCCCAGGACCTCGGCTACCTCAAGGTGCCGCAGGGCCTGATCGTGCCCTTCGAGCAGCTCGAGAAGATGGCGCCCACCAAGACCGCGCTGATCTGCACCGGCTCCCAGGGCGAGCCGATGGCCGCGCTCGCCCGGATGGCCAACCGCGAGCACAAGATCCGCATCGCCGAGGGCGACACCATCCTGATGGCGAGCTCGGCCGTCCCCGGCAACGAGAACGCGATCTCCGGGCTCATCAACGGCCTCGGCCGCTGGGGCGCCAACGTCGTCCACAAGGGCAACGCCAAGGTGCACGTCTCGGGTCACGCCAGTGCGGGTGAGCTCGTCTACTGCTACAACATCGTGCAGCCCAAGAACGTGATGCCGATCCACGGCGAGTGGCGTCACCTCACGGCCAACGCCGCGCTCGCGGTCGCGACCGGCGTCCCCAAGGACCGTGTCGTCATCGCCGAGGACGGCGTGGTCGTCGACCTGGTCGACGGCAAGGCCAAGATCACCGGCAAGGTGCCCGCGGGCTACATCTACGTGGACGCCCAGACCGTCGGCGGCGTCACCGACGTCCACCTCAAGGACCGGCGCACGCTGGCCGAGGAGGGCGTGGTCACGGTCCTCGCGATCGTCGACGCCGACACCGGCAAGCTCGCCGACGAGGTCGACTTCCTGATCCGCGGCTTCATCCCCGACAAGACCGCGTTCAAGGACGCCACCCAGGTCGTCGAGAAGACGCTGGAGCGCGCGGCCGCCGAGGGCATCGGCGACGCCCACCGCCTGGAGCAGATGATCGCTCGGGACGTGGGCCGCTGGGCGCAGAAGAAGTTCCGTCGCAGCCCGCTCATCATCCCGATCGTCATCGACGCCTGAGCCGAGGCGTGTGACGCAGGACGGTACGACGCGAGCGCCGGGCGGTGACACCGCCCGGCGCTCGTCGGTTCCTCAGGCGCGATAGCTCCTGTTCGGAACCACCACCGCCCGGCCGTCGATCTCACCGCGCGCAAGGCGCTGGTAGGCCGTGATCGCCTCGTCGAGGGAGTACGTCGTGACCTCGGCGTGCATCAGGCCGCGGGCCGCGAGGTCCAGGACCTCCACGAGCTCCTGGCGGTTGCCCCAGTAGGTCGTCTGCACCGACACCTCGTAGGGCACCGAGAAGAACGAGACCGGCAGCGTCCCGCCGGCGATGCCGACGATGCTGAGGTCGCCCAGCTGGCGTGCCGAGGCCGCTCCCGCGGCGAGGGTCTCGTCGGAGCCCACGAAGTCGAGCACGACGTCCGCGCCGATCCCGTGGGTGTGCTCGCGGATCTCGGCGACCAGGTCGGGCCCGGGGGCCAGTGCGACGCCCGCACCCAGCGTCAGGGCCAGGTCTCGGGCCGACTCGCGGGTGTCGACCGCGATGACCCGTGAGCCGCAGGTCGCTCGCAGGACCTGGACGGCCAGGTGGCCCAGTCCGCCGACCCCGATGACGACGGCTGTCGCGGTGGGCGTCAGCTTCGCCGCGGAGCGTCGTACGGCGTGGTAGGGCGTGAGCCCGGCGTCGGTGAGGGGTGCCGCGTGGACGGGGTCGAGCCCGTCGGGCAGCGGGACGACGTGGCGGGCGGCGTGAACGAGGAGGTACTCCGCCATGCCACCGTCGAGTCCCAGACCCCCACCGCCGCCGGCAGCCGGGGCGTCCTGCGGCCGGTCGCAGTAGGTCTCGAAGCCCCGCCGGCAGTGCTCGCAGGTGCCGCACCCCCAGGCGCCGACGACGGCCACGGGCTGTCCCGGCTCGAGGCCGCGCACGCCGTCGCCGACCGCGTGGACCCAGCCGGCGTTCTCGTGACCGAGCGTGAACGGGGGGCTCCAGGGGAGCGCGCCGTCCTCGAAGTCGTGCATCAGGTGCAGGTCGGAGTGGCATGCGCCTGCTCCGCCCACCTGGACGACCACCTGACCCGGGCCGGGCTCGGGCCTCTCCTTGTCGAGCAGGACCGGTTCGCTCTTCCAGTCCGGCAGCACCAGTGCCTTCATGTCCGCTCCCTCGGACGTAGTGGCGTGGACGCGATCGCGTGGACGCTTCATCTGCCACTCTCGTCCTGGGGCCGGAGCGCCGCGAGGGGCATTGGTCCCGGCGATGGGGTCCGGGATTGGTGGCCCGTGCCAACCTTGGTTGAGAACGCAACTATCTAGAGGGAGTCTCATGGCCTACGAGCAGCTGGGAACGCCCCAGGAGCCCACCTTCGGGCTCGACACCTTCGGCGACATCGGCGTGGACGCCGAGGGCCGCCCGCTCAGCGCGGCCCAGGCGATCCGCGAGGTGGTGGCCGAGGGGGTGCAGGCCGACCGCGTCGGGGTCGACTACCTCGGGCTGGGCGAGCACCACCGCGAGGACTACGCGATCTCGGCACCCGACGTGGTGCTGACCGCGATCGCCGCGCAGACGTCGCGGATCCGGCTCGGCAGCGGCGTCACCGTGCTCAGCTCGGACGACCCGATCCGGGTCTACCAGCGCTTCGCCACGCTCGACGCCATCTCCCACGGGCGCGCCGAGGTGCAGCTGGGGCGCGGCTCCTTCACCGAGTCGTTCCCGCTGTTCGGCTACTCCCTGGAGGACTACGAGGTCCTCTTCCACGAGAAGCTCGACCTCTTCGCCGCTCTGCGGGCCGAGGAGCCGGTGACCTGGCAGGGCAGCGTCCGTGCGCCGCTCGAGGGACTGCAGGTGCACCCGCGCACGGAGGGCGGCTCGCTGCCGGCCTGGATCGCGGTCGGCGGGACCCCGCAGTCGGTCGTGCGCGCCGCGGCGTACCGGATGCCGCTGGTGCTCGCCGTCATCGGCGGCTCGCCGGCCGGGTTCGTGCAGTTCGCGGACCTCTACCGCCGCGCGCTCACCGAGTACGGCCACGACGAGCTGCCGATCGGCATGCACAGCCCCGGCCACATCGCGGCGACCGACGCCGAGGCCCGCGAGCAGATGTATCCCCACCAGGCCGCCGCCTTCACCCGGATCGGGCGCGAGCGCGGCTGGGGTCCCTACACGCCGCAGCAGTTCGAGGCCGGCGCGTCGCCCGAGGGGGCGCTGTTCGTCGGCTCGCCCGACACCGTCGCGACGAAGATCGCCTGGGCCGTGCGGACGCTGGGCCTGTCCCGCTTCCAGCTGAAGTACGCCGTCGGCGCGCTGCCCCACGAGCAGCGGATGGAGTCGATCCGGCTCTACGGCGAAGAGGTCATCCCGAGGGTGCGCGAGCTGCTGGCGTCGTAGAGCCCCGTCGCCCCCCGCCCACATGTAACGCGGGGTTATCGCGCCTACCACAGCGCTATACCGCTGTGGTGGGCGTCGTAACCCCGCGTTACATGTGGCTCGGCGAACCCTCCTCGTGACGCCCCTGCCCCGGGTCTAGGGTCGGGCCATGACTCTCGGGGGAGCCTCCGCCAAGCGGACGGGCGCTGGGCTCGCCCTGTTCGGCGCCGGCCTGCTCGCGCTTGTCGCCGGCCGCTTCGTCGGCATCGGCGAGAAGGCCCAGAACGACAGCGACCAGGAGGTGCTCCCGCTCGCGGTGCTGGCCGCGGTCTTGGCGATCGCCAGCGTGGTGGTCGCGCTCCGTGAGCGTGGGGCTCGCCGGGCGTTGGGGGTGGCCTCTGCCGCCCTGCTCGTGGTCCTGGTCGTGCTGGGGCTGTGGGGCGGCGGCTTCCGGTTCGTCTGGGCCGGCGGGGAGGGCGAGCTGTTCTACTTCGAGCTGGTCCTGGGACTGGCTGCGCTGTTCCTGCTGACGCCGCGCTTCTGGGCGTCGGGGGACGCAGGAGGCCACGGGGCGGGCGCAGCACGGCGGCTGACCGCATGGGCCCGGGTGTCGCTCCATGCCCTCGCGCTCGTCGTCCTCGTGCTGACGGCCTTCACGGCGGGGGCCGAGCACTTCAGTGACACGCACTGCTCCGGCCCGGACTTCGACGGCGAGTGCGATGTCGCCGCCCTCGAGGGGCTGCTGTGGGTCGCGGTCGCTACGGTCCTCTTCGCCGTCGTGGTCACGGTCGTGGAGGTGAGACTGGCGAGGCGCCGGCCGCAGGAGCATCAGCTCTCGTGAGCGGCGCCCAGCCCTGGGTTGCGGGTCGGGCGCCGCTCAGCCCTGGGGTACGGCGAGCGGCCGGGTCTCGTCGATGACGTCGCCGCCGGCGGTCTCGGTGGTGACCGCCACGACCCAGTCGCCGGCGTCCGTGCCGAAGCAGGCCTGCGGGACGCGGAGCAGCGCCTGACCGTTGCGGCCGGACGACAGCGTGACCTTCAGGCGCTGGCAGGTCACGGCCACCGGGGCGGAGCCGTCGGCGGGGACCAGCTCGAGGACTCCGCTGGTCTTGCCGCGGGCCACGCGCGTGGCCTTGGCCTTGCCCTTCCCCCGGCCCTTGCCGGCGCCGGGACCCTTGGTCTTCGCGGGCGCGCTCACCGTGCGCACGACGTACGTCGCGGCGGCGCCGGCCTCGACCGGGACCTCGACGTCGGGGACCTCGAGGTCGGGGACCTCGGTCGTCGGCTCCTCGACGGGGACCTCGGGCTGCCCGGCCGGGGTGAGCGTGGCGACCAGGTGGGTGCGCCCGGCGGCGGGCTTGCTCAGCTTGACCTTGATCGTGAGGTGCTTGACGGAGTTCTGCACGACGACACGGGTGATGTCGGCGACGGGGGCAGCGTCACGGCTGCGGTCCTTGGCGGCCTTGGTGCCGGCCACGGCGGCCCCTCCCGAGAGGACGAGGGCGGCGGTGGTGGTCGCGGCGAACGCGACGGTGATGCGAGACATGGTGGGTCCTCCCCAGACGTTCCCCCGTCCGGACGATGCTCGAAAAGCGTAGGAGTTCCGACGCGGCGAAAGTAAAGGAACGGGGAGTTCAGACGCTCAGCGGTGACGCAGCAGCCAGCCCAGGCCGAGGGCGGGCAGCACCAGCGGCACGAAGCCGTAGCCGGCGCCGAAGTCCGACCACACGGTCTGGTCCGGGAACCACGCCGGCACGAGCAGGCTGACGGCGCCCACGACGAGCACACCGGCCAGCTCGATGCTGCACGCGGCCACGGCGACCGCCCAGGCGCGGGCGCCGCGGTAGCGCAGCGCGACCGTCGCGACGAGGTAGACCACCGCGGCCAGCGCTGAGAGCAGGTAGGCGACCGGGGCGTCGTCGAAGCGGGTCGCGATCTGGACCCCGGAGCGCGCGCCCGCCGCGACGGCGAAGACGGCGTAGACGGCCACGAGCAGCTGACCCGCTGGAGCACTCACCCGGTCGCGGCGACGCGGAGGGCGCTCCTCGCTCACCACGTCTGCTGCAGCCGGACGATCAGCACGATCGTCGCGACGCAGGCCACCACGAGAACGGCGAGGTGCGGCGGCTCCGGCTCGACGGGCTCGATCTCCTCGCCCGTCTCCGGATCGACGTCGTCACCGGGGGCCACCGGCCGCTTCAGCAGCAGCACCGGCACCCCGATCGAGGCGACGGCATAGCCGATGTGGGTCCACCGGTCATCGGGCTCGTGGCCCTGCAGCAGCGTGATCGCGTCGTACAGCACGAGCGCCCCCACAGCCACCAGTCCACCGGTCATCGCGAGCCGCGCGGGCCGCTCCAGCGCGGGGCGGGCGAGGGCGACGCCGGCGAGGATCGCGACCACGGCGAGATAGACGGCGACGGCGATGGTCGGGGCGGGATGCACGGAGGGAAAGGCTACCGAGTCCCGCCAGACTCACTGGCGCCAGGATCGGATCACGCGCTGCGGGACGACCCCGTGCCGGATCCGCTGCGGGTGGTCGCCGACGTCGAGGTAGGCGATCTCCTTCTTGGTCTCGAAGTCGAGCACCGCGACCGCGTCGGACTCGCTGAGCGAGATCCAGCAGGTGTCGTCGAGCCCCTCGGTCGTCCAGTAGGGCTTGCCGTAGCTGTGCCCGGTCGTGCGCTCGTCGAAGATCGTGCGCCGCGTCGTACGACGGTCGACCAGCGCCGCGTAGTCGTCCATCGTGCCGGCGACGCACAGGGTCTTCCCGGCGCCGTCGATCGACAGCCCGTGGTGGGCGGAGTCGTTGACGTACTGCTCGCGCGGCATGTCCGGCACCCGGTTGGGCAGCGGGATGACCCGCTTGACCGCCCCCCGACGCGGCTCCTTGACGCCCTCGAGCGTGTAGTCGACGGCGCCGTTGAGGTCGGGGGCGCGGGTGTCGAACTCGATCAGCCCGTGGAAGTAGGACACCTGGAGATAGACGAAGCGCTCACCGGGCGCGATGGCCATCGGCCGCACGGCGGGGCTCATCCCGGGGTAGCCGGCCTCCGCCAGCTCCTTGCCCATGTCCCAGCGCCGGGTCACCTTGAAGTCGGAGTTGCGCACGATCTGGAACCAGCGGTCGCCCTTGATCGCGTCGTGCACCGGCCCGATCTTGACCGGCCCGATCTCCGGGTAGTCGCCGGGCAGGTAGACCCGCCCGATCGAGGCGTGGAAGACGCGCTTGCCGTCGGGGGTGTAGTTCGACTCGTGCGGCGTCTCACCGGAGGCGAACGTGCGCAGCCGGTCGCCCATCTTGACCACGCGACCGCCAGGCAGCGTCTCGTCGACCATCGAGAACTCGATCACCTGGCGCGACGTGGAGTCGGAGACCAGCAGCCGCCGGCCGTCGGGCGAGACCCCCATGTGGTCGGTGCGATAGCCGTCCATCGGCTGCTCGCGCACGATCGAGTCCGCCCGCCCGGCCGTGGCCTTCGCGATGTCGATCCAGACGACGTCGGCGAAGCTGGGGCGCGAGACCGCGAGGTACCTCCCGTCGCGGGTGGTGAACATGTCGTCGACGTACTGGTCGTGGCCCTCGCCCGGCCCGAACTTGATCAGGTAGTAGTAGGCGAGCTTGTCGGGCGCGCTGTGTCGCTCGGCGAGCTCCGCGGTCTTGTCCGGGATCAGGTCGACGCCGCGCTTGAGGACCTTGCGGGTCCGGGCGTCGACGATGCTGGCCGTGCCCGCCCAGTTGTTGCCCACGAACATCACGTCGCGCAGCCGGCCGGGCCGGTCGCGGCGAGCGGAGGGGGCCGTCTCGGTCGTCTGCTCCGGCGCGGCCACGGTGGTCACCTCGGCCAGCCCGCTCGGGACGCCGGCCACGGGGACGAGCGCGGCGGTCGTGGCCAGGGGGAGAGCGGCCAGGGCGAGTACGGCGAGCGGACGGTAGCGCACGGAAGCGGGCTCCTCGAGACGACGGTGGGGGTACGACGGGGTGGGCCCCGCCGTGTCCAACGGCGAAGCCGGCCCGGCGTTATCCCCTTCGCACGACGAGTGTCACCGCGTGTTACGCGTCCGCGGGGCGCAGCACCGCGAAGTCCCCGAGCATGATCTGCATGTCGAAGACCCGCCGCGTCAGCCGCCACCTCCCGTCCATGCGCACCCAGCGGTCGTCGTAGTCGCCCATGCACTCGAAGAACGACCCGGTCATCGGCCCCGCGCCGACGTGGTGCACCCGGCCGTAGCTCAGCGAGCGGGCGGTGTCCCCGTCGACGCTGACGCGGTGGTTGCCCAGCAGGTGCTGCGTGGGCCCGACGCCGCCGATGTGGGCCTGCATGGTGGCGAGGATGTTCGCGCGTCCACGGGCGCCGTACGCGACGGCGTCGTCGGTGACGATCGAGCCGATCAGCGCCCAGTCGCGCTGGTCCGTGGCCCAGGCGAGCGTGGCCAGCTGCTCGAGGATCGCGTCGCGGTCGGAGAGCCGGGGCTCCTGGGGGCCGATCACTGGAAGCCCCGGCGCGGCATCCGCGGGGTGGATGGGAAGTCCTTCAGCGCGTCGGCGGCCGACTCGCCGGCGGCGCCGGCCGCCAGCAGGATCGGCGACTCGGCGCGGCCGTCGAGGATCCGGTTGGTGCGGACCTCGACCCGCCAGCCCTGCTCGGTGCGGACCAGCTCCCAGTGGTTGGCGGTGACCCGGCGGACCTCGAAGCGCCCGTCGGTGCGCACGACCATCAGCGAGTGGCACACCGCGACGGCGCGGTCCCCGGTGACCGTCACGTGCGGCGGGCTGACCACGTGGGCGCAGCCGCCGGTGATCCAGCCCTGGTGGCCCGTGGAGCGGACCATCGCCTCGAGCTGCTCACGGCCGGCGAGGTAGACCTCGTCGACGTCATAGACGCCGTCCTCGGTCCACAGGTCCGCGATCGCCTCGGCGCTGCCGGCGTCGACCAGCGGCCCGTAGGCGGAGATCAGGTGGGCGATCGCCCGCTCGTCCTCGAGGTCGCCCAGGCGTGACTCGAGACCGACCAGGCGCGACTCCAGGGCGGCGAGGCGCTCCTCGACGGTGGAAGACGGGTCGGGCGCGCTCATGCCGCACCTCCGGCGGGGGCGAGGCCGGCCAGCCCGGCCAGCGCCTCGAGCTGCTCGAGGTAGTGGGCGTGCGACTCGGCGTGCACCGAGGCGCTCACCAGCGTCGCGCCGGCGTCGACGACGCGCTGCAGCCGGGCGAGCGTGCCCTCCGGGTCGCCGAGCGGGTCGGCGGCCCGGCCTCCGGGGAGCACGACCTCGAACCCGTCGGGGAGCTCGGCCGCGTCGAGCATCTCGCGCAGCCTCTCGAGCGGGAGACCGAACGGCACCCACCCGTCGCCGTACGTCGTGGCGCGGCGCAGCGAGCGCGCCGTACGACCGCCGACCCACAGGGGGACCCGATCCTGGACGGCGTGCGGCTCGACGACGAGACCGCTGAAGTCGTAGTGGGTGCCGTGGTGCTCGGGCAGGCGCTGCGACAGCGACGCGCGCAGGGCTGCCATCGCGTCGTCGGCGCGGGCGCCGCGGCCCTCGAAGTCGGCGCCGAGGAGCGCGAACTCCTCCTCGAGCGAGCCGACGCCCAGGCCCAGCACGAGGCGGCCCCCGGTGATCCGGTCGAGCGTGCCGTAGCGCTTCGCGATCTCCAGGGGGTGGTGGTAGCCGAGGACGAGCACCTGGGTGGCCAGCCGGATCCGCGAGGTGCGGGCGGCGAGGTAGCCGAAGGTGGCCAACGGGTCCCAGTAGGTCCCGCCGCGCTGCTCCGCGATCTCAGTGGGTACGGCGACGTGCTCGCTGCAGGTGAGGTGGTCGAAGCCGAGCCGGTCGGCGGCCTCGGCGACGACGGCGAGCTCTTCGATGTCGGCCGTGCGTTCCCACGCCGCGTGGGCGCCGGGAACGGCGGTGACGACGGGGCTGACGATGCCCAGGCGCATGGCACTCCTGTGGGGTGGGGGGATGGCGGCATCCAAGCCCACGGTCGTCGGACTCCGAGCGGGTCTCCCGGTCACCGGGAAAAATCAGGTCGGAATGGCTTCCGTCACACCGAGTCCGGTGCTACCTTCCGGATGGAGAGAGAATTCATTTCAGTTTTCGGGGAGACTGGAAGCAGCCTGGGGAGGAAGTCACATGGTCGCCACTGCTGTGGAAGCCGCCGGGGAGCGTCAGCTGCCGCCGTCGATGGTGGAGCGGATGACGCTCATCCTCGACACCTTCGAGGGCCGGTCGTCCCGGCTCACGCTGGAGGAGGTGGCCCGGCGCACGCACCTCCCGCGCTCGACCGCCCACCGCATCCTCGACCAGCTGGTGCGCCTGCAGTGGCTGGAGCACTCGAGCTTCGGCTACGCACTCGGCCGACGCTCGCTCGAGCTCGGGGGCGGCGACCACGGCCACGCCGACATCCGGGCCGCAGCGGCCCCCCTGCTGCACGAGCTGCTGATGAAGACAGGTGCGGTCGTCCACCTCGCCGTGCTCGACGGCGCGCAGGTCTACTACCTCGACAAGGTCGGCGGCCGCTTCGCCGCCGCCGTGCCGTCGCGGGTCGGCGGCCGCGCCCCCCTGCACTGCACCGCGCTGGGCAAGGCGATGCTGGCCTGGATCGACGCGGAGGACGTCGACATGATGGTCGGCTCGCGGCTCAGCCCGCACACCGAGCAGAGCATCAGCGACCTCAACCGCCTGCACCGCGAGCTCACCAAGGTCCGCTCGCGCAGCGGACTGGCCTTCGAGCGCGGCGAGTGCTTCCCCGACATCGCCTGTGCGGCAGCGGCCGTGCGTGGCCCCGACGGTCCGCTGGCCGCGATCTCCCTCGTCGGCGACGCGGACACCCAGCTCGAGCGGGTCGCGCCCCTCGTCGTCGACGCCGCCCGACAGATCTCGATGGAGCTCTTCCCCGGCATCGACCGCACCCCCGGCAACCGCCGCCGCCCCACGGGGCGGCCCGCAGGTGAGCGGCGTGTGGACGACCGGGCCGACTGGTCGCCGGAAAAGCTCAGCCACCTGATGACCGTGCAGGCTGGCGACCTCTTCTGATCCTCGGTCGGTGACCTCCGGCACTGGCCGGTGGTCCACGATCGCGCGAACCTGATGGGTGGACCACTGACCCGTCGAGCCCTCGGCCGAGGGCAAGGGAGCGCATCATGAAGATCGAATACCTGCACGCCTCCAAGTTCGGCAACGGCGAGCTGGTCGCCGCGGAGTTCACGTCGCAGATGGGTGCCAAGGGCGTCCAGGTCGACGTCCACCACATCAACGACATGGACCCTCGGCACCTGCCCGACGCCGACCTCTACCTGTTCAGCTCGCCGGGGCGCATCGGCAAGCCCAAGGGCAACATGCGCCGCTTCCTCAAGAAGCTCGACCTACCGGCGGGCACGAAGTACGCCCTGCTCATCACCGAGGCGATGGCCAAGCCGGACAAGAAGACCGGCGTCGTCCCCACGGATGAGGAGATGGCCCGCTGGCGCCAGGTCATCCCGCTGATGAACGAGACCCTGCAGGGCGATGGCCTCCTCGAGGTCGCCGAGGGCACGGTCCACGTCGTCGACATCAAGGGCCCGCTCGAGGACGGCTGGGAGAAGAAGGTCGAGGAGTTCGTCGCGCGGATCCCCGTCGGCTGAGCGGCGGCCGCGGCGCGTCGTACCCCTGAGACGGTCGGGACTGCTGCGGCTCCTGAGGTAGCGCGGGCTGTCAACCACTGATGTTGTCGGGCGAAGTTTCGCCGGACATGTTCAGCGTTCCCCGGTCGACCGGGGAAACCGACACCCCCCAAGCGCCCACACTCCCGGTCATCGGGACGCCCCGGCGGCGCGGCGGGAAGCGTTCCTACGGTGGTGCGGTGAGTGAACCGACGACCCTGGACCTGAGCCACGACGGCACCTTGCGCGAGCTGCCCACCGATCGGGGCACCCTGCGCTACCACGACGTCGGCGACCCGGAGGCGCCTGTGCTCCTCCTGCTGCACGGGTCCGGCCCGGGGGTCACCGGGTGGCGCAACTTCTCGGCCAACCTGCCGGCGCTGACGCAGTCGTTCCGCTGCCTGATCCTGGAGTTCCCCGGGTTCGGCGTCAGCGACCCCACCGACCAGCACCCGATGATGGCGGCGCTGCCGGCGGTCGGCACGTTCCTCGACGCGCTCGGGCTCGACCGGGTCGACGTGATCGGCAACTCGATGGGCGGCATCGTCGCGACCCGGTTCGCGATCGCCCAGCCCGAGCGGGTACGTCGCCTGGTCACCGTCGGCGGGATGGGCCGCAACATCTTCAGCCCCTCGCCCGGCGAGGGCATCAAGCTGCTGATGGAGTTCACCGAGGCGCCCTCGCGCGAGCGGCTCGTGGAGTGGCTGCACTCGATGGTCTACGACAAGCGCATCGTCACCGAGCAGATGATCGAGGAGCGCTGGGCGCAGGCCACCGACCCGGCCACGCTCGCCAGCGCGCGGCAGATGTACGGCCGCCAGATCGTCGAGATGATGAGCCGCCCCGACCGCTCGCCGGAGGCGCCGTACTGGGCGATGCTGCACCAGATCAAGGCCCGCACCCTGATCACCTGGGGCCGCGACGACCGGGTCAGCCCGGTCGACATGATGCTGGTCCCGATGCGCACGATCCGCGACGTCGAGGTGCACATCTTCCCCAACTGCGGCCACTGGGCGATGATCGAGCAGAAGGACGCCTGGGAGGCCACGGTGACGGCGTTCCTGACCCGCCCCGACCCGACCCCGACACAGGGCTGAGGCAGTGCCCACCGTCCGCGTGGTGGAGGTGGTCCGCGAGACCGCCGACGCCCACTCCCTGGTCCTCGAGCCCACCGGGGACTCGTCGTTCGACTACCGCCCCGGGCAGTTCCTCACGCTGCGCATCCCCAGCGAGCGCCCCGGCGGCGCCGCGCGCTGCTACTCGCTGAGCTCCGCACCCGGCCTCGACGAGCGGCTCAAGGTCACCGTCAAGCGCACCCGCGACGGCTACGCGTCCAACTGGATCTGCGACCACGTGGCGGAGGGGCACGAGATCGAGGTGCTGCGCCCCAGCGGCACCTTCGTGCCGACCGACCTCGACGAGGACCTGCTGCTCGTCGCCGGCGGCAGTGGCATCACCCCTGTGCTCTCGATCCTCAAGTCGGTGCTGCACTCCGGCACCGGCCGGGTCCACCTCGTCTACGGCAACCGCGACGAGGCGTCGGTGATCTTCGCCGCCGAGCTGCGCGAGCTCGCCCGGGAGTACGACGAGCGCTTCAGCGCCGTGCACTGGCTGGAGTCCGTGCAGGGCATCCCCACCCCGGCGGCCCTCGCGACGCTCCTCGCCGGGCACGAGTCCCGTCGCGCCTTCGTCTGCGGACCCGAGGCGTTCATGGACCTCGCCGAGCGGGTCCTCACCGGTCTCGGGGCCCCGCGCGATCGGATCCACACCGAGCGGTTCACCTCGCTCGAGGGCGACCCGTTCGCCGAGGTCGAGGTGCCCGTGGCGGCCGCCGGCGCGGCGACCAGCGAGGTCGAGGTGACCCTCGACGGGGCCACGTCGACCTATGCCTGGCCCGAGCAGGCCAAGCTCCTCGACGTGCTGCTCGCGGCCGGCGTCGAGGCGCCGTACTCGTGCCGCGAGGGCGCCTGCAGCGCGTGCGCCTGCGTGCTCACCGAGGGCGAGGTCGACCTCGAGCACAACGAGGTCCTCGACGCCGCCGACCTCGCCGACGGGCTGATCCTGGCCTGCCAGGCCCGCCCCCGCACCGAGCGGCTCCGGGTCAGCTTCGACGGCTGATCCACCCATCCCGTTCAGCGGGAGACCCCCGCCGAACCACCCCACGCGGTGACACCGTGAACGTGCGGGAGTTCCGCGAACGCGCAGGAAGTGAGACCACCATGACCAACCCCGTCATCGACGCCATCGAGGAGCGGGCCGAGGAGATCGCCTCCCTCGCCACCGCCAACGAGAAGCTCGGCCGCCTCGACGACCGCGCCGCCGAGATCCTGCGCGAGTCCGGCGTGATGAAGATGTTCCAGCCCGCCAAGTACGGCGGCGCCGAGGCGCACCCGCGCGAGTTCGCGGAGACGGTCATGAAGATCGCGTCGTACGACGGGTCGACCGGCTGGGTCGCCGGCATCGTCGGCGTGCACCCCTGGGAGATGGCGATGTGCGACGCCCGGGTGCAGGAGGAGGTCTGGGGCGAGAGCCACGAGACCTGGATCGCCTCGCCCTACGCCCCGATGGGCGTCATCCGCCCCGTCGACGGCGGCTACGTCTTCAACGGCCGCTGGCAGTTCTCCTCGGGCACCGACCACTGCGACTGGATCTTCCTGGGCGCGATGCTCGGCGACGCCGAGGGCAAGATGGCGATGCCGCCGCAGGCCTACCACGTGATCCTGCCGCGCTCGGACTACGAGATCGTCGAGGACTCCTGGGACGTCGTCGGCCTGCGCGGCACCGGCTCCAAGGACATCATCGTCAAGGACGCGTTCATCCCGGACTACCGTGTGGTGCCGTTCTCCAAGTTCCTCGACGGCTCGCAGCCGCGCGAGGCCGGTCTGGAGAACCCGACCTACCACGTGCCGTTCACGACCGCCTTCCCGATGGGCATCAGCTCCGCGGTGATCGGCATCGCCGAGGGTGCGCTCGCCGCGCACCTGGCCTACCAGCGCACGCGGGTGCAGATCACCGGCACCAAGCCCAAGGACGACCCCTACGTGCTCAGCGCGATCAGCGCCGCCGCGGAGGAGATCAAGACCGCGCGCACGATGATGCTGACCAACCTCGACTACTTCTTCGACAAGGCCGAGCGCGGCGAGGCCGTCACGATGGCCGAGCGCGCCGCGTCGCGTCGTACCCAGGTCTCGTGCGCGTGGCGCGCGGTCCAGGCGATGGACGAGGTCGTCAACCGCTCCGGCGGCAACGGCCTGCGGATGGACAACCCCATCCAGCGCTTCTGGCGCGACGGCCACATGGGCCTCGCGCACGCGATCCACGTGCCCGGCTCGGTCTTCCACGCCGCCGCCCTCTTCGAGCTCGACGCGCCGCCGGCGCCCGGGCCGATGCTGTCGATGATCTGACCACCTCGAGCGAGAGCAGAACCCCCATGACGCTGATCCGTGGCCTCGGCTACCTCAAGGTGCAGTCGCAGGACCTCGACCGCTGGCGCGAGCTGACGGTCGACTGCCTGGGCTTCCAGGAAGTCGACGGACCCGAGGCGTCGGGGGAGGGCGGTCTCTACCTGCGGATGGACGAGCGCGCCGCGCGGCTCGTCGTGCTCCCCGGCGAGGACGACCGGGTGCTGGCGATCGGCTGGGAGGTGCGCGACCAGTTCGCGCTCGCCGCCGTCGGGCGCGCCGTCGAGGCGGCCGGGTTCACCGTCAAGGTGCTCGGTCGCGAGGAGTGCGACGAGCGGCGCGTGGAGGCGGCGATCCGCTTCGACGACCCCGCGGGCACGCCGACCGAGGTGTTCTTCGGGCCGGTCCTCGACCACAGCCCGGTGCTCACCGGGCTCGCGCAGCAGTTCGTCACCGGCGCGCACGGGATGGGCCACGTGGTGCTCCCGACGCCGCGCTGCGAGGAGACGGTGTCGTTCTATGCCGAGGTGCTCGGCTTCCTGCCGCGCGGGGCGATGCGCGTCGGCCCGTCCGGCGGCTCGGCGCGGGTGCGCTTCCTCGGCGTCAACCAGCGCCACCACAGCCTCGCGGTCTGCCCGGCTCCGCACGGTGACGCGCCGGGCATGGTGCACCTGATGGTCGAGGTCGACTCGCTCGACGCCGTCGGGCGCGCGCTCGACAACGTCAACAAGCGCGGCTTCTCGCTGTCCTCGACGCTGGGGCGCCACACCAACGACAAGATGGTGTCGTTCTACGTCCGCGCCCCCGGCGGCTGGGACATCGAGTACGGCTGCGAGGGCATGTCGGTCGACGAGGCCTACTACACCGCCGAGGAGATCACCGCCGACAGCTACTGGGGCCACGACTGGTCCGGCTCCGAGCCGCTGGCCGCGTTCACCCCCCGGCAGGGCTGAGGTCGTGGTCCGCCCGATCCCGCTCGCGGAGGTCGCGTCGTTCGACCACGAGGTCGACGTGCTCGTGGTCGGCTTCGGCTGCGCCGGGGCGGCCGCCTCGATGGAGGCCGCCCGCGCCGGCGCCTCGGTCGTCGTGCTCGAGCGCGCCAGCGGACCGGGCGGCTCGTCCGCGCAGTCCGGCGGCGAGCTCTACCTCGGCGGCGGCACCACCGTGCAGAAGGCGTGCGGCTTCGAGGACGACGCCGACAACATGTACGCCTACCTCGCCGCCGCGCTCGGCCCGCACGTCGACGAGACCAAGCTGCGGCTCTACTGCGACGGCTCGGTCGAGCACTTCGAGTGGTTCCGCTCTTGCGGCGTCGAGTTCCACGAGTCGCTGTACGACGCGCCGACCTGGATGCCGCCCACCAAGGACGGGCTGATGTGGCTCGGCGAGAACGCCTGGCCCTACAACGAGCTGGCCCGCCCCGTCCCGCGCGGGCACCGGCCGGCCACCGAGGGCTGGGCCGGGCACACGCTGATGGGGGCTCTGACCGCGACCTGCTCGGCGCTGGGCGTGGAGACGCACACCGACACCCGGGCGCGCGCGCTCGTCGTGGACGGGTCCGGACAGGTGGTCGGGGTCCGGGCCACGCGCTTCGGCGAGACCGTGCACTACCGGGCCCGGGCGGTCGTGCTGACGACCGGCGGGTTCGTCGACAACGAGGAGATGCTCGCCGACCACGCCCCCGAGCTGCTCGGCCACGGCAAGGTCAGCGACGGCACCGACGACGGCTCGGGCATCGCGATGGCGTCCGCGCTCGGCGCCGCGACCCGGCGGATGGGCTTCGTCGAGGCGGCCTACACCGCGCTGCCGGCGATGGCCGTGCGCGGGATGATCGTCAACGCACTCGGCGCGCGCTTCATCAACGAGGACGTCTATCCCGGGCTCTACAGCCACGCCGCGCTGCACCAGCCCGGCCCGTGCTGGGTGATCCTCGACGAGGAGGGCCTCGATTCGGTCCCCGAGCAGGACACCTGGGGCGTTCGCCCGTCGTACGCCGCGGAGACGCTGGAGGAGCTGGAGTCCGAGCTCGGGCTGCCGCCGGGCTCGCTGGTCGCCACCGTCGCGCAGTACAACGCGCACGCCGACGCGGGCTCCGACCTGCTCTTCCACAAGGCCTCGCGCTGGGTCCGGCGCCTCGAGGGGCCCTGGGCCGCGGTCGACCCGCGACTGGGCTTCTTCGGTGACGGCAACGCCGCCGCCCACGGCACCGGCTTCTCCGGCTTCACCCTCGGCGGCCTGCGCACGAGCGTCGACGGCGAGGTCCTCGCGGTCGACGGGGAGCCGATCCCGGGCCTCTTCGCGGCGGGCCGGGCCACGTCCGGCATCCACGGCGAGGGCTACATCTCCGGCACCAGCCTCGGCGACGGCACCTTCTTCGGCAGGCGAGCAGGCAGAGCAGCAGCCCAGTAACCCACCCCACCCCCGCCGAGTCGGCGCAAATTCACAGCCCAGTCGGCGCATCTTGACCGCCGAGTCGGCGCAACTTCACCAGGAGAGCCCCGTGAACCGCTTCGAAGGACGCCGCATCGTGCTGACCGGGGCCGGATCGGGGATCGGCCGCGCGGCCGCCGTACGCCTCGTGGGTGAGGGGGCCACGGTCTTCGCCATCGACCGCGACGAGGCGGGCCTGGCCGGTACGGCGGAGCTCGCCGGCGAGCGCTTCCACCCGCACGTGGCCGATCTCGCGGAGGAGCCGGCGGTCGTGGCGGCGGCCGCTGCCGGGCTGGCCGACCTCGGGGGGATCGACGCGCTGGTCAACGTCGCCGGGATCCTGCGCACGACTCCGATCACCGACCTCGACCTCGACGTGTGCCGCCAGATCATGGCGGTCAACCTGTGGGCGCCGGTGACGCTGTGCCGCGAGCTCGTCCCGCACCTGCCCGACAAGACCGGCGTGGTCGTCAACACCACGTCGACGGCCTCGACCAAGGCCCACCCCGGGATGACCGGGTACGCCGCGTCGAAGGGCGCGCTGCTGTCCTTCTCGTTCACGCTCGCCGCGGAGCTCGCGCCGCGCCGGATCCGCGTCGTACCCGTCTCACCGGGCGGGGTGGCCACGCCGCTGACCGCCGACAAGCGCGCCTACGCCGACATCGACACCGCCTGGTATGCCCGGACCTACCCCCTGTGGGGCAAGCCCGGCGCGCCCGAGGAGATCGCAGGCGCGATCGCCTTCGCCGCCTCGGCGGACGGGTCCTACCTCAACGGCGTGGAGCTGCGCGTCGACGGCGGATCCCACTCCTGACCCCCTGATCGGAAGGCCGACATGGACGCCCCCACCCTCGACGAGCGCGTGGCCGCGCTCGAGGCCATCGAGCAGATCCGGACGCTCAAGCACCGCTACCTGCGCGCGTGCGACGCGAAGCGACCCGACGAGTTCCGCGAGTGCTTCGTGGCCGAAGGGGCGTCGATCGACTACGGGCCGCGGATCGGGCGCTTCGACGACGCGGACGCGATCGCGGCGGTCTTCGCGGCGATCGCGCTCAAGCAGGTCGACGGTCGCCACGTCGTGCTCGACATGCACCACGCCGGGCACCCGGTGATCGAGCTGACCGGTCCGGAGAGTGCGGTCGGGGCGTGGAGCCTGCGGATGCGCCAGGTCGACCTCGAGCGGAAGGTCGAGCGGGTCAGCGCGATCGAGTACGACGATCGCTACGAGGTCGAGGGCGGCGCCTGGCGGATCCGCTCCAGCGCGGTCCGGGTGCTGTGGACGCTGGCGCAGCCGCTGGCGGACGGGTTCACGATCGAGGAGAGCTTCTCGTGAGCGGCGTCGGGCGCGTCGCTCTCGTCACCGGGGGCAGCAAGGGCGTCGGCCAGGGGCTCGCGGTCGGGCTCGCGGAGTCCGGCTGGACGGTCGTCGTGAGCGGGCGCGACGAGGCCCGGCTCGCCACGACGGTCGAGCGCGTCGAGGCGGCCGGGGGGCGGGGCTTCGCCGTCGCCTGCGAGCACACCGACGACGCCCAGGTCGAGGCGCTGGTCGCCGGCGTCGAGCGTGACCACGGGCGGATCGACCTCCTCGTCAACAACGCGTGGGCCGGCCCCGGCATCGACCACCGTCGCCCCTCGCGCTTCTGGGAGCGGCCGCTGGCCGACTGGGACCAGCTGATCGGGATCGGCCTGCGCGCCCACTTCGTCGCGACCCGCGCCGCCGTACCGGCCATGGTCGAGCGGGGCAGCGGGCTCGTCGTCAACGTCTCGTCGGTCGGCGCGCGGGCCTATCTGCACTCGACGCTCTACGGCATCTCCAAGGCCGGGCTCGACAAGTTCACCCATGACGCCGGCCTCGAGCTGCGCCCGCACGGCGTCACGGTCGTCTCGCTGTGGCCGGGGCTGGTGCGGACGGCGCAGCTGCTCGCCAGCGGAGTGAAGGACATCGCCGGGGTGCCGGTCAGCGACGCCGAGACCCCTGAGCTGCAGGGGCGCGTGCTCGCCGCACTGGCCGCCGACCCGGACCTGCACCGCCGTACCGGCGGCGTCGTGATCACCGCCGAGGCCGCCGAGGAGTACGGCGTGGCGGAGCCGGACGGCGGGCGGCCGGTGTCGCCGCGGCTGATGTTCGGCGGCGGCCCGGTCTTCCCGCCGCTGCCCCAGCCCTAGCCCTAGCCCTAGCCCCGAGAATGCCGAGTCAGCGCATCTTCACGACAGGTTGTCGTGAAACTGCGCCGACTGGGCGGTGAAACTGCGCCGACTGGGCGGGTGGGCTGGCTCAGTGGGCGGGGATGAGCTTCTTCATGAACTCGTGCGTGGCGAGCACCAGCTGGGCCCGGTCGCTGCTCATCCGCATCTTGACGGTCTTCTCGTTGCCGGAGACCACGTGCAGCGGGCCGTCGGCGAGGTGGGCGAGGCCCTCGCGGGCGACGTCGTCGGGCTCGGAGACGTTCATCCCGGGGACGTCGAAGTTCAGGCCGACGCGCTCCATGGCGGGCGTCCGGGTGACCCCGAGGACCAGCTCGAGCACGTCCACGCCGTACTCGCGCAGCTCCACCCACAGCCCCTCGGCGAAGACGCGGCCGAACGCCTTGGCGGCGCCGTAGATCGACTCGCGCTCGGTGCCGAGGTAGCCCGCGAGCGAGCCGACGAGCAGGATCCCGCCGCGGCGACGCTCCTTCATCAGCCGGCCGAAGTGGTGGACCAGCGCCAGCTGCGCGGTGACGTTGAGGTCGATCACGCCCTGGAAGCCGTCGAGCTCGCCCTCCAGGAACGGCGAGCCGTAGGAGTTGGCGCCGGCGTTGTAGACCAGCAGCCCGACCTCGACGTCGGCGGTCGCCGAGACGATGGCCGGCACTGCGCCGGTGTCGGTGAGGTCGAGCGCGAGCGTGCGCACCTCGACGCCCAGGGCGCGCACCGACTCGGCCGTCGCCTCGAGCGGACCGGGCTTGCGCGCGATCAGGACGAGGTTGAAGCCGTCCTCGGCGAGCTGGCGCGCGAACGACGCGCCGACGCCCTCGGAGCCTCCGGCGATGAGCGCCCAGGGGCCGTACTTCGCGACGTCGGTCATCAGTGGTGGGCTCCTTCGGGGGCCTCGTGGGCGGCCGCGCCCTCGTGGTGGGCCGCGTCGGGGTTGGTCAGCAGTGGCTCGTCGGTGACGACGTGGATGCTGCCGGTCACGGCCGCCTCGCGCACGGAGTCCTGCAGCGCCCCGCAGCCGCGGAAGGCGGCGCCGTTGGGACCGGGGCGCGGCGAGGCGGCACGGCGCTCGAGGCAGGCCTCGACCGCGTCGGCGTGCCACTGGATGCTGGTCTGCTCCCAGCTGCTCTTGCGCACCTCCACCGTGGCGGAGCAGGCGTGGCACGAGACCGGCTCCATCGGCGCCGTCTCGAGCCGGACGTCGGGACGGACAGCCATCAGACCGGCATGCCCGAGACGCTGGTGGCGTCGGAGTCGGCCGCGGCGCGCTTGGCGAGGTTCTCCTCCACCTCGCGCTTCCAGGCCTCGTTGGGCCGGGTCGTGTCGATCTCGAACTCGAAGCGCTCGGTCATCTCCGGCGTCACGTCGGCGACGTCGACGTAGAACTGCTCGTACCAGCGACGCAGCTGGTAGACCGGCCCGTCCTCCTCGCACAGCAGCGGGTTGTCGATGCGGGCCTTGCTCTTCCAGATCGCGACGTCCTGCTCGAACCCGATCCGGATGAAGTCGCCCATCTTCTTGGCCATCTTGGTGGCCGCCTCGTCGTCGAGACCGGGGAACTTCTTGGCCATCACGCCGTACTGCAGGACGAAGGAGTTCTCGTCGATCGGGTAGTGGCAGTTGATCAGCACGCTCGGGACGTCGAAGCCGCCCTCGTAGTGGTAGACGAGGTCGTCGATCATGAACGACGGGCCGTGGTACGACGCGACCGACGAGTTGCCGGTCGAGACGGGGCCCTTGCCCTTGGCCGCGGACATGATGTCCTCGCGGCCCTCGCCGTTCATGAACTGCGTGGCGGTGTGGCCCTCGAAGATGTTCTTGAAGTACGTCGGGAACGAGTAGTGCACGTAGAAGAAGTGCGCCATGTCCACGACGTTGTCGACGATCTCGCGGCAGTTCGCGCCCTCGATCGTGGTGGTGTACCAGACCCAGTCGGTGTAGCTGTCGTCGTCGTACGCCGGGATCCTCGGGATCGTCACGTCGGCCGGCGGCGGGTTGCCCTCGGGGTCGTTCCAGACGAAGAACATGCCGTCCTGGACCATCGTCGGCCAGGAGGCCGTGCGGGCGCGCAGCGGCACGCGACGCGAGTAGGGGATCGACTTGCAGCGGCCGTCACCGCCCCAGCGCCAGTCGTGGAACGGGCAGGCGATCTCGTTGCCCTTGACCGTGCCCTGCGACAGGTCGCCGCCCATGTGGCGGCAGTAGCCGTCGAGGACGTTGATCGTGCCGTCCTCGCCGGCGAAGACGACCAGCTTCTGACCGAACGCCATGACCTGGTGCGGCTTGCCGTCGGAGAAGTCCTTCTCGAGGCCGAGGCAGTGCCATCCCCGGGCGAAGCGCGTGGGTGCGGCGTCCGCCTCGATCTTGCGGACCTCGTCGTTGACAGCGGTCATGGTGCGTCTCCATCCGGTGCGGGTGTCTTCCTTGGCAGTGTGGAACCGCTCACGAGGGGTCGTGCGGGCGGTCCCACTCAACGGAAGAAGGGTCCGCCCGGGTCAGCGCTGGAGGTGGTCGATCGCCCGGCTCGCGAACACCATGGCGGTGCCGATGGGGATGCCGGGGCCGGGGTAGAACCCGCCGGTCATCGAGGCGCTGGCGTTGCCGGCGGCGTAGAGCCCCTCGATGACCGAGCCGTCGGCGCGCAGCACCCGGGCGTCGATGTCGGTCACGGCGCCGCCCTTGGTGCCGAGGTCGGCGAGCACGAGGCGGGCGGCGTAGAACGGTCCCAGGTCGATCGGCACGAGCACGGGTCGCGCGAAGTAGTTGTCGAACTCGTCGCGCCCGCGACCGAAGTCCTCGTCCACGCCAGCAGCGGCGAAGCCGTTGAACCGCTCGACCGACGCCTCGAGCGCATCGGGGGGGACGCCGATCAGCCCGGCCAGCTCGGCCAGCGTGTCCGCCTGCTGCCAGGTGCCGGCCGCCAGGTGCTCCGCGGGGTCGCCGCCCGGCATCGAGATCGCCGGCAGTCGCCCGCCTTCGCGCTGGTCGAAGACGAGGTACGACGGGACGCGGGCCGGGTCGGCGGCCATCGCGCGACCCATCTGGTCGTAGGGGAGCGACTCGTTGGCATAGCGCTGCCCGTGCGCGTCGACGACGATGCCGCCGCGGAAGCCGAGCGTGAACGACGCGGTGCCGTCGGGCATCAGCAGGCCCGGGCTCCACCAGCCCTGGTCCATCAGGTCGAGCGCCGCACCCGCCTGCGCCGCCGCCCGGATCGGCTCGCCGGTGTTGGTGCCGGCGGGCGCCATCGCCCAGTCGGACGCCCCGGGCACGCCGTACTCCCGACGCATGGCGTCGTCGTGCTCGAAGCCGCCGGAGGCCAGCAGCACGCCGCGGGCTGCGGCGAACGCCTCCCGGCCCTCGCCGGTCACAGCCTCGACGCCCACGACCCGGTCGCCGTCGGTGACCAGCCGGTCGACCGCCGCGCCGGTGCGGACGGTCGCGTTGCCGGTGGCGTCGAGCGCCATCAGCAGCCGGCCGATCAGGGCGCGGCCCTGGGTCATCGGCTGGCCCAGGTGGTGGCCCTTCCCGATCCGGTCGCGGTCGACGGGGGGACGCACCAGCGCGGCCCGCTCGCCGATCTCGTCGAGAGGCAGCGCGGCGGGGATGAAGGAGCGTCCGCCCGGCACGCGTCCCTCCCGGTCGAAGTAGTCGGGGAAGGCCTGGAACTCGAAGGCCAGGTGCGGGTCCTCCTCCAGTCGCGCGACCAGTCCCGGCGCGGTCGTCACGAACGCCTCCTGGTGCTCGAGGTGGTCGTCGCCCAGCAGCGCCCGCAGGTAGGTCCGCGCCGACTCGGTCGAGTCCGCGAGCCCGGCCCGCTCCTGGACCTGGGTGCCGGGCAGCCAGGCGGCCGCCCCGGAGTACGCCGAGGTGCCGCCGAGCCTGTCGGTCTTCTCCAGGACCAGCGTCCGCAAGCCCGCGCGCGCGGCGAGGTAGGCGCCGGTGAGGGCGCCCGCACCGGAGCCCACGACGACGACGTCGTAGTCCTGGGTGGCGGGGCGGTGCGAGGGCGAAGTGGTCTGGTCCGGCACGATTGCTCCTTGAGGGTGGCTGCGCGGCAGCCAAACGCAGTGGCCCGCGACCGTGTGACCTGGATCCCACTCACCGGTAAGGCCGGTCACGCGCCAGGGTCGCTGCGGCAGATCATCGGCCCAAGGTCAGCAGCGGGCCAGCAGAGGGGCCCTCAGCGGGCCGACATCAGAGGGGGAGCGAGTGCCGAGAGTGGCCGAGGCGCGCACGCCGGCCGAGCCGTCGTCGCCCGAGCAGAAGCTGCGCTACGAGCGGATGCTGCGCGCGGCCGCGCACCTGGGCGCCGAGCACGGCCTCGAGAGGGTGCAGATGCATGACGTGGCCAAGGAGGCCGGCGTCGCGATCGCGACCCTCTACCGCTACTTCCCGTCGAAGACGCACCTGTTCGCCTCGCTGCTGAACGCCCAGGTCGTCCAGCTGGAGACCGCCACCATCGCGCCGCGCCCCGACCAGGACCCGGCCGACGCCGTGCTCGAGCTGCTCACGGTCTCGAGCCGGCGGCTGCTCCAGCGCCCGCGCCTGGCGCTGGCGATGATGCAGTCCAACAACGCCGCCCAGGCGGTCACCAACTCGACCTTCGCCGACACCAGCACGACCTTCCTCTCCGTGGTCCTGCGCACCGCGGGCATCACCGAGCCCACCGAGCGCGACGTGCGGCTGGCCCGGCTGATCGAGCAGAGCTGGTACGGCGTGCTGATCTCCACCCTCAACGGGCACACCACGATGGAGGACGCCCTCACCGACATCGCGATCGCGTGTCGGCTGCTGCTGGCGCCGATCTCGATCGAGCGGGGCTTTCCGTTCACCGGGATCGAGTGAGCGGCGTCCCAGCGCCGCTGCCCTAGCGTCCGGGCCATGCAACGCTTCCGCGACACCCGCGTCCTGCTGACCGGGGCGGGCTCCGGCATCGGCCGCGCCACCGCCCTGCGCCTCGTCGCCGAGGGGGCGAGCGTCTTCGGGGTCGACCGCGACGCCGAGGGCCTGGCGGGGACGTCGTCGGCCGTCGCGGAGCTGGAGCAGGAGGGCCGCGGCCGGATCGCCACCGGCGTCGTGGACGTGACCGACGAGGCCGGCGTGATCGCATGCGTGGCCGCGGCGGCCGCGGAGCTCGGCGGGATCGACGTGCTCGTCAACGTCGCCGGCATGCACCGCACCACGCCGATCGCCGAGCTGACCGTGGACGACCTGCGCACGCTCTTCGACGTCAACCTGGTCGGCACGGCGCTGTTCTGCCGGGAGGTCGTGCCGCACCTGCGCGACAAGGTGGGCGTGATCGTCAACGTGGCCTCGGTCGCGGGCAGCCACGGCAACCCCTACATGACGGCGTACGCCGCGTCGAAGGGCGCCGTCCTCGGCTTCACGCAGAGCCTGGCCGCCGAGCTGGTCGGCCGGGGGATCCGCGTCGTCAGCATCTCGCCGGGATCGATCGACACGCCGCTGACGCAGAACGTCCAGTTCGGCGACCTGGACTTCACCTACTTCATGCGCATCCTGCCGCAGCTCGACACCGGCCAGCCGGAGAAGGTCGCCGGCACCATCGCCTACGCGGCCTCGTCGGACGCGGCGTACCTCACCGGCGTCGACCTGCGCGTCGACGGCGGAGCCCACATCTGAGGGCCCACACCAGGCGCCTACATGAGCGTTCGCACCCCTCCGTTCCCCCTCGACCCCCACCTCCAGGAGCCCCCATGTCCCGCACCATCGCCGTCACCGGCGCCGCCTCCGGCATCGGCGCCGCCCTGACCACCCTCCTGCGTGAGCGCGGCGAGCAGGTGATCACCGTGGACCGGCACGACGCCGATGTCGTCGCCGACCTCTCGACGGCCCAGGGCTGCGCCGCCGCCGTTGCCGCGATCCAGGACGTCTGTGGCGGGACCCTCGACGCCCTCGTCACCTGCGCCGGCCTCTCCGCGCCCGTGCTGGAGACGGCGAGCGTGAACTTCTTCGGCACCACCGCCCTCGTCGAGGGACTCCGGGAGCAGCTCGCCGCCGCGCCGGCTCCCCGGGTCGGGCTGATCGGCTCCATCGCGGGCACGCAGCCCAACGACCCCGACCTGGTCCGGCTGCTGCTCGAGGGCGACCGCGACAAGGCGATGGCTCGCGCCGACGAGCTGATGGGCAGCATCCCGTTCTTCCTCTACACCTCCTCCAAGGCGGCGGTGGCGCAGTGGATGCGCCGCACCTGCGTGGCACCCGGCTGGGCCGACGCCGGCATCGCCATGAACGCCGTCGCGCCGGGCGTCGTCCTCACGCCGATGACCGACGACCTCTTCGCGGACCCGGCGATGAAACAGGTGATGGACGAGGCCGTGCCGATGCCGCTCAACGGCTATGCCAAGGCCGAGGACGTGGCCGCCCTGCTCGCCTGGCTGGTGAGTGTGGAGAACACCCACGTGACCGGCCAGGTCATCTACATCGACGGCGGCGCCGAGGCCAGCCTGCGGCCGAACGACCACTTCTGAGCCTGGCCGGCCCTCCTGGTTTCGGCAGGTCGCGGACGGACGCTGCAAAAAAACCCCAGGAAGTTGAGGTTTTGATCGGTCTAGACCAGGGCAGACCTCTTCACATGGCGCACCGAGACTTCACTGACGAAACGCTTGCGCGCGAGGCACGGCAGCGCAGGATCACCGAGCTCTTCGAGGTTGCCTCGACGACCACCGAGCCCGACACCCGCAAGGAGGCGCTCGACGAGATCGTCGTGCTGAGCCTCCCCGTGGCGCGCTCGATCGCCGGTCGCTACCGCAACCGCGGGGTGGCCAGCGAGGACCTCGAGCAGGTCGCCTGCATGGCCCTGGTCAAGGCCGCCCAGCGCTTCGAGCCGGCCCGCGGCCTGGACTTCCTGGCCTACGCCGTGCCGACGATCCGCGGCGAGGTCCGCAAGTACTTCCGTGACCTGGCCTGGTCGATCCGCCCGCCGCGCCGCCTGCAGGAGCTGCAGGGCCGCCTCCTCGAGGTCGAGTCCGGCTCCGAGGGCGACGGCCAGCCGCGCACGACCGCCGAGATCGCCCAGACGCTCGGCGAGAGCGAGGACCTGGTCCGTCAGGCCCAGCAGGCCCACGGCTGCTTCTCGACGATGTCGCTGGACGCCCCGGTGGGCGACCAGTCCACCTCCTTCGGCGACCTGGTCCCCAGCGATGACGAGGGCGACCGGGACGCCGTCGAGGCCCGCGTGCTGCTGCGCCCCGTCGTACGACGCCTGCGCGCGCGCGACCGCCGCATCCTGCAGATGCGCTTCGTCGACGGCGCCACCCAGGCCGAGATCGGCGCGGAGCTCGGCGTGACGCAGATGCAGGTCTCCCGGCTGCTGCGCCGGATCCTCACCGAGATGCGTGAGGAGATCGGCGAGCTCGACGACGTGCGCGAGCTCCTCGGCGCCGAATAGTCCCTACTTCTGGGTGCCCGTCGTGTCGAGCTTGGCGACGGAGTACGCCGCGTAGGTGGCGTGGGCGGGCCGGTCGGCGAAGTACGGCGTGACCTGCGCGTCGAGCTCGTCGACGGAGAAGACGCCGTCGGCAGCGGTGAACTTCTGCTCCACCTCGGGGGCGTGCATGAGCGCCACCATGTCGCCGTACACGACGAAGACCTGACCGTTGATCGTCTCCGCGGCCGGGGACGCGAGGTAGGACACGAACGTCGCCACCCGCTCGGGTGCCAGGATGTCCAGCCCGCCGGCCTCGCCCTCGGTGAAGACCGCGGCGGTCATCCCGGTGCGGGCTCGCGGGCAGATCGCGTTGGCGCGCACGCCGTAGCGGCCCAGGCCGTTGGCAGTCGAAAGCGTGAGCGCGGTGATGCCGGCCTTCGCGGCGCCGTAGTTGGGCTGCCCGGCGGGTCCGAAGAGGAACGCCTCCGAGGAGGTGTTGACGACGCGGCCGTAGACGGGCCCGCCCGCGGCCTTGCTGGCGTTGCGCCAGTGCACCGCGGCCGCCCGCGACAGGGCGGCGTGGCCCTTGAGGTGGACGTGGATGACCGCGTCCCAGTCGGCCTCGGTCAGGTTGAACAGCATCGTGTCGCGGGTGATGCCGGCGTTGTTGACCACGATGTCGAGGCTGCCGAACGTGTCGATCGCCGCGTCGACCATGTCCTGGCCGAGCTGCCACTCGCCGACGTCGCCCTTGACCGCGACGGCCTGCCCGCCCGAGGCCACGATCTCGGCGACCACGTCGTCCGCGGCGGGGCCCATGTCGTTGACGACGACGCTGGCGCCCTGCGCCGCGAGCGCCAGCGCCTCGGCCCGTCCGAGACCCGCTCCGGCGCCGGTGACGATCGCGGCGCGGCCTGCGAGGTTGGTGCTGCTCATGCGGATGCTCCTGTGAGGTGGGAGGAGGGTGGTCGGTGACTGGCAACGTAGGAGGTGCCGCGCGTGCGGGCCGGTCGACCGCCCCACTCAGTGGGACCCTCGCAGGCGTGCTGGAGGGCCCTGCGGGCAGGGTCGCGCCCGTGACCCTCCACCTCGCCAGCCTCTACGAGGCCGTTGCCGCCGCCGTGCCCGAGCGTTCCGCCCTGACCTGTGGCGACGTCCGGCTGACCTTCGCCGAGCTCGACCGCCGCGCCAACGCGTTCGCGGCCCACCTCGTGTCGGTCGGGGTCGAGCCGGGCGCCCACGTGGGGCTCTACCTGCTCAACGGCGTCGAGTACGTCGAGGCGATGCTCGGCTGCTTCAAGGTCAACGCGGTGCCGATCAACATCAACTACCGCTACACCGAGCACGAGCTGCTCTACCTCTTCAACGACGCCCAGCTCGCGGCGGTCGTGGTGGGCCGCGAGTTCACCCCGCACGTCGCGCCGCTCGTGGACCAGTGCTCGCACCTCGCGCACGTCCTCGTGGTGGCCGACACGAGCGACGTCGACGTGCGCGCGCTCACCTGGTCGGACCGGGTGAGCGTCGCCGACTACGAGCCCGCCCTCGCGGCCCAGCCCGACGACGTACCCCCTTCCGCGGAGCGGTCCCCCGACGCCCGCTTCGTGCTCTACACCGGCGGCACCACCGGCATGCCCAAGGGCGTGGTGTGGCGCCACGAGGACTTCTTCATGGCCTGCCTGGCCGGTGGGAACCCCTACGGCCCGCCGCACACCGAGCTCGACGCGCTGGCCACCGCCGCCGCCGAGGCCGGGGTCCTCAACTACCTCATCACGGTGCCGCTGATGCACGGCGCGGCCAGCTACAGCCTGTTCATGGCGCTGTTCAGCGGCGGCCACGTCACGCTGATGCGCACCTACGACCCGCTCGAGATGCTGCGGATCGTGCAGGCCGAGAAGATCCAGATCGTGACGGTCGTCGGCGACGCGATCGTGCGGCCGCTGGTGGACGCACTGCGCGAGCACAAGGACGAGTTCGACCTCTCGTCGCTGTTCGTGATCGGCTCAGGCGGGGCGATCCTGTCGCCGACCGTGCAGGCCGAGCTCGCCGAGCAGCTGCCCTCGATCATGATCCGCAACAGCTTCGGCGCCTCGGAGTCCGGGCTCGACGGCGAGGTCGCGCTGGGCGCGGACGGGCTGATGCGGCTCACGCCGAAGCCCTCGGTGCGGGTGGTCGACCTGGCCCGGCCCGGCCTCGCACCGGCGCCCGGCGAGATCGGACAGCTGGCCCGCAGCGGGCACGTCCCGCTCGCCTACTTCAACGACCCGGAGAAGAGTGCCCGCACCTTCCCGGTCATCGACGGGGTCCGGTACGTCGTGCCCGGCGACCTCGCGCGCGTGGAGGAGGACGGCACGATCGTCGTCCTGGGCCGCGGGTCGGGCTGCATCAACTCGGGTGGCGAGAAGATCTTCCCCGAGGAGGTCGAGCAGGCGCTCAAGGCGCACCCGGCGGTGATGGACGCGCTGGTCGCCGGTGTGGCCGACGAGCGCTTCGGCGAGCGGGTCGGGGCCGTCGTCGAGCTGCGGGCGGGCGCGAGCCTCGACGTCGAGGAGCTGCGCACGCACTGCCGCACGATGCTCGCGGGCTACAAGGTGCCGGCCACCGTGACCCTGGTCGACGCGATCGTCCGCTCGCCCACGGGCAAGGCCGACTATCGCTGGGCCAAGGGGACGCTGGCTGATGTGGCGGGGGCCGCCGCGGCCGGCGCCTCCGTCGCCGTACCGTCCTGACGTCCGATCTCACGTCCCGCTGATCCTGCAAGCTCCTGGAGGCTGAACCACCGTGCCGATCGACCTCGACGTGGCGCTAGGCGCCGAGCCGACCACCCGTCCGATCAGCTGGACGCGTCGCGACGTGCAGCTCTACCACCTGTCCCTGGGCGCCGGTCGCGACGCGATGACCGACCCGGAGCTGCGCTGGACCTTCGAGCGCGACCTGCAGGTGCTCCCGACGTTCGCGATGGTCGCGGGGCAGGGCGTCTCGGCCGGCGACATCGCCGCGCCGGGGCTGAGCCTGCCCGGCATCGACATCGACCTGCGCAAGATCCTGCACGCGGGGCAGGCGCTGACCGTGCACCGGGCGCTGCCGGTCGCCGGGTCCGGCACGATCTCCTCGCGGGTCAAGCACGTGTGGGACAAGGGCAAGGCCGCCGTCGTCGTGCTGGAGAACTCCGCCGCCGACGAGGCCGGCGAGCCGCTGTGGATCACCGAGATGCAGATCTGGGCCCGCGGCGAGGGCGGCTTCGGCGGCGAGCCGGGACCGGACAACCCCTGGACCGCCCCCGAGCGGGAGCCCGACGCCGTCCTGGAGTCGACCACCACGCCCGGTCAGGCCCTGCTCTACCGCCTCAACGGCGACCTCAACCCGCTGCACGCCGACCCCGAGTTCGCGAAGGCCGTCGGCTTCGACCAGCCGATCCTGCACGGGCTCGCGTCGTACGGCATCGTCGCGAAGGCGATCGTCGACGGGCTCCTCGACGGCGACGCCAGCCGGCTGCGGAGCCTGGCGGTGCGCTTCTCCGGGTCGATCTTCCCGGGCCAGACGATCACCACGTCGGTGTGGCGCGACGGCTCGACGCTGGCGCTGTCGGCCACCTGCCCCGAGCGCGATGGCGCGCCGGTGCTGAGCCACGCCACGGCCGAGATCGTCTGAGCTGTCCTCGATGAGCGAGCAGGTGGGTGACGGCGGTGGGCTCGTGCTGGGCGCTGGGCGGGTCCGGCCCACGCCCGAGCTCAGCGCTCAGCCGCAGAACGATGGAGTGGATGCCGCCGTTCAGGCCGCGCGCCGGGTGATCGCCTCGCTGCTCGGAGCGGGCGGCGGCACCGAGGCCGAGATGAGCCGGATCGCCGACCAGCTCCACGCCGTCGCCGACCACCTCGACGAGTGCGCGCCCGCGCGCGACGTACGCCTCGTCGACATGTGGGCCGGCGAGGGCGTCACCCGCCACGACCCCGTCACCGGCCCCGAGAACGCGCTCGCCCCGCCGCTGTCGCTGGTCGGCCAGGCGGATGGCTCGATCCGCGGGGTGGTGACGCTGGGGCTGCCTTACCAGGGACCGCCCGGCCACGTGCACGGCGGCGTCTCCGCGCTGCTGCTCGACCACACGCTCGGCGTCGCCAACGACTGGGCCGGCGACTCCGGGATGACCGGCACCCTGACGGTCCGCTACCACCGCCCCACGCCGCTCTTCGAGGAGCTGGTCGTCACCGGCCGCCAGGAGTCCGTCGAGGGTCGCAAGATCCGCACCGTCGGCACGATCACGACGGCCGACGGCCAGGTCTGCGTCAGCGCCGAAGGCCTGTTCATCAACAAGATGGTCGCCCGCCCGCGCTGAGCTCGGTGCCGGGATGCTGCACGGACCAACCTTGCGGCCGTCGTACCGCCGCCGGCACCGCGCACGACAGCGCACCCGCGGGCGGCACGGAGCAGGGTCGCCCCCTGGACCGCGCGCACAGGGGGGCGCCGGTCCCCGCCGTACGACGACAGCGCCGCGCCCGCCGTACGCCCCGGCCTATGTAACGCGGGGTTATCGTGCCTACCCCAGCGAAATATCGCTGTGGCAGGTCGCATAACCCCGCGTTACATGGGGGGTGAGGGGGCGCAGGCGGGTCAGGCCTCGACGGCCGTTCGGTTGACCTTGCCGGTGGCGTTGCGGGGGAGGGGGTCGGTGGTGACGCGCCAGTGGGCGGGGACCTTGAAGTAGGCCAGCTCCTCGGCGGCGTAGGCGCGCAGGGCGTCGACGTCGACCTCGCGGCCGGCCTTGGGGACGACGACCACCGCGACCTCCTGGCCCAGGTCGGGGTGCGGGACGCCCAGGACGAGGCACTCCTCGACGTCTGGGTGCTCGACCAGCACGCCCTCGATCTCGGCCGGGTAGACGTTCTCCCCGCCGCGGATGATCAGGTCGGAGCGGCGGCTGCTGAGCCGGACCCGGCCCTGGTCGAGCACGCCGATGTCGCCGGTGTGCAGCCAACGGTCCTCGCGGATCGCCTGCGCGGTGGCGTCGGGGTTCTCCCAGTAGCCGAGCATGTTGTAGGCGCTGCGCACGCAGATCTCGCCCTCCTCGCCCTCTGGCAGCGCGTGGCCGAGGTGGTCGCGCACCTCGACCTGCACGCCGATCGTCGGCCGGCCGAGCGTGCCGGGCGCCTCGGCGAGGTCCATCGGCGTCGCGACGGCGATGGAGGTGCACGACTCGGTCAGCCCATAGCTGTCGACCAGCGAGCTCGCGAACGGCAGCCCCTGGCGCAGCCGCTCCTTGAACGCCTCGGACGACGGCGCCGAGGCGAGCGCGAAGGCGCGCAGCGACGACAGGTCGTACGACGAGAGGTCGCCGTGCTCGAGCAGCCGGTTGGCCATCGTCGGCACCGCGCCCCAGTTCGTGACCCGCTCGGACTCGATCAGCCGGCAGACCTTGTCCACGTCGAAGCCGCCGAGGTGCAGCGCGATCTTGCTGCCGGTCGCCAGCCGGGGGATGGCGAGGTTGTGCAGGCTCGCGATGTGGAACAGCGGCAGCACCAGCAGGTAGGTGCGGTCCCGCGGGTCGGTCGGGTCGCCGAACGCGGCCTGGACCGCGTCCATCATCCGGTGATACTCGATCACCGAGCAGACGTTGCGGTGGGTGTGCACCGCGCCCTTGGGCTTGCCGGACGTGCCGGACGTGTAGAGGATCACCGCCGGGTCGTCCTCGGCGACGGAGGCGCTGGGCAGCTCCGCGTCCGGGTACGACGCGACCAGGCGCGGCACGTCGGTCTCGATGCTGATGACCGGCACCTCCACCTCCGTGAGCGAGGCCGCGCGCTTGGCGTCGGCGACGACGAGCACGGGCCGGGCGTTGTCGACGCCGTGGGCGAGCTCGCGAGCGGTCCACCACGCGTTGAAGCCGACGGAGACGGCACCGATGGACACCGTGGCCCAGAACGTCACGATCCAGTCGGCGGAGTTGGCTGCGGCGATCGCGACCCGGTCGCCCGGGCGCACGCCGTACTCCTCGCGCAGCGCAGCGGCCAGCGACGACACGCGGGCGGCGTGCTCGGCGAAGCTCAGGCTGGCCTCGCGGGTGGCGATGTAGGTGCGCTCGCCGTGGACGGCGGACTCGGCCAACACCTCGTGCAGGGCGCGGGCGCGGTTCTTGAAGACCGGCAGCCGGGCGCCGAGCACGTCGTCGGTGACCAGCTCGAACGGGCCGCCCGGGCCGGTGAGCCCGCCCATGACGGCGGCGGCCGCGGCGGCAGGGTCGACGCTGGTGGTCATCTCAGAACTCCTCGAAAGGCAGGGGGTCGGGGTGCTGGGGACGAGTGTGATCGTCGGCACCTCCCCCGGCCGGCGAGGTTCCAGTGACCGGGACGAGCGCGCGGCCCCCGGCCACTAGAGTCCCAGCCATGACAGCCCACAGCGTTCGCGGCGGGTCGGCCTCCATCGAGCAGTCCGACTACTGGTGGTACCGCGTGCGCTCGTCGCTGCTTCGGACCGTCCTCGAGCCCTATCTCCGCGGCTCGGAGCGGGTCCTCGACGTCGGCAGCGCCGACGGGCCGAGTGTCGGTTGGCTGCGGGGAGGCACTCAGCACGTCTCGCTGGACCTCGATCCGCGTGGTCTCGAGCCGGGTGCGGGCGTCTGCGGGTCCGCACTCTCGCTGCCCTTCCGCAGTGGCTCCTTCGACGTGGTCGGGGCCTTCGACGTCATCGAGCACTGCGACCCGGAGGGCGTCGCGGTGGCCGAGCTGACCCGCGTCCTCAAGCCCGGGGGGCACCTGTTCCTCACGGTCCCCGCCTATCAGTGGGCCTGGTCCGACTTCGACGAGGAGAACGGCCACTACCGCCGCTACACGCGGAGACGGGCCGTGGCGGCCCTGGAGAGCGCGGGGCTCGAGATCGAGCGGGCGACCTATGCGTTCGCCTCGACCCTCCCGCTCTTCGCCGCGGAGCGAGTGGCGCGCAAGGCGAAGCGCGCGCTGCGCGGCGCCGGCTCCACCCAGGCGGCGGACGTCGTCTCGCTCCCCCGCACCCCGCCGGTGCTCGACCGGATCCTCACGGGGCTCGGACGCCTCGACGACCGTCTCCTGGCCCGACGCGATCTCCCGTTCGGGTCGTCGATCGTGGTGGTGGCCCGCCGCCCGCTGGACCAGCCTCCGGCTCGCTCCACGGCACCCGCGGGCGGCGGAACGAGATGAGCTTGTGCCCGAAGAACGACACCATCACGACGATCCCGAGCGCGAGGACCTGAGCGAGCAGGACCGGCACGCCGAGCCCCTCCACCAGCGTCGGCAGCAGCACCGAGTTGAGAGCCAGCGCGGCGACCTGCACCCCGACGTAGCGAACGAAGTCGCGTGCGAGCTGACCGCGGACGTCGAAGACCAGACGGCGGTGCAGCACGAAGCCGATCACCGTGCCGATCGCGTAGGCGACGACCAGCGCGCCCAGGTAGTGCAGCACGTCGCCGGCCAGCGCGTAGAGGACCACGAAGCTGCCGAGCCCCACCGCCGTGTTGAACCCGCCCACGAGCAGGAACAGCACGGCCGGGCGACGCAGCAGGCCGAGGAGCCTGGTCATGCGGGCCTGCGCAGCTCGGCGGAGATGTGCTGGTACGTCGCGTGGATGCCGGCCGGCAGGGGGGTGCGGGCCAGCCGGTCGACCTCCGGAAGCACGACGGAGCGGAAGCGCAGGTGCGTGGCCTGCAGACGCGACTGCGGTGTCGCGCCGAGCACGATCGGCGTTCGTCGGTTGGTGAGCCGGCGAAGCTCGCCGATCACCGCGGCCAGAGCGGTGGCCCGGCCGGACGCGATGATCTTGACGACCGTGCCGCCGCTGACCTCCACCATGCGCATCGCCGCGAGCACCATCTGCGCTGCGTCGTCGACGTAGATGTAGTCGCGGGCGGTGTCGAGCGGGACGTAGAGCATCAGGGGACGGCGCAGCAGCTGGGACCGGCACAGTTGGGAGATCAGGCCCTGGGCCTTGCGCAGGTCCTGGCCGGGGCCGTAGAGGTTGGCGATCCTGCCGATCAGCAGCGGGGTCCCGGTGCGCTCCGCGAAGCGGGTGAGGACCCCCTCGGCCGCGAGCTTGGCCTCGCCGTACGGCGCGAGCGGACGCGGCCGGGTGGCCTCCGTGAACGGCGGATCGGCCGACCCGGCATAGACGCCGCCCGCCGACGAGGCCAGGAAGAACGAGAGCGACGTCTGCGGCTGCTCGGCGAGGAGGGAGGCGAGCCGGTCGACGAAGGAGGCGATGACCTCCACCTCCGCGGCGAGGGCGGCGGGACCCGTCCCGACCACTCCGGCCCCTGCGCACCACAGGACCCGCACCCGCGGGTGTGCCCTCAGCAGGAGCGCGGCCTCCGCGCCCAGCACCTCGCCCACGGCCGCGGGGTCCTCCCACGGGAGCATGGTCGTGTGCACCGGGAGCGCAGCATGCTCGGCCTGGCGGACCGCGGCACTGCCGAGGAGCCCACCACTGCCGATGACCCAGGTGAGAGGACTAGCCGGTGACGTCATGGCGAGCCCGTCGGCCGAGCGGGCCGGTGGCAGGGTCGCTGCAGATGAGGTACGGCGGGCGGCCCATCGCCATGCTCACGGCGACGCCGACGTACTCGGCGATCACGCCCAGCGCGAAGAGCACGCACCCCGAGCACAGCAGCGTGATCACCATCAGGGAGGTCCAGCCCTGCACGCTCGACCCGCCGTTGAGGCGGTCGACGACGAGCCCCAGCGCGAGCAGCACCCCCAGGGCGGCGACGGCGACGCCCAGGATGCTGACCATGCGCAGCGCGCGCGTGCCGCTGGTGAGCACCATCCTCCAGAAGTGCGACAGCAGCGCCCGCGGGTGATAGCCCGACTGGCGTTCGCCCTCGTCGCGCAAGGTCACCGGCGCAGTCACGGGACTGTCCGTCACCCAGCTCAGCGCCACGTCGAGGTAGACGCCCTGACCCGCATAGGCGGCGACGCTGCGTCCGACCTCCCCGAGGATCAGCCGATAGCTGTGGAAGACCGAGGCGTCCGCGCCACCGCTGAGCACGTTGACCAGCCGCTTGGACGCGCGGGAGGTCACTCGACGGAAGGTGGGGTGGGGGGACTGGTTGATCGGGGCGGCGTAGACCAGCGGTGCCTGGTGCCGCAGCGCGGCGTCCAGCAGGGACCCGAGGTCGGCGGGGTCGTGCTGCCCGTCCTCGTCGAGGGTCACGATCCACTCGCCGCGGCTCGAGGCGATGCCGGCCAGGGTGGCCGCGTGCTGGCCGTAGTTGCGGCTCAGCCAGACCGGCTGGATCCAGGGGTGGGAGGCGGCCAGGTCGCGGATGACCTGGTCCGAGGCGTCCGGTCCGCGGTCGTGCACGAGCAGGGCCTCGACGACGCGGTAGACGTGCCCGTCCTCGGTGGTCTGCGGACGGGTGAGCAGCTCGATCTCGCGGACCAGGTCGCTCAGGTGGCGCTCGCCCCGATAGACGGGGACGACGACCGAGACGGAGTGCTCCGCCGGAGGCTCGGGATCCGCTGCGGCGCTCACGGGACCCGACTATAGACAGCGGGCGACGCTCCCGGCGCCGTACTCGACCGACCGGTGTGCGGTCGACCCGAGGCCGCCCTGGCTAACAGGTGATCTAGAGGGCTGTACCGGCGCTCCCGCTCAGCGGGAACGGCGAGCGCGCGTGGTGTGGGTCACACCAATGATGTGCCCGTCCCCCGGCACAGTGACAAGGAGAGCTACCAGATGAGACACACCCGGAGCGCCAAGGTGGCCGCCGTCGCCATGGCCCTTGCACTCGCCGCGAGCGCCTGCGGATCCGACCGTTCCGACGAGGACGCGGGCGGCTCGTCGAACACGGCCCCTGCGGCCGACATCAAGGAGGGGTTCTTCGGGGACCTGGAGTCGCCCTGCGGCGACGGTGACGCCTCGGGCTCCACCGACCAGGGCGTGACCGACGACGCGATCACCATCGGCTACGGCGACGACCGCGGCTTCAGCGCCCGCCCCGGCCTGCTGCAGGAGATGGGCGACGCGATGACCGCGATGATCGCGTGGTGCAACGCCCAGGGCGGCATCAACGGTCGCGAGATCAAGGGCAACCAGTACGACGCGGCGTACATGAACGCCGCCAGCGTCATGCAGCAGGCCTGCAAGACCGACTTCATGATGGTCGGCCAGGGCTTCGCCAACGACATCGCCGCCGAGCCCTACCGCGTGGAGTGCAACCTGCCGAGCGTGCCGGGCTTCGCCATCGGCCCCGCCGTCTCGATGGGCCCGATGAAGTACGAGCCCGTCCCCTTCCCCGTCGACCGCTACAACGGGGCGATGCTGGAGACCATCGGCGAGCAGCACCCCGAGTTCCTCGACAACATGGACTTCGTCCGCAGCACCTCGCCGGCCGTCACCCAGGGTCTGGTCAAGGTGGAGGCCGCGCTGGCAGACATGGGCACCACGCCCAAGGACTGCGGCGTCACCATCGCCTCCGAGGGCGAGCCGAGCTATGTGCCGTTCGCCGAGAAGTTCAAGGAGTGCGACGTCGAGGCCATCTGGGTCACCGACACCCCGGACGCGCGGCTCTTCAGCTTCATGGAGGCCCTGGACCGCGTGGGCGCCGACCCGCTCGTGGTCGGTGAGTCGACCTGGTACTCCGAGGTCGTCTCGGGATGGAACGCCAAGTCCGGCGCCGGCGACAACGTCGTGGTGGGCCTGCAGTTCCAGCCGTTCGAGAACGCCGACGTCGTCCCCGCGGTCGCGCAGTACATGGACCTGATGAAGGACTCCGGCGGCAAGCGCTCGCTGCTCGGCATGCAGGCCACCTCGGCCTTCCTGCTCTGGGCCACGGCGGCCAAGGAGTGCGGCTCCGACCTGACCCGTCAGTGCATGGTCGACACGCTCTCGCAGATCCACGAGTGGGACGGCGGCGGGCTGCACGCCCCTGCCGACCCCGGCGCCAACGAGACGATGAGCTGCACGGTCGTGATGGAGCTCGAGGGCGGCAACTGGGAGCAGACCTCGCCGAAGGAGAAGGGCGAGTTCAACTGCGACGAGGGCTTCGTCATGGAGACCGACAAGTCCACCTGGGGCATCGAGCTCAATGAGGACCGTCTCGCGACGGACTTCCTCACCGACGACATGATCGTGCCGTCCGTCTGATCCTGTCCCACCAGCCGGCCCGTCACCGGCACAACAGATGGTCCGTGACCGGTCGTCCCTCGGGACGGCCGGTCACGGACAGCCCGACCTCCCTGTGAGAGGCGCCGCATGACCACCTTTATGACCTTCACGATCCTGGGCCTCGTCCTGGGCTCGGTCTATGCCATCGCGGCCTCGGGGCTCGTGCTGACCTACAACACCTCCGGCATCTTCAACTTCGCGCACGGCGCGCAGGCGATGATCGGGGCGTTCCTCTTCTGGCAGCTGCGCTACGGGTGGGAGCTGCCCACGCTGGTCTCGGTCGTCATCGTGCTGGGACTGGTCGGACCGTTGATGGGCTTCGGCCTGCACTGGGTGATCATGCGAGGCCTGCGAGACACGGCCGAGGTCACCAAGATCGTCGTGACCGTCGCCGTGCTGCTCGGCTTCGTCTCGCTGTCGCACTGGCTATGGTCGCCCGACGAGGCGCGGGTCCTGGACATGTTCTTCGGAGCGACGGCCGAGATCCGGATGGGCGACGTGGTCGTCAGCTATCACGAGATCCTCTGCATCGTCGCGGCGATCGTCATCGCGATCGGCCTGCGGATGCTCTTCACCCGCTCGAGGACGGGCGTGGTCATGCGTGCCGTCGTCGACGACCCCGACCTGCTGCGCCTCAACGGCCACGACCCCGACCGGATCGCCGGGCTGTCCTGGGCGCTGGGCTCCACGCTCGCCGTGCTCGCCGGCATCCTGATCACCCCGGTCGGCGGCGGCGCCCTGTCGGCCGACGCGCTGACCCTGCTGGTCATCGACGCCTTCGCCGCCGCCATGTTCGGGCGGCTGCGCTCGATCCCGCGCACCTTCGTCGGAGCGATGGTCCTGGGCCTGAGCGGCACCTATCTCGTGGCCTACGCCCCGACCGAGCCGTGGGTCAACAACCTGCGCGTCGCCCTGCCGATGATCATCCTGTTCGTCGTGCTCGTCCTGCTGCCCCAGGACCGGCTGCGCAGCGCGGCCGTCCGCACCCGCGAGCGCTATCGAGCGCCCTCGGTGCGCCAGGCGGCGGTGTGGGGCGTCGTGCTGGTCGTCGTCGTCCTGGCCGTGCGCCAGCTGATCGACTCCTCGTCGGTCGGCGGCCTGCTGACCGGGCTCGCCTTCGCGGTGATCGCCCTGTCCCTGACCCTGCTCACCGGGTATGCCGGCGAGATCAACCTGGCGCCGGTCTCCCTGGGCGCGGTGTCGACGATCGTCGCCTTCCACTTCGGCATGTCGGGGGAGGGGCTCGAGACGAGGATGTCCATCGGCGGGCTGGTCCTCGGGGTGCTGGCCGCGACCGTCGTCGGCGCGCTGGTGGCGCTGCCGGCGCTGCGGCTGCGCGGGCTCTACCTCGCCCTCGCCACGATGGCCTTCGGGGTCTTCGTCTCGACGATGGTGCTGCGCGACACCACCGAGCACGAGCTCTTCGGCAGGACGTTCACGGTGTTCCCCAACGGGATGCTGGTCGTGCCGGCCCTGAAGGTCGGCCCCCTCGACCTCAACGACCAGGACGTCGCGCTGGTGGTCTATGCCTCGGTCTTCTCGGTGCTCGCGGTCGGCGTGGTGGCGCTGCGCAACAGCGGCTACGGCCGCCGACTCGCCGCGATGAAGGACAGCCCGGCCGCGGCCGCGATGCTCGGGCAGCGCCTGGTCTGGCTCAAGCTCAGCGTCTTCACGATCTCCTCGGCGATCGCCGGCCTGGGCGGCGTGATGATGTCGATGGCGCTCACCACGGTCTCCTCGGACACCTTCCTGATCACGATCAGCCTGTCGGTCGTGATGCTCACGGTGGTCGGCGGCATCGGTTACGTCAGCGGCGCGCTCTTCGGCGGACTGATGGCCGGTCTCGGGTTCACGCTCACCGGAGGCGCCTTCAACGACCTCTCGATCAGCTATCCCGACTACGAGGCGACGTTCTCGCTGGCCTCGCACCTGATCATGGTCGGCATCGCCCTGGTCGGGATCGGGGTGGCCAAGAACCCCTCCGGCTTCGTGCACGACATCTTCCACGGCTATCGCCGCGCGCTGCCGGCCCGCCCGGTGCTGTACGGCGCGCTGGCGGTGCAGGTGGTGCTCTACGGCGTGGCCTACGCCGACGTGATCAACACGTGGCTCTTCTCGGTCCTCAGCCTCGTGCTCTGGGGGGCCTACCCCGCCCTGGCGGAGCGGTTCATGCCCCGGGCCGTGCTCACCCCCGCCGAGCTGGAGGAGCACCAGGCGCCGCCGATGGAGCTCGTCGGCATCGACACGCCGTACCCCGAGGGCATGGCCGCGTCCCTGGACCGCTCGCTGGGCCTGCCGCCCCGGGCCCGCGTGGTGCTCGCCAGCCACGAGCTGCACCCGGAGCACGGCCCGCACCCGCTCGACCCCGCCCGCGAGGAGATCAGCCATGTCCCCGTCTGAGTCCCCCTCCGGGGCACTGCTCTCCACCGAGGGCGTCAGCGTCCGCTTCGGTGGCAACACCGCCGTCGACGACGTCAGCATCGGCGTCTTCCCCGGCGTGGTCACCGGGCTGATCGGGCCCAACGGCGCCGGCAAGACGACGCTGTTCAACACGATGACCGGCATGCAGAAGCCGGCCGCCGGCCGGGTGCTGCTGGAGGGTCGCGACATCACCCGGCTCTCGCCCGGCCGCCGGGCCAGGATGGGGATGGCACGCACGTTCCAGCGCCTCGAGCTCTTCCTCTCGCTCTCGGTGCGCGACAACGTCCGGGTCGCCGGCGACATCGTGCGCTCCAGCCACGGACGGCGCATCGACGTCGACGCCGAGACCGACCGGGTGCTGGCGCTGACCGGTCTCACCGACATCGCCCACCTCGACGTCTCCGACATCCCCACCGGGCGGGCCCGCGTGGTCGAGGTCGCGCGGGCGCTGATGACCGGGCCGCGCGTGCTCCTGCTCGACGAGCCGGCCTCGGGACAGACCGAGCAGGAGACCGAGGAGTTCAAGGCGATGCTGCGCAGCCTCGCCGCCGACGGTCTCGCGATCTGCCTGGTCGAGCACGACCTCCCGCTGGTGATGAGCCTGTGCACGACCATCCACGTCCTCGACCAGGGTCGGCTGATCGCCTCCGGCACGCCCGCGGACGTGCAGGCCTCGCCCGCCGTGATCGAGGCCTACATCGGATCGGAGGCGGTGGCATGACCGAGCCCGTGTCCCCAGCGGTGTCCCCGGCGGTGTCTCCGGCCGGGCGCCACAGCGCAGTGGCCGTCGCGCCGACGCCGGAGCCCGTCCTCGAGCTGGCCGGCGTCCGTGCGGCGTACGGCGCGATCGAGGTGCTGCACGGCGTCGACCTCCAGGTCGCCGCGGGGTCGGTCGTCGCGATCCTCGGTCCGAACGGGGGTGGCAAGACCACCACGATGCGGATCTGCTCCGGACTGATGGCCCCCACCGGTGGCGAGCTGCGCGTGGCCGGTCGCCGGATGAACGGGATGGCCGCCGAGCAGGCGGCCCGGCTCGGCATCTGCTCGATCCCCGAGGGCCGCGGCGTGTTCCCCAACCTGACCGTGCGCGAGAACCTCTGGCTGGCCACCGGCACCGGGGCCTCGCGCCGCCAGATCGAGGAGGCGGCCTTCTCGCGCTTCCCCAAGCTCGCCGACCGCGGCAGCCAGCTCGCCGGCTCGATGTCCGGCGGCGAGCAGCAGATGCTCGCGCTGTCGCGGGCGCTGGGCACCGATCCGGCCGTGCTGCTCCTCGACGAGCTGTCGATGGGGCTCGCGCCGATGATCGTCTCGCAGATGTACGACACCGTCGGCGCGCTGGTCGAGGAGGGGATCTCGATCCTCGTCGCCGAGCAGTTCGCGCGCGTCGTACTCCCCATCGCCGACACGGCCGCGCTGATGATCGGCGGCCGCGTCGTGAAGGTCGGCGCCCCCGCCGAGATCGAGAACGAACTCTCCACCACCTACCTGGGAGGCTGACCCATGATCACCGAAGAGCGCCGCACCGAGTTCCACGACGACGTCGCCCGCCTGAAGCTGAAGTCCGACGGCTCCAAGTCGGACAAGCCGCTGCGGGTGATCGGCATCCTGCTGATGGTCGGCGGGGTGATCGGCGCGTTCGTCGCCTATCAGGCTTCGCTGTCGCAGGACGACACCCGCGACATCACCTCCGGCGTCATCCTCGCGGTCTTCTGCCTCGCGCTCAGCGTCGTCGGGTCCGCGCTGTACGTCGCGGCGGCCGTCGCCGGGACGCTGCGGCTGTGGCTGCTGCGTCAGCTCGTGGAGGGCGAGGACCGCACCGAGCGGCTCGTCACCGCGCTGCGCGAGCGCGGCTGAGGCCGCGCTGTCGGTACGCCGTCAGTCGTGGCGGTGGCGGCGGCGCCACCTGCGGACCACGAACCAGGCGACGACGAGGGCGATCAGCACGTAGGCGACGTTGGAGACGTCGCCCAGTCGGCCCTCGACCAGGTGCCACCGTGCGCCGAGCTCATAGCCGGCGCCGATCAGGACCGCGTTCCAGAGCAGGCTGCCGGCCGTGGTGTAGCCGGCGAACTGCAGCAGCGGCATCCGGTTGACCCCGGCCGGGATCGAGATCAGGCTGCGCACCCCCGGGACGAGCCGCCCGACGAAGACGGCGGAGCGGCCGTGCCGGTCGAACCAGTCGATCGAGCGCTCCACGTCGCGGGCGTGCAGCAGCGGCACCCGCTCGGCGATCGTCTCCAACCGCCGCACCCCCAGCATCGCGCCGGCGTAGTAGAGCACCAGCGCGCCGATCAGTGAGCCGGCCGTCGCCCACGCGATCGCGGAGACCAGGCCGTAGTGCCCCAGGCTCGCGGTGTAGCCGGCCAGTGGCAGGACCGCCTCCGAGGGCACCGGCGGGAACACCGTCTCGACGGCGGTCGCCACCCCCACGCCGGGGGCGCCGACGGTCCGCATCAGCCGGACCAGCCAGTCGAGGATCCAGCTCACGGGCGGCCCTCGGCGGCGTCGGTGGTCCCGGCGTCCCCGGCGGCCGGGCCGTGCAGGCGGCGCAGCTGACGGTGGCGGTGGGCGAACAACCGCGGCACGAACCAGCGCAGCACCAAGCCGTGCAGCGGCGTACGCGGGATGAACGCCACCCGGTCGACGAGTCGACAGGTCGTGGCCCCGGTCGGCTCGACGATGCGCTCGTGCTGCCACAGCGAGGCGCTCAGCATGCGCGACTGCTCCAGGAAGCGGCGCCCGGGCTCGAGCTCGGTGAGGGCGAGGTCGTCGTAGTCGATGGGGACCACGCCGCCCAGGAGCAGCCAGGAGCGGAACAGCCGTCGGCCCGGCTGCACCTGCTCGGGCAGCCGGCGCTGGTCGGCCGGCGCGGTCATCCGCAGCCAGGGGCGCAGCTCGGCGGTGATGCCCGAGAAGTCGGTCGCGGCGGCCCAGACCTCCGCGGCCGGCCGCGCGAGGTGGGAGACGAGCTCGATCCGGTCCCGCGGGGCGGGCGGCGGTGCCGGGTGCATGATCTCCTCGCTGCCGGGGACGACGTCTGGTGGTGATGGTGCCAGGGCGTCCCACATGATCCCGGTCATCGGGACGCTGCCGCGGCGGCCCCGGACGCGTTCACATACCGTCGGAAGGTGACCTCCACCACTTCCGGCGCGCCCGCGGCTCCCGCTCCCGACGTACTCGCCCCTGCGACGCTGGGCCCGCTCACCCTGCGCAACCGGGTGATCAAGGCGGCGACCTACGAGGGGCTGAGCCACAAGGGCCTGGTGACGCAGGACCTGGTGGACTTCCACGCCGCGTACGCCGAGGGCGGGGTCGGCATGTCGACCGTCGCCTACTGCGCGGTCGCCCCCGAGGGCCGCACCGACCGCCACCAGCTGCTGTGGAACGACGAGTCCGCGCCCGGCATGCGCCGGCTGACCGACGCGATCCACGCCCACGGCGCCGCCGCGTCCGCGCAGATCGGACACGCCGGCCCGGTCGCCGGAGCCAAGGCCAACCGGCTGCCCGCCATCGCGCCGAGCCGGTCGATGTCGCTGGTGACGCAGAGCATCACCCGCGAGGCCACCGTCGCCGACATCGAGCGCGTCATCGAGGCGCACGCCGACGCCGCCCGCCGCGCGATCGAGGTCGGCTTCGACGCCGTCGAGGTGCACCTCGGGCACAACTACCTCCCCAGCTCCTTCCTCAGCCCGGCGATCAACAAGCGCAAGGACCAGTACGGCGGCTCGCTGGAGAACCGCGCGCGATTCCCGCGGGCGATCCTGCGCGCCGTACGCGACGCGGTCGGCGACAAGATCGCGATCATCACCAAGATGAACATGGACGACGGCTACCCCGGCGGCTTCTGGCTCGACGAGGCGATCCCGGTGGCGCAGTGGATCGAGGCCGACGGCAGCGTCGACGCCCTCGAGATGACGGCGGGCTCGTCGCTGAAGAACCCGATGTACCTCTTCAAGGGCGAGGCGCCCCTGGACGAGTTCGCCGCCGTGATGCCGCCGCCGGTGCGACTCGGCGTCAAGGTCATCGGCAAGCGGCTGATCAAGGCCTACCCTTACCGCGACGCCTACCTGCTCGAGGACGCCCGCCAGATCCGCGACGCGGTGAAGCTGCCGATGATCCTGCTCGGCGGCATCACCGACAAGGCCTCGATGGACCTCGCGATGAACGAGGGCTTCCAGTTCGTCGCGATGGCGCGCTCGCTGCTGCGCGAGCCCGACCTGGTCAACCGGATCCAGAAGGACCACGCCAAGGCGTCGCTGTGCATCCACTGCAACAAGTGCATGCCGACGAACTTCACCGGCACCCGCTGTGTGCTCGTCGACCGCGACACCACCCGCAGCGCCAGCTGGGGCAAGCCGGAGGGGTATGTGTCGTAGGGGGCTGGCGGTTTCCCCGGTCGACCGGGGAACGCTGATGTTGTCGGCCGAAGCTTCGCCCGACAACATCAGCGATTGACACCGTCAACCACCTCGGGGGTCACACGGAGCGCATCCGCCTCGTTGGTGCCGCAGTCGCCCCCGCTGCTCGGCGTGCGCCCCTGCTCGGCGTGCGGTCGTGTGCCCGAGGGTGCGCTGGGACGCGTCACGGGGCACACGACGCGTCGATGCCCCGCGCACTTCGCGACGGGTCACGCGCACTTCGCGACGGGTCACGCGAATCTTCTGACGGGTCAGCGGTAGGTGTGGGTGCCGGTGCGCTCGTAGACCTGCTCGCCAGTCGTCGTCGTGCTGACCGCTCGCTTGAGGAGCTTGTTGCTGGCGGTACGCGGCATCTCGTCGACGACGCGGACGAAGCGCGGGGCCCACTTGGTGCCGAGGTCGGGCTGGGCGGCGAGGAAGTCGCCGAACGCCTCGGGGTCGAAGACCGCGCCGGGCGTCATCTCGACGACGGCGAGGACCTGGTCGCCCACGGTCTCGTCCGGTACGGCGAGCACGGCGACGGCCGCGAACCCCGGGAAGCGGCCGAGCAGGCGCTCGACGGGGGCGGCGGCGATGTTCTCCCCGTCGACGCGCAGCCAGTCGCCGTTGCGTCCGGCGAAGTAGAACCAGCCGTCCTCGTCGCGATAGGCCAGGTCGCCCGACCAGATCCAGCCGTCGCGGGTCCGGCTCGCCTCGGCCTCGGGGTTCTTCCAGTAGCCCTCGAAGAGCGGCACGCCGACGGTGTTCACGATCTCGCCGGTCGCCTCCTCGCCGTTGAGCAGCCGCCCGGCGGCGTCGAAGCGCGCCGGCGGGCACTCGAGCCCCGTCGCCGGGTCGACCACGATCGTCCCCTCCGGTGCGTGGCCCAGCGACCCCGGCGGCGTGCCCGGCAGCCGCTGGATGATGATCTCGCCCTCGCTGGAGCCGAACGAGTCGATCACCCGGCAGCCGAAGCGGCGCGAGAACTCCGCGATGTCGCGCTCGTTGGCCTCGTTGCCGAAGCAGATCCGCAGCGTGTTGTCGGCGTCGTCGGGCCGCTCGGGCTGCGCGAGCACGTAGTTCAGCGGCTTGCCGACGTAGTTGAAGAACGTCACCCCGTGCCGGCGCACGTCGGGCAGGAACCCGGACGCGGAGAACCGCCGCCGCAGCACCAGCGTCCCGCCCGTGCAGACCGCCGGGGCGACGCCGGCCATGATCGCGTTGGAGTGGAACATCGGCATCACGACGTAGAACACGTCGTCGCCGGTCAGCTCGCGTCGCTCGACCTGCTGCTGCGCGATCCGTCCCATCCGCCCCTGTGTGCAGATCACCGCCTTGGGCGCCGACGTGGTGCCGGAGGTGAAGATCAGCGACAGGATCGTGTCTGGGGAGACCTCGCGCGACGCGTACGGCGCGGCGCCCGCCAGCGCCTCGTCGTACGACGAGGAGCCGACGCGCAGCACCCGCTCCTCCCCAAGGGAGGGCCCCAGTGACGGGCCGAGGGAGACGCCCTCGAGCAGCGGCGCCCGGGCCTCGTCGACGACCAGCAGCTGGCACTCGGTGAACGTCACGTCACGGGCCAGCTCGGCGCCGCGCCGGGTGGGGTTGAGCCCGACGACCGTCATCCCCGAGAGCGCGGCGGCGAGCCACCAGAAGAGGTGCTCGGGGGTGTTCTCACAGAAGAGCCCGACGTGCCACGGCTCGCCCTCGCGGCCCGATGAGCGGACCAGTGACGACGCCAGTCCTGCCCGCAGCCGCGCCTCGGCGACGACCTCGCGCCAGGTCCAGGACTGGCCCTCGAAGTGCAGCGCGACGGAGTCGTCCTCGGCGCGGGCCTCGACCAGCGCACCGAACGTCACGGCCTCCAAAGAGACCGGGCCGACGGAGGGCGTCATCGCGCACCTCCCGGCAGCAGCCGGTGCACGGCGTCGTCGAGCAGCGCGGTCACCTCGTCGACCGGGCGCCCGGCGGCCACGCCGATCATCGCGCCGAGGAAGAGCGTGCTGAGGATCCGGGCAGCCGCCTCGAGGTCCTCGTCCGTGTGGCCGGCGGTGTCGCCCGCGCGGAGGGTGTCGCCGATCCAGGTGGCCCGCTCGGGACCGAAGCCCACCTGGGTGTCCGACTCGAGCAGCGCCGGCGCGCTCGCGACGTACGCGCGATAGAGCGCCTGGTAGAGCAGCGGCTTGTCGGCGGCCTCGCGCATGATCCGGGCGAAGACCGCGCTCAGCCGGTCGGCGGGGGAGTCGCCGCGCGGCCGGCGCTGGCGCACGCCCTCGGAGGAGCGCTGGCCCAGTGACATCAAGGCCTCGGTGAGGATCTGGTCCTTGGAGCTCACGTGCTGGTAGGCGGTCGGCACCGAGACGCCCGCGCGCGCGGCCACCGGCCGGATCGCCACCGCGTCGTAGCCGCCCTCGCTCGCCAGCTCGATGGCGGCGGCGATCAGCTTGTCGCGGGTGGCCGCCCGGGCGGGGGAGAGCACGTGCTGGACGACGCGGGAACCTTCCATGCGCGACAGCCTACCGGCGCCATAGACGGATGAATAGACGCGTGGTTAACATGTGTCTACTGCGTCGGCCGTCGAGCCGTCGACCCCCCGAACAGGAGTCACCCGTGGACCTTCGCGAGACACCGGAGCAGCAGGCGCTGCGCAAGGAGCTGCGCGCCTACTTCGCCGCGCTCCTCCCCGACGACGAACGACGCGCGGTCGGCGAGCAGGGCGCCGGCGGCCCCCGCTTCCGCGAGGTCGTCAAGATGCTCGGCCGCGACGGCTGGCTGGGCGTCGGCTGGCCGGTCGAGTACGGCGGGCGCGGGCTGACCGCCGAGGAGCAGTTCATCTTCTACGACGAGGTCCAGCGCGCCGGCGTGCCGTTCCCGCTCGTCACGATCAACACCGTCGGACCCACGCTGATGGCGTTCGGCACCGAGGAGCAGAAGGCGAAGTACCTGCCCGGCATGCTCACCGGCGACATCGTCTTCGCGATCGGCTACACCGAGCCCGACGCCGGCACCGACCTCGCCGCGCTCTCCACCCGCGCCGTGCAGGAGGGGGCGAGCGGCGACTTCGTCGTCGACGGCAACAAGATCTTCACCACCGGCGGCAACACCGCCGACTACGTCTGGCTCGCCTGCCGCACCGACCCCGAGGCCCCCAAGCACAAGGGCATCTCGATCCTGATCGTGCCGTGCGATGACCCGGGCTACACCTGGAGCCCGATCAAGGCTGTCGGCGGGATGAGCGTCACCGCGACCTACTACTCCGGCATCCGCGTGCCCGCCAGCGAGGTCGTCGGCGAGGTGAACGGCGGCTGGGGCCTGATCACCGCGCAGCTCAACCACGAGCGGGTCGCGCTCGCCGCGCTCGGCGGCCGGATGATCCAGCTCTGGGAGACCGTCCTCGACTGGGCGAAGACCAACGGCACCATCGAGCAGCCCTGGGTGCAGACCGAGATGGCGCGCACCTACGCCAAGCTCGAGGCGATGCGGCTGATGAACTGGAAGATGACCGCCGAGGTCAAGGAGGGCACGCTCACCGGCGCCACCGCCGGCGCCGCCAAGACCTACGGCACGGAGACCCACATCGACGTCCAGCGCACGCTCACCCAGGTGCTCGGCGCGGCGGGGCGGATCCGTCCCGGCTCGCCCGCGGCCGCGATCCACGGCCAGGTCGAGCAGCTCTCCCGCCAGGGCATCGTCAACACCTTCGGCGGCGGGGTCAACGAGGTCCTGCGCGACATGATCGCCACCCAGGGGCTCAAGATGCCGCGGAGCAAGCGATGAGCGCGCCCGAGACCCAGGGCACGACCGCGACCGACACGTCGTACGACGAGCGGCTGATGGCCTTCGTCGGGCGCCGGCTCAGCGAGGCCAAGCCCGCCCAGGACCCGGTCAACGTCGCGATGATCCGGCACTGGGTGGAGGCGATGGAGCTCTCCAGCCCGGTCCACCTCGATCCCGACGCCGCTCGCGCAACGGGCCGCGAGGATGTCGTCGCGCCGGCCTCGATGGCGCAGGCGTGGGTGATGCGCGGGTACGCCGCGACCGTGCGCCCGGCTGCCTCGACTGGGGCTGCCGGCGCCTTCCAGGAGCTCGTCGACCTGCTCGCCGAGGGCGGCTACACCTCGGTCGTGGCGACCGACTCCGACTTCGAGTTCGTCCGTGAGCTCGTGCCCGGCGACCACGTCAGCTCAGACGAGGTCGTCGAGGCGATCTCTCCGGAGAAGAGGACCGGGCTCGGCACCGGGCGATTCGTCACCACGCTGAAGACCTACCGCGACGCCGACGGCGAGGTCGTCGCGACGCAGCGGTGGCGGACGCTGCGGTTCAAGCCTGCGGTCTCGACGGGCTCGACCAGCGAGAGGGTCTCGACAGGCTCGACCGACGAGGGACGCGCGCTGCGGCCGCGGCCGGCGGTCAACCTCGACAACCAGTTCTGGTTCGAGGCGGCCAAGGAGCACCGGCTGGTCATCCAGCGCTGCGCCTCCTGCGAGACCCTGCGCCACCCGCCCGGCCCGGGCTGCCCGCACTGCGGGTCCTTCGAGTGGGACACCGTCGAGGCGTCCGGCGCGGCCACGCTCTACAGCTGGATCGTCGCGCACCACCCCAAGCACCCGGCGTTCGACTATCCGCAGCTGATCGCGGTCGTCGAGCTCGCCGAGGGCACAAGGCTGATCACGAACCTCGTCGAGTGCGCGGGCGACGACCTCGAGATCGGCATGGCGCTGGAGCTGCAGTGGCTCGACGCCGACCCCGAGCTGACCCTGCCGGTCTTCCGCCCCGCCGCTGGCGCGGGCACCCTTCCTAAGACCGCCGAGACCCAGGAGCACTGATGGACTTCCACCTCGACGAGGACCTCCAGGCCGTCCAGGGTCTGGCCCGCGACGTCTTCACCGACAAGGCGACCACCGACCGGGTCCGCGAGATCGAGACCACCGAGACCCGCCTCGACGACGCGCTGTGGGCCGACCTGGCCCGCACCGGCCTGCTCGGCATCGCGCTCCCCGAGGAGCACGGCGGCGCCGGCCTCGGCCCGGCCGCGCTCGCGGTGGTGCTCGAGGAGCAGGGCCGCTGCGTCGCCCCGGTCCCGCTGTGGAGCGCCGGAGTCGGCGCGCTCGCGATCGCCGAGCACGGCACCGACGCCCAGCGCGCCGCGCTGCTGCCCGGCGCTGCCGACGGCTCGCTGCGGATCACGCTCGCGCTGGAGGAGTACGACGGCGCCGCGCCGGCCGCTCCCCGCACCCGCGCCACCCGGGCGGACGATGGCGACGGCTGGACGCTCACCGGCGTCAAGGCCGTCGTCCCCTCGCCGCAGGGCGCCAGCCACGTGCTGGTCTCGGCGACCACCGACGCCGGCCCCGGCCTGTTCCTGGTGGAGACCGACGCCCTCGCCTGGGAGCTGAGCGCGGTCACCACCCACGACCTCGCCGGTGAGCTCACCCTCGACGGCGTCCGGGCCCAGGCCGTCGGCGAGCCCGGCGGACCGGCGCTCACCACCGTGCTGCGCCACGCCGTCGTCGCGCTGGCGGCGGTCCAGGTCGGCGTCGCCTCGGGCGCGCTGGCCCTCGCCGCGTCGTACCTCTCCGAGCGCGAGCAGTTCGGCCGCCCGCTCGGCACCTTCCAGGCGCTGCAGCACCAGCTCGCCGACTGCTGGATCGACATCGACGCCATGCGCGTCACGCTCTGGCAGGCGCTCAGCGACCTCGAGGACGACCCGACCGGGCCCGCCGCCGCGCGCTCCTCGCTGGTCGCGTCGTGGTGGTGCGACCAGGGCGGGCTCGACGTCGTGCACCGGGTGCAGCACGTGCACGGCGGCATCGGCGTCGACGTGGACTACCCGGTGCACCGCTTCTTCCTGTGGGGCAAGCAGCTCTCCTCGACCCTCGGCGGCGCGGCCGCCACGCTGGCCGACCTGGGCGGCGTCCTCACCACCCAGGAGGTCCGCTCGTGACGACCCCGGCCCCCACAGTCCTGCCTCCCACGCGTACGGCGAGCGGGGTCGCCGTCGGCGACACGCTCCCGGAGCTGGCGATCCCCATCACCCGGACGCTGATCGTGGCGACGGCGATCGCGAGCCGCGACTACCAGGACGTCCACCACGACCCGGCGCTCGCCGTGGAGCGTGGCTCCAAGGACATCTTCATGAACATCCTGACCAGCAACGGCCTCACCGAGCGCTACGTCGCCGAGTGGGCCGGGCCGGCCGCGGTCGTGAAGCGGATCAAGATCCGGCTGGGGGCGCCCAACTACCCCGGCGACACGATGACGTTCACCGGCTCGGTCACCGCGGTGGACGGCGACCGCGTCGAGGTCGCCGTACGCGGTGACAACGCGCTCGGCACCCACGTCGGCGGCACGGTCGTCGTCGAGCTGCCCTCCGCTGATCCCGCCACGCAGGGGAGCGACGCATGAGCATGCCGATCTCCGGCGCCACCGCGATCGCGGGCATCGGCGCCACCGAGTTCTCGAAGGAGTCCGGCCGCAGCGAGCTGCAGCTGGCCTGCGAGGCCGTCCAGGCCGCCCTGACCGACGCCGGCATCGCGCCGTCGGAGGTCGACGGCATGATCACGTTCACCGCCGAGTCCAGCTCGGAGAACCACGTCGCCCGCAACGTCGGCATCGGCGACCTCAGCTGGTTCTCCCGGGTCGGGCACGGCGGCGGCGCGGCGTGCGGCACCGTCGCGCAGGCTGCGGCCGCCATCCACAGCGGACTCGCGGAGGTCGTCGTCTGCTGGCGCGCCTTCAACGAGCGCTCCGGCGAGCGCTACGGGCTGGGCCAGGCCAACCGGCCGATGGACACCAACGCCGACCGCGCGGCGTACTCCTGGATGACGCCGTACGGCCTCTCCACCCCGGCTCAGTGGGTCGCGATGTTCGCGCGCCGCTACATGCACGAGTATGGCGCCACGTCGGAGGACTTCGGCCGCGTCGCCGTCGTCGACCGCAAGCACGCGGCGACCAACCCCAAGGCGTGGTTCCACGGCCGGCCGATCACGCTCGAGGAGCACCAGGCCTCGCGCTGGATCGCCGAGCCGCTGCACCTGCTCGACTGCTGCCAGGAGACCGACGGCGGCCAGGCGATCGTGGTCGTCTCGGCCGAGCGGGCCCGCGACCTCGCGCAGGCGCCGGTCATGGTTCGTGCCGCGGCGCAGGGCCAGGCGAAGGACCAGCACATGATGACGTCCTATTACCGCCCCACGATCTCCGGGCTGCCCGAGATGGGCGTGGTCGCGCAGCAGCTGTGGCGCCAGAGCGGGCTCACCCCGCAGGACATGGACGCGGGGGTCATCTACGACCACTTCACGCCGTTCGTGCTGCCGCAGCTGGAGGAGCTCGGCTTCTGCGGACGCGGCGAGGCCCGCGACTTCATCGCCGACGGCCACCTCGAGCTCGACGGCTCGCTGCCGTTCAACACCCACGGCGGCCAGCTCGGCGAGGCCTACCTGCACGGCATGAACGGGATCGCCGAGGCGGTCCGGCTGGTGCGCGGGGAGTCCGTCAACCAGCCCGGCGACGTCGGCAACGTCGTCGTCACCGCCGGCACCGGCGTGCCGACCAGCGGCCTCGTGCTCGGGGCCGACCGATGAGCAGCCTGGATCCGACGACGAGCCTGGATCCGACGAGCCTGGATCCGACGAGCCTGGGAGGGCAGATGGAGAACGCCGGCGAGTGGGTCGGGAAGGTCCTCGGCGAGCAGACGCACGCGTACGACGAGCGCGACGCGATGCTCTACGCGCTCGCCGTCGGGGCGGCTGCCGACGACCTCGACCTGGTCTTCGAGGAGCGGCTTCGGGTGCTGCCGACCTTCGCGCTGACGCTGGCCCAGTGGGCGCCGGACGCGCTCGGGTCGGCGGGGGCCTTCGACACCTCCACCGCGGTGCACGGCTCGCAGCGCCTCGAGGTGCTCAAGCCGCTGCCGCGCTCGGGCGAGGTCGCGATGAAGGCGTCGGTCTCCGCTGTGTGGGACAAGGGCTCGGCGGCGATCTTCGAGGTAGCTGTGGAGAGCGACTACTCGGTCGCGACGTGGGCGATCTTCGCGCCCGGCTGCGGCGGGTTCGGCGGCGACCGGGGACCGTCGGCGCCGCCCGCTCCCGAGGGGGAGGCGACGGCGCGGCTCGCCGTACCCACCGCGCTCAACCAGGCCGCCCTCTATCGCCTGCTCGGCGACCGGCACCACATGCACGTCGACCCGGAGGCCGCGCGGGCCGCCGGCCAGCCGCGGCCGTTCCTGCACGGTCTGGCGACGCTGGCCACGGTCACGCTGCCGTTGGCGCGCGCGGCCGGCGCCCACCCCGCCGACCTGGTCTCGCTCGACGGCCGCTTCGGCGCCCCCGTCTTCCCCGGCGACACCCTCGAGGTGGACGCCTGGGTGACGGGCGGAGCCGACGCGGGAGGGGCTGCGGGCGCTGAGGCGCGCTTCGAGGCCACCGCCGACGGCCGTCCCGCGCTCAAGGGCGGCAGGGCACACTTCTCCTGACCGCCGAGTCGGCGCATCTTCACCGCCGACTCGGCGCAATTTCGCAGCCGAGTCGGCGCAATTTCACGCGCACGCAGTCTCGGATGAGCGTGGGGAGGCAGCAGTGAGCGAGTCAGCGAAGAACGCAGGGACCGAGCCTGTGCTCAACCCGGCCAGCGTGCTGGCGAAGGTGCTCCGGGTGCTGCAGGCGTTCACCGCCGAGGACACCGGTGTCACCCTGGCCGAGCTGGGTCGACGCACCGGCCTGCCGAAGGGCACCCTGCACCGCGTCGCCGCCGACCTCGTAGCGGGTGGGCTGCTCGACCGGGAGGGCCAGGACTACCGCCTCTCCGGACAGCTCTTCGCGCTCGGCATGCGCGCGTCGGTCGAGCGCGGGCTGCTCGAGGTGGCCACACCGTTCCTCGAGGACCTCTACGAGCGCACCCACGAGACGGTGCACCTGGGGCTGCGCGAGGACACCGAGGTGGTGTACGTCGCGAAGGTCGGCGGTCATCAGCAGGTGCGGTCGCCGTCCCGGCTGGGCGGTCGGATGCCGCTCCATGCGACGGCCATCGGCAAGGCCCTGCTCGCCCGCGCCCCCGAGGACGTGCGCGAGCGCGTGCTGGGGAGTGCCATGGCCCGCCTCACGCCGCGCACGATCGTCGCCCCCGGCATCCTGGCCCAGCAGCTCGAGACGATCGTGGAGGCGGGGGTGGCCTTCGAGTTCGAGGAGTCGGCGGTCGGCGTCGTCTGCGTGGCCGCTCCGATCCTCGACGGCCGCGACCGGGTGGTGGCCGCTGTCAGCGTGACCGGGCCGATCACCCGCTTCCAGCCGCAGCGGCACGCCGCCTCCGTGCACGCCGCGGCCGCCGGGATCGCGGCGACCCTCGCGCGCCGCGACGCGTTGCGTCGTACGGACTGACAACTTGCGCCGACTGGGCGGTGAAGATGCGCCGACTCGGCTGACAATTTGCGCCGACTGGGCGGTGAAGATGCGCCGACTGGGCTGGGTGGGGGGTTCCACTGAGTGGAACCTTCGGCTGTTGCGGGGTGGGGTGATGGCGGAAGGTGGGGGCACTGGCCCGCTGTGGCCTCCCACGATCTGCGAACCGGAAAGACCCGATGACGACTACCCCCCACGACTCGGCCCCCCGTCCGGAGTCACCGACGCCCGAGGCGATCACCGCGGCGGCGGACCGGCTGATCGCCGCGCTCACCGACCGTGAGCCCTGCGAGCCCGTCCGCGACCTGATCGGGTCCGACGACGTGGCGGCGGCCTACCGGGTCCAGGAGCAGCTGACCGCTGCTCGCCTGGCCGGCGGCGCGCGCATCGTCGGACGCAAGATCGGCGCCACGTCCGAGGCCGTGCAGACCCAGCTCGGCGTCGACCAGCCCGACTTCGGCGTGCTCTTCGACGACATGGACTGCAGCGCCGACGGCGTCGTCCCGATGGATCGTCTGCTGCAGCCCAAGGCCGAGGCCGAGGTGGCGTTCGTGCTCTCGCAGGACCTGGCCGAGGGCCCCCTGGACGTGGCGCAGGTCCGCGGCGCGGTCGAGTACGCCGTGGTCGCGCTCGAGATCGTCGACTCGCGGATCGGCAACTGGAACATCTCCTTCGGCGACACCGTCGCCGACAACGCCTCCAGCGGGCTCTACGTCCTCGGCTCCGAGCGGCAAACCCTCGACGAGGTCGAGCCGGTCGAGGTCGAGATGTCGATGAGCATCGACGGCGAGATCGTCTCCACCGGCAACGGCGCCGCCTGCCTCGGCGACCCGCTGAACGCCCTGTCCTGGCTGGCACGGATGGCCCGTGACCACGGTGAGCCGCTGCGCGCCGGCCAGGTCATCCTCTCCGGCGCGCTCGGCCCGATGCGTCCCGTCGAGCCCGGCGCCATCGTCACCGCCGTGATCAGCGGCCTCGGCAGCGTCACCGCCCACTTCACGAGCCCCGACCCGCAGGGAGAAGCGTCATGAGTGAGAAGAAGACCAAGGTCGCCATCATCGGCTCCGGCAACATCGGCACCGACCTGATGATCAAGGTGATGCGCCTCTCGAAGAACCTCGAGATGGGCGCGATGGTCGGCATCGACCCCGACTCCGATGGCCTGGCCCGCGCCGCGCGCTTCAAGGTGCCGACCACCCACGAGGGCGTCGACGGGCTGATGGCGATGGAGGGCTTCGACGACATCGAGATCGTCTTCGACGCGACCTCGGCCAAGGCCCACATCGCCAACGCCGCCAAGCTGCAGCCGCTGGGCAAGCGGATGATCGACCTCACCCCGGCCGCCATCGGCCCGTTCGTGGTGCCGGCGGTCAACATCGAGGAGCACCTCGACGAGCCCAACGCCAACATGGTCACCTGCGGCGGCCAGGCCACGATCCCGATCGTCGCGGCCGTCTCGCGCGTCGTACCGGTCGCCTATGCCGAGATCGTCGCCTCGATCGCGTCGAAGTCCGCCGGGCCCGGCACCCGCGCCAACATCGACGAGTTCACCGAGACCACCTCGCACGCCATCGAGAAGGTCGGCGGCGCCGAGCGTGGCAAGGCCGTCATCATCCTCAACCCCGCCGAGCCGCCGCTGATCATGCGCGACACGGTCTTCTGCCTGGTCGCGGCGCCCGACGAGTCGATGCACGACGAGATTCGGGCGTCGGTCGAGAAGATGGTCGGCGACGTCGCCGCCTACGTGCCGGGCTACCGGCTCAAGCAGCAGGTCCAGATCACGGAGATCCCCGAGGACCAGCCGGTGCACACGCTGTTCAAGGAAGGCACCAGCACCCGCCCGACCCACCAGGTGTCGGTCTTCCTTGAGGTGGAGGGCGCCGCCCACTACCTCCCGGCCTACGCCGGCAACCTCGACATCATGACCTCCGCGGCGCTGCAGATGGCCGAGCGGATCGCCCAGAAGGGGGCCACCCGATGACCACCGAGCTCTTCATCCAGGACGTCACGCTGCGCGACGGCATGCACGCCGTACGCCACCGGATCACGCCCGACAACGTCGGCCGGATCGTTGCCGCCCTCGACGCGGCCGGCGTCGACGCCATCGAGGTCGCGCACGGCGACGGCCTGGCAGGTGGGTCGGTCAACTACGGCCCCGGGTCCCACACCGACTGGGAGTGGATCGAGGCGGCCGCCGCCAACATCGACAAGGCCCGGCTGACCACGCTGCTGCTGCCCGGCGTCGGCACCATCGAGGAGCTCAAGCACGCCTACAGCCTGGGCGTCCGCTCGGTGCGCGTCGCCACCCACTGCACCGAGGCCGACGTCTCCGCGCAGCACATCGCGACCGCCCGCGAGATCGGCATGGACGTGGCCGGCTTCTTGATGATGAGCCACATGGCACCTGCCGACGAGCTCGCCAAGCAGGCCAAGCTGATGGAGTCGTACGGCGCGCACTGCGTCTACGTCACCGACTCCGGCGGCCGGCTCACGATGAACGGGGTGGCCGACCGGGTGCGGGCCTACCGCGACATCCTCGACGCGGGCACCGAGATCGGCATCCACGCCCACGAGAACCTCTCGCTCTCGGTGGCCAACTCCGTCGTCGCCGTCGAGAACGGCGTGACCCGCGTCGACGCGTCGCTGGCCGGACACGGCGCCGGGGCCGGCAACTGCCCGATCGAGGCGTTCATCGCGGTCGCGGACATCTACGAGTGGAACCACCGCTGCGACGTCTTCGCGCTCCAGGACGCCGCCGACGACATCGTCCGCCCGCTGCAGGACCGTCCGGTGCGGGTGGACCGCGAGACGCTCACGCTGGGGTACGCCGGGGTCTACTCGAGCTTCCTGCGCCACGCCGAGGCCGCCTCCCAGCGCTACGGCATCGACGTCCGCTCGATCCTGATGGAGGCCGGCCGGCGTCGTCTCGTCGGTGGCCAGGAGGACATGATCGTGGACATCGCGCTCAACATGGTCGCGGAGCGCGACGCCCAGGCCAGCTGAGCGTCGTACGGCGGCCGCCGAGCCTCAGGCGGCCGCCGTGACCCGCCGCTCGTGGCGGGCGAGGGCGAGGGTGAGGAGCGGGACCAGCGCCCACACCAGCAGCACCAGGACCGGGCGAGCCGGGACGTCGTCGAAGAAGACCAGCCCGTTGACCGCCTCGATCGTCGCCCCGTGCGGGGTGAGCTGGGTCAGCAGCGGCCACGGCAGCGGGAGCAGCGACGGGTCGCGCAGCGTCGCCAGCGGCATGGCCAGGAGCAGGAACCCGGCGCTCGCTGCCCCGATGCCGGCGAGGCCGAAGAGGCTCTCGAAAGCGAGCATCACCCAGGCGGCGACGAGCATCGCGGCGCCGGCGATTGCCCACAGCTGCCACAGGTCGACGGCATAGAGTGACCGGGTCGCCACAGCGGCCACCAGTCCGAGGATCGAGCAGACCGCCGTCAGCCCGACCAACCGCAGCGCCGCGTGGGTGCCGGTCCGGGCGACCGGCCCGCGGACCATCGTGAGTGCGGCGGCCAGCAGGAAGCCCACGACCACCCAGGCCCCCGACAGCAGGTGCGCCCACGTGCGCTCGGCCCCCGGGTTCTGGGCCGTCTCGAGCACCCGGACCTCCAGCTCGCGGCCGTACGACGCGCCGACGGCGGCGACGCGCACCTCGATCGCCTCGCGCAGCGCCGGGTCGTCGGCCGTGGACACGAGCAGACGGTCGCGGTCCGCGACCAGGTCGACCAGGACGGCAGCGGTGACGTCGCCCTCCTGGACGCGGGTGCGGGCCTCGGCGGCGTCGGCCAGTGCAGCGGCCTGGAACGGCTCGCCGGGCAGCGCCTCGGCCCGCTCCGCGAGGCTCTGCGCGACGATCGGCGGAGCGGCGATCACCAGCGAGACGTGATGGGGCGCACCCACGCTGCTCGCGAGCTGCAGGGCGAGCCCGACGTGCACGAGGGCCACGAGGGCGACGAGGATGAGCACGGGACGCGGGAATGCCTGCCCTAGCGTCGCCATGGGCCGAGCCTAACCGCGCCGACGGGCGCACGAGACTGCAGGACGGGAGGTCCGATGGGTGCACAGCCACACGGGACCCGCCTGCCGTGGCGGCTGCGCGTCCTCGGGGTCGTGGCCCCGGTGATGGTGCTCTCCCTGGGCTCGATCCTGGTCGTCCCGGACGTCGAGGTCGACCTGGACCCGCCCGCCGTACCGCTCGCCAGCGAGACGCAGTGCCTGCCCACCGGTCGGCTCGACTCCGTCCGCGACCTCAACGCCTTCGCCGACGAGGTGCGCGGGGGCGGCGAGTTCGCCGGCGCCGACGTCGGGGCCGACGTGACGCTGCAGGACGGGCGCCGGCTGTGGGTCTTCGCCGACACGCTGCGCGCGGTCGACTTCGACGGGCAGCGGTTCGTGCGCAACTCGATGCTGGCGTTCTCGTCCGAGTGCGTCCAGGTCGTCCTCCCGGCGGACCACGGTGCCCTCATCCCCGACCGCGCCGACGGGGTCGGCTACTGGCCGATGTCCGTGGGCCGCGTCGAGCGTCCCGGCTACGACCTCGTCGCGGTCCTCACCCAACGGGTGCAGGCGACGGACGGGCCGGACGGCATCTTCGCCTTCGACATCCTGGGACCGTCGGCCGCGGTGTTCGTCGTACTCCGCGGCGAGACGCCCCAGCTGATCGCGCAGCAGGACCTCGGCCCGGACGACCCCGACACGACGCGACCGGTCTGGGGTGCCGCGTCGGCGGTGTCGGGCGACTGGCTCTACCTCTACGGCACCTCCCGTCCTGCGGGGGAGGGCATCTTCGGGTTCGCGCTGCGCGTAGCGCGGGTGCGGCCCGAGCAGATCCTCGAGCAGAGGCGCTGGGAGTACTGGGACGGCGAGCGCTGGCAGGGCGACGCCGACGATGCGGCGGAACTGATCGGGGCGCAGGGTGGTGTCTCCCAGACGCTGAGCGTGTTCGAGAAGAACGGGCGCTGGTATGCGCTGAGCAAACGCGACGAGTTCCTCGGCACCGACCTGGTCGTCTGGACGGCGCCCTCGCCCGAGGGGCCCTTCACGGACCCGGTCGTGCTCGCCCAGCTGCCGTCGATCAGCGAGACCGGCGAGCTGCGCTACATGCCGCTGGCCCACCCCGACCTGCTCCCGCGCCGGGACTCCGTGGTGGTCTCCTACAGCCGCAACTACACCGACGCCTCCAAGGTCCAGGAGAACCCGTTCCTCTACCGGCCGGCGTTCCTGCGGGTGCCGCTGCCGGGGTAGGGCTGGCAGGGACCCGGACCCCGTGCAGGTGCCCGCTAGGCTGAACGCGCTTCCGCGCCGAGGCTCTTCACCGCCGAGGAAAGGTCCTTTCTCGCATGAACCGCTTCCGTACGTCGACGGAGTCGCAAGCCGTCGTCCCCGCTCCTCGCGAGGAGATCTGGGCGGTGCTCACCGACCCGGACCTGCTCACCAGGTTCACGCCGTTCCTGGCCAACATCGAGGCGGACGGCGACTACTGGCGCTGGGAGATGAGCAAGCTCCCGGTCCTCGGCATCAGCGTCGCGCCCTCCTTCACCGAGCGGATGGTCTTCGACGAGCTGAACCGCATCGACTACGTCCACGAGCCGCCGCCCGGCGCCGTGGAGCACGCCGGCGTCAACGGCTGGTACGTGATGAAGGACGCAGGCGAGGGCACCCATCTCTCGATCAGTCTCGGCGTCGAGGTCGAGCTGCCGCTGGCGCGGATCGCCGCCCCGGCGGTGCAGGCCGCGATGAAGGGCGTCGTGCTGACGATGGGGCACCAGTTCTCGGCCAACCTGATGAAGCACCTCGGCGTCGAGCACTGAGCAGGGCCAGGCGGCCGGGGTTCACAGCAAGCTCACAGGCTGCTCCCATCCTGATCCGAGGTACGGCGGGTTTCGTGGAGGCATGAGCAGCTCCGACCCCTTCCAGACGCCCCGGGCGGCATCGCCTCAACCGACGTCGGCCCCCTCCTACTCCTACGCCCAGCACCCGTTCAGCCACCAACCGCCTCCGTCGAGGCGGCCGGGCTGGAAGCCGGTGATCCTCAGCGGTCTCGCCGGGGCCGTGGCCGGAGCCGTGCTCTCGGCCGGCGTGGCCGTCCCGCTCACGATGGTGCTGACCGACGACGAGCCGGTGATCAGCTCCACGGACCGGGGCGCGGGCACCGGTGACTCGGACCAGGGCGGCACGGGGACCGAGCTGCCCGACGGCGGCTTCGGCGCCGGCGGCGGAATCCAGGGCATCCCCTCGAGCCTCACCGGCGTCGAGGCCAGCGAGGAGCAGTCCGCGGGCGTCGTGCTCGTCGAGTCCCTGATGCGGGGAGGGGCGGGCGCCGGCACCGGCATGGTGCTCACGTCCGGCGGGCTGGTGCTGACGAACTACCACGTCGTCGAGGACTCCACCGAGGTCCAGGTGAGCGTCGCCGTCGACGGCACGACGTACGGCGCGGAGCTGGTCGGCGCCGACGAGACGGCCGACGTCGCCCTGCTGCAGCTCGAGGACGCCTCGGGTCTGGACACCGTGGCGCTGGACGATGACGGCGATGCGGTCGTCGGCGCGGGCGTGACCGCGATCGGCAACGCGCAGGGCCAGGGATTCCTCTCGGCGATGACGGGCTCGGTCACCGCGCTCGAGCAGCAGATCACCACCTCGGACAAGATGGGCTTCGGTGCGACCGATGCCGAGCTGACCGGCCTGCTGCAGACCGATGCGGCGGTGGTGTCGGGCTACTCCGGCGGGCCGATGCTCGACGACCAGGGGGAGGTCGTCGGCATCAGCACGGCCGCGTCGATGAACGCGGCCCAGAACCGCGGCGGCCAGAACGGTGGCGCCCAGAACCGTGGCGCGCAGAGCTACGCCGTGCCGATCGAGGACGCGCTCGCGATCGTCGACCGGATCGAGGACGGCGACGAGAGCGGGACCGTGCGGATCGGGCCCGGTGCCTACCTCGGCATCGGGGCCCAGACCACCGCCGACGGTGTGGGGGTGGCCGAGGTCGAGACGGGCAGCGCCACCGACGACGTCGGCCTGGTCGTCGGGGATGTGATCACCGCGCTCGACGGGTCGGCGCTCACCTCGCTCAGCGACCTGACCGCCCGGCTCGCGACGTACGAGCCGGGAGAGCAGGTGGAGCTCACCTGGACGACGAGGGCCGGCGAGACCCGCGCGGCCACCGTCACCCTCGGGGAGAGCCCGGTCAACTGACCCCGCCTAGCACGAGACAGGCGCGTCGCCCCGTGTCGCAGTCGTCGTGCCAGTGACATCTCCCACGTGGCGGTAAGTGGCAATCGCCTGCCCGAGACGTCTGTAGATAGCAGACTTTCTCTCCGGCGCGGCCCCAGGGACGGGGCCTCGCCACGTGTCAGGTACGGCTCTTCAAGCGCAAGGACGCGCGAATGCTTCGCTACGGCGGGCTCTCATGCCTTGGGCTCGTGGGGGCGACGTAGAAAGACGCTCGCCCACGGGGGGCATGCGCGCAGCGAGAGTCGGTACAGGGAAGTGCGTCACCACCACGTGGAGAGTCGTCCGCGCCATCCAGCTCCGCGACGGATCCGGGCCCGCCACCTCGCCCCGCTGGCTGCTGCCTGCTTGCTGACGACCGTCGTGATCTCCGGCCCAGAGTCCGTCGCCGTCGCCGACGACGCTGACGTCGTCCGGGCTCAGGTCGGCTCAGTGGTTGGGCCACGGCCCGGCGCCGGGCCAGGGTCCGGGCCCGGGAAGATCGGCAAGAACCCCGTTGCGCTGAGGGTCGGGACGCTCAACACGCGTTTCGACAAGGTCGGCGACGCGGCGTTCCTCGACCAGCTCGACACGCTTCACCGTCAGGGCCCGAACGTGCTCCTGCTCCAGGAGACCCAGCACCGGTTGCGCCCGATGAGGCGGTGGGCAGCGAAGCACCGCTACTTCCTCTATGCGCCTGGGAGCGGGTCGTCCTCCCGGCACGAGTCGGTCGTGCTGTTCCGCAGGGACGGCCGCTTCACCTTCCGCTCCGCGGACCTGCGCCTGGGCTCGGGCCACGTCCGCCGTGAGGGCGGCGTGAAGATGGCTCCGCGCTACATCGCCACCGTCCGCGTGCTCGACCGCCGTACGAACCGCCACCTCGCGTTCTCGTCGACCCACGCGGTCCCCGAGGTCCAGTACTGGCCCGGCGAGAAGGTCATGCCGCGTCGCGGCACCTCGACGCTGCGCGCCTTCCTCGGGCACATGCGGGCCATCAGGAGCCAGGTGAAAGCGAACGCCAGGCAGGGCGCGATCAGCATCCTGGGCGGGGATCTCAACGCCGGCGCCGAGTACGAGGATGCGTGGAAGGGCTTCATGAGCGATGCCTTCGGCTCGCTGATGGTCTCCAACCACCGGGTGCTGGGCCAGGTGCCGACGTTCGTCGCCGACAGCGACAACCAGGAGCGCTCGATCGACTACATCTTCGCGTCTCGCTCGCCCGGCATCACCTTCGTCTCCCAGCAGACCATGGACGTGGTCAGCGACCACCATGCGCTGATCGTCAGCTTCCTGGTCACGCCCCGCTGAGCCGAGCCCGGCCACCTAGGAGCGGTGGGACATCCCGTCGCCGGGGGAGCACACGAGCTCGTCGGAGCCGTCGGAATCGTGGTGCGGACGTCGCTGATTGGGCAGAGACGACAGGTCGTTTCCGGTTTTCGATGCCGTTGGGGACCAAACGGCATCAGGTACGGCGCCCCTCCGCGGCCGCAGCACCCAGAGCGCGCCGACCACCAGGCCGCAGCCGACGACGGCGTCGAGCCAGTAGTGGTTGGCGGTGACGACGACGACGGCGAGCGTGATCGCCGGGTGCAGCGCCCACAGCCAGCGCCACCGCGTTCGTCCGGGGACGATGAGGACGATTGCCACGAGCAGCGCCCAGCCGACGTGGAAGCTCGGCATCGCGGCGTACTCGTTGGAGAGCCCGGAGAGGACCGGCGCGGCATAGACCGAGTCGCCGCCCTGGAGGGCGGTGTCGACCATGCCGAGCTCGACGAGCAGGCGCGGCGGGGTCACCGGGACCACCATGTGGACGAACATGCCGATGCCGGTGGCGGCGAGCAGGGAGCGCTTGGCCCAGTGGTAGGTCTCCCGGCGGCGCAGGAAGAGCCACAGCAGGAGCCCGAAGGCCACGGGGAAGTGCGCCACCGCGTAGTAGCGGTTCGCGCTCTCGATGAGGAGATCGTGGTCGATGAGCTGCGCTTGGATCCAGACCTCGGTCGGCAGCGGCAGCCACTCCTGGAGGCGCAGGATCGCCCGAGCGTTGTCGTCGGCGCGGGCGACGTCGTCGGCGGCGAGGATGCGCCCGAGGTTGTAGACGCCGAACGCGAGCAGGAGCTGGGCGAGCTCGCGGACGAGCGAGCGCAGGGTGGCGCCGGCGATCGAGAGCCTCCCGAGACGGGACATGACCCCGAACGAGCCGGGTCGCGGTTCGTTCGGGGTCATGTCAGTGCAGTTCTCTCAGGTCAGGCGTCGACGAGTGCGTCGTCGGTGGTGTGCATGTCGGCCATGTGGGGACGGTCGAGCTTCTCGCCCTCCACGTCGACCTCGGGCAGGATCCGGTCGAGCCACTTCGGGAGCCACCAGGCCTTCTCGCCGAGCAGGAACATCAGCGCCGGGATCAGCGCCATCCGCACCACGAAGGCGTCGAAGAAGACGGCGATGGCGAGGGCGAAGCCCATCGACTTGATGATCGGCTCGTCGATCAGGATGAAGGCCGCGAAGACCGCCATCATGATCACCGCGGCGGCCGCGACGACGCGGGCGCTGTTGCGGAATCCGTCCACCACCGCGTGGTCGGTGGTCGCGCCGTGCACGTGGGCCTCACGCATCCGGGTCACCAGGAACACCTGGTAGTCCATCGCGAGGCCGAACACGAGCCCGATCAGGAAGATCGGCATGAAGCTGACGATCGGCTGGCCCTCGAACCACCCGAACGCACCCTCCTGGAAGACCGCGACCGTGGCGCCGAGCGTGGCGAGCACCGACAGCAGGAACCCGAACGTCGCGGTGAGCGGCACCAGGATCGAGCGGAAGACCAGCACCAGGAGCACGAACGCCAGACCGATGACGACGGCGAGGTAGATCGGCAGCGCGTCGGAGAGTCGGTCGGACACGTCGGTGGTGATGGCGGTCAGGCCGGTCACGCCCATGGTCGTGCCGGTGTCCGCCTCGATCTGGTCCTGACCGTCGCGCAGGTCGTTGAGCAGGTCCTGCGTCTCGGTGTCCTCGGCGCCGAACTCCGGGGTGATCATGATCTGTGCACCCGTGGCGGGGCCGGTGGGCTCGCCCTGGGCGTTGGTCTCGGCGTTGGTGACGACCATCTGGGCGTTCTTCACGCCCTCCTGCTCGGAGGCCCAGGCGGTGACCTCGCCGAACGCCGCCATCCGCTCGTCGTCGTCGGAGATGTCGCGCCCGTCGACGACCAGCAGCATCGGGGCGTCGCGACCGGGACCGAAGGACTCGGCGACCAGGTCGGAGGCCTTGCGCTGGGTCTTGTCGGCCGACGCGGTGCTGTCGGTCGGGAAGGCCAGGTGCAGGTCCTTGAGCGGGATGGCGAGTGCGCCGAGCCCGACGATCACCAGCAGCGCCACCAGCAGCGGGGCGCGGCGCACCATGCGCGACCAGCGCACGCCGTTGTTGAGCAGGCGGCCGTCGGCCTCGCGCTTCGGGTGCGCCTTGCGGACCCGGGCGCCGAAGGCCTTGGTCTTGAGCAGGCCGAGGACGGCAGGCAGCAGGGTGAGCGCGACCAGGACCGCGATCAGCACGGTGGCGGCGGCGGCGATACCCATCGAGGTGAGGAAGGGGATCCGGACGACGGCGAGGGCGGACAGTGCGATCAGCACGGTCAGGCCGGCGAAGACGACGGCCGAGCCGGCGGTGCCGACGGCGACGCCGGTGGCCTCCTCGCGGTCGTCGGTGTGGTCGAGCTCGTTGCGGTAGCGGGCCAGGATGAACAGTGCGTAGTCGATACCGACCGCGAGGCCGATCATCGTGGCGAGCATCGGTGTGGTCGAGCCGATGTCGAAGAACGCCGTCATGCCGGTGATGCCGGTGATGCCCAACGCGACGCCGATCATCGCGGTGATGACGGGCAGGCCGGCGGCCACGAGCGAGCCGAAGGTCAGGATCAGGACCAGGACGGCGACTGCGATGCCGAGCAGCTCCGACTTGCCGCTGATCTCGAGCATGGCGGTGGTGCCGGACCCGTTGGCCTCGACGGTCAGGCTGTCGGAGCGCGCGTCGTCCAGCGTCTCCATCAGCTCCTCGATGGTCGCCGGCTCCACGTCGGCGATGGTCTCCACGTCGAAGTCCCAGGTGATGGTGCCCACCCGGCCGTCCTCCGACAGCGGGGACAGCGCGTCGGCGTTGGCCTGCGCCACGTCCCGGGGCGTGCCAGCGGCCACGGAGGCCTCGACCAGCTGCTCCTCCTGCGCGGCGGCCGCGTCGACGGGGTTGGCCAGCGGCGACTCCGGCATCTGGGGCAGCTCGGCGAGGTCGGCGATGAGCGCGTCGACGGCCTTGCGGTTCTGCGGGTCGTCGAGCGACTCACCCTCGGGCACCGCGACGACGACCTTGACCGTGGCCTGGTCGAAGGCGTCGGTCGCCCCGGGGAAGAGCTCGGCCTGGAGGTCGGCGGCCTTCTCCGAGGGGATGCCGGGGATCGAGAACGCGTCGGACATCGGCTTGGACATCGTCGCTGCGAACGTCCCGACCGCGAGCATGGCGATCAGCCACGCGGCGATGAAGATCGGCCACCGCCGGTAGGCGGTCTTGCCGAGTCGGTAGAGCAGGGTTGCCATGGGGTTCTCTCCTGAGAAGGCAGGGCGGGTGGCCCGGGAAGGGAGCGGGGGTGGTCGAGGGGTCAGGCGAGGAGCTGCCGGACCTCGTTGAGCACGTTGTCGTAGGCGGTGGCCAGGTCGCGTTCGAGCGGGTCGGTCAGGAACATCTCGAGGGCGGAGTCGAACAGGCCGGCGATGAGGCGTACGGCGATCTGGGCGCGCTGGGCGTCGAAGCCCGCGCCCTCACGCTGCCGGATCTCCTCGACGATCTGGCCGCTCAGGACCACGAAGCGGTCGTGGGCTGCCGCGAGCAGCCGGGGGGTGGCGAGCAGGATGCAGCGGGTGCGGGCGACGTCCTCGCGGGTGAGCTCCCGGTCGTCGAGCAGCTCGACGCACAGGTCGCGCAGGTCGTGGACCAGGTTGCTGCCCGCCCCCCGGGCGCGGAAGCGCTCGACCGACTCGGGGGAGAACTCAGGCGGCACGCCCAGCACGGCGTCGAGCTTGCTGGGGTAGTAGTTGAACAGGGTCCGGCGCGAGACCCCCGCAGCCTCCCCGAGATCCTCCATCGTGAAGCCCTCGAGCCCATGCTCCTGGGTCAGCTTCTGGGCGCAGACCGAGATGCGGTGCTTGGTCGCCTCACGGCGGCCCTCTCGCGTCGTTGCACTTTCGGTCATGTAGTGCAGTTTTGCACTCTGTCCCAAGAAGTGCACCATTCGCGCCATGTGATCCTGCTCGCACAGGCGTCGTCCGGGCCCGCAGGGGAGCCGCGGATGCTAGGCCCTGATACTGGATTGCGTGCCCGCTTGCGACCTGACGCCCGTCCTCCGCGATCGTTGGAGCCCCAGCATCTTCGACCCTACCCACCGGCTGACCGACACGGATCTGGAGACGCTGCTCTCCGCGGCTCGCTGGGCTCCGAGCGCCGGCAACTCCCAACCCTGGGCCTTCCTGGTCGCCCGGCGCGGCAGCTCGGCACACGACGTGGTCATGGAGGCGCTCAGCCGCGGCAACAGGGGCTGGGTCCCGAACGCCTCGGCGGTGCTCGTCAACCTCACCCAGACCGGTGACGACCCCGAGGTGGAGAAGCCCGCCTACACCGACTACGCGACGTACGACCTGGGGCAGGCGGTGGCCCACCTGACCGTCCAGGCCGTGGCGATGGGGCTGCACGCCCACCAGTTCGCCGGCTTCGACCACGACCTGCTCGCCGAGCGGCTCGAGGTGCCCGCCCACTTCACGGTGACGACGTGCGTGGCCGTCGGTCGCCACGGCGACCCGGCGGCCGCGGACGAGGGACTGCGCGAACGCGAGGCGCGGGCCCGGCACCGCAAGGAGCTCGACGAGTTCGTCTTCGCCGGGACGTGGGGCTCGCCCTGGCGGGAGTGAGTCAGCCCGGGTCAGGTCAGAGCCGGTCGAGGACGACCGGGTCCTGGCACGCCTTCGCCCACGCGTCGATCCGCGCCCGGATCTCCCGGCCCAGCAGCCACTGGCCGATCGGCTCGGCGACGAAGCGCAGCCAGGCGGGTCGCACGGAGTAGGTGTACTTCCACACGGCACGCGTGCCGTCCACCCCGTCACGGGCGTCCGGGACGAAGCGCCAGCCACCGCCGAAGGACTCGAAGAACCACGGTCCCGTCACCATCGTCATCCCGACGGAGGTGGGCGGGCGGTAGGAGACGTACTCCGAGACCATCCGCGGCCCGACCCGGGCCCGGGTGTGCGTGCGCAAGCCCTTGGCGGGCCGCTCCGCCCCGATCAGGTGCTGCTCGCGGATGAAGGGGTCCCAGCGCATCCGGAGGTCCCCGGTCGTCTGCGAGACCGCGAACGCCGTGTCGGGAGCGACCGGCACCCACGTCTCGGCGCTGACCTGGGGCATCAGCCGGCCTGGTCGAGCCCGAACTCCCCGCGCCGGTCGGCGGGCACGAGGTCGGCGTACTCGCCGTTGCGCTGGATGAACTTCGTGAAGAACGCGCACGTGGGGATGGCGGCCAGCCCCTGCTCGCGGGCGTAGCCGAGCGCGCCGGTGGCGAGCTCCTTGGCCAGTCCTCGTCCCTCGAAGGCGGAGTCGACCTCGGTGTGGGTGAAGTCCACCACCTGGTCCGAGAGCTCGTAGTCCACGAAGCCGGCGAGCCGGCCGTCGTCGAAGACCTCGAACCGCGTCTGGTCGGGGTTGTGCTTCACCTCGGCAGTCATGCCCGGGACGGTACCCGGCTGCCGGCGCGACACGCCTGCCCGCGTGACGTGTGACACGTGTCTCGGGGGGCAGAGTGATGGAGGTGCGGTCACCCCGACCGCCGGGCAACTCGGGAGCAGCACATGTCGACCACCCTCCGTCCCTCCTCGCCGCCACCCACGCCCCGCGGTCGGCTCGACCCCAAGCAGCTGGTGATCTGGGGGCTGGTCGCCGCCGTCGGCGCCGTCTGCTGGGCGGTGCTGGCCCTCTCGCGCGGCGAGGAGGTGTCCGCGCTCTGGATCCTGTTCGCGGCGCTGTCGTCGTACGCCATCGCCTACCGGTTCTACTCCCGCTTCATCGCCGAGAAGGTGCTCGGCGTCGACGACACCCGGGCCACGCCGGCCGAGCGCCTCGAGAACGGCGTCGACTTCGAGCCGACGGACAAGCGGGTCCTCTTCGGCCACCACTTCGCGGCCATCGCCGGCGCCGGGCCGCTCGTCGGGCCGGTGCTCGCGGCGCAGATGGGCTATCTGCCGGGCACGATCTGGATCATCGTCGGCGTCATCCTGGCCGGGGCCGTGCAGGACATGGTGGTGCTGTTCTTCTCGATGCGCCGCGACGGCAAGTCGCTGGGCCAGATGGTCCGGGAGGAGATCGGCGTCGTCGGCGGCACCGCCGCGCTGATCGCGGTCTTCGCGATCATGATCATCATCCTGGCCGTGCTCGCGCTCGTCGTCGTCAACGCGCTGGCGGAGTCGCCGTGGGGCGTCTTCTCGATCGGGCTGACGATCCCGATCGCGCTCTTCATGGGGTGGTACCTGCGCACCCTGCGCCCGGGCAAAGTCCTCGAGGTCACCGGGATCGGCGTGGTGCTGCTCCTGCTCGCGATCGCCGGCGGCTCCTACGTCGAGGAGATGGGCCTGGAGAGCGCACTCACGCTGGACAAGGAGACGCTCACGCTGATGCTCGTGGGCTACGGCTTCGTCGCGTCGATCCTGCCGGTGTGGATGCTGCTCACGCCGCGCGACTACCTCTCGACCTTCATGAAGATCGGCGTCATCCTGCTGCTGGCCGTCGGCCTGATCCTGGCCAACCCCGTGCTCGCGGCGCCCGACGTGTCGACGTTCGCCACCGAGGGCACCGGCCCGGTCTTCGCCGGCAAGCTCTTCCCCTTCGTGTTCATCACGATCGCCTGCGGGGCGCTGTCGGGCTTCCACGCGCTCATCGCGTCGGGCACCACCCCCAAGATGGTGCAGAAGGAGGGCCACGTCCGGATGATCGGCTACGGCGGGATGCTGATGGAGTCGTTCGTCGCCATCTCCGCGCTGATCGCCGCCTGCGTCATCGACCAGGGCATCTACTTCGCGATCAACGCCCCCGCCGGCGCGACGGGCGGCACGCCGGAGGCGGCCGCCGACTTCGTCAAGACGCTGGGCTTCACGATCTCCCCGTCCGACCTCACCGCGGCGGCGGCCGCGATCGAGGAGGACACGCTGATCTCGCGCACCGGCGGGGCCCCGACGTTGGCCTTCGGGATCTCGCAGATCTTCACCGACGCCTTCGGCGGCGGGCTGGCGGCGTTCTGGTACCACTTCGCGATCATGTTCGAGGCGCTGTTCATCCTCACCGCCGTCGACGCCGGCACCCGCGTGGGCCGCTTCATGCTGCAGGACACGGTCGGCAACTTCTGGCCCCGCTACGGCGACGTCTCCTGGAAGCCTGCCTCGTGGTCGGCCAGCGCCGTGGTCGTCGGGCTCTGGGGCTACATGCTCTACGTCGGCGTCACCGACCCGCTCGGCGGCATCAACCAGCTCTTCCCGCTCTTCGGCATCGCCAACCAGCTGCTCGCCGCGATCGCGCTGACCCTCTGCGTCACTCTGCTGGTCAAGCACGGCAAGGCCAAGTGGGCCTGGGTGCCGGGCATCGGCCTGGCCTGGGATCTCATCGTCACGATGACCGCCAGCTGGCAGAAGATCTTCAGCGACGATCCCAAGATCGGCTACTTCAAGCAGGCGTCGGTCTACCGCGACGCCAAGGACGCGGGCGAGGTGATCGCGCCGGCGGCCGACGCGGAGCAGATGCAGCAGATCATCAACAACTCGATCCTCAACGGGACCCTGCAGAGCACGTTCGCGCTGCTGGTCATCGTCATCGTCGCCAACGCCGCCTGGGTCGTGGTGCGTGCCCTGCGCTCGGGCGGCCCCGGGGGCGAGGTCGCGACCACCGAGGTGCCCAAGGTGGAGTCGGAGCTGGTGGCGTGATGACCGGCTTCTGGGCCCGGGCCCGCTGGTACCTCGCCGAGATCTCCGGCGACGCCCGCTATGAGCGGTACGTTGCGCGCTGTGAGGCCGCGGGGGAGGCGGCGCGCGATCGCGCGTCGTACGAGCGTCACCGGTCGGCGTACCGCGATGCGCACCCCGAGGGGCGATGCTGCTGAGAGTCAGGGCTGGGGGCGGCGCGCCGCGCCAGGTGAGCGGAGACACACAGGTACTTGAGGACTAAATGACCCGAGCTCTCAAGACCTGTGCTGGGGAGCCGATCCTCAGGGGTGACAGGCAGCCCACCCCCGATATCGGGCACGCCTCCCTCTTCCCCTGATCGAAGGACCGACATGGACGTCACCCCCAGCAGCGAGACGCACCGCCGCTTCCGACTCGCCGACCTCAGCATCCGCCTCAAGATCTCCGCGGCCCTCGGGCTGCTGATGACGGTCTCCCTGGCCCTCGGCGTGGTGGCGATCTGGTCGACCAGCGAGCTCGCCGACGTGCGCGACGACGAGCTGAGCCGCTCCGTGCCCTACGTCACCCTGCTGCAGGACATCCAGCTGGGCGCGAAGTCCATCGCCAACGACGAGCGAGGGCTGCTGCTGACCGGCGACCCCGAGTTCGCGGCGAGCATCGAGGAGAAGACCCTCGAGCTCGAGGCCGACTTCGAGGAGGCTCGCAAGCTGGCCCCCAACGACGCCGCCCGGGCCCAGCTCGAGACCGCTAGCGAGCAGATGCTCGCGTGGGGCGACTCGCTCACCAAGGAGTTCGAGCTCGCTGCGACCGACCCCAAGGCGGCCGTTGCCCTGAGCGTCGGCAAGAGCCGCGACCTCCGCAAGGTCTACGAGGACACCCTCGCCGAGGCGACCCTCGAGGCGCAGGAGTCGATCCAGAACGGCACCGAGTTCTCCGAGCGCGTCGACACCGCCCGGACCACCCTGATCGCCATCCTCCTGGTCGGCGCCCTGCTGTCCGTGCTCGCCGCCTGGTGGCTCATCCGCAGCATCGTGCCCCGGCTGCAGCGCACGCTGGTGATCCTCAAGGCGATCGCCGGCAACGACCTCACCCAGACCCTCGACGACGACGGCCGTGACGAGATCGGCGCCATCGCAGCCGGCGTGAACGGCGCGACGGGCGGCGTCGGCGAGCTGGTGCGCCTGATCCGGGCCAGCGCCGAGTCCCTCTCGGGTGCCGCCCACCAGATGTCGACCACGTCGCAGCAGATCGCCGGCTCGGCCGACGAGTCCGCCTCGCAGGCCAACATCGTGTCGGCGGCCGCGGAGCAGGTGTCCCACAACGTGCAGACGGTCGCGACCGGGACCGAGGAGATGTCGGCCTCGATCCGTGAGATCGCGAAGAACGCCTCGGACGCGGCCGAGGTCGCAGCCCAGGCCGTCACCGTGGCCGAGGCCACCAACGCGACGGTGGCCAAGCTGGGTGAGTCCTCGGCCGAGATCGGCAACGTGATCAAGGTGATCAACTCGATCGCGGAGCAGACCAACCTGCTGGCCCTCAACGCCACGATCGAGGCCGCGCGCGCCGGCGAGGCCGGCAAGGGGTTCGCGGTGGTGGCCAACGAGGTCAAGGAGCTGGCCCAGGAGACGGGCAAGGCGACCGAGGACATCGGCGGCCGGATCGAGGCCATCCAGGCCGACACCGCGGCGGCCGTCGCGGCGATCGCTGAGATCGGGCACATCATCGCCTCGATCAACGACACCCAGACCACCATCGCCTCGGCGGTGGAGGAGCAGACCGCGACGACCAACGAGATGGGTCGCAACGTGAGCGAGGCCGCCACCGGCGCTTCGCAGATCGCCGCGAACATCACCTCGGTCGCGCAGACCGCCTCCGACACCAGCGAGGGCGCGGCCAGCACGCAGGTCGCCACCGAGGAGCTCATCCGGATGGCCTCCGACCTCACCGAGCAGGTGGCGCTCTTCCGCGTCTGAGCACCGCCAGCACCGCACCGACCCCGGGTCGTGTGTCCGAGGGCGCGCCAGAGCGCGTCGTCGGGCACACGACCCGGAGTCGCGTGGGCCGGAGCGGAGACGAAACATCCGTTCCAGTGATGCGTCGGCCGCAGAAACAGCGGCTTTACGTCCGCGCAACGCAGCCGAACGACAGTGATCGCGGCGGGCAGGGAGCCCGCCCAGCGCGATCATCTGTGGGGTTCACATGCGTCCTCTCGACTCAACGTCTCGTCTGACCCGACTCCTCGCGGGCGCGTCGGCCGCCGTCCTGGTGGCCGGTCTCGCTGCCGGCTGCAGCTCCGAGGAGGACGCCGCCGCGGGCGACGTCGTCAAGGTCGGCACCCTGCGAGGCCAGCCCCACTTCTACGCGCCGTACCTCTACGAGGACCACGCGTCCGGCGACGTCACATACGAGGTGGTCGCCCTCGACACCGCGCCTGCCCTGAGCGACGCGCTGGTCAGCGGCCAGATCGACTTCGCCGTCGGCAGCATCACCGCCACCATCGGCTCCGACGCCCAGGGCCGCGACCTCAAGGTCGTGGCGGGGGCGGCCGACGGCGGCAGCGGCTTCGTCGGCAACGACTCCATCGGCGAGATCGGCGACCTGGTCGGCAAGAAGCTGGGCTACCTCGCCTCCAGCTCGCAGGAGGTGGCGCTGCGGCTCACCCTCGAGGAGGCCGGCGTCGACATCGAGCAGATCGACCTGGTCTCGCTCAAGGCCACCGAGTTCTTCGGCGCCTTCGACTCCGGACAGATCGACGCGTTCTTCGCCCCGGAGATCGCGGTCTCGCTCGCCCTGGCCAAGGGCGGGCACGAGATCGCCTCGCCCTACGACACCCCGATCGCCAAGGTGAACCTCGGCCTGATCACGACCGGCGAGATGATCGAGAAGGACGCCGACCTGGTCCAGGAGGTCGTCGACACCCACGCCGCCGCCACCGACTACATGGTCGAGAATCAGGACGAGTGGCTGCCCGAGCTCGTCGAGACCTACGGCGGCGACCAGGCGACGTTCGAGGTCGCGCTCGACAACTTCTGGCTGCGCGCCGACCTCTCGGAGGAGTACCAGACCCAGATCCAGGCCCTCATCGACCAGCTCGAGCGACTCGGCCTGGTCGAGGACGCGCCCGCCATCGACGCGGTCGTGGACGACTCCTTCGCCCCCGAGGCGTCGTGAGCGGGGCGCTGCTGCGCGCGTCGCGTCGTACGGCGATCGCCCTGGTCGTGCCGGTGCTGATGCTGATCGGCTGGCACCAGGGGGTGGAGCAGCGGTGGGTGCTGCCCTTCGAGATCAAGATGGGCTTCCTGCCGCCGCCGTGGGACGTCGCGCGCGGGATGTGGGACTTCGCCTTCGGCGGCGTGCTCGACGACGCCTACAGCGGCAAGCTGTGGGAGCACCTGTGGGCGAGTACGACGCGGGTGCTGGCCGGCTTCGGCCTGGCGGCGGCGCTGGCGATCCCGCTCGGAGTGCTGATGGGGCGCTACCCGCTCGTCAACGCGGCCCTCGACCCGACCGTCAACCTGTTCCGGCCGATCCCGGCCACGGCCTGGGTGCCGCTGGTGCTGCTCGTGATCGGCTTCGGCTCGCAGGCCACGATCTTCCTGATCCTGATCTCGAGCTTCTTCCCCATCCTGATCAACACGGTCGCCGCCGTACGCCAGGTGCCCGAGCGGATGGTCGAGGCCGCCCAGATGCTCGGGACCAGCCGGCTCGGGATCCTGGCCAAGGTCGTCGTCCCGGCGGCCACGCCCGGCATCGTCAGCGGGCTGCGGATCGGCCTCGGGCTGGCTTGGGTGATCCTCGTGCTGGGGGAGAGCAACGGCATCGAGCTCGGCCTCGGCGGCGTGATCAACCTGGCCCGCGAGCTCGCCCGCACCGACCTGATCGTGGTCGGCATGGTCTACATCGGGCTGGCCGGCCTGCTCTCGGACCGGCTGCTGCTCCTGATCCTGCGGGGCGCCTTCGGGCGCCGTCCGCTCACGCGCTGAGGAGGCGACGATGACCGTCGAGACGACACGGGCCCTGGCCCAGCTGAAGGCCGGCACCGGCACGGTGCTGGTGGAGGGACTGTCGAAGCGCTACGGCCCGCCCGGCAGGGGGGTGGACGCCATCGCCGGGCTGGACCTGGAGATCCCGGCCGGCGAGTTCGTCGCGCTGGTGGGGGCGTCGGGCTGCGGCAAGAGCACGCTGCTGCGGATCCTCGCGGGCTTCGAGGACGCGACCGGCGGACGGGTCGAGGTGGGGGGCCGGCAGGTGCGTGGCCCCGGGCCCGACCGCGGGGTGGTCTTCCAGGACTACGGGCTCTTCCCGTGGCTGAGCGTCGCGGAGAACGTCCGCTTCGGGCTGCGCCAGCGCGGGATCCCGCGCGCCGCGGCTCGGCGCCAGGCCGCGACCTTCATCGAGCTGGTCGGGCTGACCCGCTTCGCTGACCGCTTCCCCGGGGAGCTCTCCGGCGGCATGCAGCAGCGGGTCGCGATCGCCCGGGTGCTGGCCAACGAGCCGGCCGTGCTGCTGATGGACGAGCCGTTCGGCGCTCTCGACGCGCTCACCCGGTCCTCGCTGCAGCGCGAGCTGAGCCGGCTCCACGTCGAGACCGGGACCACCGTCGTCTTCGTGACGCACTCGATCGAGGAGGCGGTCTTCCTCGCCGACCGGGTCGTGGTGATGACCGGCGGCGCCTCGCACGGCGTGCCCGGGTCGATCGCCCAGGTCGTGCCGGTCCAGCTCGGCCCCGACCGCGACGTCAACGCGCCGGACTTCAACGAGCTCGAGCGGACCATCTCCGCGCTGGTGCATGCGGGCGTGGGGTGACTTTGTAGTAACCGGGGTGGGGTAGCAGAGTGCGGTTCCATGGCCGCCACCGCTTCGTCGTACTCGATCACCATGCGTCTGCACGCCGACCCCGACCACGGCGTCGTGGGGGCGGTGGCCACCACGATCGCCGAGGCCGGGGGCGTCGTCACCGCGATCGACGTCACCGAGTCGAGCGCCCACCTCCTGGTGGCAGACGTGACCTGCTCGGCGATCGACGAGGCGCACTCGCGCGCCCTCGCGGCGTCGGTCGGGCAGATCGAGGGCGTGCGGGTCCACAAGGTCAGCGACCGGACCTTCCTGCTCCACATCGGCGGCAAGATCGAGGTCACCTCGAAGGTCCCGCTGCGCACCCGTGACGACCTCTCGATGGCGTACACCCCGGGTGTCGGCCGGGTCAGCTCGGCGCTGGCCCGCCACCCCGAGGACGTGTGGCGGCTGACGACCAAGGGCAACACGGTCGCGGTCGTCACGGACGGCTCGGCGGTCCTCGGGCTCGGCAACATCGGGCCCGGGGCCGCCCTGCCGGTGATGGAGGGCAAGGCGGCGCTGTTCAAGAGGTTCGCCGACATCGATGCCTGGCCGATCTGCCTGGCCACGCAGGACACCGACGAGATCGTCAAGGCCGTCGAGATGATCGCCCCCGGCTTCGGCGGCATCAACCTCGAGGACATCGCCGCGCCCCGGTGCTTCGAGATCGAGCGCCGGCTGCGCGAGAGCCTCGACATCCCGGTCTTCCACGACGACCAGCACGGTACGGCGATCGTGGTGCTGGCCGCGCTCACCAACGCACTGCGGGTGGTCGGCAAGAGGCTATCCGAGGTGCGCCTCGCCGTCTCCGGCGGTGGCGCGGCGGGGACGGCGATCGTCACGCTGCTCCTGGCGGCGGGCGTCACCGACGTCGTGGTCTGGGACAAGGAGGGCTGCCTGTGCGAGGACGACGAGTCGCTGTCCCCGAGCAAGGCGCGCCTGGCCGCGATGACCAACCCGCGCAAGGTGCGCGGTGACCTGCGCGCCGCGCTCGCCGGCGCCGACGTCTTCATCGGCGTCTCCGGACCGGGCCTGCTGCGTGCCGAGTGGATCAAGGACATGGCCCCCGACCCGGTCGTCTTCGCGCTCGCCAACCCCGACCCGGAGGTCGACCCGGCCGAGGCCGACAAGTACGCCGCCGTCGTCGCCAGCGGGCGTTCGGACTACCCCAACCAGATCAACAACGTGCTCGCCTTCCCCGGCGTCTTCCGCGGCCTGCTCGACGCCCGCGCCTCCGACGTCACCACCGACATGCTGCTGCGCGCCGCCGACGCCATCGCGGGCGTCGTCACCGATGCCGAGCTCAACGCGAGCTTCATCATCCCCTCGGTGTTCCACCCCGACGTGACGAAGACGGTCGCCGCCGCCATCGCCGGCCCCTGAGCGCCGGCGCGCGCCGTACGCGCCGCGCTCGCGCCGCCGCCCGCCGTACCCGCAGCTGTAACGCGGGGTTATCCGATCTACCGCAGCGGTATTTCGCTGTGGCAGGCGGCATAACCCCGCGTTACAGCTGGGGTGGGGGTCGCTACGCCGGCACGGGCGCGGGCTGGTCCTCCTTCGCCGCGTCGCGGGTGTCGACCTTCCTGGGCCACCAGAAGCGGTCGCCGAGGGCCACGGCCAGGGCCGGGACGAGGACGGTGCGGACGAGCAGGGTGTCGAGCAGGACGCCGATGCAGATGACGACGCCGAGTTGAGCCAGTACGACGAGCGGCAGCACGCCGAGCACCGCGAAGACCGCCGCGAGCAGGATCCCGGCGCTGGTGATGACGCCGCCGGTGGCGGTCAGGGCGCGCAGCATGCCCTGTCGGGTGCCGTGCTCGGCGGCCTCCTCACGCGCACGGGTCACGAGGAAGATGTTGTAGTCGACGCCCAGCGCCACCAGGAAGAGGAACGCGAACAGCGGTGTCGACACATCCAGCGCGGCGAAGCCGAAGACCTGGGTGAACAGCCACCACGAGACCCCCAGGCTCGCGGCGTAGGTTCCGAGGACCGTCGCCACCAGCAGCAGCGGCGCGACGAACGAGCGCAGCAGGGCGAAGAGCGCCAGCAGCACCAGCCCGAGGATCAGCGGCAGGATCACCAGCCGGTCGCGCCCGGCCGCCTCCCGCTCGTCGAGCGACTCGGCCTCCGGCCCGCCGACGTAGGTCTCGTCGTACGACGCGAGCGCGTCGCGCAGCGAGCCGACGGCGTCCCGCGCCTCCGCCGAGCTGGGGTCGGCGTCGAGGACGACGTCGATCTGCGTGATCCCGGCGCCCTCCGTGGAGAGCCGCGCCGAGGCGACGCCATCGGCCGACGTCGCGGCGTCGAGGACCTCCTGGCCGTCCGCGCGGGTGAGCACCTGGGTGGGCTGGGAGGTGCCCGCGGGGAACGACTCGGCCAGCCGCTTGCTGGCCGAGATCGCCTCAGGCTCGTCGAGGAACTGGTCGGCGGTGCCCAGCCCGATCTCGATGCGGAACAGTCCGACGGCCATCACCGCGAGCAGGGCGAGGGTCACGCCGACGAACGCCAACGGTCGGCGGGCGACCTGGTCACCCACGCGACGCCACAGCGAGGTGTTGGACTCGACCAGCGCGGCGTCGCCCTCGTGGGGCACGCGCGGCCAGAACACCCAGCGCCCGAAGAGCACGAGCGTGGCCGGCAGCACGACCAGCACGAAGACGGCGGCGACCACGATCCCGACGGCACAGGCGAGGCCGAGCCCGCGGGTCGTGGGCGTCACCGACAGCAGCAGCGTGAGCACGCCGATGACGACGGTGGAGGCGCTGGCGAGCACGGCCTCGGCCGTACGGCGCAGCGCGATCGCCATCGCCGCGTTGCGCGAGTGATGGCTGCTCAGCTCGTCGCGATAGCGCGAGATCAGCAGCAGGGCGTAGTTGGTGCCCGCGCCGAAGACCAGCACGGACAGGATGCCGACGGTCGACTCGTCCCACTTCACGTCGAGTGCGGCCATCACCTGGGTGGCGAGGATCGCGGCCAGCCGGTCGGCGATGCCGACGATCGTCAGGGGGATCAGCCAGAGCACGGGGCTGCGGTAGGTGATGACCAGCAGCAGGGCCACCACGCTCGCGGTGACCGTCAGCAGCCGGAAGTTCGCGCCGTCGAAGACCGCGGCGAGGTCGGCCTGCACGGCGGCCGGCCCGGTGACCTGGCCCTCGACGCCCTCGGGCAGTGCCTCGTCCACCTTGTCGCGTAGGTCGCCCACGATGTCGGCGGTGTCGGAGGCCGTGGAGGAGTCGACGGGTACGACGAGCAGCGCCGCCGTGCCGTCCTCGGACGGGGTGACCGGCGGGCCCTGCTGGCCGCCCTCGGGTCCGCCCGCCGGTGCGCCCTCGGGTGCGCCTTCCGCTCCGTCGGGAGCACCGCCACCTCCGGGAGTGCCCTCGCCAGCACCCTCAGCTCCTCCGGCAGCGCCGAGCAGCTCGCCGGCGGTCGACGTCAGCTCCTCGAGGGCACCGGCGGAGAGCTCGCCCTCCTTCGCGGTCCACAGCACGATCGCGACCGACGAGTCCTCCTCCGGCAGCTGGTCGCGCAGCTCGGTGGCCAGCGTCGAGTCCGCGTCCCGCGGCAGGGAGTCGGTCGAGGCGGCGTCGCGCTCACCCTCGCCGAGGAAGCCGAGCATCGCCACGGCCGCGAGGATCGGGACCAGGGCGACGATCGCCGCCGTACGCCTTCCGGTGATGAAGCCGGTGACGGCGTCGGCGATGCGGCCCGCGAGCGATCGCTCGGCGTGCTGACGGGTCTTGGTCATGCGGTCTCCCGGTGGATGAGCTGGGTGGTGACGAGGAGGGCGGAGTAATGTGTAACAAGATTAGTCGCTAAGTTGGTGAATCAAATGTCGGACCGATCCATTCCCAGTGGTACCCCGCCATCTCGCCCTGCCACGACGTACGCCGCGGCGTGGGGGCCCAACGCGACCCTGCTCGCGCTGCGCGAGCTCGTCGACAAGGGCGGCGAGCTGCGTCGCGTCGTCTCGCGGCGCGCCAAGATGAACGACCGGGAGTTCAGCGCGGTCGAGCACCTGACCCGCGAGTCGCTCGGGCCCGCCGAGCTCGCGCGTCGTCTCGAGGTGAGCTCGGCCGCCTCCACCGGCATCGTCGACCGACTCGTGGAGCGCGGGCACGTGGAGCGTCAGCCTCACGCCGGGGACCGGCGCCGCACCGAGGTCCACCTGACGCCGTCGGCGCGCGAGGAGGTCCTCGGCCACCTGCTGCCGATGTTCCGCGCGCTGGCCGAGGCGGATGCGGAGTTCACCGACGAGGAGCGGGCCGTGGTGGAGCGCTACCTGCGCGGAGCGATCGCGGCGATGGACGCCGTCATCGAGGAGCAGCGGGGCACGCCCGAGCCGTGACGCGCCCGGTGTCGGTGGTGCGTCAGCGACTCGCGAAGAGCGCCGCGCCGACCACGCCCGCCTTGTTGAGCAGGGTGGCCGGGACGATGGGCGTGTCGAGGTCGAGCAGCGGCAGGAACTCCTTGCTGCGCTTGCTGATCCCGCCGCCCACCACGAACAGCTCGGGGGAGAAGAGCCGCTCGAGCGTCTGGTAGTAGGTGCTCAGCCGCTCGGCCCACGCCTGCATCGACAGGTCCTCGCGGACGCGCGCGCTGTTGGCGGCGCGGCTCTCGGCGTCGAAGCCGTCGATCTCGAGGTGGCCGAGCTCGGAGTTGGGGATGAGCACCCCGTCGTGGACCAGCGCGGAGCCGATGCCGGTGCCGAGGGTGGTCACGATGACCAGCCCGTCCTGGCCGCGCGCCGCGCCGTACGTCACCTCGGCCAGGCCGGCGGCGTCCGCGTCGTTGACGACGTGGACCTCGCGCTGCAGCGCCTCGGTGAAGATCTCGTCGGCGTTGGCGCCCACCCAGGAGTCGTCGATGTTGGCCGCCGAGTGGACGTGGCCGTGGCGCACGATCCCGGGGACGGTCACGCCGACGGGGGCGTCGGACGCGGGCAGCTTGGCGACCAGCTGCTGCATGACCGCGGCGACCGCCTCCGGCGTGGCCGGCTGCGGTGTGGCGATCCGGACCCGCTCGCTGGCGAAGTCGCCGACCTCGAGGTCGACGGTCGCCGCCTTCATGCCGGTGCCGCCGAAGTCGATGCCGACGGGAAGTCCGTTCCTTGTGCTCATGGGTCCATAGGACCATGCGCTCGTCTGCGTACGACGGGTGATCCGGTGCGTGGCGATGAGTCCCGGGGTCGGCGCCGGTCTCCTCTGCGATATCCGGATCGCCCCCGCTCGACGCCGAGCACGGGCGGCCACGGAGGAGCACCAGGAGGCCAGATGATCCGAGCACGCGGACTCGTGCAGACCTTCCACACCGGGCAGGGCAGGAAGAGGCAGGAGGTGCGCGCCGTCGACGGCGTCGACCTCGACGTGGCCGAGGGGGAGGTGGTCGGCTTCCTCGGCCCCAACGGCGCAGGCAAGACCACCACCCTGCGGATCCTCACCACGCTGCTGCGTCCCACGGCGGGCACCGCCACGGTCGCGGGGTACGACGTGGCGACGCAGTCGCTGCAGGTGCGGCGCAGCATCGGCTACGTCTCACAGGTCGGGTCGACCTTCTCCGGCGCCTACGCCGGCGACGAGGTCGTCGACCACGGGATGCTCTACGGCCTGTCGCGCCGCGCCGCGACGGCGAAGGGCAAGGAGCTGTTCGACCAGCTGCAGCTCGACGGGCTGTGGCGGCGGATGCCGAAGAACATGTCGGGCGGTCAGAAGCGCCGTCTCGACATCGCGATGGGCTTGATCCACGAGCCCGGACTGGTGTTCCTCGACGAGCCGACGACCGGGCTCGACCCCCAGGCGCGCGCCAACCTGTGGGACCACATCCGCGGGCTGCGGGAGCGCAAGGGGGCGACGGTCTTCCTGACGACGCACTACCTCGACGAGGCCGACGTGCTCGCGGACCGGATCATGATCATCGACCAGGGCCGCATCGTCGCCAGCGACACCGCCGACAACCTCAAGGCGCAGGTGTCGGGCGACCTCGTCGACCTCGAGGTCACCAGCCCCGACGGCCTCGCGGTCGCTGCCGAGCGTCTGGGCAACGTCGCGGAGGCCGTCAGCGTGGAGGGCCATCACGTGCGCGGACGCGTCCAGCGCGCCGGGCGCGTCGTACCCCGGCTGCTGCGCGAGATCGAGGCCGGTGGCGTGACGCTCGAGTCCATCGAGGTGCTGCGACCGACACTCGACGACGTCTTCCTCACCCTGACCGGGCGCACCCTGCGCGACGCGGAGAACGCCGGTGACGACACCTCCTCCGCGGCCGCGAGCGACCTACCCGAGCGCACCCTCGAAGGAGCCGAGCGATGACCTTCTTCCGCGACGCCGCGATCGTCTTCCGTCGCCAGATCCGGATGAACCTGCGCAACCCCGCGTGGGTGCTGATCGGCGTGATGCAGCCGGTGCTCTACCTGCTGCTGTTCGGTCCGCTGCTCAAGCCGCTGGTCGGCTCGTTCGGCCTGGAGACCGCCAACCCCTACACGTTCCTGGTGCCGGGCCTGCTGGTGCAGCTGGGCATGTTCGGGGCGTTCTTCGCCGGGTTCAGCCTGATCGGGGAGTGGCGCGAGGGCGTCATCGAGGCCGAGCGGGTGACGCCGGCCAACCGGACGGCGCTGCTGGCCGGGCGGCTGATGCGCGACCTGCTGCAGCTGCTGGTCCAGGCCCTGATCCTGGTCGGCCTGGGCTACTGGATGGGCATGCGCGGGTCGGTCGGCGGGGTGGTGCTCGGCGTGCTGCTGACACTGCTCGTCGGGGGAGCCTGCGCCGCCGCCTCGCACGCGCTGGCGCTGACCACGAAGAGCGAGGACGTGATGGCGCCGGTCATCAACATCGTGATGATGCCGGTGCTGCTGCTGAGCGGCATCCTGCTGCCGATGACGCTCGGTGCGGCCTGGCTGCAGCGGACGAGCGACTTCATGCCGTTCCGCTGGATCGTCGACGCTGTGCGCGACACGTTCGTCGGCGACTTCGCGACGTCCGCGGTGCTGTGGGGCACGACCTGGGCGGGCGTGCTGTTCGCGCTCTCCGTGTGGTGGGGGACGGCGGTCTTCCGGCGGGAGAACGCCTGAGGGCGACGGCTGTCACGCCGTACGACGTGGGGCCGCCGGGGCTGGGCGACCCGTCACCGGCTCCGCGACACGCCGCGAGAATGGTCGAGGGAGTGACGGGTCGCGGAACCGGGGGGTGGCGTCTCGCGTCCCACCTGCATGAACAGGCGAACCCTTCACTCCCCTTCCTCGCGCCGGGCCCGGGCCGGTGCGACACTGGCCGTGTCCGCTCTCGTGGGCAGCCTGGCGCTGGCCGGCTGCAGTGACGACGGGCCTGATCCCGCCCCTGCTCCGGGGCCCGGCGGCGCGGGGCGCGGGATCGACGCTCGCGCCTACTTCGAGGACTACGAGTCCGGCGAGGACGACGACGGGGTCCTCTACTCGCAGAGCCAGCCCGAGGCGTACGCCGACGGTGCGGCCCCCGGCAGGTCGTCGGGTGGGGTGCCCGGGTCCGTGGTGCCGGGGCCTGGGCTGCCGGGGCCGCCGCCCGGGCCGGGCGAGGACAACGTCTTCGTCGAGGCAGGGACCAGCGGGTTCGTCGAGACGTCGCAGGACGCGCGCTCGACGTTCGCGCTCGACGTCGACTCCGGCTCCTGGGGCGTGGCGCGGACGCTGCTCGAGGCGGGAGAGCAGCCGCCTCCGGCCGCGATCCGGGTGGAGGAATGGGTCAACGCACAGCCGCACGCGGACCCGGTGCCGACCGACGCCGACCTCGCGCTCAGCACCGAGACGGGCGTCTCGCCCAGCGCCGACGACACCCAGCTGGTGCGCATCGGCGTCACCGCCCGCGAGGTCGCCCCGGCGCAGCGGCGGCCGGTCAACGTCACGCTGGTGGTCGACCGCTCCGGCAGCATGGACATCCGGGAGCGCCTCGGCCTGGTGAAGGCCTCGCTCGCCCTGCTCGCCGACCAGCTGCGCGACGACGACATCGTCTCCGTGGTGTCCTTCGAGGACCAGGCCACGCCGATCCTGGAGCCGACGAAGGTGCGCGACACCGACGCGCTGCTCGAGGCCATCGACGAGCTGAAGCCGGGCGGCAGCACCAACCTGGTGGCGGGGCTCGAGCTCGGCTACGAGCAGGCGCGCGAGTCGTTCCGCGAGGAGGCGACCAACGTCGTGCTGCTGGCCTCCGACGGCGTGGCCAACGTCGGTGTCACCGGGCCGGACGCGATCACCGAGCGGATCGCCGAGGAGAGCGCCGACGGCATCCACCTGGTCACCGTGGGCTTCGGGATGGGCAACTACAACGACCACCTGATGGAGCAGCTGGCCGACCGCGGCGACGGGTTCTACGGCTACGTCGACGACTTCGAGGAGGCCGAGCGGCTCTTCGTCGACGAGCTGACGACCACGCTCGTCCCGGTGGCGGAGGACGCCAAGGCGCAGGTCAGCTTCGACCCTGAGCGCGTCTCGTCGTACCGGCTGATCGGCTATGACAACCGGGCGCTGGCCGACGAGGAGTTCGTCGACCCCGGCGTCGACGCGGGCGAGCTCGGGTCGGGGCACCACGCGACCGCGCTCTATGAGGTGCGACTGGCCGACGGCGTCGCGGACGGCGAGAGCATCGGCGAGGCGCAGCTGCGCTGGCGCAGCCCGGATGGCAGTGCGGCTGGGGGTGGCGGCGGGCAGCAGCAGGCGTCGATCGACCTGGTGGCGGCCGACCCGCAGAGCCCTCCGTCGCCGGCCTGGTCGCTGGTGGCGGCCACCGCCGACCTCGCGCAGGTGATGAAGGGCGCCGCCCCGGTCGCCGACCGTGGCATCACCATCGACGACCTCCGCGGTCGGATCGACCCGCTGGTGGCCGACGAGGTGCCGGGCGCCGAGGAGCTGCTGGCGCTGCTGGAGCTGGTGGAGTCGACGGTCGGCCTCGAGGTGGACCCGGAGCAGGACGAGCCCGGCCCGCAGTGACCGCTGCCTGACCTCTGCTTGTTCAGATGCGGGGCTTTACATCTGCGCACCCCTTGTCAAAGCGGTTTACAAACCCTAGGGTCCTGTAAACCAATCGACCGCGCGTCGTCCGACCCCCGTGGGTCGGCGGCACCAGCATCATCGACCAGGCAAGGAGGCCCGCCATGGCCGCAGAGCAGCGTCCGGACGCCCGCCCGGGTCGTCGTACCGCCGACGGCACCGGGGTGATCCCCACCGGCTCGACCGAGCAGTGGAAGGACCGCAAGCGCTACCTGTGGCTGATCGGTCTCGTGGTGCCGTCGCTGGCCTTCCTCGCCATGGGCCTGCACGCCCTGACCGGCTGGGGCGCGTGGTTCTGGATCGGGCCGGTCGTGGTGCTCGGCGTCGTCCCGACGATCGACCTGCTCACCGGGCTCGACCGCTCCAACCCGCCGGACGACGTGATCGAGGAGCTCGAGAACGACCGCTACTACCGCTGGATCACCTATCTCTTCCTGCCGATCCAGTACGCCGGCTTCGCGGCGGCGTTCTGGCTGATCGGGACCGGTGACCTCTCCTGGGTCGACAAGCTCGGCCTGGCCACGACGATCGGCGTGATCGGCGGCATCGGCATCAACACCGCCCACGAGCTGGGCCACAAGAAGGAGAGCCACGAGCGCTGGCTGTCCAAGATCGCGCTGGCGCAGAGCTTCTACGGCCACTTCTACATCGAGCACAACCGCGGCCACCACGTCCGGGTCGCGACCCCCGAGGACCCGGCGAGCAGCCGGCTCGGGGAGAGCTTCTACCGGTTCTGGCCGCGCACGGTCGTCGGCTCGCTGAAGAGCGCCTGGCGCCTGGAGAAGCGGCGCTACGCCCGCAAGGACCAGCACCCGTTCCGCCTCGGCAACGACGTCCTCAACGCCTGGGTGATGTCGGCGGTGCTGTGGGGCGCGATGGTCGCCTGGCTCGGGGTCGCGATCGTGCCGTTCCTGGTCGTGCAGGCGGTGGTCGGCTTCTCGCTGCTCGAGGTCGTCAACTACATGGAGCACTACGGGATGCTGCGCCAGAAGGTCGGGCGCCCGGGCAAGGAGCGCTACGAGCGCGTCGAGCCGCGGCACAGCTGGAACTCCAACAACATCGCCACCAACGTGCTGCTCTACCACCTGCAGCGCCACAGCGACCACCACGCCAACCCGACGCGTCGCTATCAGACCCTGCGCGACTTCGAGGAGTCCCCGGTGCTGCCCACGGGGTATGCCGGGATGATCGTGCTCGCCCTGATCCCGCCGGTGTGGCGCCGGGTGATGGACAAGCGGGTGCTCGCCCACTTCGGCGGCGACGTCACGCTGGCCAACATCCAGCCCGGCAGGCGCGAGCAGATCCTCGCGACGTACGGCGCCCGGGTGGTTGAGCCGGTCCCCTTGCCGGTGGTCGAGGAGCGAGCGCCGGCCCCGGTGGTCGAGGAGGTGATGGCCGCCCGCTGCCCCGGCTGCGGCTACACCTACGAGGTCGAGTCCGGCGACGAGCACGAGGGGTTCGCGGCCGGCACGGCGTGGGCCGACATCCCCGACTCGTGGTGCTGCCCCGACTGCGGCGTACGCGACAAGGTCGACTTCGTCGCGCTCACCTCGGAGGCCTCACGATGAGGATCGAGGTCGACCGGGAGCGCTGCGAGGGCCTGGGCATGTGCGAGGCGATGGCCCACGAGTTCTTCGAGCTCGACGACGACGAGGTGATGCACGTCCTCGACGAGAGCCCCGCCGAGGAGCACCGCGCCCAGGTGAGCGCCGCGGTCAAGAGCTGTCCCGTGCTGGCCCTCTCCCTGACGGGCTGAGCGGGACTCGGCGGGACCTCGGCGGTGGGATCGGCGGTGGGATCGGCGGTGGGAAAGAAGGGGGTCCCTAGACTGGCGGCCGTGTCCTCCTCTCCCGCTGCCGAGCCCCAGCCTGCGCCCGACGGCCGGAGTCCGGGGCGGGCCCGTCCCGGCCACCAGCGGGTCCTGCGCGAGCGGATCGTCGAGGCGGCCGTGCTCGCCACCACCGAGCAGGGCTGGGCGACGGTCACGATGGCCAAGCTGGCCGACCGGGTCGGGGTCAGCCGGCAGACGGTCTACAACGAGATCGGCTCCAAGCCCGCGCTCGCCGAGGCGATGGTCTTCGCCGAGCTCGAGCGCTTCCTCGGTGTCGTGAGCGAGGCCTTCGACGCCCACCTCGGAGACCTGGTCGCGGCGATCCGCGCCGCCTCGCGCGGCGTACTCGAGCTGGCCGAGGACAACCTGCTGCTGCGCGCCGTCGTCTCCGCGACCCACGGCGCCGACACCGAGCTGCTGCCCCTGCTGACCACCAACGCCGAGTCGCTGCTCGCCACCGCCAAGGGGGTGATCGCCGAGCGGCTCTCGTCGTACGACGTGACCCTCCCGGCCCGCGAGCTCGACGCCTGTATCGACATGATCGTCCGCGTCGTGCTCAGCCACGTCATGCAGCCCTCCGGCACCCCCGCCGACACCGCCGCCGGCATCGCCTTCGTCGCCGCCCGCGTCCTCACGCCCGCCGCCTGACCCGCCCGCCCACCCCGCCCCCGCCCCATGTAACGCGGGGTTATCCGACCTACCTCAGCGCTATATCGCTGTGGTGGACCGGATAACCCCGCGTTACATGGGGGCGGGTTACCCTCGTGTCCGGGGAGGCGGTCATGCGAACGGGAGCACGTACGTCGCGCCGCGGGGGCAGTGCCGTCGCGGTGCTGGGCCTCGTCGCGCTGACGCTCGTCGCCTGCGGGGACAAGGACGCGGAGCCGGACGCATCGCCGACCGGAGCGGCCGAGTCGTCGGCGTCCGGCGGGGCGGCGGCGCGGCCCGGGACCGGCGATCCCAGCGCGGCGGCCAGCGTGGAGCCGGGTGCCTCGTCGAGCGCCTCCGGCACGCCCGCCCCGCCCTCCGACTATGCGATGGACCCGCCCGGCCCGCTCGAGGACACGCTGCTGCCCGCGGACATGCTCGTCTACAGCCAGGAGCCCCTCAGCGACGAGATGGTCGACGAGATCGGTGCGCTCAAGGGGATCTCCGAGGTCGAGCAGCTCTCGCTGTCCCAGGTCGCGGTCGAGGATCGGGTGCTGATGCTCGCGGCCGTCGACCCCGCGTCGTACCGCCGCTTCACGCAGCGCGAGAGCGCCGGCCTCCAAGAGATCTGGGACCGCGTCGCCGGCGGCGAGATGGCGATCACCCCGCACCTGGGGAAGCGGCTGCAGGACGACGCGGGCTACGTCCAGCTGGGCAACGACGCAGACGCCCCGCAGCTGCACATCGGGGCCTTCGCCCCGCAGGTCCCGCAGATCGACGCCGTGGTCAACCAGCGCTGGGCCGAGGCGTTCGGCATGAAGGCCGGCAACGCCGTGCTGATCTCCACCGAGCGGCTCACCTCGCCACAGTCGGTGCGCGAGTCGATCGAGAAGATCGCCGGCGACAAGGCCTCGGTGCAGATCCTCGGGCCCGACCTCGACATCAGCGCCCAGCAGACGGCGTTCCTGACCGGTGGCTCGGTGGCCGCGGCGGTCGGGACCTTCAGCTATGGCGTCATCGGCGGCGGGCGGATCGCGCCCGACCCGGCGTGGGTGAAGGCCAACATCCGCACCGAGGCGGTCCCGATCCTCGGCAACGTCACCTGCCACAAGGTGATGCTGCCGCAGTTCCGCGCGGCGCTGACCGAGATCGCGTCCACGCCCGGGCTGGCCGCGAAGATCCACCCCGACGAGTACGCCGGCTGCTACTACCCGCGCTTCATCGCCAACTCGACGTCGCTGTCGCTGCACTCGTTCGGCATCGCGGTCGACCTCAACGTGCCGGGCAACGGCCGCGGCACCAAGGGCGAGATCGACCGCACCGTGGTCTCGATCTTCAAGAAGTGGGGCTTCGCCTGGGGCGGCGACTGGAGCTGGACCGACCCGATGCACTTCGAGATGGACCGGATCGTCCAAGCTCGTTGACGGGCTCGTTGACGGGCGCGCTGACACGATAGGGACCATGACCGTCACCCGCTCCCTGCTGCTCTTCGCGATGGCCGCGCTGCTCGAGATCGGCGGCGCCTGGCTGGTCTGGCAGGGGATCCGCGAGCACCGGGGCTGGCTCTGGGTCGGGGCCGGCGTGCTCGCCCTGGGCGCCTACGGCTTCGTGGCGACGCTGCAGCCCGACGCCAACTTCGGCCGCATCCTCGCGGCGTACGGCGGGGTGTTCGTGGCCGGCTCGCTCGCCTGGGGGATGGTGGTGGACGGCTTCCGCCCCGATCGGTACGACGTGGTGGGTGCGCTGGTCTGCCTGGTCGGGGTCGCGGTGATCATGTACGCCCCCCGCAGCGCCTGAGCGCGCACCTGGGCCCGCACCTGAGTCCGGCTCACCTGAGCGCCCAGCGCCCAGCCCAGTGTCCGTCGTGCACTGCGCCCAACGCTCCGGGTGGCGCCCCGTGGTTAGGCTCGCCCCCATGCGAGCAGCCCAGGTAGTCACTCTCACCGGTCCCGCCGACGTCGTCGTCCAGGACGCCCCCGAGCCGGTCCCCGGCGCCGGAGACGTGCTGATCGACGTCCATCGCGTCGGCATCTCCTTCCCCGACCTCCTGCTGAGCAAGGGGCAGTACCAGATGAAGCCCGAGCCGCCGTTCACCCTCGGGGTCGACGTCGCCGGCACCGTGGTCAGCGGCCCCGAGGGCTTCAACCCCGGCCAGCGCGTCGTGGGCGTGGTGCCGCACGGCGGCGCCGGCGAGCGCGCCGTGGTCCCCGCGATGTTCACCTTCGCCCTGCCCGACACGCTCTCCTTCGACGAGGGTGCGGCGCTGCCGATGAACTACCTCACCGCCCACTTCACGCTCGCCGAGCGCGGCAACCTCCGCAAGGACGAGACCGTGCTCGTGCACGGCGCCGCCGGCGGGGTCGGCACCGCGAGCATCCAGGTCGCCAAGGGGTACGGCGCGCGGGTGATCGCGGTCGTCTCCACCGAGGAGAAGGCCCAGCTCGCGAAGGCCGCCGGGGCAGACGAGACCGTCCTCCTCGAGGGCTTCCGCGACGCGGTCAAGGAGCTCACCGGCGGGGTCGGCGTCGACCTGGTCGTCGACGTGGTCGGCGGCGACGCGTTCACCGACTCCCTGCGCATCCTCGCCCCCCAGGGCCGGCTGATGGTGGTCGGCTTCGCGGCCGGCGCAGGCATCCCCGAGGTCAAGGTCAACCGGCTGCTGCTCAACAACGTCGACGTCCGCGGCGTCGGCTGGGGCGCCTACGCGATGACCCGGCCGGGCTACATGCAGGAGCAGTGGGCCGACCTGGTGCCGATGATGGAGTCCGGCGTGATCAAGCCGCCGATCGGTGCGTCGTACGCACTCGAGGACTTCGGCCAGGCGCTGCAGGACATGGACGACCGGCTGACGCTGGGCAAGTCCGTGGTGCGGGTGCGCGACTGACGGGGCAGCAGGGTCTGCTCAGGTGTGGGTGAACCGCGGCTGGGTCAGGTGCGCCACCGGCAGGTAGCGGCCGAGCACCAGCTCGCGCAGCTGCAGCAGCATCGCGCCGGTCGGGGCGTGGACCCGGTCGTGGTGGCTCAGCCGCATCTGGAGCACCTGCCCGCCGTCGGTCTCGTCGACCCAGTTGACGACGTAGTCGGCGACCAGCCGGGCGATCGGGAACGTGTGCACCGAGCGCACCTCGACGGCGTCCGCCACCGGCGCCCAGCCCATCGGCGCCACGACGACGTGGGGCGTGATCCGGAAGCCGGAGACCGTCGGGAGGTCGTCGAGGACGCCCAGCACCCGCGCGGTGGCGGGGTCGAGCCCGACCTCCTCGTGGGCCTCGCGCAGCGCCGCGTCGCGCAGGGACTCGCCCTCGTCGACCTTGCCGCCCGGCAGCGCCCACTGGCCGGCGTTGCGCCCGCGTCGCGCGCGGCGGACCAGCACGAACGACGCCTCTTGTCCCGCCTCCTGCGGGTCGAAGAGGATCACGCACACCGCGGCCGGGCGCAGCGCGTCGTCGGCCCAGGAGGGCCAGAAAGGCGTGTCGGGCCGCGGGCGCTGCTCGTCCGTGGCGAGGCGCGCGAGCTGCGCAGCCAGCCGAGCTGCTACCGCCTCGAGCGACGTCAGTGTCATCGTGTCTCCCGCCTGCCGCGCGCAGGCTATCGCGGTGCCGGTTAGGGTCGAGCCGTGACGATTCTCGATGACGCCCGCGAGGGCATGGACACCGGCATCCGGCCGCAGGACGACCTCTTCGGTCACGTGAACGGCCGGTGGCTCGCCGAGACCGAGATCCCCTCGGACCGCTCGAGCTGGGGCCCGTTCGTCTCGCTCGCCGACGCGGCCGAGGAGCACGTGCGCGAGATCATCCTCGAGATCTCCGAGCACGACCGCGAGGGGCTCGGCGACGACAGCCGCAAGATCGCGGACCTGTTCGCCTCGTTCATGGACACCGACGCGATCGACCGGCTCGGTGACGCCCCGGTCCGCCCGCTGCTCGGCGCGGTCGGCGGGCTGCGCGACGTGCGCGACCTCGCGGCGTACCTCGGCGAGTTCGAGCGGGTCGGCGGCCACGGCATCTTCGGCTCCTACGTCGACACCGACAGCCGCAACTCCGACCGCTACCTGTTCCACCTCGGTCAGGGCGGGCTCGGGCTGCCCGACGAGTCCTACTACCGCGACGAGAAGTTCGCTGAGATCCGCGAGCAGTACGTCGCCTACCTGACCCAGCTGCTGAGCCTGGCCGACGTGTCGGTCGCCGGCATCACCGACCCGGCCGCGGCTGCGACGAAGGTGCTCGAGGTCGAGACCCGGCTCGCGCAGGGGCACTGGGAGCGCGCCGAGTGCCGCGACGTCCAGAAGACCTACAACCTGCTGACGATCGCCGAGCTGCGCGAGCTGTGCCCGAGCTTCGACTGGGACGTCTACGTCACCAACCTCGGCGGCGCCGAGCGGACCATCGCCGAGACCTGCGTGCGGCAGCCGTCCTACTTCACCCACCTGTCGACGACGCTGGCCGAGGTGCCCTTCGACGACTGGCGGCCGTGGATGGCGGTGCGCGTGCTGCGCTTCGCCTCGCCGTACCTCACCGATGAGTTCGTCGAGACCAACTTCGACTTCTACGGCCGCACCCTCAACGGCACCCCGGAGCTGCGGGCCCGCTGGAAGCGGGGCGTGTCGCTGGTCGAGGGCGCGCTGGGCGAGGCGGTCGGCAAGGAGTACGTCGCGCGCCACTTCCCGCCGCACTCCAAGGCGATGATGGACGAGCTCGTCGCCCACCTGCTGGAGGCCTACCGGCAGTCGATCGCGGCGCTCGACTGGATGACCGAGGAGACCAAGCAGCGCGCGTTCGACAAGCTCGCGACGTTCCGGCCGAAGATCGGCTACCCCGACCGCTTCCGCGACTACTCCTCGCTGCACATCCGCCCCGACGACCTGATCGGCAACGTCGCCTCGTCGTCGTCCTTCGAGACCGACCGGCAGCTCGCCAAGATCGGCGCGCCCGTCGACCGCGACGAGTGGTTCATGCTGCCGCAGACCGTCAACGCCTACTACAACCCCGGCACCAACGAGATCTGCTTCCCCGCCGGGATCCTGCAGTCGCCGTTCTTCAGCCCCGACGCCGACCCGGCCGAGAACTACGGCGGCATCGGCGCAGTCATCGGCCACGAGATCGGCCACGGCTTCGACGACCAGGGCGCGCAGTACGACGGTGCCGGCAACCTGCACGACTGGTGGACCGCCGACGACAAGGCCGCCTTCGAGGTCAAGGCCCGGGCGCTGGTCACGCAGTACGACGGGTTCTCCCCGCGCGCACTGCCCGGCGAGCGCGTCAACGGCTCGCTGACCGTCGGCGAGAACATCGGCGACCTCGGCGGCCTGACAATCGCGCTCAAGGCCTACCGGATCTCGCTGGGCGACCGGCCGATTCCCGAGGCCGACGGCCTGACCGGCATCCAGCGGCTGTTCATGAACTGGGCCTTCGTCTGGCGCACCAAGCGCCGCCTCGAGCAGGAGCGCCAGTACCTCACCATCGACCCGCACTCCCCGCCGGAGTTCCGCGCCAACATCGTGCGCAACCTCGACGAGTTCCACGACGCCTTCGGCACCCAGCCGGGTGACGGGCTGTGGTTGGAGCCGGGTGAGCGGGTGCGGATCTGGTGAGGGGGCTGTGGGGCTGTCGGTTTCCCCGGTCGACCGGGGAACGCTGATGTTGTCCGGCGAAACTTCGCCCGACAACATCAGGGATTGACAGTTCAACTACCCATTTGACCGATATCCGGCGACCCCGCGCGACAAGATGACGCATTTCGACCCGGCAGCGGTCCCGCCCTGAGCGGCCACCGCCACGCTGTTGCCGCGTCGGGCGCCGCCCCTGTGGAGGGAGTACGACGGGTGTCCGTGGCCGCTGGTAGACAGGGCGCATGACCACCCCCACCTCCGAGGCCGTGCCCAGCACCCAGCCCAGCACCGACCGGGCCGCCGTGCGCCACGAGGCCGAGGAGCGTCTGCGCGCGCTCGTCGGCCGCGAGGACGCCGTCCTGCGCGAGGACCAGTGGACGGCGATCGAGGCGCTCGCGGTCGACCACCGCCGCGCCCTGGTCGTGCAGCGCACCGGCTGGGGCAAGTCGGCGGTCTACTTCGTCGCGACCGCCCTGCTGCGGGCGCGCGGAGCCGGACCGACGGTCATCGTCAGCCCGCTGCTCGCGCTGATGCGCAACCAGATCGCCGCCGCCGAGCGGGCCGGCATCAAGGCGGTGACGATCAACTCGACCAACATCGAGGACTGGCAGCGCATCCACGCCACCATCGAGTCCGGTGAGGTCGACGTGCTGCTGGTCAGCCCCGAGCGGCTCAACAACCCGGCGTTCCGCGACGAGGTGCTGCCGCAGCTGGCTGCGACCACCGGCCTGCTTGTGGTCGACGAGGCGCACTGCATCTCCGACTGGGGCCACGACTTCCGGCCCGACTACCGCCGGATCCGCACGCTGCTCACCGAGCTGCGCCCCGGCGTCCCCGTGCTGGCCACGACCGCCACCGCCAACGAGCGGGTCACCCACGACGTCGCCGAGCAGCTGGGCGGCGGGCTGCCGCAGGCGCAGGAGTCGGCCGACCAGCGTGCCGAGGACGCCGGCGTGCTCGTGCTGCGCGGGTCGCTCGACCGCGAGTCCCTCCGACTCGGCGTCGTCCGGCTGCGCACCGCCGAGCAGCGGCTGGCCTGGCTCGCCGACCACCTCGCCGAGCAGCCCGGCAGCGGCATCATCTACTGCCTCACGGTGGCGGCCACGCAGGAGATCGCGGCCTACCTGCGCGACCGTGGCCACGAGGTGCACGCCTACTCCGGCCAGACCGACCCCACCGAGCGCAACGCGCTCGAGCAGTCGCTGGCCGAGGGCCGGGTCAAGGCCCTGGTGGCGACCAGCGCTCTCGGGATGGGCTTCGACGCCACGCTCGGCTTCGTGATCAACGTCGGCGCGCCCGCCAGCCCGGTCTCCTACTACCAGCAGGTCGGCCGCGCCGGCCGCGGCACGGACGAGGCCACGGTCGTGCTGCTGCCGGCCATCGAGGACCGTGACATCTGGAAGTACTTCGCCTCCCTCGCCTTCCCCCGCGAGGAGCTGGTCCGCCAGACCATCGACGCCCTCACCGAGGCCGGGCGCCCGATGAGCACCGCCGGGCTCGAGACCCGCGTCGAGCTCAACCGCACCCGCTTGGAGACGATGCTCAAGGTGCTCGACGTGGACGGTGCCGTCCGCCGCGTCAAGGGCGGCTGGGAGGCGACCGGCCAGCCGTGGGAGTACGACGCGGACCGCTACGCCCGCGTCGCCCAGGCACGCGAGCGCGAGCAGCAGGCGATGCTCGACTACCTCGACACAGGCGAGTGCCGGATGTGGTTCCTGCGCCACCAGCTCGACGACCCCGAGGCGGCGCGCTGCGGCCGCTGCGACAACTGCGGGGGCCTCGAGCTGACCAGCACCGTCTCCGAGCAGGCGATCGAGGAGGCGCACGCCCGGTTGGCCCGCCCCGGCGTGGCGATCACGCCGCGGAAGATGTGGCCGACCGCGCTGGCCAACATGGGCATCGACCTCAAGGGCAAGATCAGCGAGGCCGCCTCCGAGGGACGGGCGATCGCCCGGCTCACCGACCTCGGCCACGGGCAGGCGCTGCGCGACCTCTTCCGCCCCGACACCCCCGACGGGCCGGTCCCGGTCCCGCTGGTGCGCGCGGTCATCGAGGTGCTCGGAGACTGGCGCCCCCGTGCGGAGGCGATCGTCTACGTCGAGTCCGCGACCCGGCCCACGCTGACCCGCGACTTCGCCGACGGGCTGTCGCGCTACCTCAAGATCCCCGTCGTCGGGACCTGGGCGATCGTCGACGCGGGAGTCGCACCCGGCCAAGGCGCGATGAACTCCGCCCAGCGCGTCGCCGCGGTCGGCCGCCGCTTCGCGCTGCACGCCGAGGTCCCGACCGGCCCGGTCCTGCTCCTCGACGACCGCGTCGGCACCGGCTGGACCCTGACCCTCGCCGCCCGTGCCCTGCGCCAGGCCGGCGCCACCGACGTCCTCCCGCTCACCCTCGCCGTGGAGTCCTGACGCCGACCCGTCACTGCCTCGACCAGTTCGTCGGCGTGTCGCGGCGCGAGTGACGGGTCGCTGACGGGCGGGGCCGGTCAGGGAGCCGAGGCGGTGAACAGCGCGTTGATCAGCGCCGTGCAGGCATCGAGGTCCGGGACCCGCGAGGCCAGGACGTCGGCGTAGAGGAAGCTCTCGCCCAGGCGGACCGCCGCATAGCTGAGCGTGTCGACGTCGACCAGCGGCGCGAGCACGCCGGCTTCGACGTCGTGCTGCAGGATCTCGGCCTGGCGGCACACCAGGCGCGGCTGGATGCACCCGCGCGGATCGGTGAGCAGCCGAATCGCCACGGACGGCTCGGCATCCAGGAGGTGGCGCAGGCCGGGGTCCGCGGCGATGGTCGAGCGGAAGTCCTCCATCACCGCCAGCGACCGGATGCCCTCGTGCGACGCATCCCCCGCGGCGCGGGCGCGCTCCCAGCGGTCGACGCAGAGGGCCAGCGCGTTGTCGCCCAACAGCCACAGCGCCTCGCCCAGCAGCTGCTCGCGGGTGCCGACCCAGCGGTGCAGGGTGACTCGGGAGACGCCGAGCTCGCCCGCGAGCGCGCCGACGTCGAGCCGCTGCTCGCCGTACACGATCCGCGCGGCACGCCGTACGGCGCGAGCGGCGGCGGGTGTGAGGTCGGACAGCGGATCCGGCCACGTCGGGAGTACGCCGCGCGCCCCGGCGGCGACCGCGTCAGCGGCCACCACCGGGGCGTCGGGAGGGGTGTGCGTGCTCAGCTCAGGCCGCGCAGGTGTTGCGGTAGTCCGAGACCTCGCCGAACAGCGACGTCTCCGGGCCCGGGCAGAGGAACTGGCGGTAGCGGCTGTCGGAGTCGACGTAGAGCTTGAGCCAGCTGATCGTCGAGGACGCGATCGTGGTGTTGGAGGTGTTGGGGGCGAAGTGGTCCTCGTTGTTGAGCTCGAGGTATGCCTTCGGCGTGCTGTCCGGGATGGAGTTGTAGAACGGGATCGCGTGCGAGGTGGTCGAGGCGACCGAGTCGTTCTCCGCACCGATCATCAGCGAGGCGGTGCGGATCTCCGGCCAGGTCTTGTCGAGGTTCCACGGCGTCAGGCCGACGGCGGCCTTGAGCGAGGGCCGGTCCTTGGCGGCCTCGAGCGTGCCCCCGCCGCCCATCGAGTGGCCGATCACGGCGAGCCGGTTGGGATCGATCCGCGAGCGGATGGTGGTGCTGCTGCGCTGGGTCAGGTAGTCCAGTGCCGCGAGGAGTTGGTCACCGCGCGAGCCCGGCTGGTCATAGCGGCTCTGGGTGTTGAAGGTGATGACCACGAAGCCCTGCGAGGCCAGCCGCGGGCCGAGCCAGGCGATGGTCGACTCCGAGGCGGTGTAGCCCGGCGAGATCGCCACCGCGCCGTACGTCCCCTCCGCGGTGCTGGTCGGGTAGGTGATGGTGGCCGAGCCGAAGCCCGGCGTCGAGAAGTCCGACACCGAGGTCGACGAGACCGAGAACGGCCCGCGGGCCGCCTCGATGCTCGACTGGGTGGGGTTCGGCCCCCGCTCGTAGGGGCCGGCCGCGTTGGCCGGGGCGAGGGATCCTGCTCCCCCGAGGAGGGAGGCCATCAGGACTCCCGCCGTCGCCAGTGTGCTGATGATGCCGGTGCGCTTGCGCATGCTCGTCTCCAGGTGAGGTGGAGGGCGTGATGCGGCGAAGACCTGTGTCGACGCCAGTGCCCGAGATGGTGTGACGGTGATCACGTTACGAACCGGCGATATGTCACACCATGGGCGGCACGCACAGACTCCATGGGGCGCGGCGTCGGGTGGCGGACGCGGCGCGACCCGTCACTCGCTCCGCGACACGCCGGGAAAACGGTCGAGGGAGTGACGGGTCGGCTGGGTGGGGCTGGGCTGGGTGGGGGCTGGGCTGGGGGATGCCTGGTCAGTGGCCCATCAGGGCGGTGGGGTCCACCTGCTTGGCCGGGGGCTTGCGGGGGAGGAAGGCGACCGGGATCAGGCAGCAGCCGACCAGGATCGTGCCGATCACGAAGACCGTGGCGTAGGACGACGCGAGGTCGGGCAGCGCGACGGGAGCGAGCTCGGCCAGCTTGGCCTTGAGCGCGACCGCCTCCTCGCCGGTGGCCTGGGAGAGCAGCCGCTTCACGCCGAGGTAGGGCCCGGCGGTGTCGCTGCTGGTGATCCCCTGGGTGAGCAGCACCGAGAAGAGCGCGGTGCCGATCGAGGCGGCCACCTGCTGGGTGATGTTCATCAGCGTGGAGCCGCGGGCGATGGTGTGGTCGCTCAGCGTCTGCAGTGCCGACGACATGATCGGCATCATCGTGGCGCCCATGCCGAGGCCCATCACGAACAGCGAGCCGAGGATGAAGGCGTAGGAGGTGTCCTCCTCCAGCTGGGTGAACATCGCCATCCCGAGCGTGACCGTCGAGATGCCGGCGAGCACCACCTTGCCGGGGCCCTTCTTGTCGGCCAGGAAGCCGGCGATCGGCATGGTGATCATGGCGCCGACACCCTGCGGGGCGAGCAGCAGGCCGGCGCCGAGCGCGTCCTCGCCGCGGACCTGCTGGAAGTAGAGCGGGAACAGCAGGCTGGCGCCGAAGAACGCGATCGCGAAGAGCGCCATGGAGAGTACGGCGAAGGTGAGCTGGCGGCTCTTGAACAGCCGCAGCTCGACCAGCGGGTGCGCGTTGCGGCCCGCCAGCGCCCACGGCACGAAGGCGGCGATGAGAAGCACACCGGCGACGACGGTGCCGATCACCTCGGTGGTCCACATCGTCCCCTCCTCCTGCTGCGCCTCGGGGATCGTCGAGATGCCGTAGAGGAAGAGCGCGAGACCGGGGGAGAGCAGCACCATGCCGAGCCAGTCGAAGGTCTCCGACGGCTCGACGTGGTCCTTCGGCAGCACCACCCAGGCATAGACGAGCGCGAGCAGCCCGATGGGCAGGTTGATCAGGAAGATCCAGTGCCACGACGCGATCTCGATCAGCCAGCCGCCGAGGATCGGCCCGAAGATCGGTCCGAGCAGCATCGGGATGCCGAGCACGGCCATCACCCGGCCCACCCGGTGCGGCCCGGCGGCCCGGGTCAGGATCGTCATGCCCAGCGGCATCAGCATGCCGCCGCCGAGGCCCTGCAGCACCCGGAAGATCACCAGCGTCTGCAGGCTGTCGGCCACGGCGCAGAGCACCGAGCCGGCGGTGAACAGCGCAACCGCGAGCAGGTAGAGCCGCTTGGTGCCGAACCGGTCGGCCGCCCACCCGGTCAGCGGGATCACGCTCGCGAGCGCCAGCGTGTAACCGGTCATCGTCCAGGCGACCTCGGCCGCCGAGGCGGAGAACTCGTTCTGGAACGTCTCCAGCGCGACCGAGACGACCGTGATGTCGAGGATCGACATGATCGCGCCGAGCACGACCACGCCGGCGACGATCAGGACGTCCTTGTCGAGCTTGTCGCTCGCGGCGTCGTGAGAGGGAACGTCGGAGGGCTGCTTGTCGAGGCTCGTGGACACCCGCAGACCCTAGGGATCCAGAGCCGTCCCCGTCATCTGGTTTCCACGCGATCCGGCTATGGGCTTGGCCACACGCGCTGGCGCCCGGTAGCAGAGGGGACGCTCAGCCGAGCTGCGCCTCCACCGCGCTGACCACCTGCGGGTCGTCGGGCACCACGCCGGGGCTGAAGCGCGCCACGACCGAGCCGTCGGGCGCGACGAGGAACTTCTCGAAGTTCCACTCCACGTCGCCGGCCGCGCCCTTCTCGTTGGGCGTGCGGACGAGCTCGTCGTACGCCGGGTGGCGGCCGTCGCCGTTGACCTCGACCTTCTCGGTCATCGGGAAGGTCACGCCGTAGGTCGCGGAGCAGAACTCCTGGATCTCCTCCGCGCTGCCGGGCTCCTGTCCCATGAACTGGTTACAGGGGACGCCGACGACCGTGAAGCCGCGCTCGGCGTACTTCTCGTGCAGCTGCTCGAGCGCGCCGTACTGCGGGGTGAGGCCGCAGCGGCTGGCCACGTTGACGACCAGGGCGGTCTTGCCGCCGGTGATCTCGCCGAGGGTGGCGGGGGTGCCGTCGAGGCGGGCCAGGGGTGCGTCGAGGAGGGTCATGGGCCGAGACTAGCGAGTCCCCAGCAGGTGGCGAGCGAGCGCGGGGGAACGAGTTGTCGGCGCCACGCGTTAGCGTCGAGTCGCCGTCCGGCACTCCGCCCCCACGGTCAGCCCAGAGGTCCCGCCCGGAGGTCCCGCTTGAGCTTCGTCCCCGTCACCGGGCCCGCAAGGCTGCGCACCGCCGTCCCCCCGCGGGACTCGGTGGTGGAGTTCACCGCGCCGGTGCCGGCGGGCGGGGGTACGACGCGCCGCGAGGTCGCGCTGCCGATGCGGGCGGCGCTGCCCGTGCTGACCAAGGCGCACGCCCGCGACGACGCGCACCCCAGCGTGCGGCTCCTCGCCGGCGCCGTGCTGCTGGGCATGCGACTGGTGGCGGCGGGCCGCTTCGAGCCACGTCCCGTGGAGTCGCCGCTGGACAGCCCCAGCTGGCGACTCACCGCGCTCCCCGACGACGACGAGGACCGGATCGTGATGCTGGCGCGCGCCGGGGCCCACGACGGCCTGGACGAAGCCGGCGCCGAGGGCGTGGTCCGCCAGGTGCTCGACGCCGTCGTCGACGCGATGCCGCGCAGCGCGCCGCGGGGGGCGACGCCGCCCGCCGCGGAGACCGAGACGGGGTCGGCCGGGCCGACGGACGCGCAGGCCGGCGCCCCGGGCCCGCGGGGTCGCTCCCTCGCCGAGCGGGGTCGCGCGATCGCTGAGCGGGGCGCCGCCCGCGCACCGGGACGAGGTCCGGGCCGACGTCCAGCCCCCCGTTTCGAGGAGCGCCTGCAGGCCCGCCTCGACCGGGTGCAGGCGGCGGCGCACGAGGCACCCGCTCAGCTGGTGCGACTGCTGCTGCGGGTCGAGGCCGACGAGGAGGAGCTCGTGGCGGGCTCGCTCCGCCTCGTGCTCCAGGTGCAGGACGAGCTCAACACCCTGCGCACCTGCGACGCGGCGCTGCTGTGGACCGAGCCGCGCGGCACGCACGGGTTCGGCGAGCGGGCGCGCACCCACGCGCTGATCGCCCTGCGCGCGGCCGCCGAGGCGTGGCCGGTGCTCGACCGGTTCCTGGAGATGCGGGTCCCCGACGAGATCACCCTCGAGACCGACGAGATCGTCAGCCTCCTCGATCACGGCGTCGGCGCGCTGAAGGACCGCGGCGTCGACGTGCTGTGGCCACGCTCGCTGGGGCGCGACCTCACCTCCACCACCGTGCTCGACCAGGCCGCCGCGCGTCGTACTCCCTCGGCCCGGGAGGGCCAGCTGGTGGAGGGGCTGTTCGGCGCCGAGAAGATCTTCAGCTTCCAGTGGCAGCTGGCCGTCCACGGCGACCCGCTGACCCCCGAGGAGATGGACCAGCTGGCGGCGTCGGCCAGCCCGATCCTCAAGCTGCGCGGCAACTGGAGCGTGGTCGACCCGGCGATGGCCAGGCGCGCCAAGAAGCGCCTGGTCCGCACGGTGACCCCCGCCCAGGCACTGAACGCCACCCTGACCGGCATCGTCGAGGTCGACGACAAGGACGAGACGGTGGTCGTCGGCGCGACCCTGGAGCGGATCCGGGAGCGGATCCGCACGGCGGCGACCCGCGATCCGGTCGCGGCGCCCGCGCTGCTGCGCGCGCAGCTGCGCGACTACCAGCTGCACGGCCTGACCTGGCTCAGCGAGATGACGTCGCTCGGGCTCGGCGCCTGCCTGGCCGACGACATGGGCCTGGGCAAGACCGTCACGCTGATCGCGCTGCACCTGCACCGCCGCGAGGGCGGCGCGCTGGGACACACGGGGGGGCCGACGCTCGTGGTCTGCCCGGCGTCGCTGATGGGCAACTGGGAGGCGGAGATCCGCCGCTTCGCCCCCGAGGTGGAGGTACGCCGCTTCCACGGGTCGCAGCGCTCGCTCGAGGGGTTGGCCGGCTCCGACGAGCGAGCCGGGGCGATCGTGCTCACGACCTACGGCACGATGCGGCGCGACTGCCTGCCCGGCGACGAGGCGGCGGCTCGGGCGCTGGGGGAGGTGGACTGGGACCTCGTCGTCGCCGACGAGGCGCAGCACATCAAGAACTATCGCTCCTCGACCGCCCGCGCGCTGCGCACCCTCGACTGCGTCGCCCGCGTGGCGCTCACCGGCACCCCGGTGGAGAACGACCTCACTGAGCTCTGGTCGATCCTCGACTGGGCGATCCCCGGGCTGCTCGGCAGCCGCAACGCCTTCCGCCGGGCCTGGGCCGCCCAGATCGAGGGCGGCGTCGACCCGGAGATGACCGCCCGCTTCGCCGCCCTGATCAGCCCGTTCCTGCTGCGCCGGCGCAAGTCCGACCCGGGCGTCGCGCCCGAGCTGCCCGCCAAGACCGAGACCGATCACCTGCTGGCGCTGACCCGTGAGCAGGTCGTGCTCTACGAGGCGTTCGTCCGCGACACGATGGAGCGCATCGAGCGCTCCGACGAGGAGGCCCGGCGCGGGCTCGTCCTCGCGCTGCTGACCGGCCTCAAGCAGATCTGCAACCACCCGGCGCAGTTCCTCAAGCAGGCCAGCCCCCGCCTTGCCGGGCGCTCGGAGAAGCTCGACCTCCTCGACGAGCTGCTCGGCACGGTCCTCGCCGAGGGCGGGGAGGTGCTGATCTTCACGCAGTACGTCGCGATGGCCCGGCTCCTGGAGACCCACCTCGCGCGCACCGGCGTACCCCACCAGTTCCTGCACGGCGGCACCCCCGTCCGCGAGCGCGAGGCGATGGTGGCGCGCTTCCAGGCCGGTGAGGTGCCGGTGTTCATCCTCTCGCTCAAGGCCGGCGGCACCGGGCTCAACCTGACCCGCGCCGACCACGTCATCCACCTCGACCGGTGGTGGAACCCGGCCGTCGAGGAGCAGGCCACCGACCGGGCTTACCGGATCGGGCAGACCAGGCCGGTCCAGGTGCACCGGCTGATCACGCAGGGCACCATCGAGGAGCGCATCGCCGAGCTGCTGACCCGCAAGCGCGCGCTCGCCGACGCCGTCCTCGGGCGGGGCGAGCTGGCCCTGACCGAGCTCGACGACACCGAGCTGCGCGACCTCGTCGAGCTGCGCCGAGCGCCGGTCGCGCCCGAGGACGGTGATGCGTGAGCGCGGTGACCCATCGTCGCTTCCCGGCCCGCCGGGCGCCGCGCGCCGCCACCTGGTGGGCGAAGGCGTGGCTGCGGGCGGTGGAGGAGTCGGCCTACGCCGAGGAGGACCTGCGCAAGGCTCGGGCCCTCGCCCGCTCCGGCGGTGTCGGCGCGATCACCGTGGACTCGGGCACCTTCCTGGCCGCCGTGCAGGAGGGCGACGACGCCTGGACGGTGACTGGCACCGTCCCCGTCGTCGACGGATCCGGCGTCCAGACGCTGGTCGAGCTGGTCGCCGCCGAGGCCGGCCGGGTCGCCGCCCTGCTCGCCGGGGAGCTGCCGCTGCAGCTGGTCGAGGACGCCGACGAGTCCGGCGTCGAGCTGCTGCCGTACGGCGGGGAGCTGGGCGCCGCCTGCACCTGCGACGCCTGGGCGGACCCGTGCCGGCACGCGCTCGCGGTGCTCCACCAGCTCGGCTGGCTGCTCGGTGCCGACCCGTTCGTGCTGCTGCAGCTGCGCGGGCTGCCGCGCGACGACCTGCTCGCCCGGCTGCACGCGCGGACCTCGACTGAGGGGTCTGAGGGCATGGAGGATCTCGACCCGCGGCTGGAGGACGACCTCGACACCGCGCTCGACGCCGCCGCGCGGGCCCGGCGGCTGCTGGAGCTGTTGGAAGATCCGACCCAGCCGGTGGACCACCTGTTCTGAGGCGGCGCCCGTCAGTGCGTCGGGGTGAGGCGCGAGCGCAGCACGGTCGTCCCCGGCCCGTCGAGCTCGTCGAGGTAGGCGGTCCTGCCGGCCATGCTCATCACCAGCGCGAGCGTCGATCCGGTGACCAGGGAGCCGGTGACCAGGGAGCCGGTCACCGGGAACTGGACCGACGACGGGCCGGTCGCGAACGGTCCGTCGTCGGCCCGCAGCTCCAGGCCGGCCACCGTCCGGTGGCTGTTCACGGCGAAGTCGCGACGTGCGTAGAACTCGGCCACCGGCGTCAGCGCCTCGACGCTCGGGGTGCGGCGCAGGCCCAGGGGGCGGCGGATGTCCTGGGCGTGGACGACGATCTCGCCGAGGTAGGCAGCGGTGTGGCCCGACGGCGCGGTCACGCTGTCGACGACGGCGCGGAACCGCTCGAGCGTCTCGGCGGAGGTCGTCCCGCGGTGCTCGGCCAGCCTTCGCTCGTTGTGCACGTCGGGGCGCAGTCGCGCGCCGAGCATCGAGCGCAGCCACCGCCACTGGCCGAGGCTCGCCGCGGCGGTGAGGTGGGCGACGACCTGCTCGACGTCCCACTGGCCGCACAGCGTGTGGTGTCGCCACTGCTCGGCGCCGAGACCCGACAGGTCCTCCGCCAGGGCGGCTCGCTCGACGCGCGCCAGCTCCCAGAGTGGGTCGTTCTGCTTCTTCCCCATGTCACCCGACCTCCACGTCGCGTCCGGAGACCATCAGCAGCAGGTCGATGGCGTCGGCCACGACCTCGTCGCCCTCGCCCCACGACGTCCCCGTCGCCCCGTCGACCAGGCGCAGACCGGCAGCGCGCTCGCGGCCTCCGCCGAAGGAGACGGGGGTGCGCAGCTGGTGGGCGAGGGCGCGGGTGATCGCGGAGGGCGGATGGCTCCTCGCGATGCCCAGGGGGCGCCTGATGTCCTCGCCGTGCACGACGGCCTCCACCAGTCGGGTCGCGAGGCGGGCCGGCGGCGTCCGGGTGAGGCCGGCGACGTTCCGGAGGGCATCGAGGGTGTCGCTCGGGTCGGCGCGCCGCTCCCGGCAGACCCCGGCCTCGTTGGCGCGGTCGAAGTCCATCCGGGCCGCCACCATCGAGCGGACGAAGGCGAGGCGGCCGGTGCGTGCCGTGTCGACGAGGTGTGCCACGACGTCGTGGACGTCCCACCCGGGGCACAGGGAGGGCGTGCGCCACTGCTCGGGACCCAGCTCGTCGAGGTCGTCGGCCAGCTGTCGGCGCTCGTCGTGGACGACCTCCCAGATCGCCGTGGCTGAGCTGCGCATGTCGGCTCCTCGCCCTAGGTAGCGGCACTACAGAATATGAAGTGAACACTACTGTGGGCATAGTAGCCTGTGTCAATGGCAACGCGCCGCACCTACGGGTCCTTCAACGACGGCTGCGCGGCGGCCCATGCCCTCGACCTCATCGGGGAGCGGTGGACGCTGATCGTCGTACGCGAGCTGCTGCTCGGCCCCAAGCGCTTCACCGACATCCAGCGCGACGTCATCGGCATCGGTCCCGCGGTCCTGACCCAGCGCCTGCACGACCTGGAGGCAGCAGGCATCGCTCACCGGCGCCGGCTGCCCGGGCCGGGACGCACCGACGTCTACGAGCTCACCGCGTGGGGGCACGGGCTCGAGGCCGTCAACACCGCGCTGTCGCTGTGGGCGGTGTCGTCACCGGCGCTGCCGATGGAGGCGGACATGAGCCCCGACACGGTGGTCCTGGCGATGCGCGCGCACGCCCGGCCGGTCCCCGGGTGCGCGGACGAGCAGCGTGTGGCGCTGCACCTGACCGACTCGCGTCGCCCGGACAGCGAGCCGGCGACCTACCTGGCGCGGGTGTCGGCGGACGGCACGAGCATCGACCGGGAGCCGGACCCTTCGCGGGTCGACGCCGAGGTGGCGGCCACCACCGCGGGGTGGAAGGCGTGCGTGATCGGCGGCGTCCCGCTCGAGCGGCTCGAGGGCGTCGAGATCTCCGGCAGCCGCGCGGCCGTCGAGCACCTGGTCGCCGCGACCTCCCTGTCCGCTCCGCCCGTCTCCGTCGCCCGGGAGTGATCCTCAGCCGGCGCGCTGGGCGGCGAGGAGGGCGTCGACGTCGTGGGCCGGGGCGGGCCGGGCCAGGTGGAAGCCGGGTGGCGACGATGCTCAGTCGGCCGCCGACCACGCCGCCCAGAGCTCGCCGTACCGTCCCCGGCGCGCCAGCAGCTCGTCGTGGGTGCCGCGCTCGACCACCTCGCCGTCGTGCAGGACGAGGATCTCGTCGGCCGTGCGTGCCTGGGTGAGCCGGTGCGCCACGACGAGGGCGCCACGGCCTTCGGTCACCGCGAGTGCGGCGGCCTCGAGCTCGCGTGCGCCGGCCGAGCCGGCCTCGGCCGTCGCCTCGTCGAGGACCACGACCCAGGGGTCGGCGAGTACGACGCGCGCCAGCGCCAGCTGCTGCGCCTGAGCGGCGGTGACGCGGTGCGCGCCATCGCCGACGAGGGTGTCGAGCCCGTCGGGCAGGGCGGCGACCCAGGCTCCGGCGTGGGCCACGGCCAGGGCGGCCAGGACCTCGTCGTCGCTCGCGTCGGCGCGGGCGAGCGTGACCGCGTCGCGCACCGTGCCGGAGAAGACGTGCACGTCCTGGCTGACCAGCACCACCCGGCGTCGTACGGCGTGGGCCGGGAGCGCCGCGAAGGGGATGCCGGCGAGCGTGACCTCGCCGTGCGTGGGACGCAGCACCCCCGCGGCGACCGCCCCGAGCGTGGTCTTGCCGGCCCCGGTCGCCCCGACCAGGGCGATCCGGCGGCCGGGCTCCAGACGCAGGTCCGTGGCGGTCAGCACGGGCCGGCCCGCGACGTACTCGTGACCGACGCCGGCGAGCACCAGCGCGCCCGGGGTCGCGGGGAGGACGTCGACGGACTCCTCAGGGACGGGGAGTCCGGCGACGCCTGCGAGGCGGGCCAGGGACGCGCCGGTCGACTGCAGCTCGTCGAAGAGCAGCAGCAGCGCGCCGATCGGGTTGAACAGCCGGTGGAAGTAGAGCGCGGCCGCCGTCACTGCGCCGACGGTGCTCAGGTCCTCGCGCACCAGCCAGAAGCCGGCGCCGATGACCAGGCCGAGCCCCAGCAGCTCGGTGGCGTTGATGCGGGTGAAGAAGCGGGTGAGGAGGCCGAAGACGTCGAGCGCGATGTCGACGGCGCGCTGGGAGGTCGCCTCGACGCGGCCCTGGTGCTCGCGCTCGAGCGCGTAGGCCCGCACGGTCGGCGACCCCTCGATCGAGCTGACCAGCACCTCGGCGCGCTCTCCCTGGGCGATGCGCTCGTCGCGGTAGCGGGGGCTGGAGCGGGGGAGGTACCACCGAAGCGCGCCGGCGTAGGCCGGCACCGTGAGCAGGCCGACCAGCCCCAGGCGCCAGTCGAGCGTCAGCAGGCCGACGGCGGTGAAGGAGATCGTCACGATGGCGGTGACGAGCGTCGGGATCACCCGGACGAGCGCGTCGGCGATCATCCGGACGTCGTCGCCGACGCGGGAGAGCAGGTCGCCGACGCCGGCGCTCTCGACGCGGGCGGCGTCGAGGTGCAGGGCGCGGTCGAGGACCTCCTCGCGCAGCTTCGCCAGCGCCGGCTCCCCGGCCCGGGCCAGGAACGCCACCGCGAGGCCGCTGCTGATCGCGGCGATGACTCCCGAGCCGGCGATCAGGAGCGCGACGCGCGTGACGTCGTCGGCGTCGCCGCCGGAGCGGATGTCGTCGACCAGCTGGCCGAGCACCCACGGTGGCACCAGTCCGCTGAGGCCGGCCACTGCGAAGGAGAGGACGGCCGCCGTGAGGGCCGCCGGATGCGCGGCGACGAGTCGCCACGCCGTACGCACGGTCTCTTGGCGGCTCGCGATCGGCAGCAGGTCGCGGCTCATCGCAGCACCAGCTCGCGATAGGTCGGGTCGCCGCTCAGCTCGGCATGGGTGCCGCTCGCGGCCACCCGGCCGTCGCGGAGCACGACGACGCGGTCGGCCTGCGCGAGGAGGGCGGGGCTGGTGGTGAGCAGCCACGTGGTGCGGTCGGACCCGGCGCCGTGGCGCAGCTCGCGGATGCCGGCGGCGATCCGGTGCTCGGTGACCGCGTCGACGGCGGTGGTGGGGTCGTGCAGCACCAGCACCGGAGCATCCGCCGCGAGGGCCCGGGCGAGCGCGACCCGTTGGCGCTGGCCGCCCGAGAGCGTCGAGCCCTGCGCCGACACCGGCTGATCGACCCCCTCCTCCCGCAGGGCGGCGACGTCGGTGGCGGCCGAGGCGGCCAGGGCGCGGTCGAGGGTGGCCGCGTCGCAGCCGTGGGGCGGCGCCACGTTGCTGCGCAGGGTGCCCTCGAAGAGGTCGGGATGGTGGGGGGCGACGACCAGCCGGCTGCGGCGGGCGTCGACGTCGAGCTCGTCGAGGGGTACGCCGTCGAGGAGGGCGCTGCCGTGCTCGTCGGGGTGGACCTCGCCGGAGAGGATGCGCATCGCGAGGGCGGCGTCCGAGGGGTCGGTCACCAGGCCGAGCAGCTCGCCGGGTCGTGAGGTCACGTCGCGCAGCCGGAGGCCACGCGGGTCGCCGGAGTCGGGCGTGCGGTCGCCCGCGCCGAGCAGGGGCGGGGAGTCGAGATAGGCCACGATGCGGCGCGCCGAGGCGTACGCCCGGCCCGCGTGGGCGCCGACCTCGCCCAGGGCGCTGATCGGCTCGGCGAGGAACTGGGTGAGGCCGACGATCGCGACCAGCTCGCCGATGGTGATGTCGCCCTCGACGGCCAGCCGCCCGGCCAGCAGCGCGACGAGCGCGAGGAAGAGCGTGCTGAGCCCGGTGGAGAGGCCGGTCATCACGCCGTACGAGTCGGCCGTGCGGATGCTCGCGTCGCGGGCCGCCGCGCTGTGCACGCGATATCGACGCCCGGCGACGTCCTCCGCGCCGATCCCCTTGAGCACGCGCAGCCCGCGGACCAGGTCGGTCGCGACCCCGGTGGCGCGCGCGACGGTCTCCTGCTGCTGGTGGCTGCGCCGCGAGATCGTCGGCGTCACGACCTGGATGATCGCCAGCACCACCGGCACCCCGATCAGCACGACCAGGCCCAGCTGCAGGTCGATGCCGATCAGCACCCAGGCGCTGACGAGGATCGCCATCAGGCTGGCGAGCGTGTAACCCACGGAGTTGACCAGCTGGCCGACTGCCTCCGCGTCCGAGGTGGCCAGCGACAGCGTCTCCCCGGGCAGCAGCGTGCTGCTGGTCCCGCGCGGGTCGAGCGCCCGCCCGGCCGTCTCGACGCGCATCGCGTGGGTCTCGCGCTCCATCACGCCGACGCCCAGCCGCGCGCCGTACCGCCACGAGAGGCTGAGCACCACGAACAGCCCCACCAGCACCGACCCCCACAGCGCCAGCTCGCCGGCGTCGGAGGTGGCCACGGCGCGGTCGATGAGCAGCCCGATCACCACCGGCACGAGCGTCTCGCACAGCTGCCAGAGCGCCAGCAGCACCATGAAGACGCTCAGCCGCCGCCAATTGCGGCGCAGCATCCGCCAGACCAGCGCGAGAGGGGTGGAGGGCACCGAGTGAGGCTAGCCTTACCCGGCTTCCCGCCCTTCCCCGACCTCCCCCATGTAACGCGGGGTTATGCGAACTGACGCAGCGCCATTTCGCTGTGGTGGATCGGATAACCCCGCGTTACATGGGGCTCGGCGGCGCGCGGGGGCGGCCGCGCCGGCGGCTAGGTCGGGATCGTGAGGGCGGCTCTGGCCATCTCCGCGAGCAGGGCGCGCATCGTCTCCTCGGGGAGCAGGGCGCTGCGGGGGGTCGAGTTGATCAGGCCGAACGCCGCGTGGGCCATGGCGCGGGCGCGATCGGTGGCCAGGCCCGGGTGCAGGCGGCGCAGCTCGGCGGCCCACAGGTCGACGTAGTCGCGCTGCAGCGCCCGGACCCGCTCGCGCGCCACCTCGGGCAGGGACTCCCAGTCGCGGTCCTGGACGACGATCAGCGGCTTGTGGCGCAGGGCGAAGTCGACGTGCCAGTCGATCAGGGCCGTCAGCGCCTCGGCGGGGTCGTCCACGCCGTCGGTGCGGGCTCGACCCACGGCGAGCAGCTCCTCGCTGATCGAGACCAGCATCTCGGCGAGCATCGCGTCCTTGGAGGAGAAGTGCTTGTAGAGCGCCGGCCCCGAGATCCCGCACGCGGCGCCGAGATCGGCGACCGAGACGCCGTGGAAGCCGCGGGCGGCGAAGAGCTCGGCGGCCGTGGCGAGGATCTGCTCGCGTCGGCTGGTCGGCTCGGGTACGGCGCTAGCGGGGCTCATCGTGGGCCTGACGATCGGCGGGGGCAGTGGTTGGCGGGGAGGTCAGCGGAGCGGTCCGAGGGGCAGCCTCGGCGGCGGGCGCGTCGGCAGCGCGAGCCGCCTCAGCGGCCTCGGCGGCGCGGGCGGCCCGGGCGGAGCGCTCGAGCGGGGAGGGTGCGAAGGTGACGCTGACCGTCTGGAAGCCCTTCAGCCGCTGCGCCTGGGCGAGTCCGGCATAGGCGCGACGGTCGCCGTCGGTGAGCCGGACCCGGTCGGTGAACGGCGTGAGCAGCGCGCGTGGGTAGAGCCGCTTGGCCAGCACCACGTTGAGCTCGACGCCGATGACCGAGACGACAGAGGCGGCATAGATCAGCCCCATCAGGCCGAGGACCAGGCCGAAGGTCTGGGTCATCGCGGAGGTGCCGACAAGCACCGAGGTGGCGTAGTAGGCCCCGACGATCTGCAGTCCCTGCCACATGACCGCGACGGCGAACGCCCCCGGCGCCGCGCGCAGCAGGTGGTGGTTGCGGGCGGTCGCGAGCCGGAACAGGGCGGTGAAGGCGCCGCCGACGAGCACGATGTTGACCAGGCGCAGCGCCCACCCGGCCCACCAGTCGGGCGAGGAGCCGAAGATGTCGGTGGCGTTGGCGACCTCGCTGGCCACGCTCACGGCGAGCAGGACCACGCCGACGAGCACCAGGATGCCCAGGCTGCGCACCCGGGCCAGGATCGGGTTGGGGCGGCTGTTGCGGGGGATGGCCCAGGCGGCGTTCTGGGTGTTCTGGATCGCCTGGCCGAGCCCCACCGCGCCGTACAGCGCGATCAGCGTGCCGATCACGATGCTCCGCGGCGACCCCTGGAGGCCGCCGGGCCGCCCGAGCTCGTCGCCGATGATCGGGAACTGGCTGAGCGCCGTGTCGAGCAGGCTCTCCTGCAGGCCGGGTCGGCCCTCGAGGACGAGGCCGAGGATCGAGGTGCCGAGCAGCATCAGCGGGAAGATCGCGATGAACGCGTAGTAGGTCATCGCGGCGGCGAGGTAGTTGCCCTGGTCGTCGATGAACTTGTAGACCACGGCGAGCGGGATCGACAGCCGTGGGTGCCGGCGGTGCCACCGGTCGACGGAGGCGACGAACCCGTGATCCACGTGAGGCAGGCTACTCGGCCCGCGTGCCAGATCTCCCTCGACGCGACTCTGGATCCGGCGCCCGATGCGGTGAACCATGGCCGGACCGACCCCGAGGCGGTAGCATCGCCGGCGTTGGTTAGCGATCATTAACCTGGAGGTACGCATGGCCGCGGAGATGAAGGAGCTCGTCGCCGAGCTGCGCGAGCGTCTCGCCGTCGCCCGGCGCGGCGGCTCGGAGGCAGCCCGCACCAAGCACACCGACCGCGGCAAGCTGCTCGTGCGCGACCGCGTCGACCGGCTCCTCGACCCCGGCAGCCCGTTCCTCGAGCTGAGCCCGCTCGCCGCGACCGGCATGTACGGCGGGGACGGTGCCGGCAGCGCGGAGACCGTCCCCAGCGCCGGCATCGTCACCGGCATCGGCCGGGTCAGCGGCCGCGAGTGCATGGTGATCGCCAACGACGCGACGGTGAAGGGCGGCACCTACTACCCGATCACGGTCAAGAAGCATCTGCGCGCCCAGGAGGTGGCCGCGCAGAACGAGCTCCCGTGCATCGCGCTGGTCGACTCCGGCGGCGCCTTCCTGCCGATGCAGGACGAGGTGTTCCCCGACAAGGAGCACTTCGGCCGGATCTTCTTCAACCAGGCCAACCTCTCCGGGCGCGGCATCCCGCAGATCGCGGCGGTGATGGGCTCGTGCACCGCCGGCGGCGCCTACGTCCCGGCGATGTCGGACGAGACCGTGATCGTCAAGGACCAGGGCACGATCTTCCTCGGTGGCCCGCCGCTGGTGAAGGCCGCCACCGGCGAGGTCGTCACCGCCGAGGAGCTGGGCGGCGGCGACGTCCACGCCCGCACCTCCGGCGTCGTCGACCACCTCGCCGAGGACGACGCCCACGCTCTCGCGATCGTGCGCAGCATCGTCGACACCTTCGAGCGCCGCCGCCCGCCGTCGATCGAGCGGCACGAGTCCGAGGAGCCGCTCGAGGACCCCGCCACCCTGTACGACGTGGTCCCCACCGACGCGCGCACGCCGTACGACGTGCGCGAGGTGATCCGCCGCATCGTCGACGGCAGCCGGATGCACGAGTTCAAGCGGCTCTACGGCGAGACGCTCGTCTGCGGCTTCGCCCGGATCCACGGCTACCCCGTCGGGATCATCGCCAACAACGGTATCCTGTTCAGCGAGTCGTCGCTCAAGGGCGCGCACTTCATCGAGCTGTGCAACCAGCGCGGCATCCCGCTGGTCTTCCTGCAGAACATCACCGGCTTCATGGTCGGCCGCGAGTACGAGAACCGCGGCATCGCCCGCGACGGCGCCAAGCTCGTCACCGCGGTCGCCTGCTCGGTGGTCCCGAAGTTCACCGTCGTCATCGGCGGCTCCTACGGCGCCGGCAACTACGGCATGTGCGGGCGCGCCTACGACCCGCGCTTCCTGTGGATGTGGCCCAACGCTCGGATCTCGGTGATGGGCGGCGAGCAGGCCGCCTCGGTGCTGTCGACCGTGCGCCGCGACGGGCTCGAGTCCCGTGGCGGGGAGTGGTCGGCCGAGGAGGAGGAGGCCTTCAAGGCCCCGATCCGCGAGCAGTACGAGCACCAGGGCTCCCCCTACTACTCCACCGCCCGGCTCTGGGACGACGGGGTCATCGACCCCGCCGACACCCGTCGGGTCCTCGGCATGGGCCTCGCCGCCGCCGCGCACGCGCCGGTGCCGGAGCCCTCCTACGGCGTCTTCCGGATGTGATGAGCATGATCCCGATCGACCTCCACACCGTCCTGGTCGCCAACCGCGGCGAGATCGCCCGGCGGGTGATCCGCACCTGCCGGCGCCTGGGCATCCGCAGCGTCGCGATCTTCACCGATCTCGACGTCCACGCCCTGCACGTCCGCGAGGCCGACGAGGCGCTGCGGGTGAGCAGCTACCTCGACATCGAGGCCGTGGTCGCCGCTGCCCGCGCCGCTGGGGCCGACGCCGTCCACCCGGGCTACGGGTTCCTCTCCGAGCGCGCCGAGTTCGCCCGGGCGCTGGAGGAGACCGGCATCAAGCTGGTCGGGCCGTCCTCGACGGTGATGGACCGGATGGGGCGCAAGGACGCCGCGCGGGAGATCGCCGTCGCGGCGGGGGTGCCCGTGGTGCCCCGCGGCGAGGACGCCGGGTTCCCGGTCCTCGTCAAGGCGGCCGCCGGCGGCGGCGGCAAGGGCATGCGCATCGTCCGCGACGCGAGCGAGTACGACGCGGCGCTGGCCGCCGCGAAGCGCGAGGCGCTGTCGTCCTTCGGCGACGACACCATGCTGGTCGAGAAGTACGTCGAGCACGGGCGCCACCTCGAGGTGCAGGTGCTCGGCGACGCCCACGGCAGCGTGGTCCACCTCTTCGAGCGCGACTGCTCCACCCAGCGCCGCCACCAGAAGGTCATCGAGGAGGCCCCCGCCCCCGGCATCGACGCCGCCCTGCGGCACCGGCTCACCAGCGCCGCGGTCGCGCTGGCGAAGCACGTCGGCTACGAGGGCGCCGGCACCGTCGAGTTCCTCCTCGACGCGGACACCGGCGAGGCCTACTTCCTGGAGATGAACACCCGCCTCCAGGTCGAGCACCCGGTCACCGAGGCGATCTGCGGCGACCTCGACCTGGTCGAGCACCAGCTGCGCGTCGCGGCGGGGGAGCCGCTCTCGTTCGGCCAGGACGAGCTCTCGATCAACGGCCACGCCATCGAGGTACGCGTCTATGCCGAGGACTCCTTCGGCGGGTTCCTGCCCCAGGCCGGGACGGCGACGCTGGTGCGCTGGCCAGAGGGCGTGCGCGTCGACCACGCCCTGGAGAGCGGCCAGGTCGTCAGCACGTCGTACGACCCGATGCTCGGCAAGATCGTCGTGCACGCCGCCGACCGCGAGAGCGCCCGCCGCGCGCTGATCACCGCCCTCGACGACACCGCGATCCTCGGGCTCACCACCAACGCCGGGTTCCTGCGGGCGCTGGCGGCGAGCGACGAGTTCCGCGACGCCGCCATCGACACCGCGTGGCTCGACACGGCATGCGTCGAGGCGCCCGGCGTCGACACGCCGCGCGTCTTCGCGGCCTGGACCCAGGCGATGCTCGCGGCGGAGGGCCACCTGCCCGGCGGCCTCGACGCGGGGCACCCCTTCCACGCCGACGGCTTCCGGCTGGGCGCCGCCCACGCCTCGCAGACCGTCGAGCTCGACCGGCCGGTGGTCGTCGACCGCGCGGCCGGACTGGTCGGGGACCAGGCGGTCCGCGAGCTGTCCGCCGAGCGCCACGTGGTGGTGCTGTCGATCGAGGGACACCGGGAGCAGGCGGTGGTCGATGCGACCGCCCACACCGTCGAGGTGGTCCACCGCGGCCAGCGCCACGTGTTCACCCGTCCCGACCCGTTCCTCGACCACGCCGCCGACGTGGGCGACGGCACCATCCTCGCGCCGATGCCCGGCACGGTCCTCACGATCGACGTCGCCGAGGGCGCCACGGTCGCGGAGGGCGACGTGCTGGCCACGATGGAGGCGATGAAGATGGAACTCACCTTGAAGGCGCCGTTCGCCGGCACCGTCACGGCCGTCGAGGCGAGCGTGGGCAGCCAGGTCCCGCTCGGTGCCCGGCTCCTCGTCGTCGAGCCCGAAACCGTCGAGCCCGTCCCCGCCGACGCCGAGTAGCGTCGGACCCAGCCGACCCCCGCGGCCAGACAGCAGAGGAGAACCGCCCGTGCGCAGCCCCCAGCAGGTGCCCGCCCCCGGCCTGCCGGAGCAGGTGACGATCTATGAGGTCGGCGCCCGCGACGGCCTGCAGAACGAGTCGACCCGGGTCCCGCTCGAGGTCAAGGCGGAGTTCGTCGGCCGTCTGCTGACCGCGGGCATGCCGGTCGTGGAGGCGACCAGCTTCGTGCACCCCAAGTGGGTGCCCCAGCTCGCCGACGCCGCCGAGCTGATGACGCTGCTCGTCGACCAGCACGGCGACGAGGCCCGCGACCTCCCGGTGCTGGTGCCCAACGAGCGCGGCCTGGACCGGGCGCTCGACCTGGGGCTGCGCCACATCGCGATCTTCGGCTCCGCGACCGAGACCTTCGCCCAGCGCAACCTCAACCGCAGCCTCGACGAGCAGTTCGCGATGTTCGAGCCGACCGTACGACGCGCGCGCGACGCCGGCGTCCGGGTGCGGGCCTACGTCTCGATGTGCTTCGGCGACCCGTGGGAGGGCGAGGTCCCGATCGACCAGGTCGTCTCGGTCGGCAAGCGGCTCTTCGACCTCGGCGCCGACCAGCTCAGCCTCGGCGACACCATCGGGGTCGGCACCCCCGGCCACGTCTCTGCCCTGCTCGCGGCCTTCGCGGAGGCCGGGATGGCGACCGACCAGCTGGCGATGCACTTCCACGACACCTACGGGCAGGCGCTGGCCAACGCCTACGCCGCGCTGCAGGCCGGCATCACGACGTTCGACAGCAGCGCGGGCGGCCTCGGTGGCTGCCCCTACGCCAAGAGCGCCACCGGCAACCTCGCCACCGAGGACCTGGTGTGGATGCTGCGCGGTCTCGGCATCGACACCGGCGTCGACCTCGAGGCCCTCGTCGCCACCAGCACGTGGATGGCCGGCCGGCTCGGGCGTCCCAGCCCGTCGGCCGTGGTGCGTGCGCTGGGTGACGGCTGAGCGCCACGTTTCTGGGCTTGTGTCACCTGGATGCCCGATCCTGTGATCGCGCCCAGGCGGCAGTCGCCAGGATCCGGATCTGCCGTTGTCACTCCCGGGGCCTGGCGGGTCCAAGGCCCCTGGTCGCCCTCCCTCTGCGACTGGTAAGCCGATTGCAGGAGCGATCCCGTCGTGAGGAGCAGACATGGCCTCGATAGCGCTGTTCCACTCGGTGCTCGGAGTCCGACCAGGCGTGCAGGACGCCGCCGCGCGGCTGCGCGCAAGCGGGCACGAGGTGCTCGTCGTCGACCAGTACGACGGCCGGTCGTTCGAGGACTACGCCACCGCGATCGCCTATCAGGAGGAAGTGGGCTTCCCCAGACTGATGCAGGCCGCCCTTGACGCCACGGCCGACCTGCCGGACGGCTTGGTGGTGGCCGGCTTCTCCAATGGCGCCGGCATGGCCGAGCACGTCGCCCTGCACCGCCCGGTGGTTGCTGCGGTGCTGTTCTCCGGTGCGCTGCCGCTGCCGTTCCTCGGCGCCGACGCTTGGCCCGCGGCGGTGCCGGTGCAGCTGCACTACGCCGTCTCGGACCCGAACCGCAACCAGGACTGGGTGGACCAGTTCCTTGCGGCGGTGCGCGCGTCCGGAGCGGACGCCGAGTTCCACGAGTACGTCGCGTCCGGGCACCTGTTCACCGACGCCTCCCGACCCGACGAGTTCGACTCGCGCGCCACGGAGGAGCTGTGGACCCACGTGGACGACTTCCTCCGGAACATCCCAGGGCCGTCCCCGACTGCAAGTCCGCTGCGGGCGTGAGGCAGGTCACTTGGAGCGCTGCCGGCGCACCAGCAATGTGAGCGCACCGGCGGTGGCGAACAGCCAGGCAACTGCCAGTCCAGTCGCTAGGTCGCTGCTCCCGTGGTTGCCGTAGTCGTCGGTCACGTTTGGCGGCAGCATGTGCTGGGCGCCGCCCTCGTTCTGGTGCACGACGGCAGACACGTGCATTGCGCCATGCGCGATCACGGCACCCAGTGGGTTGCCGGTCAGGGCGGTCGGCACGTTCGCGACGATGGCGCCGATCTCGGGGTACTTGATGGTGTCGCCGCGGTACTCGGAGTGCCCCAGGTGGTAGGTGGTGGTCACTAGCAGCGACAGGGCCAGGGCGAGCCCCGCGAAGCTGACCTTGCGGCCGAACCCCCTCCGGTTTCCGCGCATCAGCAGGTAGGCCACGGCGGCCGGGAACACGTACAGGGTCAACGCGTCCACGGACCCGTAGATCAGGCCGCGCCAGAGGATCTGGAACCCGTAGCGCCAACCGTCTGGGTGCGGTGTGGCCGCTTGGTTGAAGACGCCGATGGCCAAGGCGGCGCCAACGAGCGCTCCGACCAGGAGGCTCTGCCACAGATGCGCGGTCCACAACGGTCGTAGAACTGAGGCGTACGTGAACAGGAACGCGACGAAGAACGACACGGCGACCGTGAAGTAGCCGAGGAGGTACAGGTCAGGCTGGAGCTCGAGCCAGTCAGTGCCGACCAAGGGCACCAAGAAGAACAAGATCGCGCCAGCTCCCAGCCACAGCAGCAGGGAGCCTGTCCCCTCGCTGGTGGAGGGCTCGCGCACGGGTGTGGGGGTGTGGATCCGGTGGACGAGAGCTGAGTTGCGCGTGCGGCCGGTCATCGTGCTCATCTCCTTGCTGCTCCCAGCATGGACACCACGCTCGGCGAGGCGAAGGGGCGAAGGTCCCCCAGCCAAGGGTCGGCAGGAAACGGCCGGGACAGCCTGTGGCGCACGTTCGCAATCGGATCTGCCCGCCCCGCATCGCCTGAGAGGCGGGGGCCCAGCGTCGTACGGCAGAATCACCCCCATGAGTCGTCGCGTCTACATCCACATCGGGGCGCCCAAGACCGGCACCACCTATCTGCAGGACCGGCTCATGCGCAACGCCGCGTCGCTGGCCGCGCACGACGTGATCGTGCCGACGAAGTCGCGGATGGTCGACGCCGACCTCTTCCACTTCCGTGCGGCCCTCGACCTGCTGGGTCAGGACTGGGGCGGCGCCCCCGGTCACGCGGCGGGCAGCTGGGACACCATGGTGCGGCGGGTACGACGCGCCGAGGGCACCGTGATCATCAGCCACGAGATCCTCGCCCCCGCACCCCCCGACAAGGTCGCCCAGGTGATGCGCGATCTCGCCGGCAGCGAGATCCACATCGTCTACAGCGCGCGCGACCTCGGCCGCCAGCTGCCCGCCGCCTGGCAGGAGAGCATCAAGCAGGGCCGCAAGTGGAGCTTCCGACGCTTCCTCGACCGCGTCGAGAAGGGCGGCTCGTGGTTCCACAAGGCCTTCGACCTGCCGACTGTGCTCACCACCTGGGGCACCAACCTGCCGCCCGAGCGGGTCCACGTCGTGACGGTGCCGCCCTCGGCCGCAGCCCCGGCGGTCACGCTCGGCGGCGCGGCTCGCAGTGACGAGCTGTGGCTGCGCTTCTGCCGGGTGTTCGACATCGACCCGGCCTGGGCGCCGCTCGACAGCGAGCGGACCAACCGCTCCCTGGGCATCGCGGAGACGCAGCTGATCCGCCAGCTCAACCGACGGATGGGGCGCGAGGTGCGCCGCGACCAGCGCTACGACGTGCTCGTGCGCGACCTGCTCGCCCACGACCAGCTCGCCCGGCGCAGCTCGACGCCCGTCCGGCTGCACCCGCGGCGCTTCCCCTGGGCCGAGGAGCAGGCGGAGCGCTGGATCGAGTGGATCGAGGGCAGCGGCGTCGACGTGGTCGGCGACGTCGCCGACCTGCGTCCGGTGCGGCCCGCCGAGGACGCGATCTGGAGCAACCCCGACCGGGTGGGCGCTCGCCGCCAGCTCGAGGTCGCGCTCGACGCCCTCGAGACGATGACCCGGGAGGCGGCCAACCGCCCCGACCCCGACCGCGCGCTGGGGCAGCGGATCCGTGCCCAGGCCAAGAAGCTGCGGAGCACGTGAGCGCCGCAACGGCCGGAATCGTCCGCGCTCGGGAGTGGGTCGACCACCTCCGCGCCGGCGGCACCACGCCCTGGCTCGAGTGGCGGGGTCCCGTCGAGACCGACGTGGACCCGGCCTCCGCTCGATCGGTGCCCGCCGAGCAGCTGCTCCCCGGCGCCCAGCAGCTCGAGCTGGTGCGCCGGATCAACCTCGAGTCGGCGTCGGGCGCGCCCGCTGAGCTGGTCGAGCGGGTGCTCACCGCGAGCGCACCGGGCCGGGGCGCACTCGACCTCCCGCTGGTCGGTGTCTCCGACGGCGATCCCTTCGGTGCCCGACCGGTCGACCCCGCCACGATCCCCGCGCCCGAGCTGCTGCGCCTGGCCACCGGTCTGATCGCCGACGACGCGGCGAGCTCGACCGCTCCGGCTTCCCCCGCCGTCGACCCCGCCGTCGACCCAGCCGTCGCGCCTGCCGTCGACCCCGGCCCCACGCCGCGGTCCCTGCCCTGGCGCCGTCGCCCGCAGTTCGTCGGCGACCCGCTCCTGGCTGGTGTGCTGCGCGACCAGCTGGTGGCCCAGCGCTACGCGCCCGGCCGGGTCGACGTCCTCGTGCTGGGCGGCGACCTCGAGCACCTGCTCGGCGCCGTGTGGACCGCCCGGGTCGTCGCGGGCAAGGCGGTGTCCTGGTCCGCGTTCTGCCACAGCTGGGCCGAGCGCGACCGGCTCCCACCGCGCGCCGACCTCGCGGCGCTGGCCGCGACCTGGTCGCGTCGGGGGCGTCGCGTCCGCATCGTCACCGACCCGACCGCGCTCTCTCGCCTGATGCGCACCCGGCGTGCCCTCGCCATCCCTCCGCCCGTTCCGGCCGCTGCGGCCGAGATCGCGCAGCGCGTCTCCCAGGTGCTCGGCGTGCTGGTGCCCGCCGAGCAACGCCCGGCGCTCACCCGCGCCGTACTCGCCTCGGCCAGCGCCGCCGCCCGGCCCACACCCCGGGGCGCCTCACCCCAGGACTCCGGGCTCCAGGACTCCGGGCTCCAGCTGCCGCCCGTCGTCCCCGCCGAGTGTCGGCCCTGGCTCCTCGAGCAGGCCGGCCGGCAGCGTGAGTCGCTGGCCGCGGCTGAGTACCCTGTGCACGGCCGGCTCGAGACCCTGCTGCCCGCCGAGTCGCCCGCGACCCACGAGCGGCCAGATGCCGCAGCGCTGACCGTGGCCGTGCGGATGCTGCTCGACACCGGCCCGCGATCCATTCATCAGGGCCCGGGATCCATCCATCAGGGCCCGAGATCCATCCATCAGGGGGAGCGACGAGAGACGAGGGACCAGGCGTGACGACCAAGCGGGTGCTGGTGCACGTCGGCACCCCCAAGACCGGCACGTCGTACTTCCAGGACGTGCTGTTCCGCAACCGCGAGCTGCTGCGGGAGTCGGGGATCCTCTATCCCGCCGAGCGCTTCGACGCCCAGTTCCTCGCCGCGCTCGACCTGATGCGGCTGCCGTGGGGCGGGCTCGAGGCCGACGCCGTCGGCGCCTGGGAACGGCTCGCCGGCGAGGTGCGCGACTTCCACGGCACCGCGATCATCAGCCACGAGATCCTGGCCACCGCCACGCGGGCCCAGGCCGACCGGGCGCTGGCGTCACTGGGCCACGAGCCGGGCGGCCACGGCCGAGGTCCGGAGGTCCACCTGGTGCTCTCCGTGCGCGACCTGGTCCGCCAGATCCCCGCGGAGTGGCAGGAGAACGTCAAGCACCGCAGCACCGCCAGCTATGCGCGGTTCCTCGAGATGATCCGCGACCCCGAGCGCCAGGGCCGGATCCCCACCTGGTTCTGGGCGGCCCAGGAGATCCCCGACATCCTGTCGCGCTGGGGACACTCGCTGCCGCCCGAGCGGGTCCACCTCGTCACGGTGCCCGCCCCCGGTGCGCCCCGCGACCTGCTCTGGCAGCGGTTCAGCACGGTCTTCGGCCTCGACGGGCTCGAGCTCGACATGGCGGCCGACCGCTCCAACCCCTCGATGGGCGCCCCCGAGACGACGTTCATCCGGCGGCTCAACCGCGCCGTCAACCGGGTCGTGGAGCCGGCCGACTACCGTCCCCTCGTGCGGGAGCTGCTCGCCCACCAGACGCTGTCGCGTCGTACGACGTCGCCGCGGCTGGCGCTGCCGCCGCAGGACCACCCGTGGGCGCAGGAGGTGGCCGACCGCTGGATCCAGGCCATCGAGGAGCGCGGGTACGACGTCGTCGGCGACCTCGCCGACCTGCGCGGCGGGCCGCCCGCCGAGGACTACACCGACCCCGACCGGCCCCGTGAGCGGCTGGTCTCCGCGGCGGCGCTGGACGCCACCCGGGCCCTGCTGCTGGAGAACGCGCGCCTGCGGCAGAGCGAGGAGCGCCTGGTCGCCGAGCTGAGCGAGACCCGGCAGGCGCTCGAGCGTGCCCACCTGCGCCCGTCGTACCGGCTGCGCGAACGGATCGTGCACCGTCTCGACGCGTCCCGGACGGGCGCGGTGCTGATGCGGGTCTATCGCCGGGCGCGGGGCAGGAGCTCCCTCTCCGCATAGCGGCCGATCTGCCAGGTCGACCAGCCGTCGCTGCCCGCGCCCACCAGCCCGCCGACGATCGGCACCCGACGCCCGACCGTCGTGACCACCTGCTTGCCGGCGACCTTGCCGAGCATGGCGGCCGCCACCTCGCCGGACACCAGGCGGTCGAGCGCGGGGTCGTGGGTGGGGGCGGTGGCCAGCGCCATCGGCGGGGCCGGGATCTTGCGCTTCTTGAGGAGCTTCTCGACCTCGTCCTCACCCAGCAGCGTGACGAGCAGAGCGTTGCGCACCCGGGGGTCCTCGAGGTCATAGCCGCGCAGGTGGCCGATGCCAGCGATCATCCGGCACTGCACCAGGGCCAGCCCGGTCACGTTGACGGGGATCGTCACAGCCGCGGTGACCAGACCGCCCAGGTTGGTGACGAAGCCCTGGGCGCCGGCGTAGCGCACGTGGTTCTCGATGACCTCGCGGATCGCCAGCTTCGCGTCGCCCTTCTGCTCGGCAAGCTGCTTGTCGGCAGCCTCCGCGGCGGGAGGGAGCGGGCCGACGCCGCGGATGGCGCGGTTGAGCGCCTCCCGCGCGAAGCCGCTGCTCAGGCCGGGGGCCATCTGCGCGGCCTTGGGCAGCAGGGCCCGGCTGACGTTGCTCTTCACGCTCATGGGCTCGATCCTACGGAGCGGGCGGTGGTGGCCGCGGGGGACTCGCTACCGTTTGCCCGTGCCTGTCGAGCCGTCACCCACGCCCTGGGACTTCGGCGACCCCGCGCGCTTCGACGAGCGCGGCGAGCTCGCCGAGGACGACCTCGTCGCGATCGGGGCCGACCTCGCGCCCGGCACGATCCTCGCGGCCTACCGGCGCGGGCTCTTCCCGATGCCGTCCGGCGAGCAGGGGGACCCGCCGTACTGGTTCTGCCCGGTGAGTCGCGGTGTGCTGCCGCTGGACGGGCTGGTCGTGTCCCGCTCCCTGCGCCGCGCCGTGCGCGACTACGAGATCCGGGTGGACACGGCGTTCGCCGAGGTGGTCGATGCGTGCGGCGACCCGCGCCGCCCCGGTGGCTGGATCGACGGCGACATCCGCGCGGCGTACGTCGGGCTGCACCGGCTCGGCTGGGCGCACTCGGTCGAGGCCTGGCGTGACGGCGTGCTCGTCGGCGGTCTCTATGGGCTCGCGATCGGGGGGCTCTTCGCGGGGGAGTCGATGTTCCACCGGGCGCGTGACGCCTCCAAGGTCGCCCTCGTCGGTCTCGTCGAGATGCTGCACGACGAGCACGTCGGCGACCGGCTCCTCGACGTGCAGTGGAGCACGCCGCACCTGGCCTCGCTCGGCGTCGTGGAGATGGCCCGCCGCGACTACCTCCAGCGGCTGGACCGGGCGCTCGCCGTACCGCTTCCGGAGTCGTTCGGCGGCCCGCCGAGCAAGCGATTGGCTCCGGGGGCATGAACCGTGGTGGATTGGGCAGGGTCTCGCCCCGAGACCACCACACGGAGGAGAACACATGAAGCCCCTTTCCCTGGCTGCCGGCCTGATCCTGATGAGCGGGGTGCTCGTCGGGTGCGGCGGCGGCGACGCGCCGACCGACGCGTCCAAGGCCGACTTCTGCGAGACCTACGTCGACACGGACGCGCTGACCGAGGAGGACGCCACCGGCGCCGACGTGCGCGACTGGGCCGACAACCTGGAGGAGACCGGGACCCCCGAGGACATCTCCGACGACGCGCGCAAGGGCTTCGAGGTGTTCCTCGAGGCGGCGAAGGACATCGACGAGGACGCGAAGGCCGACGACATCGAGGAGCCTGACGTCAGCGCCGAGGAGGAGAAGCAGCTCGAGGCGTTCGGTGAGTACGTCGGCAAGACGTGCACCGAGGAGATGCAGAAGAAGATGGAAGAGGAGATGCCGGAGCTTCCCGACATGGAGGAGAGCACCGAGTGACTCCTCCTTCCCCTGCGGCGTGGGTCAGACCACCCGCGGGGGAAGGCCCGTCTCGCTCACCATCGGGCGGCCGGCGCCGGCCCAGTCGAGCATCCCGCCGTCGAGGTTGACCACCTCGCGTCCCTGCTGGGTGAGCCAGGCCACGGCCTGCGCGGAGCGACCGCCGATCTTGCAGACCACCAGGGTCTGCTCCGTCGGCACCTCGTCGAGGCGCTGCACGAGCTGCGAGAGCGGCACGTGCAGCGCCCCTTCGATGTGGGCGTTGTCCCACTCGACCTGTTCGCGTACGTCGAGGATGCGCAGGCCGGCGGGCAGCGGATCGGGCACACCGTCGACGCCGACGGTGGGGATCTGGGTCATGGGACCACGCTAACCCGCGGGCGTCGCGACGTCGCGCGGTCCCCGCACCGGTGCCCTGCGCGACCACACGACGACCGGGATCAGCAGCAGGGCCAGGAAGCCCCCGGCGAGCGAGAGCGTGGCGAAGCTGGAGGCGCCCACCACGACCCCCGAGACCGCCCCGCCCGACGCGCCGGCGAGCGCGACCAGCACGTCGAGCGTGCCTTGGGTCCGCGCACGGGTCTCCATCGGCGCCGCGTCGACGACCAACGCCGTACCGCTGATCAGGCCGAAGTTCCAGCCCAGCCCCAGCAGCACCAGGGCCGTCGTGAGCACGAGCAGCGAGTCGCCGGGCGCGAGCGCCGCGACCAGGCCGGCGGCGAGCAGGGTGGCCCCTGCCGCGACGGCCATCGGGACCCGCCCGACCCGGTCGACGAGACGGCCGGTGATCAGCGAGGGCAGGAACATCGCGCCCACGTGCATGCCGATGACGAAGCCCACCGCGTCCAGGCTGTGGCCGTGGTGGCGCATGTGCACCGGGGTCATCGTCATGATCGCCACCATCGCGATCTGGGTGAGGACCATGACCGTCGCGCCGACGGCCACGCCGCGGCGGGCCAGGGCGGACATGCTCGGGGTGCCGGGGGCGGCGTCGGCGTTGCCGGCCGCCGGGGTGCTGGCTTCCGAGGCGGCGACCGCGCGGGCGACGAGGTAGGGGTCGGGCCGCAGGGCGACCGACAGCACGAGCCCGGCTGCGCCGTACGCCACCGCAGCGAGGAGGAACGGGCCGGCGAGACGGGGGATGCCGATGACGTCCGCGAGGTCGCCGAGCAGACCGACGGAGTTGGGACCGGCGACCGCGCCGAAGGTGGTCGCGACCAACGCCACCGAGACCGCGCTGCCCCGGCTCTGCGGCGGTGCGAGGTCGGTGCCGGCGTAGCGAGCCTGCAGGTTGGTGGCGGTGCCGGCGCCGTAGACGAACATCGCAGGGAAGAGCAGTGCCGGGCTGTCCAGCGCCGCCGCGGCGACGATCCCGAGCGCCCCCGCGGCGCCCGTGAGGAAGCCGGTCGCCAGGCCGAGACGGCGCCCGGAGCGGTGCGAGAGGCGGCCGACGAGGTACGCCGCGAGCGCGGACCCGAGGGTGAAGAGGGCGGCGGGCAGCCCGGCGATGCCCTCGCCGCCGACCATGTCCTGGGCGAGCAGCGCCCCGACCGTGACGCCGGCCGCCAGCCCCGCTCCGCCGAACACCTGGGAGACGACGACCACGCGCAGGGTGCGGCGGTGCAGCGCCTCGCGGGCAGCCGGGGAGGCTGCCACCACGGCCACGTCGGGCCGCGCCGTCGGATGGCGCGTCACTTGAGCAGTCGCGACATGCGCCGGTCGGCGAGCGTCTTGCCGCCGGTCTGACAGGTGGGGCAGTACTGCAGACTCGAGTCGGCGAACGACACCTCGCGCACGACGTCGCCGCAGACGGGGCACTTCTGCCCCGTGCGCCCGTGGACCGACAGGTTCGACTTCTTCTCGCCCTTGAGCTCGCTGGCCGCGAGGCCGCGCGAGCGCTCGACGGCGTCGCCGAGCACCGTGCGGATCGCGTCGTAGAGGATCTCGAGCTCGTCGTCGGTGAGGCTGTTGGCCGGCTTGAACGGCGAGAGCCGTGCGGCGTGCAGCAGCTCGTCGGAGTAGGCGTTGCCGATGCCCGCGATCGTCCCCTGGTTGCGCAGGATCCCCTTGATCTGGGAGCGCCCGGCGTCGGCCAGGATCTGCGCGAGCAGGTCGCGGGTGAAGTCGTCGCTCAGCGGGTCGGGGCCGAGGCGGGCGATGCCGGGCACGTCCTGGGGGTCGCGCACGACGTACATCGCCAGGCTCTTCTTGGTGCCCGCCTCGGTGATGTCGAGGCCGTGCTCGTCGTCGATCACGACACGAGCCGCCATCGGCGACTTGTTGCTGGGCTTGGGTGGCAGCTTGGGCACCTCGTCGCGCCAGCGCACCCAGCCCGCCCGCGCGAGGTGCAGCACCAGGTGCAGCCCGGAGGCCTCGATGTCGAGGAACTTGCCGTGCCGGGTGACGTCGTCGACCAGCGTCCCCTCGAGCGCCGACAGCGGCGGGTCGAAGGTCTTCAGGGCGCTGAACGCAGCCAGGTGGACCTTGGTGATGGCGTGGTCCTTCAGCCGGCCCTTCAAGTCGAGGGCCAGGGCTTCCACCTCGGGCAGCTCGGGCACGTCGGTCAGTCTAGGGCGCGGGGGTGCGCGGCGGGCGGGACCTGCGCGGACCCGTGACAGCGCCGGGGGCGCGGGGGCATCATGGATGGATGTACCCCGCGCGACCGCTCCCCGCGGCGGGCTCGATCTTCCTCGACGCCCGCGGCGACGACCGCGCGCTGCGCGTCTCGTGGCACCACGACGACGGCCTCGTCGTCCTCTCCCTGTGGCGCGAGAACGTCTGCGCCGGCTCCTTCCGCCTCGGCGTCGACGAGGTCCCCGCCCTGATCGACCTGCTCCGCGCCGGCCTCGACACCGCCTACGACATCGCCGCCGGCCAGCGCACCGCCCGCGGCGCCTGAGCCGGCGCCGTCCGTCCCTGAACTGCCACCGCCCGGCCTGCCGTTTGGTCCCCAACGGCAGGTATTTCCGGCAGATCCATGTCGTCTCTGCCCAATCGGCGACGTCACTGACCGGCACTCAGCCAGCCACATCCCGCTTCCGACGAGCGTCGCTCGCGGCGACCCCCGTCGGCTGCGTCGCGCGGACGTCGTAACGACGTGTGTCGTCGACCTGGCGGAGTCGATCGCCGGCGAGGTCGTACGACGAGAGCGCCTGGCGAGAGGGGGCGCCGTTTGGTCAGAGACAGCATGCGTATCAGCGAAATCCGTGCCGTTGGGGACCAAACGGCAGCGATGGGCGGCGGCGGCATGCAGGTTCTGACCAATGGGTGACGTCGCGATCATTGGTCGGGCGTCCGCGCCGCTTGTCGTCGTACGACGAGAGCTCGTCGCCGCAGGCTGGGGGAGTCGGTGCGACCTCCAGGGGCGAGGACCAGGGCCGCCGATTGGGCAGAGACTGCACCGGATTCCGCGAAATGCACGCCGTTGGGGACCAAACGGCAGCAGCCCCGACGCCACCTCACAACACGCTACCGAAATCTAGCCCCAGTCCTAGACGCCCCGATATCGTCCGGACATGGATCCCATCCGCAATCCCTATGCCCCCGGCGCCGGACAGCGCCCGCCCGAGCTGGCCGGGCGTGATCGGGAGCTGCGGCAGTTCGAGGTGACGTTGGAGCGGGTCGCGGCGGGGCGACCGGAGCGGAGCATGGTGCTCTCCGGGCTGCGCGGGGTGGGAAAGACCGTGCTGCTCAACGCGTTGCGCTCGCAGGCGGTCAAGCGGGCGTGGGGGACGGGCAAGATCGAGGCGCGGCCCGACCAGAGCATCCGGATCCCGATGGCCCAGGCCGTGCACGCGGGGATCCGTGAGGTGTCCCACCGTCATCGCGACCCCGACCGGGTGGACGCCGTGGCCGGGGTGCTGAAGAGCTTCGCCCTGCGGACGTCGGCCGAGGACCGCAAGGGGATGCGTTGGTCGCCGCCGATCGACGTGGCCGCCACCCGGGGCCGCGCGGACTCCGGCGACCTGGAGCTCGACCTCGTCGAGCTCTTCTCCGACGTCGCCGAGCTGGCGGGAGACCTGGGTGTCGGCATGGCGGTCTTCATCGACGAGATGCAGGACATCCCGGCCGCCGAGCTCGCGGCCCTGTGCGGCGCCTGTCACGAGATCAGCCAGCAGGGTGCGCCGTTCATCGTGGTGGGCGCCGGCCTGCCGCACCTGCCGGTGGCGCTGGCCGCCTCCAAGTCCTACGCGGAGCGGCTGTTCCGCTACGTCTCTGTGGATCGCCTCCCCCGGGAGATGGCGGATCGGGCCTGGCGGGTCCCGGCGTCCACCGAGGACGTCGACTTCGAGCCCGGGGCGCTCGACGAGCTCTACCGCCTCACCGACGGCTATCCCTACTTCGTGCAGGCCTACGGCAAGGTCACCTGGGATGCGGCCGTCGGGTCGCCGGTCCGCGTCGAGGACGTGCAGGTGGCGGCGCCGGAGGCGGAGGCCGAGCTCGCCGTCGGGTTCTTCGGTGCCCGCTACGACCGGGCGACGCCGGCCGAGCGTGACTACATGGTGGCGATGGCCGATCTGGGGGCCGACAACGCCGACGGTCCCGTCTCCACCGCCGACGTGGCGCGCCACCTCGATCGCAAGCCCCAGTCGCTGTCCCCGGCCCGGGACGGACTGATCAAGAAGGGGCTGGTCTTCTCCGCGGAGCGGGGGAGTGTCGCGTTCACGGTGCCGCACTTCGGAGCGTTCCTCCGCTCGCGCTGACGAGACCTGTTCGGAAACTGAGATGTCACACCCCGTGTGACTGCTTGTGACACTTCGCCCCGTAGGTTGTTCGACAGCCGGACGCGGGAGCCGTCCGGATCAACTACAGAGGGAGAACCACGTGCAGATGACGCGCGTAGCAAAGCTGTTGACCACGGCCGTCCTGAGCGGCGCAGTGGCACTCTCGGGAGCCCAGCTCGCTGGTGCATCCGCCCTGCCGGCCAGCCTGACTGTCGCCCAGACAGGCGCTGGGCCGGCCACCACGACCGTCAAGACGGTCTCCGGTGCCGACACCTCGGCGTCCGAGCGGGCCAAGGCCCCCCGCGCCAAGCGGGTCGCCCGCAAGCAGCGCACCGGCAAGAAGATCGCCGAGCGCAAGCGGGCGATCTATCGCGAGGTCCTCGCCGACCCCAAGATGACCGACCTCGAGGACCTCGGTCCGCAGATCGAGACGGCGGCCAAGCAGGGCCTGGCGCGCCTCAACCAGCTCGCCAAGAACCTCCGCAAGGCCAAGAGCCCCAAGCGCGCCACCGCGATCGTGAAGCGGCTGCGCGCCCTCCAGGCCAAGGAGCTGCACGACGTGGGCCGCACGGCCGTCGCCGCCTTCTACGCCCAGGAGGACCCGAGTGCCATCCGTGATGTGCTCGAGATCATCGAGGGCTCGCCGCTCGCGGGTCCCCTCGCTCCGGTGCTCGGGCTGATCCGCGGCATCGTTGACATGATCGACTCCACGCCGCTGGGCAAGGTCCTCTCCATCGTCGACACCCTGCTGGGCGGCCTCACCGGGCTGCTGAAGAACCTGATCTCGATGCTGCCCATCCCGACGCTGCCCGCCTCGGCCGGTCGCTGATCCGGCACTGACGCCGGCACGACCCAGCACTGGCTCCAGGCAGCACCGTCCGCTCGGGACTCCCCACGTGGACCCCCCTCGTGGACCCCCGACGTGGACACTGCGGCGGGTCGGGTGCACCATTTCGAGGCCGACATCCGTCGACCCAGATGGTCATCCGACCCGCCGTTCTCTGTTTGCGAGGAGATGCATGAGGCCGAAGGTGGTCGCCCACCGAGGCGCCAGCCACGACGTCGCGGAGCACACCCTCGCCGCCTACCTCGCAGCGCTCGACGCCGGCGCCGAGGGACTCGAGTGCGACGTACGCCTGACCGCCGACGGTCACCTCGTCTGCGTGCACGACCGTGACCTGCGGCGTACGGCGCGCACCCGCGGCGTGGTCTCCACGATGGAGCTCGCGGAGCTCAGCGACCTCGACTTCTCCTCGTGGAAGAACCCCTGGGCCGACCTCGACGACGAGCGTCCCGAGCGCGACGAGGAGCTCGACCGGGTCCTCACGCTGCGCCGGCTCCTCGAGACCGTCGCCGACTATGGCCGTCCCGTCGAGATCGCCATCGAGACCAAGCACCCGACTCGCTATGCGGGCCTCGTCGAGCGACGCGTGGTGGAGCTGCTGCGCGACTTCGGCTGGGACCGGGCCGACTCGCCGGCCAAGGTGATGAGCTTCTCCGCGACCGCCCTGCGCCGGGTCGAGCGGCTCGCGCCGGACCTGCCGGTGGTGATGCTCATCGACAAGGCACACCACTGGCCGATGCTGCGCCGCGTGATCGGAGCGGACTGGGCACTGGGACCCGGGGTCACCGAGTTGCGCGACCACCCCGGCTTCGCGCGCCGGTTGCAGGAGACCGGCCGGGAGATCAACGTGTGGGTCGTCAACACCCCCGAGGACCTCGAGGTGTGTCTGCGCTATGGCGTCGCATCGGTCATCACCGACCGGCCGGCCTACATGCGGGAGCTGCTCGGCATATAGGTTCGTCTGTCATGGGAAAGAGCTCGCGCACCAAGGCCCGTGACCAAGCGACCGGTACGCCCGGGGAGGTGGGGCCTCGCCAGCCGTGTCCGTGCGGCTCGGGGAAGCGCTACAAGGCGTGCCACGGCTCGTCCGACCCGTCTGCCGTCGCGTTCGTCGTCCGCCCCTTCGAGGGCATGGCGTCGGAGTGCGACGTCATCGCGCTGCGGGAGCTGGTGCCGGCCGCGACCGCCCCGCTCACGCTGAAGGACTCCGACCGCTCGGTGCTGCTCTGCTCGCTGCTGCCCGGCGCCGCACCGGCCATGGTCCGCGAGGACGGCACGATCTGGCTGGGGCTGCAGGTCCAGCACCACTACGGCGACCCGGCTCGCGACGCGGGGGCCGTGCTCCAGCGTGCGCTCGAGGCTGCTCCCGGTGACGTCGTCGGACTCACCGAGGCCCCCGGGGACGGCCCGCGCCTGCAGGACCTCGTCACGGACCAGGCGCTCGAGATCACCGTGCACGAGGGCTTCGGCTATTGGCTGGCCGACGTCGAGGACCAGACCCCGGCGATGGCGGCGGCCCTCGAGCAGGCCAACAGGGCGGCGGCACCCACGGTGCGACTGAGCAGCGTCGAGGCGGCGTACTGGACCAACGTCGGGACCAAGGAGCACCTCCGCTGGGTGATGCCCGAGCCCGAGGACCAGCTGCTCGACGCGCTGGCCCGCCTGCACGCCGCCGGCAAGGACAACATCGCCGAGGGCTCGCGCCTGGTCGGCATGTTCCGTGCCCACGGGCTGCTGGCCCCGGTGTGGGACCTCCCTGTCGGCACCGGAGCCGAGGTGCTCGAGGCGCCCGCCTCCCAGTTCGCCGCCGACCTCGCAGAGGCGCTTGCGGACCCCACGCCACTCACCTCCGCCGAGCGTTCGACGCGGGCCGGTCTCACCAACCGCCAGGTCACCATCAGGTGAGGTGCGTCACTTTGCAAGAAATGCGGGTTTTGGGCTGTTGTCGAGCCTGAAGGTCCCGTACATTTTCCCCTGCCCGGCCGTTGTTGTATCCCCCGTCAGCAACGGCCGGGCCTTCCAATTTCGCTTGCAGTCGTCGTCGAGACCTGCCGGATGCGCCGGGTCCCGAGCCGCTGACGACTCGGGGACCCGGTCTCCCTCCCTGCGCGGGGTCCGACGTACGTCGGTCTCCCCCCAGCGCAAGCTCTGGTGGGCCTCAGCCCTGCTGGTAGATGCGCACCCAGTCGACCTCGAGGGCGATCGAGGACTTGCCGGCCGGGAGGGTCGGCCAGGCGCCGTCGATCTTGTGGGCGTGGGTCTGCAGACCGACCCACATCAGGGTGTCGGGGATCCGGACCTTGTCCGTCTCCACCTTCATCACCTGCCCGTCGAGCAGGTAGACGATCTCATCCGCCGACCAGCGCACCGACGCCGTGTGCCACTGGGTGAAGTCGCCGTCGACGAACCTCTGTGAGAGGCGGTGGTCGGACGGGGTCCCCCAGTGCGTCGTCATCATCATCTTCTCGCGGTCGCCCCAAGTCTCGGCGATCTCGTAGAAGTCGATCTCCGGGGGCCAGACGTTGTCCGAGGGCCACAGCAGGGCCGCGGCGGAGACGCCCTTGCCGGCGTCGAAGCGGATCCGGGCGTCGTAGCGGCCGTAGGTGCGTGCGCCCTGGTCCCAGTCCCAGCCGCCGACGCCTCCCGACACCCAGCGGCCGTTCTTCATGCTTGTGTGCAGCTTGAGGGTGCCGTCGGAGACCTCGACCTGGGAGGGGTCCCAGAAGGCGTCGGGGCAGCACCCCGGCCGGCCGTTGAAGGGCTCCCACTTGGTGGTGTCGAGACCGCTGGTGCCGAACTCGTCACCGGTGACGAACGTCCAGCTGTCAGAGGGCGGGGCCGGAGTCGGTGCGGGCGTCTGGACTGGCGTCGGTACCGGCGCTGGGGCCGGTGCGGGGGTCGGCGCGGGTCGGGTCTTCGGACGCTTGCAGTGACGGTGCTTGTGCAGTCGGGCCGGGCGGTTGCTGCGGTGCTTGCGCGGCCAGCACTTGCGGCGCTTGCGAGCGCTCGGCTCGGCCGTGGCCGACTTCTGGCCCTGGCCAGCCTGCGCCGCACCAGCGCGCGCCGCGCCCGTCTTCGTCGTACCGGCCTTCGCCGTACCCGTCTGGCCGGTGCCGACCTGGGTCGTGGCGGCAAGCCGTGTGGCGTCCTGCCCGACGGCCGGTGAGAAGGCGCTGAGTGTCGCCGCGGCCAAGAACAGCGTGACGATGATGGATCGGAGCCTGATGCCCGACATGTGGGGTCCTCCCGAGTCGACGGGCGCGCTCGTCGGGCCCTCCCCGGGGCGCACCATGCCCTCTCTTCGGTGCCGGGCGAGGTCACATTGAGACCGGTCGCGGGTTCTTTCCGCCCGACTTTTGAATCGCAACAAATCGAGCGAGCAAATGTGACGTGGTTAACATGCGGCAGCCCTCGCGGAAGGGCGGCCACCGTATTCGGGAGGAAACCGTGCATCTACGCAAGCTCATGGGGCTGTTGACCGCCCTGCTCGTCGCCATCGCCGCCTCAGTGGCGCTCACCGGACCGGCCCGCGCCGAGGCGCCGTCGGGGGCTGAGCCGACCGCCAGCGCCCGCGCCGCGGACTGCGCCGCCGAGAAGTCCGCCCTCACGAAGGCGAACAAGAAGGTCAAGGCGAAGAAGGCGCAGTTCAAGAAGGCCTCGAAGCAGCTGAAGAAGGCGAACAAGAAGGCCAACAAGGCGAAGGGCGCCAAGAAGGCCAAGGCGTCCAAGGCCAAGAAGAAGGCCAAGGCCAAGAAGATGCGCGCCAAGAAGGCGCTCAAGCGTGCACGTCAGGCCCAGGCCCGTGCGAAGCAGCGCCTGACCGCCTGCCAGAACGCGGGCGAGCCCGAGCCCGGGCCGGGCTCGCCGATCAGCCCGGAGCAGCTTTGCGCGATCCTGCCGATCCCGGGCATCTGCGACGCCGGCGGCGACGGCGGCGACGGCGGCTCCCCTGCTCCGACCCCGGACGAGGTCGTGGCCGGGCTGTGCGATCTGTCCCCCGAGCTGTGTCAGCTGATCGGTGGCGGTGAGGTGCCGACCTTCGAGGATGTCGTGGCTCAGCTTTGCGCGATCCCTGGCATCAGTGAGCTCTGCGCCGCCGCCGGTGGTGGCGGCGGACTGCCGGAGCTCCCGGAGCTGCCGATCCCGCCGCTGCCGCTGCCGGACGAGATCTGCGCCCTGCCCGTCCTCGGGGCGATCCTCTGCCCCACGCCCTGACCTCCAGGGCCGCAGCAGCACCAGCTCCACCGCCCCTGACGCATAGCTGACGGGGCACACGACCAGACGTCCCGGCCTCCACCAGGAGGCCGGGACGTCTGTCGTCTCAGAGGAGCTGGGTCGCCAGAGTCAGCGTGTCAGCAGACCCTGTGAGCGCGCCCGACGCAGCCAGTCCGGGTACTCGGTCATCAGCCGCTCGAACAGCGCGTCGTCGCTGATCGGGCTCCGCCCGAGGAGCTCGTCCTCGGAGACCGAGAAGAAGTCGGCGTTGTCGGTGAAGCGCCCATCGAGGTCGTCGAGCTTCTCCAGGAAGGGGAAGCCACGCGATCCGATGCCCATGAACTGCCAGAAGATCGGCTCGTACGACGCAGCGCGGACCTGCTTGGTCGCCACTGCCTTGTCCGAGGGCTCGCCGTCGGTCACGAACATGACGTAGACCGGCACGTCGGCCGGCTGTGGAGCAGTCCGCTCCTCGCTGGCGCCGAAGTAGTGCCTGCGCACAGCCGTCACCGCTGCGCCATAGCGGGTGTCGAACTCCAACGGGTGCTGCTTGAGCATGCCCTTCACGTATTCCGGATAGCCCTCCAGTCGCAGCCCGCCGGGCTGGTGGACCTGCTTCCCGAACAGGAAGACGTCGACCTCGCCGTCGTCGTCGAAGCGCAGGCCCAGGGCCAGCACCCGCTCGGCGAGGCGCTGGACGGCCCCGCGGGAGTAGAGACGGTTCATCGACCCGGAGATGTCGAGGACGAGGGCGACCCGGGCGGTGTGCTCGCCGAGGCCCTTCTTCTCCAGGCTCACGCCGGCCTTCTTGACGAGGCTGAGCATGCCGGTGTCGCCGGCGGAGGTGAGCTTCTTCTCCAGGTCGATCACCCGCCGCTTCTCGAGGCTGACGGTCTCGGCAGGAGGCGCAGGAGGCGCTGCGGCGGGCGCGGGGCTCGCCTCCGGCTCGTCGTCGACGGAGACGCCGACGTCGGTGGCCATCGCCCCCAGCCCGCCGGTCCACCCGCGACCCACGGCCCGGACCTTCCACTCGCCGCCGCGGCGGTAGACCTCCGCGAAGACCATCGCGGTCTCATCGGACGCCTCGAGCTCGGTGCGTACGGCGGGGATCCCGTCGCCGCCGTCGGCAGCGACCTCCACGCCCAGCCCGTCGAGATCGCCGAAGCGCCCCCCGTCGAGGGAGGCGCCGATGACGACCTTGTCGACGCCGCCGGGCACCCGACCCAGGTCGAGTGCGACCCGGTCGAGCGTCGTACCTCCGCGGGCGGACTTGCCGAGGTGGCGCACCGCGCCGTCGGCACCCGAGGGCTGGTTGTAGAAGACGAAGTCGGCGTCGCTGCGGACCCGACCGCTCTCGTCGCACAGGAAGGCCGACAGATCGGCGTCGACGCCGGTGCGCGCGACCCAGGTCAGCGTGACCACCACGGTGGGCCCGAGCCCGACCGCGGTGAGGCCGACGTTGCCGCCGCGCTGCAGCCGGTGGGTCACTTGCGGCCCTTCGCCCACTGCATGCCCCAGCCGTAGGACTTGTCGAGCTCGGCCTGGGACCCGTTGATGTAGCGCACCTCCCGGTCCACGCGCAGAGCGCCGCCATCGTTGGTGAGCATCGCGATCGCGCAGGTGATCGCCGAGTTGGAGGTCTCGTCGAGACGGATCTCGATGGGGGCGGCGCCGATCGGGTGGAGCGTGACGACGCCGTCGGCGGCGGCCCAGTTGGGCGTGCCCTCATAGATGAAGGCGAAGACCAGGACCCGCTTGATCTCGGAGAGCCGGTCCAGGTTGACCGTCAACGTCTCGCCCGCGGCGTTCTGGCCGGAGCGGTCGTCGCCGTCGAGCATGACGTAGGGCGCGGAGTCCAGCGAGCCGAACGCGTTGCCGAGAGCCTGTACGACGCCCTTGCGGCCGTCCTGGAGCTCCCACAGCGCGGCCAGGTCGAGGTCGACGCCCGAGGAGCGGGCCTTGCGGAACAGCCCCTTGGCGGGAGCCGCCGTCTGGGCCCAGTTGAGGTTGATCCGCATCTGACCCGAGGCGCCCTGGCCCTTGGCCAGCGAGATCGAGGGAGCGGACTTGGTGAGCGTGACCTTGCTGAGAGAAACGCCCGCCCCACCCCCTCCGTCGCCGGAGGGAGCGGGGCGCTTGGTGTAGTCGACCATGAGGTGGCAGGTCCTAGACGTTGACGCCGAAGTCGGCGGCGATGCCGCGCAGGCCGGAGGCGTAGCCCTGACCGACGGCCTTGAACTTCCACTCGGCGCCGCTGCGGTAGACCTCGCCGAAGACCATCGCGGTCTCGACCGAGGCGTCCTCGGTCAGGTCGTAGCGGGCGATCTCGGCCCCGCCGGACTGGTTCACGACGCGGATGAACGCGTTGCGGACGGCGCCGAAGTTCTGCTTGCGGGTGTCGGCGTCGTAGATCGAGACGGCGAAGATGACCTTCTCGGCCTCGGCGGGCACCGCGGCCAGGTTGATCTTGACGACCTCGTCGTCACCCTCGCCCTCACCGGTGAGGTTGTCGCCGAGGTGCTCGACCGAGCCGTCGGCGGACTTGAGGTTGTTGAAGAAGACGAAGTGTCCGTCGGAGAGGACCTTGCCGTTCGCGCCCACCATGATGGCCGAGGCGTCCAGGTCGAACTCTCCCCCCGAGAACGTGTTGGTGTCCCAACCGAGGCCGACGTTGATGTCGGTGAGGCCGGGCGCCTCCTTGGAGAGCGAGACGTTGCCGCCCTTGCTGAGCGAGACTCCCATTGAATTCCCTTTCGCTTGAGTGGTGCGGTGGTGTCAGTTCTATCGTGCCGGTGGCTAAGTGGTGCCCGAGTGGGCTACTGCTGCTGGCCGCGGGCGACCAGTCGGTGGCCGAGCTGGACGGCGCTGTTGGCGTCGAGCAGGTTGGTGTGAGACTCCACGATCCGCATCATCGCCGAGTCCACGCGCAGCTTCTCCGACGACTGCATGAGGATGGTGCCGGCGCCGGTGAAGTCATATTGGCGCTCCTCGCCCGACTCCCGCCCGAGCATCCCCTGGACGCCCGCCATGAACGAGGCGGCCATCCAGTTGTGGTCGTAGTGCTGCGACGGCGACGGGCAGTCGGCCCAGCCGAGCAGCGCGTCGGGGTCGGCGCGGAACGGCGGCTCGACGAAGATCACCGGCCCGTTGGAGGAGGCCAGGAACTTGCCGGTCCCGATCAGCGTGACGAAGCCGGGGACGATCGACTGCTTGAGCTCCAGCGACGGCTCGAAGCCCAGCAGGTTGACCTGCTTGATCGTCAGGTTGCCGGCCTCGAGGTCGTAGGAGTTGATGTCGTTGCCCCTGTCGCCGATCACGAGCTTGCCGTTGCCGGCGGCCACGATCCAGTCCTGGACGTAGAGCGGCGAGGAGAAGCGGGCGGCGACCCAGGCGGCCCGCGAGGCGAACGCGGCGATCCCGGAGAAGTCGATGTTGCCGTAGTAGGCGATCATCGCGCCCTTGTTGAGGAACCACTCCCCGGCGAGGTCGATCGAGAACGAGTAGGCGTTGACGTTGTCGTTGCTCGGCAGCGTCTGGGCGTTGAAGACGGACATGTTCAATCCACCGATCATCAGAACTTCTTCTCCGAGGCCTGGACGTAGACGGTGCCGTGACCCGACACGTGGAGCTGGAAGGCCTCGCCGGAGCCGCGACCGATGAGGTCGCGCATCCCGACGCTGGCCTTGAGGTCGACGTTGAGCGCGCCGACGTGCCCGACGTACGCCTGGGGGTCGACGCCCACGGTCTCACCGTTGAGCTGCAGGGGGAAGGTCCCGCCGTGGGACAGGATCGCGACCGAGCCCTGCCCCGAGAGGCGGGTGGTGAAGAGGCCCTGCCCGGTCATCGCGCCGCGTACGGCGGCGCGTACGCCGCCCTGCCCGATGAACTCGACGCCGCTCTGCAGGTTGGCGTCGTGGGCGAGGAGGCGGTCGGCCTCCACGGTGAGGGAGTCGCCGGTCAGGTCGATGACGGTGACGTAGAGGCCCTGGTAGCCGTAGAGCACCGAGCCGCTGCCCTCGGTGGCCATCATCTTGTTGGACTCGCCGGCCATGGCGGTCCCGATCATGCCGCCGACGCCCTGGCCGGCGCCGGCGATGGGCCGGAAGCTGATCGCGCCGTCATAGCCGAGCATCGCGCCGCGGCGGGCGAGGATCGCGTGGTGGGGGTCGACCTGGACGCGGACGACCTTGCTGTTGACCTGCTCGAATGTCATCTCAGACCCCCCTCAGCGCTCGGCCGGCTGGATGTAGACCAGACCCTGGCCCTCGAAGCGCAGCGAGAAGGGCTCGCCACCGCCCTCGCCGGCCAGCGACCGCCACGAGACACCGGAGACCAGCGACATCTGCAGCTGGCCCGTGCCCGCGACGTACGCGTCCGGGTCGACGACCAGCGGCATGCCGGGGGCGACCTCGAGGCCGATCATCGGGCCGTCGGACATGATCGCGCACTGGCCGGTGCCGGTGACCTTGGTCGTGGCCAGGCCCTGGCCGGACGTCATCCCGCGCAGCCCGGCGAACTGGACGTCGAGCTTGAGGCCTCCGGTCACCGCGAGGATGTGCTCGGACTCGACGGTCAGAGTGTCGTTGTCGAGCTCCACGACCGTCACGTCCAGGGCGTCCTGCGCCAGGTAGGCGCGGCCGTGCCCGGTGCACTCCATCAGCGAGATCGACTCGCCGGCGACCTTCTGCTTGAGGGCGGCGCGGAGTCCGCCGCCGCCGCCCATGCCGGCGTGCTTGAAGTCGATGTTGCCGCTGTAGGCGACCATCGAGCCCGATGCGGCCCGGATGGTGTCCCCCGTCAGATCGGCATGCAGAACCCGTTTGTCCGCGGTCAGCGTCGCCACTGCCACCCCCTCGTCATCACGCCTGCTCCAGGCGGGTCGTCGAGGCGCCCCGGCCGGAGCGCCGGGGGCAGCCTAGCGGCGTCGCAGGACCCACGGCTCGAGGCGCGAGTAGCCCTTCACGGAGCGTCGGCGCATCCGTTGGAAGCGGTACGGCGATCCGTCGTCGCGCCCCTTGGGGTCCCCGATGTCGTGCTCGTGGCAGAGCTCGTCGTGGGTGCTCCGGTCGACGAGCACGGTGGAGGGCCGGGCGAGGGAGGTGAGGCGGGCCGCGATGTTGACGACGGGGCCGTAGACGTCGCCCAGCCGGCTGACCACCTCGCCGTACGCCACTCCCGCGCGGACCCGGGGGAACGAGTCGTCCTCGTCGGCGCCGAGCGCCACCAGGTCGAGCGCGATCTGGGCCGCGACGGTGGGGGAGTCGGCGACCAGCAGGATCTCGTCGCCGATGGTCTTGATGACCCGGCCGCCGTGGTCGACGACGACCTGGGTGGCGCGGTGCTCGAAGCTCTCGACCCAGTCGACGAGCTCGGACTCGGCCAGCCGCTTGCTCTGCGAGGTGTAGCCGACGATGTCGACGAAGCAGACCGCCATCGTCGTGGACTTGTCGCCGGTGCTCCCGGGGGAGCCCGTGCTCACCGCCCGGCCGGCGGCTCCGGCGAGGTGGCGGCGCCAGATGTAGGACTGCAGCCGCTCGACGCGCGGGACCACGGAGTCGATCAGCTCGAGGAGGCGCTCGTCGAGGACGAGATCCTCGGCGGGGGCCTCGGTCTCCGGTGACTCGGTCTCCGGTGACTCGGTCTCCGATGATCGGGCGGCGATCAGCCCCGTCAGCAGCCCGGTCTGCCACTCGGCGAGCCGGGCATAGCTGCGGCCCCAGGTGCGCACCAGCGCCGCCTGGGAGTCGGGACCGAGCACGCCCAGCATCACCAGGTCGCGGGTCAGGCCCAGCGCCTCGACGTCGCTCTCGGTGAACGCCACGTCCTCGGGGTCGCGGTGGGGGAAGCCGAGCAGGCGCCACAGCTCCTCGGCCAGCTCGAGCGGCACGCCGGTGCGCTCGGCGACCTCGAGCTTGGTCAGGGTCGGTGCGCCCCCGAGCAGAGCCGCCTCGACGGCGGCCAGCGGGTCGCCCCCCACGCCGCCCCCGGGACGGGCTGCGCCGCCGTCGTCGAGGCCGCTCGGCTCCGGCGGCACGGCTCAGCCCTGCAGGCTGTCCGGGTGGGGTGACATCCGGTCGTGGGCGGCCTTCTCCAGCGCCTCGTGGAAGGCCGGGAGCTCCGCGCTGAGCCGCTCGAGCTTCTCCCGGGACAGGTGCAGCAGCTTGAGGTCCGACAGGCTCACGATCGTCGCCGTACGCAGCGTGTGGTTGACGATCGAGGTCTCGCCCACGATGTCGCCGGGTCCCAGCTTCGCGATCTCGTGGCCGTGGCGGCGCACCGAGACCTCGCCGGTCTCGATGATGTAGGCCTTGTCGGCCGGTGTGCCCTCCCAGATCGGGGACCAGCCCTGCGGCACGCTCACCGGCGTCGCCATGGCCTTGATCCGCGCCACGTCGTGCGGCGCGAGTCCCTCGAAGATTCCCGTCATCGGGTCCTGCCTCTCTGCTGTGGTCCGTCCACGCCGTCCCAACGGTCGGGGCGGCCCGACGTCACGCCGCCCCACCCCACATGTAACGCGGGGTTACGACCACTATGGCAGCGTTATACCGCTGAGGCAGTGTGAGTAACCCCGCGTTACATCTGGGGGGTCAGTCGGTCGGGAGCGGGTCCCGGGTCACCGGGCAGCTCATGCAGCGGGGGCCGCCGCGGCCGGAGCCGAGCTCGGAGCCGGCGATCCGGACGACCTCGATGCCGGCCTCCTCGAGGCGGTCGTTGGTCTCGACGTTGCGCTCGTAGGCCACGGCCAGGCGCGGGGCCAGGGCGAGGGTGTTGTTGCCGTCGTCCCACTGCTCGCGCTCGGCGGTGACCGGGTCGAGGCCGGTGTCGATCTGGTGCAGCGTGTCGATGCCCATCGCCTTGGCGGCCGCGACGAGGAACGGCTCGGCGCCGCTGACGTGCAGGTCCAGCTCCCGGTCGTCGGGTACGGCGCCGCCCGGCGCGGTCACGGCGTACGCCTGGAGCGAGTCGGCGACGTTGGGATACATCACGATCTTGTCGACGTCGACCATCGTGCACACCGTGTCGAGGTGCATGGTGGCGCGCTCCTGCGTGATGGGTACGGCGAGCACGGTGTGCGCCAGCCCGTCGTTGAGGACCTGGCGGGCGAACCGCTCAACGCCCGCGGGAGTGGTCCGCTCGCCGACACCGACGGCGATCACGCCGGGCGCCAGCAGCAGCACGTCGCCGCCCTCGACGTGCTCGTGCTGCCAGCCGTGGATCTTGGGCGTCCCGGCGAAGCGGGGGTGGTCGGTGTAGATCAGCTCGGTCAGCTGGGTCTCCCGGGCCCGGGCCGGCATCGCCAGCGACGTCACCGTCACCCGGTCGCGCACCCACACGCTGGAGTCGCGGGTGAACAGCAGGTTGGGCAGCGGGTCGATGATGAAGTCGTCGTGGGCCAGCAGCGAGGTGACCAGTCCGTGCCCGCCCTGGACCTCGTCGTTGCGGATACCCGCGGTCAGGTGGCGGGTCAGCTCGTCGGGAGACGCGTCGTGGAGGGCAGCGGTCAGGTAGGCGCGCAGCGTGTCGCCCAGGTGCAGCCCGGACAGCGCCGTGGTGATCGCGCGGTTGCGCGACGCCTCGCTCTGCAGGGTCTCGGTGAGCAGCTCGGTCAGATAGAGCACCTCGACCCCGCGGCTGCGCAGCGCCTCGGCGAACGCGTCGTGCTCGTCCTGGGCCCGCGCGACCCACGGGATGCCGTCGAAGAGCAGCCGGTCGTTGTTGCGCGGGGTGAGCCGCTGCAGCTCGGGGCCGGGCCGGTGCAGGAGGACCGTGCGGAGCCGGCCGACCTCGCTGTCGGCTCCGGTCTTCGCGGTCGCGGCAGTGGTGTCGACGCTCATGTCGCGACTCTAGACCGCCAGACGGCCGGTCTCAGCGCAGCAGGTCGTACGTCGTGAGCGCGGCCAGCGCGAGACACACGGCGGCGCCGACGTAGTGCAGCACGCTCAGCTTGACGTGGCCCAGCAACCAGCGCCCGACCAGCACCGCGAGCCCGCTGACGGTGAGCAGCGCCCCCAGCGAGCCGACGAAGACGCTGACGGGGTCGTCGTACTTCGCCACCAGCGAGAGCGTCAGCAGCTGCGACAGGTCGCCCCACTCGGCAGCGAAGAGCACCAGGAAGCTCGCCCCGATCGCCTTCCAGCCCTGGGCGGCCGGCGCCTTCTCGGCGAACTCCGAGCCGTCGTCGGCGGCGTCGTGCGAGCGCGCCTCGCGCAGCAGCAGCACGGCCCCGGCGAGGAAGAGCAGCGCAGCCGCTCCCTGCACCAGGTCCTCCGGCAGCAGAGCCGCGGCCTTGCCGAGCGCCACCGCGATGCCCACCTGGACGGTGAAGGCCAGCCCGACGCCGATCCAGACGTAGAGCGGCCGGAACTTCGTGGACAGCACCAGCGTCGCGAGGAACGTCTTGTCGGGCAGCTCCACCACGAAGATGGCGGCGAAGGTGAGGGCGACGACGACGAGATCCACGCCCAGAGGATCCCATCCGGGCCGGGGCGGGTGACGACTAGGGTGAGCGCGTGGTCCCTGACGCGTCGCCCCGTTTCTCCTACCTCGGCCCCGAGGGCACCTTCACCGAGCAGGCGCTGCGCTCGCTCCCCGAGGCGGCCGGGGCCGAGCGACACCCCGCCGCGACGGTGACCGTCGCCCTCGACGCGGTGCGCAGCGGCGAGTCCGACGGCGCGGTGGTGCCGATCGAGAACTCCGTCGAGGGCTCGGTGCCCGTCACCCTCGACGAGCTGGCCACCGGCGAGCACTTGATGATCACCCGCGAGATGACGGTGCCGATCCGGTTCTCGCTCTTCGCCCGTGCCGGTACGACGCCCGCGGACGTCCGCGTCGTCGGGACCCACCCGCACGCGGCCGCCCAGACACGGCGCTGGGTCGCCGAGCACCTCCCCGGCGCGAGCGTCGTGCACACCACCTCGACGGCCGCCGCCTCCGCGGGTCTCGCCGACGGGAGCGCGCAGTGGGACGCGGCGATCTCGGCGCCGCTGGCCGGGGAGCGCTACGGCCTGGAGACGATCGCGGACGGCATCGGCGACAACCCGCACGCGATGACCCGCTTCGTCCTCGTCACCCGACCCGGGGTGGCGGCGCCCCCCACCGGTGCCGACAAGACCTCCCTGGTCGTCTTCATCCGCGACGACCACCCCGGGGCTCTGCTGGAGCTGCTCGAGGAGTTCACGCTGCGCGGCGTCAACCTGTCGCGCATCGAGTCGCGCCCCACCGGCGTCGGGCTGGGGCGCTACTGCTTCTCCATCGACTGCGAGGGACACGTCGCCGACGCCCGGGTGGGGGAGGCGCTGACGGGGCTGCGCCGTACGTCGGGCGGGGTGCGGTTCCTCGGGAGCTATCCGCGCGCCGACCAGGTGGTCACCAAGGTGCGGCCCGGCACCTCCGACCGCGACTTCACCGACGCCGCCGCCTGGCTCGAGTCGCTGCGCCGCGGACAGTAGGACGGGCACTAGGCTCTGGCGCCATGCCCGTGGCCCTTGCTTCCCTCGCCCTGATCGTCGCTCTGGGCGGCCTCGCGGTCGCCGTCCTCGCCCTGCGTCGTACCCGCCCCGAGCAGCGGCCGGCCGTCGACGCGCTGCCCGAGGACGTGCACGGGCTGCGTCAGGAGGTCGCGGCGCTGCGGGCGGAGGCGGCCGACGCGCTGCGCCACCTCGCGGTGGTGCGCTACGACGCGTTCGGCGACATGGGCGGTCACCTGTCCTGGTCGCTGGCGCTGCTCGACGACGCCGGGCATGGGGTCGTCCTCACCTCGATCCACGGCCGCAGCGAGGCCCGCACCTATGCCAAGTCGATCACGTCGTGGACCAGCGAGCAGCAGCTCTCGCCCGAGGAGGACGAGGCGATCGCGCACGCTCGTCCCCGCTGACCCCGACTGACACTGACACTGACACTGGCGCTCGGCTCGCCTACGCTCGGCGGCCATGAACCCGTTGCGCCCCGCTGCGATCGCGCTCGGCCGCCAGCCGTGGCTGCCGCGGTACCTGCCCGTCATCGTCCGCGTCGACCAGACGATGCGCCGCGTCTCGCGGGGCCGGTTCACGCTGCTCACCTTCGCGAGCCTCCCGGAGCTGTTCCTGACCGTGCCGGGACGCAAGTCCGGGATCGCGCGGACCACCCCGCTGCTCTGCGTGCCCGACCAGGGCTCGTGGCTGGTGGCGGGCTCCAACTGGGGCGCGCCGAAGCCGCCGGTCTGGGTGGCCAACCTGCGCGCGGTCATCGAGGCGGGCGACACGGCCGTCATCGAGTTCAAGGGCCGGGAGGTCGGGGTCCGTGCCGAGGAGCTGAGCGGCCCCGAGCGCAGCGAGGCCTGGGCGGTCATGGTCGAGACCTGGCCCAACTACCGCACCTACGCGACGCGCACCGAGCGGCTGATCCCGGTCTTCCGGCTCACCCGCGCCTGACGGGGTGCGGCCCCGATAGCCGGGAGCCCAGGAGGCGGGTACCGACAGGTAGCTGGAGATCCTCACGCGTCAGGTGAGGGAAGAACTCCAGTTACCCGCGAGTCGGGCGGTTCGCCGACGTGGACGCTGCTGCGGCCCGCCGTACGGCGGGCCGGGGCGCCGCCGCCCCTCAGCGCGGGACGCGCACCAGCAGCCGCCCGTGGATGCACTCCATCCGGAGCTCGCGCCCGGAGCCGATGGAGTCGCCGTCGAGCTGGCGCGGGGTGTCGGTGGCGGCGCGGACGACGACGGTGGCGCCGGTCATCCGGTTGACGAGATCGTCGGTGTGCTTGCGCTTGAGCAGCACGCGCCAGGCCAGGGGGACCCAGGCGAACAGGTTCTTGGGGTGCAGGATCACGACGTCGAGCTCGCCGTCGTCGATGGTGGCGTCGGGCAGCAGCGGCATGCCGGCCTGCAGGAAGCCGACGTTGCCGACGAGGACTGTGCGGGCGCGGTGCTTGGTGAAGGGGCCGTCGTCGACGGAGACCTCGACCCTCACCGCCGGGAACATGATCGACTTGAACCCGGAGACGACGTAGGCCATCCAGCCCACGCGCTTCTTGAGCTCCTCGTTGACGCCCTCCATGATCGCGGCGTCGAAGCCCATGCCGGCCATCACCATGAAGTGGGTGTCGTCGAACCCGTCGCCGGAGACCTTGACGAGGTCGATGGCTCGGTCCTGGCCGTTGAGCGCGACGTCGATCGCGGAGCGGATGTAGAGCGGGATGTCGAGGTTGCGGGCGAGCAGGTTGCCGGTGCCGGCCGGCACGATCCCGACCGGGATGCCCGTCCCGGCGAGCTCGGCGCAGACCTCGCGCACGGTGCCGTCGCCTCCGCACACGATGACCAGGTCGGAGCCCTCGAGGGCGGCGGCCTCGGCCATCCCGCTGCCCGGGTCCTCGATCGTCGTGTAGTGCCACCGGGGCTCCGACCAGCCGGCCTCCGCGGCCATCGACGACACGATGGAGCGGAACTGACCCGGATCCTCGACCTTGATCGGGTTGAGCACGACCGAGAGCCGGCGGCGTGAGGCGAAGACCTCGGGCAGCGGCTCGGTGTTGTCGGCCGTGCTCCGCGGCAGCGGGTTGACCAGCGCCATCGCGACCAGCACGAAGGTGAGCGCGAGCAGCGCGCCGCCCACCACGTCGGAGGGGTAGTGACGACCCAGCAGCACCCGGTCGAGGCAGACGAGCACCACCGCCACCAGCGCCAGCGCGCCTGCGATGCGGCGCACGTTGGAGCGGCGCACGAGCATCGTCACCAGCACGATCACCACCCCCGCCATCGCCGCGACCGACGAGGCGTGACCGCTCGGGAAGGAGTTGTTGATGTGCAGGTCGACGCCGTCCTGCCAGGCCGGTCGGTCGCGGCCGAAGAGCAGCTTGGAGCCGGTGGTGGCCAGCGCGGTGGACGCCATCACCGCGACGGTGAAGTACGCCGCGCGCCGGTAGGCCTTGAGGAAGAGCGCGACCGCCAGCACAGCGGTGTAGACCGTCATCGCGATCGTGTTGAAGACGTCCTCGACGACGCCGAGCGCCGTGCGCAGGGCCGACTGGTCGAGCCCCCATGCCGCAGCGGACTCCCCACGGCCGTCGAGCTCGCGCAACGGGGTCCAGTCGGTCACGACCAGCGCAGCGAGCGTCAGGTAGGCGGCCAGGGCCACGGCGGCCCATACGAGGGTGATCAGACGAGAACGGTCGAGCACTCCTGGGCTCCCCTCACGGACGCGCGACTGGACGGACGCCCAAGTATGGCGCGCAGGCCGTCCCCGCCCTCATCGCGGTCGGCGGCTAGCCTTGCCGCATGATCGACCCGCGACTCCTCCGTGAATCTCCCGACCGCGTCCGCGCCGCCCAGGCCAAGCGTGGTCTGTCCGACGACGTCGTGGACCGCGCCCTCGCCGCGGACGAGGCCCGCCGCGCGGCGATCGCCGAGTTCGAGGCCAAGCGGGGCGAGCAGAAGCAGCTCGGCAAGCTGATCCCGAAGGCGTCCGGCGACGAGAAGGCCGACCTCCTCGCGCGCACCAAGGTGCTGGCGGCCGACGTGAAGGCCGCCGAGGCCGCGCAGACGCAGGCCGAGGAGGAGTGGCAGGCGGCCCTCGCGTCGATCCCCAACCCCGCGGCCGAGGAGGTGCCGGCCGGCGGTGAGGACGACTTCGTCGTGCTCGAGACCGTCGGCACCCCGCGCGACTTCGCCACCGAGGGCTTCGAGCCGCGCGACCACATCGAGCTCGGCAAGATCCTCGGCGCCATCGACATCGAGCGCGGTGCGAAGGTCTCGGGCAGCCGCTTCTACTTCCTCACCGGGGTCGGCGCCCAGCTCGAGCGCGCGCTGGTCAACCTGGCGATGGACCAGGCCCGCGAGTCCGGCTTCATCGAGGTCATCCCGCCCGCGCTGGTCAAGCCCCGCGCGATGGAGGGCACCGGCTTCCTCGGGCAGGCCGCCGACGACGTCTATCGCATCGAGGGCCAGGACCTCTACCTCGTGGGCACCTCGGAGGTCCCGATGGCGGCCTACCACTCCGACGAGATCCTCGACGGCGAGTCGCTGCCCAAGCGCTACGCGGCCTTCAGCCCGTGCTACCGCAAGGAGGCCGGCTCGCACGGCAAGGACACCAAGGGCATCATCCGGGTGCACTGGTTCGACAAGGTCGAGATGTTCGTCTACACCACCGTCGAGGAGTCGTACGACGAGCACCAGCGGCTGCTGGGCTGGGAGAAGGAGTTCCTCGACAAGCTCGAGCTGGCCTACCGCGTGATCGACGTGGCGGCCGGCGACCTGGGGCTGTCAGCCCAGCGCAAGTTCGACTGCGAGGCGTGGATCCCCACCCAGGGCAAGTACCGCGAGCTCACCTCGACCTCCAACTGCACCGAGTTCCAGAGCCGGCGTCTCGACATCCGCGGCCGCTTCGGCGACGACGGGATCAAGCACGTCGCGACGCTCAACGGCACGCTGTGCGCGATGACGCGGACGATCGTCGCGATCCTCGAGACCCACCAGCAGGCCGACGGCTCCGTGCGGGTGCCGAAGGCGCTGCAGCCCTACCTGGGCGGGCGCGAGCTGCTGGAGCCTGTCCGTGGCTGACGCGTTCCGCACCGAGTCCGGCCAGGACGGCACGCAGAGCGGCCCGGCGAAGGACCCCTCGACCACCGCCGGCGCGCCCGGCTCGCCGGGGTGGCGGCCCAAGCTGGTCGCGCTCGACATCGACGGCACCCTGATCCGCTGGAGCGACAGCGGCACCACGCCCCGCGAGGAGATCACCCCCGCGGTCCACGCGGCCGTCCAGCGGGCCCAGGACGCCGGGGCGCACATCGTCTTGGCGAGCGGTCGCTCGCCGCACGGCATGACGTTCGTGGCCGACCTGCTCAACCTGCACACCGAGGGTGACGAGCCGCTGTGGATCGTGGCCTCCAACGGCGCCGTGGTCTTCCGCTACCCGCCGATGGAGGTCGTGCACGAGGAGACGTTCGACGCGGCGCCGGCCGTGGCGGCGGTGCTCGAGCACCACCCGGAGGCGCTGGTGGCGGTCGAGGAGCGCGGGGTCGGCTACCGCGTCAACCGGCACTTCCCCGACGGGGAGCTCTCCGGGCAGATGTTCATCACCGAGGTCGACGACATCGTCGCCCACCCCGTCAGCCGCGTGATCATCCGCGACCCCAACGCCACCTCCGAGGACTTCGTCCAGCTGGCCGCGAAGCTGGGGCTGCAGGGCACCGACTACGTCGTCGGCTGGACCGCCTGGCTCGACCTCGCCCCCGTCGGCATCTCCAAGGCCTCGGGGCTGCAGCAGGTCGTCGACGTGCTCGGGGTCGAGGCGGCCGACGTGCTGGCGATCGGCGACGGCCGCAACGACCTCGAGATGCTCGCCTGGGCCGGCCGCGGGGTCGCGATGGGCCAGGCCGTCCAGGTCGTCCATGACACCGCCGACGCCACCACGACGGGCGTCGACGAGGACGGCGCGGCCGTGGAGATCGACCGCTGGTTCAGCTGAGATCGAGCGCGTAGTCGCGTGGGGGCGCCCACTGCCCGTCGCGCTCGAGGTGGGCATAGATGTCGCGCTCCGGGGCGAAGAAGTCCAGGAGCCGGCGGCGTACGCCCGCGTCGATGTCGGCGGGGCGCTTCTGGCTGACGTTGCGACGCTCGAAGGCCAGCGGCTTGCCGACCTTGTCGCTGAGCCAGCCCTGCCACACGTCGCTCGACTCGTAGCGGAAGATCCGGTCCACGCCGATCACCCGTGACTCGTAGGAGCAGAACCGCGCCGGCCGCCCGATGCCGAGCAGCGACTTGTCGCGCGCGACGTAGCGCTCGGCGAACTCGGTGAAGCTCTGGTCGCCGGTCCAGTTCTGCGCCTTCTCGGGGTCGCGGCGCAGCTCCGGGCGCGAGCGGTAGCGCCACCAGCTCTCCAGCCAGTCCAGCGGCTCCCGGAAGAGGCACACGACCTCGTAGTCCTCCCGCTGGTGGCCCCCGAGCTCGAGGACGGGCGCGATCCGAGTCGCGAACGCGGTGTAGTTGGAGTGCTTCATCGGGCCACGCAGGATCGCCCGCGCCTGGGGCTCCAGGACGTGCTCGACGGCGGTCGAGGCGCACTTGGGCATGGAGAGCCACACGAAGCCGCGGTGCGGGAGGGCCATCATGTCTCGACCCTAGAACAAGCCGATAGCGTGAGGGCGTGAGCCTCCCGAGCAGCACCCCTCGTCTGGTCGCGACCGATCTCGACGGGACGCTGCTGCACACCGACGGAACGGTCACGGCGCGCACCCGCGAGGTCCTCGAGGAGCTCGACCGGCGCGGGGTGCCGGTGGTCTTCGTGACCGGCCGTCCGCTGCGCTGGATGGAGGCGCTGTGGACCGACGTGGGCGGGCACGGGCTGGCGATCTGCTCCAACGGCGGCATCGTGTACGACGTGGCGCTCCACGCCGTCCGCTCCTCGCGCACGATCGCCCCGCCCACGGCCGTCAAGGTCGGCGACGTCGTGCGTCGCGCGCTGCCCGGCACCACCTTCGCGCTGGAGACCACCTCCGGCTTCGCCCGTGAGGAGGGCTTCCTGCCGCGGCGGCCCGCACCCCCCGAGGTGCCGGTGGGCACGCTCGAGGAGATCGCCGACGACACCGTCGTGAAGCTGCTCGCGCGCCACGAGACGATCGAGCCCGAGTCGTTCTGGGCCCAGGTGGAGGATGCGGTCGGCGATCTCGTGACGACCACCTGGTCGTCGTCCACCGCGCTGGTGGAGATGAGCGCGCAGGGCGTCACCAAGGCCTCGACGCTCGAGCTGCTGTGCCAGGAGATGGGGGTGGCCGCCGCGGAGGTGGTGGCCTTCGGGGACATGCCCAACGACATCCCGCTGCTCAGCTGGGCGGGCACGTCGTTCGCGATGGACAACGCCCACCCGTCCGTGCACGCGATCGCGACCCGGCGCGCTCCCGCCAACGACCTCGACGGAGTCGCGACCGTCCTGGCGGATCTGTTCGGCCTGTGACGCGTTGATTCCGCACCACCTGATTGACTGGTGACCCCCGCACCGCCCCCAGGCACAGAGGCTCGCGCAGCACCCCGGAAGGCCGGCATGACGACCCAGCACGACACCCACGACGTACGACGTCCCTCCCGGACGTCCGCAGGCCTGCTCGCGACCGTGGTCATGCTCGCGAGCCTGGCGCTGCTCGCCGGCGCCCCTTCGGCTGCGGCCTCACCCGCCGCGCCTGCGGCCCTGCGGTGCGCCGCCGAGACCATCGACGAGCACGCCGACAACGCCGACCTGGTCGCTGTCGGCTCGGTGGTCGCGGCAGTCGGTCAGCAGGCGAGCGTCGCGCCCGGCCAGAAGACGGCGCCCCCGACCGAGCCCACCGTCTGGACGGTCGCGCTGGAGCGTGTCTTCGCTGGTCGTCCCGACGCGGACATCATCGAGGTGGCTGTCCCGCCGGTCACCGACGTCGTCGCCCTGCGCGAGGGCGGCGCCTATGTGCTCTTCCTCGCGCGTGACAGCCGGGGCTGGGCGGTGCGTCCGTGCAGCGGCTCGGCGCCGGCCACCCCCGCTCTGACCGAGCGGGTGGCGCAGGCGCTCGGCGAGGGGACCGAGACCGAGAAGGAGCAGGTCACCGCCCAGCGCACCGTGGTCGAGCAGGAGGAGCCCACGACGCTGGTGCGCTTGGCGGCACCAGGCGGCGCGCTCGTGCTCGTCGGGCTTCTCGGGCTGGTCCTCGTGGGCAGGATCGGCGACCGGCCCGAGCGCTGACTAGAGGTACATCCCTCCGGCGCCACCGGGAGCCGGAGGTGCCGCCTGCTCGGCAGGGACGGCGGCGCCGGCCGACATGCCGGGGGGCAGCGAGCGGCGCATCTGCTCGAGCTGGGCCCGAGCGGCCATCTGCTGGGCATAGATGGCGGTCTGGATCCCGTGGAAGAGCCCTTCGAGCCAGCCGACCAGCTGGGCCTGGGCGATCCGGAGCTCCCCTTCGCTCGGCGTGCCGTCGGCGAAGGGCAGCGAGAGGCGCTGCAGCTCCTCGACCAGCTCGGGGGCGAGGCCGGCCTCGAGCTCATGGATCGACGACTCGTGGATCTCCTTGAGGCGGGCCCGGCTCGCCTCGTCGAGCGGGGCGGCCTTCACCTCCTCGAGCAGCTGACGGATCATGCTGCCGATCCGCATCACCTTGGCGGGCTGCTCGACGAGGTCGGTGATGCTGCGCCCGTCCTGGTCCTCCTCGTCATCCCCGTCGGTCTGACCGTCCTGCGGCATCGCGTTCAGCGCACTCGCGGGGACCGTGCCGAGGGGCTGACCGTCCGGTCCGATGATGACGATGTGCTCGTCGGACCCGGTGGTCGATTCGGCGTCGGCGGAGCTGCGGGCAGGCTGGGCGTGGTCGCTCATGGCCACCAATCTAGTCGCCCCCTCCAGCCGGGCCCGGCTCCCCTCAGAGCGTCAGCAGGATCTTGCCGCTGTGCCCACCCTCGCCCATCAGCGTGTGGGCCCGCGCCACGTCCTCCAGCGGCATCGTCTCGTGGACGATGGGCTTCACCTGCCCGTCGGCGACCAGTGGCCAGACGTGCTCCACGACGGCGGCGCACACTGCGGCCTTCTCTTCCGTGGACCGGGCGCGCAGCGAGGTCGCGGCGACGCTGGCGCGCTTGGCCAACAGCTTCCCGATGTTGAGCTCGCCCTTGACGCCGCCCTGCATGCCGATGATCACGAGGCGTCCCTCGACGGCGAGCGCGTCGACGTTGCGAGGGAGGTACTTCGCGCCCATGTTGTCGAGGATCACGTCGGCCCCGTGGCCGTCGCCGGTGGAGCGGAGGACCTCGACGAAGTCCTCGTCGCGGTAGTCGATGGTGACGTCGGCGCCGAGCTCGGCGCAGAGCGCCCGCTTCTCGGGGGAGCCGGCGGTGGTGAAGACCTTCGCGCCGTACGCCGAGGCGATCTGGATGGCCATCGTCCCGATGCCACCGGCGCCGCCGTGGACGAGGAAGTGCTCGCCCGGCTGCAGCTCGGCGACCATGAACACGTTGGACCACACCGTGCACGCCACCTCGGGGAGCGCGGCAGCGGTCACCAGGTCGACACCCGCGGGGACGGGCATCACCTGACCGGCGGGCACGACGACCCGCGAGGCGTAGCCCCCGCCGGAGAGCAGGGCGCAGACCTCGTCGCCCACGGACCAGTCGGTCACGCCCTCGCCCACCGCCGCGATGATGCCGCTGCACTCCAGGCCGAGCACGTCGGTGACGCCCGGCGGCGGGGGATAGAAGCCCTGGCGCTGCAGGGTGTCGGCACGGTTCACCGCCGTCGCGACAACGGTGATGGCCACCTCGCCCGGGCCGGGGTCGGCGTCGGGCAGGTCGGTGAGGGTCAGGGCCTCGGGGCCCCCGGGCTCGGGAGCGATGACGGCGCGCATGCGCCCAGCCTAGGAGGCCGCCCGTGAGCGTGGCGGTTCAGGCCTCGAAGACGTCCGTCGAGTGGTCGACGCCTGTGTCGTCGGGGACCGGGTCGTTGATGTCCAGCGGGTCGGGCGCACCGGCGGGGCGCTCCCAGCCCTCGGCCAGGGCCTGGGCCCGGGCGGCCAGCTGCTCGGTCTGCTCGGGGTTGGCCGCGGTCATGCCGACGGCGAGACCGAGGAGGTAGGTCGTGATCGGCGCGGCGGGACGCTCGACCTGGTGCGAGGCGATCTTGGCCAGGTCCAGGACCAGGCCCTCGTCCACCTCGACGTCCAGGTCGAGGACGTCGCAGAGCTCATCGATCCAGTCGTGCAGGTTCACGGGACCCACACTCGCCGAACGGGGCGCGGTCCGCAACCTGTGGCGTGTCGCGTCAGCGCTCGAGGTCGCGCAGGTCACGCCAGGTGTCGACATCGACGCCCTCGTCGCCGTCGGCCGGCACCTCGGCGAGGTCCAGGTCGGCCAGCAGGCGGTGCAGCGCCATCCCGTGCTGCTCCTCGAGTCCGGGGCGGACCTCGTCGAGACGGCGTACGTCGATCACGCCGGCCAGCTGGCGGCGTCCCTCGCCGCCGGCCTCGACCAGGAACGCGCCGTCATGGCCCACAGCGGCCTCGCGCAGCCGGCGGAAGGTGTGCGCCGTGACCTTGGGCATGTCGACGGCGAGCACGCCGAGCAGCGTCGGCGAGCCCAGGAGCGCGTCGCGACCGGTGAGCAGCCCGGCGACCGGGCCCCCGCGCGGGGGGTCCTCGCGGGTGAAGGTGACGGGTCGCTCGGTCGGCACCTGCTCGCCGACGACCACCACCTCGGTGGCGTCGAGCACGGCGTCGAGGGCGTACTCCAGCAGCGTGCGACCGGCGTGCTCGATCGAGGCCTTGTCGATGCCGTCCATCCGCGCGGCCGTGCCGCCGGCGAGGACGACGGCGGAGAAGCCCTGGGCGCTGAGGTCGAAGTCCACGGGCGGAGTCTCCCACCTCCCCGGGAGCCCTGGTCGTGTGCCTGGGGACGCGGAGGAGCGCGTGCTGGGGCACACGACCCCTCGGTGCGCCGGCGGGGGTGGCACTCTGGAGACATGAGTGACTCGCTGCGCATCGCGCTGGTCCAGGAGGCGTCCGGGCTCGAGTCGGACGAGAACCGCCGCCGGCTGGCCGACCTCGTGCCCGACGACGCCGACCTCGTGGTGCTGCCGGAGGCCTGGGCGCGCGACTTCGGTCCGTCCGGGTCGGACGTGAGCGCGTTCGCGGAGACGATGGACGGCCCCTTCGTCCGAGAGGTCGAGCGGGTGGCCGACGAGCGCGGCGCCGTCGTCGTGGCGGGCATGTTCGAGGCGTCGGCCGACCCGGCCCGTCCCTGGAACACGCTGGTCGCGCGCGGCCCCGGCGTCAGCGCGTCGTACCGCAAGATCCATCTGTACGACTCGTTCGGCTATCGGGAGTCCGACCGGCTCAGCCCGGGCGTCACCGAGCCGGTGGTGATCGACGTGGAGGGCTTCCGGGTCGGGCTGATGACCTGCTACGACCTGCGCTTCCCCGAGCTGGCGCGGGCGCTGGTCGACCGGGGAGCCGAGGTCCTCGTGGTGCCCGCAGCCTGGCTCGCCGGGCCCCTCAAGGTCGACCACTGGCGGACGCTGGCCCGCGCCCGCGCGATCGAGAACACCACCTGGGTGCTCGCGGTGGGCCAGCCGGCACCGCGCTACACCGGGCACTCGCTGGTGGTGGACCCGATGGGGGAGGTGCTGGCGGAGACCGGCGAAGAGCCAGGTCTCGTCCGGGCCACGCTGGAGCGCGAGGTGCTGGACCGGGCCCGACGCACCAACCCGTCACTGTCCAACCGGCGTCTGTAACCTTCCTCGTCGTGTCATCCACCTCCAAGGGCCGTCGCGCAGCCCCTCGCCGCGCCGCTCCGCGACCCCCGTCGCGGTGGGCCCGGCTCCGCGCCCGCCGGGAGCCCGCCGACCCACTGGTGGTGGAGCCGCTGGTGGTGGACCGGACGGTCGCAGAGAAGCCGGCTGCCGACCGCCGTTCCTCGCCCGCTGCCCAGCGTGGACGTGACTCGAGCCGGTGGCGTGAGCCGCTGGCACCGCGCACCCGGCTCGTGCTCTGGAGCCTGGTGGTGCTGGTGGGCGTGGCCGGCATGATCGCCCCGATGGTGCCGATCGGCCCGGCATGGCTCGGCAGCGTGGGCACGGTGATGATCACCGTGGCCTACACCTGGGGTCTCGCCGTGCGCACCGGCGGGCGCGCCGTCATCTTCTCCCTGCTCGCGCTGGTGCTCGGGATCGGCGTCCTGGTGATCGACACCGACCTGCTGCGCAGCGGGGCGGCGGTGCTCGTGTGTGTGGTGGCGGGCGTCTTCGGCGTGATGGCCACCGTGCCGGCCGTGACCTTCTGGCACGCCGTCCGCGAGGTGCTGGTGGCGCTCGCGGTGGCGGCGGGTGGCGGCTTCGCCGCCGTCGGCTATGAGCCGGCCGTGCTGCTGACGCGCTTCGAGTACACGACGCTGGCGCTGGCGCTGGCCGCCTCCTTCGCCGCCGTCTACCGCCTCGGGGCGGGCCTGCACGGCCTCGGCCGCCGCGGGTTCTTCGCGGTGCTGGTGGGCAGCCTGCTGCTGGCGGTGATCTTGGCGTACGCCGAGATGCTGCGCCGCTATGGGACGCCCGGCCTGGTCGACTCGGCCCTGGACGTGGTGCGCTGGAGCCGCGAGAACCTCGGCGCCGTGCCCCGTCCGATCCAGGCGCTGCTGGGAGTCCCGGCCCTGGTCTGGGGCTGTCACATGCGTGCGCGGCGCCGCCAGGGATGGTGGGTCTGCGCCTTCGGCATCACCGCCACGGTGCCGCTGACCCACGCGATCGTCAACCCCGCAGCCTCCCTCGCCGAGGCGGTGCTGTCCGTGGGCTACAGCCTGATGGTCGGGCTCGTCGTCGGGTACGTCGTGATCCGGCTCGATCTCGCGCTCACGGGGCCGCGTGGTGCCCGTGCCCGTCGTCTCGAGGAGGCCGCGGCCGTGCGTCCGGAACCGGCCCGGGCCCAGCCGCTGCAGTAGTCATTCGGGGTACCTGCAAGTAACGACTACCGTCGCGATCATGGCCCGCGAGAAGCAGATCGAGATCGTTGCCGAGATGGTCGCGAACGTGATGGAGGTCCCCGTCTCCGCGGGGGACACCGTCGCTCCCGGAGACACCGTGGTGCTGCTCGAGTCGATGAAGATGGAGATCCCCGTGCTCGTCGAGGTCGCCGGGCGCGTCGCCGCCGTCCGGGTCACGCCGGGCGACGTCGTCCAGGAGGGCGACGTCCTGGTCGTCCTGGACTGACCCCCGCTGGTCGAGCAGGTTGCGCAGCCGGTGGTTGAGCAGGTTGCGCAGCAACCGCCGTCGAAACCAACCGACGTCGAGACCCGGTGACCTGGCAGAGGGGGCGGGATTCGAACCCGCGGTAGGTCTCCCTACGACCGCTTTCAAGGCGGTTCCGATCGGCCGCTCCGGCACCCCTCCTCGCATGGTCCGACCCCACCCGAGGGCGGCTCGTGACCGTTGCGCGGGAGCAGTCTAAGCGGCTCGGCCGGCTGAGCGTATGGGTGTGCCTACTCCGAGCCGCCCAGCTCGAGGTTGACCTCGTCGTAGGCGAGGTCGCGCAACCGCTGGAGGTGGTGCGAGATGTCGACCAGCAGCCGCCGCAGCTCCTCGCGTACGTTGTCGACGTCGCTGTCCTCGAGCACGTGGGGAGCCATCCGGCTCAGGCGCAGCAGCAGCTCGTTGCGCTCGCGGATCGCCGCGCCGCCGCGCGCCATCAGCCACCCCTCGCCCTCATAGGCGCTCTCGTCGACCAGCATGTCGCGGACCCCGAGGATGCGTTGGCGCACCGTCCAGCGCCAGTTGCCCAGTGCCACGTCGGCGCCCGAGTTCCGGTCGCTCGGCGAGGGGATCGCGTCGAGGGCCTGCTGCACACTCCTGAGGGCCGCGCCCGGCGTCGTACCCATCTGAGCCCTCCTGGCGGTCACGGGCGCAGGTGCGCCTCCGCACCGAGTGTGGCGCGCGCCATCGAGGACCACAAGTGCGTGCCCGATTGGTCCGCACCGGTCGTGTCTTGCTTGAATCGTGGGGTGTCCGACTACCGTCTCTCTCCCTCGTTGAACGCCCGCCTGCTCGGGTCGCTGCTGGTCGTCTCGGGAGTGGTGATGGTCATCGCCCTGCTCCTCGTGGGACTGGCCTCGCTGCCCGGCTGGCTGGTCCCCTTCGCGGGCGTGACCTGTCTGGTGGTGCTGGCGGTCGTCGGGGCCCTGGTCCTGCTGCGCGGCTGGGCGGTGCGCCTGGGCGAGGACGGCTACCAGGTCCGCCACATCCGTGGCGCAGGCGTGATGCAGGCCCGGTGGACGGACGTCGAGGACGCCGTCGCCGCCACGGTCGGTGGTACGGCGTGTGTCGTGGTCCGGCTCAAGGACGGTCGCAGCACGACGATCCCCGTCGCCTATCTCTCCGTCCCGCGCGAGGTCTTCGTGCGTGACCTGCAAGAGCACCTGCAGCACGGACAGGGCCTGCGCCGACTCTGACCCGGGCCTGTCTCACCCGGGTACGGCGCGCGAGTGTCGCCCCTGATTCGGCAAGAGCCCGGGGTGCCTTGTAGCCTGTGACGGCTGTCTGGGAGGCGTCGCCTAGTCCGGTCTATGGCGCCCGCCTGCTAAGCGGGTTGAGGGTTGTGCCCTCTCGCGGGTTCAAATCCCGCCGCCTCCGCAGTGAGTTCGGCCCCGTTCCCCCTCGTGGGGACCGGGGCCGAGCTGCGTTCTGGCGGGTCTCGGAGGACTGCCAGCTTCTGCAACTTGATGCAATGCAAGTTTGTGAGGCAGTGATCGGCTGAAAGGTTCCTCCGCCTGACCCCAGAATGGTGTCCAGCGAGGGTCGCCGTTGGCCCTCACAAGAAGGTGAGGTCACAATGAAGAACCTGCGTCGCGTCGGTATCGCACTGGCCGCAGCAGTCATGAGCCTTGCTGTTCTCGGGACCTCGGTGCCTGCCCAGGCGGCCCCTGGTGGCAACGGCAAGACGGACTCCTCGAAGATCGTCCCCCTGCGGGACACCAGCTGGGGCTGGTAACCCCCACCAAGATCCCTGAGACGCGGACCAACCAACCCCCACATGTTCGGTCCCTGAGCCATCCCCCCGGCCCGTCTCAAGGCACAAGGGCAGTGACGTCTGACGTCACTGCCCTTGTGACATTTTTCAGGGTGACGTGTCTACGAGGGGGACTGCCGAGGGTGGCCAACCAGCCCGTCTCGGCAACGGAACCGCCCCCGGTCACTCCTCCTCAGGAGCTCGTTCCTGGCCGGACACACCTTGGCTTCCCATCGCGTACCCGAGTTGGAAGCGCGTCTGCGCCTCGTACTCCTCTTTGAGATCCGAGATGTACCCCGCATACGTCCTCGGGCTGACGCCGAGACGCTTCGCGCTGGCCGGGTCGGCGTGGCCCTCGATGAGCATTCGGATGGTCATCGCTCGCTGCTCCGCGGCGATGTCCTTCATCATCGATGTCTCACGGTTGGTGAACGGTCGAGCGCGCTCCCAATGGCGGTCGAACATGTCAACGAGGTAGGCGACCAGCGAGGGGTCCCGAATCGCCAAGGCGACGTAGAGACCCTCGTGGCCGGGGATGACGGCCACTCGGCGGTCGACCACGATGAGGCGGTTGAAGAACTCGTCGAGGGTGCGGACCTCGGCGCCGCGCTCTGTCACGGCGGAGACGTACTTGTGCGTCTGCGAGTTCCGTCGCGCCGCGTGCTGATACAGCGTCCGCATCTGGACGCCGCGCTCAAGGGCGGCGATGTCGCGCTGCAGAGCGGTCTCCAGCGCGGCAGCGCGGCCAGCCTGGGGCTGAGCGGTGAGCAGCTCCCACTCCGCATCGCGCACGAGTGAGGTGAGGAACGGGTTGATGGCCTCGACTCGCAGCTCGGTGATGGAGCCCATCGCCGGGTGCGGGGCTCGCCGCCATGTCTGGGAGAGCGAGTTGAAGGCCATGGCCCACTGGGAGGACTCCTGGAGGAGTTCTGCCCCTTGCTGTCCGAGGGGGGTTACGACCCGCGCCTGGGCTGCCGAGGGGTCGGTGGCGACATAGCAGCCCGTGGCGGCCTCGAAGACGAGTAGGCCCAACTCTCTCAGCAGCTCGAATGCCGCGCGGTCCGGTCCGCCCTCGGAGATGCGTGGACTGTCCTCCTCGATCGGGCCTGAGGTGAGCACGTGCTCATAGAGGTCACGCGCCGCCGTCTCGAAGAGCTCGCGCTCCTCTGGGCCGTACTGCTCCACGCTGTCCTCCCGTCAACCCCTGCCGGGCATTATCCATCGTTTGCAGGTTCTTGCAGGGAACCCCCCGAAACCCCCAGGACCCCACCCGACAGTCGTCGGGTGGGGCCCTGCGGCGAGCTCAGCGTCGGAGCAGCAGCTCCGGTGCCGGGTGGATCAGCTTCCGAGACGCTGCTTGAGCCCGTCCAGCTCGCTCCACAGCACGGTCGGCAGGTTGTCGCCGAACTTCTCGAACCACTCCTGGATCTGCGGGATCTCGGCCTTCCACTCCTCCGCGTCGACCTTGAGCGCGGCCTCGAGGTCCTCGGCGGACATGTCGAGCCCGTCGATGTCGAGCGCGCCCGGCGCCGGCACGTGGCCGATCGGGGTCTCGACCGCGGCGGCCTGGCCGTCGATGCGCTCGACGATCCACTTCAGGACTCGGCTGTTCTCGCCGAAGCCCGGCCACAGGAAGCCGCCGTCCTGGTCGCGACGGAACCAGTTGACGTAGAAGATCCGCGGGAGCTTGGCGGCGTCGTTGTCCTTGCCGACGTTGATCCAGTGGTTGAAGTAGTCGCCGGCGTTGTAGCCGATGAAGGGCAGCATCGCCATCGGGTCACGACGCACGACGCCGACGGCGCCGACGGCGGCCGCGGTGGTCTCCGAGGAGAGGGTCGCGCCCATGAACGTGCCGTGGACCCAGTCGCGGGCCTCGGTCACCAGCGGGATGGTCGTCTTGCGGCGACCGCCGAAGAGGATCGCGTCGATCGGGACGCCGCGCGGGTCGTCGTACTCCGGCGCGAGGATGTCGCACTGCTTGATCGGCGTGCAGTAGCGCGAGTTCGGGTGGCTGGACAGCTCCTCGGAGTCCGGCGTCCAGGGCTCGCCCTTCCAGGAGGTGGCCTTGGCCGGCGGGTTCTCGAGACCCTCCCACCACACGTCGCCGTCCTCGGTCAGGGCGACGTTGGTGAACACCGAGTTGCCCTTCTCGATGGTCTTCATCGCGTTGGGGTTGGTGTCCTGGTTGGTGCCCGGCGCCACGCCGAAGAAGCCGTACTCCGGGTTGACCGCCCACAGGCGGCCGTCCTCGCCGATGCGCATCCAGGCGATGTCGTCGCCCAGGGTCTCGACCTTCCAGCCCGGGACGGTCGGGGCCAGCATGGCGAGGTTGGTCTTGCCGCACGCCGACGGGAACGCCGCGGCGATGTACTTGCGCACGCCCTGGGGAGAGGTGAGCTTGAGGATCAGCATGTGCTCGGCCAGCCAGCCCTCGTCGCGGGCCATCACGCTGGCGATGCGCAGGGCGTAGCACTTCTTGCCGAGCAGGGCGTTGCCGCCGTAGCCGGATCCGAAGGACCAGATCATCCGCTCCTCGGGGAACTGGACGATGTACTTGGTGTCGTTGCAGGGCCAGGCGACGTCGGCCTGCCCCTCGGCCAGGGGGTGGCCGACGGAGTGCAGAGCGGGCACCCACTGCGGGTCCTCGCCGGCGGCCGCGAGCTCCTCGATGCGGCGCAGGACCGAGCTGCCCATCCGCGCCATCACGGTCATCGAGACCGTGACGTAGGCGGAGTCGGTGAGCTCGATGCCGAACATCGGCTTCTCGGCGTCGAGGTGACCCATCACGAACGGGATGACGTACATCGTGCGGCCCTTCATGCAGCCGGCGTACAGCCCGCGCATGAGGTCCTTCATCTCGTTGGGGTCCATCCAGTTGTTGGTGGGCCCGCAGTCCTTCTCGTCGACCGAGCAGATGTAGGTGCGGTCCTCGACGCGCGCCACGTCGGTGGGGTCGGAGGCCGCATAGAAGGAGTTCGGCTTGATGGCCGGGTTCAGCTGCGTGAACGTGCCCGATGCCACGAGGGTCTCGGTCAGGTGCTTCCACTCCTCGTCGGAGCCGGTGCACCAGTGGATGTTGTCGGGCTGGGTGAGCTCAGCGATCTCGTTGACCCAGGCGAGGATGCCTTCGTGAGTCGTGGGCACCTGGAGTTCGGCGGTCATATGTCTTCGTTTCCCTCTCGCGCATCGCGAGGTCGCCCACCGGCAAAGGGTGTAGCGACCCCGGCCATCGAGCGTATCGATGGACGTGTCGTGGAGTGTCGTATGTGTGATCGCGCGGCTTCGTTGTCGCGGCTGTTGTCGGCCATGAGGTACGACGGGCTGTGACCGCAGTGCCCCCTGGTGGGCTGAGGGTAGCCCGCGTCCGCGGACCCTCATATTGGATCGATCAACTGCATGTGACGTGGGTCTCACGCATGATCGGGCGCTCCTGTGGGCGCCTAGCGGAGGCGCCCTCGGCGCGCCCTGGGCGCCTAGTCGTCCTCAGCCTGGAGTGCGGCGGCGACGCGGCGGTGCGCCGCCCAGATCTCCTCGGGGAGCCGGGCGAACTGCGCCAGGTGCTGCTCGCGGAAGCCGATCTCCTGTCGCCAGCGCGCCACGTCGATCGAGAGCACCCTGTCGAGGTCGCCGGGGGCGATGTCTAGCCCCTCGAGGTCGAGCTCGTCGGCGGTCGGCAGGATGCCCACCGGAGTCTGCCGGCCCTGCACCTCCCCGTTCTTGAGGCGAAGCAGCCACAGCAGGGGGCGCAGGTTGTCGCGATAGCCGGGCCACAGGAAGTGGCCGTCGTCGGGGTCGCGCTGGAACCAGTTGACGTGCGCGAAGATCGGCTGGTCCTTCGCCGCCCGGACGATCTTCAGGTAGTGAGCGGCGTAGTCGCCCTCGTCGTAGGCCATGAAGGGGCGGTTGGACATCGGGTCGTAGCGGAGCAGCCCCTCGACGCCCTCGGCCGCCGACGTCGCCTCCGCGCCCAGCGTCAGTCCGTCGTAGACGCCCTCCGCGAGGTCGTGGATCGCGCGGATCAGCGGCTCGCGGTCACGGGTCCTGCCGCCGAAGATGATGGCGTCGATCGGCACTCCGGGAGCCGCGTCGTAGTCGGGCGCGATGTTGGGGACGTTGTCCAGGGTCGTGGTGAAGCGACTGTTGGGATGCGCCCACGGGCTGTCGTCGCCCGGATCGCGCTCGGCGATTGGCACGCCCTTCCAATCCAGCCAGCCGGTGACGTCGGCGGGCGGCTGCGGCGTGCGCCCCTCCCACCAGACCTCCTCGGTGTCGGGGTTGTAGGCGACGTTCGTGAAGATCGTGCCGGTCCCCGGCCCGACCGAGGCCAGGGCGGTGGGGTTGGTGCCCTCGTTGGTGTCCTTGGCGACGCCGAAGACGCCGTACTCGGGGTTCATGCCGAAGAGCCGACCGCTCGCCGGGTCGATCCACAGCCACGCGATGTCGTCGCCGTAGAACCACACGTCGTAGCGCTCGCCGAGACTGTCCGGCGGCAGCATCATCGCGAGGTTGGTCTTGCCCGAGGCGCTGGGGAAGCCGCCGCAGATGTGGTGGGTGCGGCCGGTCTCCTTGTCGCGGATGCCGATGAGCATGTACTGCTCGGCGAGGAAGAGCCCCGAGGCCCACCCGTCGTACGCCGCCTGGCGCAGGCCGTGGGCGATCTTGCCCAGCAGCGCGTTCCCGCCGTACGACGAGCCGAAGTGCAGGATCGTGCGCTGGTCGGCCACGGTGACGAAGTAGCGCTGGTCGTCGGGCGTGCCCTGCCCGAGGTGCTCCAGATCGCCGGTGACGTGCACGGCGCGGACGAACTGCGAGGGGTCCTCGAGTCCCTCGACGTGCTCCACGCCGACGCGCGACATCCGGATCATGTGGAGCACGACCGTGCGGGCGTCGGTGAGCTGGACGCCCGTCGCGTACGGCGCGAGCGCGTTGCCGGGCGGCGCCATCAGGTAGGGGATGACGTACATCGTCTTGCCGGCCGAGGCGCCGCGCATCCGCTCCTGGAGCAGTGGCGTCATCTCCTCGGCCGGACGCCAGTTGTTGTAGACGCCCTTGTCGTCCGCGTTGCTCGTCGCGACGACCGTGCGCTCCTCGGAGCGGGCGGTGTCCTTGTAGTAGCTGCGGGAGTAGTAGCGCCCCTCGCCGGCGGGCAGCAGCTCGCCGGCCTCCAGCGCCTCGGCGATCAGGCGCTCGTCGTCGGCGGCGCTGACCACCTCCACCCGCGCGGCGCCGGTGAGCTCGGCCCACTGGTGCACGTAGGCGCGCACCTCGGGGTTGGTCAGTCCCGCGTCATCCAGGCTTGCATCCACGTCTGCCATCGTCTGCCGCTCCCTCGGTGAAGAACCGTGCGTCTCCTTGGATGCTGCCCCATCAGCGGGCCGCTGTCAGGCGGATCACCGCGCGGGGGCGGGTCTGATTTCGGGATCTGCGGCCCGGTCGGCTATTCTCATCCAGTCCTCGCGCCGCGGTGTGGGGACGGGCGCCTGTAGCTCAACGGATAGAGCATCTGACTACGGATCAGAAGGTTTGGGGTTCGAATCCCTACAGGCGCACAGATCGGATCCACCGCATGACCTGCGCGAACGCGTCGAGAAGGGCCGCTTCCCACTGGGGAAGCGGCCCTTCTCCGTCTCAAATACCGTCTCAAAAACTCTTCGCCGGTGCGCTGTCGCCCCGGGTCGGCTTCGGACGCGTCCCCCCACCGCATCCCTCCCGGCGTCCCCCCGGAACCCGGTTGCGTCCCCCCGTATCCCCTCTCCCGGGTGATCGTCGGGGCGCCGGTGCCGTCCCTAGGTGCCACATGGAGACCATCACCCCCACCACCGCCCCCACCACGACTGCAGCCGACACCCTGCTGCTCACCCTCGACGAGGCCGCCCGCGAGCTGCGCTGCGCCCGGCGCAGCGTCGAGCGGCAGGTCGCTCGGCACGGGCTCACCGTCGTGCACGTCGGCCGCTCGGTCCGCGTCGAGCGCCGCGAGCTCGAACGGTTCATTGCCCAGATGCGCGACACTCGACATGGGTAGGCCGCGCAAGTCCGCCGAGCTGACCAGCCCCAGCATCTACCGCGGCGCCGACGGCCACTGGCACGCCCGCGTCACCCTGGGCCGTCGACCCGACGGCACCACCGACCGCCGGCACGTCCAGCGCCGCACCAAGGCCGAGCTCCGCGAGGCGGTCCGCGCGCTCGAGCTCCGACGCGATACCCAGGGGCACACCTGGACCCAGGGCGACCCGACCCTGGGAGCCTGGCTCGAGCACTGGCTGGAGGCGATCCTGCCGATGACCGTGCGCTGGAAGACGTTGTCCACCTACCGCAGCCAGATGCGACTCCACGTGCAGCCGACGCTGGGCGGCTGGCGGATGAGCGAGATCCAGCCCGAGCACCTCGAGGAGCACTACCGCCGGATGCAGGCGGAGGGGCACTCCACCCACACCATCCGCGCCGTTCACCGCGTGCTGCGCTCCGCACTCAACGAGGCCGTCCGCCGTCGTCGCCTCGTCGGCAACCCCGCCCTCATCGCCCGCCCGCCCCGAGCCGTGGACGTCGAGGTCGATCCCCTCTCCATCGAGGAGAGTCGCCGTGTCCTCACCGCCGCCCAGACCACGCTCCATCCCGCCCGCTGGTCCATCGCCCTCTCCCTCGGCCTGCGCCAGGGCGAGGCGCTCGGACTGGTCTGGGACGACGTCGACCTCGATGACGGCGTCCTGCGGGTGCGCCGCTCGACCCAACGCCGCACCTGGGAGCACGGCTGCGCCGTCGTCGAGAACATCCCCTTCTGTGGTCACCGGCGCGGCGCCGAGTGCGAGCGCCGCATCGGTGGAGGTCTGCTCCTCGTCGAGCCCAAGACGAAGGCCTCCAAGCGCACGATCGTCCTTCCGGGACCGCTCGTCGACGAGCTGCGCAGCCATCGCGCAGGAGTCATCCGCCGGCGCCTCGCGGCCGGCGAAGCCTGGGACAGCACCCACGACCTGGTCTTCCCCGCCACCGACGGTGGACTGATCGACCCGGCCCGCGACCGCATCGAATGGCATGCCCTCTTGAAGCGAGCCGGCGTCCGCCAGGTCCGCCTGCACGACGCCCGCCACACCGCCGCGACCCTGCTCCTGCTCCAGAACGTCGACATCCGCACGCTCATGTCGATCATGGGCTGGACCGAGATGGCCACCGCCCAGCGCTACACCCACGCCGTCGACGAGTTGCGCCGGCGCGCGGCCCGCCAGATGGGCGCCCTGCTGTGGGACGAACAGGTTGGCGGGTGACTCGCCAGCTGCTCCTGACGACGGAGGCCGGCATACCGCCCACTGTGACGTAGATGGAATCTGCTTCAACCGAGGCGACGGTTCGCTTCGTACAGGTAGTAGAACTCGCTCGCCTTCGACCCCGCCTGCCCCTCACGTTGAGCGCGAATCGCTTCGAGCGCTACCGTCGCAGCCCCACCTCCCGCCGTGGCGATTAGGCCCGTCGTGAGGGCGTCTAGGGCCGTCGCGCTCGCGACCGTGATGTAGGTGCCTGCGGTCCAGCTGCTGAAGTCGCGTATCCGCTCCACGCTCAAGGTGCGCGCGAGTTCCCGCACCAGCCCGTGGTCCGCCATTTCGTCCTCCAGTCCCAGCAGGACAGGCTTCACCGTCTCGATCTACAGCTGCTCGACCTCGAAGTCAAGGTTCTCCCCTACAACCTGCGGCATGTCCTTCGAGAACCGAGCGACGGCGCCTCGATAGCGGGCCAGCGGCAGCGCCAACTCCTTCCGCATGTCCAACAGTTCGTCCATTTTGGCAGTTGGAAACGCGGGCAGGCGCTCGGTGAATCCCGCGCCGAGGGCTGCCTGCGCCGCAAGGCGCAAGCCCTGCGGGTTGGCCGGAATCATCCTTCCTTCCAGCATCGACTGGATGATCCCGCCAGCCTGCCGGTCGAATAGGAGCCGTGTCTTCTTGTCCGTCAACCGCGCGACGAGCGCATCGATCCAGTTCCACAATTGGACGTCGGTGTTGTCGGTCGGGTCGAGGTCCATTGGGCGCAATGTTGAAGAAGGGGACGCGCCGAGGTCGGCAATCTTGATCGACCCGCTCCTGATCGCGGTCACCAATTCGGTCGCCCCCTGCTCGTCCAGCAGGTTGGTGAGGGTCGCCTGCATCTCGCGGCCGTGCTCGGCGGCCAATTCTTGCAGCTCCCGCAGTTGGTCGGCGCCTTCGACGCCCAAGGCCTCAAGAGCTTCAGGCGGCACAGACAGTGCCGCCTCCATCGTCTGGCGCCAGTCCAGCGGCAGCGTCGCTTCGGAGCCGTCTCGGGTCGCCAGGTAGTTGATCGTGTCGTCGTCCAGTGAGGCGAGCAGCCCGTATCCCCCCAGTTCCCCAGCGTCGATGACTTGCCGCAGTTCGTCGAATATTGACACCCCGAGGCTCACCAACTCGACCTCGTCGGCGTAGAGCAGCGCGGCCTTAGTCAACTCTGTGTCTTGATCGAGAGGCCGGCGATCCCCAGCCCCGCTCTGTGGCGTCGTTGCGATGGCGACTTTGATCGGCGACTCACTCAGAGTCTCTTTCGCGCGCCTGCGCTCTCGGCGCGGCTCGCGGCGCTTGCGGTCTCTGCCCATGCGTCCAGTCTGCTGGGCGCCGCCGACATCTGGCGGGATCCCGAGCACATGCCCAAGTCCCATGTAGCCCATACCATCGCCACCGCCTATGAGCGACCTGGCGGTTTTTGTTCAGCTGGGGGGCGCAGAGTTGCAGGCGGTGGCCGTTCCACGTCCGGAGTCAGTTCACGCGTGATCAACCGTAGCGCGTTGCGCACCGGTAGCCATTCATAGGCCGAGAGGTTGCCGTTGGCGCGACGGCGTTCTAGGTGCGCGAGCAGCTTGCCGACTGCTTGTGGGTCATTGCGGATTGTGCGGAGTGCCTGCTCGATCGAAGGGGCGGCCCTCTTCGGTTCTGGACCAGTGGACGGCATTGGATCGCTGGATGTCGTTGTGGCGTCGGGTGGCTGGGCTCCGGCACGAGTGCGGGGGATCTCGACGATCCGGATCTCGATCGCGCCTTTGCGCGCTCCGAGTCGCTGGAGAGCGGCGTCGTTGCGGCACCGTGTGGAGCACCAGACGGGCCGTCGTCCGACGCCGCGGTAGACGACCACGCCGCCGCAGTTCGGGCACGTGCTTGCCTCATCCGGCGAAGGGTCGCGGTCGACCATGTGGCACCTCGTCAGGCGGGGGGACGGGGCAGGGGGCATGCCCTTGATTCGCACAATCGAAACAAGCGCGTACCGGGAATGCAAGAGGTGTGTGGCACTTCGACCTTCTCGAATGTAGCGGGGGATGAGAATCGGCGGTGACGCTCGGCGACGTCGGCACACACTGGTGCGTGGTGAGCCTGTCGAGGTGTATGGCGCGGGGCTCTCGGGAGTCGGCGGATTGTTGCTGCGAGCACATGGGTCTGTGTCCTGACAGAGAGCCCTCCGGGTGTCGCCAGCCACGACGGCCGCGGCCGGTCCGATGAGGAGGCTTGTGATGGCAGCGTTGTTCGACCGGGCTGCCGGTCTGGATGTCGGGAAGGCGTCGGTGTCGGTGTCGGGAGGAGGTGCACCGGGTTGTACGACGGGGCAAGGGTGTCGGTCCGTCGACCGACCGTGTTCATCGTCTCCTTGTTGCGGCGGACGACGAGCCGGAAGGGCCGCCCGGCGGGGGAGTCCGCGGCCGCGTGCATCGTCGAGATCTCGGCGGCGACGTCCGGGGGGCACAGGTCGAAGCGCTCCCCCCTCGCCCGGCAGGACCGTCACGGGCTCCAGGTCGGTGCGCAGCACGCCGTGCGGGTGCTGACGGACATCCTCGAACGGGATCCGCGACCGGTTGCCGAAGGACGACAGCAGCGCCTCCGCGTCGGGCACGGGGTCGTCCGGCCCCCAGACGCGGGAGCTGATGCGCAGGGTCAGGCCCATGGCCTGGCCGAGCCGGAGCCAGAACTCCCAGTCCTCGACGACCCCGGGAGGGCGGGGGAGGACCGGTCGGTCCACTGCCCGAAGTCCTCGCTGAACCAACTCTCGTTGGGCCGGGTGTGATCGGCGCGCTCGAGCCCGAGCGCGGGCGCGACGACGTAGTCGGCGAGCCGGGCGGTCTCGCTGGGGTAGGGATCGACGGTCACCAGCAGCTCCAGGGAGCGCAGGGCCTCGACGGTGCGGGCCTGGTCGGGGATGCAGGAGGTTGCCCCCGCACACCACAAGCGCGCGGACGCGGTCGGGCCCCGCCTGCAGGATCTCGTCGGGAAGGATGCCGGTCGGCAGCGGGTTGCCGTAGAGCATCCCGTGCCCGCCGACCTGGCTCCGGAGGCCGCTCTCCCACGGCCGGGACGGCGCGCGCACCCCGGTGCTGCCCGGCTTCGGCCCCCGAGCAGCGTCCTGCCCGCGGCCCGGTCGCCGGCTCGGGGGAAGCGTCCGCAGACCAAGTTGAGCGCTTGCAGCAGGTGCTCGGCGAGGTTGGACTCCGGACCCATGTTGGCGCCCGTCCCCGACGTCGCCATGCCCTGGGTCGCGGTGCCGAAGGCGCGGGCCGCCGCAGCCAGCTGCTCGACGGGTACGCCGGTGACCGCCGCGACCCGGCCCGGTGTTGCCGGGTCGACCGCGAGCCGCAGGTCGTCGAGCCCGTCGACGAACCGGGCGCAGAAGTCGGCGTCGTGCCAGTCCCGCTCGAGGCTCTCGCGCTGCAGCCCGGCGTACAGCATCGCGTCGGTGCCGGGGACCGGGCGCAGGTGGAGGTCGGCGCGGGTGGCCGTCTCGGTCCGCCGCGGGCCGACCACGATGAAGGCCATCCCGGCGGCCTGCGCGTCTCGGAGCCGGCGGGGTCCTCCGTGCACCGGGAACCCGCTGACCTCGCCACCCTGCATCGACACGAGCGGGTTCGAGCCGGCCAGCAGCCAGACGTCGGAGTCCTCGAACCGCTGCCGACCGCCGCGCCACGATCCGAGCCGCTCGGCGGCGACGAACTTGGCGGACTGGTTGACGGTGTTGGTCGAAGAAGTACTTGTGCGTGCCCAGGGCGCGCTGCTAGGCCGTCGCGAAGGGGAAGGTGAGCGTCGAGGTGTAGGACTGGGTCCCGACGAAGAACGCCACCGCGTCGGGCCCGTGGTCGTCCACGATCGCGCGCAGGCGCTCGGCGACCTCCTCGACCACGAGACCGAGCTCCCTGGGTTCCAGCTCGCCGTCCGGTTTCCGACGCTGACTGGTCAGGAACCGGTCGGGCGCGTGGTGGAGCTCGCCCGAGTGTCGGCCCTTGGGGCAGGTGAAGCCGCTGCTGAGCGCGTTGTCGCGGTCACCCTGGACGCGGGTGACGCGGCCGTCTACGACGGTGACGCGGATGCCGCACAGGCCCGAGCAGATCCGGCAGTACGACGTCACCGTCGTGGGAGTACTCATCGCCCAATCATCACACTGTTCTAACTGATTGGCGACCGTGGGCGGTCTCGACCAGGTGGGGGAGGACGCCGCCGGCGCGCAGCCAGGCCGCCTCGACGGGGGTGTCCACGCGGATCCGGGCCTCGTGGCACGCCACCTCGTGACCGTCGCGCCGGAGCACCACGGTCACCATGCCGCGCGGACCCGCCTCCAGACCCGCGGCCACGTCGAGGAGGTCGAGGTGCTCGCTGCCGTCGAGCTCGGGCGCGCTCCACTCGAGGGGCAGCACGCCCATCGCCACCAGGTTGGTGCGGTGGATGCGCTCGAACCCTGCCGCGAGGACCGCCCGGACGCCGAGGAGGCGGGTGACCTTGGCGGCCCAGTCCCGGGCGGAGCCCGCGCCGTACGAGTGCCCGGCGACGACGACGGCCGGGACGCCGGACGCCGCCAGGGTCGCGGCCGCCTCGTGGACCGGGACCGGCTCGGCGTCCGAGCTCACGCGGGTCCAGCCGCCGGGGTGGTCGGGGGTCAGTCGGTTCGCCAGCCGCGGGTTCGCGAAGCCGCCCCGGAGCATGACGTCGTGGTTGAGGCGCCGGGAGCTGAACGTGCCCAGCTCGCTGGGTGCCACGCCGCGGTCCAGCAGCCAGCGGCCCGCGGCGGAAGCGGGATCGATCCGGGCCACCGGCGAGATGTCGTCGGTGGTCACCGCGTCGCCGAGGACCAGCAGCGGCCGGGCGCCCAGGATGTCGCCGACCGCCACCGGGGTGCGGAGCTCCTGGTCGGCGAAGGGCGGGCGGCGGATCGACCCCGTCTCGCCCTCCCAGTCGTACGACGGGGCCGCGGGCCGGTCGAGCGCCTCCCACCGGGCGGTCGTGAGCGTCATGGCGCCACTGCGGCCGAGGGTCTCGTGCTCGTGGGCGCCCAGGATCTCGTCGACCTCGTCCTCCGACGGCCACAGGTCGGCGAGCCGGACCGGCCGCCCGTCCCGGTCGGTGCCGAGCGGGTCGGTGGACAGGTCGGTGGTGACGGTCCCGGCGAGGGCCAGCGCGACGACGACGGGTGGGGAGGCCAGGTAGGAGTGCGTGACGTCCGGATGGATGCGCCCGGCGAAGTTGCGGTTGCCCGACAGCACCGCGGCGACCCGGGCGCCGGTGCGCCGTACCTCGTCCGAGACGCCGGTTGCCAGCGGCCCGGAGTTGCCCATGCAGGTGCCGCAGCCGAAGCCCGCGACCTGGAACCCCAGCTCGTCCAGCGCGTCCTGCAGGCCGCTGCTCCGGAGCAGCTCCGCAGCCGTGCGGGAGCCGGGGGTGAGTGACGTCTTGGTCCAGGCCGGCGGTCGCAGGCCGAGCTCGACGGCCCGCCGGGCGACCAGTCCGGCCGTCACCATGGCCCGCGGGTTCGAGGTGTTCGTGCAACTCGTGATGGCGGCGATGGCGACAGCGCCTGCCGGGAGCGTCGAGTCGGCGGCGGCCTCGCCGGGAGCGGAGCCGGGCAGCTCCGGCAGCCCGAGAGCATCGTGCGGCCGGCCGGGCCCCGCGACCGTCCGGACGACCGTGCCGAGGTCCACGGTGACCAGGTCGTCGTACGCCGGGGGCCGGGCCGTCGGGTCGTGCAGCATCCCCTGCGCGGTGAGGTAGGTCCGGGTGAGGTCGACCGCCGAGGCGCTCCGGCCGGTGGCGGCGAGGTAGTCGAGGGTCCGCCCGTCAGGTGGGAAGTACGCCATGGTCGCGCCGTACTCGGGCGCCATGTTGGCGACCGTCGCCCGGTCCGGGACGCTGAGCCCGGCGAGGCCCGGGCCGTGGAACTCCAACATCCGCTGGACCACGCCGAGGCCGCGGAGCAGGGCGGCCAGGTGCAGGGCGAGGTCGGTGGCGAGCACCCCGTCCGCCAGGCGACCGTCGAGTCGGACGCCGACGACCTCGGGGACGGGGATCGCCAGCGGCTGTCCCAGCGCGGCCGACGTCGCCTCGATGCCGCCGACGCCCCATCCGACCACGCCGAGCGCGTTGATCATCGTGGTGTGGCTGTCCGTGCCGACCAGGGTGTCCGGCACGACCAGCCGCCGGCCGTCGGGGAGCGATCCCTCCGGGTCGGGCAGCGCCACGTGCGCTAGGACCTCCAGGTTGAGCTGGTGGCAGATCCCGATCCCGGGCGGGACGACGCGCAGGCCGGGCAGCCGGTCCTGGGCCCAGCGCAGGAAGCGGTAGCGGGCGTCGTGGCGGGCGTACTCGAGGTCCAGGTTCGCGACCTCCGCAGCGGACGTGCCGGCGACGTCGACCTCGATCGCGTGGTCGACCACGAGGTCGAGGGGGCGCCGGGGCGCCAGCGCGGCCGGGTCGATCCCGAGCTCGTCCGCGACCTCCTGGAGCGTCACCATGTCGGCGAGCACGGGGAGCCCGGAGGCGTCCTGCAGCAGGATCCGGACGGGCGTGAAGGGGATCGACGCGCCGTGCTCGCGGGTGGCGAGCCGTCGTACGTGGTCCGCGGTGACGGTCTGCCCGTCCTCGTGCCGCAGGAGGTTCTCCGCCAGCACCCGCAGGCACGACGGCAGCGTGTCGACGGGGCCCGCGCCGCCGGCCCGGGCGGCGGCCAGGCTGACGTAGGCGACGCCCGGATGGCCGGGCAGGTCGCGCACGGAGTCGAAGGAGTCGGTCATCGGGCCTCGGGCACGGTCCGGGCCGGCGCCCCGTCGTACGACGGGAGCAGCGGCGGTGGCAGCGGCCCCTTGATCCGGGTGCCGGCCTGCGACTCCTCCCACGAGTGGGCGAGGATCCCGACCGAGCGGGACAGGATGAAGAGACCCCGGCCGAGCGCGGGCGGGAACCCGAGCTCCGCGTAGATGACGGCCGTCGCGCCGTCGATGTTCATGGGCACCGGGCGGCGTCGTCCGCTGGCCAGCTGATGCTCGATCTCGAGGGCGACCTCCAGGTGCCGGCCGGGGACGGTGCCGGTGCGCACGTGCTCAGCGACGAGCTCGAGCAGCGGGTCGCGGCGGGGATCGCGGGGGTGAAAGCGGTGACCGAACCCGGGCACGTAGGCCTTCCGCCCGCGGAGATCGAGGAGCCGATCGGACACCGCCTCCTCGACGGAGCTCTCGGCGCTGGCCGCCAGCAGGTCCTCCAGCAGCTCCATGCACTGCTGCCCCGCGCCGCCGTGCACGTCGCCGAGGAGGCCGACACCCGTCGACATCGCGCCGTGCAGGCCGACCCCGCAGGAGGCGGCCATCCTCGCCGCCGCGATCGACGGTGCCTGCGGCCCGTGGTCGACGGCGGCGACGAGCGCCTTCTCGAGCAGCTCGGCCTGGCCGGGCGTCGGCAGCTCGCCGCGGACCATCAGCCAGGTCGTGTCCACGAAGCTGGCGCCTCGGATCAGCTGCTCGACGGGGTAGCCGCGCAGGCGGATCTCGCCCGGCACGATGTCGGAGACCGCGGTCGTCCACCAGTCGGTGACGTCACGGGTCGTCGTGGCGTCGAGCGCCTCGCTGCGCGGATCGCTCATACGGCGCCCTCCTCCCGGAGTCGGGCGACCTCGGCCGCGGTGAAGCCGGCCTCGGCCAGCACGACGTCGGTGTGCTCGCCCAGCCGGGGCGGGGGGCTGGTCGGGCCGGCGGCCGCGCCGTCGATCCGGGTGGGGAGACCCAGCACCCGGACCTCGCCCCCGCCTGCCGACGGGGAGGGCAGGTCGTTGACCAGCCCGCGGTGCCGGACCTGGGCCGAGCGGAGGGCGTCGGGCACCCCGACGACCGGGGCGGCCGGCACGCCCGTGGCCAGGAACACCTCGTCCCACTCGGTGGCCGAGCGGGTGCCCAGCGACTTCTCCAGCTCCTCGCGCAGCTCGTGCCGATGCCTCTTGCGGTCGTCGCGGGTCCGGAAGCGGGGGTCGACGAGCAGCTCGGGCCGGTCCAGGACGCCGCAGAGCTCGACGTACTGCTCCTGCTTGTTGGCGGCGATGTTGAGGGCGCCGTCGGCCGTCGCGAAGGTCCCGCTCGGCGCGGAGGTGGTGTTCTCGTTGCCCATCGGGACGGGTGTCCGCCCCGTGGTCAGGTGGTCGGAGACGACCCAGCCCATCGAGGTCAGTGCGGCGTCGAGCATCGACACGTCGAGCTGGGCGCCGCGGCCGGTCCGGGCCTTGCGGACGAGGGCGGAGGAGATCGCGAACGCGGCCGCCAGGCCGCCGAAGCTGTCGCACACCGGGAACCCGACGCGGAGCGGGGCGGTGTCGGCGCTCCCGGTGACGCTCATGATCCCGGAGAGGCCCTGGATGACCTGGTCGTACGCCGGCCGGGTGCGCATCGGCCCGTCCGCGCCGAAGCCGGAGATGGCGCAGTAGACCAGGCCGGGATTCAGCTCCTGGAGCCGCTCCCAGCCGAAGCCGAGCCGGTCCATGACCCCGGGGCGGAAGTTCTCCAGGAGTACGTCGGCGTCGGCCACGAGTCGCTCGAAGACCGCCTGCCCGCCGGGGGACTTCAGGTCGACGGTCACCGATCGCTTGGCCGAGTTCTGGGCCAGGAACGAGGCGCCGAGGTGCTCCGAGCTCAGCACCGGGTCGGCCCCCAGCTGCCGCGCGAGGTCGCCGCCGTGCGGCGTCTCGACCTTGATGACGTCAGCCCCCACCAGCGCGAGCTGGTAGCCGGCGAACGGCCCCGCGAGGACGTTGGTCAGGTCGAGCACGCGGACGCCCTCGAGAAGATCGGCGCTCACAGCAGTACCTCGACCGGACCGAGCCCCGCCGAGCTGATCCGCGCGGCACCGGCGGTGACCAGGTCGACGTACGTCCCTACCCGATCCGGGGTGAAGCGGGAGGTCGGCCCACTCACCGACAGGGCCGCGAGAACCCGTCCCTCGGCGGTCACGATCGGGGCCGCGACGGCGGACGCGCCGAGCTCGCGCTCGCCGTGCGTCACCGCGAAACCGGCACCCTCGATCCCGCGGAGCTCGGCACGCAGCGCGTCGACCTCGCTGCCGGCCTGGTGGGCGACGGCGGTCACGACGTGGTCGGGGGCCCCGGTCAGCAGGACCTTGGCCGCGGCGCCCGCAGCCAGGTCGTAGGGCACGCCCACCTCGACGACGCTGCGGACGGTGGCCGTGCCCTCGACCTGGGCGATGGCGACGCGGCCCAGGTCCTGGCGCACGTAGACGTTCACCGTCTCGCCGCAGCTGTCGACGAGCGTGCGCATGTGCCCGGTCGCCTCCTCGCCGACCTGCCACAGGGCGCCGGCCAGGCCGACCCAGCGCAGGAACCCGGCGCCCAGCCCGTAGGTCGCCTCCCCCCGCAGGTCGGCGACCAGGTCGAGGCCGGACAGGGTCGCGAGCAGGCGCACGACCGTCGTCTTGGGCAGCCCGGTGGCCTCGACGATGTCGCGCAGGGTCCGCGTCGGGTGGTTCTGGTCGAAGAGGCGGAGCACGTCGGCCGCTCGGGCGACGCTCCGGATCGCGGGGTCCGCTGCGACGGACGTCTCGGTGACGTGGGGTGCGGGAGCCATGGCTCGCACTGTAGACCACTAGATGGCTTTAGCAAACCACTAAATGGTTTGACGCGGATGGGAGCGCGTGGTTGTATCCTCATAATCAGTCAACTGATTCGGAGGCGTGATGACGGTGGACGAGGTCGACCTGGTGGTCGTGGGATGCGGCGCCGGGGGGCTGGCGACGGCGACGCAGTTCCTGCAGGACCGTCCGGGCGGACGGGTGGTCGTCCTCGAGCGCACCACCCGGGAGCAGCGCGGCGGCAACACGGCCTGGACGGGGTCGTTCTTCCGCCTCGACCCGGACGGGGCTCCGGCGCCGGACTTCACCGATCGGATGACCGAGCTGAGCGACGGCCTCACCGACCCGGCGATCATCGCCCGCCTGGCCGAGCTGGCGCAGCCCACGATGGCCTGGTTGCGCGAGAACGGCGTCGCCACCACGTCAGGCAGCACCTACTTCCTGACCTCGAAGGGGCCGCGGCTGATGCCCGAGGGCGGCGGTGCCGCGATCGTGGAGCAGCTCGCCCGGCGGGTCGAGGAGTGCGGCGGGGTGATCGAGTACGGCGTCACCGCCGAGCGCCTGGTCCAGGACGCCGACGGCGCCGTCGTCGGTCTCGAAGGCGTGGACGCCGACGGACGGCCGCGGGCCTGGACGGCCGGCACCGTCGTGCTCGCCTGCGGGGGGTTCGAGGGCAGCACTGAGATGCTGCAGGAGCACCTGGGCGAGCGTGGCGAGGAGCTGGCGCCCATCGCGCCGGGCGGCCGGGCCAACCGGGGCGAGGGCATCCGGATGGGGATCGCCGCCGGGGCCGGCACCGACGGTCAGTTCGACCGCTTCCACGGTGAGCCGGTCGACCCGCGCAGTCGCAACGCCGAGGCCCTCGTGATGGTCTACCCGTACGGCATCCTCGTCGACCACCGCGGTCAGCGGTTCCTCGACGAGGGGGCGGACACTCCGGACAACACCTTCGAGGCGGTGGCCTACAAGATCTGGCGCGACGCCGACCAGTTCGCCTACGTCATCGCGGACCAGAAGCTCGTGACCCAGCAGATCGCACGGGCCGTCCTCACCGACCGCGAGCCCGAGTCGGCGCCCACCCTCGAGGCGCTCGCCACCCGTCTGGGCATCGACGGCGAGGCGCTGGCCGCCACCGTCGCGACCTATAATGCCGCGGCCGTCCCCGGTCCCCTCGACGTCACGGAGGTGGACGGCGTCGCCACCGCCGGCCTCGAACCGCCGAAGTCCAACTGGGCCCGGCCGATCGACGCGCCGCCGTACGTCGCCTGGCCGGTGACCTGCGCGATCACCTTCACCTTCGGTGGGCTGCTCACCGACGCCGAGGCGCGCGTCCTTCGCCCCGACGGGACCCCGCTCGACGGCCTGTACGCCGTCGGCGAGACCGCAGGCATTTACCACCACAAGTACCCCGGCGCGACGTCGGTGCTGAGGGCGCTGGCCTTCGGTCGGGTCGCCGGCAGCACGGCGGCGACCCGGGCGGCGGCCACCCGGACCGAGGGAGCCACGCGATGACCGCCGAGACCGAGCACTACCTGATGCTGATCGGCGGGGAGTGGGTCCCTGCGGAGGACGGCTCGACCTTCGCCTCGATCAACCCGTTCGACGGTCGCGAGTGGGCCGATGCGCCGAGCGCGACGCCTGCTGACGTCGACCGCGCCGTGCAGGCCGCGCGGACCGCGTTCGAGGAGGGTCCGTGGGCGGCGTCGACGCCACGGCAGCGGGCGACGTGCCTCCGCACGCTCGGTGACCTGATCAAGGCCAACGCCGACGAGCTCGCGCGCATCCAGGTGCTGGAGAACGGCAAGCTGATTCGCGAGGTCGCCGGGCAGACGCTCGCGCTGGCCGATCACTGCTACTTCTACGCCGGCGTCGCGGAGGCACCGACCGGCGAGACGCTCGCCAGCAGCGTGCCGAACATGCAGGTGTTCACGGTGCGCGAGCCGATCGGCGTCATCGCGGCCATCACGCCGTGGAACAGCCCGCTCGCGCTGCTGCTCTGGAAGCTGTGCCCCGCCCTCGCGGCCGGCAACACCGTCGTCGTGAAGCCCTCGGAGGTCACTCCGGTCTCGACCCTGGCCCTCGCCCGACTGATCCAGGAGGCCGGCTTCCCCGACGGCGTCGTCAACGTGGTGACCGGGGCGGGTCCGGTCGGCGCGGCGCTCGCCGAGCACCGCGGCGTCGACAAGATCGCGTTCACGGGGTCCACCCACGTGGGCAAGATGATCGCGGTCACCGCGGCCGAGCGGCTCGCCCGGGTCTCCCTCGAGCTGGGCGGCAAGTCGCCCAACATCGTCTTCCCGGACGCCGACCTGACGAACGCCGTCAACGGGGTCGTCGCCGGCATCTTCGCCGCGACGGGGCAGACCTGCATGGCGGGATCCCGGGTGCTCGTGCACCAGGACGTGTACGACGAGTTCAGCGCCGCGCTCGCGGAGCGCACCGACCGGATCCGCCTCGGCGACCCGCTCGACGCGGAGACCGAGATGGGCACCGTCGCCTCGGCGGCCCAGCACCGCAAGGTGCTCGACTACATCGAGATCGCCAAGGGCGAGGGCGCGACGCTCGCGGCGGGAGGCGTGCGGCCGACCGAGCCGGGGCTGGCGCAGGGACTCTTCGTGCGGCCCACGGTCTTCACGGGGGTCACCAACGAGATGCGGATCGCGCGCGAGGAGGTGTTCGGTCCGGTCGCCGTGGTGATTCCCTTCGTCGACGAGGACGACGCCGTCCGCATCGCCAACGACACCTCGTTCGGGCTCGCGGCGGGCGTGTGGACCTCGGACGTCGGCCGGGCGCACCGCATGGTGCGGCGGCTGAGGGCGGGGACGGTCTGGGTGAACAACTACCGCAAGACCAACTACGTCGCACCGTTCGGCGGGTTCAAGGAGAGCGGCCTGGGCCGGGAGAACGGCTCGCACGCGATCGACGAGTACACCGAGGTCAAGACGGTGTGGATCGACACCGGCAACGTCATCACCGACCCGTTCAACCCGCGCGCCTGAGCGGGGCGAAGGACGGCAGAAGGGGGCGTCACCGCACGGTGACGCCCCCTTCTGCCGTGTGCGATCAGCGGCGACCGGTGAGCTCGCGGCCGATGATCTGCCGCATGATCTGGTTGGTCCCGCCGTAGATCTTCTGGACCCGCGCGTCCAGGTAGGCCCGGGCGATGGGGTACTCCATCATCCAGCCGTAGCCGCCGTGCAGCTGCAGGCAGCGGTCCACCACCTTGTTCTGGACCTCGGTCGACCACAGCTTGGCCTTGGCCGCGTCGACGGCCGAGAGGTTGCCCTCGTTGTAGGCGAGGACGCACTTGTCGACGTACGCGCGGGTCACGTCGAGCTCGGTCGCCATGTCGGCCAGCACGAAGCGGCTGTTCTGGAAGTCGGCGATCGGCTGGCCGAACGCCTCGCGCTCGTTGGTGTAGTCGAGCGTCCAGCGCAGGGCGGCGTCGGCCGCGGCCAGGGCCATCGCCGCGATGGACAGCCGCTCCAGCGGCAGGTGGTGCATGAGCTGGCGGAAGCCGCCGCCGACGGAGCCGAGGACGTTGTCCTCGGGCACGAAGACGTCCTCGAAGAACAGCTCGGCGGTGTCCTGGGCCTTCAGGCCGAGCTTGTCCAGCTTCCGACCGCGGCTGAAGCCCGGCATTCCGTCCTCGACGACGAGGAGTGTGAACGCGTCGGTGCCACCCGCGGGATCGGTCTTGGTGACCACGACGACGTAGTCCGACTGGATCCCGCTGGTGATGAAGGTCTTCGAGCCGTTGACCTTCCAGCCCCCGTCGACCTTGACGCCGCTGGTGCGGATGCCTTTGAGATCGCTGCCGGTGCCAGGCTCGGTCATCGCGACGGCCATGATCTTGCGGCCCGCGCACATGTCGGGCAGCCACCGCTGCTTCTGCTCGGCGGTGCCGAGGTCGGCGACGTACGGGATCAGGATGTCGTCCTGCAGGCCGAAGCTCGAGCCCAGCGACGCCGCGCCCACCCGCGAGAGCTCCTCACAGACGATCATCCGGTAGCGGAAGTCGCCCAGCCCGGGCCCGCCGTACTCCTCGGGGCCGGAGAGGCCGACGACGCCCTGCTCGCCGGCGGCGATCCAGACGTCCCGGCCGGTCGAGCGCTGCTCGTCCCATTCCTCGAGGTGCGGCTCCACCTCGCGGCGGACGAACTCGCCGACCACCTTGCGGAACTGCTCGTGGTCCTCGGTGTACAGGCCACGGTCCATGGGTCACCTCACGTTGTCGGGCTTCGGGGTCCGTGTCATAGTAAGGGTTCAATCAGTAAACTGATAACCCTCGTCCAAGGAAGTCTCCTCATGGCCACAGCCGTCATCGTCGACATCGTCCGCACCGCCTCGGGCAAGGGGAAGCCGGGCGGCGCGCTGTCCGGGACGCACCCCGCAGTCCTGCTCTCCCAGACCCTGCGCCAGCTGGTCGACCGCAACGGCCTCGACCCCGCCCTCGTCGAGGACGTCATCGCGGGCTGCGTGGGTCAGGTCGGCGACCAGGGCCTCAACATCGCGCGCACCGCGCTCCTGCACGCAGGCTTCCCGGAGTCGGTGCCCGGCACCACGATCGATCGCCAGTGTGGGTCGTCCCAGCAGGCCGCCCACTTCGCGGCCCAGGCCGTGATCGCCGGCGCGCAGGACGTCGTGATCGCCTGCGGCGTGGAGTCGATGAGCCGGGTCCCGATGGGCGCCGCGGTCACCCCCGGGTCCAACCCGCACGCGCCGCTCGCCGAGCGCTACCCCGAGGGCCTCGCCCACCAGGGCATCGGCGCCGAGCTGATCGCCGCCCGCTGGAAGCTCGACCGCGAGGAGCTCGACGCCTTCTCCGCCCGCTCGCACGAGCGGGCCGCGGCGTTCGCCGCCGAGGGGGGCTTCGCGAACGAGCTGGTCCCGGTCACCCTCGCGGACGGGACGACGCACACCGTCGACGAGACCGTGCGGGCCAGCACCACGGCCGAGGGCCTCGCCGGCCTAAACGCGGCCTTCTACGACGAGGGCTTCGCGGCGCGGTTCCCGGAGATCCAGTGGCGGATCACGCCCGGCAACTCCTCGCCGCTGACCGACGGCGCGTCGGCCGCGCTCATCATGAGCGAGGAGAAGGCGCTCGCCCTCGGCCTCACCCCCCGGGCCCGCTTCCACACCTTCGCGGTGACCGGGTCCGACCCGCTGGTGATGCTGGACGGCGTCATCCCGGCCACCCACCAGGCGCTCGCCAAGTCAGGGCTGACGATCGACGAGATCGACGCCTACGAGGTCAACGAGGCCTTCGCTCCGGTCCCACTCGCCTGGGCCCGCGAGTTCAACGCCGACCAGGCCAAGCTCAACGCGCGCGGCGGGGCGATCGCCCTCGGTCACCCGCTCGGCGGCTCGGGCACGCGCATCCTGGCGACCCTGCTCAACCACCTCGAGGCGACGGGCGGCCGCTTCGGCCTCCAGACCATGTGCGAGGGCGGCGGCATGGCCAACGCCACCATCATCGAGAAGCTCTGACCCCGGGAGGACTGCGACACATGGACATCAACGGCAAGGTCGCCCTGGTCACCGGAGGCGCCTCGGGCCTCGGTCTCGCGACCGTCAAGAAGCTGCACGCCCAGGGCGCAACAATGGTCGTCGTCGACCTCCCGTCCTCGGACGGGAAGACCGTGGTCGACGACCTCAACGGCCTGCGTCCGTCGAGCGCGGTCTTCGCCGCGACCGACGTCACCGACGAGGACCAGGTGACCGCGGCGGTCGCGATCGCCCAGGAGCAGGGCACCCTGGTCGCCGTCGTCAACTGCGCCGGCATCGGCAACGCGATCCGAGTCGTCGCCAAGGACGGGACGCCGTTCCCGCTGAGCGACTTCAAGAAGGTCGTCGAGGTGAACCTGGTCGGCACCTTCAACGTCATCCGGCTGGCGGCGGCGGCGATGGTGGCCTCGACGCCGGTGGAGGCTGAGGAGCGCGGGGTCATCGTCAACACGGCGTCGGTCGCCGCCTTCGAGGGGCAGATCGGGCAGACGGCGTACTCCGCCTCGAAGGGTGGCGTCGTCGGCATGACCCTGCCCATCGCCCGCGATCTGGCCCAGCACGCCATCCGCGTCAACACCATCGCGCCGGGTCTGTTCATGACCCCGCTGTTCCAGACCCTGCCGCCCGAGGCGATCGACTCCCTCGGCAAGCAGGTGCCCCACCCGTCGCGGCTCGGGGACCCCACGGAGTACGCCACCCTGGCGGCGCACATCGTCGAGAACGTCATGCTCAACGGCGAGACCATCCGCCTCGACGGCGCCATCCGGATGTCGCCGCGCTGACGACTCCGAACACGCGAGGGCGGTCGGGCCTCGTGCCCGGCCGCCCTTCCGTTTGCGCGAGAATCGTGTAACTTATTCAGCGGTAACGCCGATCACATTCTGGAGGGTCCATGACCTCGCAGCAGCTCGACCTGACCGCCGCCGGACCGCTCGCGGGTCTGGTGGTCGTGGACGTGTCGTCGACCCTCCCGGGCGCCCAGGTGAGCCAGTTCCTCGCCGACTGCGGCGCCGAGGTGATCATGGTCGAGCCGCCCGGCGGCTCGATGGTCCGCCAGCTGCCCGGCTGGCCCGCCCTACTGCGCGGCAAGCGCAGCGTCACCCTCGACCTGCGCAGTGCGGAGGGGCAGGACAGCCTGCGGGCCCTGCTGCAGGGCGCCGACGTCTTCGTCCACACCCTCCGGCCGACGACCGCCGAGCGGATCGGACTCACCCACGAGGCGCTGGAGGAGAAGTACCCCCGGCTCGTCACCGCCCACATCACCGGCTGGGGATCCGACTCCCCGTGGCGTGACTACAAGGGGTGGGAGGGTCTCGTCTACGCCAAGACCGGCGCGATGTGGTCCAAGCGTCAGCTGACCCTGCGCCCCGGCCCGTCGTTCGTGACCGCGCCGTACGCCTCGTGGGGCGCCTCCCAGGCCGCCATCCACGGCGTCCTGGCGGCTCTCCTCGAGCGTGACTCCAGCGGCCGCGGCCAGGTGGTCGAGTCCGACCTCGTCCGTGGCCTCGGGGCGCTGGAGGTCTACAACTGGTTCTACGAGATGGTGATCCACCGCTACCCGGGTGCGTTCACGCCGATGGACGTGGCCTACGACGACCAGGGCCGGCCCCAGGCCTACCTCATCTACGCCCTGCTCATCGGCGCGACCAAGGACGGCACCTGGCTGCAGTTCGCCCAGACCGCCCCGCGCCTGATGCAGGCCTGGCTGGCCGAGCTCGACCTCGCCAAGGAGCTCGCCGACCCCAAGTGGGCCGGCTTCCCCATGCTGCCTACCGCCGAGCTGCGCGAGGAGTGGTGGGAGATGATGCTGGAGCGGGTCCGGGCCCGGACCTTCGCGGAGTGGCAGGAGACGTTCGAGCGCAACACGGACGTGAGCGCCGAGATCTTCCGCACGCCCGACGGCTCGTTCGAGCACCCCCAGACGGTCTTCGAGAAGCGGGTCCAGGTCGTCGACCAGCCGGGGGTCGGGCCGGTCACCCAGGTGTCGACCCTCGTGCACGCCCATGGCCGGCCCCTGACCGAGCTTCGGCCGGCGCCCGCGCTCGGGGCCGACGACGGGGCGCTGGCGAGCCTGATCGAGGCCGCCGCCGGCCGCCGCAGCGGGGGCGAGGAGGTGGAGGCGCCGGCCGCCCTGCCCCTGGACGGCGTCACGATCCTGGAGTTCGGCTCGATGTTCGCCGGCCCCTACGGCACGACCGTCCTCACCGACCTCGGCGCCCGCGTGATCCACGTCGAGACCCTCGAGGGCGACGGCATCCGCAACCTCGTCGCCTTCCCCGAGGCGGGCGGCGCCAAGGTGATGCAGGGCAAGGAGAGCCTCGCCGTCGACCTGGCCACGGAGGAGGGGTTGGCGGTCATCCACGCCCTGGTCCCGAAGGTCGACCTCGTCCTCCAGTGCTTCCGCGGCGACGCGGCCACCCGGGCGGGCGTGGGGGAGCGGCAGCTGAAGGCCATCAATCCCGACCTCGTCTACCTCAACGCCCCCGGCTACGGCACGACGGGCCCGTACGCCGGCCGGCCGGCGTACGCACCCTCCATCGACGCCGCCGCAGGGCTCTCGGCCACGGACGGAGGCGGCAATCACGCCCCGGCCGACATGGAGGAGACGAAGCGTCGGGGCGCCGCCCTGCACTCGGCGGGCGCGGTCAACTGCGCGCAGGCGGACGGAATCGCCGCCCTGGCGGTCGGGACCGGCCTGCTGCTCGGCCTCTACGCCAAGCGCCGCGGCATCGACCTCCCCGACCTGACCACGACCATGCTGGGCTCGGCCCAGCAGTCGCTGGCCGTGCTCAACACCCAGTACGACGGCCGTCCCGAGCTGCAGTCGGTCGACGGTGACTTCTACGGGCTGCACGCGCTCTACCGGCTCTACCAGGCCTCGGACGGCTGGGTGTTCCTGGCGGCGCCGTACGACCACGAGTGGGCGGCCCTCACGGCGGCGATCGCGCCGTACGCCGACCTGGCCGAGGACGAGCGGTTCACCACCCGCGAGCTGCGACGCGCGCACGACGCCGAGCTCGTCGAGGTCCTGTCCGGCGTCTTCTCCAAGCGCGGCAAGGAGGACTGGGAGCAGGAGCTCACCGCGCAGGACGTCGGCTGTGTCGTCGCGGTCGAGTCCAACATGGAGTGGACGATGCAGGACGACGAGTTCTTCGAGGCCGGCTACAGCGTCGAGGCCGTCAACCCGATCTTCGACGAGCACCGCCGCCTGGCGCCGATCACCCGCTTCTCGCGCTCGCTCACGAAGGCCGACGCCGGGTGCACCCTGGGCCAGCACACGGTGGCCATCCTCCAGGAGCTGGGGTACGACGACGCGCGGATCGCCGATCTGAAGGAGCGGTCGGTCGTCGGTGGCGACTGAGGTCCGCGGCCTCGGGCCGGGCAGCCGCCCGGCCCTGCTGGTCTCGGAGATGCAGCGCGGCATCGTGGACCCGACGATGACGACGCTGCCCGGGCTCGCCGACCACGTGGTCTCCCGCGACGTCGTCGGGCGGATCGCGGCGCTGGCGGCGCTCTGCCGGAGGGGGACCTGCCCGTTGTGTGGTGCACGATCGAGCTGCGATCCGACCGGGTGGGGACGACCGCCACCAGGCGGCTGACCCGCGGGTTCAGCGGCGGGCCAGCGGGACGTCAGCGGAAGTCGGCGGCGTACCGCTCGAGGCCTTCGACCACGGCCCCGACCGAGTCGACCGGCAGCTGCAGCACGAACGAGTCGACGCCGGCCTCGGCCAGCTCGCCGAGGTTCTGACGATGCTCCTCGTCCGACCAGCCGCCGCGCAGCACCTCGCACTGCGGGGTCTGCACCTGGACGAAGGCCGTGGGGTTCGCCTCGCGCAGGGTCGCGACCTGCTCGGCGAGGGGGCTCGGTGGGCACGGCGGTGCTGAGCACCGTCGCCGCGACCTCCGCCCGGGGGCACGCCGGCGGGCTGACCCCGGCGGCGACGACGCACGGCTACGCCACGGCGTTCGCCGTCGCCGCCGTCCTGCTCGCGGTCGGCGCCGTCGCGGGCGGGCTGCTCCTGCCGACTCGTGCCGCGGCTGCGGACTGAGGCGTCGGGTCAGCCGTCCGCGAGCAGGGGCGACCGACGGACCCAAGCCCCGTCGACGGTCTCGGCGAGGAGGAAGTCGGCGAGGGCAGCACGGGAGAGGCGGATGCCGCCGGGCTCCCCGACCTGCCGGGGGCGGGCGGGGGAGTCGACCGGCTTGTCGTGCAGCAGCGGCAGCCGGACGAGTGTCCAGTCCAGCGACGAGCCGCGCACGATGTCGGCCATCGCGACGATGGCCCGGTACGCCGGGGCCGCGCCCAGCCGGATCCCGGTGACCATCAGGCTGAACCGCAGGTCCCGGGTGTCGGCCGGGTCGGTCGCGGACGGCGTCGACGTCGCGACCAGGCGGCGTACGCCGACGGCGGTCATCGCGTCGACCACGTTCTGCATCCCCGGCACCAGCGGGGGGATGGAGGCCTTGTCGCGGCCGGGCCCAAGGACGCTGATGACCGCGTCGGCGCCGGCGACCGCGGCGTCGAGGGAGGCTCGGTCGTCGAGCTGACCGGTGACGACCTCGAGTCCGGGCCGGCCGGCGAGGTCGCCGAGCTTGTCGGGGTGGCGTGCGTGGACGGTGACGGTGTGGCCCTGGTTGAGGGCCCGGCTGACGACGAGCCGGCCGGCCGGGCCCGTGGCGCCGAGGATGGTGGTCTTCACGGTGGCGCCCGGATCAGCCCTGGGTGCGGACGCGGGCGGGGCGGAAGGTGACGACGACCCGGTCCTCCGCGGCCTGCTCGGCCATGGATTCGAGGGTCTCGCCGTAGGTGCCCACGAGCTTGGCCATGAAGCTCCGCTCGGCGTCGTCGTCGGCGATCTCCGCCTGGGCGCGCACCTCGAGGGTGTGGAACGGATTGTCGGGCGCGATCGCGAAGATCGTCGCCTGCGGCCGGGCGAGGAGGTTGGCGTACTTCTTGCGGTCCTTGGACAGCGACGTGCGCAGCACGCCGTCGCCGTCGAGGAGGACCCACACGGCGGCGGTCTGGATCGACCCGTCGTCGTTGAGGGTGCTCAGGGCGACGGTGGTCGACGTGACCAGGTCGTGGTGGGTCTCGGGGATGGTCTGGTTCGCGGCCATAACGGTGCTCCTTCGGTCAGGTACGGCGGGGTCGGCGCTGTTCAGGCGGGTCGGGCGGCGGCGGCGCGGACGGCGGGGGCGATCTCCTCGGCGTACCGGCTGATGGAGTCCTCGACGGCGGCGCGGGGGAGGCCGCCCCAGTCGACCTGGCCGAGGAAGCGATCGAGACCGAGCACCTCGTGGGCGTCGAGGATCTTCTCGATCAGCTGCGTGCTGGAGCCGATCATGACGGCGTTGCCGCGTTGCGTGCCGGCGTCGAACTGCGCCTGGGTGACGACGAAGCCACGGCCGCCGGGCGTCTTGGGGCGGAGGTACTCGTGGTAGTGGGGGAAGGTCCTGCGGGCCGCGTCGGGAGTGGCGCCGGCGTAGAAGTGGGTCGAGATGCCGACCCGGAGACGTTCGGCGTGGCCCGCGCGCTCGCCGGCGGCGCGGTAGACGTCGACGGCCCTCCTGGCCTGGGTCAGCGGACCGCCGATGTAGGCCAGGACCATGGGCAGCCCGAGCCGGCCGGCGCGCTCCGCGCTCTCCGGCGAGCCACCCACCCCGAGCCAGACCGGGAGCGGACGCTGGGCCGCGCGGGGGGTGACGGGGGCGTCGTGGAGCGGGGGCCGGAACCGGCCCGACCAGGTGACCCGGTCCTGCTCGCGGAGCCGGAGCAGCAGGTCGAGCTTCTCGTCGAACGCGGCGTCGTAGTCGGCCAGGTCGACGCCGAAGATCCCGAACGGCTCGGTGAACGCGCTGCGCCCGGCCGTGATCTCCGCGCGGCCGTGGCTGAGGAGGTCGAGGGTCGCGAAGTCCTGGTAGACCCGGACCGGGTCGAGGACCGGCAGCACCGTGACACCGCTGGTGAGGCGGATCCGGCTGGTGCGGGTCGCGGCAGCGGCCAGCACGACCGCGGGCGAGGACACCGCGAAGTCGAGGGTGTGGTGCTCGCCGAGGGCGAAGACGTCCAGCCCGGCGCGGTCGGCGAGGGTGGCGTACCCGACGATCTCCTCCAGCCGGCGCTCGAAGGAGTGGGGCTGCCCCGTCGAGGGATCGGTCTGGACGTCGCTGAGCGAGATGACACCGAGCTCCACGGCGTCGACTCAGAACGAGTAGGGACCGAAGCGGCCCCAGGCGACGACGACGGCGATCGCGAGCAGCACCGCGTTGAACGCGATGGCGCCGGGTTCGTGACGACGACGGTGGGTGGCGGCGGCGAGGATCATCACGACGGCCAGACCGCACGCGGCGAGCGGCGTCAGGACGGTGGCGATCCCGACGGCCGCCGGGAGGATGAGTCCGATCGCCGCGAGCAGCTCGACCATGCCGATGAGGCGGACCGTGCCGGGGGAGAAGTCCTCGACCCAGGGCAGGCCGGCGGCCAGCTTCTCCTTCGGCTGGGTCGCCTTCATGATCCCCGCCATCGCGAACATGGCGGCGAGGAGGGCTTGGAGGATCCAGAGGAACACGTTCATCGGTGCGGCGACTCGCTTCTCGTCTCGGAGCGGAACGGGTGCTCCATTTGTCCCGAGCGTAGCAGGACAACCGGAGGTCCCGTTCCACTTCGGGGCGTATGATCGCCCGGGTGAGCACGACGGACGACGGGCGCCCCCTGCGGGCCGACGCGGTGCGCAACCGCGCCCGGGTCGTCGACGCCGCGCGCGAGATCTTCGCCGAGCAGGGGCTGGAGGCCTCGACCAACGAGATCGCCCGGCGAGCCGGCGTCGGGGTCGCCACCCTGTTCCGTCGCTTCCCCACCCGCGACGACCTGGTCGCCGCCACGTTCGCCGACAAGATGGCGTCGTACTCGGACGCGATCGACGCCGCGCTCGCCGACCCCGATCCGTGGCGGGGCTTCTGCGGCTACGTCGAGCGGGTCTGCGAGATGCAGGCCGACGATCGCGGCTTCGCCGACGTCCTGACCCGGAGCTTCCCGATCGCCAAGGAGTTCGAGCGCGAGCGTGACCGCGCGGGCCGGGCGCTGGGCGAGCTGATCGATCGGGCGAAGGCCACGGGCCGACTCCGCGCGGACTTCGTCCACCAGGACGTCCCGCTGGTCCTGATGGCCAATGCCGGCATCGTCACCGCCACCCGGGACGCGGCTCCCGACGCCTGGCGCCGCTTCCTCGCGTACCTGCTGCAAGCGTTCGCCGCCGAGTCGGCCCGGCCGCTCCCGGACCCGCCGACGTCGACCCAGGTCTACCGGGCACTGCTGCGGCTGTCCTAGGACGTCGGGTCGGGGTGAGGGAGCTCGTCGGCCTCCCAGCTGCGGGCGACCAGGTGGAGGAGGGCGCGCAGGTCGGCGGCGTCGTGGGCGGTTCGCGGTGGTGTCGCGACCTGGCGCAGGAGGTCGACGAGGCCGCCCACCAGCAGGGTCACGGCGTCCGGGCGCGACACCCGCGGGTCCAGCAGGGCCGGGACGGCCTCCTCGCAGGTGGGTCGCACGACCCGGCGCAGGTGCTGGGCGAGCTGCTCGGCCACGGGGGAGGGGTAGAGGTGGCGCTCCAGGCTCCCGTGCGCGCGGATCCAGGTGATCACGGCGTCGAGCGGGTCGGCCGCGGCGTCGACGGCCGCGTCGAAGGACTCCTGGACCGCGGCCAGCACGAGGGCATCGAGGTCGGGGAAGTGCTTGTAGAACGCCTGCCGGCTCACCCGCGCGTGGCGACACATGAGGGCTACCGACAGCGTGCCCAGGGGGTGGTCGTGCACGAGGGTCCACGCCGACGCGAGCAGGGCGTCCCGGACGCGCTGGGCGCGAGGGTCCACGACGCCTCCTGGAGTTTTCGTTGACACCTGTCCACGACGAGACTAGCGTCACATAAACAGGTTGATTCGTTAGATGATTAGGAGTGGGCATGCCGACCACCGTGGAGTTCGACGTCAGCAGCATCGTGCCGGGCCAGCAGGGCGGCTCGCGACAGGCGGCATGGGTCTTCCCGCCCTCGGGACCTGACGACGCGAAGGCGGTCCTCGTCTGCCTGGCCGGCGGGACCTACGACAAGCACTACTGGCACCTGGAGGTGCCGGGTCACCCCGGCTACAGCTTCGCCGAGCACCTGGCCGCGCAGGGCTACGTCGTCGTGGCGCTCGACCATCTCGGCGTCGGTGACAGCAGCGACGTCGACGGTCCAGCCGGGCTGGAGCTGCTGGCCGCGGCCGACGCCGACGTGGCCCGCCAGGTCCGCGACCTCGTGCTCAAGGGCGACCTGGTGGCGGGCCTGGCGCCGCAGGCGCTGCCGGTCGTCGGGGTCGGCCACTCGATGGGCGCCTGCCTGACCACGATGGTCCAGGCCGAGGCCGCGCCGTACGACGCCGTGGTCCTGCTGGGGTACGGCGTGGACATCACCAACGTCGACGGACGCGTCGCTGCCGAGGACCTCGCCACGAGCATCGCCCAGAACTACGAGATGCTGCGCTCGATCTCCGGGGCCGAGCCCGGCGCGGTGTCCTGGACCATGCCGCGCGCCGGGCTGCGCGACAACTTCTACGCCGCCGACGTCCCCGAGGCGGTGATGGAGGCCGACGACGCCCACGTCTCGCGTCTCCCCGCCCAGGCGAACGCGGAGGTCATCTCGCCCGGGTTCGTGGCCGGTCACGCCGCCAAGGTCGAGGTCCCCGTCCTCCTGGCGCTCGGCGCCGCCCGGGACGTCGCGCCGGACCCGCACGCGGAGATCGCGAACTACCCCGCCTCCGGCGACGTCACCCTGTTCCTCGTGCCGGGCTCCGCCCACTGCCACAACATGGCGGGATCGCGTCAGCAGCTCTGGGACCGGATCGGCGCCTGGGTCCCGACGGTGGTCCCCGCCGGGTGACCCGGGTGACCCGGGTGACTCAGTAGGCCGACGGCGTCTCGAGCACCGCGAGCGTGCAGCGCGAGACGCACACGAGCCGGTCGTCCTCGCCGACGATGCGCACGTCCCAGACGTGGGTCCGTCGTCCCAGGGCCAGCGGTCGGGCGGTGGCCGACACCCACCCGCCCGACGCCGGGCGCACGTGGTTGGCGTTGATCTCCATCCCGACGCAGTGGAACCTGGCCGGGTCGACGACGAAGGCCCCGGCCCAGCTGGCCACGGTCTCGGCCAGCACGACGGAGGCACCTCCGTGCAGCACGCCCGCGGGTTGACGGGTGCGGTCGTCGACCGGCATCCGGGCGGAGAGGAAGTCGCTTCCGGCCTCGAGGAGCTCGATCCCGAGGGTGCCGTTGAGCAGGCCGGCTCCTCGTCCGTTGGCCCAGGCGAGGTCGGGCGTCCCCCACCAGATGGGGTCGGCGGTGCGGATTGGCAAGGTCACTCCTCGAGGTGGTGGCGGATCTCGGCTCGCAGGTCGGCCTTGCGGACCTTGCCGAGGGGGGTGCGGGGGAGCTCGTCGCGCAGCTCGACGTACTCCGGGGTCTTCTGGCGGGCCAGTCCGCAGGCGGCGAAGTGGGCTCGCACGGAGTCCAGGTCCGGGGTGGCACCCGGTCGGGGGACGAGGACCGCGCCGACCTTCTCGCCGTAGTACGGATCGGGTACGGCGACCGCCGCCGCGTCGGCCACCCCGGGGCAGGTCAGCAGCACGTCCTCGACCTCGCGCGAGGAGATGGTCTCGCCGGCCCGGATGATGACGTCCTTGGCGCGATCGGTGAGCGTGAGGTAGCCGTCGGCGTCCAGGTGCCCGATGTCCCCGGTGCGAAGCCACCCGTCGTCCGTCCAGGTCTCGGCGTCCAGTGCGGGATCGCGGTAGCCGATCATCTGCTCCGGCCCGCGGCAGACGACCTCGCCGTCGACGCCGGCCGGCCGGTCGTCGCCGGCCTCGTCGACGATGCGGATCTCGGTGCCGGGCGTCGGGCGGCCGTCAGTGTGCTGCCGCTTCTCGAGCGGGTCGTCCACCACGCCCGACGAGATGGTCGGGTGCTCCGTCGACCCGTAGCAGCGGAAGGCGGTGATCCCGAGGCGGTCCGCCCGGGCCACCAGGTCGGCGGGCACCGTCGCGGCACCGACGAGGTACTCGCGCAGTGTGCCGATCGGCGCCCCCGACTCGAGCGCGTCGAGCAGGGTGGCGAGGTGCAGGGGCGTGCCGGCTGTGTAGGTCACGCCGTACGACGCGATCAGCTCCAGGGCCCGGGTCGGCTCCCAGCCGTCGGTGACGATGGTGGCGGTGCCGTGGACCAGCGGGCGCAGGAGGCTCACCAGCCCGGCGACGTGGCCGAGCGGGAACGACACGAGCTGGACCGGGTCGGGGCCCGTCCCGAGCAGGGACGGCTGGCTGTCGACCTCGGCCACGACGGCGGCCTGCGTCAGCTGGGCTCCCTTGGGGTCGGCGGTCGTCCCCGAGGTGTAGCAGAGCAGGGCCACGTCGTCGAAGGAGACGGTCGGATCGGGCAGGGCGGCGTCGGATGGGAGATCGGCCCACGGCACGGTCCCGTCGACAGCGGCACCGACCATGACGACGAGCTCCAGGTCCGGAGCGGCGTCGCGGAGGCCGGGCACCCGCTCGGCGTACGGGATCGAGCGCCAGCGGTCGGCGAGGACGAGGGCCCGGGCCCCCGACTGGCGCAGGACGAACGCCATCTCGCGGGGCCCGTAGATGTGGACGGCGGGGAGCAGCGTGGCGCCGGCGAGCAGCACACCGGCGTACGCGATCGCTGCCTCGGGCCGGTTCGGGAGCTGGACCGCGACGACGTCGCCCGGCCCGATCCCGCCCTGACGCAGTCCCGAGGCGAACCGGTACGCCGCGGCCAGGGTCTCGCCCACCGTCGTCGTGACCAGCCCGTCGGGGGTGTCGAAGGCGAGCGGAGCGTCGACGTGGTCGGAGGCCGCGGCCAGCAGCCGTCCGGCGAGCGTCACCGGTGGCCCGCGATCCGGTGCGGCCGGTAGCCGGCGCTCAGCTCGTCGAGCTCCTCTTCGCTCAGCTCCAGGTCGACCGCGGCGACGGCGTCCGAGACGTGGTGGGCCTTCGTGGCGCCGAAGATCGGGGAGGTGACCGTCGGCCGGTGCAGCAGCCAGGCGAGCGCGACCTGGGCGCGCGGGACGCCCCGCCGCTCGGCGACCGCGGCCACCGCGTCGACGATGTGCCGGTCCTCGTCCCGGTAGAGGCTGCCACCGAACTCGTCGGTCTCGGCCCGGGCCGAGGTGGCGTCCCAGTCGCGGGTGAGCCGGCCGCGCGCGAGCGGGCTCCACGGCAGCACGCCGACGCCCTGGTCGGCGCAGAACGGCAGCATCTCCCGCTCCTCCTCGCGGTAGAGCAGGTTGTAGTGGTCCTGCATCGACACGAACCGGGTCCAGCTGCCCAGGTCGGCGGTGTACTGCGCCTTGGCGAACTGCCAGGCGTACATCGACGAGGCTCCGAGGTAGCGGGCCTTCCCGGCCTTCACCACGTCGTGGAGCGCCTCCATGGTCTCCTCGATCGGGGTGTGCGGGTCCCAGCGGTGGATCTGGTAAAGGTCGACGTGGTCGACGCCGAGCCGCTTCAGGCTGGCGTCGATCTCGCGCATGATGACCACCCGCGACAGCCCGCCGCCGTTGGGGCCGGGCCGCATGGGGACATAGACCTTGGTCGCGATGACCACCTCGTCGCGGGGCGCGATCTCCTTCAGCAGGCGCCCGGTGATCTCCTCGGAGCTGCCGCCGCTGTAGGCGTTGGCGGTGTCGAAGACCGTCACGCCCGCCTCGTACGCCGCCCGGACGATCGGGCGGGCCGCGTCCTCGTCGAGGACCCATGCGTGGCCGCCCCGTGCCGGGTCACCCCAGCTCATGCAGCCCAGCGTGATCGCCGAGACCTCGAGGCCGCTGCTGCCGAGCTTCGTGTACCGCATCTGCTCTCCTTCGTCGACGTACGGCGCGGGTCAGTCCCGGCCATCGGGCCAGGGTGCTCCCGGGGTCACACCCGCCCAGAAGTCGGGGTCGTGACTGGGGAAGACGTGGTGACCCGCGTCGCGCTCGTCGGCGAACCACTGCAGCGACGAGCGGTAGTCCGCCTCCGAGTGGGCGTGGTCGGGGATGCGCAGCAGGTCCATCGCGCGGGTGAGGTTGCACGCGTCGCCGGCGAGCACGGCGACGCCCGTCGCGGCCCGGACCCGGGCGGACTGGTGGCCGGGGGTGTGTCCGGGGGTGGGCACGAGCACCACCGTGCCGTCGCCGTACAGGTCGTGCTCGCCGTCGACCGTCTCGACGTCCTGCCCGGTCTCGAACTCGGGCCGGTGGTAGGCCCGGTCGTCGGCCGTCGTCGCGTGCGCCCACTCCTCCCGCTGGACGACGATCCGCGCCTGCGGGAACAGGTCGAGGCCGCCGGCGTGGTCGGTGTGCAGGTGCGAGCAGACGACGCGCGAGACCTCGGCAGGGTCGAACCCGGCCGCGGCGACCTGACGGTCGAGGAGCTCGGAATCCGGCAGGTCGATGTGTCCGTCGGCGGGCGTGCCGTCCGGGCGGCTGAACCGCCGCCCGAAGCCGGCGTCGAAGATCGTCAGCCCGTCCGGGTGCTCGATCAGGAAGCAGCTGATCGGCGCCCGGGTCCGGCCCTCCTCGCCGCCCAGGAAGAACGCGGTCGGCAGCTCGATGTGTCCGGAGCGGAAGGGGAATAGGCGGGGCAGGGCGCTCATCGGTCGGTCTCCGCCGGGCGCACCCGCAGGAGGCCCTCCTGCATGGTCGTCACGCAGAGCCGGCTGGTGCGGTCGTAGATCTCGCCGTGGCACAGGGCCCGGCTGTTGCCGGCCCAGCGCGACTCCTGGTCGTAGAGGAACCACTCGTCGACCCGCAGCGGCGCGTGGAACCACACCGTGTGGTCGATGGTCGCGAACTGGAGCCTGCCGTCCTGGAGGGTGTAGCCGCTCGGCCCGAGCGCGGTCGAGAGCAGCAGCAGATCCGAGACGTAGGCCAGGGCCGCCGCCTGCTCGTGCTCGTCGTCGGAGATCCGGTGCAACGCCCGGATCCAGGCCGACTGCTTGGCCTCGACGCGCAGGCCCTCGGCCGCGGCGGAGCGGGCCGGCAGGGTCGGGAACCGCGCGTCCAGGTCGTTGCTCTCCAGCAGCCAGCGGACCCACCGGAGGTTCTCCGGATCGCCGGCGAACATCTCGGCCGGGGTCGGCAGGCCCTCGGGCGGCGGTACGTCGACGGGGGAGGCCGCGTGGCTGATGCCCGACTCGCGGTCCTGGAAGGAGGCGGTCATGGTGAAGATGACGCGGTCGCGCTGGACCGCCTCCACCCGGCGTGCCGTGAACGACCCGCCGTCGCGCGTCCGCTCCACGACGAACTCGATCGGCTCCGACGTGTCGCCGGGGAGCAGGAAGTGCATGTGGGCCGAGTGCACGAACCGGTCGGCGGGCACGGTGCGGGTCGCGGCGAGCACGGCCTGACCGGCCACCTCGCCGCCGTACGTCCGCTTGTTGGGGCCGGGCTGGGTGCGTCCGCGGTATCGGAGCGGCCCGACCTCCTCGAGGGTGATCACCTCGGTGACCGAGAGCGGGCCGGTGGAGGGCGCGACGGTCTGCGAGGTCATGAGGGTACCGTATAATCAGTTAGATGATTCGGCAACGTGACGCATCGGACAATTACGGTCGAGGACGTCAGTAAAGACCTCCGTCGACCCGGATCAGCGCGCCCGTGGTGTACGACGACGCCGGGCTCGCGAGGTAGAGCGCCGTGGTGACGATCTCGCTGGGCGTCCCGGGTCGGCCGATCGAGCTGCGGGAGCGCTCGCGCGCCTCGGCCGGCCAGTGGTCGGAGATGTCGGTGAGGAACGGCCCGGCGGAGATGGTGTTGACGCGGACCGTCGCCAGGATCGACTGGCACGGCAGGTGGTTCGACGCTCTCGACGACGTGCACCCGCTCGTGTGCCGCGGCGAGGACGGCGAGCTGTTCTCCAACCTCCCGGCCGGCAAGGGCGCGGCCAGCCTGGGCCTCTTGGAGTTCCGGGGAGAGTCCACGGCGACGATGGTCTACGACGGGCAGCCGATCCTCGACCACTTCAAGCGAGTTGACGACCGGACCCTGATGGGGATCATGAACGGCAAGGACGTGCTGGACGGCGGGCGGCACTACTACTTCCTCCTGGACCTGGAGGCGTAGGCCGCCCGCCGACCGGGTCAGGCTCCCTGGGCCTTGTGAGCGACCCAGGACCACTGCTCCCAGGTCTCGAGGCGCGTGGCGTAGAGGTGCTTGACGAGCTGGGTCGGCACGGAGCCGAACAGCACGCGCAGCGGCGGCTCGTCGGCGTCCACCACGTCGAGGATGGCTCGGCCGGCGGTGACTGGGTCGCCGGGCTTCTGTGACCCGCTCCGGGCGGCCATGCCCTCACGTACGTGGTCGTACGCAGCCAGGGGAGCCGACCGCTTCGCGGAGTCGCCGGCCCAGTCCGTGCTGAAGCCGCCCGGCTCGACGAGGGTGACCTTGATGCCGAGCGGCGCCACCTCCTGCGCCAGGGACTCGGTGAGACCCTCCAGCGCCCACTTGGACGCGTGGTAGGCGCCGAGGTAGGGGAACGCGCCGATGCCGCCGATGGTGGAGATCTGCACGACGTGGCCGTTGCCCTGCTCGCGCAGGATCGGCAGGGCGGCCTGGACGACCCAGAGGGGACCGAAGAAGTTGGTTTCCAGTTGATCGCGCACCTCGGCCTCGGTGAGCTCCTCGACCGTACCGAAGTGGCCGTACCCGGCGTTGTTGACGACCACGTCGAGCCGCCCGAACCTCTCGTGCGCCGCCGTGACCGACGACTCGACCGCGGCGCGGTCGGTGACGTCCAGGGCAAGGGGCAGGACGGCGTCCCCGTACTTCTCGACGAGGTCGTCGAGGCTGGAGACGTCACGTGCGGTCGCGGCGACGCTGTCTCCTCGTTCCAACGCGTTGATGGCGAACTCGCGGCCGAACCCGCGTGACGTACCAGTGATGTACCAGATCTTGTTGTCCATGGCTCCAGCGAAGGCCCTGGAGCGCGCTCCAAGTCAAGCCCGGCGCGCGAGGTGATCTTCGTAGGCGCCGATCTTGGTGTCGATGGCGCCCAGATGGCGCTGCACCGCTGCCAGCTCGGCCAGCACGACCTCGCGGTGTGCGCGGAGCAGGGCGACCCGCTCCTCCTCGTTGCCGTCACCTGCACGTACCAGCTCGGTGTAGCGGCGGACCTCACGGATCGGCATGCCCGTCGCGCGTAGGCGCGTGATCATGTCGATCCACCGCAGGTCGTTCCGGTCGTACTGACGGTGCCCAGAGGTGGAGCGCGCGACGGGGCGCACCATGAGACCGTCGCGCTCGTAGTACCGGAGGGTGTCGGGGGACAGGCCGGTCTGCCTCGCGACCTCGGCGATGGTCAGGGTCGACTCGTGAACGACGGTCATCGACCGATCCTCTCTGCTCGAGTGCACTCCAGGTCAACGATGCCACGCACGACCGCGGCGTCCGGGTCGTGGAGCGCGTCGGCCATCGACGTGTGGAGCAGGCAGAGGCGCGCCGGTGCGCCCACCCCGACCCGGCCGGTGAGGTAGCCGCAGAGCGCGGTCGCCGCGTCGGCTCGCTCCTCGGGTCCCAGGTCTCGGTCACGGGCCGCGCGGACGACCTTCCACGGGTCGAGCGGCCGTACGGCGTGTCGCTGCTGGCGAGCACGTGCACCCCGGCGGCCAGCAGGCCGGCGAAGGGGTAGAGGTGCGGCAGGTCGTGCGGGCTGCCGTTGCGGATGTAGTCGGCACCCCGCGTCGTCACGAAGGCCGGCTGGGTCACGTCCGTGAGACCGCGCAGGAGCGCAGGCTCGGGCATGACGGCGGCGTGCTCGATCCGGTCACCGGGCAGGCGGCCGACCTCGTCGAGGACGGCCAGGTTCAGCAGCAGCGACTCACGGGTGACGCAGTGCACGGCGACGGCTCGGCCGCCGGCGTGCGTCGTCTCGATCGTGCCGCGAGGTCGTCGTACGACGGCAGGTCGTGGTCGCGGAGCAGCAGCTTGCGCGGGGCGTCGCCGTCGGGATCGCCGAGGAGGGGTCACCGGCATGGGGAGAGCGCTCAGGATCCGGACCGCGTTGGGGTCGAGGTCGGGGATGGCGTCGGTGACGCTGGTGACCCCGAGCCGGTGCAACTCGTCCACCACGCCGGTCAGGTCCGGTGCGGTCGACGGAAGCGCGTGGCGCAGCCTGGCGTCGTAGCGCCAGAGCCGGCCGGTCGGCTCGCCGAGCTCGTCGCGCTCGACGTCGGGGGAATCGTCGAGGACGCGGGCGACCTCGCGGAGTGCGGCGCTGTTGAGCATCCAGAGTCCGCCGCTGCGGTGCTGGACCCGGACCGGCCGGTCGGGCACCAGCGCGTCCAGCGTGTGGCGGTCGACCGACTCGCGGGCGTTGACACTGAGCACCCACGCGCCCGGTGCCCCGCGGAGCGCGGCGAGGTCGTCGCCGACGTCGACGCAGGCCCGTGCGGCAGCGATCGAGAGCAGGTGCAGGTGGTGGTCGTGAAGCCCGGGCAGCAGCGCCCCCCCGCGGCCGTCGACGACCTCCTCGCCGGGCTTCGGGCGGAGCGAGCCGATCTCGCCGACTACGCCGTCGACCACGCGTACGTCCACCCGCCGGCCCTCGACCTCGACGTCGCGGAGCAGCAGGCTCATGGGCGCCCCGCCGGGTCGGCGACGGGGAACGGCCGGCGTCGGACTCGACCCACCAGCGGCCGTCGACCTGGCCGACCTGATGCCTCGGCACGGGTCCGACCGTCTCAGCCGCGACGTGCAGCATCGAGACGTCGATCAGGCGCGCCTCCTCGGAGCCCAGTGCCTCGGCTGCCGCGACCGCCGCAGCGACGCCGGCCAGCGGGTCGGGCCGAGGCGTCACCGACCGGGAGCAGGTCGTCGCCGTCGCGGACGACGAGCCCGGCGCACGCCGCGACGTCGTCGCCGAAGCCGATGGCGTCGGAGGCCCGGCCGCGGGCGGTGATCGACAGCCACGAGGTGCCGGCCGCGACGACCTCCTCGGTCACCACGCCGAGCTGCCGCAGCGCCCGCGGCCGGGACGCCTCCAGGACCAGGTCGGCCGAGCCACCAGCTCACGGAGGACGTCGACGTCGGTCGCCAGGTCGAGAGTGAGTTGTGCGTGCCCGGCGTGGAGGAGCTCGAAGAAGGCCGCCGGGCCGCGGCGGGCGCCGTCCGGGCGGGTGGTCGACTCGACCTTCACCACCCGGGCGCCGTCGAGGCCGAGGAGGTGGGCGCAGAGCGGGCCGGCCACAGGCTGGTCAGGTCGACGACCACGGGCGCGTCGGAGATCGTCGGCGGCCGAGGGTCGTCGACACCACGCCCCCGCGGTCGGCCGGGGGTCGGGAGGGGACCGTTCCTCCGGCGAGGCCGAGCAGTCGGACCCGCTCCTCGGCGTCCGCGGTCGTCGTACGCCGGGCCCAGGTGGCGACGGCCTCCCAGGGGTCGTCGACCTCCGTCTCGACCAGCGCCGGCACCAGCGAGAGGTCGGACTCGCGGGGGAGAGAGGGCGAGGTGACCGTCGAGCGTCGGGAGGACCCGCATGGCGCCACCGCACGACCACGGCGCGTTGCGGCGTAGGCCGGCGTACGCCGCCCCCTCGCCGAGGAGCCCCGGCAGCTCCAGGCCGAGCCGCGCCAGCCCGTCGGCCACGGCTGCCGCGGGACGGCCCGGAGCCACGAGCGGGGGGCCGTCCGGTCGCCCCGTGAGGGCCATGGCGCCGGAGGCCGCCCACGCCTCAAGCGCGTCCATCGACCAGTCCCCAGGCGAGCGCGGTGTCGAGGTCGAGGCGGGCGCCGGTGAGGGCGAGCCAGGCGGTGCGCTGCGGGCCGATCCGGTGCGTGATGGAGACGGTGCCGCCGGCGCCCGGCACCAGGCCAAGCGCCACCTCGGGCAGGCAGAAGAACGCGCCCTCGCGGGCGACGACGCGCCGAGCGAAGGCGGGCACCTCGATGCCGGCACCGATGCACGCGCCGTGCAGGACCGGCCGGACGCGGTCGCGCAGTCGGTGCACGGCGTGGCCCGCGCTGCGCTCGAGACGGATGCGGTGCGCCTCGACGATGCCGGGTGCCGTGCCGAACTCGTCCAGGTCGCCGCCCGAGCAGTACGACGGGCCCGCGCCGCTCAGCCTCACCTCGGTGACCGAGGCGTCGAGCTCGGCGATCGCCAGCGCCTCCAGGAGGCCGTCGCGGACCGCGCGGCCGAAGGCGTTGTGGCGCTCCGGGCGGTGGAGGGTCACCTGCAGCACGTCGCCGGCGCGGGCGACGATCACCGGCTCGTCCGCCGGAGGCACGTCGCGCCGCGGCGTCCGGGCGCGCCACGCGGCGAACTCCGGTCCGCCCAGCAGTAATGAGTAGGCCAGCGACTCAGCCACCAGTCCACGCGGGACGTCGAGTCGCGCGGTGATGCCGAGCAGGTCGACCAGCGTGGCGCTGGCGAGTGGCGCCGCGGCGACGGTGGCCTCGATCGCGGCCAGCGAACCGGGCGCGTGGACCCAGCCTCGCCCCGGTCCGCACGGGGCGAGCGTGAGGGTCAGGGCGTCGAGGAGCGACGCGGACTCGCCCGGCAGGGCGCTGCTCGCCGTACCGACGACGGGGCCGGCGGGCGCGGAACGGGCCCGTGCCTGGAGAGCGGTCCAGTCGCCGCCGTCGAGGTCCAGCACAGTCAGGGGCACGGGTCTCCGTCGCGGTCGGGAACGAATTAGGTAGATTATTTGCCTGATAAAGACTATTGGCGTTACACTGCCGAGGTCAGCAGCATGCCGGAAAGGAGCCGCATGATCAGCGGATGGACCGAGGAGCACGACGAGCTCCGGGACGTCGTGCGGCGCTTCCTCGCCGACCGGTCGTCCTCCAAGACGGTGCGCGCGCAGGCCGAGGCCGGCGCCACGGGCGACCCGGCCGTGTGGCAGCAGCTGGCCGAGCAGCTCGGGCTCACCGGCCTCGCGATCCCCGAGGAGCACGGCGGGGCGGGCATGGGACCGGTCGAGCTCGGAGTCGTGCTCGAGGAGATGGGCCGGACGCTCTACGTCGGCCCCTACTTTTCGACCGTCGCCCTCGCCGGCCAGATGTTCACCGCCGCCGGTGAGGCCGGCGCGCCGTGGCTGCCCGGGATCGCCAACGGCTCGCTGACCGCCACGGTCGCGGTCTCCGACCTGGCCCTGTCCCTCGACCCGTCCGACGTGACCACGAACGCCGGCAAGAGGCCCGACGGCTGGGCGCTCACCGGAACCAAGGCGTACGTCGTCGACGGCGGCACCGCCGACCTGGTCCTGGTCGCGGCGAGGGTCGGCGGCGAGCTCGGCCTGTTCGCGGTCGAGGGCGACGTCCCCGGCGTGACGCGCACGGCCGTGCCGACCGTCGACATCACCCGTGCGGTCGCGCGGGTCGAGCTTGACGCCGCGCCCGCCGTACGCCTGGACTGCGACGCCGAGGCCGTGCTCGCCCGGGCGTCGGACCTGGCCGCCGCCGCGCTGGCGGCCGAGCAGGTGGGGGGCGCCTCGGCGGCCCTCGACATGGCGGTCGAGTACGCCAAGATCCGGGTCCAGTTCGGCCGGCCGATTGGGTCCTTCCAGGCGATCAAGCATCAGTCGCCGACCTGCTGCTGCAGGTCGAGTCCGGCCGCAACGCCGCGTTGTTCGCGGCCGAGGAGGACGCCGAGGGGCCGGTCGCCGCGAGCGTCGCGCAGGCCTGGTGCTCGACGGCGTACACCCGGACCGCGAAGCAGAACATCCAGATCCACGGTGGCATCGGCTACACCTGGGAGCACGACTCCCACCTGCACCTGCGACGCGCGACCGCGTCCGAGGTACTCCTCGGTGCGCCCGGGGCTCACCGAGCCCGGATCGCCGACCTGGTGGGGATGTGAGGCGACCATGACCACGCTGCAGCAGGCGCCCGTGGTGGCGCCCGAGAGCGAGACCGACGACGAGTTCCGCGCCCGGGTCCGGCAGTGGTTCGCCGACCACCACCCGGACAAGCGGCCGCGCGACGCAGCGGAGCGCAAGGCGTGGCACGCCACCTTGTACGACGCCCGGATGACCGGACCGTCCTGGCCGGTCGAGTACGGCGGCATGGCGCTGCCGTTCGCCCGCCAGGTGATCTACTCCGCCGAGCTGGCCCGCGCCCGCGTGCCGGGTCCGATCGGCACCGGGCTCGGCATCGTCGCGCCGACGATCATCACCTACGGCACGCCCGAGCAGAAGGAGCGCTGGCTCGGCCCGATGCTGCGCCAGGACAAGATCTGGTGCCAGGGCTACTCCGAGCCGGGCGCCGGCTCCGACCTCCCGTCGCTACGCACGACGGCCCGGCGCGACGGTGACGAGTACGTCGTCAACGGCCAGAAGGTCTGGACGACGCACGCCACCGACGCCGACGTGCTGTTCACGCTCGTGCGCACCGGCACCCAGGAGTCGCGCCAGAAGGGCATCACCTACCTGATCATCGACGCCGACGCGCCCGGCGTGACGATCCGACCGCTCCAGGACCTCACCGGGGCCGCCCACTTCGCCGAAGTGTTCCTCGACGACGTCCGGGTGCCCGTCGCGAACCGGATCGGCGAGGAGAACGAGGGCTGGCCGCTGGTCCGCACCTCGCTGGGTCACGAGCGGGCCGCCGGCGCGATGAACCAGGCCACCAACTATCGACGCATCCTCGACGAGCTGATCTCGTTGGCCCGTGAGCGGGGCCTGACCGCCGACCCGATCGTCCGCGACCGGCTCGCCGACCTAGAGGTCCGGGTCCGGCTGATGCGCTACAACGCGACCCGCACCATCGACGACATCCTGACCCACGGCGAGCCCGGCCCGGCGTCCTCGACCAGCCGGCTGCTGATCACGACCTTCGAGCAGGAGCTGCACGAGTTCGCGGTCGAGATGCTCGGCGCCGACGGGATCGTCACCCGCGACAGCGAGCACGCCGTCCAGCGCGGCCGCTGGCTCGGTGGCTTCCTCGCGACCCGCGCCTCCACGATCGGCGCCGGTACGTCGGAGATTCAGCGCAACACGATCGCCGAACAGGTGCTCGGCCTCCCTCGCGACCCTGCGATGCCGCCGCGATGAGGCGGGTGGTCGTCACCGGCGCCACGCGGGGCATCGGTGCCGCGGTCGCTGCGGCCTGCGCGGAGCGCGGCGACCGGGTCGTAGGGATCGACCTCGACGGGGCCGACCTGGCGTGCGACGTCGCCGACCCGGACCAGGTCGAGGCGGCTGCCCGGGCGGCGTACGACGCGCTCGGCGGCATCGACCTCGTCGTGCACGCGGCGGGCGTCTCCGTCGGCGGGCGCGCCGTCACGCAGTCGGCGATCGACGCTCGCTTCGTGGTCGACGTGAACCTGCTCGGGACCGTCCACGTCGCCCAGTCCTTCGGTCGGCGGCTGGTGGCGCAGGAGTCGCCGTCGCGCCTGGTGCTGGTCGGCTCCGAGCACAGCCTCGGGGTGCCGCACCTCTACTCCGCCGTCTACACCGCGACCAAGCACGCGGTCCTCGGCTACGCCGACGTGCTGCGCCGCGAGCTGCCCGACCACGTCGGCGTCACCGTGCTCTGTCCCGGCCTCGTCGCGACCGACCTCTGGCGCTCCGACGAGCGCCGCAGTGCGTCGTACGGCGGGCCTCGGGAGGCCGGCCCGGACTCCGGCGCGGTGATGGCCCAGGGGATGCCGGCCGCCGACGTGGCCGATCGCCTGCTCGCCGGCATCGACGCCGAGGAGTTCCTGGTCGTGACGCACGGCCACGCCGTCCGATTCGCCGAGGAGCGCTGGGCGACCGTCCGGGACGCCTTCGGGCGCCAGGCTCCCGACGCCGACGACCGCTACGCCCTGGGGCGCCTCGTGCCCCGGATGGCGCCCTGAACCGACCCATGGAGCCTTACATCACGGAGACCGGTCGCTGGACCGTCACGGCACGGCAGCTGGACGTCCGCTCGGTCACGGGACGTCAGCCCTGGGGCGTCCGGCATGCCCGGCGTACCGGCGCGGACCCGGTCACCGCCTGCGGCGAGTGGGCGATCGGGTGGCCGATGTTCTGGCACCTCCCGTTCAACGCGGCCGTCCAGCAGCCGTGCCCGGCCTGCTGGGCGGCGGTGGCGCAGCCGGCCGTGTGACAGGCCCGGTCCGCGTAGGACGTCGACGACCGCCGACCCGCGGCCTTCGGCCGCGGTTCGACTGCGCGTGCTTGCTAAGCGAGTAGGCCGGCGACGCGGTCCTGGTGGCGCCCGGCGTCACCGAGGAGGACCTCGTCCGTGGTGTCGCCCATGTAGTTGAACTTGCGGTGCTGGCACGACAGCTTCCACAGCCAGGCGTCGTCGCCCATCCAGTCGGTGACGGCGTGGGTCAGCCAGGTCTCGCGCATGCCGCCGTAGTCGTAGTTCATCGGGATGCCGAGCTCCTTGGCCCGTTCCGGTTCCCAGTGCAGCCGCTGGTCCGGTCCGACGCGATCGTCGTCTCGGTCGTCCAGGGGCACGCGGCCGGCGCCGGGTTCCCGCTCGCGGCGGCGGCCGACGTGGTCGTCGCGGCCCAGACAGCCCGGTTCAGCCTCGGCTACACCAAGGTGGGGCTGAGCGTCGACGGCGGCACCAGCATGCTCGCGCACAGCCTCGGCCTGCACCGGGCGCTGCGTCTCGCGCTGCTCGACGACGCGCTGACCGCCGAGCAGGCGTACGCCGCCGGCCTGGTCGCCTGCGTCGTCCCCGACGGCGAGCTCGCCGCCACGGCGGAGGCGGTCGTCGCCCAGCTGCTCTGCGGCCCGAGGGAGGGCCAGGCCGCGACGAAGCGGCTCCTCCGGGGGACGGTCGAGCCCGACCCCGAGGGCGCGCTGAAGCGCGAGACGGAGGCGATCCGCGACAACGCGGGCCGGCCGGACGGGCGGGAGGGCGTCGCCGCGTTCCTGGAGAAGCGGCCGGCGGTGTTCGACGCATGAGCGTCGAGGGGCTCGACCTGCCGGCCCTGTCGGACCACCTGGAGCGCGAGGTCGGGCTGGCCGGGCCGCTGGGGGCCTCGCTGATCTCGGGCGGCCGGTCCATCCTGACCTACGCGGTGACCGACGGGACGCACCGGTGGGTGCTGCGGCGCCCGCCGCCGGGTCATGTGCTCGCGAGCGCCCACGACATTGGCCGGGAGTACCGCGTGATGAAGGCGCTGGGCGGCTCCGCCGTACCCGTGCCGCCGATGGTGACCCACTGCACCGATGTCGCGGTGACGGGGGCGGGGTTCTACCTCATGGACTTCGTCGACGGCACGATCCACCGCACGCCCGAGCAGCTCCGGGCGATCCCGGACGACGAGCGGCTCGTCGACGGGCTGGTGTCGACGCGGTCGCGCTGCACGAGGTCGAGCCCGGCGCGATCGGGCTCGGCGATCTCGGTCGCCCCGTCGGGTACGCCGAGCGCCAGGTCCGCACGTGGACCCGCCGGCTGGCGGCCTCCCGCTCGCGGGACCTGCCCGAGCTCGACCGCCTGGCCGAGCGGCTCGCCCCTTCGACAAGCAGGGTGCACTAGCCCTTCCGATCGAGGAGGGCTTCTCTGCGGAGCAGGCGCGTGCGGCCCTCCCGGACTGGATCGTGACGGCGGCGTTCCACAACGTCTCTGCCGTGCTTCTCGAGGACCCGCAGGTGTCCTCGATCGACACGGACGTGCTCGTCCTCGGAGACGATCGCGATGCGACCGAATTGGTTCAGGACCTTGCTGCGGCTATTCCCGGGGTTCGGGGATCTACGGCGGCCGGCTTCGCAACGCGCATCAGGTCGAGGCGGTCACCGCGAACCTGATCAGCGCCAATCGGCGCTACGAGGCGCACACGGGCATCCGGATCACCGACGTCTGATAGGCGCCTCGCCGCGCAACCGGCTTCCATCATGGCCATGCGAGGTTGGCCGCCGGGTTGGTGCTGCTGGGGGCGCCGCGGCTCCGATGCGCTAGTAGAGGCTCTCGGTGAGCACTCCACCGACGGCCGGGTATGGCCGACTCGCACCGGCGGGCGGCGCGGTGGTCAACCACGTCGCCATGCACTGCCTGGTACCCGCAGTTGCGGTCTGGGGCGGGCGGCGAGCGGCATGGGCACCTACCACGGCGAGTGAGAGTTCCAGGCGATGAGTCACCGCAAGGCGGTCTTCCATAAGCCGTTCCGACCCGACCGCGGTTCCTGCACCCGCCCTACACCAACCGGGCCGGGCGCTGCTGCGCAAGGTCTGGTGACGACGCCCCGAGACCGTCAGGTCGCCCGGTAGCGGTCGACGGGGCCCTCGTGTTCCGCCGCGGGGGTGCCGTCGAGCTTAGCCAGGTCAGGTGGGCCGCCACCTCGCGGTCATCGCCTGCGCCTCCCCGAGGCCGGCAAGCGTCCGGTCGGACTGGGTGGCTGCAAGGCGCCACGCAGTGATGTCGCTCTACCTGCTGGTCGGACACGAACCCGCCGGCGACCGCGGTGCCACGGAGAGGCTGAACTCGGCGCTGGCCCGACTGATCCGGACAGCGGTCGGCCTCGCGGCGGGGCTGACGCATGGCGCGGCCGGAGCCAGTCCATGGTTGCTGAGGTTCCCCTGCTCGCCGTACCCCGCTCAATTCGCTGGGCTGGCGGGGCGCCGCCGCAGGTAGGCCGCTCCCCGGCACGAGAGCACGCACGTGTCCTCGTGGTGCGGCGACAAGATGGTGGACCAGCAGCCGCTCGGGACCTCGATGTGCTCAACACGGTCGAGGCCCAGCGGCCGCGCAGCGTCATCCCGGGACGCACCGGGCTCGTCATCTGCCCGTCGCTCGCCGGACGGCCCGCCATCATGACCCGGTCCTTGACTACGCCAGTGACCGTAAGGCGTTGCAGCATGGACATCGAGTGCAGCCCGCTGGCTATTTAAGCCCCCGTAGTGACCCGACCGCGCGATCTCCTCGTCGACATGAAGACCTGAGGACCCCACTGCCGAGCGAACGCCACGATCTCCTCGACGGCGATCGTGTAGGTGCCCAGGTCCTACGTCGCTTCTGGACCCAGGTCGTCGAGGTACGACGTCTGGTCGGTGCTCATCTGTGACTGCTCGGGACTCGCGTAGTGGTCGACGCCGTCGAGGTTTGTCGGGCGTAGCCGGCCCTCGTGAGCGAGCAGCGCGAGGTATGCTCCGGCCTCGAGCACTGCGGTCATCCGGTGCACAGGCTCGAGCTCGGCGAGCCGTCGGTTTCGGCGGGTCCAGACCATGCCGTCAGCCACCTGGTGGGTAGTGGAGCGACCCTGGCGGACCAGGGAGGTGATGACCTCCAGCCGCTCGCGGTGATGCTCGAGCAGCTCCGCGGCGCGGGTGCTGGAGCTGCCGCGCGCGAGGTCGATAGCGCCGTGCGCCGGCATCATGCGCAGGTCGGGACGCTCGGCGACCAGTCGGAGGGACGACAGGTAGCTGAGCAGGGAGAGCGGGTCTGGCTCGCGCTCGTAGGCGATGGACGGCGAGATGCGCGGCAGGACGTGGTCACCCGTAAGCAGGAAGCCCTCCTCGGGGATCTCGAAGCAGACGTGCCCGCGGGTGTGTCCTGGGGTGGCCAGGGTGCGGATGCTGACGCCACCGCAGTCGATCACCTGGTCGTCGTCCAGCCACGCAGCCGGCAGGTCGAAGTCCATGTCCTGCTCGTGGACCTCGGCCTGTAGGCCGGCGATCTCGTCGGCGAGCTCGGTCGCCCCGGCGGCGCGGAGCAGCCCGACCTGACGGGGGAACGCACCCTCGAGGTCGAACCAGGCGCGGATGCTGCGGTCGTCGCCCCGGCCGAGGTGGACGGGGATGTCGTGGCGCGCCTGCCAGGTCAGGGCCTGGGTGTAGTGGTCCCAGTGGTGATGGGTGGTGAGGCTCCGGCTGATGTCACCCGGGGACAGCTCGAGCTCGTCCAGTCCGCCCAGCAATGCCTGCTCCGTCTCGGGTGAGGACCAGCCGGGATCGACGAGGACCGTCTCGTCGTCGCCCAGCACCACGTAGCAGTTCACGCTGGGAAGTCCCTCGAGGGGCAGGGGCAGTTCGATCTGGGCGAGGCGGTCGCTGAGGCGTTGGATCATGACCTATTCTTAATCTAGATTAAATTCACTGTCACCTTAGGGGAGAACATGGCTGGAGTCGAAGGTCGGGTCGTCATCGTCACCGGGGCAGGGGGTGGTCTGGGACGCGAGTACGCACTCTTCCTGGCCAGCGTCGGCGCCAAGGTCGTGGTCAACGACCTCGGTGGCGCGCGGGATGGCAGCGGTGCCGGCACCGCGATGGCGGACGAGGTCGTCGCGGAGATCCGTGCCGCGGGCGGCGAGGCCGTCGCCAACTACGACAGCGTCGCGACGGCGGAGGGGGCTGCGGCCATCGTCGCGACCGCGATCGAGACCTACGGTGCGGTGCATGGACTGGTCAACAACGCCGGGATCCTGCGCGACATGTCGTTCACGAAGATGACCACTGATGCCTGGAAGCTGGTCCAGTCCGTCCACCTCGACGGCGGCTACCACGTGTCCAAGGCCGTCTGGCCGCACTTCCGTGCGCAGGGCTTCGGCCGGATCGTCATGGCCACCTCCACCAGCGGCCTGTTCGGCAACTTCGGGCAGGCCAACTACGGCGCCGCCAAGGCGGGGCTGGTGGGCCTGCTGCACACCCTGACGATCGAGGGTGCCCGCGACGGGGTGCTGGTCAACGCGATCGCCCCGATGGCGGCGACGCGGATGACCGAGGACGTCGCGCCCCAGGAGATGCTCGAGAAGCTGCCGCCGGCGTTCGTGGCGCCTGTGGTGACCTACCTGCTCACCGAGGAGTGCGCCGAGTCCGGCTCGGTGTTCGTGGTGGGCGGTGGACAGACCTACCGGGTCGCGCAGTTCCAGAACGCGGGGGTGACCTTCGCGGAGCCGCCCAGCCTGCGTGAGGTCTCCGAGCGGTGGTCGGAGATCACCGACATGTCGGAGGTGACGATCGGATCCAACCCAGTCGGGTGATGCGGCGACCGCCTGGCTGACCGTCAGGCGGGCAGACCCAGGACGACCCGGTCGACCGTCTCGCGCTCCGTGCGGAAGGTGTTGGCCGGGTGGTCCGGGTCGGCCTGTCCCAGGGACACTGCGCACACCACGTCACGGTCCTCGGTGATGGCGAGGTGCTCGCGGGCCGCGTCGGCATACATGCCGATCGCGCCCTGGGCGATGGCACCGAGGTCGAGGGCCTGGGCGAGGTTGAGCAGGTTGGCGACGTACGCGCCGCAGTCCATGACGCCGTAGGTGCCAGCGTCTTCGGGCTGGTGATCACCGCGACGTGCGGGGCGCCGAAGAAGCGGAAGTTCTCCAACATCTGCGCCTGTCGAGTCTCCTTGTCCTCGCGCGCGACGCCGACCGCCTCGTACAGGGCCATGCCGCAGCTGCGCCGCCGGTCGGCGTACACGCCCTCGTACCGCTCGGGCCCGGGGATGTCCGGGGTCTCCGGGCCGGACAGCACCCGGGAGACCAGTTTGTCGCTGAGGGCGGCCACGTCCGGGCCGGAGACCAGGTGGACCTCCCACGCCTGGGAGTTGCACCACGACGGGGTGCGCTGCGCGAGGGTGAAGAGACGTCGCAGCGTCACCGGGTCGATCGGATCGGGGGCGAAGCCGCGACAGCTGAACCGTCGCTCGAGGATGTCGGCGAGGGTGTCGACCGCGCTGGTCGGCCTGTTCGAGACGTCGAGGGAAGGGACGTGGGGAGCATGGGTCATGAGGTCTCCGGTGTCTCGCGACGAGGCGCGCAGGTGTGGCCCGGGTAGCGGTCGACTCGTACGAAGAGTGCCTCCGCCTCGGCGAAGGTGGTCTGGTCGTCGAACAGCCGGCCGTGTAGGAACTGCTTGCGGCCCTGGGAGGTCGCGGTCCGCACCTCCGCCTGAACGGGTCGACCCCAGGGGGTGCCCGCCCGGTAGCTGACGTTGAGGTAGGCGGTCCGCGCGATCCAGCCGTCCGCCAACTGACTTCGGCCCATCAGCGCGTCGAGTGCCGTGGCGACCTGACCGCCGTGAACGGTGCCGCCCCCGCCGACGTGCCACCGGCTGAAGGTCACGGTGGCGTCCACGGTCCCGGGCGCCTCGTCGTGGATCGTCAGCTCGGGAAGCGACGCCAGACCGTGGTCCGCGGCGCCGTCGAGCTGACCGTACGGGGAGTCGTCGTCGGAGGCCAGGTGGGGTGCCAGGACCTTCTGCCACCCGTCGAGGTCCTCGCGGAGCGAACGAAGAAGCTCCGGTGGCGGTGCGGACTGCGCCACGGAACCGAGAAACCCGCGCAGGCCGGCCAGCATGAACGAGAACTCCTGCAGGTCGAAGTCGGCGGGGGCCCGGTAGGAGTCGAAGGGCCAGGACACGTCGTCACGCTCCGATGAGTCTCGAGTGAGCAGCGAGGGTGGACCGGAACACCCCCCCGAGCCGGCTGGTGGGTCCGGCTCGAGGGGCGCTTGCGGGCCTGGGTCAGCGACCGTCGGCGATGTCGCGGCCGATGATTTCCTTCATGATCTCCGTGGTGCCGCCGTAGATCGTCTGGACCCGGGTGTCGACGTAGGCCTTGCCCACGGCGTACTCGCGCATGAATCCGTAGCCGCCGTGCAGCTGCAGGCAGCGGTCGATGACGCGCTTCTGCAGCTCGCTGACGTACCACTTGCCCTTGGCAGCCTCGACGGGGGTCAGAGTGCCCGCGTTGTAGGCCAGCACCGAGGCGTCCACGTAGGCCTGGGCCACGTCGAGCTCAGTGGCCATCTCGGCCAGCGCGAACCGGGTGTTCTGGAAGTCGATCAGGCGCTTGCCGAAGGCCGTCCGGTCCTTGAGGTACGCCACGGTCTGGTCGAGGGTGGCTTGCGCGGTCGTGATGGACTGGTTCGCGACACCCAGACGCTCGCGGGGCAGGTGGCTCATCAGGTACTTCAGACCCTGACCCTCCTCGCCGAGCAGGTTCGCCGCCGGAACCCGGGCGTCGGTGAAGAAGAGCTCGGCGGTGTCCTGAGCGGGCAGGCCGATCTTGTCGAGCTTGCGCCCACGCTCGAACCCCGGTGTCTTGTCGGCCTCGACCATGAGCAGGCTGAACCCGTTGGAACCCCCGTCGGGGTCAGTGCGGACGGCGAGCACCACGAGGTCGGCCATGATGCCGCTGGAGATGAACGTCTTCTGGCCGTTGACGACCCAGTCGTCACCGTCCCGGCGTGCGGAGGTGCGGATGCCCTGCAGGTCGCTCCCGGTCCCCGGCTCCGTCATCGCCAGTGCGCCGATGAGCTCCCCTGCGGCGAAGCCGGGCAGCCAGCGCTGCTTCTGCTCCTCGTCCGCCCGCCCGAGCAGGTAGGCGAGGAACAGGTCGTCCTGCAGCCCGAGGGTCACGCTGAAGGAGATCGCGTTGACCCGGGCGACCTCCTCGCCGACCACCAGGCGGTAGCGGTAGTCGGAAACCCCGCTGCCGCCGTACTCCTCCGGGATCTGCAGGCCGTAGAGCCCTGCCTTCGCCGCGGCCTTAAAGACCTCCCGCGGGATCCATCGGTCGTCGTCCCACTGGTCCTTGTGCGGGACGACCTCGCGGACGAGGAACTCCCGCACGGTCTCCCGGTAGGCCTCGTGGTCCTCTTCGTAGAGCGTCCGCTCCATGACCGCCTCAGCCCAGCCGCTCGATGATGGTCACGTTGGCCTGGCCGCCGCCCTCGCACATGGTCTGCAGGCCGAAGCGACCGCCGGTGCGCTCGAGCTCGTGGAGCAGCGAGGTCATCAGGCGCGCCCCGGTGCAGCCGATCGGGTGGCCCAGGGCGATCGCGCCGCCGTTGGGGTTGACCTTGCTCGGGTCGGCGTTGAGCTCCTGGTTCCAGGCCAGCACGACGGGAGCGAACGCCTCGTTGATCTCCACGACATCCATGTCGTCGATGGTCATGCCGACCTTCTTCAGCGCGTGTTGGGTGGCGGAGATCGGGGCCGAGAGCATCATCACCGGGTCGTCGCCGCGCACCGACACGTGGTGGATCCGCGCGCGCGGGGTCAGGCCGTGGTCCTTGACCGCCTGCTCGGAGGCGATCAGGAGGGCGGCGGCGCCGTCGGAGATCTGGGAGGCGACGGCCGCGGTCAGCACTCCGCCGGGGACGAGCGTCTGCAGGCCCGCCATCTTCTCGCGGCTGGTGTCGCGGCGCGGCCCCTCATCGGTCGTGACGCCGGCGTACGACGCGATCTCGCGCTCGAAGTGGCCCGCGTCGATCGCGGCAAGGGCTCGCTGGTGGCTCTGGAAGGCCCACGCCTCGCAGTCGTCGCGGGTCAGCTTCCAGTGCTCGGCCATCATCTCGGCGCCGCGGAACTGCGAGATCTCCTGGTCGGCGTAGCGCGCGGCCCAGCCCTCGGAGCCCGACCAGGGGTCCGTGGACCCGTAGGGCTCGCCGGCCCCGAAGGCGCTCAGGATCGGGAACTGGCTCATCTTCTGCACGCCGCCGGCGACCACGAGGTCCTGGTAGCCGCTCGCCACGCCCATCGCGGCGAAGCTCACGGCCTGCTGGGCGGAGCCGCACTGACGGTCGATGGTCACGCCGGGGACGGACTCGGGGAAGCCAGCCGCGAGGGCCGCGGTGCGGGCGATGTCGCCGGCCTGAGCGCCGATGTTGTCCAGGCACCCGAGCAGCACGTCTTCGATCGCGGCCGGGTCGATGCCGGCGCGCTCGACCAGCGTCTTCAGCGGGTGCGCCGCCAGGTCAGCGGGGTGGACTGCGGCGAGGCCGCCGTTGCGGCGACCGACGGGTGTGCGGACAGCTTCGACGATGTAGGCCTCGGACATGGGTTCCTCCTGGATCAGGGTGCGGGAGCAGTCGCTCGCCGCCGGCACGACGTTGACGTGCGGTGCTTGGCAGCATAATCTACTTTAGATTTGAAAAACAGACGAAGGCGGATGCATGAAGATCTACGACGGGATCGCGGAGTTCGCGCGTGCGGAGGGTGACGTCCTGGGGACGTCGGACTGGATCGAGGTCGACCAGGCCCGGATCGACGCGTTCGCCGACGCCACGGGCGATCACCAGTGGATCCATGTGGACGCCGAGCGGGCCGCGGCGGGGCCGTTCGGCGCGACCATCGCGCACGGGTTCCTCACCCTCTCGCTGCTGCCGCCGATGCTCAACCAGCTCTACCGCGTGGACAACGTGACGATGGCGGTCAACTACGGCCTCGACAAGGTGCGCTTCATGGCGCCGGTGCGGGTGGGCAGCAAGGTCCGTGCCGCCGCCTCGGTGCTGTTGGTGACGTCGCTCGACGGCGCCGTGCAGGCCGTCTTCGAGACGGTCTTCGAGGTCGAGGGGTCCGAGAAGCCAGCCGCCGTTGTCCAGTCGATCATCAGGTACGTCGCATGACCTCCCGTGGGATGAGACTGCTCGAGGGGCAGCGCGTGATCGTGACCGGTGCTGCCCAGGGCATCGGCTTCGCCATCGCCACCGTGCTCGTCCAGCAGGGTGGCCAGGTCACCGTGGCCGACCTCGACGGCGACCGGGCGCTCGCCGCGGCGGCAGAGCTCGGGCCGGCCGCGCGCGGCGTGGCCTGCGACGTCACCTCCGAGGAGAGCGTGGCGGCACTCGTCGGCGGCACCGTGGAGGAGTACGGCGGGCTCGACGTGCTGGTGAACAACGCGGGCATCACCCGGGACGCGTCGCTGCGGAAGATGACGCTCGAGAACTTCCAGGCCGTCATCACCGTGCACCTCCAGGGCACCTGGCTCGGCATCCGTGCGGCCAGCGAGGTGATGCGCGACGCCAAGCGCGGCAGCATCATCAACATCTCCTCGATGTCGGGCAAGGTCGGCAACCCGGGGCAAACCAACTACAGCGCCGCCAAGGCCGGCATCGTCGGCATGACCAAGGCCGCCGCCAAGGAGCTAGCCCACCACGGGGTCCGCGTCAACGCCATCCAGCCCGGCCTGATCCGCACCCCCATGACGGAGGCGATGGCCCCCGAGGCGTACGCCGCCACCGAGGCCACGATCCCGATGCGCCGTGCCGGGGAGCCCGAGGAGATCGCCAACGTCGTGGCCTTCCTCGCCTCCGACCTGTCCAGCTACATGACGGGTGCCGTCCTCGAGGTCTCCGGCGGGAGGGGCATGTGAGCGCCCCGACATCGGTGGCCGAGGGCGGCGCTCCGGTTCGGCTCGAGATCGCCGACCATGTCGCGCACGTCACCCTGTCCCGGCCCGAGGCGATGAACGCGGTCACCCGGGACCTGGCGGTCGCGCTGGAGCAGGCCGTGCTGACCGCGGGCGGCGACCCGGGCGTGCGCGTCATCTTGGTCCGCGGTGCGGGCGGGAACTTCTGCGCCGGTGGCGACTTCGCCGAGGTGCAGCGGCTGCGTGCGGAAGGAAAGTCCGCCCTGCGGAGCCTGTTCGAGGCCTTCCAGGGCGCCTGTGCCGCCGTCGAGAGCGTCGCGCAGCCGGTGATCGCCGCCGTCGAAGGCGTGGCCATGGCTGGCGGCTTCGAGCTGATGCAGGCGTGCGACGTCGTGCTGGTGCGCGAGGACGCCCGGATCTCCGACAACCACGTGAACTTCGGGATGGTGCCGGGCGGTGGCGGCTCACAACGACTGCCGCGTCTCGCCGGCCGCCAGCGGGCCATGGGCCTGCTCCTCTCGGGGGACCGGCTCTCGGGGGCCGACGCGGTCTCCTGGGGGCTGGCCTACCGGTCGTTCCCCGCGGACGCGTTCGCCGAGGGAGTCGCCGCCTTCGCGCACAGGCTCGCCAGCCGTCGCCCCGACGCAGTGGAGACCATCAAGAGGCTGGTCCGGACCGGACTGGCCACCGACGTCGGGACAGGTCTGAACCTCGAGCTGGACGCCGTCGTCGACCATATCGCCGGCGAGGCCGGCGACACCAGCGTGTCGGCGTTCGCCGGCCGGAAGGAAGGCACGTCATGACTGCTCTGATAACCGAGGGCCCGGTGCTCCTCGGCATCGACGGAGGCATTGCCCGGATCCGGCTGAACCGCCCCGAGGCATCGAACGCCGTCGACGCCGACCTGCTGCGCGTGCTGCACGAGGTCGCGTTGCAGTGCCACGCTGAGCCGACCGTGCGCGTCGTGGTGCTCAGCGGCGAGGGCCGCAACTTCTGTGCGGGCGGCGACGTCAAGACCTTCGCCAGCAAGGGCGAGGACCTGCCCGCGTACCTGCGCGAGGCGACGGCGTGGCTGCAGCTCGCGACGGCCGCGCTGATCCAGCTCAAGGCGCCGGTCATCGCGCAGGTGCAGGGCTTCGCCGCCGGCGGGGCCGGGTTCGGACTGGTCTGCGCGGCCGACCTGGTCGTCGCGGCCGAGGGATCGAAGTTCTTCTCCGGTGCGGTCCGCGTCGGCATGGCGCCCGACGCCGGCACGACGGTGACCCTGGCCCGCATCGTGGGCCTGCGTCGCGCGATGGACATCCTGCTCACCAACCCGACGCTCACCGCCAGCGAGGCGCTCGGGCTCGGCATCGTCACCCGGGTCGTGCCCGACGAGGAGCTGACCGGCGCCGTCGACGCCCTCGCCACCGACCTCGCGGCCCAGCCGCCCCTTGGACTCTCCGCCACGAAGCGGCTGGTCTGGGACGGTCTCGGCTCCACGGTCGTGGAGCGGCTCCCCGAGGAGGCCCGCGTCGTCTCCGAGCTGTCCGGCACCGCCGACAGCCGCGAGGCGCTGGCCGCAGTCATCGAGCGCCGACCCGGCACGTACGTAGGCCGTTGACCGCCGCGGAGGAGCGGGCGCCGGTCCTGGTCGAGGACCAGGGTGCCGTCCGCATCATCACCCTCAACCGACCCCACCTGCGCAACGCGATTAACCTGCCGCTGCGCTACGCGCTCGGCGACGCGGTCGAGGCCGCAGACGCCGATCCGGGGATCCGAGCCATCGTCCTGACCGGAGCCGAGGGATCGTTCTGCTCCGGCGGAGACATCTCCACCATGCAGCGCCAGCCCCGACACCAGACGACCCCGCGGACCCAGGCGGCCCAGCGGATCATCCGCGCCCTGTGGCACACGCCCAAGCCCGTCGTCGCCGCGGTGGAAGGTCCGGCCTTCGGTGCCGGCACGGCGCTCGCCCTCGCCTGCGACCGGGTCGTTGCGGCGAGCGACGCCACCTTCGCCACGACGTTCACGGCAGTCGGGCTCGCCGGCGACATGGGCATCTTCGCCTCGTTGCCGGCCCGCGTCGGCGCTGCCCGGGCGCGCCAGATGCTGATGCTGGGCTCGCGGGTCAGCGGCGCGGAGGCCGGGCCCATCGGGCTCGCCGACCGTGTCGTCGATCCCGGAAGCGCTCTGACGGCCGCGCTCGAGGACGCCGCCACGCTCGCGGCCGGGCCGCCACTCGCCCTCGGTGTGATCAAGCAGATGCTGTCCGGCGAGCCGCGTCACCCGCTCGCCGTGCTCGATCTCGAAGTGCGCAACCAGACCACGCTCTGGGACAGCGACGACTTCGCCGAAGGCGTGTCCGCATTTGCCGAGAAGCGTCGCCCCGTCTTCGGGTCGACCCCACCCCAGGAGAAGAGCCAATGACCTTGAGCCACCCCGACGAAGCGGCCGTCCTCACCACGTCGTACCTGACCGCGGACACCAGCGTGGCGTTGAGCGACCTCACCGTCCCCGCACTGCTCGCCGACCGGGCCGGCCGGTACCCGGACCGTCTCGCCCTGGTGGGCACCCGGCACGGCGACGGGTCCGAGGTGCGACTGACCTACGCCGAGCTGCACGCGGAGGCCCAGCGGATCGCGACCGGGCTGCGTCAGGTGGCAGAGCCCGGAGACTACGTGGCTCTGTGGGCGCCGAACGTCGTCGAGTGGGTGCTGATCCAGCACGGCGCCGCCCTGGCGGGCGTGGTGCTGGTGGCCCTCAACCCGGTGCTCCGCAAGCCGGAGCTCGAGTACGCCGTGGACCACTCCCGGTGCACCGTGCTGCTGCACGCCGACCGCAGTCGCGACTACGACATGGCCTCGGTGGCTCGCGAGGTCGCCGCGACCCGCCCGGAGCTGCGGCTGGTCAGCCTCTCCAACCGTGACGAGTGGCGGGCCGAGAAGCCCGACCCTGCCGTCGTCGCCGAGGCGCCGACGGACGCTGAGCTGCCGGTCATGTTGCAGTACACCTCCGGCACCACCGGCAAGCCCAAGGGCGTGCTGCTCCGGCACCGCTCGCTGGTCAACGTCGCCAAGCTGACGATGGAGTACGTCGACATGCCGGCTGGCGCCGTGACCATCAATCCGCTGCCGATGTTCCACACCGCCGCCTGTGTCATCGGCACGCTCGGCCCGTTGTGGCTGGCCGGGACCGAGGTGCTGGTCGAGCAGTTCGTGCCGGTGCCCGTGCTCGAGACGATGCGTCGCGAGAACGTCGAGGTGCTCTTCTTCGTGCCGGCCGTGCTCGGGGCGCTGCTCGAGGCCCAGCGGACCTCGTCCGAGCCCGCTCCCCGGTTGTCGGTGGCCCTGGGCGGTGCCTCCAACGTGCCTGCCGCCATGATCGAGGCGACCGAGCAGTCCTTCGGTGCCGCGGTGACCAACGTCTTCGGGCAGACCGAGCTGGCACCCGTGCTGACCGCCACCCGACCGGGCGACACCCGGGAGGACAAGCTACGAACCGTCGGCCATCCCCTCCCCCAGGTGGACGTGAAGATCGTCAACCCGGCCAACGGCGACGTTGTGCCACTCGGGACCCCCGGCGAGATCTGCGCCCGCGGCTACCAGCAGCTCGTCGAGTACCTGCACGACCCCGACGCGACGGTGAGCACCGTCGACGCCGACGGCTTCGTGCACACCGGCGACCTCGGGGCGATGGACGAGCGTGGCTACATCACGCTCACCGGCCGGCTCAAGGAGCTGATCATTCGGGGTGGTGAGAACATCGCCCCCGCCAGCATCGAGTCCTGCCTGGTCGAGCACCCCGCAGTGCTCGACGCGACGGTGTTCGGGATCGCGGACGATCGGATGGGCGAGGTGGTCGGCGCCGCGGTGCGCTTGCGGGAGCAGGGCGCAGCCGAGGACCCGGCCGCCCTGGTCGCCGCGCTCATCGCGCACTGCCGTGAGCGACTCTCGCCGTACAAGGTGCCGAGCCGCTGGTTCCTCGCGGGTGACTTGCCGGCGACCCCGACCGGCAAAATCCAGAAGTTCAAGCTCGTCGACCTGGTCGGCACCGCCGCGCTCCCTGAGATCACCCCGGCCTGACCTCTGCTTGGCAGAACGACCTTACCGAGATAATCTAATCTAGATTAAAGAAAGGAGGTGTGGCGTGACCCTTTCCATCGCCCAGCGCCGCGCCGCCCTGCAGGAGCGCTTCAGCACCTGGACCCCACGCACCCTCGACGCCTGGCTCGACGCCTGCGCCGAGGAGTTCCCCGAGCGTGACCTGGTGGTCACCGACGAACGTGTCCTCTCCTACGCCGAGGTCGCCGCCGAGTCGCGGCGTCTGGCCGACGGCCTTGCCGCCCTGGGTGTCCGCAAGGGCGACCGCGTCGGGCTGTTGATGGCCAACCACGCCGAGTTCGTCACGCTGAAGTTCGCGATCGCCCGCGCCGGCGCGGTCGCCATCCCGTTCAACTTCCTCTACCGCACCGACGAGCTGCGCTACGTGCTCAAGCAGTCGGACTGCACGGTGCTGATCACCAACGCCGACTTCCAGAGCCTCGACCACGCCGGAATGCTCGACGAGATCGTGCCGGGATGGGACAGCCCGGAGTTCCCCCAGCGCCGACCCGTCGGGGGCCAGGCGCCCGACGGGCTGCGCCACGTCGTGCTGGTCGAGCGTCCCGGCGACGTACCTCGTCCAGGCGCCCTCACCGGGGACGCGCTCGCCGAGCTCGGCAAGCAGCACGCGGGCGCTTCGGACGGCGCCGGGCACGGACCGGACGACCTCTCCGACCTGCTGTACACCTCGGGCAGCACAGGATCCCCGAAGGGGGTCCAGGTGACCCACGACGCGGTGCTGCGCACCGGCTTCGCCTCGGCGCTGACCCGGGCCTACGAGGACGGCCGCAGGATCCTCTTCTCGCTGCCCTGTTACCACATGTTCGGCTACGTCGAGGGCCTGCTGTCCGCGACGTACGTCGGCGGGGCGGTCATCATGCTGCCGTCCTTCAGCGCCGCCGGCTACCTCACCGCGATCGAGAAGCACCGGGCCACCGACATGCTCTGCGTCCCGACCATGGCGGTCGCCATGGTGGAGAGCCCGCTGCGTCACGAGGCGGACCTGTCCAGCCTGCGCGCGATCCTGTGCGGCTCCGCTCCCGCACCTGTGTGGCTGTGGGAGCAGGTCGAGCGCGACTTCGGCGTCAGCGAGATCGTCACCGGCTACGGGATGACCGAGTGCGGTGGCGCGATGACGATGACGCTGCCGGAGGACGAGCTGGCACTGACCTCGACGACGGTCGGGCGACCCAAGCTGGCCGGCTCGGCGGGCGTGCCGGGAAGTGAGCACGAGGAGACCGGGCTGGCTGCGCTGTGCGTCTACCGCACGGTCGACCCGACCACCGGCGAGGCGCTCCCGGAAGGCGCAGTGGGCGAGCTGGCGTCCGCCGGACCGACCACGATGCTCGGCTACCACGCCAAGCCCGAGGAGACCGCTGCCGCGCTGCACGAGGCCCCCGACGGCACCGTCTGGTTGCACTCCGGGGACCTCGGACAGGTGCGTGAGGACGGCTACCTCGTCCTGACGGGCCGCAGCAAGGAGGTCTACAAGTCCGGCGGCGAGCTGGTCATGCCGAAGGAGGTCGAGGAGGTCCTCGGTGCCCACCCCGGCATCAGCCAGGTCTACGCCGTCGGCGCCGTCGACGACCGGTGGGGCGAGATCGGCTGCGCGGTGATCGTCCGCGCTCCCGGCCCGGACGGGGACAACCTCGATGCGGAGGAGGTCGTCTCCTATGCCAAGACGCGCCTCGCCCGCTTCAAGGTGCCGAAGCGGGTCATGTTCATCGACGCGCAGCAGCTGCCCACCACCGCGACCGGCAAGGTCCAGAAGTTCCGGCTCGTGGAGCTGGTCGACCAACCTGTCCCGCTCGAAGGAGAAAAGCCATGACCGCCGTGACCCCCCCCGTGCCCGAGGTCGAGGGCAGCCGCTACGACCGGCTGGTTCAGCCGGCACGCGTGCACGGCTCGCTGTACACCGACCCGTCGATCTTCGCCGAGGAGCTGCGCAAGGTCTGGCACAAGACGTGGGTCTTCGTCGGTCACGAGAGCGAGGTCCCGGAGCCGAACGACTACGTGCGCAAGCAGCTCGCCGACCAGGACGTCGTGATGACCCGCGACAAGGAGGGCGAGGTGCACCTGCTGATCAACCGGTGCGCCCACCGCGGGCTGCAGGTGTGTGACGACCAGGCAGGCAACTCCAGCTCGTTCCGCTGCCCCTACCACGGCTGGACCTACCGCAACACCGGTGAGCTGCTCGGCTATCCGTACAACAAGGGATACGGCGGCAAGAACAAGCTCGAGCTTGGCATGGGCAAGGTCGCCCGCGTGTCGTCGTACCAGGGCTTCGTCTTCGGCAGCCTCGCCGCGGAGGGTCCCTCGCTGGACGAGCACCTCGGCGCCGCCAAGGGGGAGATCGATCGCCTGGTGGGCCTGTCGCCCGAGGGCAAGGTGAGTCTCGATGCCGGCTGGCTGCGCCACAGGACGCGGTCCAACTGGAAGTTCCTCGCCGAGAACGAGACGGACGGCTACCACCCCCAGTTCGTCCACGGCTCGATCTTCGGCGTCACGGGCAGCCCGATCGGCGCCCTCTACAGCGACAGCTCGACGGCGGTGACCCGTAACCTCGGCGACGGTCACAGTGAGAACGACCTGCGGCCCGAGTTCCGCGGCTTCGCCGAGCCGATGCGCTGGTTCGGCACCACGCTCGAGCGGGTCCCCGGCTACGTCGCGGCGATGCAGGAGGCCTACGGCGACGACGCCGAGCGCAGGATGATCGAGGGCGCCCCGCACGTGATGATCTTCCCCAACCTGTTCATCGCCGAGATCCAGGTGTTCAACATTCAGCCGGTCGCGGTGGGGGAGTGCGTGCAGTACGCCACGGCGGTGCAGCTGGCCGGTGGGCAGGAGCTCAACCAGCGGATGGTGTCGCAGTCGATCGGCTCTGTCGGCCCAGCGGGGATGCTGCTTGCGGACGACACCGAGATGTACGAGCGCAACCAGCGTGGCGTGGAGATGGCCGACCCGGAGTGGCTCGACGTGCGCCGCGGCCTGGTCCGCGAGGGCGTGGACGAGAACGGCTTCACCATCGGTGCCGCGACGGACGAGACCGGCATGCGCGGGTTCTGGAACCACTACAAGTCGCTGATGAACGCGGAGGACTGAATGACCACCCAGGCTGCACTCACCGACCTGCCCCCGCGACCCGACTCGGGCGGCGAGCTGCTCGCGGTCCCGGACGGCTGGGAGGCACGAGAGGTCGAGCAGTTCCTCTACCGGGAGGCTCGGCTTGCGGACGAGAACGACTACGACGGCTGGGAGGCGCTGTGGACCGACGATGCCCTCTACTGGGTACCGGTCGACGGCGAGGGTAAGCACCCGCGCACCCACGTCTCGGTGATCTACGACAACCGCAACCGGATCTCCACCCGTCTCAAGCAAGTGCGGACCGGCAAGCGCTACGCCCAGGCTCCGCCGTCCAACCTGCGCCGCATCATCGGCAACGTCGAGCTGCTCGGCGGACGCGCGACGCCCGGAGGCGGCGTCGACCTCGAGGTGGGCGCGAACTTCATGGCGCTCGAGTCCCGGCCCCGCGGAAACGAGCTCTGGGGTGGACGGACCACCTACCGGCTGCGCCGGATGGACGACCAGATCAGGCTGGTCTACAAGAAGGTCGTGCTCGTCGACAACGCGCGCGTCCTGCCGACGCTGGGGTTCCTGATCTGATGGCCACCACACCTGATCCTCAGGAACGCCCCGACATCGTCTTCGAGGAGCCGACCGGGCCGCTCGCGGTCCCGGGGGTCGGCGCCGTGGTCGAGAGCGAGTTCGCCTCAGTCTCGGTGCGACTCGACCAGAGCGGCCGCTCGGTGCGGCTGCGGATCGAGGACCTCCGCACCGGGAGGGTGCGGTTCCTCGACGCCCTGGAGCTCGAGTCGATCGTGTGGCTCGAGGAAGGACACCTCACCCAGCTGCTCGACCCGTCACATGAACGGTGGCGTGGGTGACCTTCGTGGATCCCGCGGTCCTCGACCTCTCCGGCCTGATCCGATCGGGTGACACGGTCACGTGGGGCCAGGCCTGTGCTGAGCCCCTCACGCTCACCGAGCTCCTGGTCGAGCAGGTCGACCGGATCGGGCGGGTCCGCTGCTTCGTCGGCATTCCCGCCGAGTCGGCCATCACCGCTCATACGGTGCCGCCAGCGCTGGAAGTCCACTCCTACTGCGGGGCCGGGACCAACACGGCCCTGCACGCCGCGGGCCGGCTCGAGGTGTGGCCGGTCCACTACTCGTCCCTGCCGAGCCTCCTGTGCGAGGGGGCGCTGCGAGCCGACGTGGTGCTCGTGCAGGTCTCAGCGCCCGACGAGCAGGGACGCCACAGCCTCGGCCTGGCCGACGACTACTTCTCGGCAGCCATCGACACCGCCCGCGTAGTCATTGCCGAGATCAACGACCAGGTTCCGTTCACCCTCGGAGCCCGCACGCTCACCGCGGACCAGTGGACCACCGCGATCCACACGTCCCGCACGCCCGGCCAACTCCCCACCCCGAGGATGAGCGAGGACACCGTCGCCACGGCTCGACGGGTCGCGGCGCTAGTCCCGGACGGCGCGACCCTGCAGTTCGGGATCGGCGCCCTGCCCGAGGCGGTCCTCGCGGAGCTCGTCAACCACCAGGACCTCGGCATCCACTCCGGCATCCTCAACGACACCGCCATGCGGCTGGTCGAGGCAGGGGTCGCAACCGGGGCTCGTAAGGCCCAGGACCGGGGCGTAGCCGTCGCTGGCCTGCTCGGTGGCACCGCAGAACTCTTTCGGTGGGTCCACCAGAACCCGGCCGTGCAACTGCGTCCCACGAGTTACACCCACGACCCGCAGGTCCTCGCAGCGGCCCATCAGCTGGTGGCCGTGAATGCGGCGATCGAGGTTGACCTCACCGGGCAGGTGAACGCCGAAGTCGCCGGAGGTCGCTACGTCGGCGCGGTCGGCGGTGCGGTCGACTTCCTCCGCGGCGCCGCCCGGTCTCCCGGCGGGTTGCCGATCGTCGCCCTGCCGTCGACCGCGCGTGCCCGCACCCGCATCGTCGCCGGCCTGTCCGGGCCGGTGACGACATCTCGTGCGGAGGGCGTGGTCGTGGTCACCGAGCACGGCGTCGCCGACCTCCGCGGCGCCACCCTGACCCAGCGCGTCGAGCGGATGATCGCCGTCGCGCACCCCGACCACCGAGCAGAGCTGGAGGCGAGCGCCGACCGGGTGCTCGCCTCGGCCTGAGCCCGCAAATCCAGAGGAGCACCATGAGACGCGTTGCCATCGTCCAGCCCATGCGGACCGCCGTCGGCACCTTCGGGGGCTCGCTCCTGCCGGTCCCGGCCGAGGACCTCGCCGCGACCATCATCCGGGCGGTCGTGGACGGCTCGGGCATCGATCCAGGGCGGGTCGAGGACGTCGCGTTCGCGCAGTCTTACGCGAACTCCGAGGCGCCGTGCATCGGACGCTGGGCGGCGCTGGCCGCCGGCCTCCCGATCGAGGTGCCCGGCTTCCAGGTCGACCGTCGATGCGGCGGCGGGCTGCAGGCCGTGATCACCGCGGCGATGACCGTGCAGACCGGCGCCGCGGACGTGGTGATCGCCGGCGGCGTGGAGTCGATGAGCAACATCGAGCACTACACGACCACCGCCCGGTGGGGCTCGCGGTCGGGCAACCAGACCCTCTACGACCGGCTGGACCGCGGCCGCGAGCGGTCCCAGCCCGAGGAGCGGTTCGGGCCGATCAGCGGCATGATCGAGACGGCGGAGAACCTCGCCACCCGGTACGGTATCGGCCGCGACCAGGCCGACGCCTTCGCTGCCCGCAGCCACCAGCGCGCCGCCGCCGCGTGGGAGTCCGGCGCGTTCGCCGGCGAGGTGGTGCCGGTGACGGTGCCGCAGCGCCGTGGGGATGACGTCGTCTTCGACCGGGACGAGGGCGTGCGCCCGGACTCCACCCCGGAGTCCCTGGCCCGACTGCGCACGATCACGCCCGGCGGCACGGTGACCGCCGGCAACGCCGCGCAGCAGAACGACGCCGCCGCCGCCTGCCTCGTCGTCGCCGAGGACAAGCTCGAGGAGCTGGGCCTCGAGCCACTGGCCTGGTTCGAGGGCTGGGCGGCCGCCGGGTGCGACCCCGCGATCATGGGCATCGGCCCGGTCGCCGCCGTGCAGCGCCTGTTCGCCCGCACCGGAGTCACCTTCGACGACCTGGACCTGATCGAGCTCAACGAGGCGTTCGCCGTACAGGTCCTCGCCGTGCTCGCCGGATGGGGGGTCAAGCTCGACGAGGTCGAAGACCGGCTCAACGTCAACGGGTCCGCGATCTCGCTCGGGCACCCGATCGGCGCCACCGGCGTCCGCATCCTCACCTCGATGCTCCACGAGCTCGACCGCCGTCAGGGCGGGCTGGCGCTGGAGACGATATGCATCGGCGGCGGCCAGGGCATCGCCGCGCTGTTCCGGGGGGCGGGCAAGTGAACGGGATCCTGAGCTACGGCGCGTACCTGCCGTCGTACCGGCTGGGCAGCGACAGTGGCGTCCGCGGTGGTGGGCACGGGCGGGTGGTCGCCTCGTTTGACGAGGACGCCACCACGATGGCCGTCGAGGCGGCCCGCGCAGTGGGTGGTGCCGAGCCGACCTCACTGTGGTGGGCGAGCAGCTCCCCGCCGTACCTCGACAAGACCAACGCGGCCGCCGTGCACGCGGCGCTCCGCCTGCCCTCCGCCGTCCCGGCGGCGGACCTGGTCGGGTCCGCCCGGTCGACCTTCGCCGCCATCCGCGCGGCCCGGGCCACGGGTGGCCTGGTGGTCGCTGCCGACGTGCGCGTCGGGAAGCCGGGCTCGCTGGACGAGCGGGCTGGCGGCGACGGCGCCGCCGCGCTGCTCTTCGGTGAGGGTGAGCCCATCGCCGACGTGCTCGGCGTGGCCGGCGAGACCCTCGAGCTGCTCGACCGCTGGCGCGACCCGCAGCAGACCACCGGGGAGCAGTGGGAGGAGCGCTTCGGGTTCGAGCGGTACGCCGACCTGGTGCGCTCCGTCGCGGCCCGGCTGCTCGACGATGCCGGGCTCGCCGAGGCCGACCACGTCGTCGTGACGAGCGGCAACCCCGGCATCACCAAGCGCGCGAGCAGCCTCGTCAAGGGAGCGCTGTCCTCGACCACCTCGCCGATCGGGTTCTCCGGTGCGGCCGACCCGCTGCTCGGCCTGGCGGCCGCCCTCGACGTCGCCGGACCCGGGGAGACGGTGCTGGTGCTGTCCGCGACCGACGGCTGCGACGGGCTGCTCCTGCGCACTACCGACCACCTGCCGGCCCGCCGGGCCGGGCGCCCGGTCGCGGCTCAGCTGGAGGGCGGCCTCCCGGTGCCATATACGACGTACCTGTCCTGGCGCGGACTGCTCGAGCGCGAGCTCCCGCGCCGCCCGGAGCCGGACCGTCCCGCCGGGCCGCCGTCGGCGCGTGCCGCAGCCTGGAAGTTCGGGTTCGCGGGTAGTCGGTGCACCGAGTGCGGATTCCTGCACCTGCCGCCGCTGCGGGTGTGTCGCTCCTGCAGCGCCCTCGACGCGATGGAGACGGTGTCCAGTGCGGAGCTGAGCGGCTCGGTGGCCACGTTCACCGTCGACCGGCTGGCCTTCTCGCCGTCCCCGCCGGTGGTCGACGTGGTTGTCGACTTCGCCGGTGGCGGTCGCACGACGCTCGAGGTCGCGGACGCCGATCCGGACGGCGTCGCGGTGGGCTCGGAGGTCGAGCTGGTGTTCCGGCGGCTGTTCACGGCCGGCAATGTGCACAACTACTTCTGGAAGGCACGGGTCCGCTGATGGCCAGCAAGGGGATCAAGGACGCCGTCGCGATCGTCGGCATGGGGTGCACCCGGTTCGGGGAGCGGTGGGAGTCCTCCACCGACGACCTGCTGATCGAGGCCGTGGGGGAGACGCTCACCTCGGCGGGTGTCGCCCGCGACGACGTCGACGCCTACTGGCTCGGCACCCTGAACTCCGGGCAGTCGGGGCTCACGCTGAGCCGTCCGCTCGGCCTGGACTACAAGCCGGTGACCCGGGTGGAGAACTACTGCGCCACGGGGTCGGAGTCGTTCCGCAGCGCCTGCTACGCGGTCGCGTCGGGTGCCTACGACCGGGTGATGGCCGTGGGCGTGGAGAAGCTCAAGGACTCCGGGTTCTCGGGCCTCCTGCGGGCCGACCCGCCCTCGGACGGCACCGCTGCCGAGCTGTCGTTGACCGCCCCGGCGGCGTTCTCGCTGCTCGACCCCGCCTACACGAGCAAGTACGGCGTCGACCCGGCCGCGATGCGTGAGGCGATGACGCACGTCGCGTGGAAGAACCACGTCAACGGCGCCCGGAACCCCAAGGCGCAGTTCCGCAAGGAGGTCTCCCGGGAGACCATCGACGGTGCCGCCCGGGTCGCTGGCCGGCTCGGGATCTTCGACTGCTCGGGTGTCTCGGACGGCGCGGCCGCCGCGCTCGTCGTCCGGGCCGAGGACGCCTACGACTACACCGACCGGCCGATCTTCGTGAAGGCGCTGTCGCTGGCGTCCGGGCCGATGCGGGGCGGGCTCGATCCCGACTACGACTTCACGACGTTCCCCGAGGTCGTGCACTCCGCGACGGATGCCTACGCCCAGGCCGGTATCACTGACCCGCGCTCGGAGCTGTCCCTGGCCGAGGTGCACGACTGCTTCACCCCCACCGAGCTGGTCCTCATGGAGGACCTCGGTTTCGCCGACCGGGGGCAGGCCTGGAAGGACAGCCTCAGCGGCGACTTCGACGCCGCCGGTCGGCTCCCGGTCAACATCGACGGTGGGCTGAAGTCGTTCGGTCACCCGGTGGGCGCCAGCGGCCTGCGGATGCTCTACGAGGCCTGGCTGCAGCTGCGGGGGGAGGCCGGCGCGCGGCAGCTCGCCGACCCGCGCCTCGCGCTCACCCACAACCTCGGCGGGCGTCCGGGCGGCTGCGTCTCGTTCGTCTCCGTGGTCGGCAACGAGCGGGGCTGATCGCAGGCCGGCGCGGGCGCCGGCTCAGGCGCCTGCGACCCGAGTGGCGGAGTTCCGCCAGACCTCGTCCTCGGTCGGCCGCACGGTGTTCTCTCCGACCACCTCGGCCTCGACCGGATTGCCGTCATGGGTGGCCACGCAGGGCGTCTGGACGCGCACCTCGGAAGTTGACGCCTACCTGACCCGGAACAGGGGCTGGGGGGCAACAGCGTCTGTACTCGCCGCGTCACTGCGACGCGCGGCGACCCCGGCGGCGCGAGACGCGATACAAGCCCTGGTGCCGGAGGCCTGAGTCCCCCGGAGACCGGCCTGGGAGATCTCGCACCGTCGAGCTGGCTTGTCGCACCCCGTTCTTTAATCTATATTCGATTATGTGAGCGAGACGGAGCAGGCCCAGACGCTGGTCAGTGGGCTGTACGACGCCCTGGCCGTCGGCGACCGGGCGGCCATCGAGGCGGTGCTGAACGACGACTTCGTGGGCCGGCTCACACCGGGCCTGCCGTTCGGGGTCGGCGGCGAGCACGTCGGATCCGAGGCGATGATCCGGGACGGCTGGTTCGCGATCGGCGCGCACTGGCGGATCCGGGCGGTGCCTCAGCGGTTCACCGAGCTGCCCGACGGGCGTCTCCAGGTCGAGGGCACCTACCGAGGCAAGGCGCGGACAAGCGGCAGGCCGTTGGAGGCATGGTTCATCCACCTCTGGGACTTCGGCGACGGCCGGATCAGCGGGCTGACCCAACTGACCGACTCTGCGGTCTTCCTCGCGACGCTCGCCGGGGCGGCGCCCGTCAGCAGCGCCCTCGAGACCATCGACCTCACCGTCGCCGACGGGGTGGCCACGCTGTGCCTGACCCGCCCGGACGCCCGCAACGCCATCGACCAGCAGGTCGCCGACGAGCTGCTCGCGGCGGCTCTCCGCATCGCTGGCGACAGCACCGTGCGGGCCGTCCTGCTCTGTGGGGACGGGGCCGACCTGACCGTGGGTGGCGACATCGTCTCCTTCGCCGGGGGCCACGACGAGCTCGCGGGCATGGGTCGCACCCTGCGCCGCATGGTCACGCCGTTCCACCTGGCGTTCGAGGTTCTGGCCGGCCTCGAGGCCCCGATCGTGGCCGTCGCGCAGGGCTCCGTCGCCGGGGGTGGGCTGGGCCTCGTCTATGCCGCCGACCTCGTCGTTGCCGCCCAGGACACCAGGTTCGTGACCGCGTTCGCGGCGATCGGCCTGAGCGGGGACGGTGGTGGCACTTGGCACCTCCCTCGTCGGATCGGTCCCGCCCGAGCCGCCTGGGCCTACCTGACCAACGAGCCGATCACGGCCGCGCAGGCTCTCGACTGGGGCCTCGTCAACGAGGTCGTCCCCGCCGCCGACGCCCGGGCGCGCGGCGACGAGATCGCTCGCCGGTTGGCTGGCGGCCCCACCCGCGCCTTCGCCCAGATGCGCGCGCTGCTCCGCCAGTCCTGGGACCGCAGCCTGCCCGAGCAGCTGCACGCCGAGATCGAGGCGCTCACCACCACTGGCCGAACCCAGGACGCCCGCACCGCCGTCGAGGCCTTCCTCTCCCGGCAACGTCCCACCTTCCAAGGAGAATGACCGTGCCCGGACTCATCCGCGACACCGCGGACCACCACGCGATCCGCGAGAGCGTCGCGAAGATCTGCGCCCGCTACGGCCAGGGCTACTTCCTCGAGCGATCGCGCGCCGGCGAGGACGTCCCCGAGCTGTGGTCCGAGCTCGGCCGGGCCGGACTGCTGGGGGTCCACCTCCCCGAGGAGTACGGCGGTGGTGGTGGCGGCATGCAGGACGCCGTCGTGGTGGTGGAGGAGCTCGCGGCGCACGGCATGCCGATGCTCCTGTGGGTGATCTCGCCGGCCATGATCGGGTCCGTCCTGGCCGCGCACGCCTCCGAGGAGCTCAAGTCGGAGTGGCTGCCCGGCATCGCCGATGGCACGAAGAAGGTCGCCTTCGGGCTCACTGAGCCCGACGCCGGCTCCAACAGCCACGAGGTCGCGACGACGGCCCGCACGGACGGCGACGGCTGGGTGATCAGCGGCTCGAAGTACTACATCTCCGCGGTCGACCAGAGCGACGCGATCCTGGTGGTCGCCCGCGACGCGGACCGGTCCACCCCGGAGAAGAAGCGGCTCTCGATCTTCCTGGTGCCGACCAACGCCCCCGGGGTCTCCTTCCAGCAGATCCCTACCTCGATCGTCTCGCCGGACAAGCAGTTCAGCCTCTTCCTCGACAACGTGCGCGTCGGCCCGGACGCCCTGGTCGGCGAGACCGGACAGGGTTTGCGCCAGGTCTTCGCCGCGCTGAACCCGGAGCGGATCCTGGTGGGGGCCATCACCACCGGCGTCGGCCGCTACGCGGTCGAGAAGGCCTCGGAGTACGCCAGGACCCGCCAGGTCTGGTCGGTCCCGATCGGGCAGCACCAGGGCGTAGCCCACCCGCTGGCGGCTGCGCACATCGACGTCGAGGTCGCCCGCCTGGCCACCCGGAACGCCGCCGTCCTCTACGACGAGGGCGACTCCGGGGTCGCCGAAGCGGCCAACGTCGCCAAGTTCGTCGGCGCCGAGGCCGCGCTTAAGGCGTTGGACCAGGCCATTCAGGTCCACGGCGGCAACGGCCTCTCCCACGAGTACGGGCTATCCGAGCTGTGGTTCGTCACTCGGCTCATGCGTACGGCCCCGGTCAGCCGGGAGATGGTCCTCAACTTCGTCGCGCAGACCTCGCTCGGGCTGCCGCGGTCCTACTGATCCAGGAGTCATGCACATGTCGCAGAACACCTCGTCGTACGACGCCATCGTCATCGGCGCCGGCGCCGGTGGCCTCTTCACCGCCGCCCGCCTGCAGCACCAGGGCTACCGGACCCTCGTCCTCGAGAGCCTCGACAAGGTCGGCGGCCGCGCGTCGACGACCGACGTCGACGGCTTCAAGGTCAACGACGGCGCGATCGTGATCGAGTGTGGTGGCGTCACCGAGCGCACCTGCCGCGAGCTCGACGTGCCGTGGGAGATCCGCGAGCCCAGCCCGCCGATCCTCTACCGGATCAAGGGCAAGGACGTGGACGTCACCGGCGGCGGCTGGGGCTTCCTGCTGCAGAAGCTGACCCGCCAGGGCGCCAAACTGGTCAGCGGGATCGGCGCGGCTCGCAAGGACGACGGCGCGCTCCCGGAGGACGAGCTGAGCCTCGCGGACTGGGTGTCGCGGTACACCGAGAACGAGGGCGTGCACGGAATCTTCCGCAACATGGCGGCCTCGGTGTTCGCCGTCGGCTCCGAGGACCTGCCGGCCCGGGTGTTCCTCACCTACTTCACTCGCAAGAGCGCGTTCAAGCGCTTCGGCTTCCACCCCGAGGGCACGATCGGCCTGTGGAAGGCCCTCGCCGCCGCGATCGAGCGCGACGGGGGCGAGGTCCGCCTCTCCACCGAGGTCGAGCGGATCGTCGTCGACGGCGACCGGGTCATCGGCGTGGTGGTCAAGGGCGGCGACACGATCAACGCCCCCGTCGTGGTCAGCAACGTGGGCCCCCCGGGGACGCTCGGACTCCTCCGTGACGCGGAGGTGCCGTCCGACTTCGTCGACACGGTCAAGCGAAACGACCGGCCCACGGCCATGATCACGGTCAACTTCGCCAGCCAGGAGCGGCTGATCGAGGCGCCCGGCATGCTCAGCTTTGCCACCTCTCGCCGGCTGGCGTACATCGCCAACTTCACCCACAGCTGCCCGGAGATGGCGCCCGAGGGCTGGCACCTCTACGTCGGCACCGCCGTGCCGAAGCCGTCGGTCGGCGACTTCGACGAGGAGGCCGAGTACGCCCTGCTGATGGAGGACCTGCGCGAGACGATCCCTGGCTTCGACGAACGGGCCCGCATCCTCAGCAACGTCACCACCCGGGACGGGTGGCCGCCGCAGCGTGCCGTCGCCGGCTTCGACATGTCCCACGACACGCCGTTCACGGGCCTGTGGAACGTCGGCGACGCGGTCAAGGAGTACGCCAACGGGGGCACGACCGCCTGCGCGGAGACGGCCGAGATCGTCGTGGGGAAGATCGTGGCCCGGCACCAGCCGGACCGCAGCCGCCAGACCGCGTGACCAGAACACCCGGACGAACCACCCGTACAACCCGCCCGGACAGCCCGGAACACCAGAGAAGGTGAAGAACGATGAAGTGTGTCGTCGATTACGACAAGTGCACCGGCCTCGGCATCTGCGAGTCACTTGCGCCAGACTTCTTCGAGGTGAACGACGACGGTGACCTCGTGCTGCTCAAGGAGGACATCAGCGCGGACGAGCTGCAGGCCGTCGAGGAAGCCGTCTCCGGCTGCCCGACGGAAGCCCTGAGCATCGAGCGGTGACGATGTCCGACGTCTCCTCGGCCCGTCCCCGCCCCCGGCGTCTCGTGGTCGTCGGCGCCTCGCTGGCTGGTCTCAGGGCGGTGGAGGCCGCGCGCAAGACCGGCTTCGACGGTGAGGTCGTGCTAATCGGCGCGGAGCCGCACCTGCCCTACGACAGGCCACCGCTCTCCAAGGCGTTCCTGGACGGGGCTGGTGCCGAGGTGGAGCTCGCGCCTCCGCCGTACTTCCGCACTGCGGAGGCGATGAGCGAGCTGCGGGTCGTCCTCCGTCTGGGGACACCCGCCACGGGCCTGGACACCGGTCGTCGGGTCGTGCTCGTCGGTGACGAGGAGATCGGGTACGACGCCCTGGTGATCGCCACCGGGGCGCACCCCCGGATGTTGCCCGGTGCGGACGGCCTGGCCGGCGTCCACGCGCTGCGCACCCTCGACGACTCGCTGGCCGTGCGGGAGGCGCTCGAGGCGGGAGCCCGGACGGTGGTCGTTGGGGCCGGGTTCATCGGCTCCGAGGTCGCCGCCACCGCCCGCAAGCGCGGCCTCGAGGCGACCATCGTGGAGGCGCTTCCCACGCCCCTGGTCCGCGCCACCGGTCGTCAGATGGGTGCCGCCCTCGCGGCGCTCCACGAGCGCAACGGCACCACCCTGCGCTGCGGCGTCGGGGTGCGCGCGATCGAGGGCGACGGCCGCGTGGAGCGGGTCGTCCTGGAGGACGGCACCAGCATCCCGGCCGACCTCGTCGTCGTCGGCATCGGCGTCATCCCGTCGGTCGGCTGGCTCGAGGGCTGCGGCCTCACGCTGGACAACGGCATCGTGTGCGACGAGAACCTGTGGACCGGGGTGCCGGGGGTCTATGCCGCCGGCGACGTGGCCAGCTGGGTCAACCCGCTCCTCGGCGAGCGCCAGCGGATGGAGAACTGGACCGCGGCCGCCGAGCAGGGGGCCGCGGCTGCCCGCAACGCCCTCGACCCCGAGCACGCCAAGCCTTACGGCACCGTGCCCTACTTCTGGTCCGACTGGTACGACGTGCGCATCCAGTTCGTCGGCTCACCCGACGCCGACGAGGTGCTGCTCGTTGACGGGGACCCGGGCAGCGACTCACGTTGGGTCGCCCTCTACCGCCGCGGGGATCGTCTAATCGGTGCACTGACCGTCAACGGCCAGGGCGAAATCATGAAGTATCGCGTGCAGATCATGAAGACGGGGAGCTGGGCGGACGCCCTGGCCTTCGCCGAGAAGCGCCGTGAGCTGGCCCGTCAGAAAGCCGTTGCTGCAGCCGGGTGAGTCAGAAAGGCCGGGTCAGTCCGTCGCTGAGAGTCCGTGACGAATGAAGGACTGTGCGTCGGTCACGACCCGGTCCATGGCCACCCGGTCGGACTGCCACCACTCCGCGGTCCAGTTCAGGGTGCCCATCACGAGCATCTGAGCGACGTAGAGATCCAGGTCCGGGCGCAGCTGTCCCTCCTCGGAGGCGCGCTTGATGAGGTCGCGCCAGATGGCGCCGTACTGCTTCTCCTCGACCTGCTGGCGCGCCCGGATCCGATCCGGCACCTGACCGGAGTTGCGGATCGCCGCCGTCGTGTAGTCGGAGATCTCCAACTCGTGGCGCAGGTGCGCCTCGACGGCGATGCAGATGCGGTCCATCGCGGTCGCGTCTTCGGGGGACGACTCGAGGACGGCAACCAGATGAGCCCTCATGTCGGCAAGGCCGACCCACATAACCTCCTCGATGAGGTCCTCGCGCGAGGGGAAGTAATAGTAGATCGCGGGTGCCTGCAGCTCGGCGACCTTGGCGACGTCGCTCAGCCGCAGGCCGCCGTAGCCCCTGAGGCTGAGCACCCGCGCTGCCGCGTCGAGAATCCGGACCCGCGTGCGCGCGGACTTCTTGTCGAGATCCTTGGGGTTGTCCGCGGTCGCGAGGACCGGGCTGCCCGAACTTTTGACCATGACAAGGATTCTATTCTCGGTTCAGCACAACGGGGTCAGTTTCCGAGACCGCCACGCCGGACCAGCTGCCCGGCGATCACGTTGCGCTGGATCTCGTTGGTGCCCTCGCCGACGATCATCAGTGGTGCGTCGCGGAAGTATCGCTCGACGTCGTACTCGGTCGAGTAGCCGTAGCCACCGTGGATTCGGACGGCGTCGAGGGCGATCTCCATGCCGACCTCGGAGGCGTAGAGCTTCGCCATGCCGGCCTCCATGTCGCAGCGCTCGCCGGACTCGTACTTCTCGGCGGCGTAAAGGACGAGCTGGCGCGCCGCGGTCAGCTTGGTAGCCATGTTGGCGAGGTAGTTGCCGATCGACTGGTGCTTCCAGATGGGCTTTCCGAAGCTCTCCCTTATCTGCGAGTAGGCCAGGGCGTCGTCGAACGCCGCTTGGCCGACGCCGAGTGCCCGGGCCGCGACCTGCAGCCGACCCGTCTCGAGCCCACGCATCATCTGGGAGAAACCCTCGCCCTCGACAGTGCCCAGTAGGGAGGAGCGGGGAGTGTGGAAGTCGTCAAAGGCCAGCTCGCAGCTCTCGACACCCTTGTAACCCAGCTTGGGCAGGTCGCGGGAGACGGCCAGGCCGGGTCCGTGCTCGACCAGGAGGATGGAGACGCCCTGGTGGCGCGGCTGTGCCTGGGGATCGGTCTTGACCAGCAACGCGATCAGGCCGGATCGGCGGGCGTTGCTGATCCAGGTCTTCGACCCGTTGACGACGTAGTCGTCGCCGACCTTGCGAGCCTGCGTCGTCAGCGCCTGCAGGTCCGAGCCGCCGCCGGGTTCGGTGAGTGCCATCGTCGCGCGCAGCTCGCCAGTGGCCATCCGGGGCAGGTAGGTCTGCTTCTGTTCCTCGGTGCCGTGGTCGAGGATCAGCTTCGCGACCACGGTGTGGCCGCCCATGGCGCCCGCCAGGCTCATCCAGCCGCGCGCCAGCTCTGCGGTGACCTGGACGTAGCACGGCATCGAGACGGCGACCTCGCCGTAGGGCTCGGGGATGGCGAGCCCGTAGATGCCGATCTCCTTCATCTGCTGGATCCACTTCTCGGGGTACTCGTTGGCGTGCTCGAGCTCCTGGACGTTGCCGCGCACCTCGCGGTCGATCCAGTCGCGTACCAGCGCGACGACCTCTTGCTCCTCGGTCGACAGGTTCGCCATGGTGAGTCCGTCCTTCGCAACAGTGTCGGGCGTCTTGCTCCTGCCCGAGAGTTTAACGTAGATTAAAAGAATGGTCACGTTCAACGCGGTTCCCTCGCAGTTCTCCACGTCGACGCGGCGCTCGGTGCTCAGCGTCCCGGCTGGTGACGGGCGCAAGCTGCGGAAGGCGCTGGGGTCCGGCGCGGACGAGGTGGTGATCGACCTCGAGGACGCGGTCGCCGTCGGCGACAAGGAGCGCGGCCGCCGGCACCTCGCCGAGGTGGACTGGGCCGGTGTCGCGCAACTCCCGCGGATCTCCGTCAGGGTCAACGCGCCGCGGACGGCGTGGTGCCATCGCGACCTGGAGGTCGTGGTCGCGCACGTGCCGGCTGCGTCCGTGGTGGTGCCGAAGGTGGAGTCGCGGGCCGACGTGGGTTTCGTGGAGCGGTTGCTCGACGGGCTCGAGTCGGAGGTCGGCCGCCCAGCCCGGGTCGCGGTCCAGGCCCTGGTCGAGACCGCCCGCGGGGTCGCTGCCCTCGCAGACATCGTGAGCGGGGTCGACCGTCTGGAGTCCGTCATCGTCGGCTACGCGGACCTGGCGGCCTCGCTCGGACGTGCCCGCGACGTGGACCCGGCTGTCTGGCGCCCGGTGCAGGACGCGGTGGTGCTGCACGCCGCTGCAGCCGGGGTCGAATCGATCGACGGCCCCTTCCTGGGCGTCGACGACGACGGGGCCTTCCGGGCCGCTGTGCGTGGTGCCCGACAGGCCGGGTTCGACGCGAAGTGGGTGATCCACCCGCGCCAGCTCGACGCCGTCAACGACGTTTTCACGCCGTCTGCCGACGAGGTCGACCACGCGCGCCGTGTGCTGATGGCGCTGGACGGTGCTGCCGGCGCGGGCCGCGGGGCGTGCGTCGTCGACGGCGCGCTCGTCGACGAAGCCATGGCCCTCGCGGCGCGCCACGTGCTGTCCAAGGCGTCGGACGTGGACTCGGGCACGGTGGGCGCATGACGACAGTGGCCGGTCCCTGGTTCGACGACCTGCGGGTCGGACAGGTCTTCGACAGCGCACCCGGCTGCACCCTCACGGAGGGCAGGGCCGCTGCTCACCAGGCCATCACCGGCGACCGGTGGCGGTTGTCCCTGGACGACCAGCTCGCCACGCGGGTCGCCGGGGGTAGGCCTACGAGCCCGGCACTCGTCTGGAACGTGGCGATCGGGCAGTCGACGCTGGCCACCCAGCGGGTCCGTGCCAACCTCTTCTACCGTCGGCTGGCCCTCCTGCGTCAGCCGCTGCTGGGTGACACGCTGTCTACGACGACCACGGTCGTCGGCCTGCGCGAGAACTCGCGTCGCCCCGGCCGGGCACCGACCGGCCTCGCCGCACTGCGGATGGTCACGGTCGACCAGGAGGGTCGCCGGGTCCTCGACTTCTACCGCTGCGCCATGCTGCCCCTTCGTGACGGTGCCGAGACCGACCACGCCGACGATCTCGACGCGATCGGCGCGGACGAGCCGCCCGTGGACCCGGCCGGGCTGGTGCCCCGGTGGGACCACGACGCCTACGTGCGAGCGCTCGAAGGCCGTGGTCGAGCCGCCGTCCCCGAACTCGGGCAGGTGCTCGAGGTGGCAACCGGCGACGTGGTGTCGGGCGCGCCTGAGCTCGCTCGCCTGACTCTCAACGTGGCCGCCGTGCACCACGACGCGCACGCCGCGGGCGGCCGCAGGCTCGTCTACGGCGGACACACGATCGCGGTCGCCGCCTCGCAGGTCATCCGCGCGCTGCCCAACCTGGCGACCGTGCTCGCCTGGGAGTCGTGCGACCACGTCGGACCGGTCCATGAGGGTGACACGCTGACCAGCCGGATCACCGTCGACCGCGTGCGGCCGACCTCGGGCGGCTGGCGCACGCTCGACCTCCGCGCCGAGGTCGTGGCGGACCGCGACCGGAGCGTCCTCGACTGGCGGTTCACGGCCTTGGCCCCGTGAGTCGGACCGGTGACGCGAACGGCATCAGGGCATCGTGTAGCCGCCGCTGACGCTGAAGAGCTGCCCGGTGACCTGGCGGGCGGCCTTGTCGGACGACAGCCACAAGGTGGCGTTCGCGATGTCCTCCGCAGTGGTGAGCCGGCCGAGCGGGGTGTCCTTGAGCAGGTAGGCCGCCTGGTCGTCGTCGAACACGTTGTCCTTCCCGACGGCCCACAGGCTGTTCCCGCCGACGGCTTCCGGTCCGTCGGGGACGACGAGCCCGGGGCACACGACGTTGGAGCGGATGCCGTGGCGGCCGTGCTCTCGCGCCGTGGTGCGGGCCAGCGCGACGACGGCCGCCTTAGTCGCTCCGTAGATACCTTGACGGATCTGGCCGAACGCCGACTCGCTGGCGATGTAGGCGATCGCGCCGTGACCCTGCTCGCGCATCGGCGCCAACGCTGCCTGAGTAGCGCTGATCGCCGTGTAGAAGTTGACCTCGACCGTGCGCTGCCAGTTGGCGCGGTCCGTGTTCTTGGCGATGAATCCCGGCACGCTCCAGCCGGCGTTGTTGACGAGCACGTCGAGGCCGCCCCACAGGTCGACCGAGCGCCGTACGGCGCGCTCGGCCTCGTCCTCGACGGTCAGGTCGCCGATCGCGAGTTCCACTGCCGCGGCGCCGAGCTCGAGAGCCTCGCTCCTGACTCGCTCCGCCTGGTCGCCGTCGATGTCGCTGAGCACGATCCGGCTGCCCTCGACGGCGAACCCGTGCACGATCCCGCGCCCGATGTTCGAGGCCCCGCCAGTGATCAGCACGCGTGCTTCCCTGAGTCCCAGGTCCATGTCTGCTGTCCTCCCGTCGTCGGAATGCCCGGTCGCATCTTAATCTAGATTCAAAACTGATGCATGACGAGGTGCCGGAACGGCGAGCGAAAGGGGAGGATCGGGTGTCTGGAGTCGACGCGGCGCGCACCCCAACCGTGTTCCAGGTGACCGCAGACGACTGCCGCCATGAGGCCGACACTGAGGATCCCGCGGTCCCGGGGTACGGGGAGCACCTGCCTTTCCATTCGATCCTCCAGCGCTGCGGCGTGGCGTGGCGCGACTACCTAGGCGCCTTCCCCAGTTTCAACTCTGGCGTGATCGTGCCGCGCGTCGCTGCCGACTTCCTCGCGGAGGTCCACCTTGGCCGGATGGAGATCGAGGTCGTTCCCAGTGAGGTGTGGACGTCGTCCTTCGCGGTGGTCTGCGAGGTGTTCCAGAACGGGACCGTGGTCGCTCGCGTACGCGTGGTGCTTGTCAACTTCGACTACGACTCCAGGACGGCGGTGCCGCTCTCGGGGGAGCAGCGGAAGATCCTGCAGCGGGAGCTCGCGTCGTCGGTCGCTCGAGGGGTTGACGTGTCGAAGTTTCTAATTTAGGTTCAATTCAGTTGAAGCGATCCGAGGGTCGTGGCGACCCAGCTGGGAAGGACATCATGGAGACGCTCTGCACGGTCACCTCCGCTGCCGGCCATGCCTCCCCGGGTGTCGTCGTGCCCTGTTCGTCCGAGCGGCTGCGCGCAGCAGTGGCTGCCACCCGCCGGGCGTGAGTCTGCGAGACTCCGCTCCGGAGGATGCGCTCTTGGAGGTGGCGGCGTCCTGTGCCGATCGGTTGCGACGACTCGCCGACCACCTCGTCGAGACCGACGTGCAGGTCGACGTGCTGACCAGGTTGACGCTGCAGCTCGATGCGGCTCTGGGCGAGTTGGCCGATCTCGGCCCGGCGCCCACCGGTGCCGGCCGAGAGGCGGTCAACCGCACGGTCGGGGCGGTTCACGGCCTTGCGAATGCGTTTGCTCCGCCACTCGCCATCACGCACCTGCCCGACCGAGCTGAGGGGCGGTGCGTCCTCACCAGGGTCCACGAAGGGCCAGCTGGCTTCGCGCACGGGGGCGTGGGCGTGCTGCTGATGGACGAGCTGTGCGCGCAGGTGCCGGAGCTGCTCGGCACGGAGCGGGTAACCGTGGCGATGACGGTCAGCTACCGCCGTCCCGTCCCGCTGCGTCAGCAGCTGGTCCTCGTGGCCAAGCTGCGCGAGGAGGACGACCTCGTCGAGGTGACGATGGCCACCGAGATGGAGCCGCGGAACATCCTCATGCGCGCAGAGGCGAACGTGGTGCGCCTGCGGCCCGACCAGATCGAACGCTTCCGCCGCTCTGCGCCGAGTTGAACGATGCGCTGCGTGAGCGACGGGTGCCGTGGAAGCGCCCAGCAGGTGGACCAGCGTGGAAGGAACCTCGATTGACAGCGACGCCCATGGCTTCGGGTGGGATCGCAAGTCTCCTGGGAGCAGCCGCGCCGGACGCCCCAGTCCTCCTCGTTGCCGAGTTCGCTGATTGCGAGACGGTCGAGACCATTCGCGAGGCGTGTTCTCGCAGCAGGTGGGGTTACCGGCTGGCGACCGAGGCGGCGCAGGTGTCGTGGGCGGTGGCGGTCCTGCGTCCGGCGGCCGTCTTGGTCGTGGACCTCGGGAGGGGGTGGACCGACGAGGTCGCGGGTCTGGCTCGGGCGGCGGCGCCGGAGACGCCGATCGTGATCGTCGGCTCCCCGAGCCCCGAGCGTGCGCTCGGCCTGCTGCGCCGCGGCGCAGACGCGATCGTGCCGGCCTACCTCGACGCCCAGGACCTGCTCGGGCGTGTGTCGGCGGTGATCCGTCGAGCCGGCGACACGGCAGGGCCCGCCATCCGGTACCTCGATTCCAGTCCTCTCCGTGTGGACCTCTGGGCGGGAACCGTCACGCTGGACGACCAGCGGATCGGACTGACCGCCACCGAGCTGCGACTGCTGGTCCTGTTGATGCGCAACGGGCAGAGGACCGTGGCGACGAGCCGCATCGTCGCCAAGGTGTGGCGCCAGAACGTCAGCGGAGGCGGCAACGCGCTGCGCATCAGCATCGCCCGGCTTCGGCAGAAGCTGGGGGACGACGCGAAGAGCCCGCGCTGGATCGATGCGGTGAGGGGGCAGGGTTACAAGTTCGTCCCGTCCGTGGTCCAGCAGGCGGACCGCTCGCCCGACCCGACCGAACCCCGAGGAGCGGTCTCCGGTCAACTGGTCGCGGGCCTCGCCACCGAGCTCGCGGGACGGGGAACCTCGAGCGAGATGCTCGAGGTGCTAGCGCGCAGCCTGGTCAACACCCACGTGGCCGACGGGGTGACCGTGCAGGAGGTGGTCGACGACGCCTCGGTGACCCGAGCACGGACCGAGGTCACGGACGGGGGCCTCCGCATCATCCAGGAAGAGGTGCTGAGAGTCGTCGCCTCCGTAGGTCGCCCCCTGCGAGTTCTCGGTACCGGCCTCGCCGCGACCCGGGACGACGAGCACCGGCACGGCTGGGCGCGGTTGCGTGCCGACTCCTGCACCTACCTCGTCAGGCTGCTCCCGGTCGGGCCGGCCTCACTCGTAATCGGTCTCGTGAGGCACGAGAACCCCAGCCCGGAGGACCTGGCGCACGTCGATGCGTGCCTCGCCGTGCTGAGTGCCTGCCTCACGCTTCTCGCCCGCACGCCCCCGCGCGCCGGGTGAGTCCACCGGACGTCCGGGACTCGGCATTCCCGTAGGGCCATGGACGAACAAGCGTTTTTAATCTAAGTTTGTTTCGATTTCATGTCGATCCCGGGATTCCGTCAGTCGACGGCGAGACGTCGGTCACTCTTTGGGGAACCGCGAGAACGGAGTTGGGTGCATGCTCGAAGTAGCGAGCCTGAGTGTGGCGTACCAGGGCGCGATCCAGGCCCTGCACGCGGTCGACCTCGATGTCGCCGCCGGTGACGTGGTCGCCGTACTGGGCAGCAACGGTGCGGGGAAGTCGACCCTCCTCCGAGCGATCTCGGGAGTCATCGGTCTCGAGGGCGGTGCCATCACCGGCGGCTCGATCCGCTTTCAGGGGCGTGACCTCCGCAAGGTGTCCGCGCACCGTCGAGTTCCGCTGGGACTGGCGCACGTTCCGGAGGGGCGTCACGTCTTCGGTCAGCTGACCGTCGAGGAAAACCTCCGGGCCGGGGCAGTGGGCAACTCGAAGAGCGGACGGGGCAACGCGCTGCGCGACGAGGTCTACGACCTCTTCCCGATCCTTGCCGACCGGTCGGCGCAACGTGCCGCCATGCTCTCCGGGGGGGAGCAGCAGATGCTGGCCCTCGGTCGCGCCCTGATGGCGGAGCCAGATCTGTTGATGCTCGACGAGCCCTCGCTGGGACTTGCGCCGCGCATCGTGTCGCAGGTCGCAGACATCATTCGGGTGATCAACGAGCGAGGAACCACCATCCTCCTCGTGGAGCAGAACGCCTCGATGGCGCTCGGTGCCGCCAACCGGGCGGTCGTCCTCGAGCTCGGACGCGTGCTGCTCAGCGGTGACGCGGCGACCCTAAGCAACGATGACCGCATCCGCGACCTCTACCTGGGGCGCGCTGGGGAGACCGAGTTCAACCTGACACCGGCCGCTGACTTCCAGCTCGCCCCCTGGGTCGCGTCATGAAGGCGTTACGACCACGTCCAGGCGTTGATGGGCCGGCCCATGCGGAAGTCGCCCGGCTCGCCGTCCGTGAAGCCACCCTGCGATTCGGGGGGCTCACGGTCCTGGACAAGGTCAGTTTCACGGTCGCCCCGGGGGCCATCCACGCGATTATCGGACCGAATGGGGCGGGCAAGTCGTCGCTGTTCAACAGCCTCGTCGGCGTCTACCGCCTCGACAGCGGATCCGTCCACCTGGGTGACGCGCAGCTGAGCGGGCTGAGGCCCTACGAGGTTGCGCGCGCGGGGGTGGGCCGCTCGTTCCAGAACATCGTGCTCGCGCCTCGGTCGAGTGTCCTCGACAACCTGATGCTCGGGCGATACCGGCTGACGAAGGCGGGCTTCTGGCAGACCGGTCTGGGTCTGCCGTCGTCGCGTCGAGAAGAAGCCAGACACTCGGCGCGAGTCAAGGAGATCGCCGACCTGCTCGGCCTCAGCAGTATGCTTTCGGTCCCCGCAGGGGACCTGTCCTACGGCGACCGCAAGCTGGTCGACATCGCTCGGGCGGTCTGCCAGGAGCCACGTCTCCTGCTCCTCGACGAGCCGGTCGCCGGCCTGCATCGCGACGAGACCCTGCGCGTTGCGCAGGCCATCATCGATCTTCGGGCCGCTCTCGGCCCCACGATCCTGTTCGTCGAGCACGACATGGGCATGGTGATGTCCCTTGCCGACCACGTGACGGTCCTCGACTTCGGGAAGGTCGTGGGCGACGGCCCGCCCAGCCAGGTGCAGCAGGAACCGGCTGTCGTGCGTGCCTACCTCGGTGAGAGCGGCTCGTTCGGGACGCCCACGCCGTCAGACAAGGAAAGCGAAGCATGAGCACATTCATCAGTCTGCTGGCCGCGGGAATCTCGCTCGGCTTCATCTACGCGCTGCTGGCGCTCGGAATGGTGGTCGTCTTCAAGTCGAGCCACGTCGTGAATTTCGCCCTCGGCAGCTTGGTCGTCATGGGCGCGTTCGCCGTCTCGGAGTTCGACGACAAGATCGGGTTCTTCCCCGCCTGCGCCTGCGCGTTGCTCTTCGTCATGGTCGTCGGCGGGTTGACGGAACGTCTGCTGATCAGACCGGCCCGGGGCGCCTCCGCCATCAGCCTCGCCCTCGTCACCCTCGGCCTCGACATCGTGCTGGTGACCGAGCTGACCCGCCGAATCGGCGTCAACGGCAGGTCCCTCGACGCACCGTGGGGCTCGGCCTCGCTCGAGCTGGGATCCGTTGTCCTGCCGTGGGGACGAGTAATCGCCGCGGTGGCGGTGGTCGTGATTCTCGCCGCGTTCTTCGTCGCGATGAAGTACACGGTCTGGGGTGTCGCCATGCGCGCCGTGGCCGAGGACCCGCGCACGGCGACCCTGATGGGGATCAGGGTCTCGCGCGTCAGCGCCACCGGGTGGGTGCTGGCAGGTGCGTTCTCGGTCATCGCCGGTGTCTTCCTCACCACCTTCCCCAGCGCCGGTGTGGAGAGCACGACCGCACTCACGGCCCTTGCTGCGCTGCCCGCCGTCATCTTAGGTGGTCTGGACTCACCCGCCGGGGCCGTCGTCGGAGGTCTGGTCATCGGAGTGGCCCAGGCGCTGACGGCGGGGTACATCGAGCACTTCTCCTTCCTAGGAAACAACTTCGGGGCCGTGGTGCCGTACCTCGTGATGTTCCTCGTCCTGGTCATCCGACCGACCGGCATCTTCGGCAGTAAGGATCTGAGTCGTGTCTGAAGCCAGCGTCGTCGAACGGTCGGACTCGGCCTCGACAGGGTCCTCCGCCGGTGCGCGGACTCGAGCGGGTCGAACGAGGAACGCGCCGCGGCCGAGCACCCTCCTCTCCGGCGTGGCAGTCCTCGCTGCCCTGGTGCTGCCGATCTACCAGGGCGGGACGATCCTGCAGACTGGCCTGTTCGTGATGGCCACCGCCGTGGCGGCGATCGGACTGAACATCCTGACCGGAACCGCCGGCCAGTTGAGCCTGGGACACGGGTTCTTCGTGGCGGTCGGCGCGTACGCGTACGCCATGACGGCCGGCGATCCGGGGCTCGCTGGCGGCGGATATACCGCGCTCGGCTGGCCGCCACTGCTGTCCGCCGTCTTCGCGGTCCTCTGCGCCGGTGCTGTCGGCGTCGCGTTCAGTCCGGTGGCGGGCCGGGTCCGTGGCATCTACCTGGCGGTCGCTTCCCTCGGACTGGTGTTCGTGGGGATCCACGTCCTGACCACGATGTCCGCGCAGACCGGCGGCTTCGCCGGACTCGCCGTACCGGAGTTCGAGCTCGCAGGTCTGCGCTTCGCGGACGAGCAGGCCGCCCAGCTGACGTTGGCCGGTGTGCCTTTCGGGCGCCTCGAGCTGCTCTGGTACCTGTTCGTGATCGTGCTGGTGTGCAGCGCCGTGCTCGCGCACCGGTGGATCAGTGGCCGAGAGGGACGAGCGCTCGTCATGGTGCGAGACAGCGAGATCGGCGCCTCCGTCATGGGCGTGAACGTCCAGCGTGCCAAGGCCAAGGCGTTCACGGTCTCATCCATGTATGCCGGGCTCGGCGGCGTCATGATCGCGCTGGCGTACGGCTTCATCGTCCCCGAGAACTTCGGCCTAGCGCTGTCCATCCAGTTCGTGGCGATGATCATCATCGGCGGGATGGGATCGGTTCGCGGCGCGATCATCGGCGCGGTCTTCGTCACCGGCCTTACCCAGGCACTCCCGGTCCTCACCAGCTCCATGACCTTCCTCGCACAACCGGGAAGCGACGGCGTGACCGCCGGCATGTTGGCCCGGCTCGTCTACGGCGCGTTGGTGGTGGCCTGTGCCATGTACCTGACGCGCGGACTGGTCTCGCTGCCCGACCTCATCCGTCGTTCCCAGCGCTGACCCAGCCGGTCCTCTGAAGCTCACCTCCTGAGCCGAATACCCCTGCACCAAACTCACGAAAGGCACTACAAGATGCATCGACGTTCCCGCCTTATTGGCGTCGCAGCTGCTGCGACAGCCGCCCTACTCGTCGCGGGATGCGGTGGTCGTGGTGGCGAGACCCAGGGGTCGACGACCTCCGGCGATGTCCAGGTCGACTTCGGCGTGAACGATGACACCATCCACCTCGGCGCGCTCACCGACAGCACGGGGCCCTACGCCGCACTCGGCTCGGCCGCGACGCAGGGCAACCGGGCTGCCATCGCCGCGGTGAACCAGGCCGGTGGCGTCTGCGATCGGAAGCTCGACCTGGAGGTGCGGGACCACGGGTACAACGCCCAGAACGCCGTCGCGCAGTACTCCCAGATCGCCCCGAACGTGGTCGGCCTCGTCCAGGTAGTCGGCGGTGCCATGGTCAGCGCCATCGACAAGCAGGCTGCCAGCGACAACATGCTGCTCATGGCGCCGAGCGGCGAGCCGCCGCTGCTCAACAAGCCCCACGTCATGATGGTCGGCGCGACCTACGACGTCGAGGTGATCAACGGGCTCTCCTGGCTGATGAGTGAGGGGAAGCTCGAAGAGGGAGACACCCTCGGTCACATCTACGTCGACGGCGGATACGGACAGCCCGCGCTGCTCGGCTCGAAGTTCATGGCCGAGGAGCACGACCTGAAGCTGATCGAACAGGCCGTCGAGCCCACTGCCACCGACCTGACGTCGCAGGTACTGGCGCTCAAGAAGGCCGACGTGGACGCGATCGCCATCTCGACGGGCCCCGCCGCGGTGGGTTCGGCAGTTGGTGTGGCGGCAGCCCAGGGCGTCGACGTCCCGTTCATTACGGGGATGCCCGGCTGGTCCAGCGCCCTGCTGGACACTCCGGCACGTGACGGCCTGGTCAAGAACCTGTTCGTGGCTCAGAACTTCCCGGCGTTCGCGGACAACGACGAGCTCGCGAAGGACCTGCGCGCGGAGTTCCCCGACGCCCCGATCACGATTCCGACAAGCCTGGGCTACGCGGCCGTCATGGTGTTCGTTGAGGCCCTGGAGACGGCCTGCGCGAGCGACGACCTCACCCGTAAGGGAGTGCTCGAGGCGTTCCGGTCCCTCGAGTCCTCGGACGCGCGCGGTCACAGCGTCGAGAACGACTACACGATTCTGGACCAGTCGACATCGCGGGACAGCATCGTGCTGGGGGTGAACCCGGACGTGGATGGTGGGCTCAGCACCCTGACCACCACGCCGTACACCGCAGAGGCCGACATCGCCAGCTACTACGGCGAGTAAGTCACAGACCCCCTGAGTGCGGCCCCGAACGGCGAGCAACGCCGTTCGGGGCCGTTCCCGTTCCTCTGTGGGATCAGAGGGGTGACACCGGATGCCGACGCGGCGTGAGCGTCTGCATCTGGCGGCGACGAGGGAGGTGGGGCAGGAGGTCGGCGAGCCACGCGCGAGTGTCGCTCGGCCGGATGACGGCATCGAAGCCGAACCCTTCAGCGCCGCGTAGGGCGCTGATGCCGCCGCGGAAGCCCTCGACGAGCTCGGCACGCCGGGCCTCGGGGTCGGGGGCCGAGGCCACGTCGCGGCTGTAGACCAGCTCGATGGCCGTCTCAACCGCCATCACCGCGGTCTCTGCGTGCGGCCAAGCGACCACGAGCTCAGGGTGGAACGTCCGGCCCCCGGAGAGGATGACGTAGCCACCGCCGTAGCCCTTCCGGGCGACGACGGTGAACATGGGGACGGTCGCTGCGCCGAGCTCTGCGGACAGCCGGGCACTGCTCCGGGCCAGTCCGCTGCGCTCTGCCTCCTCCCCGACCGCGAGGCCCGGGATATCGATGATGACCAGCACGGGGATGCCGTAGGCGTCGCACAGCGAGATGAAGTGGGCTGCTTTGTCGGTCGCCGGGGCATCGAGCATGCCGGCCTTAACGGCGGGCTGGCTGGCGACTACGCCGATGACGCGACCCTCGATGCGGCCGAACATCGTGACCAGGTTCGGCGCGAAGGCGGACTTGAGCTCCAGGTCGGTGTCCTCGTCCAGGATGCCGGCCAGGACGTCGTACATGTCGTAGGCGACCCGTAGGTCGGCCGGCACCGTCGCGTCGAGGGCCGCGGCCGCGTGCCTTGCTGGCGGTTGGGTGATCGCCACCGGCAACGGAGCCTCGGCGTTCGCCGGCAGGAATGAGAGGTACCAACGCAGATGGTCGAGCGCTTCTTCCTCTGTATCGACGGCCAAGTCGAGGGTGCCGTACGACGCCTGGGCGTCTGCGCTGCTGAGCCGCTCGGTGTCGACGTGTTCCCCGGTGGCGGCGCGGACGAGTGCCGGCGGCGCCATGCCGACGCTGGCGATCCCGCGGACGGCGACGACGTAGTCGCACAGCGCCGCGGCGAGGGTGGGCTGTCCGTATCCGGGGCCGAGAATCGCGGCCACCATCGGAACCCATCCCGAAAGTCGCGTCTGAAGCTCCTGGATGTCGAACCCTCCTGCGAATTCACGGGCGTCTAGTCCCTCGCTGATCCGATGACCACCGCCGTCGAAGAGCATCACCACCGGGATCCCGCGGGTGGCGGCGATCTCCCAGCACCGGCGCATCTTCTCGTTGCCGATGAGACCGTTGCTGCCGCCCGCCACGGTGTAGTCGCTGGCGAGCACCACCACCGGGCGGTCATCGATCCTGGCCGTGCCCGTGACCAGGCCGTCCGCGTGGATTGGCTCGCCGTCCGGCCCGTTCTCGGACGGTCGTGCGAGGGCGCCGATCTCGTGGAAGCTGCCGGCGTCGGTTAGCTGCGCAATGCGCTCGCGGGCCGTCTGCTTGCCTCGGCCGTGCTGCCGCGCGACAGCCTGGATGCGAGCGACGTCATGGGTGCGTGCCAGCGCCGCCTCGAGGGCGCTGGGGTGGGCGGTCATCGGATGTGCTCGTGCCGCACGAGTGTCACCACGTGCTCACCGGCGAGTGGGCGGACAGGTACTGAAGCCATGACTCCTCCTATTTTTTTAATATAGAATCAGATTAGTGGGCTGTCTGGCAACACGCGTGAAACGACTCCTGGCGCTGTGCCCTCCGCTGGATGAGGAGCGCCAATACGCTGGTTGCCGGGTGCGCCACAGCTGGCTAAGAAGAGCCCCTGCGAGAAGAGGAAGGCTGCGGCGGGTCGAACCGTTCGATCCTGCGCCGCGGATCAGGTGCTCGTCGGTCGATCGGTCCGTCACTGAATCTGCGTTGGCCGGTGACCGTCGAGATACGGCACTCCAGTTGACGCGAAGAGGATTGGCGGCAGGGTCAACGTCTCAAATACGGCCCAAGAACCCTGTCGCCCAACTCAAAGCGCGACCTGACCCGCCGGGCTGTGTCTGAACACGACGAGCGGCGGGTACTCCGCTGACCTGGTACTTTGTGGCTAACGAAGCTGACGGCCATAGGCGCGCCTAGTCGTCACCAGGGGCTCGAAATCGCCCCGACCCTGGCTACGGATCAGAAGGTTTGGGGTTCGAATCCCTACAGGCGCACAGATCGCCCCCGGCTCGACCACCTGGTCGCCGGGGGCTTCTTCGTGGGGCGGGTGCCGGGTCGGGACGTGGCAGGACCCAGGCCCATCGTGGCCGGTGTCACCCGAGAAGCGGCGACCACGCGGCTTCGAAGTGCGTAGCGTGATCCCATGCCCGACCTCCGCAGCAGCGGGGCGCGCAGCGACGCGACCGCGGGTGCGACCGGGCGCGGTCCGCTCCGTGACCTCGACCGGTCCACCCGCGGGACCGCATCCACGCCGCCGCTCACGCGCGCCCAGGAGAACGCCGCGTCGACCGCCATCGCCGCCATCGCCTTCCTCGTCGTCACGGGCGAGACGCTGCCGGTGGGCCTCATCCGCGACGTGGCCGACGGGCTGAACGCGTCCGTGGCCCAGGTCGGGCTTACCGTGAGCGGGTACGCCCTGGTCGCGGCGGTGTCGGGTCTGCCGCTGACCCGGTATGCCGCTCGGTTCGACCGTCGTCTTGTCCTGGTCGTCTGCGCACTCACCTTCGGCATCACCCAGCTGATGGCGGCGCTCGCGACCGACCTCTGGGTGTTCCTCGGCGCGCGAGGCATCGCGGCACTGACCCATGGTGTCTACTTCGCCGTCGCCACGCCGGCGGTGGTGCGGTTGGTTCGGGCGGAGGTCAAGGTGCGGGCAGCCAGCCGCGTGGCCGTCGCGTGCTCGCTCGCCCTGGTGCTCGGAACGCCGCTCGGCACGCTCATGGGTGAGGCCGTCGGATGGCGTCCCGCGATGGCGGTCCTGGGTGTCGTGGCGCTGGCGCTCGGACTCGGCGTGGCGCGGCTGCTGCCACCGCTCCCTCCGGTGGCCGGATCGAACGACGCCGTGGTGGGAGGGGTGCTCGCGACCTTGCGCTCGCGCGCCCTGGCGGTCGTGATGCTGGTGACCGTCGTGCTGGTGAGTGCCCACTTCGCGCTCTTCACCTACGTCGCGCCGTACGCCGACGACCGGCTCGACGTGGCGGGGCGTGACTTCTCGCTCCTGCTCCTGGCATACGGGATCACGGCGGTCCTGGGCAGCTGGCTCGCCGGCCGCCTCGCCGAGCATCGGCCGGTCAGCGGGTTCCGGGTGGGCGCGGTGGTCTTCATCGCGTCCCTCCTGGGCCTGTGGCTCGCGAGCACGGTCGACGCGGCTCCGGTGGGGATCGTCCTCTTCGTCGTCTGGGGCGGCACCTTCTCCCTGCTGAGCGTCTCGACCGGGCTCGCGGTGATGCGGCGCACCCACGGCCCTCGTGCCGAGACCGCGTTCGCGGTGCACGGCATCGCCTTCCAGGTCGGCATCGTGGCCGGGTCGGCGTCGGGCTCGTTGATGTACGAGCACGGCGCGCTCCACCTCGTGCCTCTGGTGGGCGCGGGCGCCGGAGCGCTCGTGCTCGCCCTGGCGCTCTGGGGCGGGCGCGCCTTCCGGGGCGGCGCGATGTCGTGAGGGTGCTTCGATGACTCTCTCGCGTCCGGGTGCATCTCCCTCAGTGCACGACAAGCACCTCGACTCCGCGGCGCGGGCGGGCGGGCCTTCGCGGCGGCCGCCCACACCCAGGTCAGCCAGCGCACCGTCGGGTCCATGGAGCGCACCTACGACGGGTTCCTCGGCAGCCAGGACGTCGTGCCCTGCTTCCGGTCCTGACCCCGTGCCGGCTCTGCGCGGACCAGGATCGTCGTCCCTCGTTCGCGGACCTGACACCGCCCGTGCCCCCGGGGACGGCATGATCGGCGGATGCACGACTCAGGGCCCGGCACCCGCGGCGACGTGATCCCCCTGCGCGAGGCGACGCGCGCCTGGTTCGCGATCTCGCTGCAGACCTTCGGCGGCCCGGCCGGCCAGATCGCGGTCATGCAGCGCACGCTGGTCGACGAGAAGCGCTGGATCGGCCAGCAGCGGTTCCTGTTCGCACTGTCCTACTGCACGCTGCTCCCCGGGCCCGAGGCGCAGCAGCTCGCGACGTACATCGGCTGGCTGCTCAACGGGGTCCGCGGCGCGCTGATCGCGGGGATCCTGTTCATCCTCCCGGGGGTGGTCGCGCTGCTGGCGCTGTCGGGAATCTACGTCGCGTACGGCGAGAGCACGCTGGTCGAGGCGGTCTTCCTGGGACTCGGCCCGGCGGTCATCGCGATCGTCGCCCAAGCGCTGCTCCGGGTCGGCCACCAGGGCCTCGGCCACCCGGCCCTGGTCGCACTCGCGGTCGTCTCGTTCCTGGCGCTGACGCTGTTCGCCGTACCGTTCCCGGTCGTCGTGGGCTGCGCGGCGCTGGCGGGCTGGCTCCTGGGGCGCGCCATCCCCGGCCTGACCACCCCGCGACCGCGGCCCGCCGACGACGGCCCGGCACCCCTGATCAGCGATGAGGCCCTGCACGCCGAGCGCCCCTCGGGCCGGCGCAACGCGACGATCCTCGTCGTCGGGCTCACCCTGTGGGCCACCCCGGTCGCGCTGGCCGCCGTGCTCCTCGGCCGCTCCAGCGTCTTCGTCGACCAGGGGCTCTTCTTCTCCGGCGCGGCCCTGGTCACCTTCGGCGGCGCCTACGCCGTGCTGGCGTACGTCGCGCAGCAGGCGGTCGACGTCTACGGCTGGCTCGCCCCGGGCGAGATGGTGCGCGGGCTGGCGCTCGCGGAGACGACTCCCGGGCCGCTGATCATGGTGGTGCAGTTCGTCGCGTTCGTCGGCGCCTACCGCGCGCCCGGCCCCCTCGACCCGTGGCTGGCCGCGGTGCTCGCCGCGCTGCTGACCACCTGGGTGACGTTCGTGCCGTGCTTCCTGTTCATCCTCCTCGGCGCGCCCTACGTCGAGCGGCTGCGCGGCAACCGGAGCCTGGCGTCCGCGCTGACCGGCGTCACCGCGGCGGTGGTCGGGGTGATCGCGAACCTGGCCGTGTTCTTCGCGCTCCACACGCTGTTCGACGAGACCGGCCGGGTGACGACGGGGCCGCTCAACCTCGCCTACCCCGAGCTCGACTCGCTGCAGCCCGCGGCCCTGGCGATCACGGTGCTCGGCTGCGCGCTGATCTTCTGGCGCGGCTGGTCGGTGCTGCGCACGCTGGGCGTCTGTGCGCTCGTCGGCGTCGCCGTGGGCCTGGGCCCGCTGTCCTGATCGCCCCTGCCGGTCGCCCCGGCCGGTCGCCTAGCACAGCGCCGACATGGGCGAATGACACTTCCGAGGGGTCAGGGTCCTCTTTTCCACGGGGTCGAAGGTCCCGCGTGATGGGGCCCAAGCGCAGGTCCGGCTGAGCCCTGCACAGAGCAACCTTCTCTCGGCGGACGTCTCCTTCCCTGGGGTGACTCTCGCGGCGCCTTCGCCGCGGTCCGTCTCATCTCGAGAAGGAGCCTTCTTCGTGCGCCATGGAGAACCCCGTCCCAGCTCGCCGCCCAGCAACGACCGGGTCCCCGGGACGGGCCCGCTGCTCGCCGCGCGTCGCTTCCTCACCCGCGACACCGTCGGCGACTCCGGCCGCACGATCCACCACATCGAGGGCGCCGAGGGCTCCGCGTGGGAGTCGTTCTACCGCGACCGCTGGAGCTACGACAAGGTCGTCCGCTCCACCCACGGCGTCAACTGCACCGGCTCCTGCTCGTGGAACGTCTTCGTCAAGGACGACCTGATCACGTGGGAGCACCAGGCCACCGACTACCCGACGACCGGCGAGGACTCCCCGGACTACGAGCCCCGCGGCTGCCCGCGCGGCGCGTCGTTCTCCTGGTACGAGTACTCCCCGTCGCGGGTGCGCCACCCCTACGTCCGTGGCGCCCTCGCCGAGATGTACCGCGACTCGCTCAAGCGGCTCGGCGACCCGGTCCTCGCCTGGGCCGACATCGTCGAGAACCCCATCAAGGCCCACATCTACAAGAGCCAGCGCGGCCGTGGCGGCTTCGTGCGGATGGACTGGGACGAGGTGACCACGATGGTGGCCGCCGCCCACGTCCACACCACCAAGAAGTACGGCCCGGACCGCGTCGTCGGCTTCTCCCCGATCCCCGCGATGTCGATGGCCTCCTTCGCCGCCGGCACCCGCTACCACGCGCTGCTGGGCGGCACGCTGCTGAGCTTCTACGACTGGTACGCCGACCTCCCGATCGCCTCCCCGCAGGTGTGGGGCGACCAGACCGACGTCCCCGAGGCGGGCGACTGGTGGAACTCGACCTACCTGATCATGTGGGGCTCCAACATCCCGGTGACCCGCACGCCCGACGCGCACTTCCTCGCCGAGGCGCGCTACCGCGGCACCAAGGTCGTCGCGGTCAGCCCCGACTACGCCGACAACGTGAAGTTCGCCGACGACTGGCTGGCCCCGCACCCCGGGACCGACGGCGCGCTGGCGATGGCGATGGGCCACGTCGTGCTGGCGGAGTTCTTCCGCGACCGCCAGGTCCCCTACTTCACCGACTACGTCCGCAAGTTCACCGACCTGCCCTTCCTGATCACGCTGCGTGAGCGCGACGGGGTCTGGACCTCGGACCGGTTCCTCACGGCGGCCGATCTGGGGGACATCGAGGAGGGCGCGGCCCACAAGACCGTGCTCGTCGATGACCGCACCGGCGACCTGGTCGTGCCCAACGGCTCGCTCGGCTTCCGCTGGAACGACGCCGGCATGGGCAAGTGGAACCTCGACCTCGAGGACGTCGTCCCGTCCGTGGGCCTCGACGACCACGCCACCGGCGCGGTCGAGGTCGACCTGGCCCGCTTCGACATCGGCGACACCGAGGGCGGCACCATCATGCGCCGCGGCGTACCGGTGCGTCAGGTCGGCGAGCACCTGGTCACCACGGTCTTCGACCTGCTGATGGCGCAGTACGGCGTGAAGCGCGGCGACCTGCCCGGCACCTGGCCGACCGGGTACGACGACGCCACCCAGCCCAACACGCCCGCCTGGCAGGAGGAGATCACCGGGGTCCCGGCCGAGCTGGCCGCCAAGATCGGCCGCGAGTTCGCCCGCAACGCCGAGCGCAGCCAGGGCCGCTCGCTGATCGCGATGGGCGCCGGCGCCAACCAGTGGTTCCACTCCGACATGACCTACCGCGCGTTCATCGCGCTGGTCACGCTCACCGGCTGCCAGGGCGTCAACGGCGGCGGCTGGGCCCACTACGTCGGGCAGGAGAAGGCGCGCCCGATCACCGGGCAGCAGCACATGTCCTTCGCGTTCGATTGGCAGCGCCCGATGCGCCACCAGGCGAGCACGCCGTTCTGGTACCTCCACACCGACCAGTGGCGCTACGAGCGGGTCCCCGCCGACGAGCTCTCCTCGCCGCTGGGCACCGGCCGCCTCGACGGGATGTCCTTCGCCGACACGGTCGCCGCCGCGCAGCGGATGGGCTGGTCGCCGGGCCACCCGGCGTTCAACCGCAACCCGCTCGACCTCACCGACGAGGCCGCCGCCGCCGGCGTCCCCGTCGCGCAGCACATCGTCTCCGAGCTGCAGGCCGGCCGGCTCCAGGCCACCGCCGACGACCCGGACGACCCGGCCAACTTCCCGCGCTGCCTGACCCTGTGGCGGGCCAACCTGCTCGGCTCCTCGGGGAAGGGCAACGAGTACTTCATGCGCCACCTGCTCGGCGTCGACACGCTGGCCAGCGCCGAGGAGTGCGGCCCCGACGAGCGCCCGCGCGACGTGACCTGGCGTGAGGACGCCCCCACCGGCAAGCTCGACCTGCTCACCGCGATCGACTTCCGGATGACCAACACCGGCCTGCACAGCGACGTCGTGCTGCCCGCCGCCACGTGGTACGAGAAGCACGACATCTCCACCACCGACATGCACCCGTTCGTGCACTCGTTCAGCCCGGCGGTCGAGCCGCCGGCCGACGCGCACACCGACTACGACGCATTCCTGGCGATCGCCGACCGGTTCAGCGAGCTGGCCGTCACCCACCTCGGCGTACGACGCGACGTGCTCGCCGCGCCGCTGCAGCACGACACCGCCGACGAGCTGGCGACCCCCGGCGGACGGGTCCGCGACTGGAAGGCGCGCCCCGGCCACCCGGCCGAGTGCGAGCCGATCCCGGGCGTCACGATGCCCAAGCTCATCGAGATCGAGCGCGACTACACCCAGATCGGCGCCAAGATGCGCGCGGTCGGGCCGCTGCTCGACAAGCTCGGCACCACGACCAAGGCGATCACCGTCGACGTCACCCAGGAGCTGGAGTACCTGCGCCACCAGAACGGCGTCGTCGCCGACGGTCCCTTCAAGGGGCGTCCGTCGCTCGCCACCGCCGACCGGATGTGCGAGGCGATCCTGGCGCTGTCCGGCACCACCAACGGCCGGGTCGCCGAGGAGGGCTTCCGCCGCCTCGAGGAGCGCACCGGGCAGCCGTTCGTGGACCTGATCGAGGGCCACGAGACCGACCACATCACCTACCCCGACACCCAGCGCGCGCCGCAGCCGGTCTTCACCAGCCCGGAGTGGTCGGGCTCGGAGAAGGGCGGCCGCCGCTACTCGCCGTTCACGCTGAACGTCGAGCGGTCCAAGCCCTGGCACACGCTGACCGGCCGCCAGCACTTCTTCGTCGAGCACGACTGGGTCGCCGAGCTCGGCGAGCAGCTGCCGGCGTTCCGTCCGCCGCTCAACATGGCGCGCCACTTCGGGCCGCCCGGTGAGCTGGTCGACGGGGGAGTGACGGTGCGGTTCCTCACGCCGCACGCGAAGTGGTCGATCCACTCGATGTACCACGACAACGAGCTGATGCTCGCGCTCTCGCGCGGCGGCCCGGTGATCTGGATGAGCGTCGAGGACGCCGCCAAGATCGGCGTCGCCGACAACGACTGGATCGAGGCGGTCAACCGCAACGGCCTCGTCGTGGCCCGTGCGGTGGTCAGCCACCGGATGCCCGAGGGCACCTGCTTCCAGTACCACTCGCCCGAGCGCACGGTGAACGTGCCGAAGGCCGAGAAGAGCGGCCGTCGTGGCGGCTACCACAACTCGATGACCCGGCTGCTGATCAAGCCGACCCACCTGGCCGGTGGTCACGCCCAGCTGACCTACGCCTTCAACTACTACGGCCCCATCGGGAGCCAGCGCGACGAGATCACCGTCATCCGTCGACGCACGCAGGAGGTGCAGTACTGATGAAGCTTCGCGCGCAGGTCGCCATGGTCATGAACCTGGACAAGTGCATCGGCTGCCACACGTGCTCGGTCACGTGCAAGCAGACGTGGACCAACCGGGAGGGCACCGAGTACGTCTGGTTCAACAACGTCGAGACCAAGCCGGGCATCGGCTACCCCAAGCACTACGAGGACCAGGACAAGTGGCACGGGGGGTGGATGCTCGACAAGAAGGGCCGGCTCACGCTGCGCTCGGGCAGCCGCACCAAGCGGCTCAGCCGGATCTTCGCCAACCCCGACCTCCCGGCGCTCGAGGACTACTACGAGCCCGCGACGTTCGACAAGGACGTGCTGGTCAACGCGCCCGCCGGCCTCAAGGACACCCCCGTCAAGCAGCCGCGCTCGGCGCTCACCGGCAAGCCGATGTCGGTGGAGTGGGGGGCCAACTGGGAGGACAGCCTCGGCGGAGCGCACGAGCGCGCCGACCAGGACCCCAACATCGTCAAGATGGACCCGGCCGTGGTGGCGGAGAAGGTCAAGTTCGAGTTCGAGAAGACCTTCATGTTCCACCTGCCGCGGATCTGCGAGCACTGCCTCAACCCCGCGTGCGTCTCGGCCTGCCCCTCGGGCGCGATGTACAAGCGCGAGGAGGACGGCATCGTCCTGGTCGACCAGGACAAGTGCCGTGGCTGGCGGATGTGCGTCTCGTCGTGCCCCTACAAGAAGGTCTACGTCAACCACTCCACCGGCAAGGCGGAGAAGTGCACGTTCTGCTTCCCGCGGATCGAGGCCGGCCAGCCGACGATCTGCTCGGAGACCTGCGTGGGGCGGCTGCGCTACCTCGGCATCGTCTTCTACGACGAGGACGCCGTGCTCGCCGCCGCGTCGGTCGAGGACGAGAAGGACCTGCTCGACGCCCAGCGCAACGTGTTCCTCGACCCGCACGACGCGGGCGTGCAGCAGGCGGCCCGTGAGGCCGGGATGCCGCAGGAGTGGCTCGACGCCGCGATGGCCTCGCCGGTGTGGAAGCTGATCAGCGAGTACCGCATCGCGCTGCCGCTGCACCCGGAGTACCGCACGCTGCCGATGGTCTGGTACGTCCCGCCGCTCTCGCCGGTGCTCGACGCCGTCGGGGCGGCCGGGCGCGACGACACCGACGCCGACGACGTCTTCCACACCATTCGCGACCTGCGGATCCCGGTGGAGTACCTCGCCGAGCTCTTCTCCGCCGGCGACGCCGACGTGGTCGCGGGCGTGCTGATGAAGCTCGCCGCGATGCGCTCCTACATGCGGGTGCGCACCCTCGACGGCACCGTCGCCGAGGAGCTGCTCGACGGCATCGACATGACCGCCGACCAGGTGGAGGCGATGTACCGGCTCCTCGCGATCGCGAAGTACGACGAGCGCTACGTGATCCCGAAGGCCTACAGCAAGGACGCCGCCGCCCTCGAGGCGCAGGCTGCCGCCCAGAACGACTGCTCCCTGGACTGCTCGGGCGGACCGGGCATGGGTGGGGACGGGACGGCCGAGGGCTCGGCCGTGGTGGGGGCGTCGGTGGAGAGCTTCCACCTCGTCGACACCGACGACGAGGTCCGTGCCGGCGGCACGGGGCTCTTCCTGCGCCGCAAGGACGGCCGCTCCGGGCTGAACATCTCGCCGGCGGGAGGGCCAGCATGAAGTCGGGCACGAGGTCTGGCACCAGGGGGGCCTCGAGCGTCGAGCCGGCCGACCGGGTCCGGGTCTTCGAGCTGGCCGCGCTGCTGCTGACCTACCCCGACGACGAGCTGCGCGGAGCCCACGACGGGCTGTGCGCGGCCGCCGCCGCGATCGGTCACGACGAGGCGCGCGCCGCGATGGAGGAGTTCCTGGCGTGGTTCGGCTCCACCGAGCTGAGCGCCGTCCAGCGCCACTACGTCGCGACGTTCGACCTGCAGCGCAAGTCGGGGCTCTACCTCACCTACTACCTGCACGGCGACACCCGCAAGCGGGGCGTGGCGCTGCTGACCCTCAAGCAGCGCTACCGGGCGCGTGGGCTGAAGCTGGCCGCCGGCGAGCTGCCCGACCTGCTCCCGGTCGTGCTGGAGTTCGCGGCGATGGTCGGCCCCGGCGACGGGGAGGCGCCGCTGCGCCAGCACCGCAGGGGCCTCGAGCTGCTCCGAGCCGCGCTGGACAGCACCGGCTCGCCGTACCTCCACGTGCTGGACTCCATCACCCTCTCCCTGCCGCCGCTCACCGACGCCGACCGGGAGGCCATCGCGGCCCTCGCGGTCGACGGCCCGCCGGTGGAGTCGGTCGGGCTCGCGCCCTACGGCTCGGAGCTGGAGGGCCCGCCCGGCGCGGACGAGCTGGCCCAGATCGGCGTCGCGCCGTATCCCACCTGTCCCACGTCCCCCACGTCACCAGCGCCCTCGCCGTCCTCGTCGTCGCACTCCTGCTCGGAGGTCTCCACATGAACCACTTTGTCTGGGTCGTCGTGCCCTACCTGTGCCTCACCGTCTTCATCGTGGGTCACGTCTGGCGCTGGCGCCACGACCAGTTCGGCTGGACCACGCACACCAGCCAGCTCCTCGAGGGCCGGATCCTGCGTCTCGGCTCGCCGCTGTTCCACCTCGGTGCGCTCGGCGTGATCGCCGGGCACGTGATGGGGCTGCTCGTGCCCGCCTCGTGGACGTCGGCCGTCGGCATCTCCGACCACGCCTACCACGTCGTCGCGGTCGGCGGCGGGACCGTCACCGGCACCATGCTGGTGGCCGGCCTGCTGATCCTGCTCGCCCGCCGCGTGCTGCACGGGCGGGTGCGCCAGACGACCACGATGTCGGACCGGGTGCTCTATGCCGCCCTGGTGCTGATGATCGGGCTGGGGATGGTCTCGGTGCTCAGCCAGTACGTCGGCCACGGCTACGACTACCGCGAGAGCATCGCCGTGTGGTTCCGCGGGGTCTTCTGGTTCCGCCCCGAGACCGCGCTGATGGTCGAGGCGCCGCTGGTCTACCAGCTGCACGCGCTCGGCGGCTTCCTCTTCATGGCCATATGGCCCTTCACCCGGCTGGTCCACGTGTGGTCGGCGCCGCTGGCCTACCTGTGGCGCCCGTACGTCGTCTACCGCGGTCGCAGCGGTGCCGTGCCGACCGCCGCCATGTCCCCCTCGCTGACTCGCGACGCCGGTCTGCCGCCCCTGGACCCGGGCGCCGACGTCGCCGTACGGCGGGAGCCTGTGAGGTAGCCGACCCTTCGGGGGAGGGGGGTGCGCGCGCTGGGTCGGAGGGGCATGATCGAAGCCAGGTCCCGTCGTGAGGACGGCACCGCCCCGCAGTCCCCGGATGAAGGAGAACGTATGTTCAGCACGTCCGACCTGACCCGCCTGGCCGCCGTCGAGACCCCGCTCGCGGTATCGATCTTCCTGCCCACGCATGTGGCGGGAGCCGACGTGCGACAGGATCCGATCCGGCTGAAGAACCTGGTGGGCCGCGCCCGCGAGGAGCTGCTGGAGGCGGGGATGCCCGCCGGTGAGGCGGATGCGGTGCTGGCGCCGGCGCTCGCCCTGCTGGACGACGAGTTCTTCTGGCAGCACCTGGACATCGGTCTCGCGCTCTTCCTCGACCACGACGGGCTGCGCTCCTTCCAGGTGCCCCTCGAGCTGGAGGAGCAGGTGACGGTAGGACCCGGCTTCCACACCAAGGCGCTGCTCCCGCTGCTCGCCGCCGACGGCGCGTTCCGGGTCCTGGCGCTCGCGGCGCGGAAGGTGACGCTCTACAACGGGTCCCGGTTCGCGCTCGTCGAGGACGGTGCCGCGGAGCTGCCGAACGGCATCCAGGACGACGCGGCGGAGTCGGACTACCAGAATCCCGTCCAGGCCTCGCCCGCAGCCCGGGGCGCCGGATCGACGGCGGCCATCGGCAACGCCCAGGTCTACGGCGACAGCCCGCCGGAGTGGCGCAAGACCCAGCTCGTGGAGTTCGCCCACAAGGTGGCGGCGGCGATGGACACGGTCACCTCGCACCGCAAGCTGCCCGTCGTACTCGTGGCGGACGCGGAGCTCGGCGGCCACTTCCGCAAGGCCAGCGGCCTCGGCCCGCTCCTCGAGGCGGCCATCGAGACCCACCCCGAGTCGCTGGACCGGGGGCGGCTGCACGACGTCGCCTACGACGCGATCCGGCCGCGACTCGACACCACCCGCCGCGACGCCGTCGAGCGCTTCGCCGCGCTCAAGGGCCAGCACGACCCGAAGGTCGCGTGGGGCCTCGAGCACCTGGTGAAGTCGGCGCACCGCGGCCAGGTCGAGACACTGATGCTGCGGATGGATCCGACCATCTGGGGCACCTTCGACGCCGAGGCCGGCAAGGTCACGATCAGCGAGACCCCCCACCCGACCTGTCAGGACCTCGTCGAGCGCGCCGCCGCGATGACCCTGGAGCACGGCGGCACCGTCCACGTGCTGGACCCCGAGGACCTGCCCGAGATGGAGTTCGCCGCCGCCATCCTCCGCTTCTGACCCCGAGTAGGCGCAAGTGCGCAGCCTGAGACCGCCGAGTCGGCGCGAGTGCACAGGCGTACGGCGCTGAGTCGGCGCGAGTGCGCGTGAAGATGCGCCGACTCGGCTGTGAAGATGCGCCGACTCGGCGGGGCGGGGGTGCGGCGGACCCGGGGCGCGTCGTACTGACCACACGAAACCCGCACTTCCCACGTGATCCTTCACGTGGGAAGTGCGGGTTTCACACGTTAACTCGTGAAACGTGTGGCACGCGTGGCTCCTGGGACGCGCCTCAGCCGGCCCAGGCAGCCGGGACGTAGGCGCAGGCGGGGTCGGAGGCGAGGGGGTCGCCGGTGACGGCGAAGGCCCGGCCGCGCTGGCCGCCGCAGACGTCGCGGAACTCGCACACCCCGCACTTGCCGGTGAGGGCGTCGGGGTCGCGCAGCGCCTTGAAGAGGGCGTTGTTGCGATAGACGTCGACGATGTCGTCGGTGCGGACGTTGCCGACCGAGATCGGCAGGAAGCCCGACGGCATGATCTCGCCCAGGTGGGAGATGAACACGAAGCCGCGGCCGTCGTTGACGCCGTGCTTGGGTCGGGCCAGGCCGTCGCCGAAGGCGAAGCCCGCGCCGGCCACGCCCTGGCCGCCACGGGTGGCGGCGATCCGGCGATACATCGGCGCAGCCGTGGCCTTCACGTCGAAGTCACCCTCGAGTGAGAGGTCGAAGAGCCAGTTGAGGACCCGCTCGTGCTCCTCGGCCGTGATCATCGAGAGCTCCTGGCCCCGGCCCATCGGCACCAGGAAGAAGACGCTCCACTGGACCGCTCCGACCTCGCGGACGAACTCCACCATCTGCGGCAGCAGGTCGAGGTTGTGGGTGCTGACGGTGGTGTTGATCTGCGCACTCAGCCCGATCTCGTGGGCGTTGTGGAGGATGTCCATCGTCCGCTGCCACGAGCCCTTGACCTTGCGGAACTCGTCGTGGACCTCGGGGGTCGGCGCGTCCAGGCTCAGCGCGATCCGTCGTACGCCGGCCTCCTTAGCCCGCTTGAGCCGCGCCGTCGTCGGCAGCGCCGTCGCGGTGGGCGTGAGCGAGCAGCGCAGACCGGCCTCGGCGGAGTATTCGATGAGGTCGAAGAGGTCCTTGCGCATCATCGGGTCCCCGCCGGTGAACACCATGATCGGCGAGCCGAACTCGGCCAGCCGGTCGATGAGGGCGAAGCCCTCCTGGGTGCTCAGCTCGTTGGGGTTGCGCCTGTGCTGCGCGTCGGCGCGGCAGTGCACGCACGAGAACGCGCAGGCCCGGGTGACCTCCCAGGCGATCGTGAACGGCGCCTGGTCGAAGTCGACCTCGGCCATCCAGCCGTTGCGCAGGTTGCGCTCGAGCCGGTGCGCCGGAGGGGCCGCTGCAACGGGGGGTGTCATTGCGGGAGACGGCGGACGAGCTGGATCTTCCAGGCCTCCGGGCCGCGCTCGACGTAGCTGATGTCGAAGGCGCCGGGCTCGCGGTCCTCGAGCTGCGCGAGCAGCGGGAGCGGGTCGTGGGGCGCGACGAGAACCATGCCGGCGCCGGGTGCGACACCGCTCAGGGCGCCGAAGATCGTGGCGTGGCGGATCGCGTGCGGCACCAGCCGCGCGTCGAGCTCGGGGTGGCCGCTCTCGACCTCGCTGCAGCCGCAGCTGCTGCCGCCGCCACCGTTGCCGCCCCCGCAGCCGCCGGTCTTCTTCACTTCGGTGATTCCCAGATCGTGCGTCATTGCGCGCTCCCTCGACAGGCCCATTTCGGGCGATTCAGACCGTCCGTTGGCGGCCGATGAATGATTTTAGTACAGTCCACTCCGTGGAAAACATTGGGTCGTTGAAGACCCGCCCGGCGCGGCGTACGGCGCTGCGCGGCGCTCTCGCCGCACCGGCCGCTCTGGCGCTGCTCGCGGGCATCGATGCAGGCCTGGTGCTGCTCGGCCTGCCCGCACCGGTCACCGCTGACCGGCTGCCCGACGTGCACGGCGTGCTGATGGTCCTGGGGTTCGTGGGCACCCTGATCGCGCTCGAGCGCGCGGTCGCCCTGCGCCACGCCGCGGGCCTGCTGGCACCCGGCCTGCTCGGTGCCGGCGTGCTGACCACGCTGAGCCCGCTGCCCCTCGAGGTGGGGCAGTCGCTGCTCGTCGCGGGAGCCGCGGCCCTGATCGCGGTGTACGTCCCGCTGTGGCGCCGGCAGCGCGACGACGCAGTCCTGGTGCAGATCCTCGGCGCGGTGCTCGCGCTCGGCGCGGCCGTACTCTGGCTGGGCGGCGTGCCCGTCCCGACCCTGTTGCCCTGGCTGGTCGGCTTCGTCGTGCTGACCATCGCCGGCGAGCGGCTCGAGCTGGCTCGGATCGCGATGAGCCCGTCCGCCGGTCCGCTGCTCGTGCTCCAGGCCGGCGCCCTGTGCGCTGCGGTGACCGCCTCGCTCCTGTGGCCGGACACCACGGTGCTGCTCGGGATCTCGCTGCTGGTCCTCGTCGCCTGGCTGGTCCGTCACGATGTGGCCCGCCGCACCGTCACCGGCGCCGGGCTCCCACGCTTCATGGCGGCATGCATGCTGGCAGGCTATGCCTGGCTCGCGGTCGCCGGAGCGGTTTGGCTGGTGTCAGGACCAACGTCCCATGGCGCGTCGTACGACGCCGTCGTGCACGCCGTCTTCCTCGGCTTCACCGTGTCGATGATCATGGCCCACGCGCCGGTGATCCTGCCCGCCGTGCTCGGCCGGTCCTTGCCCTACCACCCGCTGCTGCAGCTGCCCGCGGCCCTGCTTCACGTCTCGCTGGTGATCCGACTCTGGGTCGGTGACGCGCTGGGCTCCGCCGACGCCTGGCAGCTCGGCGGCGCCCTCAACATCGTCGCGGTGCTGCTCTTCGCAGCCGTCGCCGTGTGGTCCGCGACGCGCACCGTCCCCGCCAGCAGTCCCGCCAGGAGCACCACGTGACCATCACCATCGAGCCCGCACCTTCGCCGGGTCCCTCCCGGGCGTCAGGCGCCGCCCGCCGACGTGGCTTCGCGCCGCTGCGAGACCTGCCGGCGCTGCTCTGGCTGATGGCGCTGGTGGCCACGACGCTGGTCCACCCCTGGCTGCCCGCGCCGCGCTGGCTGATGATCCACCTGCTCCTGCTCGGAGCGGTCACCCACTCGATCGTCGTGTGGAGCAAGCACTTCGCCGACGCGGTGCTGCACACCCCCACCGACGAGCGCGAGCTGCGGCTGCGCAACGTCCTGCTGGCCACCCTCAACCTGGGGGTCGTCGGCGTGATCGCCGGCGTCCTCGCCTCGGTCTGGGCGGTCACGCTCGTCGGCGCGCTCGCCGTCGGTGGTGCCGTGCTGGCCCACGGGGCGCTGCTCCTGCGCCAGCTGCGCCGGTCGCTCCCGGCCCGCTTCTCCGGGACCGTCCACTACTACATCGCCTCGGCGTCGTTCCTGCCCGTCGGCGGCGCGCTCGGGACGGTCCTGGCCCGCGGGCTCGGGGACCCGTGGCACTCCCGCGTGCTGCTCGCCCATGTGGTCATCAACCTGCTCGGCTGGGTCGGCATCACCGTCGCCGGCACCCTCGTGACGCTGTGGCCGACCATGCTGCGCACCCGGCTCGGCGAGGGCAGCGAGGCGGCCTCGCGCCGGGCGCTGCCGCTGCTGATCGTCGCCGTGCTGGTGGCCGCGGGCGGCGCCCTGGTCGGTCAGCTGATCGTGGTCGCCGTCGGCCTCGCGTGGTACGTCGTGGCGCTGGGGCTGCTGGCGTTGCCGCTGGGCCGTGCCGCCCGCAAGCGTCCGCCCGCCTCCCACCCGACCTGGTCGGTGCTGGCCGGCGTCACCTGGCTGATCGGCTGCCTCGTCGGTCTCGTGATCGCCCTGGTCACCGCGTCAGGGTGGGAGCAGGCCGGCGAGCGCTTCGACTGGGTGGTGCCCTTCCTGGCCGCCGGCTTCGGGGCGCAGGTCCTGCTCGGGGCGCTCGGCTATCTGGTGCCGATGGCACTGGGCGGTGGACCCGCCCCTGTCCGAGCAGCCAACGAGGTGATGGACCGCGGCGGCGCGCTGCGGATCGCGGCCGCCAACGCCGGGCTGGTCGTCTGCGCGTTGCCCGTCCCGAGCCTGGTGCGCGTGCTCGCCTCCGTCGTCGCGCTCGTGGCGCTGGCGTCCTCGGTGCCGCTGCTGCTGATCGCCATCCGCACCTCCCACCGCACCCGCACGGCCACCGACGCAGACCGTGCGGCGGGGGTCGCGCCGGTCCGCGGCCCGGTCGGCACCGGGCGTCCGCGCGGGCAGGTCGCGGGCCTGGCCTCGGCCGGGATCGCCGCCGTCGTGCTCGCGGTCGCGGTGGGCGTCTCCCTCGACCCGCTCGCCCTCGGTGGGGCCGGGGCCCAGGCCGACGCCGCCGGCGGGGCCACCTCCACCGGTGAGACCACGACCGTGCAGGTCACCGCGGAGGACATGCGCTTCTCGCCGGCGGTCATCGAGGTGCCAGCCGGGGACCGGCTGGTCATCGAGATCACCAACGCCGACGACGACGTGCACGACCTCGTGCTCGAGTCCGGCGAGTCCAGCGGTCGCCTGGCGGCCGGAGAGAGCGCCGAGATGGTGGTCGACGTCGTCGGCCGCGACCTCGACGGCTGGTGCTCGGTCGTCGGGCACCGGCAGATGGGCATGGTGCTCGAGGTCCGGGCCATGGGCGCTGCCCCCGCGGGGGAGGGCAGCGCCCATGCCGACCACGACCACGGACCCGCTGAGGCAGAACCCGCCGCCGAGCCAGCTGACGCCGGCGACGGGGGACCCGCCGTCCGCGACCCGATGGCCGTGCCCGAGGACGGCTTCCTGGCTCGCGACGCGGTGCTCCCGCCGCTCAGCGACGCCCGCGTGCACCGTCGTACCCTCACCGTCACCGAGGTCGAGCGCGACGTCGCGCCCGGCGTCAGCCAGACCCTGTGGACCTATGACGGCCAGGCGCCGGGACCGACGCTGCACGGCCGGGTCGGCGACGTCTTCGTGATCACGCTGGTCAACGACGGCACGATCGGCCACTCCATAGACTTCCACGCGGGGGCGCTCGCGCCCGACCGGCCGATGCGCACGATCGCGCCCGGGGAGTCGCTGACCTACCGGTTCACCGCGACCCGGGCCGGGATCTGGATGTACCACTGCTCGACGATGCCGATGTCGGCCCACATCGCCAACGGCATGTTCGGTGCCGTGGTGATCGAGCCGCGCGGCCTGTCGGAGGTGGACCGCAGCTACCTGCTGGTGCAGTCCGAGCACTACTACGGCCCGCAGGGCGGCCCGGTCGACGCCGTCGCTCTCGCCGCGGAGCAGCCCGACGCCGTGGTCTTCAACGGCTATGCCAACCAGTACGACCACGACCCGCTGCCGGCGAAGGTGGGGGAGCGGGTGCGGGTCTGGGTGCTCGACGCCGGTCCCAACCGTGCGACGTCGTTCCACGTCGTCGGCGGCCAGTTCGACGCGGTGTGGGCCGAGGGCGCCTACCTGCTGGAGCGGTCGCGGCACTCCGGAGCCCAGAGCCTGGGACTCCAGGCGGCGCAGGGCGGGTTCGTCGAGCTGAGCTTCCCCGAAGCCGGTCACTATCCGTTCGTCTCGCACGTGATGGTCGACGCCGAGCGCGGAGCGCACGGGCTCTTCGACGTGCGCTGAGCCCTTCCGCCAACAGGTTAGGTTCGAGGGATGCTCCGCCGACTGCTCACCCTGGTCGTACGTCACCCCCGGGTGCACGTCTCCGTCAAGGCCGCCGTCGCGGCCACCCTCGCCTGGCTCGCCATCGTGCCGCTGGGAGGCGTCGCCGACGACTACCCCTACTACGCGCCGCTCGGAGCGGTCATCTGCGTGTCGACCACGGTCGCGAACACGATGCGTACGGCGGTGCAGGCCGGGGTCGCGATCCTCCTCGGCGCGCTCCTGGCGATGGCCGCGCGCGCCGCCGACCTGCAGCCGGTGCTCGCGCTGGCGTTCGTGGTCGCGGTCGGGACCCTGCTGGGCGGGTGGCGGCGGATCGCGGCGATGGCGAGCTATGTGCCGGTGGCCGCGCTGTTCGTGCTGATCCTCGGGGGCCGCGACCCCTCGCACTACGTGATCGGCTATCTCGGGCTGACCACGCTCGGTGGTGCGATCGGCATCGCCATCAACGCCGCGTTCCCGTCGCTGCCGCTCTCCTCGACCCAGCACACCCAGGACTCGCTGCGCCGGACGCTGGCCGACCAGCTGGACGACCTCGCCGACGGCCTCGAGCAGGACCGGCTGCTGTCCCCTGAGGAGTGGAGCAAGCGGCAGTGGGCGATCTCTCCGCGTGCCCGACAGATGCAGCAGATGGTGCAGGAGGCCACCGAGGCCCGACGCGCCAACTGGCGGGCCAGGCGCTGGGCAGAGGAGGCGGACCGGGTCTACCAGCAGGCGCGCGCCCTGGAGCAGCTGGCGTTCCTGGTCGAGGACATCACCGTCCTGGTGACGCGCAGCGAGCACTCCGACCGGCACGAGGTGGCGCTGGGGGCGGCCCTGCGCCCGCCCGCCGCCAACGCCCTGCGCCTGACCGCGACGGCGCTGCGCTCGGTCGACGAGCCGGACGGCGGGATGGGCGCGCAGACGGCGGCGCACGAGGCGGTCCGACAGCTGGCCGAGGCGATCATCGCGGCGCGGGCCGGGACGGGCGAGGAGCTCTTCGCCGCCGGGACCGTGGTGACGGCGCTGAGGCGGGCGCTGGACGCGCTCACCCCCGATGCGCAGCTGATGCGGATGCCCTGAGGGGCCGATGAGTCTCGGCCGGTCGGCCGGTCGTCCTAGCAGGCCCGCCTCTCAGCAGGCCCACGACGACAGGAGACCGCCATGCCCCTCATCAAGCCCTCCCTCTGGTTCGACGACGACCTCGAGGAGGCGATCGACTTCTACACCGGGCTCTTCCCGGGGAGCTCGGTCGGCGAGGTCCAGCGCTACGGACCGGAGGGTCCGGGGCCCGAGGGGGCCGTGATGGCCGCCTCCTTCACGCTCGGGGGCGTGGAGTTCACCGGGATCAACGGAGGACCCGCCTTCGCCTTCACCGAGGCCGTGTCGTTCACCGTGGGGTGCGCCGACCAGGCCGAGATCGATCGCTACTGGGAGGCGCTCACCGCCGACGGGGGCGAGGAGTCGATGTGCGGCTGGCTCAAGGACCGTTTCGGCCTGAGCTGGCAGATCGTCCCGGCCGACCTCGGGGCGCTGCTGCAGCGGCCCGGTGCCGTCAAGGCGATGCTGGGCATGCGCAGGCTGGTCATCGCCGACCTCGAGGCGGCCGGGGAGCAGGCAGCGCCGCTCGGCTGAGCGCGTTTGTTCGGCTCGGGGCGCGGGTACTCACGAGGGGTCCCGTTCTTCGACAGCCAGGAGTGAACTCGTGAGCGTCTCGTACACCGTGCCCGGACTGACCGCCGACGCCAGCGGCAAGGTCATCGACGTCCTGCAGGGTCGGTTGAGTGCCTACAACGACCTGCACCTCACGCTGAAGCACATCCACTGGAACGTCGTGGGCCCGCACTTCATCTCCGTCCACGAGATGATCGACCCGCAGGTCGACCTCGTCCGCGGCTACGCCGACGAGGTGGCGGAGCGGATCGCCACGATGGGCGGCTCGCCGCGCGGCACCGTCGGTGCCGTGGTCGCCGACCGGACCTGGGACGACTACTCGCTGGGACGCGACACCGTCCTCGCCCACCTCGGCGCCCTGGACCAGGTCTACAACGGCCTGATCGAGGAGAGCCGCAAGGCGATCGAGCTCGTCGGGGAGATCGACCCGATCACCGAGGACGTCCTGATCGGACACACGGCGGAGCTGGAGAAGTTCCAGTGGTTCGTCCGCGCCCACCTCGAGAGCGTCTCGGGCCAGCTCTCCACCGCCGGCGCCGACTCCGAGAAGGCAGCCGCCGACGCCAGCCGCACCGACTGATGGGCGACGAGCACCAGGACCGCGCCGCCGGGGCCGCGGTCGTCTACCTCGACGGCACGCTCGTGGACTCCGTCTATCAGCACGTGCTCGCCTGGGCCCAGGCCTTCCGCGAGGTCGGCGTCGTGGTCCCCCTGTGGCGGCTGCACCGTGCCATCGGCATGGGCGGCGACAAGCTCGTCGAGCACGTGGCCGGCGAGACCGTCGAGCGGGCGATGGGCGACCAGCTCCGCGAGATGCACGACCGCAACTTCGACGAGCTGATCGAGCGGGTGCAAGTGCTGGACGGTGCCTCGGAGCTGCTGTCCGCGTTGCGCACGCGGGGACTCCAGCTGGTCCTGGCCAGCTCGGGAGCGCCGGAGCACACCGAGCGGCTGCTGGCCAAGATCGAGGACCGAGACGCCTTCGGTGAGGTCGTGTCGGGCTCCGAGGCCGAGGGCACCAAGCCCGATCCGGACCTGATCCAGGTGGCGATGGAGCGGCTCGGGGTCCGTGACGCGGTGGTCCTGGGGGACGCCGTGTGGGACATCAAGGCGGCGACGACCGCCGGCGTGCGGTCCGTCGGGCTGCTGACGGGTGGCTTCTCCGAGGCCGAGCTGCGCGAGGCTGGAGCCGTCGAGGTGTACGAGGACGCGCGGGCACTGCTCGAGGCACTGGACGGGTCCGTTCTCCGCGCGTAGCTGTCGCGGCGCCGTCGCGGGGGAACGGCGCCGCGAAAGAATCTGGTGGTCCAGACCAGTTGGGTGGTTTAGCCGGGCTGAGCCGGGGAAGGGTTGAACGCGGCCCGGCTGTTGAAACCGGCTGGGCCGCGTGAAGCGACAGCGTGAAGTACCCGTGTGAATCACCACCTGCTGAAGACACCGGCGGGCATGGCGCATAGTTCACCCCCCAGGACTACCGCATGCAGCACACCGTGACACCCGCACAGTCCCTCTCCGTCGAGTCGGCTCCCCTGATCGCCGACGTGGACCTCGATGTCCTCACCGCGGCCCCGGACGGCCTCACCGAGGATGTCCCTCTGCGCGACGAGGACCTCGACGACGCCCTGGCCGAGGCCCAGGCCCAGGGCGATGCCCGGCTCTCCCGGGCCCGCCGCCAAGAGCTCACCGCGCTCCTCCTGCAGCGCGCGTCCGTGGCCACGGACGAGCAGGTCCGCGACGCGGCCCTCGACCACGTCGTCGTGCTCAACATGGTGGTCGCCCGCTCGATGGCGGCGCGTCATCGCGACAAGGGCATCCCGATCGAGGACCTCGAGCAGGTCGCCTACCTCGCGTTGATCCGGGCGGCCCGCCAGTTCGACACCGGCCGCGAGCACAACTTCCTCTCCTACGCCGTGCCCACCATCAGAGGCGAGCTGCGCAAGTACTTCCGCGACCTCGGCTGGACCGTGCGCCCGCCCCGTCGGGTGCAGGAGATCCAGTCTCGGGTCGTCGCCGCGCGCGCCACCCTCGCGCAGGGTGGAGGTCCGGTGCCGACCGTCGCGCAGATCGCGGCCAGCATCGACGAGGACGAGGAGTCGGTGGCCGAGGCCCTGTCGGCCGAGGGCTGCTTCTTCCCCACGTCGCTGGATCGTCCGATGGGTGAGGACTCCTCGATGACGCTCGGAGACAGCCTCGTCCACGACGACGAGAGCGAGCGCGAGGCGGCCGAGGCGCGCGTCGTGCTGCGTCCCGTCGTACGCCGGCTGCGCGAGCGCGATCGCCGGATCCTCCAGCTGCGCTACTTCGAGGGCTGCACGCAGCAGGAGATCGCCGACGAGATCGGCGTGACCCAGATGCAGGTCTCTCGCCTGCTCACCCGCATCCTGCGCGACCTCGGATCCTGGTTGGGTGAGGACGAGGACCTGCCGACCCGGTGAGTTGGTTGAAACTGGCCGGATCTGGTTTCCGCCAGGTCTGGTTCGGGTAGACCGTCAGACATGTCCGCCTCGCACGATCCCCTGCGCTCCGGCACTCCGCATCACACAGGTGAGCTCGAGAGCGTCCCCCCGCTCCAGGACGAGGCCTCGTCCACGGAGGCCAGCGCCGCGACCTTCGCCGCCTTGAGCGAAGACCTCATCGCCGGTCACGACGAGCAGCCGACCATCGAGCGCATCTGCGAGCGAGCGCTCGAGGTCGTGCCGGCGGCCGAGGTCTGCGGGGTCACCCTGCGTCGGCGGCGGGGCCGCCTCGAGACCGTGGCGGCCACCGGCTCGCTCGCGGAACAGTGCGACCAGTTGCAGTACGAGCTCGGCGAGGGCCCATGCATGTCGGCGGCGCTCGAGGCCGAGACCTTCCTCGTCCGCGACGTCGGTGTCGACGAGCGCTGGCCCCGGTGGGGTCCCGCCGTCGCGGAGCTGGGGGTGCGCTCGGTGCTCGCCGTCCAGCTGTCCTCGGCCACCATCGACAGCCCGCACGACGCGATCGGGGCCGTCAACCTCTACAGCAGCCAGCAGGGGGCCTTCGACACCTACGACGTCGAGGTCGCCTCGATCTATGCCACGCACGCGGCCAACGCGCTCGCCGCGGCCCAGATCGTTACCGGCCTGGAGGCCGCCGTCCAGGGCCGACACCTGATCGGCGTCGCCCAGGGCATCTTGATGCAGCGCTACGAGATGACGATGGAGCAGTCCTTCGACACCCTGCAGCGCTATTCGAGCACCACCAACACCAAGCTGCGCGACCTGGCGCGGATGGTCGTGATGTCGCGTGGGCTGCCGCAGCTCAACGGCAACGACGCCGCCGACGCCTCCGCGAGGCTCCCCGAGTCGCGGCCCGGGAAGCTCGACCCCGCCTGAGTCTTGCGTCGGGGCCGTGATCGCAGCCACCTCCGTCGGCGATCGGCGCTCGGCATGAGCGCCCGCTCAGGCGGGTACCACTCCACCGTGCAACGCCCCGAGAGGACAGAACGACGATGAAGCTCCCCGCCCCGCGCGGCCCCCTGAGCCAGCGCGTGCTGCTCGCGCTCCAGGACGGCCCGGCAGCCGTGGACCTGGACTCCGACGAGCTGCACTCCGGCTGGCAGCGCTCCGCGGCCGCCGGGGGGCTGGCGGCCGACGCGGACGCGCAGCTCGCACTCTGGGTGCTCTACGAGCTCCACTACCGAGGCTTCGAGGGGACCGACCCGGCTCTGGAGTGGAGCCCCGAGCTGATCCGGCTCCGGCTGCGCCTCGAGGAGGCCTTCGAGGCCGAGCTCCGCTTGCGGACCGACGCCGACGTCGACGCGGCCCTGGAGGGGAACCGGTCGCTGGTGGACCAGCTGCTCGGCCTGATCGAGGCGATGGACGGCGGCAACCTCGCGTCGTACCTCCAGCGCGACGCGGACCTCGCGCAGATCCGCGAGTTCCTGCGGCTGCGCAGCATCTATCACCTCAAGGAGTCCGACCCCCAGGCCTTCCAGATCGCCCGGCTCGACGGGCCCGCCAAGGTGGCGCTGGCCGAGCTGCAGTACGACGAGTTCGGCGGGGGCCGGCCCGAGCGGCTGCACGCGAGGCTCTACGCCGACGCGCTGCGCGCCGCCGAGCTCGACGACGGCTACGGCGCCTACATCGACGAGGTCACGCCGCTGACGCTCGCGGTCAACAACGTGATGTCGCTCTTCGGGCTGCATCGTCGGCTGCGGGGCGCCTCCCTGGGCCACCTCGCCGCCTTCGAGGCCACCAGCTCCGTGCCGTGCCGCCGGATCGCGGCCGGGATCGAGCGCGTGGGCCTGCCCGACGAGGTCGCTGCCTACTTCCATGAGCACGTCGAGGCGGACGCCGTCCACGAGGAGGTCGCCGTGCGCGACATCTGCGGCAACCTGGTCGCCGACGAGCCGGAGCTGGCTCGCGACGTGCTCTTCGGTGCGGCTGCCTGCCTGGCCCTCGACGCCCTCGCCGGCCAGGAGCTCGTCGATCGCTGGCAGCCGAGCGAGCGCGTGCTGACGGGGGCCGCGTCGTGAGCCGGCGGGCGGGCGAGGACCGCACCGTCCAGGTCCGTACGACGAGCCCGGGCGGACCGCTGCTGGTCCGCGGCGCCGACACCATCCGCGACGACCAGGGCGTGGAGCACGAGGTCACCCGCCCCGTCGTCGCCGTCTGCGCCTGCGACCGCTCGCAGCGCAAGCCGTGGTGCGACGGCACCCACAAGTTCGTCCGCCAGTCTCGCTGACTGACCGGGTCAGAACTCCCGCGTGCGGTAGGGGAGGGCGACCAGCTCCAGGACGTGCTGCGCGGGCGAGCCGGCGGCGGCGATCAGCTTGACCTCGGCGCCGTGCTCGTCCCCGCGGCGCACGGCCTCGAAGAGCTCCCGCACCGCGACGCCGGCGAGCATGGTGGCGCCGCTCAGGTCCACGGTCACCGTCGAGGTGCCGGCACGGCCCGCGTGCAGGAGGGCGAAGCGCAGTCGCTCGTTGGCCTCGCGGTCCAGCGGTCCCTCGACCCGCACCCGCCCGGGGAGTCGGTGGATCTCGGTCTCTGCGACGGCCTCGGCACCGGGCAGCCGGTGGGGCGCGTCCGACGTCTCCAGCAGGGTCACCGGCCGCATCAGCCGGTGCTCGATGCACACGGTGGTGCCCTGGTCGGAGCGCTGCACGGTGAGCTGGTCGACGAGTCCGGCGGCGAGCATCAGGCCGAGGCCGTCCTCGCCGGGGTCGGGCTCGCGCCACCGGCCCTGGTCGTGCACGGCCACGCTCAGCTGTCCGTCGTCGCCGAGCTGGGCGCGCACGGACAGCTCGCCGGTCGATGAGGTGTCGTAGGCGTGCTGTGCGGCGTTGCTGACCGCCTCGTGGCAGGCCTGCAGGATCGCCGAGCGGTCCAGGCGGCGGGTGCCCAGGTCGTCGAGCCAGTCGCCGAGCTGGTGACGCACCGTGCTCAGCTCGGCCGGGTCGGCGGGGATCTTGATGTCGAGCGGCTCGGCCGGCGGGGTGCGCTGGGCGAGCAGCAGCGTCGCGTCGTCGTCGAGGCCGGACTGGGCGACCATCTGGGCGAGGACCTTGGAGCCGACCTCGCTGAGGGTGCCGGGTCGCGGCTGCTTGGCGTGGGCGCCGCCCGCGATCCGGGCCAGCTCGACGGTGCTCTCGCTGCTCGGGCGGCCGGGGCGTTCGATCAGACCGTCGGAGTACAGCGCGAGCAGCATGCCCGGGTCGAGCATGTCGTACGTCGAGTTGTAGGTGGAGCGGGTGCCCAGCGGGCCGTGACGCGACGGGGCCAGGTAGCGGAACTCGCCCTGCATGCCCACCAGGAGCGGCGGCGGGTGACCGGCTGAGCAGTACTCCAGCTCGCCGGTCCACGAGTCGATGACCACGATGCACAGCGTGGTGCCGGGGGCGTCGGGCTGGCCGAGCGAGAAGCGGTCGAGCGTGATCATGGTCTCCGCGGGCGAGGCGCCGCTCTCGAGTCGCTCGTGGGCGACCGCCTGGAGACGCGCCATCACGGCCGAGGCCTCGGCGCCGTGGCCGATCACGTCGCCGACGACGAGCGCGAGTCTGCCGTCGGGCAGCAGGACGGTGTCGAACCAGTCACCGCCGGCGTTGCCGCCGGGAGAGGCGAAGAGATAGCCGGCGGCGATCGAGAGCCGCGGCAGCACGGGAACCCCGGGGGGGAGCAGGGCGTCCTGCATCTCCGTCACCAGGTCGACCGGCTCGACGGCGGCCGCGGCCATCGCGCTCTCCCGGGCGGCGGCCATCAGGTCCTCACCGAACGCCGCGACACCGACCACCTCGCCGGACGTATCGCGCCAGGGGTGCAGGGTGAGATCGAGGTCGACCTCGCGGGTGCCGGCCGGCTCCTTCACGCTGACCGTCCAGCCACGCCCCCGGGCCGGCTGACCGGTGCGCACCACCTGGTCGAACAGCTCCCAGCGGCCGAGGCCCGGCAGCGCCGTACGCGCGGGTCGACCCACGGCGGAGTGGGCCGAGAGGAGGGTGCGGGCGGCCGCGTTGATGGCCGCGATGTCGAGTGAGCCGGCGCGGAAGAGGATCACCGGCTGCGGGTGGTGCTCGAACGCCCAGGCCGCAGCTGTGGGGTCTCCCGAGATGTTCGCGTCATGCTCCACGTCGTGCAGCTCCCCTCGTCAGACGGGTGGGGTGTCTGTGCTGGTCAGATCTGCTGGGTGGGTCGGTACCCAGCCCCGCTGATTCGACTCATCTTGCCGGGTGGGTGGCCCTCGGGCGGAAGCGGGCTGGACCAGTGCTCGGTTCGGCGGGCGGTGGGCCGGTTGAGGGCGAGCGGTGCGGGGTACTCCTGTGCCATGAGTACGACGCGACGAGTCATGCGCTGCACGCCGGACAACGTCTGGTCGGTCCTGGTGGACGGCTGGATCTACGGGCAGTGGGTGGTGGGCGCCTGCCGCATCCGCGACGTCGACCACGAGTGGCCCGCCAAGGGCAGCCGGATCCACCACTCCGTCGGCCTGTGGCCACTGCTGCTCGACGACTACACCGAGGTGCTCGAGGTCCATCCGGGCCGGCGCCTGGACCTGCGCGCCCGCGCCTGGCCGGCGGGGGTGGCGATCGTGAGCCTGCGCATCGAGGAGCACCCGGACGGCTGCCAGGTCACCATGGAGGAGCGCGCGACCGAGGGCCTGGGCGCCGTCACTCCGGGACCGCTACAGGACGTGATGCTGCACCCGCGCAACCGGGAGGCGCTGCAGCGCCTCGCCTACCTGGCCGAGGGGCGCGAGGCGGGAAACAAGCCGAGCTGATGCGCACCTACGACGCGGTCGTGGTGGGGGCGGGACCCAACGGGCTCTCCGCCGCCAACCTGCTGGTGGACGCCGGATGGGACGTGCTCCTGCTGGAGGCCGCGCCGGGCGTCGGCGGGGCCGTGCACAGCAGCCGCGACGTCGAGCCGCGCTTCGTCACCGACACCGCCAGCGCGTTCTATCCGCTGGGCGTCGTCAGCCCGGTGATCTCGGCCCTCGGGCTGGAGGAGCACGGGCTGCGCTGGCGCCACGCGCCCGCCCCACTGGGTCACGCCTTCAGCGACGGTGACTGGGCGCTCCTCCACCGCTCGGTGGAGGACACCGCGGCCGGACTCGACGCGGACCACCCGGGCGACGGGCAGGCCTGGCTGGACATGTACGCCACCTTCGCGCGGATCGCCGACGACGTCGTCGGCACCCTGCTCGGCCCGTTCCCGCCCGTGCGGGGCGCGCTGCCGCTCGCCGCCAAGCTGCCCCGCGTCGGCGGGCTCGACCTGGTCCGCACGCTGCTCAGCCCGGCCACCGACCTGGTGCGGGAGAGCTTCGGGGGCCGTGGCGCGCGGATGCTGCTCGCGGGCAACGCGCTGCACGCCGACATTCCGCTGGTGGCGCCGGGCTCCGGCGGCTTCGGGTGGCTGATGTCGATGCTCGCCCAGCACGTCGGCTTCCCCGTCCCCGAGGGCGGTGCCGGCGAGCTGACCGCCGCGATGGCCCGCCGCTTCGAGGCCAAGGGCGGCGAGATCCGGTGCGACAGCCGCGTCGAGCGGGTGCTCGTCGAGGGCGGGCGCGCGACCGGGGTGCGCGTCGCCGGCGGGGAGCAGTACGCCGCCGCCCGGGCCGTGCTGGCCGACGTCTCCGCCACGTCGCTGTACGGCGCGCTGGTGCCGTGGGCCGACCTCCCCGACAAGCTGCGCCGGCGGATGGGGAAGTTCACCTGGGACCCCGGGACCGTCAAGATCGACTGGGCGCTCGACCGACCGGTGCCCTGGGCCGTCGCTCCCGCCGTGGCACCCGGGACCGTCCACATCGGCGACTCCCTGGAGGAGATGGCCCGCTACGAGAGCGGGCTGCGCACCGGCGCGCAGGCGGGCCAGCTCTCGGACCGACCGTTCCTGCTCACCGGACAGATGACCACCAGCGACGCGACCCGCTCCCCGGCCGGCACCGAGTCGTTCTGGGCCTACACGCACGTCCCGCACGGCGCCGACGACCAGGTGGTGCGTCAGACGGTCGACGCGATGGAGGCCCGCCTCGAGGAGTTGGCCCCCGGCTTCGCCGACGCGGCGATCGCCCGCCGGGTGCTCGGACCGCGCGAGCTCGAGGCCCACGACGCCAACCTCGTCGGAGGGTCGGTCAACGGCGGCACCGCGCAGCTCCAGCAGCAGCTGGTGTTCCGCCCCGTCCCCGGCACCGGGCGCCCCACCACCCCCATCGGTGGCCTCTACCTCGCCTCCGCCTCCGCCCACCCCGGCGGCGGCGTCCACGGGGCCTGCGGCGCCAACGCCGCCCGCGCGGCGCTCGGTCCGGCTGCGCTCCGCGCCGTACGACGTCTGCGGTAGCGCGCCCCCATGTAACGCGGGGTTATCGCGTCTACCGCAGCGAAATAGCGCTGTGGCAGGCGGCATAACCCCGCGTTACATGTCGGGGTCGTGGTGGGGCACTGTGCGCGCCGAACGCCGCATGGGGCCCGCCCCGGCCGGGTACCGCTCGGGCCTACCCCACCCGCGACACCCGAGGAGATCCGTAGTGAAGGCAGTGACCTGGCAGGGCATCCACGACATGCAGGTGACCGAGGTGCCGGACCCCCGCATCGAGGAGCCCACCGACGCGATCATCAAGGTGACCTCGACCGGGCTGTGCGGCTCCGACCTGCACCTCTACGAGACGCTGGCGCCGTTCATGGAGGCCGGCGACGTCGTCGGCCACGAGCCGATGGGCATCGTGCAGGAGGTCGGCAGCTCGATCACCAACCTGCGCGTGGGCGACCGGGTCGTGATCCCGTTCAACGTCTGCTGCGGCAGCTGCTGGATGTGCGAGCGCGGCCTGATGAGCCAGTGCGAGACCACCCAGAACCACGAGCACGGCACCGGCGCGAGCTTCTACGGCTACAGCAAGCTCTACGGGCAGGTGCCCGGCGGGCAGGCGGAGTACCTCCGCGTCCCGTTCGCCGACTTCGCCGCGATGAAGGTGCCCGAGGGCCCCTCCGACGACCGCTTCCTCTTCCTCTCCGACGTGCTGCCGACCGCCTGGCAGGGCCTGAAGTACGCCGACGTGCCCGATGGCGGCACGCTGCTGGTGATGGGCGCCGGACCGATCGGCGACATGGCGGCCCGGATGGGCGCGAAGGCCGGCCACCGGGTGATCTCGGTCGACCGGATCCCCGAGCGGCTGGCCCGCCTGGAGCGCTTCGGCGTCGAGACGCTCGACTTCGACGAGGCGGTCAAGGTCGGCGGCGTCGGCTCGGTCGTGCGCGAGCTGACCGGTGGACGCGGCCCCGACGCCGTCATCGACGCCGTCGGCATGGAGGCGCACGGCTCGCCGGTCGCGTCGGCGGTGCAGAAGATGGCCGGGATGCTGCCGGACATGATCTCCGAGCCGCTGATGAAGAAGGCCGGCCTCGACCGGATGACCGCGCTGCACACCGCCTTCGACGCCGTACGGCGCGGGGGGACGGTGTCGATCTCTGGCGTCTACGGCGGCGCGATGGACCCGATCCCGATGATGCAGCTCTTCGACAAGCAGGTGCAGATCCGGATGGGTCAGGCCAACGTGCGCGCCTGGACCGACGAGCTGATGCCGATGCTCACCGACGACGACCCGCTCGGCGTCGACGCGTTCGCCACCCACCACCTCCCGCTGGACGAGGCCCCGTCGGCCTACGAGCACTTCCAGAAGAAGGAGGAGGGCATGGTGAAGGTCGTCTTCCGTCCCTGACAAGGGGTGAGCGGAAAGAACTTCGATCTGGACCGCATGTGAGCCCGCGACCCGGGTACCTAGGCGGCCAGATACCAACCGCCCCCGGCCTCCCTTACGCAGCGGAGATGCCGGGGGCGGTTTCTCGTGTCGCCGCCGCGCGCAGGCGGTGGATCGCGGCGTAGGAACGGGCCCGGATGGGTACCTCCGCCCGGTGAGAACCACTTCCACCCCGAGCCGCGCCTCCGGTGCCGCCGACCGGTCTGCGCGATCCGCACGCCCGGCCGTCGTCGCCTCCGTCCCGCACGCGCACGTCTACGTCCGCCACCTCTCGCCCGAGGGCGGTGGCGGTCCCCTTCGCCTGGCCGACCCCGATCCCGACGATCCCGGTCGGTTCGCGCAGTCGAAGTGGTGGCCCCCGGTGATGCTGCGCCCGGAGTGGGCGCGCACCGCCGACTTCGACGTCTTCCACCTCCAGTTCGGCTTCGACGCGTGCTCGCCGGAGCAGCTGTCCGAGCTCGTGCAGGTGCTGCGCGAGCGGGGGAAGCCGCTGGTGCAGACGGTCCACGACCTGCGCAACCCCCACCACGACGATCCTGCCGTCCACGACGCCCAGCTCGACGTGCTGATCCCCTCCGCGGACGCGCTGCTGACGCTCACCCCCGGGGCCGCCGCGGAGATCCGGCGTCGCTGGAGTCGCGAGGCGCTGGTGGTGCCCCACCCCCACGTCGTGGACCTGCCCACGATGGAGGGCCTCGCGCGGCAGCGCGCCGCCGCCGCCGCCGCCGCCGCCGAGCAGCCCTTCCGCGTGGGTCTGCACGTGAAGAGCCTGCGCGCGAGCATGTCCCCGCTGCGGATCCTCCCCGCCCTGGTCGAGACCGTGCGCGGGCTGCCGGGGGCGGTCCTGCAGGTCAACGGCCACCGCGACGTGCTGGACGACGACGGCGCCCGCCGCGACGACGAGCTCGCGACGTACCTGCGCTGCGCCGCGGCGGCCGGCGACCTCGAGCTCCACGTCCATGACTTCCTCCCCGACGACGAGCTGTGGCGCTACCTCGCCTCGCTCGACGTGTCGGTGCTGCCCTACCGGTTCGGCACGCACTCCGGCTGGCTGGAGGCCTGCCGCGACCTCGGGACGACGGTGGTGGCGCCGACCTGTGGCTTCTACGCCGAGCAGGGCCCGGTGCTGTCCTACGTCCACGAGGGCGAGCAGTACGACGCGGAGTCGCTGCGCGCGGCCGTCGAGCGCGCCTACCGCGAGCGTCCGTCGTACGGCGTGAGCGTGGCCGAGCGGCGTGCCCAGCGGGCGGAGGTGGCCCGGGTCCACGACGAGCTCTACACGGAGCTCGTGTCGTGAGGCCCCTGCGGATCTGCCTGATCGCCTCGAGCCGGTTCCCGATCCGGGAGCCGTTCGCCGGCGGCCTCGAGGCCCACACCCACGCCCTGGCCAAGGAGCTGACCCGGCGGGGTCACCGGGTGACCCTGTTCGCGGCTCCGGGGTCCGACCCTGCCCTCGAGCTCGGCGAGCTGCCCGTGCGGACCTTCCAGTCCAGCGCCGCCGCGCGCTCCGACGTGGGCTCCCCGCCCGAGCAGTGGATGCAGGAGCACCATGCCTATCTCGGCCTGATGCTCGACCTGGCCCGCAACGCCCACGGCTTCGAGCTCGTGCACAACAACAGCCTGCACCACCTCCCCCTGGCCATGTCCGAGTCGCTGCCCGTGCCGGTCGTGACCACGCTGCACACCCCACCCGTCCCCTGGCTGGAGTCGGCGGCCGCCTTCGCCTCCCCGCGCTCGCACTTCGTCGCGGTCAGCGACTTCACCGCACGCGCCTGGGCGCACGCGGTCACGAGCACGCCGATCCTCAACGGGATCGACACCGGCGCGTGGCTGCTGGGACCCGGTGGAGAGGCTGCGATCTGGTCGGGCCGGCTGGTGCCGGAGAAGGCCCCCCACCACGCGATCGACGCCGCGCGTGCGGCGGGAGTCCCGCTGGTCCTGGCCGGGCCGCGGATGGACGAGAGCTACTTCGCCGACGAGATCGCGCCCCGCCTCGGCGACGACGTGATCTATGCCGGTCACCTGTCCCACCGCGAGCTCCGGGAGGCGGTGGGCCGGGCGCGGGTGGCGGTGGTGACCCCTTCCTGGGACGAGCCCTACGGTCTGGTGGCGGCCGAGGCGATGGCCTGCGGCACGCCGGTCGCGGCCTACGCGCGCGGCGCGCTCCCGGAGATCGTCGGCCCCGGAGCCGGTGCGCTGGCCGCCCCCGACGACGTCGCCGACCTGGGCCGGGCGATCCTGCGGGCCGCTGCCCGGGACCGCGCGGAGGTCCGTCGGCACGCGGTCGCGAGCTGCGGGCTGGGCCGGATGGTGGACGAGTACGAGGCTGTCTACGGTGCCGCGCTCGACGTGGGGCTCGCCGCGTGATCGGCTGGTACGTCCACCACCAGGGCCACGGTCACCTGCACCGGGCCCGGGCCGTGGCCGAGGTCCTCGCTGCACGCGGGGAGAGCGTCACCGGCCTCTCCTCGCTGGCCCGTCCCGCCGGCTGGGCGGGGGAGTGGGTGCAGCTGGCGCGCGACGATGTCGGGTCGCCCCGCGACGTGTCGGCCGGGGGACGGCTGCACTGGGTGCCGCTGGGCGACCCGGGCCTCCGTGAGCGCTCGGCCGCGGTGTCCGCGTGGATCGACCGCGCGGCACCCGAGGTGATGGTCGTGGACGTCTCCGTCGAGGTGGCGCTGCTGGCGCGTCTGCACGGGGTCCCGGTCGTGTCGGTGGTGCTGCCCGGCGATCGGCGCGACGCGGCCCACCGGCTGGGATACGACGTGTCGAGCGCGCTCGTGGCTCTCTGGCCCGCCGAGGCCGAGGGGATGGTCGTCGGGCCGGGCGATCTGACCGGTGTTCCGGGCGGTGTTCTGGGCGGTGTTCTGGGAGGGGCCATCCACCACGTGGGCGCCCTCGCCCGCTATCCCGTCGTGTCCGACTCGGAGACCGGACGCGCGCCTCGATCCGGGACCCGCAGGCAGGTGGTGGTGCTCCACGGCAGCGGCGGCGGCGGCCTCTCGCCGCAGACACTCGAGACCGCCCGCGCCCAGACCCCCGACTGGGACTGGACGGTCCTCGGCGGACCCGGCGGCTGGGTCGCCGACCCGTGGCCGGTGATCACGGCGGCGGACGTCGTGGTGACCCACGCCGGCCAGAACGCGCTGGCCGAGGTGGCCGCAGCACGGCGCCCGGCGGTCGTCGTACCCCAGGAGCGCCCGCACCGCGAGCAGCGCACCACCGCCGGGGCGCTCGCCGCCGGCGGGTGGCCGGTCGTGGTCGAGCCGGTCTTCCCCGTCGACGGCTGGGCCGCCCGGCTCGCGGCTGCGGCCGCCCTGGACGGGACCCGCTGGGAGCGCTGGTGCGACGGACGGGCGGCGGACCGCTTCGCGGACATCGTGGTGGAGCAGCTGACCGGTGCCGCCGTGGCGCCGCCGTGAGGGGGCCGCGATGAGCGCCGGCGGCGTCGCGGTGGTGACGATCGCGCACGGTCGTCACGAGCACCTGGAGCTGCAGCAACGGTCGCTGACCCGGTCCGGCCAGGTCCCCGACGTCTATGTCGTCGCGGCCATGGACGACCCCGACCTGCTCGGGTGGCGTCCCCCGGGCGCTCCGGCCCCGCGCCCCGTGGCCGTGCCCGGCGACCCGCTCGGCCTGCCCCTGGCCGCGGCCCGCAACGCCGCGGTCGACGCCGCGCTCGCCGCGGGGGCGGAGGTGGTCGTGCTCCTCGACGTCGACTGCGTGGCTGCGCCCGGCCTGGTCGCGGCGTACGCCGAGGCGGTGCGCTCCGAGCCCGACACGGTCTGGTCCGGGCCGGTGACCTACCTCCCGCCGCCGCCGGTCGGCGGCTACGACCTGGCCCGCCTCGCCGACCTCGACGCTCCGCATCCGGCGCGCCCCGACCCCGGACCCGGCGGGCGCGTGCGCGGCGCCGACCCGGACCTGTTCTGGTCCTTGTCCTTCGCCGTCCACCGCGACGCGTGGCACCGGGTGGGCGGCTTCTGCGAGGAGTACGTCGGCTACGGCGCCGAGGACACCGACTTCGGGCGGCTCGTCCGCACGGCCGGACTGGATCTCGGGTGGGTCGGCGACGCCCGGGCCTACCACCAGCACCACCCGACCCAGCACCCCCCGGTGCAGCACCTCGACGACATCCTCCGCAACGGCGCGCTGTTCCACCGTCGGTGGGGCAGCTGGCCGATGCGGGGCTGGCTCGAGGAGATGGCCGAGATGGGCCTGGTGGTTGCCGATGGTCGCGGGTGGGTACGACCAGAGCCTGCTCCCGGTGCGCCGGGGCAGGTCGACCCCGACGCTCGGACGAAGGAGAAGACATGACCCTGACCACTCGACATACCCGGACCCGCGCCGCGCTCACCGCCCTGGTCGCAGGCCCCGCCTCGCTGCTGGCGCTCACCGCCGGCGCCGCACCGGCCGGCGCCGCCACGACCTCGATCGAGGATCGTGAGGGCGACGCCGGCGCCGACATCACCAAGGTCCGGGTCGGTCACGCCGCGCGCCTCACCGTCCGGGTCGCGCACGCGCGTCCGCTCTCCTTCGACGACCGCTACACGTTCTGGATCCACACCGGCCGCAGCCGCGAGACCCCGACCTTCCGCGTCTCGGTGGTCCCCAACTCCGGCGTCATCCGGCTCGACCGCGTCTCGGGGTACGGCGGCCGCGGGGCGCAGGTGGCCTGCGCCCGCCTGAGCGCCGAGGCCGATGTCTACGACGACGGCGACGTCGTCGTGCGCGTGCCCCGGGCGTGCATCGGGGAGCCGCGCCGGGTGGCTGTGGTTGTCCGCTTCCTGCGTGAGGGCAAGGGTGCTGACTGGGCTCCGGGGTGGCGCATCCCCTCGCCGTGGGTCCGCCAGGGCTGACCGGCTCGACGGCTCCGGGCCGGGGCATCGGCCCGCTGTCGGCGGCCCGTGCCATGCTGCCGCCGTGACCTTGCGGATCCATCGCGCACCGCGCACCGACCAGCTCGCCGACTCGCTCGGCGACCTGCTCGCGCGACCGCTGCCGGATCCTTTCGCCGAGGAGGTCGTGGTCGTCCCCGCCCGCGGCGTGGAGCGCTGGCTCACCCAGCGGCTCTCCCACCGGCTGGGCGTCGGACCGCGCGGTGGCGACGGCGTCTGCGCGGGGGTCCGCTTCCTCACCCCCCACTCGCTGGTCTCCCTGCTGCTCGGCGTCGACCGCGACGACCCGTGGGAGCCCGAGCGGCTCGTCTGGCCGGTGCTCGAGGTGATCGACGCGAGCCTCGGCGAGGACTGGTGCACGACGCTGGCGGCGCACCTGGGCCACGGCGTCGACGGCGAGGAGGGGGCGCTGCGGCGCAACCGGCGCTGGTCGGTGGCGCGTCGCCTGGCCGGCCTCTTCGCGTCGTACGCCGTGCAGCGGCCGCCGCTCGTCGCCGACTGGCGCGCCGGGCGCGACACCGACGGGGCGGGTGTCGCGCTGGACCCCGACCTGGCCTGGCAGCCCGAGCTGTGGCGCCGGGTGCTCGACCGGGTCGACGCGCCCCCGCCCGACGTGCGCCACGCCGAGACGATCGAGCGGCTGCGCGCGGGCGGCGACGGGCTCGACCTGCCGCCCCGGCTCTCGCTCTTCGGTCACACCCGGCTGCCCGCCTCGGAGATCGAGCTGCTCGGTGCGCTCGGGGCCCTGCGCGACGTCCACCTCTGGCTCCCGCAGGCCTCGCCGACGCTGTGGGACGAGCTGGCGCCCACCCTGTCGGCCTCGCTCGGGCCGGTGCGGCGCAGCGACGACGACGCCGTCGACGCCGTCCGGCACCCGCTGCTGGCCTCGCTGGGCCGCGACGCCCGCGAGCTGCAGCGGGCACTGGTGGCGAGCGGGGGGACCGACGAGACCACGCCGGTGGAAGGGACCGACTCGCCCGGGACGCTGCTGGGCTGGCTGCAGGGCGACCTCCGCGTCAACCGCGCCCCCGACGCGGAGACCCGCGCCGGCCGGGTCGTGGCGGGCGACGACCGCTCGGTGCAGGTCCACGCCTGCCACGGGCCCGCCCGGCAGATCGACGTGCTGCGCGAGGTGCTGGTCGGGCTGCTCGCCGACGACCCCACGCTCGAGCCCCGCGACATCCTGGTGATGTGTCCTGACATCGAGACCTACGCGCCCCTGGTGCAGGCGGGCTTCGGGCTGGGAGACGTGGTCGCTGGCGCCGCCGGGCATCCCGCCCACCGGCTGCGGGTGCGGCTCGCCGACCGGGCGCTGACGAGCACCAACCCGCTGCTCTCCTTCGCCGGCCGGCTGGTGGAGCTCGCCGGCGGCCGGGTCACCGCGACGGAGGTGCTCGACCTCGCGGCCGCCGAGCCCGTGCGGCGCAGGTTCGGCTTCGACGACGACGAGCTGGCGCGACTGGGCCGCTGGGTCGAGCAGTCCGGTGTCCGGTGGGGTCTGGACGCGGAGCACCGCGGCAGCTACCAGCTGGCGCGCTTCGGGCAGAACACCTGGCGCGCCGGCCTCGACCGGGTGCTCCTCGGCGTCGCGATGGCCGCCGACGAGAACCACTGGCTCGCCACCGCCCTCCCCGTCGACGACGTGGCCAGCAACGACATCGACCTCGCCGGCCGGTTCGCGGAGCTGATCGACCGGCTCGACACCTCGCTGCGCCGGCTGCTGGCCTCCGGCCCCGTCGAGGAGTGGATGAGCGCGCTCACCGAGGCCGTCGCGGGCCTCACCGACGTGCCTCTCGACGACCGGTGGCAGGTCAGCCAGCTCGAGCGCGAGCTGGCCCGCACGGCGGATGCCGCACGACGACACGGGGCAGGGACAGGCGGGGCCTCGCTCGGGCTGGCCGATGTGCGCGCGCTCCTCGAGAGGCGGTTGGCCGGTCGCCCGACGCGAGCCAACTTCCGCACCGGCACCCTGACCGTCTGCACGATGGTCCCGATGCGCTCGGTGCCGCACCGCGTCGTCTGCCTGGTCGGGCTCGACGACGGCGTCTTCCCGCGCACCGGGGCCGTCGACGGGGACGACGCGCTCGCCCGCCGGCCGCTCACCGGGGAGCGCGACGCCCGCAGCGAGGACCGCCAGCTGCTCCTCGACGCGGTGATGGCGGCCACCGACAAGCTGGTGGTGACCTACACCGGCGCCAACGAGCACAGCGGTGCACGCCGCCCGCCCGCCGTGCCTCTCGGCGAGCTGGTCGACGCCGTCCACGCCACCGCCGTCTCCGCGGCTGACGCCCCCCTGGACGTGGTCGTGCGCCATCCGCTGCAGCCCTTCGACCGTCGCAACCTGGTGCCGGGGGAGCTCGGCAGCCCCCACCCGTTCAGCTTCGACCGGGCCGCCTGCGCCGGTGCCGAGGCCTCCCGACGACCCCGGATCGAGGTCGGGCCGCTGCTGCGCGAGCCGCTGCCCGTGCGCCCGCCCGCCGACGTGGCGCTGGCCGACCTGCAGCGCTTCCTGGCCCACCCCGTGCGGGCGTTCCTGCGCAGCCGGCTGGAGGTCACCGCCCCGCTGGAGGCCGACGAGGTGCACGACGCCATCCCGATCGCCCTCGACGGGCTCGAGAAGTGGGCGGTCGGGGATCGCCTGCTGGCCGACATCCTGGGGGGAATGGACCCCCGCTCCAGCATGCTGGCCGAGCAGCTGCGCGGGCTGTTGCCTCCCGGGCAACTCGGCGCCCGCACCTTGAGTGACGTCGGCACCGAGGTCCGCAAGCTCGTCGAGCAGACCGAGCAGCTGCGCGCCGGGACCCCGCGCACCCTCGACGTCGACGTCGACCTGGGCGAGGGGCGGCGGCTCACCGGCACCGTGGGCTCGGTGATCGGCAACCGGCGGGTGGTCGTGACCTACTCCTCCCTGCGCGCCAAGCAGCGCCTCGCCTCCTGGGTGGACCTGCTCGCCCTCAGCGCCGGTCACCCCGACGAGAGCTGGACCGGGCACGCCGTCGGTCGCGGCCGGGCCGGGCCGTCGCGAGCCCTGACCGGTCCTCTGGACCAGCGCGCGCTGATCTGGCTGCGCGAGCTCGTCGACGTCTATGACCGCGGGATGCGCGAGCCGCTGCCGCTGGCGCTGCGCACCGCCGCGTCGTACGCCGAGGGGGTGCGCCGCCAGCGGATGGGCGACGACGCCGACCCCGTGGCACTCGCCGCGCGGGAGTGGGACAGCAGCGACCGGAGCCCGGTCCCCGGCGAGCAGGACGACCCCCCTCACGTCCAGGTGTGGGGCGAGCGGGCACCCCTGAGCTGCCTGCTCGACCCGGCGCGCGCCGACGAGCGATGGAACGACGAGCCGAGCCGGCTGGGGCAGTACGCCTGGCGGATGTGGGGGCCGCTGATGGAGGGCGGGGAGCGGGTGGGTCCCCTATGACCGGGAGGACCGTGAGCGTCGTCCTAGGGTGTCGCCATGGACGCGGGGGAGATGCCGGGCGGATCCAGGGCGGGCGCGCTCTACGAGGTGAGCCTCGAGACCCACGAGAGGCGAGGACTGCGCCGGCTGCGCACGCTGGCCTGGGTGGCGGCCAGCACCCTGACGATGGGCTTCTTCGGCTTCCCCAGCGTCGGGGAGCTCGTCGTGCGACGTCGCTCGGACCGCGCGGAGGTGCTGCGCACCGACGCCGAGGCGGAGGAGAGCGCGGCTCAGCTCCTCGAGCACGTGCACGAGCAGCTGCGCAGGCTCTCTCCGGTCGAGTTCCGCGAGCGGTGGGGGATCGTCGATGAGCTCGCAGACCCCGCCGGCTGAGCCCACAGCCATCGAGCCGGGCACCTTCTCGATCCACGACCCGCTCCCCGCGGTCGGCACGACGCTCCTCGAGGCCAGCGCCGGCACCGGCAAGACCTGGACCATCGGCGCGCTGGTGGCCCGCTTCGTCGCCGAGGGCGAGGCCCGGCTCGAGGAGATGCTGGTCGTGACCTTCGGTCGCGCCGCCAGCCAGGAGCTGCGCGAGCGGGTCCGTGACCAGCTCGTCGAGCTCGAGCAGACGCTGGCTGCCCGGCTGCACCCCGAGCTCGGGCGACCTGGCCGGGCCGGTCGCCCGAGCGCCGTCGTCGACCTCCTGCTCGAGGCGGACGACGAGGAGCTGACCAAGCGGCTGCGCCGGGTGCGCGACGCGCTCGCCTCCTTCGACGGCGCCACGATCGCGACCACCCACCAGTTCTGCCAGCTGGTGCTGCGCAGCCTGGGCGTGGCCGGCGACACCGACGCCGGAGCCCGGCTCGTCGAGGATCTCGACGAGCTCCTGGTCGAGGTCGTCGACGACCTCTACCTGCGCGGCTTCGCCGACGATGCCTCGCCCGCCTTCAGCCGGGCCGAGGGGCTGGCGCTGGCCAGGGCCGCCGTCAACGACCCCCAGGCCCACCTCGCCCCCGCCGACGAGGCGCCCGACACCATCGCCGGTCGCCGCGTGGCGTTCGTCCGCGCGGTCCGCGCGGAGATGGAGCGCCGCAAGCGCCGGCTCGGGGTGCTGAGCTATGACGACCTGCTCTCCCAGCTCGCCGATGCGCTGCGCGACGAGGACGCCCCTGCGCGGGAGCGGATGCGACAGCGCTGGAAGGTGGTGCTGGTCGACGAGTTCCAGGACACCGACCCCGTCCAGTGGCAGGTCCTCGACCGGGCCTTCACCGGCCATGCCCAGATGGTGCTGATCGGCGACCCCAAGCAGGCGATCTACGCCTTCCGTGGCGGCGACGTCGTCACCTACCTCGCCGCCGCCGAGTCCGCCGCGACCCGCAAGACGCTGGCCACCAACTGGCGCTCCGACCAGCCGCTCGTCGACGCCCTCCAGGTCGTGCTGCGCGGCGCCGCCCTCGGCGACGAGGACATCGTGGTGCGCCCCGTCGACGCCGAGAACGACGGCTCCCGGCTCGCCGGCGCCCCGGTCAACGCACCCTTCCGCCTGCGCGTCGTACGGCGTGAGCAGCTCGGTCGCCGGGGCCGGGCGGCGCTGAGGATGCCCGACGTCCGTGAGCTGATCGGCCGCGACGTGGCGCACGACATCCTGCGGCTGCTCACCTCGGGGGCGGAGTTCGACGGGCGTCCGCTGCGCCCGCGCGACGTGGCCGTGCTCGCCCACACCGGGCGCAACCTCGCCGTGGTCCGCGAGGCCCTCGCCCAGGTCGGGGTGCCGGCCGTCGTCGCGGGCGGCGGAAGCGTCTTCGCCACGCCGGCGGCGACCGAGTGGCTGCGCCTGCTGGAGGCGATGGAGCAGCCGCACCGGGCCGTCCGGGTCCGCAGCGCCGCGCTCACGTCGTTCGTGGGGCACAGTGCCCTCGACCTCGACACGGAGGGCGACGCGCTCACCGATCGGGTGGCCGCGACCATGCGTGAGTGGGGCCTGCTGCTCGGGCTGCGCGGTGTCGCGGCGGTGCTGGAGACCGCGGTGGCGGAGGGGCTGACCGCGCGGGTGCTGAGCCGCGTCGACGGCGAGCGCCACCTCACCGACCTGCGCCACGTCGGGCAGGCGCTGCACGAGGCGGCGCTGGCGCAGCGGCTGGGACCGGTCGCCCTGCTGACCTGGCTGCGCGAGCAGATGGCCGAGGAGCGGGTGCTGGTCTCCTCCGAGCGGACCCGACGCCTCGACAGCGACGCCGAGGCGGTCCAGCTGGTGACGATCCACGGCAGCAAGGGCCTGCAGTACCCCGTCGTCTACCTCCCCTTCGTCGGCGACCGCTGGGTGAGCGAGCCCGCCGTTCCGCTCTTCCACGGGGGCGGTCGACGCACCATCGACGTGGGCGGACCCACCGGCCGCGGTTGGCACGACGCGCTGACCCGGCACCGGGCCGAGGACGCGGGGGAGTCGCTGCGGCTGCTCTACGTCGCGATGACCCGGGCGCAGTCCCAGGTGGTCGCCTGGTGGGCGCCCGCGACCAATGCCAAGGCGTCCGCGCTGCACCGGCTGCTGCTGGGTCGTGGCCCGGGGGTGGCCGAGGTGCCCGAGACCCAGGACCTGCCCGACGACGACACCGCCGCGACCTGGTTCGCGGCCTGGGAGCGCAACGGCGGGCCGGCCTTCGAGGCTGCCCTGCCCGCGGAGCTGCCGACCGCCGAGCTGGTGGGGGACACCAGCCCGCTCGCCGCTCGCAGCTTCGACCGCGAGGTCGACGTCCGCTGGCGGCGCACCTCCTACTCCTCGCTCTCGGCCGCGGCCGCCGCGGCCGGCGCCGGTCATGAGGATCCACCGGCCGGTGTCGGCAGCGAGCCGGAGGAGACGCCCAAGGAGGACGACGAGCCTGCGGCACCCGGCGACCGGGCCGCCGTGACGGTGCACCTGCTGCCCGACGAGTCCGAGGGCCCCGACGGGCACCGTGTGCTCTCCCCGATGGCGACGCTGCCGGTGGGGGCGACCTTCGGGTCGCTGGTCCACGCGGTCCTCGAGCACGCCGACCCCGACGCTCCCGACCTGCGCGCCGAGCTGTTCGCGCACGTCGAGGAGCAGCTGGTCCGCTGGCCGGTCGAGGTGGATCGTGAGGTGCTGGTCGACGCCCTCGTCGCCGTGTGCGAGAGCCCGCTCGGGCCGCTTGCCGGCGATGCGACGCTGCGCACCGTGCCGCTGCGCGACCGGCTGCGCGAGATGGACTTCGAGCTCCCGCTCGCCGGCGGCGACCTGTCCGACCCGCCCTCGCCGGCGACGAGGGTGCGGCTCGGCGACGTCGCCCCACTGCTGCGTCGCCACCTGGCGGTCGACGACCCGCTGCTGCCCTATGCCGACGCCCTGGACGACGAGGCCTTGGGCGATCAGGACCTGCGCGGCTACCTCACGGGGTCCGTCGACGTCGTGCTGCGTGTGCGGGAGGGAGAGCAGGCCCGCTTCGTGATCGTCGACTACAAGACCAACTGGCTCGGTCCGCCGATCGGGGACGCGACGGCACCGCCCCTGAGTGCGGCCGACTATGCCCCGGACCGGCTGGCGGCCGCGATGGGCCACTCCAACTACCCGCTCCAGGCGCTGCTCTACGCGGTCGTGCTGCACCGCTACCTGCGGTGGCGGCTCGCGTCGTACGACCCGGCGCAGCATCTCGGTGGCGTCCTCTACCTCTACCTGCGCGGGATGTGCGGACCTGACACCCCGCGGGTCGCCGGACACCCGTGCGGGGTCTTCTCGTGGCGCCCGCCGATCGCACTCGTCGAGGAGCTCTCCGACCTCCTCGACGGCCGGCTGCCCACAGGAGGCGCGTCATGACCGAGCTCTTCGAGCCTCTCGACGCTCACGACCGACGTCTCGCCCTGGGGACGCCCGAGGGTCTGCTGCACCGGTTCAACGACGCCGGGGTGCTCACGGCTGCCGACGTCCACGTCGCTCGTCGGCTCAGCCTGCTCGCCGGCGAGGGCGACGAGAGCGTCCAGCTCGCGCTGGCCCTCGCCACCCGGGCGGTGCGGCACGGCTCGGTCTGCGTCCGTCTGGATCTGGTGGCAGAGCTGGTCCCGGTGCTGCCGGACGGGCTCGCCTGGCCCGAGCCCGACGCGTGGGAGGCCGCGATCGAGCGCAGCCCCTTGGTGGAGGCGGGTGTGCTGCGCCAGGAGTTCGGCCTGCTCTACCTCGACCGCTACCACCGCCAGGAGACGACGCTCGCCGCCGACCTGTCCGCGCGGCTGCTGCAGCCCGCGCCCGAGGTCGACGAGCCGCTGCTGGCCGCAGGTCTGGCCCGGATCTTCCCGCACGAGTCCGACACCGAGCAGCGCGTCGCCTCGCAGCGGGCGGCCCGCCAGTGGACCACCGTGCTCACCGGGGGCCCGGGCACCGGCAAGACCACCACGGTCGCCCGGCTGCTCGCGCTGCTCGCCGAGCAGGCCGAGACAGGCGCCGGCCCCGGGCAGGGAGCCGGCAGCAGCCGCCGGATGCGGGTGGCGCTCACGGCGCCCACCGGCAAGGCCGCCGCCCGGCTGCAGGAGGCCGTCGCCCACGCGACGGCCGACCTGCCCGAGGCGGACCGCGCCCGGCTGCGCGCGAGCGCTGCCGCCGACGGCATGCTGCGAGCCACCACCATGCACCGGCTGCTCGGGACGCTGCCCGACAACGGCACCCGCTTCCGCCACCACCGCGGCAACCGACTGCCCCACGACGTCGTCGTCGTCGACGAGGCCTCGATGGTCTCGTTGACGCTGATGGCGCGCCTCGTCGAGGCCGTGCGCCCCGATGCCCGCCTCGTGGTGGTGGGCGACCCCGACCAGCTCGCCTCCGTCGAGGCCGGGGCGGTCCTCGCCGACCTGGTGGGGGGCCTGCGCCAGCGCGGCGAGGAGGGTCGCGGCCAGAGCAAGGATGAGGGCGAGGGCAGCGTGACCTCGCTGACGCGAGCCCACCGCTTCGGCAGCGAGATCGGCCGGCTCGCGGCGGCGCTGCGTGCCGGGGACGCCGACCTGGTGCTGGAGGTGCTGCGCGCGGGGGGACCGGGCGTCGAGTTCGTGGAGACCTCCGATCCCACCGAGGCGCTGCGCCGCGTGCTGCTGCCCCCCGCGCTGGCGCTGCGAGCCGCCGCCGAGACCGGCGACGCCGCGTCCGCGCTCGGAGCGCTGGCCGGGCACCGGTTCCTGTGCGCCCACCGGCACGGTCCCTACGGCGTGCAGACCTGGAACCGGCGCGTCGAGCAGTGGATCACCGAGGCGACCGGGGATCCGCTGCGCGCACCCATGTATGTCGGGCGGCCGCTCCTGGTGACAGCCAACGACCACGCCCTCGACGTCTACAACGGCGACACCGGCGTCGTGCTCCGCGGCGCGGACGGGGCCCCGCGGGTGCTCGTCTCAGCCGTGGGCGGCGCCCTCGACCTGGCGCCGACCCGGCTCGGGGACGTGGACACCATGCACGCGATGACCATCCACAAGAGCCAGGGCAGTCAGGCACGCGAGGTCACGGTGCTGCTGCCCGACCCGGAGTCGCGGCTGCTGACTCGCGAGCTGCTCTACACCGCGGTCACCCGGGCCCAGGACACGGTGCGCGTCGTGGGGACCGAGGCCGACGTGCGCGCCGCCGTCGCCCGACAGGTGCAGCGGGCCAGTGGTCTGGCCCAGCGGCTGGCCCGAAGGCGGGTTCAGGAACAAGCCCCGTCCTAGGCGTGGTCGAAACGCGCGAGAAACACGATCGGCGTTAGTCTCGGACCTCCACGACCAAGGAGCTCTTCATGCCCTTCCTGCTGCGGGTGGAGCTGCCCGACGTGCCCGGCTCGCTGGGACGCGTGGCATCGGCCATCGGTGAGGCCGGAGGCGACATCGACGCGATCGAGATCGTCGAGCACCGCCACGACGAGGGCACGGCCGTCGACGACGTGCTGCTCGAGATCGCGCACGGCACGATGCCCGACTCCATCGTCTCGGCCTGCAACGTCCTCGACGGCGTTCAGGTGCTGTGGATCAGTCGCTACGCCGCCGGTGGCAACCTCTTCCTCGACCTCGAGGCGGTCGAGGACCTCACGGCCAACCCGCCCGAGGCCCTCGACCGGGTCGTCGACCTGGTGCCGCTCACCTTCCGCTCCGACTGGTGCGCCCGGGTGCGTCGTACCACTGCTCAAGACGGCAGCGAGGTGGGCACGATCGTGCACGCGACCGGTGCGGCCCCCGAGGCCCTGGGCTGGGTCCCGGTCGAGCGTGCCGTGCGCCTCGAGCCGGTCGACGACATCACTGAGCTGGTGGCGGTGCCCGTGATCGACGGCGAGATCGTGGTGGTCGGGCGCCGAGGGGGGCCGGAGTTCCTCGATTCCGAGCTCGCCAGGCTCGGTCACCTGGTGGCGCTGGCGCTCTCGATCAGTCGTGCATCCGACACCGCGGGGACGTGAAGGGCACAATGTCCGATATGACCGAGCCGACCCCCAAGATCCGTGTGTTCCTCCTCGACGACCACGAGCTGGTGCGTCGGGGCCTGCGCGACCTGCTCGAGGACTCCGGCGACATCGAGGTGGTGGGTGAGTCCGGGCTCGCCGTCGAGGCGACCAGCCGGATCCCCGCCCTGCGCCCCGACGTCGCGATCCTCGACGGACGCCTGCCCGACGGCAGCGGGATCGACGTGTGCCGTGACATCCGCTCGGTGGACCCGTCGATCAAGGCCCTGATCCTCACGTCGTACGACGATGACGACGCGCTGTTCGCGGCCATCGTGGCCGGCGCCTCGGGCTACGTCCTCAAGCAGGTCGCCGGCAACGCCCTGGTCGACAGCATCCGCCGGGTCGCCGCCGGTCAGTCGCTGATCGACCCCAGCCTGATGGCGCGCGTCCTCGATCGGGTCCGCAACGGCGCCCCCGAGGCGAGCGAGCTGGCCGGGCTCACCGAGCGCGAGCGCGAGATCCTCGCCCTGATCGCCGAGGGGATGACCAACCGCCAGATCGGCGAGCGCCTCTTCCTGGCCGAGAAGACCGTGAAGAACTACGTCTCCAGCCTGCTCACCAAGCTGGGGCTGGAGCGACGCACCCAGGCGGCTGTGCTGGCCGCCAAGCTGCTGCGCTGACGTCTTAGGCCGCCCGGCAGGCCCCCGCTGAGCACGCCGTCTCAGCACGCGGGGCTGCCGGACGGTCGCCTGTCCCGTCCCGAGGGGGACCTAAGACCTGCGCGGACGCGACTCCCTCCCCTGCGACGTGACGGCCGTCTCGTTGATTCTTGTGAGCAAGAACTCAACGAGGAGGTTGATTCGGATGTCAGTCATCCAGCACAAGGAGACCGGCACGACCACCGAGGCCGTAGCCGCTCACCGCACTACCAGCCCTGATCTCGAGCCCGGCACGCCCATGGCTCGTCGCGTGCTCGCCACCGTGCGGATCATGTTCGGTCTGACCTTCCTGTGGGCCTTCTTCGACAAGCTGCTCGCGCTCGGCTTCCACACCGGCTACAGCACCGACCCGGCGACCGGTGTCGAGACCCTCGACCGGTTCGGTGACGCGGCCTGGATCAACGGCGCGAGCCCCACAGAGGGCTTCCTCAAGTTCGGCGCCGAGGGCCCGTTCAAGGAGTTCTACAACAGCATCGCCGGCGCCGCCTGGGCCGACTGGCTGTTCATGCTCGGTCTGGCCGGCATCGGCCTCGCGCTGACCCTCGGGATCGGGATGCGCTTCGCATGCGCGGCGGGTGCTCTCCTCTACGTGATGATGTGGACCGTCGCTCTGCCCCCGGAGAACCACCCATTCCTCGACGAGCACCTGCTCGGTGGGGCCACACTGGTGGCGTTGGCCCTCCTGCACGCGGACCGCACCTGGGGCCTGGGCCGCGTGTGGGCCAAGCTCCCGATCGTGAAGAACAGCCCCATCCTGAAGTGAGGCAACGATGAGCACGACACCGAACATCCACAAGGATCCGACGGAGCTTCCGGCGGTCGTGGTCGGGGTCGACGGCTCGATCCGCAACAAGGCGGCGGTGGCCTGGGCGAGAGCCGAGGCCGCCGCCACCGGCCGTCCGCTGGACCTGCTCGCCGTGCTCGACACGACGGGCTTCCCGGTCCCGTGGTACGGCGCGGTCCCCGACGACGAACCGGCCTGGCAGGCGCTCGACGAGATCGCTCACGAGGTGGCCCGCGACCTTCCGGGCACCACGGCGCGCCGGGACGTGGTCAACGGACCCGCCACCCACGTGCTGCTCGAGGGCGCAAAGGGCCAGGAGCTGCTCGTCGTGGGCAAGCGAGGCAAGGGCACCTTCGCCCGCGCCCTGGTCGGCTCCACCTCGATCGCGGTGGCCGGACGGGCGAGCATCCCCGTCGTGGTCGTCCCCGACGAGTGGGTCCCCGCCGAGCACGACGCAGGCTGCGTCGTGGTGGGCGTGGCCCCTGAGGACCTGCACCCCGACACGATCCATCGGGCCCTGCACGAGGCCCGCCGCCGTGGTGTCGAGCTGGTCGTGGCGCACGGCTGGGAGGTGCCGGCGGTGCTGGCCTGGGACGAGACCCTGGTGCGCGACACCTACCAGCGAGCGGAGAGCGACCACGCCGAGGCCCTCGAGGCCGTCGTCGCGCCCTACCGGTCCGCCGACGAGGACGTCGTGATCCGGGCGGTGAGCCGTCGCGGGCACCCCGCCAACGTGCTGCTCGACGTCGCCGACGAGTGCGGTGCGCAGCTGCTGGTGCTGGGTCGTCACGACCTGAGCCGACTCGGTGGGTTCCCGCTGGGCGCGGTGCCTCGGGCCGTGCTGCACTATGCGCACGTGCCCGTGATGGTGGTGCCGGGCGAGCAGCCCTGACCCGGCCGGGACCTCAGTAGGCCGGGACCTCAGTAGGCCGGGACCTCAGTAAGCCGGGACCTCAGTAAGCATGGAGGGGCACGCGCCAGGTGAGGACCGTGCCGTGCGGGCTGTGGTTGCCCAGCTCGAGCGACCCGCCCAGCGCCTGGGCGCGGTTGCGCGCGTTGCGCAGCCCGCTCTCGGCCCGCTCCACCGGCACGCCTACACCGTCGTCACAGACGATGAGGACCACTTCGCTGGGCGTGGCGTTGAGCTCGATCGTGGCCGTCGTCGCACCCGAGTGGCGCGCGATGTTGGACACGGCCTCGCGCAGCACCGCGAGGAGGTGGTCGCCCACCTGCTCCGGGACCGCCGAGTCGACCGGTCCGGCCGTGCGCATGGCGGGTCGGAAGCGCAGCACCGGCTCATACTCCTCCAGCAGCGCGAGGACCTCGCTGCGCAGGGTCTGACGGTTGCCGTGCTGCAGCTCGAAGATCGTCGTGCGGATGTCGCGGATGGTCGCGTCGAGGTCGGCCACCGCCCGCTCCAGACGGTCGCGCACCTGGGGCACGCTGGCCTTGGCGATCACGCCCTGCAGCTGCAGCCCGGTGGCGAAGAGCCGCTGGATCACGAGGTCGTGCAGGTCGCGGGCGATCCGATCGCGGTCGGAGACGATCGCGAGCTCCTCGCGCTGCGCCATCGCCTGGATCCGGTCCAGCGCCAGGGCCGCGTGAGCCGCGAAGGTGCCGAGCAGGTCGGTCTGCTTGGGGGCGAGGTCGTCGATGGGGCCCGGGAGGACCGCGACGAGGACGGCATCACCGGCGAGGTGACCGTGCAGGGGTACGACGAGGGCCCGGTCGCCGCCGTCGAGGGCGACCTCCTCGGGGCCGGATCGCTTCTCCACGCCCCTCAACCGCTCCGTGAGCGACGCCACGATCTCCGGGAGCCGGTCGATGTTGCGTCCGTCGGCCGCGACGATCTGCCAGTCCAGGGCGTCGTTGCGACGCACGATGCCGACGGCCCGGGCCCGGGCGACCGAGCGGGTCTGGACGGCGATCTGCTGCATCGCGGAATCGAGGTCGATCGGAGGCTGGAGAGCCTCGTCGAGACGCGCTGCCGCCTCCAGCCAGGTGCGCTGGAGCTCGCTCATGGCGTAGGCGCGAGCGTTCTCGATCACGAAGCCGGCCGCGCTCGCGAGCACCTGGATCAGCTGCTCGTCGACGTCGGTGAACTCGGCGCCGTCGGCCTTCTCGGTGAGGTAGAGGTTGCCGAAGACGACGCCGCGGATCCGCACCGGGACGCCGAGGAACGACTCCATCGGCGGATGGTTGGCCGGGAACCCGAACGAGTCGGGGTGCTTCTGCAGCGTCTGCAGCCGGATCGGCACCGGGTGGTGGATGAGCAGACCCAGGATGCCGCGCCCGTGGGGGAGGTCGCCGATCTGCGCGTGGGTGTCGTCGTCGACGCCGTGGGTGATGAAGTCCGACAGGTCGCCGTCGCCGCCGACCACGCCGAGCGCGCCGTACTGGGCGTTGGTCAGCGTGCAGGCCGACTGCACGATGCGGCGCAGCACGTTGTGCATGTCGAGATCGGTGCTGATGGCGATGACGGCATCGAGGAGCGCCTGCGCGCCGGGCGGCAGGTCGGCCTCGAGGCTGGCGTGGTCATCCGGCGTCATGGGGCCCATCCTGTCAGGAGATGGGCGCAGAGGGGACTTCGAGCGTCCAGCTACACCACGCGGCGCACGGGCATGCTCTGCACGGCCGACCAGCCGCCGCCGAGGCGACGTCCGGTGAGGGCGTCCCACTCGAGACGCACGTACATCGGACGGGAGCCGTCCGCCCACGGGCGCGGGTCCCAGGTGGTGGTGATGGCGGTCAGCTCCTCGGCCGACTCGACGAGGCGTCCGCGACCGCTCGCGACCACGCTCCAGCCGTGCTGGTGCTCGTAGTCGATCTGGTCGACCTCGAAGGCCAGCAGGTTGTTCCAGGCATAGGTCCCGACGACGCTGTACGGCGCGGTCCGGAACACGATGGAGTCGTCGATCACCGCATAGTTGACCGGCACGATGTGCGGGCCCGCAGGCGTGCTCATCGCCACCCGGCCCACCACGCCGCCGGTCAGCAGGTCGTGACATTCCTGGTAGGACAGCTCGGTCGTCTGCGTCATCTCGGGTTCGCCTCCTTCAGCCCCTTCATCGTCGTCTCGGGGCAGGCGAGCCCGGATGGGCCGTTGGTCCTGACTGCAGGGGCCGTCAGCCGCGCTCGAGGACGAAGACCGGGATCTCGCGCTCGGTCTTCTCCTGGTAGTCGGCGTAGGCGGGCCAGACGGAGACGGCGCGCTGCCACCACTGGGCCCGCTCCTCGCCCTCGACCCGGCGCGCGACGTACTCGTGGGGCTCGGGACCGTCCTGGAGCAGCACGTGCGGGTCGGCCACGAAGTTGTGGAACCACTCCGGGTGCTCCGGGGCGCCGCCCTTGGAGGCCACGGCCGCGTAGGCGCCGTCGTGCTCGACGCGCATCGCGGGGTTCTTGCGCAGGGCGCCGGACTTGGCGCCGCGCGAGGTGATGACGACGATGGGGACACCCTGCAGGGTGTTGCCCTTGGTGCCGCCGGACGCCTCGTAGGCCGCGACCTGGTCGCGGACCCACTGGCTCGGACTGGGCTCATACTCACCGCTGAGAGTCATGGACTCAGAACACCACGTCGCGGCCCCGTGATCCAGAGTCCTGTTCCAGAGTCGGTAGCCTGCGGGCCATGAGCGCCATCGACGGAGTGTCGGAGATCTTCGACGCCGAGGCCTGGGACGTCGTGCCCGGCTTCGAGGACCTGACCGACCTGACCTATCACCGGGCGCGTGCCCACGGCACGGTGCGGGTGGCCTTCGACCGCCCCGACGTGCTCAACGCGTTCCGTCCCCACACCGTCGACGAGCTGCTGCGGGTGCTCGAGCACGCGCGCACCACCGCCGACGTCGGCTGCGTGCTGCTGACCGGCAACGGGCCGGGGGAGCGCCACGGCAAGTGGGCGTTCTGCACCGGCGGCGACCAGCGCATCCGCGGGCGCTCGGGCTACCAGTACGAGGCCGGCACCGAGGGCGGGGTGAACGACGCGCGCACTCCCGCCGACCAGGCCAGGCTGGGCCGGCTGCACATCCTCGAGGTGCAGCGGCTGATCCGGTTCATGCCCAAGGTCGTGATCTGCGTGGTCAACGGCTGGGCGGCCGGCGGCGGGCACAGCCTGCACGTCGTGTGCGACCTGACCCTGGCCAGTGCGGAGCACGCGCGCTTCAAGCAGACCGACGCCGACGTCGGGTCCTTCGACGGCGGGTTCGGCTCGGCCTACCTCGCCCGCCAGGTCGGACAGAAGTTCGCCCGCGAGATCTTCTTCCTCGGCGACGAGTACTCCGCCGAGGACATGCACCAGATGGGGGCGGTCAACAAGGTCGTGCCGCACGCCGAGCTCGAGAAGGTCGCGCTGGAGTGGGGAGCCAAGATCAACGGCAAGTCGCCCACGGCACAGCGGATGCTGAAGTACTCCTTCAACCTGATCGACGACGGGCTCGTCGGCCAGCAGCTCTTCGCCGGCGAGACCACGCGGCTGGCCTACATGACCGACGAGGCCGTCGAGGGGCGCGACCAGTTCCTGGAGAAGCGGGACCCCGACTGGACGCCGTACCCCTGGTACTACTGAGAAGGTGGCCTTCGTGACACGCAAGCCCACAGCCCTGGCCGTGGTGACGCTGCTCGCGCTCACCGGCTGCTCGGGGGAGGTCAGCGTCGGCTCGACCCCGAAGGTCAGCGAGTCGAGCCTCGAGCAGACCGTCCTCGAGCGGATGACCGACTATGCGGGCGTCGCGCCCGACGAGGTGGAGTGCCCCGACGGCCTCGAGGGCGAGGAGGGCAAGACCCAGCGCTGCGTCCTGCACGCCGGTGAGGACCGGGTCGGCGTCACGGTCACCGTCACCTCCGCGGAGGGCGACACCGTGAACTTCGACATCGAGGCGGACGACGAGGTCATGCCGTGACGCCGCCCGCGGCCGCCCACGCCTTCCTCGAGGCCGTCCGCGACGCCGCCGACGGCACGCCGTACGTCGTGACGCCGACGGCCGCGGGCTTCGACGTGACCCTGAGCATCGCGGACGCCCGCTGGTTCGCGCTCTTCAACCGCGCGGGGCTGAAGAAGGTCCACCTCCACCACGTGCAGGTCCAAGACGACGGGTCCTACACGATCACCGACGACGCCCGCAGTGTGGAGTGGGTCGCCGGTGTACCGCGGCTGGCCGCGACGGGCGAGCGGACGGTGGGCCGGGTCCGCGAGATCGGAGCGCAGAAGGTGTGGGCGTTCGACGACCACGGTCGCTTCGGCCCGGTCGTGGACTTCCGCTTCAACTCCGAGGAGGGCCGCGACCTGATCGTCGGGGTCGCGGACCACCTGGGGCTACGTCAGCGCCGAGGCGCCGCCGAGCGCATCGGCCTGGCCTTCGCGGTCGTCGGCGGCGTGGGCGCGCTGGCGACGGTGCTCCTGCTCGTGGTGGCCGCGCTGCTGGGCAAGTTCTGAGGGCGACTCAGGCGGGCACGTCGTCCGGGGACACGCGCACCGTGCGCATGAAGTCCTGGAACTCGCGTCCGATGGCCTCGAACTGCGCATAGGTGCAGGTCAGCGTGTAGACGAGGACGATCCGCTTGCGTGGATCGTCGACGTCGACGAGACCGGTGATGGTCTGCAGCTGGCGCAGGTCGTGCGTGCGGCCGTCGATCGAGACGACGGTCCCGATCACCTGGTTGACGGCCGGCGCATGCTCGGTGCCCAGCTCCTGGCGGCGCACCAGCTCCGCGTCCCCGGCCTGGGCGCGGACCTCGGCCACCGTCTCATCGGCGATGTCGACCAGCGTGACGGGGTCGGGACGCCAGCCACCGCGGATCGTGATCGAGGGCGTGTAGTCGTCGCCGGTGTTGCGACGCATGGCCAGGAACGCGGCGTTCTCGACCCCGACGGACTCGGGCGCCACGGCCTCCCAGTCTGGGCCGGGAAGCTCGAAGCGGATCGGGACGGGCAGCTGCTTCATCGGGTGGCTCTCCCAAGGGGTGTCGGGTCCGGGGCTGGGTGGTCGCTTGTGGGGTCGTCTGGGTGCGCGTCGGGGCAACGCCTCATCTCAGCAGACTCCCCAGCCCGTCGATGATGCCCCCTCCGGTCTCCCAGATCTCGGGGAAGTCGAGCGTGACCTCGGCACCGAGCTTGCCGCCGAGGCCCCAGGCGACGCCGCCGGACCCCCCGACCGTCAGCTTGCCGTCGTCCCAGCCGAGATCCACGTCGGCGGAGATCCCGGCGCCGGCCCAGCCCTCCGCGGTGGCGGAGCCGCCGATCCCGCCGATATCGCCCTCGGCCGTGCCCCCGACCTTGCCGCCGGCGAAGAGCTCGCCACCCCCGTGGAAGCCCTCCTTGCCCACGGAGACCTCGCCCTCGGCCTTGCCTCCGACCAGGAAGTCGCCCGAGACCGAGCCCTCCGCATAGCCGTACTCGGCGGAGACCGAGCCCTCACCACCGACCACCGTCACCGTGCCGTCGGCGTTGACGCGCAGGCCGTCGCCGTCGACGCTGGCCTCGGCCGACCCGTCGACCCCGAGTCCGGTGACGGAGCCGTCCGCGCCGACCTTGACCGGGCCCCAGTAGTCCTCCCAGCTGCCCTCGGCCCTGCCGACGTAGGCCTCGCCCTCCGCCTTGCCGAGGCTGATCTTGAAAGGGCTGCCCTTCTCGTCGCCCGTGGAGGGGCCGTGGCCGTCGGCCGGGTCCTTGCCGAAGGTCCTCTCCCACCAGTCCCACGAGAACGACGGACCCTCCACGCTGCCGTCGGCACCGAACGTGTCCCTGCTGCCCTGGGTCTTGGCCCCCTCGAGCTTGCCGAGTGCGAGCAGCGCCTTCTCGCCGGCCTCGTCGAGGTCCTTGCGGGCGCCGGCGAGGATCTCCTGCGCCTCCTCGCGCTTGGCCTCGCCGGGATCGACGAAGGGCCCGGGCCGCGCCGGCCGGATCGTCGGGGTCGCCGTGCCGAAGGGGCTCTGAGCGGGCACCGGGGCGCAGACGCTGTCGTTGTAGGCGGCCACCGCCTCGTTGTGCGCCAGGACCGCCCTGCGGGTGAGGCGCTGCCCCTCCTCGTAGGCGTCGATGGCGTCCTGCGCGTCGTCCTGGGCCTTGGTCAGCGCACCCGAGTACGTCGTCAGCGCGCTCGCCGCGGCGTCGAGCAGGTCGGTGTAGGCCGACCACTTCTTCAACTCGTCGTTGAAGTTGGCCTCCCAGGCCGGCTGGCCGGTGCCACCGCTCCAGCCGTCGACCCGGATGGAGCGCACCCGCGACCCGATCCGGGTGATCCGCGCCGACTCGTCGCTGAAGGCCTCGGCCGCGTTGTCGACGTGCCGCGGCTTGCCCGGCACCAGCTCCTTGGGGTTCTCGGTCGCGCCGAGCTCCTTCGAGGCCGGGGCGCTCACTGCTGCGGACCGGTGGGGAAGGGAGACAGGCGCGGACCCAGATGGCTGAAGGCCTCGCGGGCGCCGTCCTCGGCGTTCTCGTACTGCGTGGCGTGGAACTCCAGCGAGACGGCAAGGGTCTCCGCACCCGAGAACAGTGCCTTGCCCGCCTCGTCGCACTGCTTGCCGACGGCCACCACCCACTCGGCAAGCTCGGTGTGGCCGATGGACTCGGCCGTGACGTTCTCCAGGTCGAGGTCGTAGGAGGTGAGCGGGTCCGTCACCGTGCGCAGGCGGCCCGCCTGCTTGCGCAGGTTCTCGATCAGCACCTCATAGCCCATGGGGCACCCCTGTCGTGGTCAGCGTTCGCACGTCGGCGGTCTACCCGATTTGTCCGTCGTCGAACCGGAAAAGTTCGGGAGAACCCAGCGCGCACAGCATGCGTGGTCCACCCTTGGACGACCCCCGGCCCCCTGAAGCACGGCCGCCGAAGCACATCCCCCGAACCAGGAGCAGACCCATGTCCACCTTCACCCGCGCCAGCCGATGGCTGATCGCCCCCGCCCTGCTGCTCTCCCTCGCCGCGTGCGGCGAGAGCTCGGTCTCGCAGTCCGACCTCGAGACCCAGATCGACAAGCTCTTCACGAGCGAGACCGGCCTGGAGGCCGAGAAGGTCGAGTGCGAGGACGGCCTCAAGGCCGAGGAGGGCGCCAAGCAGCGCTGCACGATCACCACGACCGACGACTCGCTCGCCGTCGACGCCGAGGTCACCTCGGTCGACGGTGACACCGTGAACTTCGACATCACCGAGGTCGCCGAGTAGCAGGCCGGCACGCCGCGACGGTCCTCGGCCTATGCTCGAAGGGTGAGGACCGTCGTGCTGACCGGCGCCGGCATCTCCGCCGAGAGCGGGGTGCCCACCTTCCGGGACGCCGACGGGCTCTGGGAGGGCCACCGCGTCGAGGACGTGGCGACTCCCGAGGCGTTCGAATACCAGCCGCAGATCGTGCACGCCTTCTACGACGCCCGGCGCCAGTCCCTGCGCGCTGTCGAGCCCAACGCCGCGCACCGCGCGCTGTTCCGGCTCGAGCAGAGCCTCGGCGAGGACCTGCTGGTCGTCACCCAGAACGTCGACGACCTGCACGAGCGCGCCGGCAGCCGCCGGGTCGTGCACATGCACGGCGAGCTGCACTCGGCCCGGTGCAAGGCCTGCGACGGGCGGCACCGCTGGACCGACGACCTCGCGCACCAGCCGCCCTGCCCCGACTGCGGGCTCTCCGAGCTCCGCCCGGACATCGTCTGGTTCGGCGAGATCCCCTATGACCTGGACCTGATCGAGGACGCCCTGTCCGACGCCGAGCTCTTCGTCTCGATCGGGACCTCGGGCGCCGTCTATCCGGCCGCCGGCTTCGTGCAGGTGGCCCATGCGTACGGCGCGAGGACGCTCGAGCTGAACCTCGTGCGCAGTGAGGGCACCGACCTCTTCCACGAGGCCCGCCATGGGCCCGCCGGGCTGCTCGTCCCCGCCTGGGTGGACGAGGTGCTGGCCGACTGAGCACAATCCCGTGCGTGCTCTCCCCCTATGACCAGCGTCCGTTCCGGGTCCGGGTGGAGTGGGGGCCCGTCGGCGTGCGTGAGGTCGCCCGCCACACGACGTACGCCGTCGTGGTCGACGTCCTCAGCTTCACCACCACCCTCAGCGTGGCGATGGACCACGGGACCCGGGTGCTGCCCTTCCGGTGGAAGGACGAGCGCGCCGCCGCGCATGCGGCCGAGCACGGCGCGGTGCTGGCCCGGGGCCGCTTCGAGACCCGCGACCTGCCCGGCGTCGCCGGGGTGAGTCTCTCGCCGGCCGCCCTGCGGGCGACCCCGGGCATCGAGGCGCTCGTCTTGCCCTCGCCCAACGGCTCCGCGATCAGCGTCGAGCTGGCGGCCTCAGGAGTCGAGGTCGTCGCCGCGGCGCTGCGCAACCGGCGTGCGGTGGCGCAGTGGCTCGCCGAGCGGCTGTCGACCGATCCCGACGCGACGGTGTCGATCCTGGCGGGAGGCGAGCGCTGGGGGGGGGGGGG